>JBAXRE010000001.1:0-405516 GCA_037131365.1 Sphingomonadales bacterium
GAAGGGCTGCTCGACACGCCCAAGCGCGTCGCCAAGGCCTGGCGCGAATATACCAAGGGCTATGCCGAAGATCCCGGCCTGCACCTGTCGCGCACCTTTGCCGAAGTGGGCGGCTATGACGAGATCGTGATCCTGCGCGACATCCCGTTCCAGTCCCACTGCGAACATCATATGGCGCCGATCATCGGCAGGGGCCACATCGCCTATCTGCCGCGCAGCCGCGTGGTCGGCATTTCCAAGCTGGCGCGCGTGCTGCACGGCTATGCCCGCCGCCTGCAGGTGCAGGAACGCCTCACCGCCGAAGTGGCCGATTGCATCCAGCAGCATCTGGATCCCATCGGCGTCGCCGTGGTGATCGAGGCGACCCATGCCTGCATGTCGGCCCGCGGGGTGATGACGCCGGGCGTGGTGATGACCACCAGCCGCATGATGGGCGTGTTCCGCGACGACAACGGCAGCCGTTCGGAAGTGCTGCGCCTGATGGGCAAGGGCTGAATCAAGGGTTATTCCTGACTTGCCGGGGGTGGCGAGGCGCGGCACGCTTGGGCCATGATCGCCCTCGCCGCCCTGATGCTGGCACTGGCGCAGCCGGCCCCGGAGCCGCCGCCACGGCCGCCCGAGGACACCGGCGCGGAAGCCGTGATCCAGCCGGACCGCGGGGGAGTGGACGATTCGATCGGGCGCGCCGCCGTGCGTCCGCTGCGCGATCTGAACATCGTCAAACCCAAGGTGGCCGCCGCGCTCGCCGAGATCATGGCGGCGCCCTATGACATCAGGGGCCTGCGCACCTGCCGGCAGCTGAATGGCGAGATCAACCGCATGACCGCGCTGGTTGGCCCCGATGTCGATGATCCCGCGCTGGCCGGCCACAAGGGCCGCACCCCCGTGGAACTGTTGTTCGACACCGCCGAAGGCATCACCGGCAGCCTGATCCCCGGCCAGGGCATCATCCGGCAGATCACCGGCGCCAACAAGGCGGCGCGGGTGGCAGCGGCAGCTCGGCTGGCCGGGCAGTTGCGGCGCAGCTATGTGCGCGGCGTGATGCAGGCCAGGCGCTGCACGCTGCGCCCGGGGCCACCGCCACCGGGCTGATTTGCCGAAAGCCACGCCGCCCTGTATCTGGGCCGCGCATTCCCCCCGAAGAAGGACCATCATGACGGCCGCTGTGCCCCCACAGGAGACCACGGGCTCCGGCCTGTCGGTGCTGCTGAAACTGGCGGCGCCGGTGGTGGGATCGCGCCTGGGCATCATGGCCATGGGCCTGGTCGACACCGTGGTGGTGGGCCGGCACAGCGCGGCCGAAGTGAGCTATCACGCGCTGGCCTGGGCGGTGACCGGCGTGGTGCTGACCACCGGGCTGGGCCTGCTGTCGGGCGTGCAGGTGATGACCAGCCAGGCCATCGGCGAGGGGCGGGAGGCCGATACCGGTGCCATCCTGCGCCGCGGCCTGGCCTATGCCTTGTGGATTTCCGTGGCCGCCGCGCTATTTCTGGCGCTGGCCGGGGAGCCGATGCTGCACGCCTTCCAGCTGGCACCGGGCCTGGCCGAAGGTGCCGGGCCGGTGCTGCGGGTTCAGGCAATCTCGCTGGTGCCGATCATCGTGGCAGACGCCGGGCTGTTCTGGCTGGAAGCGCATGGCCGCGCCCTGCCCGGCACGATCGCGATGTGGCTGGCCAATATCGTCAACCTGATCGTCAACCTGTGGCTGGTGCCGGGCGGCAATGGGCTGGGCGTGGAGGGCGCGGAGGCCAGCGCCTGGGCCACCTTTGCCAGCCGCGCCTTCTTGGCTGTCGCGCTGGCGTGGATCATCCTGTCGTGGAAACGCGCGCGCGAACTGGGCGTGCTCACCCCCGCCCCGCACGACGCGCAAGCGTTCCGGGCCATGCGCCGTGTCGGCTATGGCGCGTCGGCGAGCTATTTCATCGAAAGCCTGTCCTTCTCGGCGATGGCGATCTTTGCCGGCTGGATCAGCGCGACCGCCGTGGCGGTGTGGGCGGTGGTGATCAATGTTGCCGCGCTGGTGTTCATGGTGCCGCTGGGCCTTTCGGTGGCAACCAGCGTGCTGGTGGGCCGCGCCTGGGGCGCGCGCGACCGCGCTGCCATGGTGCGCGCCGCCGGCCAGGGCGTGGGCGTGACGGCCACGGTGCTGCTGCTGGTATCGGGCGGCGTGTGGCTGTTCGCCGATCAGATTGCCATGGCCTATTCGCGCGATCCGGTGGTGATCGACGGCATTGGCACGGCGATGGTGCTGTCCAGCCTGTTCTTCGTCGCCGATGGCCTGCAGGTGGTGGGGGCGCAGTCGCTCAGGGCGCGGGACGATATCGTGATGCCGACAGCAACGCATCTTGTGTCGTACGTGTTGCTGATGATGCCGCTGGCCTGGTGGCTGGGCGTGCGCGGCGGCGGCGGGGTCGATGGGCTGGTGTGGGCGATCGTGCTGGCCAGTGCGGTGTCGGCCGCCCTGTTGTGGGGGCGGTTCGTGCTGCTCGCCCGCGTCAGGCCGCCCGCCGTCCAGAGCCCCGGCGCGCGCCCCGCCTGATCTCGGCGGCCAGATCGGCGACATAGGGTTCGAAATTCACCTGCATCGTGTGCCGGCGGCTCTTGTAATAATGGCCCTGGTAGCGCTGTTCCTCGGCCACGATGGTGCGCCGCATCTCGTCAGGTGAAGGCAGGGCGTATTGGCCGGTCAGATACGCGGCCAGCAACTTGGATTGCTGTTCGGCGAGGTTGACCAGCGTCGGCAGCGTCTGCGCCAGGGCCATGAACCACAGGCCGTGCAGCGCCGGATCAGCCTGCACCATGCGCTTGTAGAGCGGGATGTGATTGTCCGTCACCCGCGCGTCTTGCGCAGCGAGGAACGGGAAATCGATATTGTAGCCCGTCGCGGTGATGATGGCGTCCACCGGCTCCCGGCTGCCGTCGCTGAACAGCACGCCGTCGCCATCCAGCCGCGAGATGGCGGGCTTCACAATGATGTCGCCGCTGCCCAGCCGGCCGAGGAACTCGCCGCTCACCGTCGGGTGGGCGTCCAGCGGTTCGTGATCCGGCGTCGGCAGGCCATAGGCCTCCATATTGCCGACCAGCTGCTTCACCTTGCGGCGGCCGATCCAGCGCGCCAGCGGCAGCGGCATCCACGGCGGCGCCGCCTGCTTGTCGGCCGGCACGCCGTTGAAATATTTGGGCAGCACCCACACGCCGCGCCGGGTGGAAACGAGGCATTTCGCCGTGATGCTGCGCTGGCCGAGTTCCGACGCGATATCGACGGCGCTGTTGCCCAGGCCCACCACCAGCACGCGCTTGCCGATGCAATCAATGGGTTCGAACGGCGTGCGGTAATCATGGGCGTGGATGATCGGGCCGTCGAACTGCCCGTCCCACACCGGGCGGTTCGGGCTCCAGTGATGGCCGTTGGCGACGACGACGGCACGGTAGGTTTCGGTGCCCCCCTTCGTCGTCACGTCCCAGCGGCCATCGTCGCGGCGGGTCACCTTCGTCACCGGCGTTTCGAACTGAATGAGGCCCCTTAGGCCGAAATGATCGACATAATCGTTGAAATATTGCGCGATCAGGCTGTGGTGCGGGAAATCCGGCCAGTCGGCGGGCACCGGAAATTCCTCGAACTGCAGCCGCCATTTCGAGGTGTCGATGTGCAGCGACTGGTAGGCGCTGCTCATGCCGTTGGGGTTGTTGTAGGCCCAGTTGCCGCCCACCCGGTCGGAGGCTTCGAACCAGTCGAACGCCACGCCGGCATCGCGCAGCCGCTTGGCGGTGGTGAAGCCGGAGCAGCCGGCACCGATCAGTGCAACCTTGTCCATGCGCCGGAGTGTATCGGCGGCGGCCGCGCCTGCCACCCTCATCCTTTCGCGGTGGCAACTTGCAGCCCGACCGCTTTCCTGTGAAGCAGGCAGGCATGACGACCGCGACTTCCCTGCTGCTGTTCGGCGCCACCGGCGATCTGTCGCGGCGGATGCTGATCCCGTCTCTGTTCGGCCTGCACAACGATGGCCTGCTGCACCCGCAGCTCAGGATCATCGGCACCGCGCGCTCGGCCCTGTCCATCGCCGAATTCCGGGCGCTGGCGCAGACCGCGCTGGAAACCGCGGTGGAGGCCGAGCGCCGGCCGGAGAGCAGCGTCGCCGCCTTCCTGGACCGCCTGGCCTATGTGCCGCTGGATGCCACCCAGCCGGCGGGCTTCTCCGCCCTTGCCGCCGAAGTCGGCGATCCCGAACGCCTCGCCATCTTCCTGTCCACCGCGCCCAGCCTGTTCGGGCCGACCATTGCGGGCCTTGCCGGCGCCGGCCTCGCCTCCTCCGGCGCGCGCCTGGCGCTGGAAAAGCCGCTGGGCCACGATCTCGCCAGCAGCCGCGCCATCAACGATGCGGTGGCCGCCGCCTATCCGGAAAGCCAGATCTTCCGCATCGATCATTATCTGGGCAAGGAAACGGTGCAGAACCTGCTCGCCCTGCGTTTCGGCAATGTGCTGTTCGAACCGCTGTGGAACGCCGCCGGCATCAGCAGCGTGCAGATCAGCGTGGGTGAGACGGTGGGCCTGGAAGGCCGCGCCGATTATTACGACGGCATGGGTGCCCTGCGCGACATGGTGCAGAACCATATGCTGCAGCTGCTGGCGCTGGTCGCCATGGAGCCGCCGGCCCGCATCGATCCGGCGGCCGTGCGCGATGAAAAGGTGAAGGTGCTGCGGTCCCTGCGCCCGATCACCGGCCGGCTGGTGGAGGCCTGCACCGTGCGCGGCCAATATGGTGCCGGTGCCATCGCCGGCCAGCCGGTGAAGGGCTATGCCGAGGAACTGGGCCGGGCATCCGACACCGAAACCTTTGTGGCGGTGAAGGCGCATGTCGACAATTGGCGCTGGAAGGGCGTGCCTTTCTACCTGCGCACCGGCAAGCGCCTGCCGGAACGGGTGAGCGAGATCATCATCCAGTTCCGCGCCGTGCCGCATTCGATGTTCGGCGAGGCCCCGCTGCAGGCCAACAAGCTGATCATCTCTATCCAGCCCGACGAGAATATCGGCCTGCAGATGATGGCCAAGGTGCCGGGGCTGGACCGCGATGGGCTGAAGCTGCGCGCCGTGCCGCTGAACATCGGCATGAAGGGCGCCTTTGCCGACGTGCGCCGCCGCATCGCCTATGAACGGCTGCTGCTCGATCTGGTCGAAGGCCGCCAGACCCTGTTCGTGCGCCGCGACGAGGTGGAGGCGCAGTGGACGTGGATCGACGCCATCCGCGCCGGCTGGGCCGAGACCGGCATGGCGGTGAAACCCTATGCCGCCGGCAACTGGGGGCCAGCCGCCGCCATCGCGCTGACCGAGCGCGACGGAGTCACGTGGCATGATTGAGTTGGTGGCAGCCGACATCGGCGGCACCCACGCCCGCTTTGCACTGGCAACGCTGGATGTGGGCGGCCGGGTCCAACATCTCAGCGAGCCGGTCGTGCTGCGCTGCGCCGATCATGCCAATCTGGCCAGCGGCTGGGCGGCGTTCGGCACTTCACTCGGCCGGCCGTTGCCGCGCGCTGCCGCCATCGCCATCGCCGGGCCGGCGCAAGGCGAAGAATTGCGCCTTACCAACAATCACTGGGTAATCCGCCCCGCGCAGCTGGGCGAAGACCTGGGCGTCGATGCGCAACTGGTGGTCAATGATTTCGCCGCCGTCGCCCATGCCGTCGCTGCCTGCGGGCCGGGCGATTTCGCCCACATCACCGGGCCAGACGTGGCGCTGCCCGATCACGGCGTCATTTCCGTCCTCGGCCCCGGCACCGGGCTGGGCGTGGCGGCGCTGCTGCGTGACGGCGCGGGCTGGCAGGTGCTGGCCACCGAAGGCAGCCACGGCGATTTCGCTGCGGTGGACGCGGTGGAGGACGCCATATTGGCGCATTTCCGCTGCAAGTTCGGCCGCGTGTCGTCCGAACGGGTGATCTCCGGCCCCGGCCTGGCCGATATCGCCGCCGCCATCGCCGGGATGGACGATTTCGCCCTGCAATCCCTGCCCGATGCCGAGCTTTGGCGGCTGGCGCTGGCCGGGGAAGACCGGCTGGCGGCGGCCGCGCTGGAACGTTTCTGCCTGATGCTGGGCAGCTTTGCCGGCAACATGGCGCTGGCGCATGGCGCGTCGGCCGTCGTCATCGGCGGCGGGCTGGGCGCGCGGCTGGCCGGGCACCTGGCGCACAGTGGCTTTGCCGGCCGCTTCACCGCCAAGGGCCGCTTTGCCGATATGATGGCCGGCTTGCCGGTGAAGGCGATCCTGCATCCGCAGCCGGGCCTGCTCGGGGCCGCCGCCGCCTTTGGAAGGACAATGACATGAGCGACATCGATGCGTTGATGCAGATGGCACCGGTGATCCCGGTGCTGGTGGTGGACGATGTCGCGCACGCCCGGCCGCTGGCGGAAGCGTTGGTGGCCGGCGGCCTGCCGGTGCTGGAAGTGACGCTGCGCACACCGGCAGCACCCGATGTGATTGCCGAAATGGCGCGGGTGCCGGGGGCCATCGTTGGCGCCGGCACCGTGCTGTCGGGCGCGGATCTGTCCACCGCGCTGGCCGCCGGGGCGCGTTTTGCGGTTTCGCCCGGCATCACTGCGGCGCTGGGCGCTGCGGCGCGGGCGCGCGGCGTGCCGTTCCTGCCCGGCGTTGCCAATGCCAGCGACATCATCAGGGCGCTGGAAATGGGCTTCAGCCGCCTGAAATTCTTCCCGGCCGAAGCGGCGGGCGGCCTGCCGGTGCTGCGGGCGCTGGCGGCCCCCTTCGGCGGCGTGCGCTTCTGCCCGACCGGCGGCATCACCGAACACAGCGCGGCGACATGGCTGGCGGAACCGGCGGTCACCTGCGTTGGCGGCAGCTGGATTGCCAAACGGGGAGAGACGGACTGGGCAGCGATCGAAGCCCGCGCCCGGGCCGCCGCCGCCCTTGCCCGCCCGCGCTAATCGGCGGGTTTGGCGCGGAAATACCAGACGCCGGCCAGCATGATCACCGGCACTGCCAGCGCCGCCACGGCCCATAAGCTGCCGGCCAGCAGCAGCCGGGTGGTGGCGGCCATGGCGCCCAGCAGCACAAATTCCCCCACCGCCATCAACAGCGAGCTGCGATAGCGCTTGCGAAAGGCGCTGCGCCGCGCCGGTGCCTGGGTCCAGGCCTGCATGGCAGCGCTGGCCAGCCCGGTGACGAGTGCCAGCGGCAGCATCACCGCTGCGGCGGGCGGGGAGCGGGAGAGAACGATCAGGGCGAGCGCCGCGACCATCACCAGCGGCGGTGTCAGCGCGGCATAGAGCTTGGCGCGCAGGGCGACGCCGCGGCCCAGCGGTGCCGAAGCGATCAGATCGGGCGCGTCTTCGGCGCACAGCACCAGCCAGGCCAGCGAGGACGACAGCGCCCCGCCCAGGAACACGCCGGCCGCCGCCAGCCGCGCCGGGGTCACCGCGCCATCAGTGAAGATCAGCGCCAGGATCGGCACCATGAACACCAGCTGCTGGCCGATCTGCGAGACCAGTTCGGGATCGCGGGCGAGCAGCTTCAGTTCCTTGGCATAGAGCACGGCCACCGGCCCGCTGCCAAAGCGCGGCGGCCGCATGCGCTGCGGCACCGGCGGTGCCGCCGTGGGATCAACCGGCGCGGCTTCCAGCCGGCTGGCGGCAAGGCGGCTGGAAAACACGGCTGCGGCCAGCGCCACGCCGATCATGCTGACCAGCGGCAGCGGCTGGCCGAACACCGCCTGCGCCGGCCAGTCGAACGGGGCGGGCGGCCGCTGCGACAGCTGCGCCAGCGTCGCCTGGAACCATTTGGGGGCAAAATTCGGGGCCTGGCCCAGTGCGAACACGGTTGCGGCCAGGCAGACACCGGCCACCTGCGCCAGCAGCTTGGCGCGCGCCGGGCCGAGCAGCCGTTCCAGCCCGGTGGCCAGCGTGAGGGCCAGCGCGGTTGCCACCAGCGCATTGGCGACCACCACCAGCGGCCCGGCCAGCCAAGTGACATGGCCGAGCAGCGCCGAGGCAAGGAAGAACGGCCCGGTGAGAATGAGGAACGGCAGCGCCACCACCGCCTGCACCGCCGCGATCCGGGCCGCCACCACGCGTGCCACCGGCACCGGCGCCGTGAGCAGCAGTTCCAGTTCGCCGCGATCACGCGACAGGCGCAGCACATGGGCATAGGCCGAACTGACCATCACCAGCAGCATGCCGAGCAGCACCGTGCCCACCAGGCCCAGTGCGGCCACCGGCAGCATCGGGCCAGTGCGCACCCGCCACGCCATCAGCGCGCCGCCGAACAACGGCAGCAGCGCCAGCAGGCCGATGGCCAGCGCGCGGCCCCAGCGCCCGCCGGCCCGCGCCCGCGATTTCACCCGCACATCGTGCCAGATCAGCCAGCCAAGGCCGGGCGGCCGCAGGACGCCGGCAAGGGTCATGGTGCCGCCAGTTCCAGAAACAATTGTTCCAGCGTCGTGCCGGCGTCGCGGCCGGCGGCAAGCTCGGCCATCGATCCTTCCGCCACCAGCCGGCCGGCGCGGATGATGCCGATGCGCTGGGCCATGCGCTCTGCCACTTCCAAGATGTGGGTGGTGAGGATCACCGTGCCTCCGGCGGCCACCTGTTCGATCAGCATGTCCTTCACCGATCGCGCGGCGGCGGCATCAAGGCCGGTCAGCGGCTCGTCGAGGATCAGCAGGCGTGGGCAGTGGATCAGTGCGCCGGCCAGCGCCACCTTCTGCTTCATGCCGCGCGAAAAGCCCTCGCAGCGGATGTCGCGCTTGTCCCACAGGGTGAGGCGCTCCAGCAATTGCTGCGCGCGCGGTTCTGCCTCGGCCGCTGGCACGCCCCACAGACCGGCGATGAAGGCCAGATATTCCAGCGGGGTGAGCTTGTCGTAAAGCAGCGGTTCGTCGGGCAGCCAGGCGATCAGGCGCTTGGCCGCAATCGGATCGGCAATGGCATCAACGCCGAACACGCGGATCTGGCCGCCATCGGGGCGGGCGAGGCCGGTAACCATGCGCAGGGTGGTCGTCTTGCCGGCCCCATTGGGCCCCAGCAGCGCATAGATCTGCCCGGCCGGCACCACGAGATCGAGGCCGGCGACGGCCGGAACGCCTTCGAACGCCTTCATCAGGCCGGAAATCTGCAGGGCGGCGACGGGAGCGGGCATGGTACCATGCCTAGCAAAGTGCCGGTGCCTTGGCGATGAATCGCCGTTAACCGCCGGAAGTGGGGGGTTGAGCCGGCTGGCGCAGTGGCGGACACTGGCACCCTGTTGAAAGGAACCGCCGATGCGCAGCCTGTTGTTGATCGTGGCCGTGATGGCGGCGCCAGCCGCTGCGAAGCTGATCCATGTCGGGCCCGGTGCCGACGCGCAGGAACGGTTGCAGACGGCGCTGATCGAAGCGCAGCCGGGGGACACGATCCATATCGCCGCCGGGCGCTATGCGCTGGCCGACGGACTGTCGCTGGATGTGGACGGCGTGACCGTGACAGGCGACGGGCCGGACCGGACGATCCTGGATTTCACCGGCCAGAAGGTGGCGGGCGAAGGCGTGCTGATCACCTCTGACAATGTGGTGGTGCGCGATCTCGCCGTGGAGAATGCCGCCGGCAACGGGCTGAAATCCAAGGGGTCCGACGGCATCGCGTTCGTCAACGTGCGGGTGGAATGGACCGGCGGGCCGAAATCCACCAACGGCGCCTATGGCCTCTATCCGGTATCCTCCAAGAACGTGTTGATCGATCGCAGCGTGGTGAAGGGCGCGTCTGACGCCGGCATCTATGTCGGCCAGTCGCAGACCATCATCGTGCGCAATTCCCGCGCCGAGATGAACGTGGCCGGCTTCGAGATCGAGAACAGCTATGACGCCGATGTGATCGGCAACACCGCCACCAACAATGCCGGCGGCATCCTGGTGTTCGATCTGCCTGATCTGCCGCAGCAGGGCGGGCGCAACGTGCGGCTGGCGAACAATCAGGTGATCGCCAACAACCACCCGAACTTCGCCGCGCCGGGCAATATCGTCGCCAGCGTGCCATCGGGCACCGGCATCATGGTGATGGCCAACAGCAAGGTGCTCGTCAGCGGCAATCACGTGATGGGCAACAAGGGCAGCGGCGTGATGGTTGTCGCCTATACCCAAAAATTCACCGACACCGCCTACAACCCGCTGCCGCGCGGCGTGACGGTGGCCGGCAATCATTTCATGGACAATGGCAAGGCCCCGGCCTTCCCCGGCGGCGCCCAGATCGCGGCGGCAATGGGCGGCACGCTGCCGCCGCTGATGTGGGACGGGGTGACACGCTATACCGTGCCCGGCGGCAGCGAACGCAGCGCCGACGGCGGCATCATCAGCGACGTGCCCGGCGTGTCGCTGGGCCTGGCCGTGCAGGGCACCCCGCCCACCGCCGCAAAGCCGGCCCCGCTGATGCCGACAGCGGTGACAGCCGCCGCCCGCCCCGCCATCGTGCTGCCGGCGGCGCTGGAGGCCCGCAGCCGATGACGCGCGCGCTGGCCGCGTTGCTGCTGCTGGGCGCGGCGCCGGCGCCGGTGGTCAACGGCGCGCTGCTGCTCACCAGCGATGCGCCGCGCCTGGCCGATTACGGCCTGTTCGATGCCAGCGGCGCACCGGCACCGGGCGTGCAGCCCTACACGCTCAACACGCCGCTGTTTTCCGATGGCGCGCAAAAGGCGCGGTTTGTGTGGATGCCGGCGGGGGCAAAGGCCGAATACCGGGCCAGCGGCGCGCTGGCCTTTCCGGTCGGCACCGTTCTCATCAAGCGCTTTGCCTTTGCCGCCGATGCGCGCCAGCCGGGCAGCAATGTCCGCCAGATCGAGACGCGCCTGCTGATCCGCCGGCCCGCCGGCTGGGCGGCGCTGAGTTACGTGGAGCAGCCCGGCGGCGCGGTGCTGAAGCGCGCCGGGGCCAAGCTGGCCGTGCAGTTCACCGACACGAAACGCCGCGCCCAGGCCATCGATTACAGCGTGCCCAACCAGAATCAGTGCAAGACCTGCCATCAGGATGGTGACGCCATCACGCCGATCGGGCCGACAGCGGCCAATCTGAACGATGGCCGCCAGCTGATGGCCTGGCAGATGGCAGGCCGGCTGGCGGCGCTGCCGGCGGCGGGCGTGCCGCGCCTCGCGCGCTGGGACGATGCCTCGGAACCGCTCGACGCCCGGGCGCGGGCCTATCTCGCGGTCAACTGCGGCCATTGCCACAACCGCGGCGGCTTTGCCTCCAACTCCGGCCTCTATCTGAACCCGGAAGAGCGGGAGCCGGCGCATCTGGGGGTGAACAAGCGGCCGGTGGCCGCCGGGCGCGGATCGGGGGGCCTGGAATTCGCCATCGCACCGGGCCAGCCCGAACGCTCCATCCTCGTTCACCGCATGGAGTCAGCCGAAGCCGGCATCATGATGCCGCAGTTCGGCCGCGCGCTGGTTCACGATGATGGAGTCGCCCTGATCCGGGCGTGGATCGCGGCTATGCCGGCTGGCGGCGCGCCGCCAGCGCCGGCAGCAGCGGCAGCACGGTAAGCCCAGCGATCACCAGCACCAGCGGCACGCCCAGGCCGCCGCTCACCGCCGCACCGGCACCGATCACCGCCGCCACCTGGAACAGGCTGTTGATGATGTTGTTGGCGGCAATCGCGCTGGCCCGGCTTGCCGGCTCGCCGGCGGTTTGCAGCACGGCATAGAGCGGCACCGAGAACACGCCGCCCGCCAGCGCCAGCAGCGTGAGATCGGCCAGCACGCGCCAGCCGGCCGCAACCGCGAAGAAGCTGGCAACATCCTTGGGCGCCGTGCCAACCCCGCGGATGGCAAACCACAGATCAAGGCCGGCCAGTGCCATCACCACCCCGGCCGGCGCGCACAGCCGCGTGGTGATCCGCCCCTGCAGCCAGCGCCCGACCGCAACCGATCCGGCCGCGATGCCGATCGAGAAGGCGGCGAGGAACAGGGTGGCCACGCCTTCGCTGCCGCCCATGTCGTTCCTGGCCAGCGGCACGAACTGGCTGGTATAGACAGCGCCCAGCGCCCAGAACCACGAGATTGCCAGCGTTGCCACCAGCATGCGGCGGTTGGCAAAGGCATTGCCCAGCGCAGCGCGGCCGCTGCTGATCGGGTTCCAATCGATGTGGCGGCCGGGTTCGGGCGGGGCCGGCGGGATCAGCCGCGATGCCGCCCAGCCAACCACAGCCAGTGCCAGCGCCACCGGGCCAACGAGCGCCGTGGCCAGCAGGCCGCCGGCCACCTGGCCCAGCAGGATGGCCACGAACGTCGCCCCTTCCACCCAGCCGGTGCCGTCAAGCAGTTCATCTTCGCGCAGATGCTGGGGCAGGATGGCATATTTCACCGGCCCGAACAGGGTGGAATGGCAGCCCATCAGGAACACCACCGCCAGCGCAAGGTTCAGCGATTGCAGGGCGAAGGCGGACCAGCCCAGCGCCATGAAGGCGATTTCGGCGAGTTTGACGGCACGGGCGATGCCGGCCTTGTCGCGCGCATCGGCCGCCGAACCGGCGATGCCGGAAAACAGGAAGAACGGCAGGATGAACAGGCCTGATGCCAGCGTGGCCAGCATCGCCGCCTGCCTTGCATCCGCCGCGGCCACATCGAAGGCCACCAGGAACACCAGCGCTGTGCGGAACAGATTGTCGTTGAACGCGCCCAGGAACTGGACGGCGAACAGGGGGCCAAAACGCCGCGTGGCCAACAGCTTGAGCATCTGCCACACGCTGTGCCCGTTTGTGCGGCACACGGCAAGCCGCCCCTGCGGACTCGCAACCGCGTGCCTGATGGCATAAAAGGGACTGTTCAAGGAGAGACGGCCCGGTGCCAAAACAGCGGCGCAACGATGATTGGGGGTTCCCGCGCTGGCGGGATTATGGTGCTGACCGCGCCGCCACCACCGTGCGCCTGTGCGATCGGGATGGCTGCAGCAACGTGGGTGACCGGCCGGCACCCAAGGCCCCGAACAGCCCGGAACGCTGGATGTTCTGCCAACAGCACGCGGCCGAATACAACGCCGGCTGGGATTATTTCCGCGGCCTGACGCCGGAGGAAGCCGCCGCCCGCGCCGCATCGGAAGACCGCCAGCGCCAGTACAGCCGCGCCAGCCACTGGGCCTGGGGCGGGGAGGGCGACGGCACCCGCAGCCGCGCCGAACAGGATGCGCTGCGCGTGCTGGGGGTGGAGGCAGATGCCAGCCCCGAGGCGATCAAGGCCGCGTGGCGCGCCGCCGCCAAGGCCAGCCATCCCGATGTCGCCGGGCCAGGGCCGGAAGCGGCCGAGCGTTTCCGTGCCGTGCAGGCGGCCTGGGCCGTGCTGCAGGCGGCCGACGCTGCAAGGGCCGAGGCGGCAAAGGGCGAGCGCTGATAGCCGGATTTGCCGACACACAAGAAAAGCCGCGATTGCCAGATGGGCGGCTGATGCGTTCAAGGGGGATCATGATGGCATATTTCCGCACCCTTCTCGCCGCTGGCCTGGTGGCCGGCCTCGCCGCCGTTCCTGCCATGGCCGCCGGCCTTTATGGCCAATGGCGTGTCACCTTCGATCACCCCGGCGGCCCGCTGCCGTTCACGCTTGACGTGCGCGAGGGCAAGGCCGGCCCGGAAGCCTGGCTGGTCAACGCGCCGGAACGGCTGAAGGTCGAACAGGTCGCGGTTGACGGGGACAGCATCACGCTCGTCTTCCCCAGCTACAACAGCCGGCTTGAGCTGAAGGATGCCGGCAACGGCACCCTGGCCGGCGCGGCGACCGTGCTGCGCTCGTCGGGAACCGTCACCCTGGCGGCCAGGGCCGAACGCGGCAGCTGGCGCTTCACGCCCGGCGCTGTGAAGCCGGCGGGCAATGTCGCCGGCCGCTGGAACCTCAGCTATGGCGACAACAAGGTGAAGGGGCTGGTGCTGCTGAAGCAGGTGGGCGCGCAGGTATCGGGCACCGTGCAGCTGCCCACCGGCGACATGCGCTATCTGTCGGGGGAGCTGAACGGCAACCAGCTGAAACTGTCCACCTTCGACGGCAGCTTCACCAACCTGTGGCTGGGCACGCTGGCGGGTGACACGCTGAAGGGTGCGCAATTCGCCGCCACCAGCAAGCCCGGCGGCAACGCCTGGGAGGCAAAGAAGGAAAAACAGGCCGACATCAAGGCGGTCGCGGTGGAAGCGCCCGGTGGTGACCGGCTGGCCTTCCGCCTGCCGACGCCCGATGGCCAGATGATCAGCCTGAACGACCCGCGCTTCAGGGGCAAGGTGGTGGTGATCTCGCTGGGCGGTGCCTGGTGCCCCAATTGCCACGACGAGGCGCAGTTCCTTGGCCCCTATGCCGCCCGCCGGCAGAAGGAAGGCCTGGAAATGATCGGCCTGCAGTTCGAATATGGCAGCGATGTCGCCCGGGCGATGCGCCAGATCACCAGCTTCAAGACGCGCTACAACCTGCCCTATCCGATGGTCTATGGCGGCCAGCCCAATGCCGATGACACGAAGAAGGTGCTTGGCGATCTGGCCCCGGTGAAGGTGTGGCCCAGCACCATCTTCATCGGCCGCGACGGCAAGGTGAAGGAAGTCCATGTCGGCTGGGCCGGGCCCGCCACCGGCGCGCTGAGCGAAAAGGTGAAGCGCGAATTCGACGAGACGGTGACGAAGCTGTTGCGGCAGAAGGCCTGAACCGGCGGCGTCACGGCCGGCGGCGCGCAATCCATCCACAGACGGTTTCTGCGGTGGCCGGCCAGCCACTACCGCGCCACCGTCCGCCCTGCTAAACACCGGGCATGAGCCTGCCCGTCCGCATCGCACCGTCCATCCTTTCGGCGGATTTCGCCCGTCTGGGTGAAGAGGTGCGCGCCATCAGCGCGGCCGGCGCGGACTGGATTCATGTCGACGTGATGGACGGGCATTTCGTGCCCAACATCACCATTGGCCCGGCGGTGGTGAAGGCGCTGCGCCCGCACAGCGCCCTGCCGTTCGATGTGCACCTGATGATCAGCCCGGTGGACCTTTATCTTGAGGCCTTTGCCGAAGCGGGCGCCGATATCCTGACCGTCCATCCCGAAGCCGGCCCGCACCTGCACCGCACCATCCAGCGCATCAAGGCCCTGGGCAAGAAGGCCGGCGTGTCGCTGAACCCGGCCAGCCCGGTGGCGCTGGTGGAAGAGGTGCTGGGCGATATCGATCTGATCCTGGTGATGAGCGTCAACCCCGGCTTTGGCGGCCAGAGCTTCATCACCAGCCAGCTGAAGAAGATCGAGCGGCTGCGCCGCATGATCGATGACAGCGGCCGCGCCATCGATCTGGAGGTGGATGGCGGTGTGGATGCCGGCAATGCCGCCACCGTGGTCGCCGCCGGCGCCAACGTGCTGGTGGCCGGCACCGCCAGCTTCAAGGGCGGCGCGGCGCACTATGCCGCCAACATCTCGGGCCTGAAGGGCCGCGCGGCCTGATGGCACGGTCGAGCGCGTCGCCCCCCGATCCGCCGCTCGAAGACGCAGACGGCAGCCTGCGCCGCGGCGGCGGTGACCGCGGCGTCTCGCTTACCGAACGCCTGTCGGCCGGGCTGGCGGCCCGGCTCTATGCCACCCCGCTGCACCGCTTCCGGCTGCGCGGCCGTTTCCCGTTGAAGCTGCTGGGGGTGCCGGCCGATCCGGTGCCCGGCGATCCGCATATTGGCGAACGCATCCTGGCCGGCCGGCTGATCCACGCCGGCCACACCCAGATGATCCGCGACCTCAGCTTTCGCGAAACCGGCCCGCCGCCGGCCTGGGCGGAATGGGCGCACGGCTGGGAATGGCTGCGCGACCTGGCCGTGCTGCCCGACCGCAAGGCGGCCCGGCGTGCGGCCGAGGCGCTGGTCGGGCGCTGGCTGGCCAGCTTTGGCGATTATGATCCGCTGGCCTGGCGCGCAGACATTGCTGGCACCCGCCTGCTGATGGCGCTCGGCCATGCGCCGCTGATCCTTGCCTCGTCCGATCAGATCTACCGTTCGGCCGTGCTGTCGGCGATGGCGACCTGGGCCCGCCATCTTGACCGGGCCGCCCGGCGCGGCAACGAAGGCCTGGGCCAGGCCCGCGCCCTGTGCGGCCTTTATGCCGCCGGCACGCTGATCCCGGGCGGCGAAACCCGCGCTGCCGCCGCGCTCGCCGGCCTGCACCAGCTGCTCCCCGTTCTGGTGCTGCCCGATGGCGGCATGGCCAGCCGATCAGCCGTCGATGGATTGGCGCTGGCCGACACGCTGCTGTTCACCGCTGCTGCACCGGAAGCGCTGGGCAACCGCGCGCCGCCGATCTTTGCCGACACGCTGGCGCGGCTGGCCCCGGCGCTGCGGGGCCTGATGCTGGGCGATGGCCAGATCGGCGCCTGGCACGGCGGCGCGGTGATCGGGGCGGACGCCATCGACCGGCTGGCGCGCAAGGTGCCGACCGGTACCGAAATCCGCCGCGGCGGGCGCTGGAGCGGTTATCACCGCCTGTCGGCCGGGCGCAGCGTTGTCGTCATCGATGCCGGGCCGCCGCCTTCCGCCCGCCTGTCGAACTGCGGCCACGCCGGCACGCTGGCGTTCGAGATGAGCGACGGGCCGGACCGGCTGATCACCAATTGCGGCGGCGTGCGCGGGCTGGAACGCAGCGCCAATGGCCCGCTCGCCGCCGCGCTCGCCGCCGGCCTCACCACCACGGCGGCGCATTCCACCCTGGTGGTTGCCGACACCAACTCCACCCGGGTCCGCGATGATGGCACGCTGGGCAGCGGGGTGGAGGAGGTGACGCTGGCGCTGCGCTCCGCCACCGAAGGCCAGCTGATCGAAACCAGCCACAATGGCTATGCCCGCCGCTTTGGTCTGCTGGTGCGCCGCCGCCTGCTGCTGACCGCCGATGGCACCGAACTGGCCGGCGAAGATTTGATCGAGGCGGCCAACATCGGCCTGCTCCGCCGCCGCGCCGAGCGCAGGTTCGATGTGCGCTTCCACCTTGGCCCTGGCATTTCGGCCACCCCCACCGCCGATGGCATGGGCGCGCTGATGAAGACGCCATCGGGGCGCATCTGGGCCTTCAAGCTGCGCCGCGATGATGGCGGCGATTGCCGCCTCGCGATCGAGCCCTCCGTGTGGGTCGATGCGACCGGCCAGGTGCAGCGCACCCAGCAGCTGGTGGTCGCTGCCACCACCCAGAAGATGGCGGCGGATATCCACTGGAGTTTCAAGCGGGCGGGCAAGTGAACTCTGGCAAATAGGGCCGGGCCGCGCTAGGGCGGCGCCGCATCACGCCTGCCCCTTTGCCCGGAAAGCCCGTTCATGACCGATCTCGTCCACATCCGTCGCGCCCTGCTCTCCGTGTCCGACAAGGCCGGGCTGGAACCGCTGGCCGCCGCCCTGGTGGCACGCGGGGTGGAGCTGGTGTCAACGGGCGGCACCGCCACCGCGCTGCGGGCCTTGGGCCATCAGGTGATGGACGTTGCCGAACTGACCGGCAGCCCGGAAATGATGGACGGCCGCGTGAAGACGCTGCACCCGCGCGTGCACGGCGGCCTGCTGGCGCTGCGCGACAACGCCGAGCATGTGGCGGCGATGACCGCCCACGGCATCGGCGCCATCGATCTGGCCGTGATCAACCTCTATCCGTTCGCCGCCACCGTGGCCAAGGGCGCGCCGCGTGAGGACATCATCGAGAATATCGACATCGGCGGCCCTGCCATGGTGCGCTCCTCCGCCAAGAACCACGAATTCGTCGCGATCCTGACCAGCCCTGATCAATATGGCGATTTCATCGCCGCGCTGGATGCGAACGACGGCGCCACCCCGCTGGCGCTGCGCCGCAGCCTGGCCGCCGCCGCCTTTGCCCACACCGCCGCCTATGATGCCGCCGTCGCCAGCTGGTTCGCCTTTGCCGACCAGGGCGAGCAATTCCCCGCCGTGCTGCCGGTGGCGCTGACCCGCAAGGAGACGCTGCGTTACGGCGAGAACCCGCACCAGCAGGCCGCGCTCTACCTGCCGCAGGGCAAGCTCTACGGCCTCGCCGCCGCGCGCCAGGTGCAGGGCAAGGAGCTTTCGTACAACAATCTGAACGATGCCGATGGCGCGCTCGACCTGATCGCCGAATGGCGCGACGCCGGCCCGGCCTGCGCCATCATCAAGCACGCCAATCCGTGCGGCGTCGCCACCGGCACCACGCTGGCCGACGCTTATGAAAAGGCCTTCCAGTGCGATCCGGTTTCGGCCTTCGGCGGCATCATCGCTGTCAACCAGCCGCTCGATGGCCCCACGGCAGAGGCCATCACCGGCATCTTCACCGAAGTGGTGATCGCGCCGGGCGCCGATGATGATGCGCTCAAGGTCTTTGCCGCCAAGAAGAATCTGCGCCTGCTGATCGCCGATCTGCCCGATCCGCGCCGCCCCGGCCTGATGCTGAAGCCGGTCTCCGGCGGGATGCTGGTGCAGAGCCGTGACAATGGCGCTGTGCTGCGGGACGCCTGCCAGGTGGTGACGAGCCGTGCGCCGACGGACGCCGAATGGGCCGACCTGATGTTCGCCTGGACGGTGGCACGCCACGTCAAGTCCAACGCCATCGTCTATGCCAATGGCGGCGCCACCGCCGGCATCGGCGCGGGGCAGATGAGCCGTCTCGATTCCACCCGCATCGCCGCGCGCAAGGCCATCGATGCCGCCGAGGCCGCAGGCTGGCCGCAGGCGCGCACCATCGGCAGCTGCGTTGCCTCCGACGCCTTCTTCCCCTTCCCCGACGGGCTGATCGCAGCGGCCGAGGCCGGGGCCACGGCGATCATCCAGCCCGGCGGCTCCATCCGCGACAAGGACGTGATCGCGGCCGCGGACGAGCGCGGGCTGGCGATGCTGTTCACCGGCATGCGGCACTTCCGGCACTGAGCCTGGCCAAGCCCCTCCCCACAACGGGGAGGGCGCTGTTCTGGCGATCTGCGATAATGCTCCCTTGAAAGCGGAGCCTCACCATGCACGACCGGATCGCACACGCCCTCGAAACCGCGCTGGCTGCGGCCGGCCTGCCCGGCGCCGTCGCCATTGTCGGCAACAGCGCCGGCACGCTGGCCGAAGTGGCCGTTGGCACACGCGGCCCCGGTGGCCCGCCGGCGGATATCGCTGACCTGTTCCAGATCGCCTCCATGACCAAGGCACTGGCCAGCGTGGCGGCGCTGCAGCTGGTCGAACAGGGCCGGCTCAACCTTGATGACGATATCGGCAAGCTGGTGCCGGCGCTGGCCAATCCGGAGGTGCTGGAGGGCTTTGACGAACAGGGCAAGCCCGTCACCCGCCCTGCCGCCGGCCCGATCACGCTGCGGCAATTGCTCTGCCACACCTCGGGCCTGGGCTATGAATTCATGTCGGCGGAGCTGACGCAATATCGCCAGCACCATCCCGCCGCGCCCGGCAGCCTGGCCAGCCTGAAGGCGCCGCTGCTCGCCGATCCCGGCACGCAGTGGATCTATGGCATCTCCACTGATTGGGTGGGCCAGGCGGTCGAGGCGGCATCGGGCATGACGCTGGGCGACTGGCTGGCCCGCCATGTCACCGGCCCGCTGAAGATGACGGACACGAGCTTCGCGTTCGACGATGCGGTGAAGGCCCGCCTGACGCCGCTGCACGTGCGGATGCCCGATGGCCAGCTGGTGCCCTTCCCGGTGCATTTCGGCGGCGGCGAAAGTGCCGAGTTCCACAGCGGCGGCGGCGGCCTCGTCAGCAGCGCGCGCGACTATCTGGCCTTCTGCCGGATGATCCTGAACGGCGGCACGCTGAACGGCGCCCGCATCCTGAAGCCCGAAACCGTGGCGGAGATGAGCCGCAACCAGGTGACGATGCCGGCCGGCCGCATGACCACCAACCTGCCCGGCATGTCGAGCGATTTCGACCTGTTCCCGATGATGGATTGCGGCTGGGGCCTGGGCTTCCTGATCAACCCGCAGCAGGGCCCGGACGGCCGCGCGCCCGGCAGCCTGGCCTGGGCCGGGATTGCCAACAGCTATTACTGGATCGATCCGGCATCGGATGTGGCCGGCATTGTCTGCATGCAGCACCTGCCGTTCGGCGAACCGATCACGGTGGAGGTGCTGCGCGCCTTCGAACGGGCGGTGTACGCCGCCTGAGGCTTCAGACCAGCAGCAGCACCGGCACCGCCATCCCGGCAGCGAGCATGACCAGCGACAGGCGGCGCGTCGATTTCGTGCCCAGCGCGATGCCGATGCCGAGCAGGGTGGAGAGCGACAGCGCGATGGCCAGCGCCGCGGTGAAGATCTTCATCGGCAGCGCCTTGGCCGCCCGGGCCTTGCGGGCGGCGGCCTTGGCCGGGTCCATCGGGGCTTTCGGCTTTTCGGCCTCGGGCTTCTTTTCGGCTTCCGGTAGGCGCTGATCGATGTGAACGCTGCCCATCGCCGCCATCCATTGCGGCGGCGGTGCCCCATCCCAGCCGCTGGCCTGCTGCAGGCGGAAGCTCTGCAGGCCGCCAGACACTGCGAAGAACAGGATGGCGGGGGCAAAGAACATGCCGACATAGAGGTGCAGCTGGCGCAACCGGCGCAAGGTGGCGGCGTTCATTCGGCGTGTCCCTTCAATCGCAGGCGGATGGAGGCGGCGTGGGCGGCCAGGCCTTCCACATCGGCGATGGCGGCGCCGGCCGGCCCGATCGCGGCCAGCCCCTGCGGGCCGCAATCGAGGAACGTCGTGCGCTTCATAAAATCCATCACCGACAGGCCGGAGGCAAAGCGCGCGCGGCGCCCCGTCGGCAGCACATGGTTGGGGCCGGCGAGATAATCGCCCGCCGCCTCAGGCGTGTGGCGGCCGAGGAACACCGAACCGGCGTGGCGCATCCGCGCGAACAGCGCATCGGGATCATCGACCATCAGCTCGGCATGTTCGGCAGCCAGCGCATCGAGCAGCGGCACTGTGGCATCAAGATCGGGCACCACGATGATCGCGCCATGGTCGCGCCACGACGCGCCGGCCACCGCAGCCGTGGGCAGGGTTTCAAGCTGGCGCGCGACGGCCGCCGCCACCGCATCGGCTTCGGCCGCCGACGTGGTGATCAGGATCGATTGCGCCACCGGATCATGTTCGGCCTGGGCCAGCAGATCGGCGGCGATCCAATCGGGATTGGACTTGCCGTCGGAGACGATGACGACTTCGGACGGGCCGGCCACCATGTCGATGCCGACAACGCCGTAAAGCTGGCGCTTGGCTTCGGCCACCCAGGCGTTGCCGGGGCCGGTGATCACATCGACCTTGGGGATGGTGGCCGTGCCGAAGGCCAGCGCCGCCACCGCCTGCGCCCCGCCGATGCGGAACACGCGGGAGACGCCGGCCACGCGCGCGGCGGCGAGCACCAGCGGGTTGATCTCTCCGCCCGGATTCCCTGCGCTGCGCGGCGTCGGCGTCACCATGATCAGGTCGCGCACGCCCGCCACCACGGCCGGAATCGCGTTCATCAGCACCGAGGACGGATAGGCCGCGCGGCCACCCGGCACATAAAGGCCGGCGGCATCCACCGGTGACCAGCGCACGCCGGTGCGCACGCCGGCGGCATCGGTGGCATCATTGCCCTGCGGCTTCTGGCGTTCGTGGAAGGCGCGGATGCGGCTGGCGGCCAGATCGAGCGCGGCGCGCAGATCGGGGTTGAGCCCGGCCAGGGCGGCATCGAGCGCGGCGGCGGGAATCTCCCAACCGGCGGCGGCAAGATCGACCCGGTCAAACCGGGCGGTGAGTTCGGCGATGGCTGCATCGCCGCGCGTCTTCACATCGGCGATGATGCCGGCAACGGTGGCCGAAACATCGGCGGCATCATCGCGCTTGGCATCAACCAGGGCGGCAAAGGCCGAAGCGAAATCGGGGGCGGATGCGTCAAGCCGTTGCGGCATCGCGCTGTTCCACAAGATCACGCATGGCATCGATGATGGCGACCACGCGCGCATCGGTCTTGAACGCGGCGCGGTTGGCGATCAGCCGGCTGGTGATCCGGGCGATCACCTCCACCTCCACCAGCCCGTTCTCCGCCAGCGTCTTGCCGGTGGAGACCAGATCGACAATGCGGCTGGACAGGCCGACGAGCGGCGCCAGCTCCATCGCGCCATTGAGCTTGATCACCTCGGCCTGCAGGCCGCGTGCCGCGAAATGGCGGCGGGTGAGCCCGGGATATTTGGTGGCAACCCGCACGTGGCTCAGCCGCGACAGATCGGGATCAAGCGCCGCCGGTTGCGCCACCGACAGGCGGCAATGGCCGATGCCCAGATCGACGGGGGCATAGAGCTCCGAAAAATCAAACTCCATCAGCACATCATTGCCGGCGATGCCCAGCTGCGCCGCGCCAAAGGCCACGAAAGTGGCGACATCGAAGCTGCGCACCCTTATCACCCGCACATCCGCGCGGCTGGTGGCAAAGGTCAGCTTGCGGCTGTTCTCGTCGGAAAACTCCGGCTCGGGCACGATGCCGATCTGCGCCAGCAGCGGCAGCGCCTCTTTCAGGATGCGGCCCTTGGGCAGGGCGATGATCAGCGGTTGGGCCATGATGCGGCGGGCTTTAGCGTGCGCGCCGCAAAAACGCCACTGCGGCCGCGCCGCAGCTCAATCGGGCGGATTGTGCTTCAGCACGAACGCTATCTGCGCCTCCAGCACGGCCACCCGGCCGGCAGCGCTGGACAACCAGTGATCCTGGCGGGGCACGCTGATGAACTCCACCGTCTTGCCGGCGGCCTTGGCGGCATCGGCCATGAACTGGCTCTGTTCGATCGGCACCACCAGATCATCAGTGCCGTGGATCAGCTGCAGCGGGGCGTTCAGACGCGCGATCTGCCGGGCCGGAGAGACGGCCGCCACCTTGGGATCATCGGGATTGTCGCTGCCGATGAAGCGCTGCCACGTGCGGCCGCTTTCGGTGTTGCGGCGATCGCCAGTGGCCCGGCGCTGCAGCCACTTGCCCAGATCCGACACGCCGGCAAAGGACGAGGCGCAGCGATACACACCCTGTTGCAGCGTCACCCCGGCCATGGCGACATAGCCGCCATAGCTGCCGCCCACGACACACACGCGCTTGGGATCGATCATCCCCTGGGCGGCAAGGTGGCGCACGCCATCCGACACGTCAGTCTGCATCTTGCGGCCCCATTGGCCAAAGCCGGCATCACGGAAGGCTGCGCCAAAGCCGCCGGAACCGCGAAACTGCGGTTGCAGCACGGCATAACCGCGGCTGGCGAAGGCCTGCGCCCACCAATCGAAACCCGGCTCGTCGCGCACGGCCGGGCCGCCATGCGGCAGCACGATCAGCGGCAGGCCCTTGGCGGTGCGGCCGTTTGGAAGGGTCAGGTAAGCCGGAATGTCAGTGCCGTCGGCCGCCTTGTAGGTGATGGCTTCCACCTTGGCGATGTCGGCTGCCTCGATCCCGGCATAGCGCTGGCTGAGCAGGCCGGCGGTCTTGGCGACGCGATCAACGATATAGAGGCCGTTGCCGAACGCGCCGCCAAAGACATTCACCGCAACCTTGCTGCGATCGGGCGTCCAACCTTCGAAATCAACCTGCGCGCCGGCGAAGGAACGGGTGATGCCGCGCCACAACCTGGCATCCGCCGGATCGATGAACTGGTAATCGACACCGGCCATTGTCCGCGTGGCATAGGCGATCGGCGCCTGCGTGGTGTCGCTGTTCACGGCACCGGTGGCGTCGGCCTCCTCCTCCGGCGTCCACGCGCCGTCGGCCAGCGCCAGTTCGTGGATTTCCCATTCCCCGCTCTTGCGGGTTTCCACCCGCACAGTGCCGGGCGTACGGCCCAGCCCCAGCAATGACGGCGAATCGACCAGTGCGGTTTCCCGGTAGATTTCGGCCCAGCCGGGATTGCGGTTGGCCGCCACTTTCCACACGCCGGTCTTCTGGTTGTATTCGGATCGCGCCACGACAGCGCCATTGCCATCGATCACAAATCCTTCGGTTTCGGGGCTGCCGCGTTCGACCACGCGCACCCCGCCCGAGGCCAGATCGATGCGGAACACGCTGGGCAGCACCGCATTGGTCGGAATGGAAAAGCCCGACACGATCAGCTGCGGCTTGCCATCATTCATCACCACCACCGGCGGCCCATTGATGGTGTTGCCGGTGAGCGGGACATTTTCCATCAGGCGCTTCCACGCCTTGGCGCGGAAATCATAGCGCAGCGCCTGATAATATTCGCCGCGCCCGGCAATGATGAAATCGTCGCTGTTCATCTGGCGGGTCTGGCCGATGGTGAGCACCAGAAAATCCGGCCCCGCCCATTGCACCGCCCGCAGCTTATAGCGGCCGGCCGGGCTGGCCATCACCAGCGCGCCATCGGCCAGGCTGCGCACCTGCAGTTCGGCACCCTCGTCGCTGCCGACAATGGCGGCAAAGCGCGTGCCATCGGGGGAAAGGGAAAATTCGCCCAGGCTGGGCAATTGGCCATAGGCGGCAACTGGCGGTGCGGCAGTGGCGGCAGTGGCGGCGGCAAGGACAGGCGCGGCCAACAGGGCCAACGCGGAAACGGCACGTCGCATCGACGATCTTCCCCTGATTTCGCGACCCTGACGGGCAATCAACCAGCGCCGCCGGGCCCTGTCAACCGCCGCGCAGCAGGCGGATGATGCCGGAAAAATCAGTGCCGGCGCCGCCATTGTTGACCAGCAGCTGGTACAGGCTGGCGGCATCGGCGCCCATGGGTACGCTGGCACCAACCCCCTGGGCCGCAGCCATCGCCAGCTTCAGATCCTTCAGCATCAGCGCGGCGGCGAAACCGCCCTGGTAATCGCGGTTGGCCGGCGACGTGGGCACCGGGCCGGGGACGGGGCAATAGCTGGTCATGCTCCAGCTCTGGCCGCTGGCCTTGCTGCTGATGTCGAAGAAGGTCTGCGCGTCCAGCCCCAGCTTCTCGGCCAGCACGAAGGCTTCGGCGGTGGCGATCATGGTGGCGCCCAGGATCATGTTGTTGCAGATCTTGGCGGCCTGCCCCATCCCCGCCCCGCCGGCATGGATGATGGCCTTGCCCATCTTCGCCAGAATCGGCTGCGCGCGTTCGAACGCACCGTCAGGCCCGCCGACCATGAAGGTGAGGGTGCCGGCATCGGCCGCCGCCGTGCCGCCCGACACCGGGGCATCGACCATGGCGAGGCCGCGCGCCGCTGCCGCCTCCCCCAGCGCCTTGGCGGTGGCGACATCGATGGTGGAACAATCGATCAGGATCGCGTCGGCCCGCGCGGCGGCGAACAATTCGCCTTCATAGGCGGCGCCCACGTGGCTGCCGGCGGGCAGCATGGTGACGATGGCATCAGCGCCCGCTGCCGCCGCTGCCGCCGATTCGGCGATGCTGCCACCGCCCGCCGCCACCCGCGCCAGCGCGTCGGCTGAAAGATCAAAGGCGCGCACGCTGTGGCCGGCCCTGGCGAGGTTGATCGCCATGCCGCCGCCCATGTTGCCGACCCCGATGAATGCGATTTCTGCCATGCTGCATGTTCCCGGATGTTTGCGCTGGCTTGCCATGCCCTGCCGGCATTGCCAAATCAGCCTTGCGTTTTGGCCAAGGAACCACGCGTGCGGGCGATCATCAACAGCATCATGATCGGCGGCGATCTGCGCGCCTGGCGGCGACGCCACAGCGATGCGGCGGTGCGCGCCTTCACCGATCTGGCGGCTGACGTGGTGGCCCGGGCCGAGGCGGAGGCCAACCGGCTTGGCCCGTCCAGCCTGATGTTCGGCCAGCGGGATTTCCTGTCCGACCGGGTGAAGACCCTGCTGCGTGGCACGGCCGAGCCGCTGGCGGCGCGCCTGCTGGAGACCGCCAACGACGAGCTGGCCCTGATCGCCGATATCGAGGCGGTGCGGGTGCGCGGCGATGATTATGCGCTGCCTGCCAAGGGCCTTGTCGTCGATCTGGGGGAGGCGATGCTGACGATGCTGCCGCTGGGCCGCACCGCCGCGCTGCACCAACGGCTGCGCGACTATGTCCACACCAGCCTGATCACCGGGCCGAAGGGCCGCCCGGCGGTGCTGGAGCAGTTGCTGGCGGCCTATGCCGACGCGGTGAAGCGCGCCCTCAAAAGCTGATCAGCCGCCCGTCCAGTTGCCGGGGCGCTTTTCGATGAAGGCGGCCATGCCCTCCTTCTGATCGGCGCTGCCGAACAGGCCGTGGAACAGCCGGCGCTCGAAGCGCACGCCTTCTTTCAGGCTCATCTCGAAGGCGGCGTCGATCTCTTCCTTTACCGCGATGCTGGCGAGCGGGGCCATGCCGGCGATGGTGGCGGCAAGCTTCAGCGCCTCATCGAGCAGCGATCCTGTCGGCACCACGCGCGCCACCAGCCCCGAACGCTCGGCCTCGGCTGCGTCCATCATGCGCCCCGTGAGGCACATTTCCATCGCCTTGGCCTTGCCGATGGCGCGCACCAGCCGCTGCGACCCGCCCATGCCGGGGGTGACGCCCAGCTTGATCTCGGGCTGGCCGAACCTGGCGTTTTCGGCGGCGATGATGATGTCGGCCATCATCGCCAGCTCGCAGCCGCCGCCGAGCGCGAAGCCGGAAACCGCCGCGATCCACGGCTTGCGGGTGGCAGTGACATGATCATAGCCGGCGAAGAAATTGCCGCCATACATCTGCGCGAAGCTTTGCCCGCTCATCTCCTTGATGTCCGCGCCGGCGGCAAAGGCCTTCTCGCTGCCGGTGATGACCAGGCAGCGCTGCGACGGATCGGCATCATAGGCCGCGAACGCTGCGATCAGATCGGCCAGCACCTGGCTGTTCAGCGCATTCAGCGCCTGCGGCCGATTGAGGCGCACCAGCGTGACGGCATCATGCTGTTCGACGAGGAGGGTCTCAAAGGTCATTTTCCACTCACCCCATCGTTGGAATGACAAAGGCGCTTCCTGTATCGCCCACGCCGCCATCCGGCCACCGTCCGGTCACCGTCTTGCGCTTGGTCCAGAACTGCACGCCTTCCATGCCGTGCTGGCCGATGTCGCCGAAGGCGGAGCGCTTCCAGCCGCCGAAGCTGTGATAGGCGACCGGCACCGGGATCGGCACATTGACGCCGACCATGCCGACATTCAC
This sequence comes from Sphingomonadales bacterium, assembly GCA_037131365.1. Classification (GTDB taxonomy): domain Bacteria; phylum Pseudomonadota; class Alphaproteobacteria; order Sphingomonadales; family Sphingomonadaceae; genus Sandarakinorhabdus. The sequence continues at coordinate 27,029 of JBAXRE010000001.1, forward strand.
CCGTGCCGCGAATTCGCGCGCGGCGTGGCCGTTGCGGGTGAAGATGGCGACGCCGTTGCCATATTGGTGCTGGCTGGGCAGCGCCAGCGCCGCTTCGAAATCGGGCGCGCGCACGATCTGCAGCACCGGGCCGAAGATTTCTTCCCTGTAGCTCTGCATGTGCGTCTGCACATGATCGAACAGGCTGGGGCCGATGAAGAAGCCGCTTTCATGCCCCTGCAGGGTGAAGCCGCGGCCATCCACCACCAGCTCCGCGCCTTCATCGACGCCCATCTGGATATACTGCTCGATGCGCGCCTTGTGGGCGGCGGTGACGACCGGGCCGTAATCGGCGTCCGGATCGGTGCTGGTGCCGATGCGCAGCGCCGCAATGGCGGGCAGCAGCTTGGCGCGCAGGGCCTCGGCCGTCGCGTCGCCCACCGGCACCACCACCGGCAGCGCCATGCAGCGTTCGCCGGCCGAACCGAAGGCCGCGCCCGCCAGATCGCGCACCACCTGATCGAGATCGGCATCCGGCATCACCACGGCGTGGTTCTTGGCGCCGCCCATCGCCTGCACGCGCTTGCCGCGCGCGCAGCCGTGCGCATGGATATATTCCGCCACGTCGGAAGAGCCGACGAAGCTGATCGCGGCGATGTCCGGATGCTGGATGATCGCGTCCACCATTTCCTTGTCGCCATTCACCACGCTGAAGATGCCATCGGGCAGGCCGGCTTGGGCAAACAGGTCGCCCAGCATGTGCGGCAGGGTGGGATCACGTTCGGACGGTTTCAGGATGAAGGCGTTGCCGGTGGCGATGGCGACGCCGGCCATCCACATCGGAATCATCGCCGGGAAGTTGAACGGCGTGATGCCGGCGCCGATGCCGATCGGCTGGCGGAAGGCATAGATGTCGATGCCCGGCCCGGCACCGTGGGTATATTCGCCTTTCAGCACGTGCGGGATGCCGCAACAGAATTCGATCACCTCCAGCCCGCGCTGGATATCCCCGCGCGAATCGGCCAGCACCTTGCCATGTTCGGAAGAGAGGACGCGGGCGAGCGCGTCGATATTCGCCTCCACCAGTTCCTTGAACTTGAACATCACCCGGGCGCGGCGCTGCGGGTTGGTGGCGGCCCAGCCGGGCTGGGCGGCGCGCGCGGCGGCGACTGCCTGTTCGAGCAGATCGGCCCCCGCCAGGCGCACCTCCGCCTGCACCTGCCCCGAATTGGGATCATAAACCGGGCTGCTGCGGGTGCCGGCAGCAACGGCCTGGCCGGCGACGAAATGATCAATGATGCGCATGGTCGCCTTTTATCGGCGCTCGCCGGGCCTTACCACCCGCAGAAGCATCAGTGGGCGTGGGCATGCCCTTCCGGCAGCGCCTGCCGGCAATGATCGGCCCCGGTTTCCACCTGCAGCGTGGCATAGCCGATGTTGAACCGGTGGTGCAGCGCATGGGCGATATCGGCCAGCGCCCGGTCCCCCGGATGGCCGCCCGGCATCACCAGATGCGCCGTCAGGATCGCCCCTGTCGTGCCCTGCGGCCAGATGTGGAGATCGTGGACGGCATCGACGCCCTGCAGATTGCCGAGCCAGTGCGACACATCATCCGGCTCGATCCCCGCCGGCACCGCATCCAGTGCCAGCGCCAGCGATTCGGTGAGCAAGCCCCAGGTGCCGCGCAGCACCAGCGCCGCGATGGCGAGACCGAGCAGCGGATCGATCAGCGTCCAGCCGGTAAGGCGGATGACAAGGCCGCCAACCACCACCCCGGCCGACACCGCAGCATCGGCCATCATGTGCAGATAAGCGCCGCGCACGTTCACATCGCCCTTGCGGCCGGCCATGAACATCAGCGCCGTGCCGAGATTGACGAGGATACCGACCCCGGCGACCGCCATCACCAGATCGCCCGACACCGCTTCCGGATTGGCCAGGCGATGCAGCGATTCGAACGCGATGCCGCCGCAGGCCGCCACCAGGATCAGCGCATTGGCCAGCGCAGCAAGGATGGGGGAGCGCGACAGGCCCCAGGTGAAGCGCGGCGACGGCGCCCGCCGGGCCAGCGTCATCGCGCCCCAGGCGATCAGCAGGCCGGCCACATCCGACAGATTGTGGCCGGCATCAGCGAGCAGCGCCATCGAATCGAACCACAGGCCGGCGCCGGCCTCGATCGCGACATAGGTGAGGTTCAGCACCACGCCGACAGCAAAGGCCCGCCCGAAATCCGGTGTCGGGTGGGCATGGCCATGCCCATGATGGTCATGGCCGCCCAGCGGCTGCGGGTGGGCGTGGCTGTGCATGACCTTCATTTACGGGGGCGGCGGGGCGCGGTCGAGGGGCGAAACGACCGCGACCCCGCCACCTGTGGTCACACCTGTTCGGTTTTCAGCGCCTGCATGCTTTCGCCCAGCGCGACGAGGTCGAGCTTTGACTTCTTCGCCTTGGGGAACATCTCCTTTTCCTCTTCCTCGACATGGTGCTGCACATATTCGCCCAGCACCATCACCGCGGCGCGGAACATGTCGGGGGAAAGTTCACCGCTTTCGATCTGTTCGATCAGATATTTGGCGCTGTCGTGCTCCACCTCGGCCTCGTCGACCAGCTCGGTCTCTTCGATGGCCTCGCGCACGGCGGGATAGAAAATCTCGTCCTCAATCTGGGTGTGCAAGCGCAGCGCGGCGACAATCTGGCTGGCCAGCGCTTGCTGCTGGCGGCTGGTTGTGGCGTCCTCAAAACGCTTGAACAGCTCTTCCACCTCGCGGTGATCGTCCTTCAACATCGAGATGGCGTCGTGCTTGGCGGCCATGGCGGGCTCCTGTGCTGGGGGAGCAGCCATAACGGCGCTGGCCGGCCAGTGTTCCGGCCGCCGCCGCCGCCCGCCGGCAAATTTTGTGCGGCGAAGGGAACGAAATCTCCGGCTGACTGTTGCGCTGCTGGCACCGCTATGGCGGGAAGGAGGCTGCAATGGTCACGACGATGCTGATGGCCGCGATGGCCGTGCCGGCGGCCGCGCCAGGCCGGATCGAGGCGGCATCTTTCGCCGGGCCTGACCGGCTGACCGATGCCGCCATGCGGCTGCGGTTGGCCCGGGAAGGCTTCACCGACATGCAGATCTTCCACAAGGTGGGGATACACTGGCGCACCACCGCGCGGCGCGGCAACCGGCGTTATGCTGTGCAGATCGCGCCCGACGGCATGACGATGCGGATGCCGATCGACTGACGTGCGGGTGCCGGCCGGGCCAGGGGCAGGGAACATCTCGGCCGCTTGCCGCTTACCGCCGCTGACAGCCGGGACGAAACCCCGCGCCGGCGTCGCCGCCATGTCAAAAGCAGGAGAGTCCCATGCCGTCGCGTGACCTTGAAAACCTCTATCAGATGCTGGTCGACAGCCAGAAGGGCTATGAGGAAGCGGCCGAGATCGCCGATTCCGCCACCATCGCCGAGTTTTTCGCCAACCGCGCCCGCGAGCGCGCCGATCTGATCGCGGATTTTGCCAGCATCGTGCCGGGCCTGCCCGCCGCGCGCGAGGAGGGCACGGCCATCGGCGCCGCCCACCGCCTGTTCATCAACCTGCGCCGCATGGTGCAGGATGACACCAAGGTGGCACTGGCCGAGGTCGAGCGCGGCGAAAGCGCCTTCCTGACCGCCATCGAAACCGCGCTCGACGACAATGATCTGGTGGGCGAGGAACGGCAGCTGGTGGCCGACCTGCACGACGAAGTCCGCGCCGATCAGAGTGTGTTTGCCGAGATGCGCGCGACGCTCTGATCCAAAGGCGAATTGCTGGCCGGGCCTGCGGGGATGCCCTCCGCAGGCCCGGTTTTTCATGGGCGAACAGCCCCTTGGCCGCCGGGTGCGCGAGGGGGTGCGGCGCCGGCCCTGGGGGAACAATCGCCGGCCGGGGCGATTGTTGGCGATGGTCGCGCACGTCTGCCTGGCCATCCGCTGAAGGTGAACCCCATGGAGAAGAAAGCCGTTGCCGACGGCGCGCCGCTGTCTGTCCGCGCCGTTTCCACCCATATCGAGCCCCGCACGGATCGGCGGCCGCTGCTGGTGTGCCTGTCGCACCTGCGCTGGAACTTCGTGTTCCAGCGGCCGCAGCACCTGCTGACCCGGGCCGCGCGCGATTACCGCGTGCTTTATGTGGAGGAGCCGGAAACGATCATCGGTGACGATCCCGGCTGGCAATTGCGCATCGACAAGGGTGTCACCGTGGCAACGCCGCTGCTGCCCGACAGCCTGCCGGCGGTAAAGCGCAACGGTGTGCTGGCCGGCCTGCTCACCCGCCTGCTCGCCGGCGAAGTGCCGGCCGTGGCCTGGTATTACACGCCAATGGCGCTGGAATTCTCGCGCCATCTTGGCGCGGATGTCACGGTTTACGACAATATGGACGAGCTGTCGCTGTTCGCGCAGGCCGACAGCCGCATCGTCCGGCTGGAAGCCGAGCTGATGGCCCGCGCCCATGTCGTCTTCACCGGCGGCCACAGCCTGTTCGAAGCCAAGCGCCACCGCCACCGCAACATCCATGCCGTGCCATCCAGCATCGATGTCGCGCATTTCCGCCGTGATCCGGCCGCGCCGGCAGCCGAACCGGCGGATCTGGCCGCCATCCCGCATCCGCGCATCGGCTTTTTCGGCGTGATCGACGAGCGCATGGACATGGCGCTGGTTGGCGCGCTGGCCGATCTGCGGCGCGATTCGCAGTTTGTGATGGTCGGCCCGGTGGTGAAGATCGATCCCGCCACCCGGCCGCAGCGCCCCAACATTCATTGGCTGGGCGGGCGCGATTATGCCCGGCTGCCGGCCTATCTGCACCATTGGGATTGCGGCTTCATGCCGTTCGCGCTGAACGACGCCACCCGCTTCATCAGCCCGACCAAGACGCCGGAATATCTCGCCGCCGGGCTGCCGGTGGTCTCCACCCCGGTGCGCGATGTCGTCAATCCCTATGCCGCCCTCGGCCTCGTCCGCATCGGCGCGACCGCAGAGGAATTCGCGGCCGCCATCGATCAGGCGATCACCGATGCCGCCAATCCGGCCTGGCGCCGCGCCGTGGCCGCCCGCCTTGCCACCTCGTCGTGGGACAGCACCTGGGCCGCGATGCGCGGCCACATCGCCGAAATCGCCAGCACCGAGGTGGAATATGCAGATGCATGACTGGATCGTTGTGGGTGCCGGCTTTGCCGGTGCCGTGATGGCCGAACGCATCGCGCGGGTGCGCGGTGAGCGGGTGCTGGTGGTGGACCGGCGCAACCATATCGCCGGCAATGCCCATGATCGGCACAGCGCCGATGGCATTCTTTATCACCAATATGGCCCGCACATCTTTCACACCAACAGCGATGCCATCGTGCAATATCTGTCGCAGTTCACCGAATGGCGGCCTTATGAGCATCGCGTGCTGGCCAGCGTGGATGGCATGCTGGTGCCGATCCCGATCAACCGCACCACCATCAACAGGCTTTTTGGCCTCACTCTCGACGAGGCCGGGGTGGCCGCCTTCCTTGCCGCCCGCGCCGAGCCGGTGGAGACGATTGTCACCTCCGAAGACGTCGTCGTCGCCGCCATTGGCCGCGAGCTGTATGAGAAATTCTTCCGCGGCTATACCCGCAAGCAGTGGGACCTCGACCCGTCGGAGCTGAACCGGTCGGTGACGGCACGCATCCCGACACGCACCAACGACGACGACCGCTATTTCACCGACAGTTTCCAGGCGATGCCGGCCCAGGGCTATACCGCCATGTTCCGCCGCATGCTGGATCATCCCAACATCAGCGTGATGCTGGAAACGGACGGGCTGGCCATCCCCGCCGGCGAGCGCCCGGCGCGCATGGTCTATACCGGGCCGATCGACGCCTATTTCGGCCATGTCCACGGGGCGCTGCCCTACCGGTCGCTGCAGTTCCGCCACGAAACCTTGCAGCAGGCGCAGTTTCAGGCGGTCGGCACGGTGAACTATCCGCAGGACCAGGATTACACCCGCATCACCGAAATCAAGCACATCACCGGCCAGCAGCACCCGTGCACCATGCTGACCTATGAATATCCCACCGCCGAAGGTGACCCCTATTACCCCATCCCGCGACCGGAGAACGAGGCGCTGTTCAAGCGTTACGAGGTGATGGCGCGGGCCGAACCTGCCACCTGGTTCGTCGGCCGGCTGGCCACCTATCGCTATTACAACATGGATCAGGTGGTGGGGCAGGCGCTGGCCAGCTTCCAACGGCTGGATGCGGCACTGCCGCGCCCATCACAGATTGCCGCCTGAGCCCGGCCGCGCGCGGGCGGGCGGTCGCCCGCTGTTGTGCGGTTGATGCGCGACCGGCGGGTCATTCCGGAGCCGGTTCCAGCATTTTGGCAACTGCCACGGTCTTGTGCTCCGGCAGGCGGATCATCAGCGCCCATTCGCCCTTCAGCACGCCGAAAATCGTCCAGCAGGCGAAGCCGAACACGGTGAGCAGATTCATGCGCCGCGGCAAAGCCGCGCCGCCTGCCCCGGACTTGATCCGGGGTCAGACGATACGAAAAAGGCGACCCGGTGGGGGTCGCCTTTTCGATCGCTTGCCGGTCTTGCCCTGGTCTGTCCGCAAATGCGTTGCGGACGGGCCGGGCTGCGACTGGAGCGGGTGAAGAGATTCGAACTCTCGACTTCAACCTTGGCAAGATTCAAGTCATATTTAATAGATTGAAATTACAGGATAAAATCACCCTAATTTCAATCCGTATATGATCCGTATATCCGTGGTCTTGGATATTTGGTAGTTCGATTCAATGGGTTAGGTTATGATTGTGGGTCTTGTTACGACATCACGAGATCAGGTCATTTTCGTCGAGAGTCCTAACCCCAGATGTGAAACCTGAGATACATTTCCTTATTACCTCAACAAAAGTTCGTTCCTGAAAACCTTCAATGACAGGAAGATAGTAAGACGACCACAATCTTCTATCTTTGTGATAGACAGAATTCGGCATGTACGTCGCATTGATGTCATTAGACAATTGGTTGAGACCATCTTCAGCAGCATCTTCAGAAACAACGACATAAGTAAAAATCCTTACGTATTTTTCATCAGATGTTACTGAAATCCAGAATGGCATCTCCAGTCCAGAGGTAACATAAATGTCACCATCTTCGTCGACCTTGTATTCAAAATAAAGTTTTTCAAGCGATTCTTTGACATCATCTAAAACGGACATATTATTTATCTCCGCTTTCTAAATTTTTCACCGCCACGGTCATCGTAAGTAACTGACCATCCATTTTGTTCAATAGTGACTGTAGACGAAGTGTATCCTACAAGCTGACCACTCTTTCGGAAAGATTCGACACCCCGTTCATTGTACACCACAACCCACATGCCACTAGTATTTGCTGCTCCAATGGACATCTAAGTCTCCTGTTCAATCGTTAATACCTACCAGGTTCCGCTGACTTTTTCAGTCTATATGCCCAACAATCTGGATCACCGGAATTTTCGATATGATATTGAATAATTTTGTCGAGATCTACGCCGGCACCTTCCAGAATATTACAAAGTAACCTTGCTCGATACCCACTATCAATAATTATTTGTAACAGAACAGCAAAAATAATAGCGAGAACTACGCTTCCCGCCGTTTTAAAATTGCATAAAAAATGTATGATCGAGAATGAAATGATCAGAGAAAGTATGAATTTCATTTTACTGTTCCTGCTCCATGGGAGTTTACAGTTTCCCAGTAATAGGAATTAATAAATTCCTAACAGAGTGTTGTATCTCTCTGGCGTCAAACAACGTCAATCTCGTAATTCGACGTAATAAAACGTCGTCAAATATTGGCGTTTATTATGGAAAATCAACAATCTAGCTGGTGGGAAAGGGAAACGTCAGGGGGTCGGATCGGTGACAATCACAGTCCTTTTGAGGACCATCGAGCGGGTGACAAAAACGAAGTGTCTGACCTGTGAATGTGAAATCATCCTGTCGGTTTTTTACAATCCGAAGGTATCCGCTGGATACCTGTATGGACAGAGTCGCTACTCCAGTACGACCTTTTATGGGACGTTGAAGCGATTGACAGAGACCGGCGTGGTGATCTGTCAGACAGACCCGAATGACCGGAGATCGAATGTTTACGACCTGAATGGTCAGTACCGGGATGAGATTGAAATCGTCATCCGGTCCACCCCTATACTCCCTTAGGAACCAGATTGTGGGTCCTCGGGTCAGCGGGAAACAAGACTTTCCGACACCTCACTGATCCGATACCACCCAGACCGGAGGAGAGGTGGTATGAGACATCCGGTGGTCAAATCCCGGAAACAACATATCCGGTTATGGTTCGAGTACTACCGGTTGTGTCTGGACGAACCGGACCTCCAGTCGAACCTCGAGGAGACATTCCCGTTTTATGAGGAATGGGGTGACTGTCGAGGAGTGAGATTTGACGACTGGTGGAGGGACCATTCCCACCTGTTCGGGGGAACTCGGGTCGAGGTGATCCAGAGGGTCCAGAACCATCCGAACGTCCTGAACCTGTCAGTCCCATTGAACCTCCCGGTCACTCAGACGGTGAATGAGATCAAACGTCTGATCGTGGAGACCCAGGAATCTCGGTTGAAGGAACTCGGGATCGATCCTGAGACGGTCAAATCCACCTCAGTCGGTTTCGGGAAGTACGAATTGTCCCCCGGTGAAATCAGAGGGAGGACGGTCAACGAAGACCTGATCATCTACCGACTGTGGAGGGACCAAGGGAAACCGAAGGTCGGACATTCGTTCTGTCAGTCGATCATTGACCAAATGGAAAACCGTCCCCGGAGTCAGTGGAAACCCCACTACCTCCAAGGACGGTTGGATGTTGATCGAAATGGGAATCCGGTTGTGTCACCGGATCAGAAAACTCAGGTCAAACGGTCACTGAGACGGTCCCGAGAGATACTGGTGTCTGTGTCGAGAGGTCGGTTTCCTTGAAATTTGGACAAAAAAAACCCCTCCGGAGAGGGGTCTGGATTTACAAAAAAATAGCTTTCTCGATCCAATCTCTTCGGAAACTTACCAGTAGTAGGGATTTCAAGAAACCCTTGACTGTAATCATTTCTTCATAAACTATCCTAAAAATGTTACCTTTGTAGCATGGATATTTTTCATAATGTCTGTATTTAAGATCTTTATCATCATGATCTTCAGAAAAATTCTCAACATACAGATTGGACCATCCCAGTAGAGGGTGTCTTACAACGATAGAGGTTCGGTAAATTTCATTTTCCCTCGTATCACTCATTGTTACGTAAATGTCGGGGAAATAGGAACAAACTTTATCAAGGACTTTGAAGGGAGGGTTCCATGGACAACAGAATTTGATGTGGAGATAAGAAATTCCATCGACAATCAGTTCCCGTTTAACCTCCCAACAGTCCCACTTGGTCGACCAATTATCCTTCCTCCACTCATACCCGTTCCAATCTCTATCTTTCTGAACTGGTTCAGGACATATCTTTTGGAAACTAAAACCTCCATTATCTTCCCCCAGAAAATCTGAAAGGTCGTTTATATCAGAATTATTTCCATAAAAAATGATCTCATTGTAACAATAGTCAGTCATGTTAACCTCAATCATGTCAGTGAGAACCATTCCCTCTGTCCATGATTTGGTTATCTCACGAATCTGGTATTCGTTCGTGGACGTAGGTTGTTTGGAGATTTGATCACCTTCTGGACGGTCCGGTTCTTATAAATAGGGGATCTACCCCCTCTCTTTATAGGAATCCCGTGACCACCAACCGTCTCTCCCTCCAAAAGTCCGTCCGTCAGTGGATCGACATCGATCACTGGAGCCACCCGTTCGGTGTGACCTTGACCCTGAAACAACGGATTTGGATCGATAACGACCGAGGACGTCACGTGGTGACTCTGACCCCGGAAGAAGGTTCACAGAACCTCCGTCACTTCCTCAATGTCCTGAACAAACAGGTCTACGGTTCCTCCTCCCGTCGGTTCGGGAAACGACTCCCAGTGATCCCGGTTCTGGAAGGGGGAGGAACCAAACGTCTCCACTACCATCTGGTCATGGACTGTCCCCGGGACGACCTCCTCGAGGTGTTCCCGTCGATGGTCGTCATGACATGGAGGGACACGGTCTGGGGATACGACCAGACCGACATTCGACCCTGTGACAAGGGTTGGATCGACTACATCACGAAGTTGAGGGACAAACCTGACTTCGGTGAATCCATAGACTGGTTGAACTGTCACAACCCCCACTGACCGGGGTTGTCGTTGATTGTCGGGTATAGACCCCTTTCAAATCACCAATCGTTCCAGAATTACCCCACTTGACCGGTCAAATGTCGATCGGTCTTGATAGATTACTATACCCTATAAAATCACAATATAATCCAAAGGAGTACATATGAACAAAAATAAGATAGACGTTGATGTCAAAAATCTACAAACTTTAGTTGATATATCGAACTTAAAAAACCAATCAATGACTGATCTGATTAATTACATTATTGATCAGTATATTTTATATTTCAATGATTTGGTCAAAAGTACCCCAGAATATCAGATAAAACCCAGAACCCCTGTGAGACCGACCAAACCCCTGATGAGTTTCAAGGAGTTTATCCGATCTACCAAAAGTCAGAAAAATTAAGGAGATTCAGATTGATAGAGAGTGTCACCCTTACCAATTTCAATGTTCCCACATCCACCCGTGACAGGTTCGACAGGGTTTGTCGGATCAGTGGTCGAACCAGAACCTCGGTCCTGATCGAGATGATGGAGGACTACATCATCCACCAAGGATCGGTGTTGAAGGAGAGATCGAAACGTATCCGGATGGTCGACAGGAACCTCGATAGAACGGACGTATGAACCGATTCCAATGAGTCCTGGGGAGTGAGGTCGTCAGACCTCACTCGTCCGTCAGGACGGTTTGAAATCGATTCTTGACGGGGTCATTCCCATGTCGATCCACCGGTTCCAAAACTGATGATGAAATTGGGATTATGTCATCAGTCCCGATAACCTCTCGGAAAACCTACCGATTTTGAAACCGGATGATCCGTTGTCGTTTGGACCGATTAGGTTGACCCCGGTTTTACCGAAAACATCATGGGTTCGAAGTCGGTATGTCGATTGGGAAACAGTCCAAGGTCCTGACGGATAAACAGGTCGAGGTGATGGTCTCGTACCTGTCCGGTCGGAGGAATGGTCTCCGGAACCGGGTGATCTTCCTCCTGTCGGTGAAGTCCGGTCTCCGGTCGAAGGAGATTTCAGGATTGAGGTGGTCGATGGTGGTCGGTCCAGACGGTGAGGTCGGGGACACGATCAATCTGACCAATGAGGTTTCAAAGGGAAAGTCCGGGAGGGTGATCCCCCTCAACCGGATTCTGAAACAATCCCTTCATGACCTCCTGATGGAACACCGGGAGTTTCAGGATTTCGATATCCACACCGGTCATCTGGTCCGGACGGAGAGACAGGATCACACCTCTCCCCAGTCGGTCGTGAATATGTTTCAGAGGTGGTACCGGGAGGTAGGGTTCGTCGGGTGTTCGTCCCATTCAGGTCGACGAACGTTCATTACCAATACGTCCCGGAAGATCGGACACGTTGGAGGATCACTCCGGGACGTTCAGGTCATGGTCGGTCACAAGAACCTCCAGACGACACAACGGTACATCGACTACGACACCGAATGTCAGAGAAGGGTTGTCGATCTGGTCTGACCGGACCAAGATCGACAACGGGAGTGGTCACTTTCCAAACCGTTTCCGGATTTCCGTGGAGGTCTTGGTGAGGTGGTCGTCCAGATCACCGTTGAGGACCATCCCTCGGAACGTACACAGGACATGTTCAACCTCGTCCAGGTCCTGACATTGGACCGAGAACATCTCCTTCTTCAGTTCGAGGCTGTGGCGACCGTATTTGATGGGGACGAAGTAGGTTCCGGTCTCATCCATCCAGACCCACGATCCACGGGGATTGTGACCTTCGATCATCGACCGGACGAACCCGACCTGTTGGTCGATCCGACGAACCAGTTTCTGACGACGGAGGGTGGTCACATCGACCTTCCCCGGTTTCTGGTTCGGAACAAACTTGAACTCCATGTGACATCTCCTTTCGGTTGATGTCACCGGGGTCCGGTCACTCGGTCATAAGGTCCACAAAGGATGGGTCGGAGATTTGAGGTGTCCGTTTGGTGGTCCGTCGAACCTTGGGTTTTGGATCGGTCTCGGGGTCGGGTCCTGATGTCACCTTGAACTTCAACCACCCAAACGTGGAATCGACCTTCTCGGACTTCTTCCCCCTGGTGGTCCCGGTCGATTTCCGGGTCCGAGATTTGGTAAGTTCGTCCGACATCGTAATGTTAGAGGTGTGACCGTAGTAGTCCTCCAACATCTTCACGGACGTCCCCATATTCCGGGACAGGACGTAGTGATTGACCCCCTCATGAAGTCGGAACGTAGCGTACGTGTGACGTAGGGAGTAGATCGTTCGGGACCGACCGAAGGAATCCTTCTCGACCTTACAATCTTTCAAAAGGGTCTGGAACGATTTCCTGAATGACCCGATCTCTAAACCGTCAGGATGACAAAAAACGAGACTGTCAGGAGATAAGATTTTTTCACCCATCTCATTCATTCTAAGATCATATATTCGACGGAAATAGTCTCTAACATCAGGGGTTCGAGAGACAACTTCACGGATACCTGTCTTTCCGTTCACGATGAGAATGATATTTCCGTCTACCTCACGGACATCCCTCCACTTTAGTGTCCTCGCTTCCCCGACCCTGATCCCGGTGTTGGATAGGATTAGAACGTAGTTCACCAACATCGTCCGTTCCCGTAGGATTTTCTTGTTAGTGACCTTCAGGAATTCACGAAGATAACGGACGATTTTTCTCCATTCTCCTTCATCAAAATGAGGACGGCGAGACTGTTCCCCACTGATCCGTGGGAACTTCGGAATGTCCTTCAGATATCCCTCTTCCACACACCAGCGGAAGAAATGTCGAAGGTCGTTTTGAACCCGTTTGACCGTGTTTGGGGACATCGACCCTGTCTTGGTTCCCTTCCGGAGATCATCAGTCAGTTTGGAAATTGTGGAGGTACTAAGATCCTCAAAGGTAATGTTTTTTAGATGTGGTTTAACCCGTTTCAGGAGAAAAATCCGGTACTTGACTGACAGTCGTTCATCACTCTCAAAACGATCCAGGTAGGAATCGATCCCGATAGTGACCTTAGTACCTTTAACTTCACCACCAAGAACCTTGACCAACTGACGATGGTAGAGGTCATCAGCGAACTTGTAGGACTGGTGTTCATCCGAGGTCCCTGTGGACCGGTAGATGTATCCCTTCATTCCGGGGACCTTGATCCGACAGAACCAAATGGGAGTTTTGTAGTCCCCCCGGAGGAACAGGTAGATCCCGCCGTCCCGGAAGGTTAAGGATTTCAAGATGTTTCTCACCCGACGACCAGTGGTGTCAGTGGTGAGGTCCGCTTCCGATGTGGGATCGTTGTGACCCGATTTTCCCAAAACTCATCTCCGAATCGGGATATCCGTATATGATACGTATATCGTCTATTTTCGGATTCTTGGGAACAGGGTTCGGGTAACCCCTTGAAATCCCTACAGCGACTGGAGCGGGTGAAGAGATTCGAACTCTCGACTTCAACCTTGGCAAGGTTGCGCTCTACCCCTGAGCTACACCCGCTCACCCGTCGCCGGGAGCCGGGCAATTAGCGCCGTTGCTTGAGCGGGGCAAGCGCTTTTTTGCCTTTACGTGCGCCGATGCGCCGTCTTGGCAAACCGCCCGCCGCACCCCCATATGGGCACAAACATCCGGAGCATTTGCCTTGGCCACTCTTCCCAACCCCGCCGCCGAAAAGGCCAGCATCGAGGCGTTCCGCCGCGATGTGATCGAAGCGTCGAAGACCGCGCTGGTGCTGGTTGATTTCTGGGCCGAATGGTGCGGCCCGTGCAAGACGCTGGGGCCGCTGCTGGAAAAGGTCGTCGCCGCGCGCGCGCCCAAGGTGCAGCTGGTCAAGATCGACGTGGACAAGAACCAGACACTGGCCGCCCAGTTCCGGATCCAGTCCATCCCCACCGTCTATGTCTTCCTGGATGGCCGCCCGGTCGATGGCTTCCAGGGCGCCCTGCCCGAACGCGAGCTGAGCCAGTTCGTCGATCGCCTGCTGGCGGGCGTGCCGGCCAGCGATGACGAGGCGGCGCTGGAAGAACAGATCGCCACGCTGCTGGGCGCCGTTGACGAAGCGACCGCCGCCGGCGCCCACGACGATGCCGCCGCCATGTTGGCCGCGCTGGTGCAGGAGCTGCCCGAGCGCCATGATCTGGTCGCGCGGCTTTCGCTGGCCCTGCTCGCCGGCGGCAAGATCGAGGCCGCCGAGGCCGCGCTGCAGCCGGTGCCGGCCGATTCGAAGGACGAGATGGTGATCCGCGCCCGCGCCGCGCTGGCGCTGGCCGCCGAAGCGCCAGCCGATGACGAGCTGGCCCCGCTGCAGGCCAGGGTGGACGCCAGCCCGGACGATCACGCCGCCCGGTTCGAGCTGGCCGGCGCGCTCGCCGCCCGCGGTGATCGCGATGCCGCCGCCGCACATCTGCTGGCCATCATCAAGGCCGATCGGGGCTGGAACGAGGATGCCGCCCGCCAGAAATTGCTGACCATGTTCGAAGCCGCCGGCCTGGCCGATCCGTGGAGCGTCAAGACCCGCGCCGCGCTGCGCGCCGTCTGGTTCGCATGAGCCCAATGGCATGAACAGCGACGACGAAAGCGCAGTGCCGCTGCCGGCCACCGTGCCGGTGTTCCCGCTCACCGGGGCGGTGCTGTTCCCGCGCGGCGTGCTGCCGCTGAACATCTTCGAGCCGCGCTATCTGGCCATGGTGAAGGATGCGATGGCCGCCACCGGCGCTGCCAACCGCATCATCGGCATGATCCAGCCCAAGGGTGCCGGCGATCCGCCGCCGCTTTACCGCGTCGGCTGCCTCGGCCGCATCAGCGAGTATCGCGAGACCGACGATGGCCGCATCCTGATGGCGCTGGTCGGCGTCAGCCGCTTCCGGGTAGGGGCGGAGCTGGAGCGCGGCACGCCCTATCGCCAGGTGATGACCGATTATCACGGCTTTGCCGACGATCGCGACGACAGTGAAGCGCTTGATCCCGCCACCCGGGCCAGCCTTGAAGACGCGCTGCGCCCCTATCTCGACGCGCGCGGCCTTGCCGCCGATTGGGAGGCGGTGCAGTCCGCCGACGACGAAGGCCTGGTGACGGCGCTGGCCGGCGCGCTGCCTTTCGATCCGGCCGAAAAACAGGCGCTGCTGGAAGCCCCGACGCTGGCGGAGCGCACGCAGACGTTGGCGGCGCTGATGAGCTTTGCCGTCGGCTCCGGCAGCAGCGGCAGCCTGCAATAATGGGCGGCTCCGCCCTCGATCCGCGCCTGCTGGCGATCCTGGTCTGCCCGCAGACGCGCCAGCCGCTGCGTTACGACCGCGAACGGCAGGAGCTGGTCAACGATACCGCCGGCCTCGCCTATCCGATCCGCGACGGCGTGCCGATCCTGCTCGCCGACGCCGCCCGCGAATTCATGCCGCCGACGGGGTGAAGACCAGCCCTTTGAACGCTCCGTCCGTCCGCCAGCCCTTCATGTGGGCGAAGAAGGCATTCGGCCCGGCCGGATAGCCCACGGCATATTTGGCCTTGTCGTCCGCCGGCTGGCCTTCGTTGTTGTAGTAACCGGGTGTACAATCGGGGTTGTTGATCATCATGCCGGGGCCGGAGAGCAGCAACTCCACCCAGGCCGCCTGCGCCGCCGGTTCGACATCCACCGTCTTCAACCCGGCATCGCCCATGTGGCGGACGATGGCAGCGATGCTGGTGCCGGTTTCCATCCAGTTGTGCGGCACGTTGACGATGAAGTTCGCCGCCTGCGCGAACTGGACCAGGAACAGGTTGGGGAACCCGGCGGTGTTCAGCCCGTGCAGCGTGCGCATGCCGTCCGACCAGGCGTCCGACAGTCTCTCGCCGTCCTTGCCCACGGGATCAAAGCCGGCGCGCTCTTCCGTCGGCGTGCCGACTTCGAAGCCGGTGGAATGGATGATGCAGTCCACCGCATAATGCTGCCCGTTCACCCACAGGCCGCTTTCGTCGATGTGGCTGACACCCTGGCCATCGCTGTCGACCAGCGTGACGTTCGGCCGGTTGAACGCCTGCAGATAGGCATCGTGGAAGCAGGGCCGCTTGCACAATTGGCGATACCAGGCCTGCAGCGCCTCCCCGGTCTTGCGATCTTCGACCACGGTCACGGCGCGGGTGCGGATTTCCTCCATCTTCTCGTGATCGGCCATTTCCCAGGCGCGCATCATGTTGGCCGGGGTCCATTCGCCGGGCGGCAGGCTCATCACCCGGCTGCGGATGCGGCGGGACAGATCGGTCCAGCCGTCCTTCACCCAATCCTCGGCCGCGCCGCCCATGCCGACATTGCCGGCGAAATTTTCCAGCCAGCGCGTCTGCCAGCCGGGGGTGGCGATGGACGTGAACCAATCGGGATCGATGGGCTCGTTGGCGCGCACGTCCACCGATGAGGGCGTGCGCTGCACCACGAACAGCTGCCCGGCATCGCGCGCCAGGTGCGGAACGCATTGCACGGCGGTGGCGCCGGTGCCGATGATGGCGACGCGCCTCTCCGCCAAATTCGCCATGGGCGCGCCTTCGGCCGAGCCGCCGGTATAGCCATAATCCCAGCGGCTGGTGTGGAACTGGTGGCCCTGGAAGCTTTCGATGCCCGGAATGCCGGGCAGCTTCGGCACATTCAGCGGCCCGGTGCCGATGCCGACAAAATCGGCGGTGAAGCAGTCTCCCCGGTCGGTCTCGATCACCCAGACCTGCCGCGCCTCGTCCCACGTGCAGGCCGTCACCTCGGTGTGGAACAGCGCCTTGTCATACAGGTTGAAGGTCTGCGCGATCTTGCGGGCCTGGGCCTGGATTTCCGGGGCGTGGGCATATTTCTCGGTCGGGATATGCCCGGTTTCCTCCAGCAGCGGCATGTAGATGATGGAGGCGGTGTCGCACTGCGCACCGGGATAGCGGTTCCAGTACCAGGTGCCGCCGACGTCGCCGCCGGCATCGATGATGCGGACATCGGTGATCCCTGCCTGCGCCAGCCGCGCCCCCGTGCACAGGCCGGCGAAACCGCCGCCCACCATGGCAAAGCGCACATGATCGCGCACCGGCGCGCGCTCCTGCCGCGGCGTGTGGGGATCGCCCAGCATCTGCGGGAAATGCGTCGCCAACCGCACATATTGCGCGTTGCCTTCAGGCCGCAGCCGCTTGTCGCGTTCGATGCGGTATTTTTCGAGCAGCGCGTCACGATCGATCATGGCACCAGCCTGCGGCGCGCGCCGCCCGCCAGCAATGCTGGATAGTGGGAGGCCGGATCAGAGGTGACGGGCAGGTTCCATGCGCTGGTGCAGGATGCGCAGGATGCGGACGACATCGCCCTCGATCCGATAGAAGGCGAGATGCTGGCCGATGGTCAGCTTGCGCACACCATCGGCACGCCACTCCACTTCCGGCGCCGATTGCGGGAATGTCTCCAGCCGGCGCAGGGCCGTGGCAATCGTTTCGGCATAGGCCAACGCGGCATCAGGGCCGAAACGCGCGGCACCGTCGTCGATCAGGGCATCAAGATCAGCGCGCGCGGCGCTGGTGACATCAAGGACGGCCATGCCGGCGGCGGGCGTCGTTCAGGATGTCGTCCAGGCTGGCCCCGCTGCTCGGGCTCGCGATACCCGCGTCGATGGCCGCATCAAGGTCCCTGCGCTTGGCCGCAAACGCCAGCTCGCGCGCCACCAAGTCGGCAACGACCGACGTACGATCCGCCGCATGACCCGCCGACACCAGCGCGTCGATCTGGGCCAGCGTCTCGTCCGGCAGCATCAGGCTTTTGTGGGCAGTCGCCATGGCATTCTTATGCCACAAATCCGCCGGTCAGACCAGTTCACCCTTCAGCAGCGCCGGCAGCTTGCCGGTTTCGCCGCGGGCCTGATTCATGAAGAAGCGCTTCAGCGGCGGCAGGCGCTCCACGGTGGACAGGCCAAAGCGGCGGACCAGGCTGGGGGCGCGGCCGGGGATGGCGAACAGGCGGTTGAGATTGTCCGTCACCGCGCACACCAGGCTGTTGTCGAAGCGCCGCCACGCCGAAACCTGCGCCAGCACATCGGGGCTGCCGAGATCGAGGCCGCTGCGCGCCGCGTTGGTGAGCACTTCGGCGGCCGCCGCGACGTCGCGGAAGCCCATGTTGAGGCCCTGGCCGGCAATGGGATGGATGCCGTGCGCCGAATCCCCCAGCAGCAGCAGCCGGTTGTCGGTGTAGCGCGCGGCGTGGTGATAACCCAGGGGCCACACCGCCTGCTTGGCGATCACCTCCACCTCGCCCAGCGTGCCATCCACCCGCGCGGCGATTTCGGCGGCGAGCTGCTTCGGCCCCAGCTTCTTGGCGGCCTCCATATGCTTGCGGTCCACCGTCCACACGATGGCAGTGCGCGGGCGGCCATCCTCGGTATCGGTCATCGGCAGCAGCGCCAGCGGGCCGGAGGGGTAGAACAGCTCGCAGGCGACATTGCCGTGCGGCACCGTGTGCGCCACCATGGTGATCAGCGCGGCATGATCATATTGCCAGGTCGCGATCGGGATGCCGGCAGCATCGCGGGTGGCGGAGCGGCGGCCATCACAGGCCACCACCAGCGGGGCCGCAAACACCCGGCCATCGGCAAGGGTGAGCGTGGCGGCATGATCATCCCGCACCAGGCTGGCCACCGTGACGGGGGCAAGCAGCGTCACTTCCGGGCAGGCGCGCACGGCCTCCAACAGGCCGGTGCGCAGCCAGCGGTTCTCCACCATCGTGCCGAGCGGATCATTGCCCTCACCGGCGTCGAAATGCAGGAACTGCGGGTGGGCGGCGTCCGTCACCCGGATTTCGCGGATCGGGCAGCCGTGGGTGTCGAGGATATGGCCCAGGCCCAGCGCGCGCAGCATCCGGCCCGAGGCGCTGGCCACTGCCGTCGCGCGGCCATCGAAGGCCGGCAGCGTGGTGGTATCAAGGTCGGCCGCATCGACGACGATGCTCGTCACCTCGTGCCTGGCCAGCGCCAGCGCCAGCGTGGCGCCGACAAGGCCGCCACCGATGATGATCACGTCTGCTCGGGCGTTCATGCCTTCCCGTTAGCCGAGATGGACGATTCCCCCAAGCGGGACATGATGTCCTGATCGGCGGCGGCGGCAGTTTTCCTTGACCGGCAACCGGCCCTGATTCATTTTGCAACTCCGCCCAAATGGTGAACAGCGGGCCTGCGACGCAACGATCCGGCAATCCATCCAGAAGGCGAACGGGCCATGGCCACACGGGCAGACCCTGCCCCCAAACGCAGCGTCCCCGGCCCGCCGGCCTGGTTGGTGCGGCTGCGCGTGGCGATCAGCATGGCGCTGCGGCAGGCCGTGCGCCTGTCGGCCGGAGGCGCGCTGGGGATGGCTGGCATCGCCCTTTTGCTGGCCCTGGTCACCTATTCGCCGGCGGATCCTTCGTTCAACACCGCCACCGCGCGGGTGGCCGGCAATGCGCTGGCCGCACCCGGCGCGCACGTGGCCGATCTGCTGCTGCAACTGGCGGGCTGGCCGATGCTGCTGCTTGCCCCGGCACTGGTGCTGGCCGGCTGGCGGGTGGCGCGCGGCGAGCCGGTGCCGGCAGCGCGCATGGCGGGTGGCACCATCGCCGGCGCCATGATCCTGTCGCTGGCGGTGGGCGGATCGGGTCTGGGCGATCTGGGCGCGCCGGCCGGGCCGGGCGGCCTGCTGGGCCAGGGCCTGGCCAGCGTCGCTGCCAGCGCCGAAGCCATTCCCGAACTGGCCGAGGTGTCGATGGGCCTGGTGCTGGCGATCCTGCTGGCACCGGTTGGCCTGGCCCTGCTGGCCTGGGGCAGCTGCATCAGCCGCGACACGGTGACGGAGGCCTTTGCCTTTGTTGCCGGCCTGTGGGGCGGCGAGGCGGAGGCGGCCGAGCCCGGCAGCATCAGCCTGCCGCCACCGCGCCGCCCGCGCGAGCGCGCTGCCGAAGCGCCCGCCGTGCCCGAACCCGGCCCGGTGGTGGTGCTGGACCGGGCCGAAAAGCCCGAGCGCCCGGCCCGCGACCGCACCGCGCGCGACAAGCAGAAATCGCTCGATCTGGGTGATGCCGCGGTACTGCCCGGCCTCGATCTGCTGGCGCCGCCGCCATCAAGCCCGCGCGCCCGCATCGATGCCTCCGCCCTTGAGCAGAATGCCCGCCTGCTGGAAGCCGTGCTGGAAGATTTCGGCGTGCGCGGCCGCATCGGCGAAGTGCGCCCCGGCCCGGTGGTGACAATGTACGAGCTGGAGCCGGCGCCAGGCATCCGCGCCAGCCGCGTCATCGGCCTGGCGGACGACATCGCCCGTTCGATGAGCGCGCAATCGGCCCGCGTGGCGGTGGTGCCGGGCAAGAATGTCATCGGCATTGAACTGCCGAATGCGGTGCGCGAGACGGTGTCGCTTTCGGAACTGCTCGGCAGCGCCGATTTCGACAGCAAATCGGTCACCCTGCCGCTGGTGCTGGGCAAGGATATCGCCGGCGGGCCGGTGGTCGCCGATCTCGCACCCATGCCGCATCTGCTGATCGCCGGCACCACCGGTTCGGGCAAGTCCGTCGGCCTCAACGCCATGATCCTGTCGCTGCTCTACCGGATGACCCCGGCGCAGTGCCGGCTGATCATGATCGATCCCAAGATGCTCGAACTGAAGATGTACGACGGGATCCCGCACCTGCTGGCCCCTGTCGTCGTCGATCCGCCCAAAGCCATCCGCGCCCTGAAATGGGCGGTGGAGCAGATGGAAGACCGCTATCGCAAGATGAGCGAGCTCAACGTGCGGAGCCTCGCCAGCTTCAACCAGAAGGTGAAAGAGGCGCAGGCCGCCGGCAAACCCTTCGTGCGCCGCGTGCAGACCGGGTGGGACCCGGAAACCGAAATGCCGATCATCGAGGAGGAAGTGCTCGATTTCGAGCCGATGCCGCTGATCGTCGTGGTGGTGGACGAGCTGGCCGACCTGATGATGACGGCCGGCAAGGAGGTGGAGTTCCTCATCCAGCGCCTGGCACAGAAGGCGCGCGCCGCCGGCATCCACCTGATCATGGCGACGCAGCGGCCATCGGTGGATGTCATCACCGGCGTCATCAAGGCGAACCTGCCCACCCGCATCAGCTTCCAGGTGACCAGCAAGATCGACAGCCGCACGATTTTGGGCGAACCAGGCGCCGAACAGCTGCTGGGCAAGGGCGACATGCTGTGGATGGCCGGCGGCAAGCTGGTGCGCGTGCACGGGCCGTTCGTTTCGGATGGCGAAGTGGAGGCGGTGGCCGATTTCTGGCGCGCGCAAGGGGCACCCGACTATCTCGACGCCGTCACCGAGGAGCCGGCTGATCTGGACGGCCAGCTCGATCTGGCCAGCGCCGGGCTGACCGGCGGGCGCAGCGGCGATGACGAGGCCGACGTCTATGCCCAGGCCATCGACATCATCGCCAAGGCGCAGAAGGCCAGCACCAGCTTCCTGCAACGCCAGCTGCGCATCGGCTACAACAACGCCGCCCGCCTGATCGAGCGCATGGAGCAGGACGGTTTCGTCAGCCAGCCCGACCATGTCGGCCGCCGCGAGGTGCTGATCGACGAATATGGCCAGCGGCGCTAGCCGCCGCCCGGCCCGCGCGCGTCAGCCGTTCACCCGCGCCAGCGCGACAACGCCCCTGCCGCCCACGGCCAGCACCGGATTGGTGCCATTGCTGCCATCATTATCGTCGGCCAGGCCGTCGAACGGCGTGACCGTACCCGGGATCAGCGTGGCATTGCGGTTGTCGGCCAAAGCCTGCAGCGCCGCCGCATCGGCTCCATAAAGCACATAGATCATCGCCATCAGCCGGCGTCCCCCTTGCCAAGCGCCTGCTGCTGCACGGGCGCAAGATTGTGGAAATTGCCCAGCATCGCATCGCGGCTGAGCGGTGCGGCCTGCATCGCCTGCAGGATGGCGGGCATCAGCTGGGCACTGCCGCCGGCCAGGCCGGCAATCGCGGCCTTCACCTTGGCGACATCCGACGTCCCGGTCGCGGGATCGACGATGCGCGACCAGAAGCGATCGAAATCGCCGGATTCGCGCACCGCGACGCCTTGCAGCGTGCGCTGATAGCTGGGCAGATTGCGCGTCTTGGCCAGCAGGTCCACCTCGCCCACCACATAACGGGTGCAGGCTTCGGCCAGCGCCGATTTCTCGGTGCTGTCCATATGGCCGATGCAGAACAGCAGGAATTCATCCTGGCCATAGGCCTTGTCCACGATGGCGCGCACCGAATCGGTGACAGCGGTGATCTGCGCATCCGATGGCCGGGTGGGGCCGGGCACCACCGTGCCTTCACCGCCGGTGGTGGCCGTGGCCGGGCCATCGGGCTTGTCGCTGGTGGCCTTGGCGTCGGCGCGCAGGATCACGGTCGGCGGGGCGAGCAGGCCGGTGAGCTGTTCGATGGCCAGGATGGAGACGACCATGCGCTGATCGCGGATGGCCTGGATGGCGAATTGTTCGGCGCCGATCGCCCCGTTCAGATAACGCTCGCAGGTGCGGTACAGCATCTCGCGCACGACATTGCTGGTCTGGGTGCGGCTGATGGTGGCGCCGTTCTCGGCGCGGGAGAGGGCGAAGTTGGCGGCGGCCTCCACCTGCTGCGGGCCGCTGGTTCCGCCCTTCACGCCGCCGCCCAGCGACTGCGCGAACACCGAAAACACATCGGGGCTGGGTTCGGCGCACATGCGGGCCACGTCGCTGCCGCGCTGCACGATCAGCACATTGCGCTGCTTGGCGTCCATGGTGGCGATGGCGGAGGCAGCCGGCTTGATCGAGCGCAGCCGGTAGGCGGTGCTGAAATTGCCGCCGCAGCCGGCCAGAAGCAGGGCCGCAAGCAGGACACAGGATCGCAATCTGACAAACGGGACCATTGCCACCCCCCAGCGCAATTCAACGACCCTGGGTGGAAGCGTAACAGCATCAGCCGCGCGCGAACAGCCCCAGTGTCAGCCCCAGGCCGATGATGATCACGGCGATCTTCAGCGCCCGTTCCGGCACCACCGCCAGCAGCCTGGCGCCCAGCCAGCCGCCCGCCATGGCGCCGGCACCCACCACCAGTGCGTGGCCCCAGGCGACATTGCCGGTAATGGCGAACATCAGCGCCGCCGTCATGTTCGACAGCGAAACGAGCACATTCTTGGTGCCGCCGGCGTTGCGCACCGGCAGGCCGGCGATGGTCAGGCTGGCCAGCGTCATGATCCCCGCGCCGCCACCGAAGAAGCCGCTGTAAACGCCGATCATCGATTGGGTGAGCATGGTCACCCACGCGGGCGGTGGCGGCGTGTCGCCGGATTTCTTCGGGCCAAAGCTGCCCCAGGCGAACACGGCGGTGGCCAGCAGCACCAGCCACGGCACCATGGCGGCGAACACCCGCGTGGGCGTTGCGTTCAGCAGCAGTGCGCCGGCCACGCCGCCGGCCAGCGCGATGCCGGCCAGCACCTTGAACGAAAGACGCTCAGCCCCCGCCACCAGCTTGCGGCCGGCGATGCCGGTGGTGATCTGGCCGGGAAACAGCGCCATGGTGGAGGTGATGTTGGCAAGCTTGGGATCAAGGCCGGCCGCGATCAGCGCCGGCAGGGTGATGAAGCTGCCGCCCCCCGCCAGCGCGTTCTGGGTGCCGGCCCAAAGCCCCGCGCCCAGCAGCAATGCCAGCATCGCCGGATCCTGCATGATCATCGCCACTCCTCAGCCCAGGGCCCGCGTGTCCACGGAAAGCACCGGAATGGCAACAAGATTTCCGCGCTTCTGCCGCCAACATGCCTTGGCGACATGGGGTTTTCACGGTAGTTTGGCATATTCATGCAATTATCGCGCCAACTGGCGGGAGATGAGTCGAACATGGCCGCCAGAATGACCGGGGTTGAGGTGATGGAACCGCCAAGCGGCACCGATGGCGGCGTGCTGCGCGGCCTGTCGGTGGACGGGATCGGCAAGCGTTACGACAAGCGCGTTGTGCTGCGCGACGTGTCGCTTTCGGTGCGCCGCGGTGAGGTTGTGGGCCTTCTGGGCCCCAACGGCGCCGGCAAGACCACCTGTTTCTATTCGATCATGGGCCTGGCCATGCCCGATTCCGGGCGCATCCTGCTCGACGGGCACGATATCACCGGCCTGCCGATGTACCGCCGCGCGGCGCTGGGACTGGGTTATCTGCCGCAGGAAACCTCCATCTTCCGCGGCATGACCGTCGAACAGAATATCATGGCCGTGCTGGAAGTGGCGGAGCCCGACAAGGCAGCGCGCGCCGCCCGGCTGGAAGAACTGCTGGGCGAATTCAACATCGCCCGGCTGCGGGCCGCGCCGGCGATGGCGCTTTCGGGCGGGGAGCGCCGCCGCGCCGAAATCGCCCGCGCCCTGGCCGCCAACCCGTCGATCATGCTGCTCGACGAACCGTTTGCCGGCATCGATCCCATTTCCATCGCCGACATCCGCGCCCTGGTGGTGCAGCTGCGCGCGCGTGACATCGGCGTGCTGATCACCGATCACAACGTGCGCGAGACGCTGGAAATCGTGAACCGCGCCTGCATCATCTATGATGGCCGCGTGCTGTTCGAAGGCACGCCGGAAGCGCTGGTCGCCGATGAGACGGTGCGCCGCGTCTATCTGGGCGAAGATTTCAGCCTGTGATGCCGGCACGCCGACATATCGGGACGGCCCGGGGCGGCTGAGATGGCGTTGGGGCCGCGCCTTGAACTGAGGCAATCGCAGCAGCTGGTGATGACACCGCAGCTGCAGCTGGCCATCAAGCTGCTGACGCTGACCAATGTCGAACTGGAAGGCTGGATCGCCGAAGAGCTGGAGCGCAACCCGCTGCTGGCCAGCGGCGATGCCGCCGAACCGGGGGAGCCGGACTTTGCCGGCGGCATAGATGCCGCGCCCGAAGCCCCCGCGCCGATCACCGACGACAGCAGCGCCGGGCTGGAAGAATTGCTGCGCAGTGGAATCGGCAGCGGCGACAGCCCGCTCGACAGCGATTACACCGGCGAACGTTTCCACCATGATTGCGCCAGCGACCAGCCCGCCGATTGGGGGGAGCGCGCCGCCCAGGGCGGCAGCGAGGACGACGGCACCGATTTCGAGCGATTTGCCGACACGGCCATCTGCCTGTCGGAGGTGCTGGAACAACAGGCTGCCGCCAGCTTCGATGGCCGCGATCTCGCCATCGCCCGCTTCATCATCGATGGGCTCGATGCCGCCGGATATCTTGTCGAACCGGTGGAGGAGATCTGCGACCGGCTGGAGGTCACCCCGGCCGAAGTGGAAGCGGTGCTGGCGCGGCTCCAGATGTTCGATCCGGTTGGCGTCGGCGCGCGCAGCCTGTCGGAATGCCTGATCGCCCAGGCCCGCGCCGCTGATCGCTGCGATCCGGCGATGCTGATGCTGCTGCGCAATCTTGATCTGGTGGCGCGCGGTGACATGGCCGGCCTGATGCGGCTGTGCCGGGTGGACCGCGACGACATCATCGACATGATCCGCGAGCTGAAGGCCTATGATCCCAAGCCGGGCCTGCGCTATTCCGGCGAAACGGCAGCGCCGGTGGTGCCTGATGTGTTCGTGACGCGCGGGCCGGATGGCGGCTGGCAGATCAGCCTGAACCAGGCGACACTGCCGCGGCTGATCATCGATCGCAACTATCAGGCCGAACTTGCCGCCGGGGCCGACAAGGCGACGCACCATTTCCTCAACGAATGCGTGGCCAGCGCCAACTGGCTGCTGCGCGCACTCGACCAGCGCGCCCGCACCATCGTTCGCGTCTCCACCGAAATCGTGCGCCTGCAGCAGCGCTTCTTCGAGCACGGGGTGAGCCAATTGAAACCGCTGACCCTGCGCCAGGTCGCCGATCTGATCGAGATGCACGAATCGACCGTCAGCCGCGTCACCAGCAACAAATATCTGCTGTGCGAACGCGGCCAGTTCGAGCTGAAATATTTCTTCTCCTCTGGCGTGGCCTCCGGCGACGGGGAGGCGGCATCGGCGCTGGCGGTGAAGGACCGCATCGCCCGCCTGATCGCAGCCGAAGGCGATGATGTGCTGTCAGACGACAAGCTGGTCGAACTGCTCGTCGCCGAAGGCTTCGACATCGCGCGGCGCACGGTGGCCAAATATCGCGAGGCGCTGGGGCTGGGATCGTCCGTCCAGCGCCGCCGGGCGCGGGCGCTGCGCGCTGCGTAGCAAGGGGTGGCCTCCGGCGGGCAGGGTCGCAGACCCTGCACCCGTTTGTTTTTGGCCGGCGCATGTCAAACCAAGACGGAACTTGACGCCTAACTGTCAGCCTTTAAGTTGTAAGCAGGAAATCTAGGAGGCCCACCGATGATGGCATGGTGGAAAAAGATGCTCCTTGCGTTTGGCTTGTTTTTTATTTGGATCTGCGGGCTGATCTTCATCGGTAGCTATGGCTACACAAGTCAGTATTTTTGGGTAACGGGTAGCGTTTTTGCAGTCACATTTGGAGTTTCTCCGTTCTGGCGTTTTCGGTATTCAAATTGGTTTTGGCCCACAGTCTTCGGGCTTGGATTGGCTCATTTTTTTCTGCTTTATTTGGCGCGCGATTTTGTTGGAGAGCGTGAGTTGCCGTCAAAAGCCATGGTCCAGGGCCTCGCGTTGATCGACATCGTGGCAAGCTGGAGCATGATGGTCGGCACGTGCTGGATATCGACGCGGCGACTTCCTTGGCAGCAGGCTGACCAATAACTTTGTAACATCGCTCTTGGAGTCGATATCCGGGGTCGCGTTGCGCTTGCAGCGTTCTGCAAGGGGATCGCATTGCGATTCTCTTCCCAACATCAACCAGGATGTTGAACGGGTGCAGGGTCTGCGACCCTGCCCGCCGGAGGCTTGCCTTCCCCTCTTCACCGCCGGTTAAACCGTGCTACGCAACGCCAACACCCATGCGCATCCTTGCTGGCCTGCTGGCGATTGCCCTTGCCCTGCTGCCCCGCCCGGCGGCGGCGCAGGCGATCCTGCGCGATGCGGAGACGGAGGCGTTCTTCCGCGACATCAGCCGCGACATGGTGGCCAGCGCCGGGCTGGATCCGCGCAATGTGCAGTTCGTGCTGGTGGGTGATCCCAGCATCAACGCTTTCGTCACCGGCGGGCAGAATGTGTTCATCCACAGCGGCCTGATCATCGCGGCCGACAATGTGAACGAGCTGCAGGGCGTGATCGCGCACGAACTGGGCCATATCGCCGGCGGCCACAATGTCCGCTTTGGCGAAGGGGCGGGGCCGGCGACGAAAATTTCGCTGCTGTCGCTGGTGGGCGCGGCGCTGGCGGTGGCGGCGGGCGCGGGGGAGGCCGGGATGGCGATCCTGGGCCTGGGCACCGCCGCGGCGCAGGGGCGGTTCCTGGCCTTCACCCGCGATCAGGAAAGCCGGGCGGACCAGGCCGGCGCGCTGTTCCTTTCCAAGGCCGGCCTGTCGGGCAAGGGCAGCATCGCCTTTTTCCAGAAGCTGCAGGGGCAGGAATATCGCCTCGTCATCCCGCAGAACAACGAATATGTCCGCACCCACCCGCTGTCTTCAACCCGCATCAACAATCTGATCGCGGTGTATGACAAGGATCCGGCCTGGAACACGCCGATCGACAAGGCGCTGCAGGCCCGGTTCGAGCGCATCCGTGGCAAGCTGATCGGCTTTGTCGAGGAACCGCCGCAGGTGATGCAGCAATATCCTGAAAGCAACACCAGCGCGGCGGCGCATTATGCCCGGGCCTATGCCTGGCACCGCGCCGGCCATCCGGAGCAGGCGATGGCCGAAGCCGCCAAGCTGGTCGCGCTGGCGCCGTCTGATCCCTATTTTCTGGAGCTGGAAGGCCAGATCCTGCTGGAATCGGGCAAGGTTGCCGAAAGCCTGCCGGTGCTGCGCCGCGCCGTGGCGGCAGCGCCGATGCAGCCGATGATCATGACCTTGCTGGGCCATGCGCTGGTGACGAGCGAGGACCCGGCGTTGCAGGCGGAGGCCGAGCCGCTGCTGAAGAAGGCCATCAGCCTGGATCGGGAGAATCCGTTCACCTGGTACCAGCTGGGGGTGATCTATGACCGGCGCGGCGACAAGGCGCGAGCGGCGCTGGCCGCAGCCGAGCGTTTCGCGCTGGAAGACAATGTGATGGGCGCGGTGGTGAACGCGCGGGTGGCGCGGGCAGGCTTGCCGCCGGGCACGCCCGACTTTATCCGGGCAGACGATATCCTGCTGATCGCCGGTGACGCGGCCGACGGGCAAAAGCGCAAGAAGAGGTGAACATGATGGCCAGCTTCTGGAACCGGCGGCTGAGCATGGCCGCAGCCGTGGCCATCGGGCTGGCCAGCGCCGGCCTGGGCGCCGGCACCGCCATGGCGGCCGGACAGGCTGCGGCCCCGCCCGCGAAGCTGGACCGCGCCGCCATCGAGGCGATCGTGCGCGACTATATCCTGAACAACCCGGAGATCATTCCGGAAGCCGTCGCCCGGCTGGAACAGGCCGAGGCGCGCAAGGCGCTGGCCGCCAACCGCGAGGCCATCGAAACCCCCTTCCCCGGTGCGATTGCCGGCAATCCGAAGGGCGATGTGAAGCTGGTGGTGTTCTTCGATTATGCCTGCCCCTATTGCCGGCAGGGCCATGCCGATGTGCAGAAGCTGGTGCGCGACGATCCGAAGCTGACCGTCGTCTATCGCGACTTCCCGGTGCTGTCGCCGGCCAGCACCGAAGCGGCGATGGCCAGCCTGTCGGCCGCCACGCAGGGCAAATATGAAAAATATCACAACGCGTCGTTCGAAAGCCCCGGCCGGGTGAGCACGGCGCGCACGCTGGGCATCGTCAAGGGTGTCGGCATGGACGAAGCCAAGACCACGGCCGATCTGACCAACGCCGCGCTGAAGGCGGAGGTGGACAAGAATCTGGCGCTGGGCCGCAACCTGGGGCTGACCGGCACGCCCAGCTATATCATCGGCAACCGCATCCTGTCGGGCGCGGTGGGTTATGACCGGCTGAAGGACGCGATTGCCGCCGCGCGCAGCGAGAAAGGCCGCTGATGGAAACGCGCCGTCTGAAAGGCTTTGACGGCGCGGACATCGCCGTCAGCGAACTCGGCGAAGGCCGGCCGGTCGTGCTGCTGCACGGGTTGTTCTCGTCAGGGGAGATGAACTGGCGGCGCTATGGCGCGGCGGCCGAAATCGCCAGTACCGGCCACCGCGTGATCATGCCGGATTTCCGCGCCCACGGCCACAGCGCCGCGCCGCATGATGCTGCCGCCTATCCGCCCGACGTGCTGGCGATGGACATGGAAGCGGTGATCGGCCAGCTCGGCCTGACCGATTTTGACATTGGCGGCTATTCGCTGGGCGCGCGCACCGTGGTGCGGCTGCTGGCGCGCGGGCTGCAGCCGGCCCGCGCCATCATCGCCGGCATGGGCCTGGAGGGGCTGATCGGCACCACCGAACGCGCCGATTTCTTCAAGCGTGTCATCGCCCAGCCCGATGGCTGGCCGGCCGGCAGCCCGGAAAGCCATGCCGCCGCCTTCATGAAGCAGAACAAGGTGGATGGCGCTGCCGTGGCGCATGTGCTGGACAGTTTCGTTTCAACGCCTGCCGCAGTGCTGCGCGGGCTGGACACACGCTGTCTGGTGCTGTGCGGCAGCAATGATCAGGACAATGGCTCCGCCCCGGCGCTGGCGCTGGAACTGCCCAACGCCGCACTGGTCGAAATCGCCGGCAACCACATGAGCGCGGTGACCAAGCCCGATTTCGGTTCCGCCATCGCCGCCTGGCTGGGCCATCCGCTGTAAGACCAACCATTGGGGACGACGACCATGACCATCAAAGCCATCGCTCTTGCTTCGGCACTGGTGCTGCTGCCGGCCGCAGCCCGGGCGGCCGAGCCCAGCGCCGCCGATGCCAAGGCCTTTGTCGCCAGCGCCGAAGCCCAGCTTTCGGCCTATTCCGACAAGGCGCAGCGGGTGGCGTGGGTGAACGCCACCTATATCACCGACGATACCGATGCGATGGCGGCCGATGCCGGCGCCGAAGGCACGCTGCTGCAGGTGAAGCTGGCCAAGGAGGCCGCGAAGTTCAACAGCGTGACCGGCCTTGATGCCGACACCGCGCGCAAGCTGTTTCTGCTGCGCCAGGCCATCGTGCTGCCGGCGCCGGATGCGCCCGGCGCCGCCCAGGAACTGGCCGAAATCGCCACCCGCCTGCAAAGCGCCTACGGCAAGGGCAAGGGCATTGTGCGCGGGGCGGTGACCAGCGGCAACGATATCGAAGCGCTGATGGGCACCGAACGTGACCCCAAGGTGCTGCAGGAAATGTGGGAAAGCTGGCACAAGGTCGGCACGCCGATGGCCGCCGATTATGCCCGCGAGGTTGAGATCGCCAACGCCGGTGCCCGCGAACTGGGCTTTGCCGACACCGGCGCCATGTGGCGCGCCGGCTATGACATGCCGGCCGCGGATTTCGAAAAGCTGATTGACCGGCTGCTGGCCGAGGTGCAGCCGCTCTACACCGATCTTCACTGCTACACGCGCGCCAAGCTGAACGCGAAATATGGCGACGCCGTGCAGCCCAAGACCGGCCCGATCCGCGCCGATCTGCTGGGCAACATGTGGGCGCAGCAGTGGGATGGCATCTATGACGTGGTGGCGCCCAAGGGTGCCGGCGACGTGGGCTATGACATCGGCGAGCTGCTGGTGGCCAAGGGCGCCGATCCGCTGAAAATGGTGAAATATGGCGAGAATTTCTACAGCTCGCTGGGCTTTGCGCCGCTGCCCGCCACCTTCTGGACCCGCAGCCTGTTCACCAAGCCGGCCGACCGCGAAGTCGTCTGCCATGCCTCTGCCTGGGATGTGGACAACAAGGATGATGTGCGCATCAAGATGTGCATAAAGGTGAACGCCACCGATTTCGTCACCATCCACCACGAGCTGGGCCACAATTATTACCAGCGCGCCTACAACAAGCAGCCGCTGCTCTATCTGAACAGCGCCAACGATGGCTTCCACGAGGCGATCGGCGATTGGGCGGCGCTGAACGTGACGCCGGAATATCTGGTGAAGGTGGGCCTGCTTGATGCCGCCAAGGTGCCGGACGCCAGCCGCGACATCGGCCTGCTGCTGCGCCAGGCGATGGAGAAGGTGCCGGGCATGCCGTGGACGGCGCTGGTCGACAAATGGCGCTGGGGCGTGTTTTCGGGCGCGACCAAGCCGGCCGATTACAACAAGGCCTGGACCGATCTGCGCCTGAAATATCAGGGCATCATTCCGCCCGCCCCGCGCCCGGCCGACGCCTTCGATCCCGGCGCCAAGTTCCACATTCCCGGCAACACGCCCTATGCGCGCTATTTCCTGGCCCGCATCCTGCAGTTCCAGTTCTATGAAGCCGCCTGCCGCCAGGCCGGCTGGACCGGGCCGCTGCACCGCTGCTCCGTCTATGGCAACACGGCCGTGGGCGAGAAGCTGAACGCCATGCTGGCAATGGGCATGTCGAAACCGTGGCCGGAAGCGCTGAAGGCCTTCACCGGCAGCGACCAGATGAGCGGCAAGGCCATGCTGGCCTATTTCGCGCCGTTGCAGGCGTGGCTGAAGCAGCAGAACCGTGGCCAGATGTGTGGGTGGTGAGGCGCGCTTCCCCATAATGGAATCATCATCCTGAACTTGTTTCAGGATGACGAGTGGGATTGGGACGGCAGCCCTACTCCCGCCCCACCCAGTGCAGCCCGGCCCCGAAGCGCGCCAGCCACCGCTTCGCCTCCGCCGCGCGCGGATCGAGCTGGCGGTTGAGGGCATGGAAGGCCTGGCTGTGATCCTGGTGGACAAGATGCGCCGCCTCGTGCGCGACAATGGCATGACGCACCCAGGCCGGCGCCATGATCAGCCGCCAGCTGTAGGCGATGCGCGCGCCCTCGCTGCCGCGCGCGCCGGCACAGCTGCCCCAGCGGCTGCTGGCATCGCCAACTGACACCCGCGCCAGCGGCCGGCCCAACCGCTCTGCCAGGTGGCGGGTGGCGGGTTCGAATTCGGCCAGCGCCCGCGCCTTCAGCCAGCGTTCCACCCGCCCGGCCAGCAGGTTCAGCGGCCCGCCAACGCGCAGCACGTCCCCCACCAGCACGGGGGTGCGCGGATGATCGGCGGCCCAATCGATGCGCACCGGCGCACCATCGATCGGGATCAGCGCCCCCGGCGCAAACGGCACGGCGCGCGGCCATTTTGCCACCTGCGCCTCCAGCCAGTCGCGGTGCGTCTTCAGCAGGGCGGCACCGATCTCGTCCCCGCCGCGCGGCGGCAGGCTGATCTCGATCCGGCCATTTACGGCGCTGGCCCGCAGGCGCACCCCCCGGGCGGCGGCGCGGCGGGTTGCCACCACCGGCACGGCACGTCCGGCAATGATCAGCTCATCAGGCAGGGTGGGCCGGCGCCAGCGCAACATGGGATCACAGGGGTTTGTCGATGATATGGTCTTCAAGGTCGCCGACATGATCCTCGCTGATCACCTTGCCGGCCACGGATTGCCCGGCGCGGTGGATGGATTCGCGGTCGCCGGTGATCAGATGGTGCCACGGTGCCAACCCCTGGCCGCGGTGGACGCGCAAGTAGGAACAGCTGTCGGGCAGCCAATCCAGATCGTCGAGCTTGCCCGGTGTCAGCCGCACGCATTCGGGCACCAATGCCTTCCGGTTGCGATAATCGCTGCACATGGCGGTTTTCGTGTCGAGAAGTCGGCAGCAGACATTGGTGGGAAACACCTCGCCGGTGTCCTCATCCTCCAGCTTGTGCACGCAGCATTTGCCGCAGCCGTCACACAGGCTTTCCCACTGCGCCCGCGTCATGTGCTGGAACGCGGTGGTTTCCCAGAACGGCCTATCGGACATACGTCGCCAGCATCTGTGTCACCTGTGCGGCCGCCAGCCCCTGGTGGGGCAGGAAGGCGATGGGTTTGCCGTCGGGCCCGAACAGATAAATCATGGCGCTGTGATCCATCAGATAATTTTCGGGGTCGCTGGTGTCCATGCGCTTCGCATAAACGCCATAGGCCTTGGTCACCGCCGCGATCTGGTCTGGCGTGCCGGTCAGGCCGACAAGGCGGGGGTGGAAGGCGGCAACGAACGGCTTCAACGCCGCCGGCGTATCGCGCTGCGGATCGATGGTGATGAAGATCGGCGCCACCCTGGCGGCGCGCGCCGGATCGGCCGTTTCAAAGGCGGCCAGGCCGCGCCCCATCAGCGCCAGATCGGTGGGGCAGACATCGGGGCAGAAACTGTAGCCGAAATAGAGCAGCCGATAGCGCCCGGCAAAATCGCTGTCCCGCACCATCCTGCCGTCCTGACTGGTCAGCGCGAAGGATCCGCCGATGCTGGCGCCGACCAGATTGCCCTGCGGCACGGCCGGGGCGGCGAAGCGCATCCAGCCCAGCACGGCGGCGAACAGCACTGCCAGGCCCAGCACCAACCATAGCATGACACTCTGGCGCACAGACTTGCCGCTGTTCATGGACGGTCGTTGCGGTTATGCGCTATCATCCTCACCACGCATACGGGAAAAGGTGGCACGTTGTCGATGATCAGGCGTCTGGTGGCGGCGGTTGTGGTGCTGGGCCTGGCAGGCCCGGCAGCGGCACAATTTTCCGACACCTACAATTTCCTGAAGGCCGTGAAGGACCGGGAGGTCAACAAGGCGATCGAGCTGGCCGACAAGCCCGGCACCACCGTGGTCAATGTGCGCGACAGCGATACCGGCGATGCGGCGGTGCACATCGTCACCCGCCGCAACGATCTGGGCTGGCTGGGGCTGCTCTACCAGAAGGGCGCCAACCTGAATGCCAAGGATCGTGACGGCAACACGCCGCTGATCCTGGCCGCGATCAGCCGGTGGGATGAAGGCGCGTCGACCCTGATCCGCCTGAAAGCACAGGTGAACGTGCAGAACCGGCTGGGCGAAACCGCGCTGCTGAAGGCGGTGCAGGCACGCAATCTGGCGCTGGCCAAGACGCTGATCGACGGCGGCGCCAACCCCGACATAGCCGACAACAGCGGGATTTCGGCGCGCATCGCTGCCGACAATGATCCCCGCGCCACCGCCATCGCCAAGATGCTGAAGGATGTGCCGGCGAAGCCGACCGGCCGCATGCAGGGGCCGTCGCTCTGACAGGCGGCAGCATCCGGCCCCGCCCTGACACATCACGCCGCATGGGCTTGGGCGTAGGGGGCGTCTAGGCAGTGTCGATGGAACGGCCCTCCATCGCGGCATCCGCCTTCGATCGTCCGGGCGTGCGCGTGCGCACGCTTGCCGGCATCCGCTGGATTGCCATCCTGGGCCAATTCACCACCCTGCTCGTCGTTGGCCTGTGGTTCGGCTACCCGCTGCCGTGGGGATCGCTGCTCGCCGCCGTTGGCGCGTCGATCATCCTGAACGCCGGCCTGTCGGGCCTGTATGAGCGCGGCGACCGCATGACCGGCAACGAGCTGGCGCTGCACCTGGCCTTCGATCTGATCCAGGCCGGGGTGATGCTGTTCCTCACCGGCGGCCTCGTCAACCCGTTCGCGCTGCTGCTGATCGTGCCGGTCACCATCGCCGCCACGCTGCTCACCGCGCGGGAAATGGCACCGCTGCTGGCCCTGGCGCTGGGCGTGCTGATGGTGGTGTGGCTGTGGGCGCAGCCGCTGCCGTGGAACGGGCCGCCGCCCACGTTCCCGCCCGTCTACAAGGTGGGCAGCCTGATCGCCTATGGCCTCGCCATCGGGTTTCTGGCGGTTTATCTGTGGATGGTCTCCGCCGAAGGCCGCGACCGTGCGCGCGCCCTGGTCGCCACCGAAGCGGCGTTGACCCGCGAGGCGCGCATGAACGCGCTGGGCAGCCTGGCCGCCGCCGCCGCGCACGAACTGGGCGGGCCACTGGGTTCGATCTCGCTGATCGCCCACAGCCTTGAGGAGCAATTGGGCGACGACCCCGATTTCGGCGAGGATATCCGCCTGCTCGCCGCCGAAGCCGCCCGCAGCCGCCGCATCATGAAGGGCATTGCCACCCGCGCCGAAGCGGAAGACCCGTTCGCCGTGCTGCCGCTGGAGGTGCTGCTGCTGGAAGTGGCGCAGAGCGTGAAGCCGAGCCGGGTGCCGGTGACAGTGGTGGCCTCCCCGCCGCAGCCGATGGTGCAGCGATCGCCGGAACTGCTGCATGCGTTCAACAATCTGGTGTCCAACGCCGTG
Source organism: Sphingomonadales bacterium (assembly GCA_037131365.1). Lineage (GTDB taxonomy): Bacteria > Pseudomonadota > Alphaproteobacteria > Sphingomonadales > Sphingomonadaceae > Sandarakinorhabdus. The sequence goes on from JBAXRE010000001.1 coordinate 62,364, forward strand.
CGCCATGCCGGCACCGAAGTGCGGATGGAAGCCATCGTGACGGCGTCGGAAATCCGTGTCGCGGTGCTGGATGATGGTTTCGGCTTCCCGCCGGAGCTGCTGCCCCGGCTGGGGGAGCCCATGCTGGGGCCGACCCGTTCGAAATCCGACAGCACCGGGCTTGGCGTGTTCATCGCCACCACGTTGATCGAACGCACGGGCGGCCGCCTGTCATTCGCGAACCGGCCCGAAGGCGGCGCGCGGGTGGACGTGCGCTGGCCGCGCGAGGACTTTGAAGTGAGCGAGCCCCAAGGGGCATTACAGGAGCAATGACGATGGCGAGTGTGCCCGAAACAGAAGGTCGGCCGCTGTTGCTGGTGGATGATGATGCGCCCTTCCGTCAGCGGCTTTCGGTGCTGCTGGCCCGGCGCGGTTTTGCTGTCACTTCGGTGGGCAGCCTGCAGGAAGCCCGGGTCGAAGCGGCGCGGCTGAAGCCCGGCCACGCCGTGGTGGACATGCGGCTTGAGGATGGCAACGGCCTCGATCTGGTGACCGAACTGCGGGCGATGAGCCCGGATGTGCGGATCGTGATGCTCACCGGCTATGGCAATCTGGCCACGGCGGTGGCAGCGGTGAAGGCTGGCGCCATCGATTATCTGGCCAAGCCGGCCGATCCGGAAGACATCGTGCGCGCCCTGTCGGCCGACGGCAGCGCCCGCCCGGAAGCCCCGCCGGAGCCGATGTCGGCCGACCGCGTGCGCTGGGAGCATATCCAGCGCGTGTACGAACTGTGCGACCGCAACGTGTCGGAAACGGCGCGCCGGCTGAAGATGCATCGGCGGACGCTGCAGCGGATTCTCGCCAAACGATCGCCCAAGTAAGGCCTCAGTCGATCCCGAACAGCGCGCTTTCGGGATCGACCGTCCCCAGCCAGCGGTGCGCTGCCCGCCGCGCCAGGTTCAGCGTGATCGCCTTCCGGCGCGCCGCCGCCAGCGGCCGCCATGGCGCGTCGCGCACGGCTTCGGCATCATAGCGGTCGGCGATGATCAGGCCGGTCGCTTGCGGCCGGAAGGCCGGCGTATGGAGATCATCCACCGGCAGGCCAGCCGGCACCGCCCAGAAGAAGCGGTCACAATGATCGAGATAGTCCGGCCACTTGCGGTCCCCGCGCAGGTCGGAAAGGCTGATCTTGATCTCCACGATGGTCAGCCGGCCGGCGGCATCGACCCCCAGGATATCGGCCCGCCTTCCCCCCGCCAGCGGCACCTCGGCCAGCGGGCTCACGCCGGCGCGCAGCAGCCAGCGGCAGGTGCCGCGCAGCACATCGGTGGCCGTAAGATCATGCGCCATGCCGGCCGATCTGGCAGAACATCAGGGGAACGGCAAGCCCCGTGGGGGCGGCCGCATCAGCGGTAGAAGATGTGGTTGCCGATGCGGGCAACGCGGGTCAGGCGCCAGCGCGGGTTGAGGCGGGCGGCGTGGAAGCTGTGCGCGCCTTCGGCGATATCGTGCCACAGGCCGGCGGCGGCGATGCGGGCGACGGCCAATGCCACGGCAAAGGTCGCGGTGCTGCGCTGCACGCGGGCGGCGACGAAGTTGAACTGGTGCGGCGCCTTGATCACGCCGCAGACACCCTTGCCCCAGCGGCCGGCCTTGGCGCGGTTGACGACCGCCTGGGCGACGGCGAGCTGGCCTTCCAGCGCTTCGCCGCGGCTTTCGAACCACACGGCGGTGGCCAGGCAATCCAGTTCCGAATCGGTCGGCGCGGCAGCGGCCGGGGCGGTGGGTTCGATGGCCACCATCTTCACCAGCGCGGCAAGCCCGGTGGCGGCAGGCTGGCTGACATCGGCCACCACGCGGTCGTCATCGCCCGGCAGCACCGGCAGGCTGGTGTCGGCGAAGGCCGGTGCGGCGGCGGCAAAGCCGATCACCGCCGCGACAATCGCAGCGGTGCGACGCATCCAGTGGAGGGGGCCCAAACTCATGGCATCCTTCATGCCAAGAGCGATTTTTCCATCAACCCGTGCCCAGCATTTCGTCGACGAGCCGAGTGGCCTCTGCGATATCCAGTTCGATCACCCACAGATCGGGATCGCGCCGGCGGGCCTTTTCGATCCAGGCCGGGATGGCATCGCCTTCGGCCATCAGCACATAATCATAGCCGCCGGTCATCGCCAGCACGGCAGCGCGCAGCCGTTCGACCCCGGCCTCACGGGTGACGACAGCGATGGCGCCGGCCTCGTCATCGCCGCGTGCCAGCACGGTGCCAAAGCCGCCTAGCGCCGAAACGCGGCGCAGCAGCGCGTCCACCCGCACGCGGCTGATCAGCCTGGGCAGCGCGGCGTCCACCTCAGGCCGAAACCGTCACATCCCCGCCGATGGCCACGCGCATCGCCTCGGCCGTGGTCGCCGCCCGCAGCGCCGGCACGGTGGCCGGATCGCGCAGCGACCGGCTGATGCGCGCCAGCGCCTTCAGATGATCGGCGCCGCTGGTTTCCGGTGAGAGCAGCAGGACCAGCACATCAACCGGATCGCCATCGATGGTGCCCCAGTCGATCGGCTGCGACAGCCGCGCCACCATGGCAACGCAGCCTTCGAGGCCCGGCAGACGGGCGTGCGGAATGGCAGCGCCGCCGCCAAAGCCGGTGGTGCCCAGCGCCTCGCGGGTGCGCAGGCGTTCGTGGATCAGGGGCACCGGCTGGCCCAGCAGTTCGCCGGCGCGGCGGGCGAGCACCATCAACGCCGCCTCCTTTGAGAAGGCCGGCAAATCGGCGATCAGCCCGTCGGCCATCACCAGCGAGGCGAACCCCGGCTGCACGCTGTTTGGCATCGCGACCTTTACCCCGTGAGTTCCACCTGACGGGCCCGCGCTGCCACCTCGGCCCGCGGTTCAACCCACCCGATGGTGCCGTCTTCGCGGCGATAGACCATATTGTGGGTGCCTGTCGCGCTGTTAACGAACAAAAGTGCGGTGGTGTTTCGCAAATCCAGCATCATCACCGCATCGCTGACGCTGGCGGTCGGGATATCGACCCGGGTTTCGGCGATGATCAGCGGCGCGTCGCCGGCCACATCATCATCGGTGGTGGCGGCAAACACGGTGTATTCGGCATTGTCGATCGGCGGCATTTCGCCCGGCTGCGGGATGCCGCGTGCGGCGGCCGGGCTGTGCCGATCCTTCAGGCGGCGCATGTAACGGCGCAATTGCTTGTCGATGCGTTCGGCAGCGGCATCGAACGCGATATGGGCATCACCGGCACGGGCCGAGCCCTTCAGGATCAGATCGGCCATGACATGCATGACGATGTCACACGAGAAATGCCCGTAAGGCGCCGGGCCGAGCGTGACGTGGGCGGCGAGGGCGCGGGGGAAATATTTCGCCACCATCGCGCCCAGCCGTTCGTGCACATGCTCGCCAAAGGCTGCCCCGGTATCGACCTGGTGCCCTGAAATCCGGATATCCATGCGTGTTTCTCCTCACGTGCCGGTGACGCGAGTGCCGCGTCACGACAGCCAGAGCGGATCCTTGAGGCCGGCCACAAACGTGGCATGGCGCGCCAGCTCCTCCTGACTGGCACTGTGATTCCGAACGGCCAGACTCACCCGCTCGTATTGAGTGTCCTCCGCAGGGCCATCGCTGGCAAGGTCGAATCCGATCTGCCGGCCGCCGGTCAACTCGATGTAAACACGGGCCAGCAGTTCGGCGTCGAGCAGGGCACCGTGCTTGGTGCGGGCCGACAGATCAATGCCATAGCGGGTGCACAGTGCATCCAGCGTGTGCTTGGCGCCCGGGTTGGCCTTGCGGCTGATTTCCAGCGTGTCGATGGCGCGGGTCATCGGCACGATCGGCATGCCGGCGCGCTTCAGCTCCCAGTTCAGGAACTCCATGTCAAAGGCGGCATTGTGGGCGACCAGCGGCGCATCGCCGATGAATTCCAGGAAGCCATCGATCACCTGCTCGAAAATCGGCTGGCCGGTGAGAAAGTCGCTCGACAGGCCGTGCACGCGCTCGGCATCCTTGGGCATCGGCCGCTGCGGATCGATATAGGTGTGGAAGGTCCGCCCCGTGACGGTGCGGTTGATCATCTCGACCGCGCCGATCTCGACGATGCGATGACCATCCCCGGGCATGATGCCGGTGGTTTCCGTATCCCAGACAATTTCGCGCATGGCGTCCCTGTAACGAACTGCGGACGGGCCGCAAGCCCCTCTCACCCCGGGCCGGCTTTTGCCGGTGTTGACGTTTCGTATCGGATTGGGGATTTTCAGCGGTCCAGGCGCCGGGCATCCCCATGATGGCAGGATTTGCCCGTGCAGGACAGGCTAGAGGTTGCGGACCAGCCGCGTCACCGCCAACCACGTCTCGCGCCGGCCCCGCCCCGTCTCGATCACCACATCAGCCAGAGCGCGCTTTTCCCGGTCGGGCATCTGGCCTTTCAATATGCCGGCGAATTTCTGGGGCGTCATGCCCGGCCGGGCCAGCACGCGGGCGCGCTGGACGCAGTAAGGCGCGGAGACCACGACGGTGAGATGGCAGCGCCGCCAGCCGCCCTTTTCGAACAAGAGCGGCACATCCAGCACGATGGCCGGCTTCAGCCGGTGCTGGCCGAGGAATTGGCTCTGCGCCTCGGCCACCAGCGGGTGGAGGATCTGCTCCAGCTGGCGCAACTTGGCATGATCGCCGAACACGGCTGCGCCCAGCCGCTCACGGTGCAGGCCGCCTGCGTGGGTGGTGCCGGGGAAGAGGTCTTCGATGGCGGCCAGCGCCCGCCCGCCCGGCCCCTGCAGCCGTCGCACTTCGGCATCGGCATCGAACACCGGCACACCCAGTTTGCGGAACATCTTCGCCACGGTGGATTTGCCCATGCCGATCGAGCCGGTGAGACCAATGATGGTGGTGCGGCTCATCGGGTCAGCAAGGCCCTCAGTTCGGCGTCATGTTCGCGCGGTGCTTCGGCGGCATAAAACAGGCGGAAGGCCTCCGCCGCCTGACCGATCAGCATGGCGAGGCCGTCGATGGCGGCATGGCCACGGGCGCGGGCGGCCGTGAGCAGGCCGGTTGCCAGTGGCGCATAGACGGCGTCGAACACCACGGCGTCGGCCGGGAGCGGCGCGAGATCAACGTCGAGCGGCGGCTGGCCGGTCATGCCAAGGCTGGTGGCGTTGAAGACGAGGCCGGCATCGCCGGGAAGCGGCGCGTCCATGGCGAGCACACCGCCCGGCAGGCCGCTGGTCGCCTGCAGCGCCGCCGCTGCCGCTTGATTGCGCGCCATGATCCACAGCGCACTGGCACCGCCAATCCGCGCCGCCGCCACTGCCGCCCGCGCCGCGCCGCCGCTGCCGATCAGCAGCATCGGCCGGCCGGCAATGGCCGCGCCGGCCGGGCCGGTGATGCCCAGCACATCGCTGTTGTGGCCGGTCAGCTGGCCGGTGGCGGACACGGTGATGGTGTTGACCGCGCCCACCGCCTGCGCTGCCAGGGTGATGGCATCGAGATGGTTCATCACCGCCAGCTTGTGCGGAATGGTGACGTTGACGCCGCGCAGGCCCATCGCCGGCAGCGCTTTCAGGAAATCGCCGATCCGTTCCGGCGCGACCGGGAAGCGGCTATAATCCCCATCCAGCCCCAGCTTGCCCAGCCAGAAACGGTGGATCAGCGGCGATTTGCTATGCTTGATCGGCCAGCCGATGACGCCGGCAACCGCGGGCTCGATCATGTGGCGATCACTCCCCGTGTGCGCAGATAATCCAGCACGGCCAGCAGCGGCAGGCCACGGATGGTGAACTGGTCGCCATCCACCCGCGCGAACAGCTGCGCCCCCAGGCCTTCGATGCGATAGCAGCCGACGCAGCCCAGCACCGCCTCGCCTTCGGCATCAAGATAGCGGGTGATGAAATCGTCGCTCAGCCGCCGCATGGTCAGCTTCGCCGCCCCGGCGGCCCGCCACACCGGCTTGCCGCCTTCGCAGATCACCGCCGCCGAAATCAGCCGGTGCGTGGTGCCCGACAAGGTGCGCAGCTGCACCTCAGCCCGCGCCCGCGTCTCCGGCTTGTTGAGCAGCGCGCCATCAGCAGCGGCCACCACCGAATCGGCGCCCAGCACCAGCGCGCCGGGGTGCTGGCGGCTGATCTTCAGCGCCTTCACCTCGGCAAGCGCGTCGGCGATGCGTTCGGGGGCGGCCTTTTCGGCGATCAGCCCGGCGGTGATCGCCTCCTCATCGACATGCGCCGGCAGCGCCTCGTGCGGCACGCCGGCCGCGCTCAGCATCGCCCGGCGCGAGGCCGACTGGCTGGCGAGGACAAGCATCATGCCAAAACCCTCATGCTGGCCGCTCCCCGGTGGGATCGACCTTGGCCTGGTACAGCTTGATGATCGCCGCCGCCGTCTCCTCGATGCTGCGGCGGGTGACGTCGATCACCGGAATGTCGTGATCGGCGAACAGCCGGCGGGCGAAGGCCACCTCCGCCTCGATCCGCTCCATTTCCACATAATCGGTGTCGGGCGTCTGCCCCAGAGTCAGCAGCCGGTTGCGGCGGATGGATTGCAGTCGGTCGGGCGCCGTTGTCAGCCCCACCAGCAGCGGACCCTTCACATGCCAGACATGCGGCTGCGGCGGCGATTGCGGTACCAGCGGGATGTTGGCCGTCTTGTAGCCGCGGTTGGCGAGATAGATGGAGGTGGGCGTTTTCGAGGTGCGCGAGACGCCGAGCAGCAGAATGTCCGCCTCCTCCAGCTCGTCTGCGCTGGCCAGCGCGCCATCATCATGCACCATCGTGTAGTTGATGGCATCGACGCGGCGGAAATAGGCCTGGTCCATCACATGCTGACGCCCCGGCCGGCGGGTGGCGGCCTGGCCAAGCAGTTCCGACAGCGCGGCAATGGTGGGATCGAGCGGGGAGACCATCGGCAGGCCCAGCGTGGCGCAGCGCGATTCCAGCCGGTCGCGCACCGGGCCTTCGACAAGCGTGTAGATCACCAGGCCGGGCTTCTTGGCGATTTCCTCGATGATGCGGTCAAGATGGCCTTCGCTGCGCACCATCGGCCAGAAATGCTTCACCGCCTGCGCGCCTTCGAATCGCGCCAGGCTGGCCTTGGCCACCGATTCGAGCGTTTCGCCGGTGGAATCGCTGATCAGATGCAGGTGCAGCTGTTCGGCCGGCATCAGCCCGCCACCGTTTCGTGACAAATTTGCTGCATGGATCTGTGGATAAGCATGGTGGAAAGCGTTAACCGCCAGCCCGCTGCCGGGGCAAGCCGATATTGTCCCCAAACCGCCCGGCATCGGCGGGGCGGCGGTGGACATGCGCACATATTCACAGGCTTGGCTGTGGATAAGGGGGATAAGGCCGGCGACTCGCGCGTTTCCGGCGAGTCGTGGCCTGCACCCCCTGTGGACGCTTGTGGGGAGGCGAATTGATCCCCAGCTTTCACGCCGCCACTGCTACCCACATTTTTTCCAATTTCTAAGGTTAGAATTGCTGTGCAGTCGGGTCTTGACCGGCCTTGGCGCACCGCCGAAAGGAAGCGCCATGACGACGTCCGTTCCTTCCCCGCAGGATCCGCCGCTGCTTGCCGTGCTGAAAGGCGAACGGCGTGACCCGCCGCCGGTGTGGCTGATGCGCCAGGCCGGGCGCTATCTGCCGGAATATCGCGCCCTGCGCGCCGAAAAGGGCGGCTTTCTGGAGCTGGTGTACGACAGCGATGCGGCGGCCGAGATCACCATCCAGCCGCTCCGCCGTTTCGGCATGGACGGCGCCATCCTGTTTTCCGATATCCTGATCGTGCCGCACGCCATGGGCCAGGGCCTGACCTTCGGCCCCGGCGAAGGCCCGCAGCTGTCCCCGGCGCTCAGCGACGGCGATTTTTCGATGCTGGAGCCCAACCCGCTCCACTTCGCCAAAATCTATGAAACCGTCGCCAAGGTGCGCAAGGCCATCGATCCGTCGGTGACCATGCTGGGCTTTGCCGGTTCGCCCTGGACGATCGCCACCTATATGGTCGCCGGCCACGGCAGCAAGGATCAGGCGGAAACGCGGCGCCTCGCCTACAAGGATCCCGCCCGCTTCCAGGCGCTGATCGACAAGATCGTCGCCGTCACCGTCGATTATCTCTCCGGCCAGATCGAGGCGGGGGCCCAGGCCATCCAGCTGTTCGACAGCTGGGCCGGCACGCTGTCGCCGGCGCAGTTCGAACGCTGGGTGATCGCGCCCAATGCCGATATCGTTGGCCGCCTGATGGTGCGCCACCCGGATGTGCCGATCATCGGCTTCCCCAAGGGCGCGGGTGCCAAGCTGGCGGCCTATGCGGCGGAAACCGGTGTCGATGCCGTTGGCCTGGATGAAACCGTCGATCCGGCCTGGGCCGATGCCATGCTGCCGCCGGACATGCCGGTGCAGGGCAATCTCGATCCGCTGGCGCTGATCGCCGGCGGCGCGGCGCTGGAACAGGCCGTCACCCGCATCCGCCATGCGCTGTCGGGCCGCCCCCATATCTTCAACCTGGGCCACGGCATCCTGCAGGACACGCCGATCGACCATGTCGAACAGCTGTTCGCGCTGCTGCGGAAGCCGCTGTAAGTGATCGAAACCGGTGTCGGCTGGCTGGGTGACGCCTATCTGTGGGTGAAGGCGCTGCACGTCGCCTTCGTCATCTTCTGGATGGCGGGCCTGTTCATGATCCCGCGCTTTCTGGTTTATTGGCACCCGGTCGCCGCCGGCGCACCCGAAGCCGCGCTGTGGGACGAGCGCTGCCACCGCCTGCGCCGCATCATCCTGTCGCCGGCCATGGTGGTGACGTGGCTGGCCGGCATCTCATTGGGCTTCCATCTCGGCTGGCCGTTGTGGCTGGTGGTGAAATTCGGCTTTGTCTGCCTGCTGACCTGGTTCCACCATTGGAGCATCACCATGGCGATGCGCTTTGCTGCCGGGGAACGGCCGGTAACCGAAAAGCGCCTGCGCCTGATGAACGAGATCCCGTCGCTGGTGACGCTGGCGGTGGCGGTGCTGGTGATCGTCAAGCCGTTCTGATGTTGCCGGTTCTCGCCGTGCTGCCGCAACTGAAGGCGGCACTGGCGGGCAACGACCCTGTCGCGCTGGTGGCGCCGCCTGGGGCGGGCAAGACCACTGCGGTGCCGGCGGCCCTGCTGGGCGAAGATTGGGCCGCAGCCGGCAAGCTCATCCTGCTCTCCCCCCGCCGTCTTGCCGCCCGCGCCGCAGCCGAGCGCATGGCCGAGCAGCTGGGCGAAAATGTCGGCCAGACCATCGGCTATCGCACACGGCTCGATAGCAGAGTCTCCGCCGCCACCCGTATCGAGGTGGTGACCGAAGGCATCTTCACCCGGATGCTGATCGCCGATCCCGAACTGGCGGGCGTCGCCGGTGTGCTGTTCGACGAGGTGCATGAGCGCAGCCTTGACGGCGATTTTGCGCTGGCGCTGGCGCTGGAGGCGCGCGCTGCGTTGCGCCCCGATCTACGCCTGCTGCTGATGTCGGCGACGCTGGATGTCGCCGGCTTTGCCAGCATCATTCCCGGCCTCACCCAGATTGAATCCGCCGGCCGCATGTATCCGGTTGAATTGCGCCACATCGGCCGCAACCCCGCCGAGCGGCTGGAGGATGCCATGGTCAGCGCCATCCGCGCCGCGCTGGCCAGCGAGCCGGGCTCCATCCTCGCCTTCCTGCCCGGCGTCGCCGAGATCGAGCGCACCGCCGAGCGGCTGGAGGCGCGGCTGCCGGCTGACGTCGATCTGTTCCGCCTGCACGGCGCCCGCGAGGCCGCCGACCAGCGCGCCGCCATCGCGCCGGCACCGTCCGGCCGCCGCAAGATCGTGCTGGCCACCAGCATTGCCGAAACCAGCGTCACCATCGATGGCGTGCGTGTGGTCGTCGATTGCGGCCAGTCGCGCCGGCCGCAGCTCGATCGCAGTGTCGGCTTGGCTCGGCTGGTGACAGTGCGATCGAGTCAGGCCGCGGTCACCCAGCGCGCCGGCCGCGCCGGCCGCACCGCGCCGGGGGTGGCCATAAGGCTGTGGGAGGCGGCCGAAACGCTGGGCCGGCCCGGCTATGACGTGCCGGAAATTCTGGAGGCTGATCTGGCCGGCCTGGTGCTGGATTGCGCGCTGTGGGGCGTTGCCGATCCTGCCAGCCTGCCGTGGCGTGATCCGCCGCCGGCGGCCGCGGTGGCCGATGCGCAAGCGCGCTTGCAGCGTCTGGGCGCGATTGACGCGGGCGGCCATGTCACGCCGCACGGCAAGCGCCTTGCCGGGCTGCCGATGGCGCCGGAACAGGGCCATATGCTGGTGAAAGCCGCCGAGCGCGGCGAAGGCCTGCTGGCAGCGCGCATCGCCGTGCTGATGGGGGAGCGCGGCCTCGGCGGGCGCAGCGACGATCTGGAACTGCGGCTGGCCGGCTGGGCGCGCGAACGCGGGGCCCGCGCCGAAGCGGCCCGCAAGCTGGCCGCCCGCTGGGCGCGGACGGTGGGGACAAGCGAAACCGACATCACGCCTGAAGATGCCGGCGCGGTGCTGGCCCTGGGCTATCCCGATCGCATCGCACGGCGGCGAGGCGAGGCCTTTCTCATGGCCAATGGCCGCGCCGTCGCCGTGCCGCCGGAATCGAGTCTGGCGCGCGCCGAATGGATCGTCGTCGCCGATGCCAGCGGCAGTGCGGCGGGTGCGCGGCTGCTGCTCGGCGCGCCGCTGCATGGGGACATCGAACACCAGCTGGCTGACCGGATCGAGAGCCGGCCGGTGCTGGCCTATGACCCGGCCACCACCGGCGTCACCGCCGAAACCCAGCGCCGGCTGGGGGCCATCGTGCTCGCCCGCCAGCCGGTGGAGCGGCCCGATCCGGCCAAGGTGAAGGCTGTGCTGCTGGCGGCCGTGGCGGAGCGCGGGCTGGGCCTGATGCCGTGGGGCGATGCGGCCACGGCGCTGCGGGCGCGGCTGGCGTTTGCGGCGGCGCTGGCGCCAGATCTGCCGCCCAGCGATGAGGCGGCGCTGCTGGCCGGGATCGGCGACTGGCTTGGCCCCATCCTCGGCCGGAGGCTGGCGGATCTGGCCGATCATGCGCTGGCCGAAGCGCTGCTGGGCCGGCTCGACTGGAACCAGCGCCAGCGGCTGGACGCGCTCGCCCCTGCCCGGCTCGAAACCCCGGCCGGCAGCAGCCACGCCATCGATTATGCGGCAGACGGCGGCCCAGCGGTGGATGTGCGCTGCCAGGCGCTGTTTGGCCTTGCCCGGCATCCGATGGTGGGCGGCGGCCGCGTGCCGCTCACCTTGAGCCTTACCTCGCCGGCGGGCCGGCCGATCCAGGTGACGCGCGATCTGCCCGGCTTCTGGGCCGGCAGCTGGGCCGATGTGCGCAAGGAGCTGAAGGGCCGTTACCCCAAGCATCCCTGGCCGGAAAACCCGCTGGACGCCCCGCCGACCCTGCGCGCCAAACGCCCCGGCCAGCCGGGCTGAACCGCTGCAATACCGCCGACAAATTGCGCTGGCGGCCGGAACATGGCGTGCCGCCACCGGTTAGCCCCTGCACGGGAAAGGCCCCGATGGCCCCGTTATGCAGAAGGATGTTCACCATGGAACAGAATTATACCACGGGCGATGCCCGTGACATCGACCGCGAGGAAACCGGCACTCTGATCAGTGCCGAACGGGTGCACGGCACGGCCGTGTATGACAGCACTGGTGACAAGATTGGCAGCATCGACAGAGTGATGATCGGCAAGCGCAGCGGCAAGGTTGCCTATGCCATCATGAGCTTTGGCGGCTTCCTGGGGCTGGGCGAGAAATATCACCCGCTGCCCTGGGACATGCTGGAGTATGACACCAAAGTTGGCGGCTATCGCCTGCCCACCACCGGCAATGCTTTCAAGGACGCGCCGGCCTTTGATCACAGCGCCTTCGATGGCGAGAGCGGCGGCGGCAGCTGGCAGGATGACACCGACGATTATTATGACCGCAACCGCAGCAGCATGGGCGCGCGCCATGATCTGGCCGGCGCGGGTGGAACCGGCAGCGGAGTCGGTCGGCTGTAACCCATGACGGATGATCCGGCCCCTCACGCGGGGGGCCGGATCCTGTTTCAGGCCGCCAGAGCCGCCAGCGGGACGGATAGGCGCGCCACCATGCCGCCACATGGCCAGTCGCGCGTGAAGCGGGCACCGGCAAGGCCAGGCACCGCCCGGTCAAACAGCATGGTGCCAAAGCCCTGCCGCTGCGGCGGGCCGGCCAGCGGTGGGCCGCCAAGTTCCTGCCAGGACAGCAGCAAGTCGGCACCGGCAATTTCGGTGCGGATGCGGATGCCGCCCGTGGGCTGCGACAGCGCCCCGTGGCGCAGGGCGTTGCTGGCCAGTTCCTGCACCACCAGCGCCAGCGCCATCACCGCATCGCCCGAGACCGGCACATCCGGGCCCGACACAGTGATGGCCGGGGGATCGGCAGCGGTCTGACAGGGCGCCAGCAGCGTTTCCAGCAGTGCGTGCAGGCCGGTACGGCACGAGCCGCCCCCGGCACCCGTTGTGGCGAGATCATGGGCGCGGGCCAGTGCGGCCAGCCGGTCGCGCGCGGCATTGGCGAATTCGCGGGCTTCGGGCGCCGTGCGCGCCGACAGCATCAGCAGTGCGCCCACCACGGAATAGATGTTGCGCAAGCGGTGGGCAGCCTCCGCCGCGATCAGGCTGCCGCGTTCGGCGGCGCGCTTGAAGTCGTCAATGTCGGTCAGGCAGCCGGTCCAGCCGCGCAAGGTCCCATCTGGGCCGCGATCGGGGGCGATGCGGCAGGCGACCCAGCGCCATGCGCCATCGTGGCGGCGCAGGCGCAGTTCGGTGTCGAACAGGCTGCGGTCCGCCATGCTGCGCCGCCACAGATCGAGCGCGGCCGACAGATCGGCCGGGTGGACCGGCGCCGTCCAGTGCCGCGCCTTGCCATCAGGGCCCAGCCCCAGAAAGGCGCGGCAGCGTTCATTGTGGAAATCGATGTGGCCATCGGCGGTTGCGGTCCACAGCATCTGCGGCAGGCCTTCCAGCACGGCCTGGCGCACGATGCGGCCGGGCAGCGGCAGGTCCCCGGCAAACAGCGGGCGCTGGACGGCAGCAGTGCGGGTGCGGGCAGGCGTGTGGGGGGCTGCCGAAAGCCGGTCTTCGATCATGCGCCTGCCTCGTTGCAGCGATTTTGGATGATCGCAGCCTAAGGCGCTGTACCGGCGATTTCGCCTTCGGAAACTACCCGGCGGCGATTGAGCTGTGTTTTCAAGTGGTTGCAGGATCGCCGCCGCGGTGGCGCCACATGCGCGACACCGGCGGCGCATCGTCTGGCGCATCGGGCAGCTGCGCCAGCAGCGTGAAGATTCGGCGTTCCCATTCGGCATCCTGGCCGGTGGACGGCGCTGCGCTGGCCCCCATGCCTTCCGACAGGCTCTGCTGCCGGCGCTGGATGTCTGATGCCCATTCCAGCAGGAAGCGCCGGCGCTGGCCGGAGGTGAGCTGGGGATCGGCCAGCACCGCATCGGGGGTGTCGTAGAAGGCGGCGGGATCAGCGGCAGCGGTGTCGAAATCGACGCCGTCGGCGGGGTCTGCAGGAGCCATGCGGCCGGTCCTTTCACGCGCCGGGGGCAAAATCGGGCAGGCGGGCGAGCAGCGCCTGGCCAACAGTGGCAACCACCACGTCGGGATCGAACGGCTTGGCGATCAGGAAGGCCGGTTCCGGCAGCAGCCCGGTGAGCAGGCGTTCGGGATAGGCGGTGATGAAGATCACCGGCACCATGTTGACCGCCAGAATGCGGTTCACCGCGTCGATCCCGGACGAGCCATCGGCAAGCTGGATATCGGCCAGCACGATATCGGGCGGGTTGGCGGCCACTGCCGCCATGGCGCTGGCTTCGGTGGTGGCCAGGCCAACAATGCTGTGGCCCATGTCGGTCATCAACTGCTCCAGCGCCATGGCGATCAGCGGCTCATCCTCGATGATCAGCACGCGGGATCGGATCATTTCGGCAATGGCGGCGCGGGCGGTGGCGATCGCGCGGCGCACCTCGGCGCTGGTGAGGCACATGATGTCGGTGACCGCATCGATGGTGAAACCTTCGACCACGCTGAGCAGCAGCGCCTGGCGATCGGGGTGGGGCAGGCGCGGATGCAGCCGGTGGAACAGCGCGAACAGGCCCTGGCGGGCCTCATCCCGGGGATCAAGCGCCAGCTGCCCGTCGACCAGCGCCTGCAGCAAGGCGCGCACCAGGCCGTCGCCGTCCGCCTGCGTGCCGGTGAGCGCCCGGGCATAGCGGCGCAGGGATGGCAGATGCGGTTCGATCCGGCGGCGCAGCGGCGCGGGATCAGGCGGCGTTTCGGGCATGATGGATCTCGATCGGCGATGACGGGCGACATCCCTGCCAACGCCACCATCCGGCAACGGTTCCGAAATGGCGCGGCCGTTGGCGGCAGATGCGGTGCCGGCGACGGAACTTTGTGGGGGGGAAGGCGTTGGCACAACCGGTGTGAGCAACCCCGGCAGGCCCGATTTTCCGTGCCCGACAATATCAGGATCCCGACAATGAACCCACCGCGCAAGATGCGCCTGGCAGACCGGCCCGGCGACCCCGCCGCCACGCCGGCACGCCCGGCGCGCGGTGCGGCCCGGGCCGATCCGATTTCGGCCGGCCTGCGGGCCTTGTGGTCGGCGATGGAAAGCGAACCGGTGCCGGGCGATTTCCTTGACCTCCTCGATCGGATGGATGCGCAGGCCGCCGAAAGCGATGCGCCGCCGCCGCGAGGGCCGGCAGCGTGAGCGACGCGGCTGACCGCCGGTTCCGCGCGGAACTGGTGGCGATGATTCCCAAGCTGCGCGCCTTTGCGCGCGGCCTGTGCGGCAGCCGCGATCTGGCGGATGATCTGGCCCAGGAAACATTGGCAAAGGCGTGGGCGGCGCGCGCATCCTACACCCCCAACACCAATTTCCGCGCCTGGCTGTTCCGCATCCTGCGCAACCATTTCTACACGGTCGCCGGCGTGTCGCGCCGCTTCGTGCCCTATGATCCCGACGTCACCGTCCACGTGCAGTCCACGCCGGCCACGCAGGGTGATGGCCTTATGCTGGCCGACATGCAGCGCGGGCTGGCGACCTTGCCGGCCGAACAGCGTGAGGCGTTGCTGCTGCTGGGTTCGGGCCTGCAATGGGACGAGATCGCGGTGGTGATGGGCTGCCCGCTCGGCACGGTCAAAAGCCGCATCACCCGCGGTCGTGCCAGCCTGAAACGCTACATGGACGGGCCGGTGGCGGCCGAGACGCTGCCGGGCTGAACGGAACAAATCTGCGGCTCCGCGGCTTGTCCTGCTCACGGGCCGGGGCCATCCCGTCCCCGAAAGTGGAGCCGATCATGGACACACAGACCCTTCCCGCCAGCATCACCGGCACGCCGGACGGCGCCACCTTCGCACCGCAGACCGGCCTTGATCCCGGCGCCTACCGCCGGGTGGCCGAAGCGCTGGGCCCGGTGCTGGCCGACAGCTACCTGCTGTTCATCAAGACTCAGGGCCTGCACTGGAATGTCAGCGGCGGCAATTTCTATGGCGTCCACCAGCTGACCGAGAAAATCTATCAGGAGCTGTATGAAGCGCTCGACGTGCTGGCCGAACGCATCCGCGCGCTGGGGCAGCCGGCGCCGGCCAGCTATGCCAGCTATGGCCGGATGAGCCGCATCGCCGATACCGAAAGCGCCGGTGCGCCCGCCGATCAGGTGCGCGGCCTGATCGCTGACAATGGCATCTTGTGCGACACGCTGCGCGCCGCGCTGGCGGTGGCCGAGGAGGACAACGACGTGGTGACAGTCGATCTGCTCACCCAGCGCCTCGGCAAGCATGAACAATATGGCTGGATGCTGGAGATGCTGGTCTCCTGACGGCAGCGCCCACGGCAAGACGGGCCGGCGCCTTGCGGTGCCGGCCCGTTTGCGACTGACGTTGTCTCCGCTCAGCTCGGCTTGCCGTCGTCCTTGGGCTTTTCGATGTTGACCGTCGGGACTTCGATGGTTTCCTTCCTGGTGCCGACCTTGATGTCGGCGGTGTTGACATCGACCTTGGGCACACTGCCGCCTTTGACGCTCACCTTGGGCGCGGTCAGCGAGCCCTTGGTGTCAACGTTGAACAGGCCAGCGGCCCAGGCGATGGCCAGCAGCACGACGGCCACCAGCGCGATGATGGCGATGGTGCGGCCGGCACCGTCGCGGCTGCGGGGCGTGTCATAGCGATCGCTGCGGTCGTTCATCGGCGTGTCTTTCTGCTTGGGGGTTGGGGGGCGGATCAGGTGCTGGCGGCGGGCTTGATGGCGACAGGAGAACGGCTGAGGCCGGGACATGTTCCCGATGGCACGGCCGGGGGGTGTGGCGCGCTTGCCATGCGACGGGCTGTCACGTTGCCGGGAAAATGTTGATTGTTAGGACTGTGAAGCCGGCATGACGCTATTGTGACGTCTGTGCGAATTTCCTATTCAGGGAGAATCGCTGCAGGATGTTCTGGAGGGGCATTCCAGAAACGCAGGAGTTCTGCGGCGGTTGGATCACTGGATCATTGCTTAACGGTAATGATGAAGGTGAGGTAATGTTTTTTTCATGCAGAGGGGCAGACGCATGACGGAATTTTTCCGGGGTGAATTGTACAACAACGTGGCGCGTTCGGCTTTGCTGGCCGCGATGCTTGTGGCCGGCACTCCGGCGCTGGCGCAGGGCGCGCCCGCCGCACCGGCCGCCGAGGCTGACAGCAGCGCCATCATCGTCACCGGCTCGCGCATCGCGCGCCGTGACGTGGAATCCAGCTCGCCGATCCAGATCATTGATTCCAAGGCGCTCGACACGCGCGGCTTCACCACGCTGGCCGACGCTCTGAACGAACAGCCGGGCTTCGGCGTGCCGGGCGCATCGCCTGTCGGTTTCGGCCAGTCCAACTTCGGCGCTGGCCAGAGCTTCGTCAACTTCCTCGGCCTCGGCTCGCAGCGCACGCTCACCCTGGTCAACGGCCGCCGCTTCGTCTCCTCCAACACCGGTTCGGTGTTCGGCCCGACCGGCACCGGCGGCAACCAGGTTGACCTCAACACCATCCCGACCAAGATGATCGACCGGGTGGAAACCGTCGCCGCCATCGGCGCGCCGATCTATGGATCCGATGCGGTTGCCGGCACCATCAACATCATCCTGAAGAAGAATTTCGAAGGCGTCGATTTCGACGGCCAATATGGCGGCGCCACCCGTGGCGATTCGCCGAACTGGCGTCTGCGCGGCCTCGTCGGCAAGAATTTCGCCGATGGCCGCGGCAACATCACCCTGTCGGGCGAATACAGCAATTCCAAGGGCCTGCTGTTCAACCAGCGCGCCGCGACGATCAGCGACAACCGCTTCGGCAACGCCCCGGTGCGCGGCGGCCCGTTCGTGCAGATCCCCTATAACGACTGGCGCGTGCCGTCGATCGCCACCACCGGCGTGCCGCTGGTGGGCGACTTCATCTCGACCAGCGCCCAGCAATCGGCGGTGTTCGGCTTCGCCGGCCTCAACTTCGGCGTCAACAACGCTGCCGGCAACCAGCTGAAGTTCGACAGCGCCGGCAATCTGGTGCCGATCGATTTCGGCAGCACCATCGGCCGCCCGGGATCGTTCAGCCTGTTCACCAGCGGCGGCAATGGCTATCGCCTGACCGACGTTGAAAACCTGCTGACCGATCTGCAGCGCTGGAGCGCCACCGGCACCGCCTCTTACGAGGTGAGCGACAAGGTCCGTCTGTTCGCCGAAGGCTGGTACAGCGTCAGCCAGGGCAAGAATCTTGCCAGCCAGCCGACCTATCAATACGCCTTCTTCGGCAACGCCGGCGACCCTGATGGCAATTTGATCGTTCCGCTGTCGAACCCGTTCCTGTCGCCGGCCGCGCGCACGGCGATCCAGAACGCGATCGCCACCAACCCGCTCGCGGATTCGGCGACGCAGAATTATTTCTACCTCGGCCGCGCCAACTATGACCTGACGCCCGGCGTTTCGACCGGCCGCGTGCAGATCCTGCGCACCGTCGTCGGCATTGATGGCGATTACGAGCTGTTCAAGGGCAAGGAATGGCATTTCGAAGCCAGCCTGACCTATGGCACCTCGCTGACCAGCAGCCGCAACCCGGAACTGGTGCAGCAGAATTTCCTGAATGCGTTGAACGCGGTGTCGGTGGGCGGCAATATCGTCTGCGCCCCGGGGTCCACCAACGCGCCGATCGCCACCCTGTCCTCCACCTGTGCGCCGCTCAATCCGTTCGGCAACCAGATCTCGGCGGCGGCGCGCAACTATGTCACCACCATCGCCACGCCGCGCAACCTGAACAGCCAGACCGATTTCCTGGCCACCACATCGGGCCCGGTTGCCAGCCTGCCCGGCGGTGATCTGGCCGTGCTGCTGGGTTACGAACATCGTGTCGAAACCTCCCGCTTCGATCCGGGCCTGTTCTATTATGGTGCCGGCACCGGCGACAGCAGCCAGCGCACCCAATATGGCCGCTCCACCCCGATCGATCCGGTGTACGGCAAGTTCACCACCAACGAAGTGTTCGGCGAATTGAACGCCGACATCATCGGGCCGCAGAACGATGTGAAGTTGGTGCACTCGCTGTCGCTGAACAGCTCGGCGCGCTACATCTGGAACTCGCTGGCCGGCGGTGACCTGACCTGGACGGCCGGTTTGCGCTATGCGCCGACCAGCTTCCTGGCCATCCGCGGTGCCTTCACCCGCGCCGTCCGCGCCCCGTCGGTCACCGAAGCCTTCAACCCGAAGTCGAGCGGCTTCTTCTTCGCCGACGATCCTTGCGACCAGACGCTGATCGGGGCTGGCCCGGATCCGGCGACCCGCGCCCGGAACTGCGCGGCGGCGGGCGTGCCGGCGGGCTTCAACTCGCTGTCCAACCAGCGTTCGTTCCGCGGTTACACCTTCGGCAACACGGCGCTGCAGAACGAAAAGTCTGACAGCTACACGCTGGGCCTGGTGCTCACGCCCAAGTTCATCCCCGGCTTCACCGCCACGGTGGACTATGTGAACATCCGCCTGAAGAACGCCATCAGCCAGTTCTCGTCCACCCAGGTGGTGCAGGCCTGCTATGATGCCGTGAACTATCCCAACAACCCGTTCTGCGCCCTGGTGCAGCGTGACGCCCAGAAGCAGCTGACCAACATCGGCACGACCTTCTTCAACTCGGCCGAGCTGCGTTACAAGGGCATCCTCGCGGATGTCCGCTACCGCACGGCAACGCCGTTCCTGGGGGCGGGCAGCCATGTGCAGTTCGCGGTGAGCTACCAGTATCTCGACACGCTGACCAACCAGGTCACGGCGGGTGCGGCGGCGACGGTGAACGACAACACCCCCGGCTATTCGCGCCACAAGGGCATCTTCACCTTCAACTACGACAACGGGCCGTTCAACTATCAGGCCCAGGTGCAGTATATCGGCAGCGCCAACTACGACAACAACGTGCCGGCCAACTTCTATTCGATCCCCAAGATCAATGAAGTGGCCTTCGTCAACATGGCGGTCACCTATGACCTGACGAAGCAGGTGACGGTGCGTGCCAGCATCGACAATATCTTTGACACCAAGCCGCCCTATCCGTTCCCGCTGATCGGCGGCGCGCAGACCTATTTCTCGGGCGTGATCGGCACGTTCGTGCGCGTCGGCATGGGTGTGCATTTCTGATCGGCTGATCAGGCTCTGCATCACTGGGGGCGCCTGGCACCAGCCGGGCGCCCCTTTTTTCTGCCCTCAGCGCACAGGCGGCGGGCAAAAAGAAAGGGGGCCGTGTGGCCCCCTTTCCCGATCCCGGCAATCGGTGTGATCAATATTTCACGCGGATACGCGCATAATAGAGCCCGCCGTTGAAGCCGAACGGACCGCCGGTGTTCGGATAGATCTGGCCATCGGCGAGGCTGTTCGTTGACAGGAAGATCGGGTTGTCCACCGAGTTTTTCACGCGGTCAGGATAGGCGTTGAACAGGTTCGATGCGCCCACCGAAACGGTGTAATGCTCCATGAACGTGTAGCTGACATCGATGTCGGTGGTGAATTTCGAACCGAACAGCTGGCCGGGATAGCCCACCTCTTCCCGCCACGAGCCATAATAGGCCTCGCGCACGGTGAGGGCGAAACCGTCCTTCTGCCAGGTGCCGGTGAGGTTGGCGCGGTGGTTCGGCGCCAGATTGCCGATGTTGACGATCTGCGCCGCCCCGATCACGTTCGGATCGTAACGCGGCACCGTGCTCTTGTTGTAGTTGTAGGCCAGGGTGAGCGAGGCCTTGCCGGCCAGCAGATCACCGCGCCAGCTGCCGATCACGTCCACACCGCGGGTGCGGGTGTCGAACCCGTTGGTGAAATAATTCACCGCGCCGCCCAGGCCAACCGCCGCCAGCGCGGGTTCGCGCGCCAGCGCCGCCGCATCAACCGTGAAATTCTGGCTGATGCCGATGCGGTTGGTGACCTTGATGCTGTAGGCGTCAACCGTGAAGCTGAGGCCGTCGGCCGGGGTGAGCACAAAGCCCAGACCGAAGTTGGTGGAACGTTCCGGCCGCAGCAGCTTGGCCTGGAAGGCCTGCGCGATGTTGCTGGTGACCGGATAGGTGCCCACCTGCACCTGATCGCCGTTGACGAAGGTGGTGGTGAGCACGGCGGTGTTGTTCTGGCCCGGCGACGGTGC
The DNA here is from genome assembly GCA_037131365.1 of Sphingomonadales bacterium. Classification (GTDB taxonomy): domain Bacteria; phylum Pseudomonadota; class Alphaproteobacteria; order Sphingomonadales; family Sphingomonadaceae; genus Sandarakinorhabdus. The sequence goes on from JBAXRE010000001.1 coordinate 83,035, forward strand.
GTGGAAGCCGGTGCCGGCGGTGCCGCGGATGGCGAGGATCGGCGTGACTTCCCAGCGGAAATTGCCCTTGGCGACAAAGGCGCTGCCGAACGAGTTGTAGCGTTCGTAGCGGCCCATCGCGCCGACGCTGAACGTGTCGGTGAGATCGGTTTCAGCGCCGGCATAGAGCGCGAAGCTCTGCTGGCTGCGCGAGCCGGCAAAGGTCGGGCTGGTGCCGCCATAGCCGGATGCGCCCGGCGGCTTGGTGATCACCACCGGGTTGTTGCTGCTGTCCAGCACCGGGCGATAGCCGCCGGTGCCGTTGGGCACATAAAGCGGCTGCACCGCATAGGGGCCGCCGGCATAGGATTGCATGTCACCGGCGGTCTGCGTGTAGGTTTCGCGGCGGAATTCGCCGCCCCACGAGATGGTGACCGGGCTGGCAAGGCCGGCATCCAGCGCATAGGTGAAATCGGCGTTGAGATTCTGTTCTTCCTGGATCAGCTTGCCGAATTTGAAGCTGGTCTGCGTCTGCGGCCCGAACGACGGGCTGAGCGACGAGTACATCGACAGGTTCAGCGAGTTGCGCGCGATGGTGCCCGACAGGTCGTAGGTGAAATCACCCGATTTGCCTTTCACGCCCAGCACACCCCAATATTGATCAGTCTCACCCACGAAGCGCGGGGTGAAGCCGGCCGGATAGAGGCTGGAGAAATTGTAGGTGGCACCGTTCTGCAGGAAGCCGCCGGCCGGGCAGCCCAGCGCCGCGGCATTGGCCGGGCACGGGGTGAGGTAAATCGGATTGGCAAAGGCGACGTTGGCGCTGCGGCTGGTGGTGCCGCCGACGATCGGCATGTTGCTGGCGCCGATCGGGGAGCGGTAGTTGAAGCTTTGATCCGCCTTCAGGTGCGAATAATTCGCCATGAAATAGAGCTTGGCTTCCGGCGACAGCTCATAGGCGCTGTTGAGCAGGAAGCGATAGGCATAGCCCGGCGAGGTGCCGTAAATCTGGGCCGGACCCGGATAATTGGGCAGCTGGCTGGCCAGGCTGGGGTTCTGCTGGGCGAAGATCAGGGCCAGCGGGCGGGTGGCGTTGCGCACCGTGCCCTTGTCGTCGGTATATTCGCCGGTGAGGTTGATGAAACCGCGATCTCCCAGCTTCACGCCGGCATTGGCGGCAATCTGGAAGCTGCGGCCGTCGCCGCGATAGAATTGGCCGATGCGGCTGACGACTTCCAGGCCGGCATCTTCGCGCAGGCCATAGTTCATCACGCCGGCAATCGCGTCGGACCCATATTGCGCCGTCGCGCCATCGCGCAGGATCTGCAGGCTGCCGATCGCCAGGCTGGGAATGGTCGAGATGTCGGCACCTTGCGAGCCGAACGACAGCGCGGTGTCACCCCCGGTGTAGACCTGCACCAGCGCCGAGCGGTTGAGGCGCTTGCCATTGAGCTGCACCAGCACTTCGTCGGCCGACAGGCCGCGCAGGGAGGGCGCGCGCACGAAGGTGGAGGCGTCGGCAATGGCGTTCTGGCCAACATAGAAGGACGGCACCAGCGCCTTGATCACATCAAGCACGTTCGATGCCGGCTGGGTGGCCAGTTCGGCGGCGCCGACCACATCAACAGGCGATGCCGAGTCGAGGATCGAACGGTCGGTGCGGCGGGTGCCGACGACAACGATGGTCTGTTCGTCGCCCGCCTTGTCAGCGGCGGCAGTGGCGGTCTGGGCGGCGGCCGGTGCGGCCATGGTCAACGCCAGCGCCAGCATTGGCAGCGACGAACCGGCCAGCATCACCCTGGCAAAGGCAGGTCCCATCGGATGTTTCATCGTCTTGATCCCCCATCACGTCCTGTTGGAGCAATTGCCCGCCGCAGCCGCGGCGAGTGGGGAAAGTCTATGCCTTCGCGGAAATGTCACAATCATTCGGCCGGCCGCAGCCGCCATTGCTTGTCACAATCCTTTCAAACTGTTGCACGCTTGCATCTGTTTCTAAACGTCAATTAATCATATCGACATCTTTGGCGCTCGTCTGGCGCAGTGCGGCAAGCAGAAGATGGTGCACCCGGCAGGATTCGAACCTGCGGCCTGCGGTTTAGGAAACCGTCGCTCTATCCTGCTGAGCTACGGGTGCATCGGCGTTTCAAGGCCATGATGCGCGGCGCCAATCAAGCGGAAAATGGCATCACGCATCGGACCGGGCGCGCGGGCGGAACGGCAGCGGCAGCAGCGGCACCCCGTCCTCGCGCAGCGATTTCACCTCGTCGGGCGTGGCTTCGCCGTGCACGCTGCGCGTTTCCCCGGTGCTGTGGATGGCGCGGGCTTCCTCGGCAAAACGGTCGCCGACATAGGTGCTGTCGGCTTCGAGCGCGCGCTGCAGTTTCAGCAGCAGGGCGGCGGGATCGTCATTGGCCAGGCTGTGGCGCTGGTTGGATTTGGCCGGCACCGCCGGTGCCATCACCGCCTTGCCCACCTTGGCCGATCCGCACAGCGGGCATGTCACCAGGGCGCGATCCTGCTGGCTGTCATAATCCTGGCTGGAGCCGAACCAGGCTTCGAAACGGTGGGCGGCGTCGCACACCAGATCGAACACGATCATGCGCTCACCACCGTGAACGGCCGCGCGTGCTGCAGCGCCGGCACCTTGCCGCGCGCGGTGGCCACCGCGTCAAGATCGATGCGCGCGTGGCCGATGCCCGGCGCGTCGCCCATGTCCAGCACCACCTCGCCCCACGGCGCGATCACCAGGCTGTGGCCATAGGTGGCGCGGCCGTCCGCATGCTCGCCGGTCTGTGCAGCGGCGATCACCCAGCAGCCGGTTTCAATGGCGCGGGCGCGCAGCAGCACATGCCAGTGCGCCTGGCCGGTGGGCCGCGTGAAAGCGGCCGGCACCGCGATCATGCTGGCCCCGGCTTCGGCCAGCGCGCGGTGCAGCGCCGGGAAGCGCACATCGTAACAGATGGTCAGGCCCAGCCCGCCCCACGGCGTCTGCGCGACGACAGCCTCCTCACCCGCGTCGTAAGCAGCGGATTCGCGCCAGCTTTCGCTGCCCAGCGCGACGTCGAACAGGTGGATCTTGGCATAGCGCGCGGCGATCGCCCCATCCGGGCGGATCAGGAAGCCGCGATTGACGAACTTGCCCGAAGGCGCCTGCAGCGCCAGGCTGCCAAGCTGCACCCACACGCCGTGGCGGGCGCCGGCGGCGCGCACGGCGGCCAGCACCGGATCTTCGTCTTCGCCGCGCACATGCGCCGCCGCGCGCGCCCGGTCACGATCAAGCAGGCCGCTCATTTCCGGGGTAAACACCAGCTGTGCTCCGCCGGCAGCGGCGTCGCCGATGGCAGCGGACAAACGCTCCGCCTCCACCGCCGGATCGATGCCGGTATTGGTCTGGACGATGGCGATATCCAGCATCATGCGGCGAGCAGCGGGTCCAACCCTCCCGCCCGGTCGAGTGTCATCAGGTCGTCGCAGCCGCCGATGTGGCGGCCATCGATGAAGATCTGCGGCACCGTCTGGCGGCCGCCGGCGCGTTCCAGCATTTCGGTGCGGCGCGGGCCGCCGGTGGAAATGTCGATTTCCTGGAAGTTGACGCCCTTGCCGCTCAGCAGCGCCTTGGCGCGCGTGCAATAGGGGCAGAGGAACTTGGTGTAGATTTCAACGCTGGCCATCAGTCATCTTCCTGAAGTGCATCGCCCGCAACGGCGGGGCGCGGCACGGCGGGGTGTGAATACGCCGCCTGTCCCTCGCGCAAGGCATGGGCATAGGTCAAGACCGCCACTTGTCGCGCCCCGGCCCGGGTGAGGCGCCGGGCACAGGCCGAAACGGTGGCGCCGGTGGTCATCACATCATCGATCAGGATGACGGCACGGCCCCTGATCGCCTGCGGGCGCGCCACGGCAAAGGCGCCGACGACATTTTTCTGCCGGGCCTGGCGGGTGAGGCCCTTGGTGGACGGCGTCGGCCGCACGCGGCTGAGCGCGTCCACCGCCAATGGCCGGCCCGACAGCTGCGCGACATGGCGGGCGATTTCGGCGGCCTGGTTGAAGCCGCGCTGCCACAGCCGCCAGCGGTGGGATGGCACCGGCACGATCACCGCATCGGCGGGAATCTCCCCCGCCACCCGCAGCATCGCCTGCGCCATCAGCCGCGCCAGGTGCAGGCGGCGGCCGTGCTTCAGCGCCAGCACCACCGTGCGCGCCGGCCCGGCATAGACCAGCGGCGCCCGCGCCCGGGCAAAGGCCGGCGGTTCGGCGAGGCAGGCACCGCACAGGGCGGCGGCATCGCCGTCGTGCGGCAGCGGCACGCCGCAGCAGGCGCATTGCGGCGGGCCCAGCGCCTGCAGCGCGGCAAAGCAGGCGGCGCAGAAACGGTCATCACCGTCCACGATCTCGCCGCAGCCGGGGCAGCGCGGCGGCAGCACCACGTCGATCACCAGCCGCAGCGGTGAGGCGATCAGGGCCAGCACGGCAGACATGCCAGCAGTTTGCGCCGCGCCGCCGCGCGCGTAAAGACATGAGGGTGATGCCCGCCGATCTGCCCTTTGAAGCCGCGCTGCGCCGCCGCCGCCATGAGCGGGCTGCGCCCGGTTTTCACCGCGCCGCCTTCCTGCACGATCTGATGGCCGACGAATTGCGGGCGCGCGCCGCCATGGTGGCGCGGCCGTTTGCCGATGTGCTGGATCTGGGCGGCCCGCGCCCGATCTGGCCGGGCGCGGTGCGGGCGGCGCTGGCCCCCGAACCCGGCGCGGTGGTGGCTGACGAGGATGATCTGCCTTTCCCCGATGCCAGTTTCGATCTGGTGGTGTCGGCCGGCGGGCTGGCCACGGTGAATGATCTGCCGGGCGCGCTGGCCGGCATCCGCCGCGTGCTGAAGCCCGATGGCCTGCTGCTGGCCGCCTTCGTGGGCGGCATGAGCCTGGTGGAACTGCGCGCCGCGCTGCTGCAGGCCGAAGCAGCGGTGACCGGCGGGGCCGGCAGCCACACCGCGCCGATGGTGGAGGCCAGCGCCGCTGCCGGGCTGCTTGGCCGCGCCGGTTTTGCCATGCCGGTCGCCGATGTGGAGCGGGTGCGGCTGCGCTATGCCAGCCTGTTCGGCCTGTTCGATGATCTCACCGCGATGGGCGCGCGATCGGTGCTGGCCGAACGCCGGCCGCTGCGCCGCGACGTGCTGGCCGCGGCCGCCGCCGAATTTGCCGCCATGGCCGATCCCGATGGCAAGACGCCGGTGACGATGGAAATTCTGTTCGTCGCCGGCTGGGCACCGGGGCCGGGCCAGCCCAGCCCCAAGGCACCGGGCAGCGCCACCACCAGCCTGGCCGCCGCCCTGAAAAGCCGGGTGTGATAAAGCCGGGTGTGATTATGCCGGCTGTGATTTTCCCGGCTTTCGATTAAGGCTTGGCCGCGATGGATGCTGCCGCCACCTATCTGGTCGTGATCGACGACAGCCCGGAAAGCCGGGTGGCGATGCGCTTTGCCGTGCTGCGCGCCGCACATGTGGGCGCCGATGTGCGGCTGGTGAGCGTGGTGCAGCCCACCGAATTCCTGCATTTCGGCAGCGTGCAGACGATGATGGCGGCGCAGGCCCGGGCCGAGGCCGAAAGCCTGCTGGAGGTGCTGGCCGCCGAGGCCGAGGCGATGGGCGGTGCCCGCCCCGCCCATGTGGTGCTGGACGGCGAACCGGCGGTGGTGATCCTGGAGCATGTGAAGGCCAATCCCGGCGTGCGCGCCCTGGTGCTGGGCACCGCCTCGCGCGGGACGCCGGGGCCGCTGGTCAGCTTCTTCGCCGGGGAACGCGCCGGCAGCCTGCCCTGCATCCTGATGCTGGTGCCGGGCGGGCTGGATCCTGACCGTCTCGCCACCATCGCCTGATACCGGATAAAATCCATCTGATTTGCCTTGAAGCGGCGCGCCGGCTGGGCCATATCGGCGGCACAAGCGAAAGGCCTGCCCCATGTTCATCGAAACCGAACAGACCCCCAACCCGCTGACCCTGATGTTCCGTCCGGGCAAGCCGGTGACCGGCGGCGACGGGGTGGATATCGCCAATGCGGACGCTGCGTCCGTCTCGCCGCTGGCCACCGCCCTGTTCGCGCTGGGCGATGTTGACCGGGTGTTCCTGGGCCATGATTTCGTTTCGGTGACGCGCAATCCGGCCGGGGCCGACTGGCCGGCGCTGAAGCCGCAGATCCTGGGCGTGCTGGTTGATCATTATGCCAGCGGCGCGCCGCTGTTCACCGGCGAACTGGCCCAGGCCGGCTTTGACGATGATCCCGAAGATGCCGACATCGTGCTGCAGATCCGCGAGCTGCTGGAAACCCGGGTGCGCCCGCAGGTGGCCGAAGACGGCGGCGATATCGTCTATCGCGGCTTCCGCAACGGCACCGTGTTCCTGGAAATGCAGGGTGCCTGCTCGGGCTGCCCGTCCTCCACCATGACGCTGAAGATGGGCATTGAATCGCTGCTGAAATATTATGTGCCCGAAGTTCTCGACGTGCGGGCGGTCTGAACCATGGCCGCTCTCGACGCCGCAGCACTGGCGCAATTGTTCACCGAAGCGCGCACCCATTATGGCTGGGATGCCACCCCGGTGTCAGAAGCCGATCTGCGCCAGCTTTATGATCTGGTGAAGCTGGGGCCGACGTCGGCCAACGGCTCCCCGGCGCGCTTCCTCTTCTGCCATTCGGTGGACGCCCGCGAAAAACTCGCCGCCTGCGTCAGCGAAGCCAACAAGCCCAAGGTGCTGGCCGCGCCCGTCACCGCCATCATCGGCTTTGATCCCAAATTCTACGATCGCCTGCCCGAGCTGTTCCCGCATGTGGACGCGCGGCCCTGGTTCAGCTGGAGCGCCGATTTCGCCCGCGAAACCGCCTTCCGCAACGCCTCCCTGCAAGGTGCCTATCTGATCATGGCGGCGCGCGCGCTGGGGTGGGACACCGGGCCGATGTCGGGCTTTGCCAAGCCGGCGGTGGACGCCGCCTTCTGGGGCGACAGCGGGATTGAGACCAACTTCCTCTGTTCGCTGGGCAAGGGCAATGGCGAAGGCCTGTTCCCACGCCTGCCGCGCCTGGCCTTTGAAGACGCCGCGCGCATCCTGTAACGCGCGCCGTGGCCATGTTCTTGTGACCATCCTTGCGATTTCCACCTCGTCGCCGGCGCTTTCGATCGCGCTGATCGCTGGCGACCGGGTGATCGCGCGCCACCACGAACTGATCGGCCGCGGCCATGCCGAAGCGCTGGTGCCGGCCGTGCAGGCGTTGCTGCAGGGCCGCGTGCCGGAAGAGGTGCGGATCGATGTCGGGCCGGGCAGCTACACCGGCATCCGCATCGGCATCGCGGCGGCGCGCGCGCTCGGCCTGGCCTGGGGCGTGCCGGTGCACGGCATCGGTGCGCTGCAGCTGGTCGCGGCGGCGGCCTTTGCGGCCGATCCGGCGCTGCCGGCCGTGCTGGCGCTGATCGATGCCGGGCGCGGCCATGCCGCCGGCGGCACGCTGGGGCGCGATCTGGCGGCGCCGGTGCCGGCGATCATTGCCGCCCTGCCCGCCGATGCCGTGGTGGCCGGTGCCGGCGCGCTGCTGCTGGGCGCGGCCGCCGCCCGCCACGGCGATCACCCCGATGCCGCGTGGGCTGGCCTGGTGCCATCAGCGGTGCTGATGCCGCCCACGGCGCTTTACGCCGGCGAGTGACCTGATTAAGGCCTGCCCTTCGTGGAACCCGCGCCTGCCCTCTCCATCGTCCCGGCCGACGAGCGGCATCTCGATGCGTTGATGGCGGTGATGTACACGGCCTTTGATCCCCACCACGGCGAAGCCTGGTCGTCGGCGCAGCTGGGCGCCACTCTGGCCATGCCCGGCTGCTGGGCGCGCCTGGCGTTGACCGGCGCCACCCCGGCCGGTTTCACCCTGTGCCGCGCCGCCGGCCCGGAAGTGGAGCTGCTGCTGATTGCGGTGAACCCCGATGCCCGCCGCCAAGGCTTGGGGTGGCGGTTATTGATGCGCACACAAGAAGACGCATTGATCCGCGGGGCAAGCGTTTTGTTTCTGGAAGTGCGTGAGGATAATCACGCGGCCAAGTATCTTTATGAACGGGCCGGCTTTTCACAGGTGGGCCGTCGTCCCGACTATTATCTGGCCAAGGATGGAACCCGCCGCGCTGCCATCACTATGCGATTTGATCTCGGCAAGTTGACAGGATGAACGGGTTCTGGTGGCTTTTCAGGTTGCAAAATGGCAACATCAGGATCAAACAAGACTTGCGATGGGTCAAAGTCGCTCTGGAGTAGGGTCAAGGACACTAATCATGACAGAAAATTCACAATCTCACACCGAATTGTTGGCGCTGACCGCTGATATCGTGGCGTCGCACTTTGCCAACAACACGGTGGCGCCGGCGGACGTGCCGGGCGTGATCGAAAGCGTCTATGCCACGCTGTCGCGACTTGGCACCCCGGCCGAAGCGCCGGCGCCCAAGCAGGAACCGGCGGTTCCGGTGCGTTCGTCGATCAAGCCGGATTACATTGTCTGTCTTGAAGACGGCAAGAAGCTGAAGATGCTGAAGCGTCACCTGATGACGCGTTACAGCATGACGCCGGACGATTACCGGAGCAAGTGGGGCCTGCCGGCGGATTATCCCATGGTTGCGCCCAACTATGCCGAACAGCGCCGCACGCTGGCGAAGTCGATCGGCCTGGGCACCAAGCGCACCTCCAAGCCGCGCGGTCGTCCGCGCAAGAATCCGGCCTGAACCCAGGCCTGATCATCAGCTTGCCGATTGCCGGTGTGTCGAGGGACCAGACCGGCAATCGGCCCGCTTGCTCCCGCCGGCCGCGGCCCTTATCTGAAGAGGGGCCCGGCCGGCGTTTTGCATGTCTGCCGGCGGGCCGAGCGGGAGACGTTCTGTGACGACGCCGATCGACATCGAGGCGCTGTGCCTGAAGAAAGGGCTGCGGATCACCGAGCAGCGCCGGGTCATCGCCCGCGTGCTGAGCGAGGTGACCGATCATCCCGATGTCGAATCGCTGCACCGCCGCGTGACCGAGGTGGATCCGCGCATTTCCATCGCCACCCTGTATCGCACCGTGAAGCTGTTCGAGGAGGCCGGCATCCTGGAACGCCACGAGTTCCAGGGCGGCCGCTCCCGCTATGAAGCGGCCAGCGACCATCACCATGATCATCTGATCGATATCGACACCGGCGCGGTGATCGAGTTCCACGATCCCGAGATCGAGGAATTGCAGCGCCGCATCGCCGAACGGCTGGGCTATCGCCTGATCGACCACCGCATGGAGCTTTATGGCCAGGCCATCACCGCTCCGGCCTGATCGCGGCATGGTTGCCGCCCGCCCCGCCCGGCCGGCGCGCCGCTTCGCCACCGCCCGCGCCGCGGCCGGGGCCATCGCCACCACCGCCGCTGCCGTACCGGCCGAAATCCTGCTGCGCGTGCTGACGCTGCGCAACCGGCCCTATATTCCCTTCCTGTTTCACCGCGGCCTGTCGCGTTCGCTGGGCGTGCGCATCCGCACCCGTGGCCGGGCCCCGAAGCGCGGCAAGGTGCTGTATGTCGTCAACCATCTCAGCTGGTCCGACATTCCGGTGCTGGGTGCCCGCATCAAGGCCAGCTTTGTCGCCAAATCGGAAGTGGCCGGCTGGGGGCCGGTCGGCTGGCTCGCCAGCTTTGCCCACACGGTCTATGTCACGCGCGAGCGGCGCACCACCGCCGCCGCCCAGAAGAATGTGCTGGCCGACCGGCTGAACGCGGGCGGCGCCATCATCCTGTTTCCCGAAGGCACCAACAGCGATGGCACCACCGTGCTGCCGTTCAAATCGGCGCTGTTTTCGGTGGTGGACGATGTGCCCGGCCTGATCATCCAGCCGGTCACCCTGGCCTATACGCGGGTCAATGGCCTGCCGGTCACCCGGCGCCAGCTGCCCGATCTGGCCTGGGTGGGCGATACCGAACTGGCCCCGCACGCGCTGGGCTTCATGGGGCTGGGGCGGGTGACGGCGGAGATCTGGTTCCACGATCCTGTCGATCCCGCCGATTTTGCCAACCGCAAGGCGCTGGCCCGGCATTGCCACGATGTGATCGCCGCCGGCTATCGCCGGCTGATGCGCGGTGGGTGACCATCCGGCCCAAACCGGCTATGGCACAGGGGAACGCCCCCCGGAGCCCGAACCCGCCGTGACTGCCCAGACCCGCAAGACCTATCATGTGAAAAGCTTCGGCTGTCAGATGAATGTCTATGACAGCGAGCGCATGGGCGATCTTCTGGCCGGCCAGGGCCTCACCGCCGTGGCGACGCCGGAAGAGGCCGATGTGGTGGTGCTGAACACCTGCCACATCCGCGAAAAGGCAGCCGAGAAGCTTTATTCCGATGTCGGCCGCCTGCGCGCGCCGCGCGCGGGCGGCAAGAGCCGCACCATCGTCGCCGCCGGCTGCGTTGCCCAGGCCGAAGGCGCCGAGATCGCCGCCCGCGCGCCGGAGGTGGATGTGATCGTCGGCCCGCTGGCCTATCACCGCCTGCCCGATCTGCTGAAGCAGGCCGAATCCGGCCGCGCCATCGATATCGACATGCCGGCCGAGCCCAAGTTTGCCGCCCTGCCCGGCCGCCGCGTGGTGCAGGCCAGCGCCTTCCTGACCGTGCAGGAGGGTTGCGACAAATTCTGCACCTTCTGCGTGGTGCCCTACACGCGCGGCCCCGAAACCAGCCGCCCGGCAGCCGATCTGATCGCCGAGGCGCAGGCGCTGGTGGCGCGCGGGGTGAAGGAAATCACCCTGCTTGGCCAGAATGTGAACGCCTACAACGGCGGGCTTTCCCTTTCGGGCCTCATCCGGGCGCTGGCCGAAATCGATGGCCTGCAGCGCATCCGCTACACCACCAGCCACCCGCGCGACATGCATGACGATCTGATCGCGGCGCATGTGGAGGTCGCCAAGCTGATGCCCTATCTCCACCTGCCGGTGCAATCGGGCTCCAGCCGCATCCTGAAGGCCATGAACCGCGCCCACACGCGCGAATCCTATCTCGCCACGCTGGCCACACTGCGCGCCGCCCGGCCGGATATCGCACTGTCCGGCGATTTCATCGTCGGCTTCCCTGGCGAGACCGAGGCGGATTTCGAACAGACGCTGTCGATCGTTGCCGAGGTGCAGTATGCGGCGGCCTACAGCTTCAAATACAGCGTGCGCCCCGGCACGCCGGCGGCCGCCATGGCGGGCCAAGTGCCGGAAGCGGTGAAGGACGAGCGGCTTGCCCGCCTGCAGGCCGCGATCACCGCCGGCAGCCTGGCCTTCAACCAGTCCACCGTGGGCCGCCGCTGCACGGTGCTGCTGGAACGCCCCGGCCGCAAGCCCGGCCAGCTGATCGGCAAGACGCCGTGGCTGCAATCGGCGGTGGTTTCCATCCCCGGTGCGCGGATCGGCGATCTTGTCGATGTTGAAATCGTCGGCGCGATGCCCAACAGTGTCGAAGCGGTTCCTGTCTCCTCTGGCCATGAAAGTGCAGCTGCCTGATGTCGAAGAAAGCCCCGCGTGGCCCGCTCGCTGCGACCGACCGTGTCCGGCTGGAGATTGAATTCGACAAGGTGCAACTGCTGGGGCCGCTGTTCGGCCAATATGATCAGAATCTGATCGCGCTCGAAGGCCAGCTCGGCGTCTATATCAGCGCGCGCGGCAACCGCGTGGTGGTGGAAGGCCAGGCCGAAGCCGCCGCCCGCACCCGCGATGTGCTGACCACGCTCTATGGCCGGCTGCTGAAGGGGGAGACGATCGAAACCGGCGATGTGATGGGCGCCGTCGCCATCGCCTCCGATCCCTCGCTCGACGGGCTGGTGCAGGCCGACAGCGGCATGGCCACCACCGCCGCCATCCGCACCCGCCGCAAGACCATTGTCGCCCGCTCCCCCACCCAGGTCCGCTATATCGAGGCGCTGGGCAGTGCGGACGTGATTTTCGCCCTTGGCCCGGCCGGCACCGGCAAGACCTATCTGGCCGTCGCCCAGGCTGTCAGCCAGCTGATTTCCGGCAGTGTTGACCGGCTGATCCTGTCGCGCCCGGCGGTGGAAGCCGGCGAGCGGCTGGGCTTCCTGCCCGGCGACATGAAGGAAAAGGTCGATCCCTATCTGCGGCCGCTGTACGACGCGCTGTACGACATGCTGCCCGCCGAACAGGTGGAGCGCCGCCTCGCCTCCGGCGAGATCGAGATCGCGCCGCTGGCCTTCATGCGCGGCCGCACGCTGGCCAATGCCTTCATCATCCTGGATGAAGCGCAGAACACCACCCCGCTGCAGATGAAGATGTTCCTGACCCGCTTTGGCGAGCGCAGCCGCATGGTGATCTGCGGCGATCCCAACCAGGTCGATCTGCCCGTGCCCGGCTCGTCGGGCCTGGCCGATGCGGTGCGCCGGCTCGATGGGGTGGAAGGCATCGCCACGCTGCGCTTTTCGGCCAAGGAAGTGGTGCGCCACCCGATCGTCGGCCGCATCGTGGAGGCGTATGAAGGCCCGACGAAGGACGGTTGATGCTGCAGGTTGAAACCGACAGCGTTGCCGGGGACTGGCCGGCGGCGGACTGGCCTGCGCTGGCCCGGGCGGCGGTGGAGGCCGCGCTGCGGCTGACGCCCCACGGCGAGCTCGCCGATGCGCCTATGTCGGTGGAAGTGGCGGTGCGGCTGACCGACGACGAGGAGGTGCACGAGCTCAACCAGCATTATCGCGGCAAGGACAAGCCCACCAACATCCTGTCCTTCCCGATGCTGGCGCCCGACATGCTGGTGACGCTGGCCAACAGCGATGATGGCGAGATGCTGCTGGGCGATCTGGTGATGGCGGCGCAGACGGTGCAGCGCGAAGCCGGCGAAAAAGGCTGGCGGCTGGCCGACTATGTCCAGCACCTCATTGTCCACGGCACGCTGCACCTGCTAGGTTATGACCACGAACTGGGCGCGTGGGAGGCCGAGCAGATGGAGACGCTGGAACGCGCCGCCTGTGCCAGGCTGAACCTGCCCGACCCTTATGAGGACCATGATTGACCATGCCTGAGGGCGACAGTAGCGGCGACAGCCATTCTCGATTGCGAAGCAGCCGCTGGTGGCGACAGCTTCGCGGATTGTTCTCACGCACCCCCGAACATTCCCTGCGCGAAAGCCTGGAAGAGGCGATCGACGAGGCCGAGGACGCGTCACCCGCCGGCGGCGACGATGGGGACGATCTTGGCCCGGTGGAACGCGCCATGGTGCGCAACATGCTGCAACTGGGCGATGCCTGCGCCGGTGACATCGCCGTGCCGCGCGCCGACATGGTGATGTTCGATGCCGATGCCGGCTTTGCCGCGCTGGTCGCCAAGTTCCGCGACGCCGGCCACAGCCGCATGCCGGTGTGGCGCGGCGAGCGCGACAACATCATCGGCATGATCCACATCAAGGATGTTTATTCCCGCATCGCCGATACCTTCAACGACACGGTGAGCTCTGCCCCGCTGCACGGCCTGCCGATCGAGCCGCTGCTGCGCGAAGTGCTGTTCGTGCCCGGATCGATGCGCATCGTCGATCTGCTCGCCCGCCTGCGCGCCGGCCGCACCCACATGGCCATCATCATCGATGAATTCGGCGGCGTTGATGGCCTCGTCACCATCGAGGATCTGGTGGAGGAGATTGTCGGCGAGATCGAGGACGAGCACGACGAAATCGCCGACGCCCTGATCCAGGAGGTCGGCGACCGCCTGTGGGAGGCCGACGCCCGGCTGGCCATCGAAGACCTGGAAACCACCCTGGAGACCAGCCTTGCCGACGACGAGGTGGGCGAGGATGTCGATACCGTCGGCGGCCTCGTCTTCATGCTTGCCGGCCGCGTGCCCGCCCCGGGCGAACACGTGGACCACCCGGCCGGCTGGCGTTTCGAGGTGATCGACGGCGATCCGCGCATGGTGAAGCGGCTGCGGATCGCGCCGGTGGCTGCCTGACCAATCCCGTCACCCCGGCAATCGCCGGGATGTACGGGCGGCCCTATCGCGTTCCGAACAGAGCCGAACCGACCCGCACCACGGTGGAGCCCAGCAGCGCTGCCGTCTCGTAATCGCTCGACATGCCCATGGACAGGCCCGGCAGCCCCAGCCGCTTCGCGTGCTCCGCCAGCAGGGCGAAATAGGGTGCGGGTTCAACGGAAGCCGGCGGCACGCACATCAGGCCGACCACGTTCAGGCCGGCTTCGCGGGCGCGCGCCAGCAGCGCGGGTAGATCGGCAATCGCGCAGCCGCCCTTCTGGGCCTCATCCCCGATGTTGACCTGGAGGTAGCAGTCCGGCCGCTTGCCTGCCGCCGCCTGCGCCTTGCCCAGCGCCGTCACCAGCGAGGGGCGGTCAACGCTGTGGATCACATCGAACAGGGCGATGGCATCGGCGGCCTTGTTCGATTGCAGCTGGCCGACAAGATGGAGGGTGATGCCCGGCGTTTCGGCTTGCAGCGCCGGCCACTTGGCCTGGGCTTCCTGCACCCGGTTCTCGCCAAAATGGCGTTGGCCGGCGGCGATCAGCGGGCGGATGGCATCGGCATCGAAGGTCTTGGAAATGGCGACGAGCAGCGGCGTCTCCGTCCGGCGGGCGTCGCGGCAGGCGCGCTGGAGGCCTGCCTGCACGGCGGCCAGCCGGTCGGCTGCGGCCGTCACGCGATCAGAAGGCGATGCTGGTGCCGAAATAGACCGAGCGATCGTCCTTGTTCGGCAGGACGAGCGACGGCGGTTCCGGAGCGATGCGATAGCGCACGCCGCCGGTGACGGAGAAGCGCGGCGCGACGCGATAGGCGCCGCCCAGTTCCAGGCCGTAGCGGCGGGTGAGCGGCGCAAACGCCAGCGGCTGGCTCTGTTCGGCGGTGCCCTGCAGGGCGGTGCGCCAGTTGCGGCCGCCATAGGAGAGGCCGAGGTTGAGCTGATCGGTCATGCGGCCGGCCAGGGGCACGGTGAACGGCGCCGACATCTGCGGATCGACATGGTTGTAGCCGGTATCGATGGCAAAGCCATGCCAGCCCAGCGAGACATTCACGCCATAGCCGGCGGGCACGACGAAGCGATCGACCGGAGCGGCGGCGCGCGACCGGTCCACCGCGGCGGTGGTGACCCGGGTGGACACGCCCAGCGACAGCACGCGCTGGTTTTCGGCCTGGCCCGACGGGGTGAAGCGGAAACCGCTGTTCAGCGATTGCGGCATCGCCGGGGCGCCCGGCGCGGTGAAGGCAAAGCGGCCGAATTCGCCCACCTGCGGCTGGAACGGGGTGATCTGGGTTTCCAGGACGAGGCGCTGCTTGGCGGCCCGCGCCGGCTTGGCAGCGATGGCGGGGGTGGCGAGCAGGCTGATCAGCGGCAACAGCAGGGCAGCCGCCAGCCCGAAACGGACTGGACGCCGCGACGCGCATGGCTGCGCGAGCGAATCGGCTCCCCTGATCATCAATCGACTCCTACCAACCGCAGGCCAGCAAGCCCATATGCCATTGTGCGTAACGTTTTGATGAACGGCCTTCCCCCGCGCGTTTTCAGCGCGCTGTGGCGACATGCACACACAAGCTTGGTGCGCCTTGATAATTCCCGGCCTGCTGCGGGCTTGGCGGGGCGGGTGCAACATGGCAGAGAGGCGGGCATTGCCCGGCCGCACGCGGCCTGTTTCGATGATGAAGGTAGTGCCATGCGGCGAATTGCACCCCTGGTTTTCATGGCAGCGCTGGCGGTGATGACCCCGGCCTGCAGCCGGCACAAGAAGCCGAAGCTTTCGGCCGAAGCGCCGGCGCGGGTGACGACGCTGGGCATCAACGCCTATCTGTGGCGCGCCACGCTGGACACCATCGCCTTCATGCCGCTGGCCCAGGTCGATTCCAACGGCGGCGTGATCATCACCGATTGGTATGTCTCCCCGCAAACCGCCAACGAGCGGGTGAAGGTGACAGTGACGGTGATGGACACCGAACTGCGCGCCGATGCCATCCGCGTGTCGGTGCAGCGCCAGACGCTGGGCGCCACTGGCTGGGTGGATGCCGGCGTGCGCGCCGGCACCGTGCAGCGGCTGGAAGAAACTATCCTGGGCCGGGCCCGCGATCTGCGCCGCAACGCTGTCATTCCGGTTCGCTGAGGCGACGCGATGCCTCGGTTTGATCACCAGGCCGCCGAAGCGCGGTGGCAGGCGCTGTGGGATGAACGGCAGAGCTTTGCCGCCGACGACGCCAGCCCCAAGCCCAAGGCCTATGTGCTGGAGATGTTTCCCTACCCGTCGGGCCGGGTGCATATCGGCCATGTGCGCAACTACACGATGGGCGATGTGGTGGCGCGCACCCGCCGGGCGCAGGGCTTTGAAGTGCTGCACCCGATGGGGTGGGACAGTTTCGGCATGCCGGCCGAAAACGCCGCCATGGAAAAGGGCGTCCACCCCGGCAACTGGACGCGGGCCAACATCGCGGCGATGCGCGCCCAGCTGAAGCGGCTGGGCTTTGCACTCGATTGGTCGCGGGAACTTTCCACCTGCGAGCCTGATTATTATGGCCAGGAACAGGCGCTGTTCCTCGACATGCTGGCCGCCGGCATGGTCTACCGCAAGGAATCGGCGGTGAACTGGGATCCGGTCGACATGACCGTGCTGGCCAACGAGCAGGTGATCGACGGCCGCGGCTGGCGTTCCGGCGCGCTCGTGGAGCGGCGCAAGCTGAACCAGTGGTTCCTGAAGATCACCGATTTCGCCGAAGATCTGCTGGACGGCCTGACCACGCTGGATGCCTGGCCGGAAAAGGTCAGGCTGATGCAGGAAAACTGGATCGGCAAGTCCACGGGGCTGAAATTCACCTTCCGGCTTGCCTCCTCTCCCCATGCGGGTGAGGAGATGGGTGGCTTCGACGTGTTCACTACCCGTCCCGACACGCTGTTCGGTGCCAGCTTTGCCGCCATTGCCGCCGATCACCCGCTGGCGCGCCAATGCGCCGAAGGCAATCCCGCCCTGGCCGCCTTCATCACCGAATGCCAGGCCGGCGGCACGGCGGCGGCGGACATCGAAACGCAGGAGAAAAAGGGCTATGACACCGGCCTGTCGGTGATCCACCCGCTCGATCCCGCCATCCGCCTGCCGGTGTTCGTCGCCAATTTCGTGCTGATGGATTATGGCACCGGTGCCCTGTTCGGCTGCCCCGGCCACGACCAGCGCGACCTTGATTTTGCCCGCAAATATCAGCTGCCGGTGATCCGCGTGGTGGCGGCCGAGGGCGACGAGAACGCCCCCATCGGTGACGAGGCCTACACCGCGCCGGGCCGCATGGTGAATTCGCGCTGGCTGGATGGCATGACCACCGACGCCGCCCGCGCCGCCGTGATCGCGCGTGCGGAGGCCGAGGGCTGGGGCGAGGGCGTCACCCAGTATCGCCTGCGCGACTGGGGGGTGAGCCGCCAGCGTTACTGGGGCACGCCGATCCCGATCATCCATTGCGAAGTGTGCGGCACGGTGCCGGTGCCGAAGAAGCAGCTGCCCGTCACCCTGCCGGAAGATGTGAGCTTCGATGTGCCGGGCAACCCGCTCGATCGCCACCCGACGTGGAAGCATGTGGATTGCCCGCAGTGCGGCGCACCGGCCCGGCGCGAGACCGACACGCTGGACACGTTCACCAATTCATCGTGGTATTTCATCCGCTTCGCCAGTGCGCCGGCCGACCGCCCGTTCGATCCGGCAGTGGCGGCCAAGTGGCTGCCGGTGGGCCAGTATATCGGCGGGGTTGAACACGCCATCCTGCACCTGCTCTATGCCCGCTTCTGGACGCGCGCGCTGCAGCGCCTGGGCCAGCTGGACGTGGCCGAACCGTTCGCCGGACTGTTCACGCAAGGCATGGTGACGCACGAAACCTACAGCCGGCCCCAGGGCGAAGGCCTGCCGCCGTTGTGGTTCTCGCCCGACGAGGTGGAACGCACCGGAACGGCGGCCACGCTGAAGGCCGATGGCCAGCCGGTGGAGATCGGCCGCGTCATAAAGATGTCGAAATCCAAGAAGAATGTCATCGATCCTGATGCCATTCTGGGCCGATACGGCGCCGATGCCGTGCGCTGGTTCATGCTGTCGGATTCGCCGCCGGAACGCGATCTGGCCTGGTCGGAAGCCGGCATTGATGGCGCCTGGCGCTTCGTGCAGCGCGTGTGGCGCCTGGCCGAAGACAGTGTGGCGCCGGCCGCAGGCGCGGCCGATCCCAGGATTGATCGGGCCGTCCATCGTGCCATCGCCGGCGTGACTGGTGACATTGATCGCCTGCAGTTCAACAAGGCCGTGGCCCGCCTGTACGAACTGGTCGGCACGCTGGAACGCAGCCCCGCCGGCCCCAGCCGCCGCGCCGGCGTGATCAGCCTGATCCAGCTGGTGGCGCCGATGGTGCCGCACCTGGCCGAAGAGGCATGGGCGCTGCTCGGCCAACCCGGGCTGGTGTGCGAGGCCGCCTGGCCGGTCGCCGATCCCGCCCTGCTGGTGGATGATGAAGTGACGATCGCGGTGCAGGTGAACGGCAAGCTGCGCGGCGATTTCACCGCGCCCAAGGGCAGCGACAAGGCCGCGCTGGAAGCCACCGCCCTGTCGCTGGCCGGCGTGATCCGCACCCTGGATGGCGCGGCGCCGAAGAAGGTGATCGTGGTGCCTGATCGCCTGGTGAACATCGTTGCCTGAGGCCCTGCGCCTGGCCCTGATCTTGCCGGCGCTGGCGCTGGTCGGGTGCCAGTTGCAGCCGCTTTATGCCGGTGGCAGCGCGTCGGCACCCGCCACGCTGATGGCCGATATCGGCATTGCGCCGATCCCGGAACGCGCCGGTTTCCTGGTGCGTCAGGCGCTGGAGGAACAGTTCGGCCGAGCCGTGCCGGCACCCCATTACCGGCTGGAAGTGATGCTGGACGATCAGATCAGCGCCTTTGGTGTGCGCGGTGACAGTTCGGCCGCGCGGGAGCGCCGCACCCTGCGCGCCCGCTTCCGCCTGATCGACGCCGCCACCGGCACCGTGGTGGTGGATGATACCGCCGCGTCCGACGCCGGCATCGACCGCGTCAGCTCCAATTTCGCCGTCGTGGCGGCTGAAAACACCGCGCTGGAGCGGCTTTCCATCGATATCGCCCGCCAGATCAGCGCGCGCCTGGCCCGCTACGCCCGCGCCGCCCGGGGCTGACATGCCAATGTCTCATGGGAAGGCAGCGGCATGAAGGCAGACGCCGGCCGCATCGCCGCCATTGCCCGCCAATGGCCTGCGGATGTGCGGCTCGTCATCCTGCACGGCCCGGACGAATCGGCCTCCCGCGACATGGCGGGGCAGGTGGCCGCCGGCTTTGGCAGCAGCGTCACCGTCACCGAAATCGCCGGCGCCGCGCTGAAGGGTGATTCCCAGGCGTTGCTCGCCGCCGCCACCAGCCTGTCGATGTTTGGTGATCGGGAATTGGTGCGCGTTGACGGGCTTGATGATGATGGCCTCGCCGCCATCGAGGCGCTGCTGGAGGGGCCGCCGGGCCACCCGGTTCTTGCCGTTGCCGGTGCCTTCAAGAAGGGCAGCAAATTGTTGGCATTGGCCGACAAACACCCCGGCATCGCCGCCTGCATCAACTATGAGGCGACCCTGCGCGACGCCGGCCGGCTGCTGGCCGAAATGGCGGCGCCGCTGGGCCTGCGGCTCGATCGCGGCGTGCCGGAACTGCTGTTCGAAGGTGCCGGCGGCGACCGGTCGGTGCTGCGGCGGGAGCTGGAAAAATTCGCCCTCTACAAGGATGCCGATCCTGCCGGCCCGCCGCAGCTGGTGACTGCCGAGGATGTTGCGGCCATCGGGGTCGGCTCCGGCGATGCCGATCTGTTCGAGCCGATTGCGGCCATCACCACCGGCGATGTGGCCCAGGCCACGGAGCTGATGGCCCGCCTGCCCGACAACACCGCCATCCCGCTGCTGCGCGCGCTGGAACGCCGCTTCGCCCAGCTGCTGTTGCTGCGCACCGAAGTGGATGCCGGCCAAAGTCCGGCGGCCGTGGTCGAAGGCCAGGGCAAGGCGATTTTCTGGAAGGAAAAGCCGTTCATCATCAAGGGCCTGGCCGCGTGGAACCAGGCCGCGCTTGCCGCGGCGATGGGCGACATTCTGGCCGCCGAACGCGCGGTGAAATCACCCGGGGGCATCGCCGATCTGGGGGCGCAGCAGCTGCTGCTTGATCTCACCCGCCGCGCCGCACTGGCGACGCGCCGCCGTTAGAGTGCCGCACCCAGCCGGGTGCAGAGCATGTCCAACTGATCAAGATCGGCAAAACGGATGGTCAGGCTGCCACTGGTCGCGCCCGGTGCCACCTGCAGCGCCACCGGCATTCCCAGCGCTTCGGCCAATTGCTCTTCCAGCGCGTCGCTGTTGGGATCATTGGCCACCGGCGCTGCCGGCCCGCGCGCCTTGCCCGGCTTGCCCTTGCCGCCTGCCACCAGCGCTTCCAGCGCACGAACAGAAAGGCCTTGTTTTACAACGGCCTGCGCCAATATTTCGGCGTTTTCCACGCCCACCAGCGCGCGGGCATGGCCCATCGAAAGCGCTCCGGTTTCCACCATGGCCTGCACGGCGGCCGGCAGATCGAGCAAGCGCAGCAGGTTGGTGATATGGCTGCGCGACTTGCCGACAATATCACCCAGCGCCGCCTGCGTGTGCCCGAAATCGGCGATAAGCTTTTGATATCCGCGCGCTTCTTCAATGGCGTTAAGGTCGGCGCGCTGGATGTTCTCGATGATGGCGATTTCCGCCACTTCGCCATCGCTGAGCGGGCGCACCACAACCGGGATCTCGTGCAGCCCGGCCGCCTGTGCTGCACGCCAGCGGCGCTCACCGGCGATGATCTGGTGGCGGCCGGCATGCGGGCGCACGAGGATCGGCTGCAGCACGCCGTGGGCCTTCACCGATGCCGCAAGTTCGGCCATCGCGGCATCATCGAAATGGCGACGCGGCTGATCGGGATTGGGCGTGATGTCAGCCACGGGCAGGCGCACGACGCCCGGCCCAGTGGCCGGCGGCGGCGCGGCAATATCATCAAGCAAGGCCGAAAGCCCGCGACCGAGACCAGATTTGCGTTTGTTGTCAGCCATTTGCATTCTCTTCAACCGGCCATGGCCAGCGGCTCAAGCCGTTCCAACAATTCCCGGGCCAGGGCAACATAGGCTTCCGACCCCACACAGCGGCTGTCGTAGACCAGGGCCGGCAGGCCGTGGCTGGGCGCTTCCGACAGACGCACGTTGCGCGGCACCATGGTTTTCATCACCTTGGCACCCATCACGGCGCGCACATCGGCGCACACCTGATCGGAAAGCCGGTTGCGGCGATCGACCATGGTCAGCACGATGCCGATCAGCTGCAGGCGCCGGTTGAGGCCGCCTTTCACCCGCTCAATGGTGTTCAGAAGCTGGCTAAGCCCTTCCAGCGCAAAGAATTCGCTTTGCAGCGGCACCAGAACGCCATCGGCGGCCGCCAGGGCGTTCACAGTGATCAGGCCCAACGATGGCGGGCAATCGATCAGCACGAAATCAAAATCCGGCAGGCTGGCCAGCGCTTCGGCCAAGCGGTGGCTGCGGCGGTCGGCATCCACCAGCTCCACTTCCGCAGCGGCCAGCGCGGCGGTGGCAGGCAGCACGGAAAGGCCGGGGATCACCGTGTCGCGCACCGCGTCCGCCGCCTGCGCTTCACCGATAAGCACTTGATACAGCGAGGGTTCGCGGTCCTTGCGGCCGATGCCCAGGCCCGTGGAGGCATTGCCCTGCGGATCGGCATCCACCATCAGCACGCGCTTGCCGACAGCTGCCAGCGCCGTCGCCAGATTGACCGCCGTGGTGGTCTTGCCGACGCCGCCTTTCTGATTGGCTATGGCGATGATCATCGGCGTTTCACCCCTGTGGCGACGACAATGCGCGCGTCGGAATCGGTCAGGCTGGGAATCAGCTGATGGTCAAAGTGGAATCGCTTTGCCGCCGTGGCAAGCTCTTCCTGCACCCGGGCGCCTTTTGGCAGAATCCAGCGCGTGCCTGATCCGGCGAAGCGCAGCCCCCAGTCGAACAGCACGTCCAACGCGGCGGCGGCGCGGGCAGTGATGATGTCAAATTTGCGCGTTTCCAGCGTCTCGATGCGCAGGTTTTGCACCGAAATTTGCGCATTTATGCCGGTTTCCTGCGCAATTGTGCGCAAAAAATTGCATTTTTTCGTGATGGATTCGACCAACATGATGTTGGATTTCGGGTCCAGCATGGCCAGCACCAGGCCCGGGAAGCCGCCGCCGGCACCAATGTCCAGCCAGCTGCGGCCGGTGCCGGCAATTGGCAACAGCTGCGCCGAATCGCGGAAATGCCGATCCCAGATGTGGGGCAGGGTGGACGGGCCAACCAGATTCATCCGTTGCTGCCATTCGGCGAGCAGTTCGGCATAGCGATCCAGCTGCGCCAATGTTTCACGTGAAACATTGAACTCGGCAGCGAAGGCGGCGCGCGCGTCGCTCACGCGGCGATCCTGGCGCGGCTTGTGTGGGGCAGCAGGGCAATCAGAGCGGCCGGCGTGATGCCCGGAATGCGGCTGGCGGCACCCAGTGTCTGTGGCCGCGCCCGCAACAGACGTTCGATCATCTCCTTGGACAGGCCGGCAACCTGGCCATAGTCAAGATCGGCCGGCAGGGTCAGCGCCTCGTCACGGCGCACGGCTGCAACCTCAGCCTCCTGCCGCGCCACATAGGCGGCATAATTGGCATCCACCGCCAGGCTGGCCAGCAGATCGTTGGACAATGCCGCCAGCGCTGGCCACATCCGGCGCGCCGCGTCATGCGTCACCGCCGGGAAGCGCAGCCAGTCGAACAGGCTGCGCGTCTGACCGTCCTGCCGCACATCGATGCCGTGGGCCGCCAGCTGGTGTGGCGTGGCCGACAGCGATGCAAGCAGGGCGCAGCCGGCCTCACGCTCGGCCTGCGCTGCGGCAAAGGCCGTGGCCTGTGCCACCGGGACCAACCCCGCTGCCACACCCAGTGGCGTCAACCGCTGGTCGGCATTGTCGGCCCGCAGACGCAGGCGATACTCGGCGCGGCTGGTGAACATGCGATAGGGTTCGGCAACGCCATGCGTCGTCAGATCGTCGATCATCACACCGATATAGGCACTGGTGCGGTCAACACGCAGCGGCGCGAGGCCCAGCGCCAGAGCGGCGGCGTTGGCCCCCGCCACCAGGCCCTGCGCCGCGGCCTCCTCATAACCGGTGGTGCCGTTGATCTGCCCGGCCAGGAACAACCCGGCGATATCCTTGGCGGCCAGCTCCGGCGTCAACGCGCGCGGATCGACATGATCATATTCAATGGCATAGCCCGCGCGCAGGATCTGCGCCCGCTCCAACCCCTTGATGGAGGCGATGAATTTCTCCTGCACTGCCAGGGGCAGGGACGTGGACAGGCCGTTGGGATAGATGGTGACATCATCATATCCTTCCGGCTCCAGAAAAATCTGGTGGCCGTCGCGGTCACCAAAGCGCACGATCTTGTCCTCGATCGACGGGCAATAGCGCGGGCCAACTGAATTGATGTGGCCACCATAAAGCGCCGATTCGCCCAGATGATCGCGGATGATCTGGTGCGTCGCCGCATTGGTGCGGGTGATGGCACAGGGCAGCGGCGGCCGCGCACTGCCGGCGCCGAACCGGCTGAGACGCGGATCGTCACCATCACCATATTGCCATTCCAGCACCGACCAATCGATGCTGCGCCCGTCCAGCCGCGCCGGCGTGCCCGTCTTCAAGCGGCTCACCGGCAATCCCATCGCCCGCAGCGCCGCGCCCAGATCCGACGCCTGCGCACCCACCCGGCCACCGGCCTCACGCTGGGCGCCGATATGCATCACACCGCCGAGGAAAGTGCCGGTGGTCAGCACCACCGCCGGTGCTTCCAGACGGCCCTGGGATGTCTCCACGCCTGTGACACGGCCCTTCTCAATGATCAGACCCTCCACAGCCGCCGCGATCACGCTGAGCGTCGGGAACTGTGCCAATGTTTCCGCCATCGCGGCGCGATAGAGCTTGCGATCCACTTGGGCGCGCGGGCCTTGCACAGCCGGGCCCTTGGAGCGGTTGAGCAGCCGCGATTGCAGCCGCGCGGCATCCGTCACCCGGCCCATGATGCCACCCAGCGCGTCAATCTCGGTCACCAGATGGCCCTTGCCGATGCCACCCACCGCAGGGTTGCAGCTGAGCGTGCCAGGATCGTCAGGCCGCAGCGTCACCAGCGCCACACGCGCACCGCGTCGGGCGGCAGCGGCGGCGGCTTCGCACCCGGCGTGGCCGGCGCCGACGATGATGACGTCATGGGACATGAGGGCCGTATAGCGATTCGGTTGGGATGTTTCACGTGAAACATTGTCTTAAAGGCAGAGAGCCTCCGGCGGGCAGGGCCTGAGGCCCTGCACCCACTTTCGTTTTTGGGCGGCGCTGCTGTTGCGAAGGGTGCGCCGGAGGCGCTGTTTCATTGCCTGCGGCGCATAAGAGCGCTTGTGGTGCGTGCGCGCTTGAAAACGAACGGGTGCAGGGACTGCGTCCCTGCCCGCCGGAGGCATAGTTCTTGGCGCTATACTGCACTCGCGGCGACAAACAGCGGGGCCCCGGATCAAGTCCGGGGCGACGGGGAATTTTGACGTTCCTGTCTATTTTCCGATGCAGAAGCGGCTGAAGATGCGGTCGAGCACGTCGTCCACGCCGATGCGGCCGGCGATGCGGGCGAAGGCGTGGGCGGCGAGGCGCAGTGATTCGGTGCGGAGGACGGGTTCGAGGGCGTGGGCGGCGTCGATCAGGGCCAGGTGGGCATCGGCGAAGGCGGCGCGGTGGCGGGCGTGGCTGAGCAGGGCGGGTTCGCCGGGGCGGGTGGTGGATTGGGCGAAGTGGGACAGCCAGTCGCGCAGGGCGGGCATGCCAGCGCCGGTGAGGGTGGAGACGGCGAGGGCGCCGGCGGGCAGTGGCGGTGCGGCGAGATCGGCTTTGTTGAGCAGGCGCAGGCTGTGCGGCGGTGCGGGTGCGGGTTCGGGTTCGGGCCAGTGAGGGGCGTCGGCGCTGGCGACGCTGATGATCAGGTCGGCCGCGGCGGCACGCTGGCGAGCGCGGGCGATGCCTTCGGCTTCGATCGGATCATCGGTGTCGCGCAGGCCGGCGGTATCGATGAGGACGGCGGCGACACCGCCAAGATCGACCGGCACTTCGATCGTGTCGCGCGTGGTGCCGGCGATTGCCGTGACGATGGCGGCGTCCCGCATGGACAAGGCGTTGACAAGACTAGATTTTCCGACGTTTGGCGCGCCGGTGACGGCGATGGTGAGGCCATCGCGGATGCGCGCGGCGCGGGCGGAATCGACAAGCAGTTGATCAAGCTCGGCAGCCATGGCCAGCAGCTGTTCGCGGGCGGCTTCGTCGAGCCGTTCGGCGACGTCGGCTTCATCTTCGGCGAAATCGAGCCCGGCTTCGGCTTCGGCGAGGATATCGAGGCAGCGAGAGCGCCAGGCATCGGCGAGGCGGCCGAGCGCGCCGCCGGCCAGGGCGAGGGCCTGGTCGCGTTGGGAGGCGGTTTCGGCGGCGACAAGATCGGCGAGGCCTTCGACCTGGGCGAGGTCCATGCGGCCGTTGGCGAAGGCGCGGCGGGTATATTCGCCGGGTTCGGCAAGGCGGATGCCCGGCTGTGACGTGAGGGCGGCGAGCACGCCAGCGACAACGGCCGGGCCGCCGTGCAGGTGGAATTCGGCCAGATCTTCGCCGCTGGCGCTGTTCGGGCCGGGGAAGATGGCGACGAGCGCTTCATCGAGCAGGGCGCCAGCCTCGGTGAGGCGGCACAGGCTGAGGCGGCGCGGCGGCGGCAGGCGGCCGGCGAGTGCGGTTACGGCGGTGAAGGCGGCGGGGCCGGAGAGGCGGATGACGGCGAGGGCCGCCGGTGGCCGCCCGCTGGCCAGCGCGGCGATGGTATCGGCCATGGCGGGGGGATCAGCGCTTGGTGGTGTCAGCGGCGGCGGTGAGCCCGGCCATCATCAGTTTTTGCCATTGTTCGAAGCCGCCGGCTATGCCGGGGGCCCAGGTGCGGATCATCTTTTCCCAATCGGCGGGGGTGACGCCCTCGGTGATCGCGGTTTTCATGCGATCGAGATAGAGGGCGTGGACGGGTTCGAGATCGGGCAGGCCGAAGAAGGCGCGCGCTTCCTGGGGCGTGCATTCGATATCGAAGCTGATCTTCATGCGCTTTGCCCCTTTTCCTCTGCCGCAGTGGGGTTAGTGTAGCGGGGGGAAGGGGCGCACGGCAAGGCGGCGGTGCGTACCAAACAATATCAAAGACTTACCGCGCAGCACAGGCTGCAACATGGAAGGGCAGGAACATGAAGGCGATCCGGATTGATCAGCATGGCGGGCCCGATGTGCTGGGCTGGCACGACATCACGCTGCCGCCTCCGGGGCCGGGCGAGGTGCGGCTGCGCCACACGGCGATCGGGCTGAACTTCATCGACACCTACCATCGCGGCGGTCTCTATCCGATGGCGCTGCCGTCGGGCCTGGGGCTGGAGGCGGCCGGTGTGGTGGAGGCGGCGGGTGCGGGTGTGACGCTGCCGGTGGGCACGCGCGTGGGCTATTGTTGGGGGCCGATCGGCGCCTATGCCACGCACCGCAACATCGCCGCGGCCATGGTGGTGCCGCTTCCCGATGGCGTGAGTGACGAGATGGCGGCGGCGGGCCTGCTGAAGGGCTGCACCACCGAGTTTCTGGTGGAGCGCTGCGCCAGGGTGCAGGCCGGCGACTGGGCGCTGGTGCCGGCGGCGGCGGGCGGTGTGGGGCTGCTGCTGGTGCAGTGGCTGAAGCGTGTGGGGGCGACGGTGATCGCGGTGGCGGGCACGGCGGAAAAGTTGGCGCTGGCGGCGGCGCACGGTGCCGATCATGGTCTGCTGGATGGCAGCGACGTGGCCGCGCAGGTGAAGGCGCTCACCGGTGGGCGCGGGGTGGATATGGTGTTTGACGGCGTGGGCGCGGCAAGCTGGGAATCGAGCCTGAACAGCCTGAAGCGGCGCGGGCTGCTGATCAGCTTCGGCAATGCCTCTGGCCCGGTGACGGGGGTGAATCTGGGCATCCTGTCGCAAAAGGGATCGCTGTTCGTCACGCGGCCGACGCTGTTCGATTATTATGCGAGCGCCGAGGACCGGGCCACATACGCGGGCCGGGTGCTGGCGATGATGGCTTCGGGCGCGCTGACGTTGGCGGTGAACCAGCGTTATGCGCTGGCCGATGCGGCGACCGCGCATGCCGATCTGGCGGGCCGGCGGACGACGGGGAGCACGGTGCTGGTGCCGTAAGGGCGCGGCCTCGCCCGATCAGCCCATCAGCGGCGCGACTTCGTGCAAGCCTTCCCAGATCATCTTGCCGGCGACGTAGATGATCACGGTGAGGCCGACATAGGCGATCCAGCGGTAGCGTTCGATATATTGCGCGATCAGGTTGGCCGCGATGCCCATCAGCGCGACGGAGAGCACGAGGCCGGCGATCAGGATATCGGGGTGCTGGCGCGCGGCACCGGCGACGGCGAGCACATTGTCGAGGCTCATCGACACGTCGGCCAGGGCGACCGACCAGGCGGCGGCGGCAAAGCTTTTCGCCGCCGGCGGGGCGGCGCTGGCGGTGAAATCCTTGCCGTCACCCGGCGGATCGATGGTGGCGCTGTGCGGGCGCAGTTCGCGCCACATCTTCCACGCCACCCACAGCAGCAGCAGGCCGCCGGCAAGGATGAGGCCCACGATCTGCAGCAGCTGCGTGACGGCCAGCGCAAAGCCGATGCGCAGCACCAGCGCCGCCAGGATCCCGATCAGGATGACCTTCTTGCGCTGGGCAGCCGGCAGGCCGGCGGCGAGCGCGCCGACGACGATGGCATTGTCGCCGGCCAGCACCACGTCGATCAGGACGACCTGGCCGAACGCCGCCAGCGCCTCGGGCGTGAAGAGATGCGCGATATCCATGGCCTGCCCTTACGGGAAGCCGGGGCAGCGCGCCACCCGTGAGGCTTACTTGGGGTTGGCCAGCGCCATCACCAGATCCGACAGATAATCGCGGCCCTTCATCAGGCTGTCGACGCGGATACGCTCGTTGAGGCCGTGGATGCCGTTGCCATCGGGATCGATCATCGTGCCGGGCGCGCCGTACACGGGGATGCCGATCGGCGCGATGAAGATGGCGTCGGTGGCGCCGGTGCTCATCATCGCCAGCATCGGCACGCCGGGGAAATGCGTCTGGGCGATCGTCTTCATCGGTTCGATGATGGCAGGGTTCATCGGCACCGGCTGGCCTGTCGGGCGCACCGGCGGCTTCAGCGTGATGGCCACCCTGGGGTTGCCGACCAGTCTGTCCAGATCGGCCTTCAGCGCATTGGGATCGGTGCCGGGGAACATGCGGCAATTCACATTGGCGCGGGCGCGCTGGGCCAGGGCATTTTCGGCGTGGCCGGCTTCCAGCAGGGTGGCAACGCAGGTGGTGCGCAGCACGCTGTGGTTGGTCGGATCGACGGAGACGATGCGGTTGGCCTCCGCATCCGTGGGATCGGCCAGCAGGCGCGCCATCGCCGGGCCCACCGGTGCCGGCGTAACCTTCGACAATGTGGTGAAATAGGCGCGGGTGGTGTCGTTGAACTGCACCGGGAATTCGTGGGTGTTCACTGCCACCACGGCGCGGGCCAGATCGGTGATGGCGTTGTCGGGCCGGGGCACGCTGCTGTGGCCGCCGGGGTTGGTGGCTTCCAGCTGGAAATTCTGCACCGTCTTTTCGCCCACCTGCACGGCCAGGCCCTGCGGCTTGCCGGCCTCGTCGTAACGGCCGCCGCCGCCTTCATTCAGGCCGAATTCGGCCTTGATCAGATCGGGGCGGTTCTTCGCCAGCCAATCGGCACCGTTGAAGGCATAGGTGGTTTCCTCCCCGCAGGTCAGCGCCAGCTTGATGGTGCGTTTCGGCGCCTTGCCGGCCTTCATGCGGATCATCAGATCGGCCCAGATCGCCGCCTGCGCCTTGTCGTCGAAGGTGCCGCGGCCATAGAAATAGCCATTCTCTTCGATCAGCGTGTAGGGATCGCGGGTCCAATCCGCGCGCTTGGCCGCCACCACGTCGAGGTGGCCGAGCAGCAGCATCGGCTGTGCCTTGGGATCACGGCCCTTCAGGTGGACAACGATGCCGCCTTCCTTGGGGAATTCCGGCACGCTGAACTGCGTGATGTCGGCATCGCTGAACCCGGCGGCCTTGAAGCGCACGGCCAGCTTGGCGGCGGCATCGGTGCAACTGCCGGTGGTGACGCTGGTGTCGGTCTCCACCAGCTCCTTGTAGAGCGCGCGGAACTGCGCCTCACCGGGTTGCGGGCTGACAGTCGCGGCCGGCGGGGCAGCGGCGGCCGCCGCCGACAGGAGGGCGGAGGCGAGAAGAAGGGCGCGCATCGAAACTTCCTTATTTGCTGGCGTAGGCGGTGATCAGATCGAACAGATAATCACGGCTGGTGTAGAGGTTGGACACGCTCATCCGCTCATTGAGGCCGTGGGCGTTGTTCAGCGTCTTGTCGGCCACCATGCCGGGCACGCCGTAAGTGGGGATGCCGCCGGCGCCGAGGAAACGGCCATCGGTGGCACCGGTGACCAGGGTGGGCAGCATCGGCACGCCCGGGAAGTACTTCTTGGCCAGCGCCACTGCCGGATCATAGATGGCCGGGGTGAGCGGCGGCGGCGGCGGGGTGGGGCTCACCGTCGCGTCGGTGGTGAGGGTGAGGCCGGGATCGTTCACCGCCGCCATGATCTGGCCGCGCACCTTCTCAAGGCTGTCGCCGGGGAAGATGCGGCAGTTGATGTTGGCGGTGGCGCGCTGGGCCAGCGCATTGTTGGCGTGGCCGGCATCCAGCCGCGTGGCCACGCAGGTGGTGCGCAGCATCGAATGCCAATTGGCATCGCGGCTGACGATGGCGTTGGCGGCCTTGTCTTCCGGATTGGCCAGCAGGGCGCGCATGGCGGCACCCACCTCGCCGCCCACCATGCCTGCCATGGTGGTGAAATAGGCGCGGCTGGCATCGGTGAACTGCACCGGGAATTCATAGGCTGCCAGCCGGTTCAGCCCGGCGGTGAGCTGATAGATGGCGTTATCGGGGCGCGGCTGGCTGCTGTGGCCGCCGGGGTTGCGCGCTTCCAGCTTGAAATCCTGGTACACCTTCTCGCCGGCCTGGAAGCCCAGTTTCAGCGGGTTGCCCTTGTCATCGGCGGCACCGATGCCGCCTTCGTTCAGGGCGAATTCGGCGTCGATCCAGTCCTTGTGTTCCTTCACCAGCCATTCGGCGCCGTTGAACACGGCCGGGCTTTCCTCCCCGCAGGTCAGCGCGAGCTTGAGCGTGCGCTTGAGGGGCTTGCCGGCCTGTTTCAGGCGGATCATGGCATCGGTGAAGATGGCGGCCTGCGCCTTGTCGTCAGACGTGCCACGGCCATAGAACCAGCCGTCCTCCTCGATCAGGGTGAAGGGGTCGCGCTGCCAGTCGGCGCGGCGGGCCTCCACCACGTCGATATGGGCGAGCAGCAATATGGCCTTCGCCTTGGGATCCTTGCCGGCCAGCGTGGCGACCAGCCCGCCGTCCTGCGGGCGCGCCGCCGGGCCGGGGAACAGGCGGATATCGGCATCGCTGAAGCCGGCGGCTTTCAGGCGGGCGGCCATCTTCTCGGCGGCAAGGGTGCAGCTGCCGGCCGACACGGTGGTGTTGGTCTCGATCAGCTCCTTGTAGAGGCCGCGAAACGCCTGCTGGTCAGGCCGCGCCGCCGTCTGGGCATTGGCGGCGGTGGCGGCAAGCAGGGTGGCGGCGAGAAGCAGGGTGCGCATGGGAGGCCTCACTTGTTGGCGTAGGCGGTGATCAGATCGAACAGATAATCGCGTTCCTTCATCACGCCGTTCACCGAAATGCGTTCATTCAGGCCGTGGACGCCATTGCCATCGGGCATGCCGAAGCGGCCGGGCATGCCATAGGTGGGAATGCCATTGGCGTTCAGATAGCGGCCATCGGTGGCGCCCACCGCCATGGTGGGGATCAGCGGAATGCCGGGGAAATGCTTGGTCGCCAGCGTGACGGCGGTGCCATAGACCAGCGGGGAGAGCGGCGGCGGCGGCGCCGGCGTGGCCGGATTTTCGCTGGCGCGCGGGGTCACCGTGATGGTGGGATCGCCCAGCCGCTCGGCAATCTGGCCGCGCACCTTTTCCACGCTTTCGCCGGGGAACATGCGGCAGTTCACATTGGCCTGCGCCCGCTGCGGCAGGGCGTTGCGGGCATGGCCGGCCTCCAGCATCGTCGCCACGCAGGTGGTGCGCAGGGTGGAATGCCAGGTCGGATCCTTCGAAACGATGGCGTTGGCGGCAACATCGGCCGGGTTGGCGAGCAGGGCGCGGATGGCGGCAGCGGTGGGCGCGTCGCTGATCTTGGCCATTTCGGCGAAATAGCCGCGCGTCGTGTCCGACAGGATGATCGGGAATTCGCTGTTGCGCAGGTTCACCAGCCCGGCGGCCAGTTCATAAATGGCGTTGTCCGGGCGCGGGCGGCTGCTGTGGCCGCCGGGGTTGCGGGTTTCAAGGATGAAATCCTGATAGACTTTCTCGCCGGCCTGGAAGGCCAGGCTGATCGGCTTGCCGGTGGCATCGGCCTTGCCGCCGCCGCCTTCGTTCAGGGCGAATTCGGCATCGATCCAGTCGCGGTGATTCTCCACCAGCCACTGCGCGCTGTTGAACGGGCCGCCTTCCTCCCCGCAGGTCAGCGCCAGCTTGATCGTGCGCTTCGGCGGCTTGCCGGCCTGTTTCAGGCGGATCATCGCATCGGTGAAGATGGCACCGTGCGCCTTGTCGTCGGACACGCCGCGACCGTAATAAAAGCCGCCTTCCTCGATGAAGGTGAAGGGATCACGCTCCCAATCGGCGCGCTTGGCCTCCACCACGTCGAGGTGGGAGAGCAGCAGCATCGCTTTGGCCTTGGGATCGCTGCCCTTCAGCGTGGCGACCAGGCCGCCATCCAGCGGGCGTTCCTTGGGGCCGGGGAACAGGATGATATCGGCATCGGCATAGCCCGCCGCCTTCAGCCGCGTGGCCATCCGCTCGGCGGCGAGGTTGCAGCTGCCGCTGGAGACGGTGGTGTTGGTCTCCACCAGCTCCTTGTAGAGCGCGCGGAAGGCGATCTGATCGGCGCGCGGCACGGAAGCCGGGGCCTGCGCGGCGGCAGGCAGGGCGATGACGGTGGCGAGCAGGCCGGCGACGAGTTTGTGCATGAGGGACCCCCTTGTTTGCGCCGCATCAAAGCCGCGCGCGGGTGGCGAGGCAAGGGGCAAAGAAGGGAGGGTGGAGCGCCGCCCCCGCCGGCTCCCCATTTCGGTGATTGACGCCAGCCGCATCGCTGGCCGACACCTGTGGCTGTTTCGCATCATGAGGGGATCATCCATGCGCTCTGCCATAATCGCTTTGGCCCTGGCCGGCCTGTCCACCACCGCGCTTGCGGCGCCGGCGCCGAAAAGCGCCACCCCGAACCGCGCCGCCTTTGCCGCCGCCATCGCCGCCCGCCACGATGCCACGGTGCAGGGCCTGAAGGACTGGATCAAGCTGCCGACCATCGCCGCCATGGGCATGAACGTGAAGGATGGCGCGCAGTACATGAGCAAGCTGGCGCTGGACGCCGGCTTCCAGAAGGCGACCGTGGTGGAATCGGGCGGCGTGCCCGCCGTGCTGGCAACGCTGGATGCCGGCGCGCCGGTCACGCTGGGCCTCTACATGATGTACGATGTGAAGCATTTTGATCCGGCCGAATGGGATTCGCCGCCGCTGGACGGCAAGCTCGTCGATCGCCCCGGCGTGGGCCAGGTGATCGTCGGGCGCGGGGCCGTCAACCAGAAGGGCCCGCAGATGGCGCTGCTCGCCGCGCTGCAGGCGTTCAAGGCGACGGGCCGCAAGCTGCCGGTGAACCTGGTGCTGGTGGCCGAAGGGGAGGAGGAGATCGCCTCCACCAACCTGCCCAACGTGGTGGCCAATCCCGAAGTCGCCGCCGCGCTGAAGAAGACGGTCGGCATCATCGGTGCCTCCGCCCTGCAAACCAATGAAGGCATGGCCGGCATCAGCCTGGGCGCCAAGGGCGCGGTGGAATTCCAGCTGATCGTCGGCGGGGAGACCAGCGACAAATATCCCAAGGCCGATGTCCACTCCTCCGTTCACGCCCGCGTTGAAAGCCCGGCGTGGCGGCTGGTGAAGGCGCTCGACACGCTGGTGGCGGACGATGGCCACACGCCGGCCATCGATGGCTGGTTCGAAAATGTGCAGCCGCTGTCGGCCCGCCAGAAGGAGATCATCGCCGATGGCCTGAAAGGCACCACCGATGCCGAAGCCAAGGCCGCCGTGGGCGTGGGCCGCTGGATCAACAACGAGGATTACCAGACCAGCAGCGAACGGCTGGTCAGCCAGCCGACGGTGAACATCCAGGGCCTGCTCAGCGGCTATATGGGCCCCGGCGGCAAGACCGTGCTGCCCAGCCGCGCCGAAGCCAAGCTGGAATTCCGCCTGGTGCCGAACATGACCCGCGCCGAAGCCGAAGCCAAGCTGAAGGCGCATCTGCTGAAGCGCGGTTTTGACGATGTGAAGGTGGTGGTGAGCGGCGGCTATGGCCCCAACCAGACCGACGAGAATGCCGCGCTGGTGCAGGCGCAGAAGAATGTGCTGGAAAAGGCCGGCATCCCCTATCGCCTGGTGGTCCGCAACGCCGGCAGCTGGCCGGGCGCCATCTTCAACGGCGCGCCGCTGGGCCTGCCCACCGGCCAGTTCGGCCTGGGCCGCGGCAACGGCGCGCACGCGCCGAACGAATGGTTCCTGATCAAGAGCGCCAACCCGAAGGTGGCGGGCATCGACGAGGCGTCGCTGGCGTTTGTCGACCTGCTGTATGAAGTGGCGGCGACGGCGGGGCCCAAGAAGAAGTAAGGCCGCTCTTACGCCCTTCCCTCCTGTGGGGAGGGGCTTTCGGGTAAAAATTCACCCGTCGCCCCGGATCACGTCCGGGGCGACGATCGCTAGTGGAAACTCAATCCCGCAGCAGCTCGTTGATGCCAGTCTTGCTGCGCGTCTGCGCGTCCACCGTCTTCACGATCACCGCGCAATAAAGATTAGGCCCCGGCGTGCCGTCCGGCAGCGGCTTGCCGGGCAGGGTGCCCGACACGACCACTGCATAGGGCGGCACGCGGCCGACATGGATCTCGCCGGTGGCGCGGTCCACGATCTTGGTGGACGCGCCGAGATACACGCCCATCGACAGCACCGCGCCTTCGCCGACGATCACGCCTTCGGCGACTTCGGCGCGGGCGCCGATGAAGGCGCCGTCACCGATGATCACCGGGTTGGCCTGCAGCGGTTCCAGCACGCCGCCGATGCCGGCGCCGCCGCTGATGTGCACATTCTCCCCGATCTGTGCGCAACTGCCGACGGTGGCCCAGGTGTCCACCATGGTGCCGCGGCCCACGCGCGCGCCGATGTTGACGAAGCTGGGCATCAGCACCGCGCCCGGCGCGATATAGGCGCCGCGGCGGACGACGGCACCCGGCACGGCGCGGAAACCGGCGGCGGCGAAGCGGGCGGCATCCCAGCCGGCGAATTTCAGCGGCACCTTGTCGTAGAATCCGGCGTCACCAAAGCCCGGCATCACCATATTGTCGTTCAGGCGGAAGCTCAGCAGCACCGCCTTCTTCAGCCACTGGTGGGTGGTGCCGTCGGCCTCTGCGACCCGCAGTTCGCCGGCGTCGAGCGCGGCCAGCGCCTGTTCAACGGCATCGCGAAGTTCGCCATGGGTGGCGCTGGTCACGCTTGCCCGTTCGTCCCAACCGGCGTTGATGATGGCTTCGATGGTCATGCGGCCTCCAGGCTGGTCAACACCTCGGCCAGAAAGGCGGCGAGGTCGGTGATGGTGTAATCAATATGGTCGCGCTCTTCGCCCGGCCCCTGTTCGGAACCATTGTCGATCCACACCGTCGTCATGCCGATCGCCTTGGCGGGCCGCAGGTTGCGGGCCATGTCCTCGACGAACAGCGCGCGGGTGGGCGCGATGCCATGGCTTTCGCACAGATGCAAATAGGCCGGCGGCTGCGGCTTGGGCACGTACGACAGGGCGTGGATGTCGTGCAGCGCATCGAACGTGTCGGAAAGGCCAAGGCGGGCCAGCACCCGCTCGGCATAAGGCGCATCGGCATTGGTGAAGACATATTTCTTCCCCGGCAGCCGGCCGATCAGGTCGCCCAGTTCGGGATGGGGGCGAATCACCGCCACATCGACATCGTGCACGGCGCTGAGGAATTCGTGCGGATCGACATTGTACAGCGCCATCAGGCCCGGCAGCGTCATGCCGTGGGAATGGAACAGGCCTTTCTGGATGCGGTGGGCCTCGGCGGCGTCCACGCTCAGCAGGCGCTGGATATAAAGGCCCATGCGCGCGTCGATCTGCGGGAACAGCGACGCGTGCGCGGGGTAGAGCGTGTTGTCGAGATCGAAGATCCACGCATCGATATGGGAAAGCGGGCCGGCCATGGCGGCGGCATAGGCGCTTGGGCGCGCCCTGTCACCCGCCCGCCGCCGGTCATGCGCCACCGTCACAATGGTTAACGGAGATGACAAAGGAGTCACCTTGCTGTGGCCATTGTGCAACAGCCGGCGCTGTCATCATTCTGTCATGGCTTGGTAACGCTTTTGACATGCCGCTGTCGCCGTCCTGTCGCATGCGCGGTCTAGGGCACCGGCATTCGACGTATGTCCACCAACAGGGGTACACCCACCATGAAGACCGCCACCAGCGTGATGGCCATTGCCGTTGCCGCAATTTCGCTCACCACTGTCGCCGCCGCCCAGACGGCTGCCGCGCCGGCCGCCACCGCCGCCGCCGATGACAATGGTGTCGAAGAAATCGTCGTCACCGCCACCAAGCGCGAAACCAACCTGCAGCAGACCCCGATCTCGATCTCGGTGCTGGGTGCGTCCGCGCTGAAGGATCGCCGGGTGCAGAGCCTGCTCGATCTGGCCGACGGCGGCGTGCCGTCCTTGCGTGTCGCCACCTTCGAAGCCCGCCAGTCGGCGCTGACGATCGGTATCCGCGGCATCGTTCCGCTCGACGCCAACCAGCCGGCCCGCGAACAGGGCGTCGGCATCTATATCGATGGCGTCTATCTCGGCCGCCAGCACGGCCTGAACGCCGCGCTGTTCGATGTCGAGCGCATCGAAGTGCTGAAGGGCCCGCAGGGTACGCTGTTCGGCCGCAACACCGAAGGCGGCGCGCTGTCGATCGTCACCCGCGCCCCCACCGGTGAATTCGGCGGCAACATCTCGGCCGGCTTCGGCAACCTCGGCGCCTATACGGTGCAGGGCCATGTCGATCTGCCGACCGTCGCCAACATCGCCGTCAAGATCGATGGCGTGAAGCAGTATCAGGATCCGACCACCGCCAACCCGCTGCCGGGCCAGGTCGGCTGGGGCTATTTCGATCGCCAGGGCGTGCGCGTCGCCGCCAAGTGGTCGCCGTTCGAAGGCCTGTCGAACACGCTGTCGTGGGACACGGCGCGTGACAAGAACTCGCCCTTCTACAGCCAGCTGCTGAACTACAACCCGAACAACTGCCAGTCGGGCGGCAGCAACGCCGCGCCGCTGGCCATCCCGGCCGGCAGCACCTGCGTCACCCCCGGCACCGCCTTCACCGGCACCCAGGGTTCGATCAAGCCGCTGCTGCCGGGTGTTGTCGTCAACGGCGATACCCTGATGCGCACTGCCGATATCGGCGTGCCGCAGCAGGCCAGCGTCGATCGCACCTTCGGCATCACCAACGTGCTGAAGTGGAAGGTCTCGTCGGAACTCGAACTGCGCTCGATCACTGCCTGGCGCGGCGTTGATGTGGAACAGTGGGACAACTCGGGCGGCGCGCACCGCGTCCCGGTCGTGGCCCCGGGCTGCACCGGCAACAGCTGCAACTTCAGCCGCTATTCCAACGCCAGCCTGCGCCAGCGCCAGTTCAGCCAGGAAATCCAGGCCGTCGGCACCGTCGGCAACGTGGATTATGTCGCCGGCCTCTATTACTTCAACGAGCGCGTGAGCGACGACGCCTTCACGCCGAACTCGGTGGCCATCGCCGGCTACACCACCGCTGGCCAGACCACCGGTTACAGCTACAACGTGCTGAACAGCTGCACCGGTTCGGCCGGCTTCGGCTGGGATCCGGGCTGCCGCTCGATCGACCGCGCCAGCGCCGTGCGTTCGCGCAGCCTCGCCGGCTATGCCAACGTCACCTGGAACATCCAGCCCAACCTGCACCTGACCGTCGGTGGCCGCTACACCAACGACAAGAAGCAGGGCGCCCTGCTGATCTCGCGCAACATCGTGTACGCCACCAACCCGGCGCTGGCCGCGGTCAACGGCTACACCCCGCTGGACAAGAGCTGGAACCGCTTCGATCCGACCGTCACCCTGGCCTATGACGCCAGCGACGACGTCCATGTCTATGCCAAGTACGCCTCGGGCTATCGCGCTGGCGGTGCGTCGAGCCGCACCTCCAACTATCAGGCCTTCGATCCGGAATCGGTGAAGTCGTACGAAGTCGGCTTCAAGTCGGAATTCTTCGATCGCCGCGCCCGCTTCAACATGGCGGCCTATGTGATGGACCGCACCAACAGCCAGGTTGACCTGTCGACCATCCAGCCGACCGCCACCGGCAACTTCAACAACCTGGTGACGATCAACGCGCCGGGCGTCACCAAGATCCGCGGTATCGAAGCCGATCTGACGGTGAACCCGTTCGAAGGCCTGAACCTGGGTCTGTCCTATGCCTACACCTACACCGACATTCCGCTGGTGCAGGTGAGCTATGTGGAACGCACCGCGATCGTGAACACTGCCGGTGTCATCACCGGCGGCACGCCCACCGGCAACGTGACGACCGTGCCGCAGAAGTTCTTCATCGTGTTCACCCCGCGCAACGCGGCGAGCGCGACGCTGGACTATCAGACCCGGATCAGCGCCAACAGCGACACCAAGCTGAAGTTCCACCTGGACGCCAACTACGCCCAGGCGACCCAGACCTTCGACCAGTTCGCCACCAAGGCCGATGCCTCGTTCGTTGTGAACGGCCGCATCAGCCTGACGGACATCCGTCTGGCCGGTGACAGCAAGCTGACGATCAGCGCCTGGAGCCGCAACCTGTTCAACACCCAGTATGTCTATCGCCGCGACCCGTCGAACAGCCTGCCGGCCGTGCAGACGACCGCTGCTTCGGGCGTGCCGAACGTCTTGCTGGTTGGCAACAACGGCAACATCCTGGGTGATTACGGCAACTTCAACATGCCGCGCACCTTCGGCCTGGAAGCCACCGTCCGCTTCTGATCCGACGCACAACGACACAAAAGGGCCGGTTGGCAGATGCCAGCCGGCCTTATTTGTGCGCGCTGCGCAGAAGATTCTGGGGAAGGGTTGGGCGGCGCGTCCACCGATGGGGTCGGGTCATCGGGGATCGCGCCGCGCCACCTGAAAATCGGAGGAATCAGGCTGTCCCTGCAATGCCTGACCCCATTTCATTGTGCACTGCGGCGTGCGCACCGCGCTTCAGTGTGTCGCGGGGCGCGGCGCTTGCGTCTCAGCGGCGGGGCATGCGCGGATCATCGCCGGCGGGGCGCAACCGCAGCAGGCTGAGCGGCCGCAGCGCCGTATCCAGCGGATCGGGCGTCGGCCGCGGCAGCGCGGCGATGCCGGTGACGCCGCCGGCCACGGCCAGCAAATGGGGATCGCGCACCAACGGCGCCGCCCCGGCCCAGTTGCCGGCAAAGCGCCCGGCCAGCAGATCCTGCGCCAGCAGGCAATTTTCGGCCCGGATCCGCACATGGTTGGTCCAGCTCAGCTCCACCGGGTTGCTGCCCAGCGGATCGGTTGGCGCCGTCCGGTCAAAGCGCCCGCCCAGCACTTCGCCGGCAAAGCGGCCCTTGCCGTCGAGCGCGCGGATCGTCGACTGGCTCATCGCCAGGTTGAAGCCGCCCTCCTCCCCGCTCAGGCGGACATGGATGATGCGGTCGCGCATGCCGACCTGGTTGTACAGGCCGACATCGCCCCAGGTGCGCGCCGTTTCCACCACGCGCGCGCCAAAGCCGATCAGCTGCGCCAGCGCATCGCCGGGGGCCGGCGCCTTGTAGAAGGCCACACGGTCGCTGTTTGTGAACGGCATGATATGGTCCAGCAGCGCGCCATCATCGTGGCGGCTGCCGCCGATGGTGCGGACATTGGCCGGCAGCCGCTTGCCGGCCAGCGCCGCCGCATCGCCGCCGTCAAATTCCTCGATCGACAGATCATCGTCGGGATAGAGAAGATTGATGGCAAAGGTCGGCCGGCCCGGCACTGCCGCATCGAACAGGTGGATGGGAAAGTTGGAGGTGATGCCGCCGTCTGACAGATAGACGCGCGACAGCACGGGGCGGCGCTCCTCCGCCACTTCAGGCTGGCCCACCCAGCGCAGCAGCCACAGCGGCAGCGGCGTGAACAGGCCGGGAAACGCCATGGAGGCGCGCGCGCCGATCAGGATGGGCAGGTTGCCGGGCCGCGGCAGCAGCCGCAGCGCCGGCAGCGCCGTGTCAAGATCGGCCAGCGCCCGCGCCACATCGGCTTCGCTGTAGCCCAGATCGGGCGGCAGCGGCCCGGTGGCCGGCGGGCCGTGGCGCGCCAGCGCCGCCAGCACCACATCGGGAAAGATCTTCGCCCACGCCGCCGGATCGTAGAACAGGCGCTGGTTGTCGGGCAGGAACGGGAAGGCGGCCGATTGCAACCGGTTGAGATCGCTGCACACGAGCACCAGATCAATCTCGCGCGGGTTGCGCGCGTCGGCGGCATCGGGTTGGCCCAATGTCCACAGATGGCCGAAGGTCAACACCTCCGCCGCCGTGTCGGCTGCATGGCCTGCAAGCGACTGGATGATGCCGTGCAGCCACGCGTTCAGCGCTGGCACGGGTTGGCCGCCCAGCGTCTCGCCCGTGGGCGCAAGGCCGGAGGCGAGGCCGAAACCGTTGCCGACAATCGGGCCGAGAAGGGCTTCCACCCGCTGCCGCAGCTGCCGGCCAAGCGTGCCGAAGCCCAGCGCCAGCAGGATGGCGGTGGCCCCCAGAAAGCTGCCGACGCTGATCAGCCCCTGCACCGCGCCGCTGCGGCCCTCTGCCAGCGCTGCCGCCCCCACCGCGATGCCGGCGGCCAGCGCCGCGATGCCCAGCAGCAGGCCCAGCGGCAGCAGGCCGAACCCCAGGCGCTTCAGCGGCCCGCTGTCCCCGCCCAGCATCGCCTTGATCGCGCCCAGCAGCCGGGCCGTGCCGGCATCACCGCTGAACATGGCGTTGAGGCGGGAACTGCCGCCATCGGTCTGCTGCGACAGCTGGCCGGCCAGCGCCGCCATCGCGTCACGCGCGTTGGGGTTCCGGCCGGTGCGCAGGCCATATTCCATCGCGGCGGCGGCCACCGCGCCAATGGCCCCGGCCGAGGTGCCGCCGATGCTGCGCAGCCGATAGGTTTTCGCCAGCTCGGCAATGGCACCGGGATAGACGAGCCCGCTCGTCACCCCGCCTTTCATGATGAGATCGCAATCCTGCGCGCGTGGATCGGCCATGACTCCCCTTCCCCCCGGAACAGGTGATCGACCCTGGGGCGCAGTGTGCCATGGCGGCCGGCCAAGTCCAGCCGGCAAATGCGGGATCAGGCCGGCAGCGCCGCCATCCAGGCCGCCGCTTCGGCAATGGCGGCATCGGCACCGGGCAGGTTCAGCCCGGCCATCGACAGGAAGCCGTGCGTCATGCCGGCGTGGCGGGAGACGGTGACCGGCACGCCGGCTGCGGCCATTTTGTGCGCATAGGCCTCGCCCTCGTCGCGCAGCACGTCATATTGCGCCGTCTGCACCAGGGCGGGCGGCAGGCCGGCGAGATCGTCGCGCAGCATCGGCCGCGCATCCGGCCCGTCGCCGCCATATTGCTGCCAGTACCAGCGCATGGCTGCGGTGGAGAGGCCGTAGCCCTGATCATTTTCGGCATAGCTGGGATAGGCCGCCGCATCCGGCTGATCGGTGACCGGGTAGATCAGCCATTGCCCGGCGATATCACGGGCGTGGGCGGCAACGACGGCGGCGAGATTGCCGCCCGCCGAATCGCCGGCCACCACGATGCCGCTGGCGTCCAGCCCGTGCGCCGGGCCATGGGCGCGCAGCCAGGCAAGGCCGGCCAGGCTGTCGTCAACGGCGGCGGGGAAGACATGCTCGGGCGCAAGGCGGTAATCCACCATCACCACGGCGCGCTCCGTCGCCTGCGCGATCACCACGGCCAGACGCTGGTGGGTGTCGTTGTTGCACACCACCCAGCCGCCGCCGTGCAGGAACAGGATCGCCTTGTGCGGGCCGGCCGTCGCCGGGCGGATCAGGCGCAGCGGCAGGCCATCATGCACGATATCCTGCCGCGAATCGGGCTGCGGCGGTGCGGCGAGCATCGGCCCCACCCGCGCCATCATCGCGGCGCGCGCCTGTTCGGCGGTGAACGTGGCGTAGTCCGGCTCCGGCGGGCTGAGGCTGAGGATCTGGGCGAGGAAGGGATCGAGCGTCATGCCGGCCATGCTGGCACGGCGCGCGCCCTCAGGCAAACCGCTGCTTCAGTGCCACCATGGCCAGCGCCGCCTGCGCCGCCTCGCCGCCCTTGTTCTTCTGGGCCTTGTCAGCCCGAGCGATGGCCTGGGCCTCGTTCTCCACGGTGAGGATGCCGTTGCCGATGGCAAGGCCGTCCAGCGTCAGCGCCATGATGGCGCGCGCGCTTTCGCCGGCGACGACCTCGAAATGATAGGTCTCGCCGCGGATCACGCAGCCCAGCGCGACATAGCCGTCGAAGGTGCCGCTCTGTTCGGCGAACGCGATGGCAGCGGGGATTTCCAGCGCGCCGGGGACGGAGATCACCTCCCAGCTGGCGCCGGCGCTTTTGAGCGCGTCCGTCACGCCGTCGCGCTGCATGGCGGCGATGTGGCTGTAGAACGGGGCTTCGACGATCAGGATGTGCATGGGATCAACTCCGGGGCGGGATGGCGCGTTCGCCGACCACCGACAGGCCATAGCCTTCGATGCCGACAATGTTGCGGTGCTGGTTGGTGAGCAGGATCATGTCGGTGACGCCAAGATCGACGAGGATCTGCGCGCCGATGCCATAGTCGCGCAGCACGATCGGTTCGCCCTGGCCCTTGGCGCGCATCTGTTCGGAAATGGCGGTGGGGCTGCCGTCGCGGATGATGATGATGATGCCGGCACCTTCCTCCCCGATCACGTCCATGGCGCGTTGCAGCTGGCCGGCGCGGTCACCCTTTTCCGCGAACATGTCGGTGAACATCGATTGGGTGTGAACGCGCACCAGCGTGGGCTTGCCCGGCTCGATGCGGCCTTTCTGCAGCACCATATGCTCGGAATATTCGGCGGTGTTGGCATAGGTTTTCGCCGTCCACTCGCCGCCGTGCCAGCTTTCCAGCTTGGTTTCGGCAACGCACTTCACCAGCCGGTCGTGGCGGTGGCGATAGGCGATCAGATCGCGGATGGTGCCGATCTTCAGGCCGTGGCGGCGGGCAAACGGGATCAGATCGGGCAGTCGCGCCATGGTGCCATCGTCGTTCATGATCTCGCAGATCACGCCGCTGGGGTTCAGGCCGGCAAGACGGCTGATGTCCACGCTGGCTTCGGTGTGGCCGGCGCGCACCAGCACGCCGCCATCGCGCGCGACGAGCGGAAACACATGGCCCGGGAAAACGATATGTTCCCGGCCCTTGGCGGCATCGATGGCCACCGCGATGGTGCGGGCCCGGTCGCCAGCGCTGATGCCGGTGGTGACGCCTTCGCGCGCCTCAATCGAAACTGTGAAGGCGGTGCTGTGGCGGGTGCCGTTGTGCTGCGCCATCAGCGGCAGGCCCAGCGCCTTCACCCGCTCGCTGGCCATGGCAAGGCAGACGAGGCCGCGGCCATATTTGGCCATGAAGTTGATCGCATCCGGCGTCGCCATCTGGCCGGGGATGATCAGGTCGCCCTCGTTCTCGCGATCCTCGTCGTCGACCAGGATGTACATGCGGCCATTGCGGGCCTCGTCGATGATCTCCTCGATGGTGGAAAGCGCCGGGCCGGCGTTGCGGTCGGCCAGCCAGGCCTCCAGCTTGCGCAGCGTGTCGCTGGTCGGGTTCCACTCGTCCTCGTCCAGTGCGCGCAGGCTGTTGGCGTGCAGGCCGGCGGCGCGGGCCATGCCGGCCTTCGATTCCTCACCACTGGCCACCAGCTCCCGCAGGCGGGCAATCAGCGACTGGCTCATGCTTGTTCCTCACATCAGAATGTGAAGGACGGATGCGCCCATCACATTCCAGTGTCAAGCCAGCTGTTTCATCCGGAACAGGTAGCGCGCGAGCACATCGATTTCGATGTTCACCTCGTCACCCGGCTGGGCGGTGCCGAAGGTGGTCCATTCCGCCGTGTGCGGGATGATGTTCACCGTGAACCAATGGCCCAGATCATCGTCGGACACGCTGTTGACGGTGAGCGAGGCGCCGTTGAGGCAGATGCTGCCCTTGGGCGCCACGTAAGGCGCGACGCTTGCCGGCATCTGGAAGGTGAAGCGCTTCGAATCGCCTTCCGGCGTGATGTCGGTGATGCGGCCGACCGCGTCCACGTGGCCGGTGACGATATGGCCGCCCAGCTCGTCCCCCACTTTCAGCGCCCGTTCCAGATTCAGCCGCGCGCCTTGCGCCCACATGCCGCTGGCCGTGCAGCGCAGCGTTTCGGCGGAAACGTCAAAGCTGAGGCTGTTTGCCGTCTTGGCGACGACGGTGAGGCACACGCCCGAATTGGCCACCGAGGCACCGATGGCGATGCCGCCGGTGTCATAGCCGGTGGCGACGGTGACGCGCAGATCGCCGCGCGCCTCAATCGCGGTGATGGTGCCGATGTCGGTGATGATGCCGGTGAACATGGCAGTGGCCTAGCGCACCCTTGTGAAGCGTTCAATGCGGTCTGGCCCCAGCATCATCGCCGGCCCGGCCAGCCAGCGACCATGCGCCGCCGGCAGCTCTGCCAGCCCGATATCCCCCAGCGTGCGCCCGCCGCCCACCAGAACGGGCGCGCGCATCAGCACCAGTTCGTCCACCAGATCGGCGGCGAGCAGGCTGGCGGCCAGCCCCATGCCGCCTTCCA
This sequence comes from Sphingomonadales bacterium, assembly GCA_037131365.1. Lineage (GTDB taxonomy): Bacteria > Pseudomonadota > Alphaproteobacteria > Sphingomonadales > Sphingomonadaceae > Sandarakinorhabdus. Next base: position 127,240 of record JBAXRE010000001.1, read on the forward strand.
CCAGCACAGTCAGCGCCGGATCGGCCAGCAGCGACGCCAGATCGGGGAAATGCCCGCCGCGCCCGACCACGCCGATGCGCGGGCTGCGCTCCTCCAGCCCGGGAATCCGCACATCCAGCCGCGGCGCATCCGCATCCCATGTGCCGCGCCCGACGACGATCAGATCGCTCCGCGCCCGCAGCAGGTGTGCCGCTACCCGGGCGCGCGGCCCGGTCAGCCACTGGCTGTGCCCGTCGGCCATGGCGATGGCCCCATCCAGCGACACCGCCAGTTTCAGCACGATGTGCGGCCGGCCAAGGCGCAGCCGGGTGAGGAAGCCGGCCAGCCCGGCCTCCGCCTCGGCGGCGCGCACGCCGCTGGTGACGGCGATGCCGGCCGCAGCCAGCCGCGCCGCGCCCGCGCCATTGGTGCGCGGATCGGGATCGTGCGCGGCGATCACCACGCGCGCCACACCGGCGGCGATCAGGCTGTCGGCACAGCTGGGCCCGCGCGGCGAAACATGGGCGCAGGGCTCCAGCGTCACATAGGCGGTGCTGCCGCGTGCGGCTTCACCGGCGGCGGCCAGCGCCATGGCTTCGGCATGCGGCCGCCCGCCCCTCTGGGTCCAGCCGCGGCCGACAACCCGGCCCTGCTGAACCAGCACGCAGCCGACGGACGGGTTGGGACAGGTGGTGCCGACGCCGCGGCTGGCCAGTGCCAGCGCCGCCCCCATCCAGCGCCAATCTGTGGCCGGCGTGCTCACTCGATCGGCGGCTCGGCCGGCGCCTGCACCAGGCCGCTGATCACCGGTTTGGCCGGCACATAGGGGAAATCCTTGGCCGGGCCGCCGCCGGCGACATAATCATCATATTGTTTTTGCGCGTCGATCTTGGCCTTGCCCGACAGGGTGGCGATATAGGCGCGGCTTTTGGCCAGCGCCGCGTCCCGCGCTGCCCTGGTGGCGGCGGCATCGGCAATGGCATCGGCGCGGCTGCGGTCGCCGGACCAGCTTTGCGCATAGATGATCTTGGGATCAGGCTTGCTGTAGCCCCATTTCGATTCGATCAGGAACAAGGTCATGATCGTCGCGGTGGCCAGCACCGCACCGGCACCGATCCAGTAACGGGTGCGGCGCGCCTGCGCGTCAGGGGGATCAAGAAAGGCCATATGCCCCAGAATAGGCGTGGCCGCCGGGCTTTGCCAGTGGTGCGGCTACATCAGCGCCCGATGCTGTTTTTGCCGGCCGCCGGCGGGCCGTGGCGGACGATCAGCTGCATGGCTGCAAACGCGCCAGCGCCGCCTCGCGGCCGATCAGGGGCAGCAGCGCGGCCATGTCTGGCCCGTGCGGCTGGCCGGTGAGCGCGAGGCGCAGCGGCATGAACAGCGCCTTGCCCTTGCGGCCGGTGTTGGCCTTCAACGCCTCGACCAGCCGGCTCCAGATGTCCTCGCCCCAGCCCAGATCGGCCAGCGCGGCGTGGGCGGCGGCGATATAGTCCGGCTCCTCGATCACCGGCGTGATCGGCCCGGTGATCACCTGTTGCCACAGCGCGGCCTCTTCGATGCGGGTCAGGTTGCCGCGCACCGCGTTCCAGCCGGCCTCGCTCATGCCGGCGGGCAGGCGGGCGGCGACGGCGGCAAAGTCCATCGCGTGCAGGCAGCGGGCGGACAGGTTGGCGAGATCGGCGGGATCAAAGCGGGCCGGCGCGCGGCCGAAATGCGCCAGGCCAAAGCCGGGGATCAGATCCGCCAGCGCCGCCACCGGCTCCACCGGCTGCGACGTCCCGAGCCGGGCGAGCAGCGCGGCGACCGCCGCCGGTTCGATCCCCTGTTCCCGCCAGGCGTCGACACCTTCCGATCCCAGCCGCTTCGAAAGCGCGGCATCCTTGCCGGTGAACAGCGCCATGTGCGCCAGGCGCGGCGGCGCGGCCGCCAGGGCGGCGAACATCTGCAGCTGCACGGCCGAATTGGTCACATGGTCTTCGCCGCGCGCGATGTCGGTGATGCCCAGATCGATATCATCCACCACCGATGGCAGCATGTAGAGCCACGTGCCGTCAGCCCGGCGCACCACCGGATCGGCCAGGGAGGCGGCGGGGAAATGGCAGAGCCCGCGCACGCCGTCGGTCCATTCGACATCGGTGGTCTCGTCCATGCGGAAGCGCCAATGCGGCCGGCGGCCTTCGGCCTCCAGCTTGGCCTTGTCAGCTTCGCTCAGTGCCAGCGCGGCGCGGTCATAGATCGGCGGCAGCCCGCGCGACAGGGCGACGCGGCGCTTCAGCTCCAGCTCTTCCGGCGTTTCATAGCAGGGATAGGCGCGGCCCTGTTCGGCCAGCTGGCGCAGCACGGCGTCATAGCGCGCGAACCGGTCAGACTGTTTGACCTCAACATCGGGCAGCAGCCCCAGCCAAGCCAGATCGTCGCGGATGGCCTGCGCCGCTTCGGCCGTGGAGCGCGCCGTGTCGGTATCGTCCAGCCGCAGCACGAAGCGCCCGCCGGCCTGCCGGGCCAGCAGCCAGTTGACCAGCGCGGTGCGGATGTTGCCGGCGTGGATGCGGCCGGTGGGCGACGGGGCGAAGCGGGTGACGATCATCGCCGCTTCTTAGGCGATGCCGGCGGCGAAATCACCGTTTTGTGTGAGCAAGCGCTGCCGCCGGCGTCAACCGGACGGGCATGGTATCTCTCACTTCACCGGCAGGTGGCGCACCACCGTCTTTTCCTTCACCTGCGCGCCATAGATCACGCCGTCCTTGCCCACCCACAGGCCTTCGGCGCCGCTGGTGGCGAAGCCGTCGGGATTGGGTTCGGGATCGGGGATGAAGGCGGTCACCTTGCCGTCCTTCACGCTGCCGATGCGGATGCCGCGCTGCCAGCCGGGGTTGTAGCCATAACCCACCGGGCGGCGGCTTTCCGAATCGCCGCTGTAGATCATGTCGTTGGCATCGATGAACAGGCCCGAAGGCCGGCCGAACTGCGTCCAGCTTTTCAGCAGCTTGCCCTTCTGGGTGTAGACCTGAATGCGGTTGTTCCACCGGTCGCCGACATAGAGCAGGCCTTTCGAATCCAGCGCCAGCGCGTGCGGCACTTCCAGATCGCCCTGGCCCTTGCCGGGCTGGCCGAACTGCATGAGGAACTTGCCCGTCTTGTCGAACTTCATCACCCGCGCGACGCCGCGATCGGCCTCGTGGCCGTCAGACACGAAGATGTCCCCATTCTTCGCCACGATCACGGCATTGGGTTCGGTGAACTGGGTGGGGCCCTTGCCCTGCACGCCGGGGGTGCCCAGCGTCAGCAGCAACTTGCCCTCGGGGCTGAACTTCAGCACCGTCGCGCCCTTGCCCGGCCCAGGTCCGTTTTGGGCGCGCGCATCCGTCAGCCAGATATTGTCAGCCGCATCGATGAAAAAGCCGTGTGGGAAGACGGTGAGGCCGCCGCCGAAGGCCTTGATGAAATTGCCCTGCGCATCAAACTCCATGATCGGATCGATGGGGCTGTTCGCGCAGCTGTTGGCGCCGCAGCGCTCCGCCACCCAGATATGGCCCTTGCTGTCGGTGGCCACCGCACTGGTGGAGCCCATCACCCGGCCGGCAGGCAGTTTGAAGAAGCCGAATTCGCTGCGATAGGGGTTGGGCTGTGTGTTGGTTTCGGCGGTCAGCGGGCCGGGCTGCGGCAGCGTTTCCACCGTCCACACCGGGCGCGGTGGCTGCGTTTGCTGGGCGGCGGCGCTGCCGGCCAGCAGCAGGGCGGCCAGGATGATGCGCGTCATGTCGTCCCCCCGATGTGGCTCAGCCCGCGGGCTTTGCCGCGGTGATGGTGATGGTGGCCAGCACTTCCGAGCGTTTGTCGAGCGGTGCCGCGCCGGCCGGGAAGCCGTTGGTTTTCAACAGGAAGGCCAGCACATCGGCATATTGTTCGCGGGTCAGCGAGGCCGGGTCGTTCTGCGGCATGGTGGTGCGCACCCGGTCATACAGGTCGCCCACCGTCATCGTGTCCCAATGGCTGATGAACTCGCCGCCGATCAGCGACGGGGCCTCGCCGGTGCCGTTCATCGCGGCGCCGTGGCAGGCGCTGCAGCGTTCGGAATAGACGGCGCGGCCGCGTTCGGCCTGATCGGGGTTGTAGATGCCCTGCCACACCGACTTGCCGGCATCTTGCGCGACAGCCGCGCCGGCAAGGCCAAAGGCAAGCAGGATGGGCAGGGCAAACTTCACGTCAGATCCTCACTTCTTGCCGGGCAGCGCATAGGCGATGAACTCGCCCGACGCGTTGCCGCCGCTGGTTGGCACGATGATATATTGCTTGCCGCCGACCATATAGGTCATCGGCGAACCGGATTGGGTGGAGGGCATGAACACCGCGCCCACCTCCTGGCCACTCTGCTTGTCATAGGCGCGCAGCATGGCACCGCGCGGGTGATCGGCGGTGGTGGTGAACTGGTTCTCGCCGGCGATCACCAGCGTCTTCGTCACCAGCGTGCCGATCTGGTAGGTGGATTGGCCGGTGCGCGGGATGCCGCCGATCGCCTTGATCGCCGGATGGTTGCGCACGAAGTCCGGCGTTTCGCCGTGGGCCACCTGCCACTTGAGGCTGCCGTTGTTCACATCGATGGCGCTGATCGTGGCATAGGGCGGCTTCATCAGCGGCAGGCCATCCACCGCCAGGCGCGGCGGGCCGGCGTTGCCGCCACCGGGCGCGGCCGATGGCGCCGGGCTGTCCGCCCCTGCGCCTTCGCCGGGGCCCTTGATCATCGTCACCGGCTGGCCGGCGACACCCACGACCAGCGGAATGTCCGACAGGCCGGCCGGCGGCGGCAGCAGGCCGGTGGAGGAAATGCAGGTGCCGCAGGCAAACACATAGGCGATGCCGGTTTCCGGATCGAAGCTGCCGCCCGGCCAGTTGGTGCCGCCCTGCGCCCAGTTGTTGATCACCCCGAATTTTTCCGGCGTGGAGATGATGGGCGGGGTGTAGACCGGGCCGAGCTGATATTTGCTGGCCAGCGCCAGCGCCTTGGCTTTCAGATCCGGCGTGAAATCAATGAGATCGCTTTCCACATAGCCGTTGCGGCCATAGGCCGGCGGCTTGGACGGGATCGGCTGCGTCGGCGAATACCATTCGCCCGGCACATTGCCCTTGGGCACCTTGGTTTCCTTGATCGGCCACACCGGAATGCCGGTGGCGCGATCGAACACATAGAAAAAGCCCTGCTTCGACGGCATGCCGACCACCTTGCGCGGCTTGCCGTCCACCGTCACGTCCATCAGCAGCGGGGCGCTGCTGTTGTCGAGATCCCAGATCTCGTGATGGATCAGCTGGTAATGCCATTTGCGCTCGCCGGTCTTCAGATCGACCGCGACCAGGCTGTTGGCGAACAGATTGTTGCCGGGGCGCTTGCCGCCGAAAAAGTCCGACGTGGCCGATTCGACGGCGAGATAGGCAAGGCCCAGCTCCTCATCCACCGACACCTGCGTCCACACGCCGGTGTTGCCGTTCACGTCCGCCGCCTTGTTCAGCCAGCTGTCATAGCCGAACTCGCCGGGCTTGGGCACGGTGTGGAAGGTCCACAGCCGCTTGCCGGTGCGCACGTCGAAGGCGCGGACATAGCCCTTGGTGTTGTTGTGGGTTTTCGGCGTGAAGCCTTCGCGGAACGCGGCGCCGATGATGATGGTGTTGCCCGACACCGCCGGCGCGGAATGGACGCCGACTTCGCCGGTGTCGAGATCGCCCATGTCCTGATCGAAATCCTGCTTCAGATCGACAACGCCATTGTCGCCGAATGCGGGATCGGGGCGGCCGGTGTCGGCATCCAGGCTGATGAGGCGATAGCCGATGGTGACATAGAGGATGCGGCGGCGGGTGCCGTCCGTCCAGTAGGACAGGCCACGGCCCGACAGGGCGCGCGGGGATTCGGCGGAGCGCTTGCCTTCGTGCAGGGCGAACTGCCACAGCAGCTCGCCGGTGGCACCGTTCAGCGCGACGACGGCGCGGCGGGTGCCGCCGGTGGTGTAGATGATGCCGTCAACCGCCAGCGGGGTGGATTCCAGCTTATATTCCGGGCGGCTGCCCAGAATGTCGGTCTTGAAGCGCCAGGCGATTTCCAGATTGTTGAAATTGCCGGCGTTGACCTGATCAAGCGGCGAATAGCGGCTGCCCTTCAGATCGCCGTTGTAGGTCGTCCAGTTGGCGACGCCGGCCTTGGTGCGGGTTGCCGACGTGCCTTCGCGGGCCGGTGTCTGCGCGGCCGCGGCGGTGGTGAGCATCAGCGCCGCCGTGATCGACAGCGACAGGGTGGTGATGATCTTCATGTTGTGCCCCTGAATATCAGTGCGGTTGGCTGTGCCGGGCTTACGCCGCCGGCATCGCCATCACCTTGTCGAGACCGGCCTTTAGGCTGGCCTTCTGCGCGTCGGTCAGCTGCGGATAGGGGGTGCGGGCATACATCATCGGGCCGCCCATCCGCAGCGACAGGACGTACTTCATCGCCGCATAGGTGTTGGCGCCCATATGATGGTCGCGCATGATGGCCCCGGCCTCGCGCAGATGGGCCAGCTTGGCCTTCCAGTCGCCCTTGGCGCGATAGGTCTTGAAGATGTCGGCGCATTTGTCGCTGAACATGTTGCCGTCGGCCAGGATGGCACCCATGCCATGCTCCACCGCCGGGATCAGGTTGTTCGACGTGCCGCAGCGCATGTTGAGCTCCGGGAAATTCGTCAGGAACTCGGCAAAGCCCTCGGCATTGCCCGATGAATCCTTGATGCCGGCCAGGTTGGGATATTTCATCAGCGCCTGCAGCAGCTCCTTGGTGATCGCCACTTCGGAGGTGCCGGGGATGTGGTAGAGGTTGATCGGGATCGACACCGCATCGAACAGGCGGCTGTAATAATCGATCAGGCCTTCCACCGGCGGCTGGTTGAAATAGAAGGGCGGGATCACCAGCAGGCCATCAGCGCCCACGCTCTGCGCGTGCCGGGCCAGATCGATGGTCTCCACGATATTGGCCGTGCCCGGGCCAATGATCATGTTCATGCTGCCCTTGTGCTGCATGGCGACTTCGGTGACGCGCTTGCGCTCCGCCACCGAGAAGCTGGGGAATTCACCCGACGTGCCGAGCACGACAACGCCATCGGCCCCGCATTTCTGATGCCATTCCATCACCGCTTTCATGGCGCCGGGATCGAACTGGCCCTTCGCATCGCACGGGGTGACGGTGGCCACCCAATACATCACCTTGTCCTTCGAACCCAGGCGGCGGGCACCGCCGGTCTGCCCGGCGGCCGGCACTGCGCCCAGCGCGCCGATGGCGGCCATTCCGGCCGCAAGCCCCAATGATTCGCGACGATTGATGTTCATGGCGATCCTCCCCCGGCCGTCGTGACGCGGCCTTGCGGGCAGTATCTTTGCGCCTGCACCCCCAGAGTGGCAAGATGCTTAAATATGGTAACGGCTGGCCACAGTTGGGGATATCGTGCCCGGCTCTGGATCAGGCCGGGCAGACGAATTCGAACGCGCCTGCGGCGGGGTCCCGGCTGCTGCGCTGCCACTGGATGCTGGCGCAGTGCTGCAGCGCATCCCGGCCCAGCCTGACGATCGGCCAGCCGCGCTGGCGGCCACGCCTGCCAACCACCGCCAGCGCATCGTCGCCTTCTGCATCGGGCGGCAGATCGGCCTTGCCGGCCCAATCGAACAGCCGCACATCGATGCTGCGCAGCGTGATGCCGGCGATGCGCAGCGGCCGCGCCAGCAGCAGCGGCCGCACCGGGCGGGCGACGCCATAGCCGATCTCCACCCGCCGCACCGCGCCGTTCAGCGTGCCGGCGCCGGCGCCGGCGATGCGGCTGGCCCCGGCGACACTGGTGACCGAGATGGGGCGCAGCGGGTCCAGCTCCACCTCCAGCGCGTTCTGCCCCGGCAGCGGCCAATCGAAGGCGATGCTGTTGCCAAGGCCGGTGCGGGTGGCGACGCGGGTGGTGATGTCACCGGGGCCGGCCGCGCGCCAGCGCAGGGTGACAGACGGGTGCGGCAGCAGGGCAAGGCTGATGCTGCCGTCGCTGCCCTCCGCCTGGCCGGGCGGCGGCGCGGCCGGGGCGAGCACCCGCACCTCCACACTGCGCCCATCAATGGCGATGATTTCGCGGCTGTAGGGGATGCCGATCCCGGCCTGGCCCACCGCGACGCGGAACGTGCCGGGTGCCTCCCCCGGCAGCATCAGCCGCCGCGCGACATCCGGGTTGATCTGCACGATGGCATCGCCGCTGAAATCGACGGTAAGCCTCACGGGCTGGCCGGCGATCGTCGCGTCGATCTGCGGCGCGGCGGCGGGCAGCACCAGCGGCGGCAGCGGCGGCAGCGGGGCCGGCTTTGGGCGCGCGCCGGCCGGTGCGGCCAGCGCCAGCAGCAGCGCGATTTCAAGCGGTGCGGAACGCATTGCTGATCGGATAACGGCGATCCCGGCCGAAATTGCGCCGGCCGATCTTGACGCCGGGCGGCGCCTGTCGGCGCTTGTATTCCGCCACGTAAAGCAGCCGCTCCACCCGCGCGACGGTGGCGGCATCCAGCCCTTCGGCGATCAGATCGGCGGCGGATTTCTCCTGCTCCACCAGCCCGTTCAGAATATGGTCGAGCACGTCGTAGGGCGGCAGACTGTCCTGATCGGTCTGGTTGTCGCGCAGTTCGGCGGAGGGCGGCTTGCTGATCACGCGGCCCGGCATCACCGGGCCGGCGGGGCCGAGGGCGAGGGCCGGCCTGTGTGCGTTGCGCCATTCCGAAACGCGGAACACGGTGGTCTTGTACAGATCCTTCAGCACCGAATAGCCGCCGGCCATGTCGCCATAGATGGTGGCATAGCCCACGCTCATCTCGCTCTTGTTGCCGGTGGTCAGCAGCATCGGCCCGAACTTGTTGGACAGCGCCATCAGCGCCAGGCCGCGCGTGCGCGACTGGATATTCTCCTCGGTGATGTCGGGCGCGCGGCCGGCGAACAGGGGCTCCAGCATCGCATCAAACGCCTGCATGGCCGGTTCGATGCGCACCGTGTCGAGCCGGCAGCCCAGCATCGCGGCGCAGGCGGCGGCATCATCCAGGCTGTGCTGGCTGGTGTAGGGGCTGGGCAGCATCACGCACCACACCCGGTCGGCCCCCAGCGCATCGACGGCGACAGCCGCCGACAGCGCCGAATCAATCCCGCCCGACAGGCCCAGCACCACGCCGGGGAAGCGGTTGCGGTTCACATAGTCGCGCAGGCCCACCAGCATGGCGTGGTAGATGGCCTCGTCCTCGCTCTCTTCCGGCGCGATGCTGCCCGGCGCGCACTGCCAGCCATCCCCGCCGCGCTGCCAGTGGGTGAGGGTGATCGCCTCCGCCCAGTCCGGCAGCCGCGCCGCCAGCGTGCGGTTGGCGTTCAGCACGAAGGACGCGCCATCGAACACCAGTTCATCCTGCCCGCCGACGCGGTTGAGATAGGCCATCGGCAGGCCGGTTTCGACAATGCGGGCCACGGCCATGGACAGGCGGCGCCCCCCCTTGCCCAGCTCGAACGGGCTGCCGTTGGGCACGATCAGCAGTTCGGCCCCGGTTTCCGCCAGGCACTCGCACACCTCCGGCACCCAGATATCCTCGCACACCGGCACGCCCAGCCGCACGCCCCGGAACGCCAGCGGCCCCGGCAGCGGCCCGGCCGCGAACACGCGCTTTTCATCGAAGGTGCCATAGTTGGGCAGCGCATGCTTGCGGGTGATGCCGGCGATGCGCCCGCCATCCAGCAGCGCCATCACGTTGTACAACTGCCCGTCTTCCGCCCACGGCGTGCCCACCAGCAGCGCCGGGCCGCCGTCTGCCGTCGCTGCGGCCAGCTGCGCCACCTGGGCCTGCGCCGCCGCGACAAAGGCAGGTTTCAGCACCAGATCCTCAGGCGGATAGCCCACCACCGACAGTTCGGGCGTGACCAGCAGATCGGCGCCCGTGGCCGCCGCGCGCGCGGCCAGGATGGCGGCGGCATTGCCGGCAAGATCGCCGACAGCGGCGTTGATCTGCGCCAGCGCGATGGTGAGCCGGTCGGTCATGGCGCTGTGCGATAACCGGCTTTCCCGCTTCAGGCCAGCAGCTTCTGGGGTTGCGGCCCTGCGGCAATCCTCCGCTTGGCGCGGCCGGCGGCGGGGCCTAAGCGGCGGGGATGATCCGTTTCCTGCACCGTCTCCTCGTCGCTTTGGCCTGTCTCGCCTCCGCGGCCCACGCCCAGCTGGCCGATGAAATCCAGGTCTATGATGATGGCCTCAACGGCAAGGGCAAATATGGGCTGGAGCTGCATCTCAACAACAGCCTGCAGGGCCGCCGCGCCCCGGCCTATCTGGGGGAGATCCCGCCCGGCAACGCCACCCGCGTCACCTTCGAAGGCAGCTATGGTCTGGGCGGCGGGTTCGAAGCCGGTGCCTATCTCGACAATGTGGTGACGCGGGATGGCACGCCGCAGTTCGCCGGCGCCAAGCTGCGGCTGAAATGGATCGGCAAGACGGCGGACATCGCCCCCGATGGCAGCGGCGGCGGCTGGTTCTATGGCCTGAACATGGAGGTGGGCCGTGTGCGCTACCGCTTTGATGAAGGCCGCTGGGGCATCGAACTGCGCCCCATCCTCGGCTGGCGCAATCAGGATTGGACGCTGATCGTCAACCCCATCCTCGACTGGACGCTGAAGGGCGCGGACGCGCAGGCGCTGCCCTATTTCAACCCCGGCGCCAAGGTCAGCCGCCGGGTGGGCGACGGCGTGGCATTGGGCGTGGAGGCCTATCGCGATTTCGGCTCGGTGGGGGGCTTTGCCCCGCCGGGACAGGAAGCGACGCAGATCTTCGCGGTGATCGACGTGACGCGCGGGCGTTTTCCGTTCAACCTCGGCATCGGCCGCGGTTTTGGCGGGGCGGATGCGTGGGCGGTGAAGGCGATCTTCAGCCTGTTCTGAGCCCCGTGGTCAGCCGGGTGCGCCCGGTGAGCGCCATCGCGGTTTCCAGTTCGGCGTGCAGCATGGCCAGCACATGCGCCACGCCGGCCTCCCCGGCGGCGCCCAGCCCCCACACCCAGGGCCGGCCGATCATCACCGCCGCCGCGCCCAACGAGGCATAGCGCAGCACGTCGAGGCCGGAGCGCACGCCGCCATCGGCCAGCACGGGCACGCAGCCGCCCAGCCGGTCCATGATCGCCGGCAGCGCCTTCGCCGCCGACAGCGCGCCATCGAGCTGGCGGCCGCCATGGTTGGACACGACAATGGCATCCGCGCCGTGGCTGACGGCCAGTGCGGCATCGTCGGGGTGCAAGATGCCCTTCACGATCAGCGGCCCCGGCCACAGCGACCGCACCCAGGCCAGCCGATCCCAATCGGCGCTGGCATCGAAATTGCGCGCCAGCCAGCCGAGATAATCGCCGAGCGGCGCACTGGTGCCGACCATCCGCGTCAGATTGCCCATCGCCACCCGGCCGCCGCGCAGGCCGACATCATAGGCCCAGCCCGGCCGCGCCGCCACTTGGGCGGCCCGGTGCAGCCAGCCGCGCATCCCGGTCGCCCCGGTCAGGCTGGAGCGCACATCGCGGTAGCGCGCGCCCGGTGTCGGCAGATCGACGGTGAGCACCAGCGCCGGGCAGCCCTGCGTGGCAGCCTCGGCAATCATCGCGGCGTTGGCGTCGCGATCCTTGGTCAGATACAGCTGGAACCACGGCGGCGCGCCGACCTTTTGCGTCACTTCGGCAAGGCTGCACACCGACACGGTGGACAGCGCCATGCCGACGCCGGCCGCCCTCGCCGCCCGCCACGCCTGCACCTCCCCGCGCCGCGCATGCAGCCCGCCGAGGCCGACGGGGGCGAGGATGACCGGCATGGCCAGGCGCTGCCCGAACAGGGTGACGCGCGTGTCGATCTTCGAAACATCCACCAGCACCCGCTGATCGAGCTGGATGGCCGCCAGATCGGCCACATTCGCCGCCAGCGTCGCTTCGGCATAGCTGCCGCCATCGGTGTAATCGAAAAGGAAGCGCGGCACGCGCCGCTGCGAGAGGGCGCGGTAATCGAGGAGGGAGGCGGGTTTCACTGCGCCGCCTTCGCCCCAATCTTCGCTGCCGCCACCTGGTCTTCCACACTCTTCAGCAGCGCCGGCACGTCGTGGACGATGCCGTCGCGGATGGTCCAGCGGATGCCGCCTTTCACCACCGTCTTCTGCGTCGCCTCGTCAAGGCGGGCGAAGCCGGTGCCGTAAAGCGTCTTCAGATTGTGCAGCGGGTTTTCCGGCACCACGATCAGATCGGCGCGCATGCCGATGCGCACCAGGCCGAAATCGGCCTCGCGGCCCTTGGGTTCTTCCAGCGTGCGGGCGCCGTTGATGGTGGCGGCCTGGATCACCTCCAGCGGGGCAAAGCCGGCCTCGCGCAGCAGTTCCAGCTCCAGGATATAGCCGAAGCCCCAGGTCTGCCAGATGAAGCCGGGATCGCTCCCCGTCGTCACCCGCCCGCCCATGTTCTTGTAATCGTTGATCAATTGCATGTAGCGCGTGTAGAAGCGCCGCCATTCATATTCGCGCTCGCTGGTCCAGTCGAAGAAATAGCTGCCGTGGTTGTCGCGGTTGCTTTCAAAAAACTGGGTCAGGCTGGGCAGTGTGTAGCGGTCGTGCCATTCGGCGCGCTTGGCGCGCATCAGGTCGCGGCTGGCGCTGTAGATGTTGAAGGTGGGATCGAACACCACGCCGGTGGCCTTCTGGTCCTTCAGATACGCCTGCCATTCCGGCCCGCCGGGTTCGTGGATCTGGTCCCAGATCTCGGCGATGCCGCCAAATCGCTTCTGCTCGTCGTTGAAATTATAATCGGCCGGCGTGTCCTGCACGCGGCGGTCCTTCAGCAGGCTTTCGAAATGGCCATAGAAATGGGTGACGGTGCCCAGCCCGGCGGCAGCGGCATCGCGGGCGTTGAATTCGGCGATGTTGGGCTGGCTGAGGTGGGCGACGGTGCCCATACCGAATTTCTTGGCTTCGGCAATGGCGGCCTTGTCGATCTCCGGGGTCTCGTCACCCCGGTTGAAGAACTTGATGCCGTCGATGCCGGCCGACGCCGCCCAGCGCACCCATTCGCGCGCCTTGTCGGGCGTCGTCACGCGGCCGCCCTTCCAGCCGGCATTCGCGCCCGAACCCAGCGTCTGATAGACATAGAGGCGCGGGGAAATGATCTCGCCGGCGGCGGCGCGCTTGCGCTCATCCAGCGCGCGGGCGGCGTTGTCGCCAAAGAAGGGCACGCCGCGCACCGTTGTCACCCCGTGCGCCAGCCACAGCCGCCAGGCATAGCTGGGATCGTTCATCTTGCCCGGATCGCCATTGTGGCCGTGCACATCCACAAAGCCGGGCAGCACATACATGCCGGTGGCGTCGATCTCCCGCGTGGCACCCGCCGGCAGGCGGTTGGCGCGCATCGGCAGGCCGGGGGTGCCGGCGCTGCGGATATCGGTGATGCGGCCGCCGTTGATGATGATGTCGGCCGGGCCATAAGGCGGCCCGCCATTGCCGGGGATGATGGTGGCGCCGCGGATCACCAGCGTCTCGTAAGGGCCAGCGGCCAATGCCGTGTCGCGCGGCGGTGTTGGCAGCATCTGGGCGTTCGCCGTCACGGCGGCAAGGCCCAGAACGATGGCGATGATGGCTTTCATGGCAGATCCCCCAATATTGCCGCAGCATAGACGGGCCGCCGCACCCAAGCTAGGCTGGCGAGATGAACTGGATATTCTTCGCTGTCGGCTATGTTCTGGGATCGATTCCCTTCGGCCTGCTGCTCACCCGGATGATCGGGATCGATATCCGGCAGGTGGGCAGCGGCAATATTGGCACCACCAACGTGCTGCGCACCGGCAACAAGTGGCTGGCCGCGGCCACCTTGCTGCTGGATGCCGGCAAGGGTGCGGCCGCGGTGCTGATCGGGCGCGAACTGGGCGGCGAAGTGGGCGCAGTCGTCGCCGGCACCTCCGCCTTCATCGGCCATTGTTTTCCGCTGTGGCTGAAATTCCGTGGCGGCAAGGGCGTGGCGACCATCTTGGGCATCACGCTGGCGGCGGCACCGCTGGCCGGCATCATCGCGCTGGCCACCTGGCTGGGCGGCGCGCTCGCCACCCGCTATTCCAGCGTTGGCGGCATGCTGGCCGGCATCGCCTGCCCGGTGGCGCTGTGGTTCGTCAGCGGCAATCTCGGCTGGGTCAGCCACCTTGCGCTGCTGGCGGCGCTGCTGATCTTCCAGCACCGCGACAATCTCGCCCGCCTGCGCGCCGGCACCGAATCGAAGATCGGCCAGAAAGCGGCATGAGCCTGCCGGCCGACAGCATCGCCCGGCTGCGGCTGATCCGCACCGAAAGCATCGGCCCCATTACCTATCGCCAGCTGGTCGCGCGCTTCGGTTCGGCCGCTGCGGCGCTCGACGCGCTGCCCGATCTGGCGCAGCGCGGCAACCGCAAGCTCAACATCCCGCCGCCCGAGGTGGCGGAGGCGGAACTTGCCGCCGCGCAAGCGATGGGGGCGGCGCTGCTGTTCCTCGGCACGCCCGATTATCCGGCGCTGCTCGCCCGCACCGAAACCGCGCCGCCGGTGCTGTATGCGCGCGGCCAGCGCGATCTGCTGGAGCGGCCGGCGGTGGCCATCGTCGGCGCCCGCAATGCCAGCGCCGCCGGCACGCGCTTTGCCCGCCAGCTGGCCAGCGATCTGGCCGGGGCCGATCAGGTGGTCGTCTCCGGCCTGGCGCGCGGCATCGATGCGGCGGCGCATGTCGCGGCGCTGGACGGCGGCACCATCGCCGTGGTCGCCGGCGGGGCCGATGTCGCCTACCCGCCCGATCATGCGGAATTGACCCAGCGCATCGCCGATGCCGGCCTGATCATCGCCGAACAGCCGGCCGGCACCCAGCCGCAGGCCCGCCACTTCCCGCGCCGCAACCGCATCATCGCCGGGCTGTCGGCCGGCACCATCGTGGTGGAAGGCGCGCTGAAATCCGGCAGCCTGATCACCGCCCGCATCGCCGCCGATCTGGGGCGGGAGGTGATGGCGGTGCCCGGCAGCCCGCTCGATCCGCGCGCGCAGGGCTGCAACCAGCTGATCCGCGAAGGCGCCACCCTGATCCAGAGCGCGGCCGACGTGCTGGAGGCGCTGTCCACCCTGTCCGGCCAGCCGTCACTGCCGCTGCAGGTGGCCGAACCGCTGCCCGCGCCGCTGCTGACGGCCGAACCGCAAGCGCGCGCCGCGATCACCGCGCTGCTGTCCCCCACCCCGGTGTTGATCGACGAGCTGGTGCGCCAATCCGGCCTGCCGGCGGCGCAGGTGGCGACCGTGCTGCTCGATCTGGAACTGGAAGGCGCGATCGTGCGCCATGCCGGCGGGCGGGCGGCGCTGGCGTGACGCGCGCGGCCGCAGGGCCGTGATCACCCCGATGCCCGCACGGCCCCGGTGCTCAATGATTGTGGGTCATCATCGCCGGCGTCACCTCCAGCATGGCGGCGGGGTGGCGGTCATCACTGTCGTCCCAGCGCTGCACTGTCGTGCCACACCGCTGTTCCACCGGCAGCCTGATCATGCCGGCATCGGGCATTCTGATCAGCAGCCCGAAATCATCGAACTGGTCGGCCGGCAGATTGCCGCTCCAGATGATCGCCGCCACGCGGTCGCTCACCGGCTTGCCCTCCACCATCACCGGCGCCGAAAGCGCCGCCCGCTCGATCTGGAGGGTCCAGCCCGGCTTGGGCTGCGGGCGGACACTGGCAATCCCGGCCGGCAGCTCGACCCGCACCGACGTGGTGGCCGCGCCGCCGCAGCCATGGCCCACGCGCACGGCAAAGCCGAGATAACTGCCGGCGGCACCGCTTGCCGGCACGGCGGTGATATGGCCGGCAGCCGGCGTGGCAGCGGCCAGCAGAACGGCAATCATGATGCGCATGGCGGGGGCCTTCACCAGTGAGATATCGCTGTCGTCCTTGCAGCCGGGCCAGCGGCCGTCAACTGCCCGGCCGGCATGGCGTGAGGCCTGCGACCCTGTCCCCCTTGACGCGCCGCGTAACCCCTCGCCACCCTCGCGCGTACACGTGAGGACATATGCAGCTCGTAATCGTCGAATCGCCTGCCAAGGCCAAGACCATCAACAAATATCTGGGCAGCGACTATGAGGTGCTGGCCAGCTTCGGCCATGTGCGCGATCTGCCGCCGCGCGACGGATCGGTGCAGCCGGATGCCGATTTCGCCATGGCCTGGGAGGTTTCGGCCGACCGCACGCGCCAGCTTGCCGCCATCCGCGATGCCGCCAAGCGCGCCGACAGTGTCATCCTCGCCACCGACCCTGACCGTGAGGGCGAGGCGATCAGCTGGCATCTGCTGGAATGGCTGAAAGACAAGCGCGCGCTGCCCAAGGGCGGGGCGCGGCGCGTCACGTTCAATGAAATCACCAAGGCCGCCGTCACCCGGGCGATGCAGGCGCCGCGCGATCTCGATCAGCCGCTGATCGATGCCTATCTCGCCCGCCGCGCGCTGGATTATCTGGTCGGCTTCACCCTGTCCCCCGTGCTGTGGCGCAAGCTGCCCGGTGCCAAGAGCGCGGGCCGCGTGCAATCGGTGGCGCTGCGGCTGGTGGTGGAGCGCGAGCGCGAGATCGAAGCGCACATCGCCCGCGAATATTGGCGGGTGGAGGCCGAGATGATCGCCCCGAACGGCGCCACCTTCAAGGCGCGTCTGGCCGTGCTCGACGGCAAGAAACTGGGCCAGTTCGACCTCACCGATGCTGCAGCCCATGCTGCGCGGGAAGCCATTGAAAAAACTGGCTTTACCGTCCGCAATGTGGAGACGAAGCCGGTCAGCCGCAACCCGGCCCCGCCGTTCACCACCTCCACCCTGCAGCAGGAGGCTGCGCGCCGGCTGGGCTTCACCGCCAGCCACACGATGCGGGTGGCGCAGAATCTCTATGAGGAAGGCCATATCACCTACATGCGCACCGATGGTGTGCAGATCGCCGGGGAAGCGATGGCGGCGGTGCGCGACCTGATCGCGCGCGATTATGGCAGCAAACCCGAAGTGCTCCCCGAAAAGCCGCGCTTCTATGCCACCAAGGCCAAGAACGCCCAGGAAGCGCACGAGGCCATCCGCCCCACCGATTTCTCGCGCCGGCCCAGTGGCGTTTTGGGCCGCGCCGATTCGGATGCCGAGCGACTCTATGCCCTCATCTGGAACCGCACCGTTGCCAGCCAGATGGCCAGCGCCCGGCTGGAACGCACCACGGTCGATCTGTTCGATGACGACGGCCGCCACGGCCTGAAGGCCACCGGCCAGGTGGTGATCACGCCGGGCTTCCTCGCCCTCTACATCGAAGGCCGCGACGAGCCGGCGGATGACGAGGAGGACGGCGCCCGCCTGCCGCGCCTTGCCGGCGGCGACCGCTGCGCCTCCAAGACGGTGGAGGCGATCCAGAGCTTCACCGAACCGCCCGCGCGCTTTTCCGAAGCGACGCTGGTGAAAAAGCTGGAAGAGCTCGGCATCGGCCGCCCCTCCACCTATGCCTCCATCCTGCAGACGCTGCGCGACCGCGCCTATGTGCGGGTGGAAAAGAACCGCTTCTTTGCCGAGGAAAAGGGCCGGCTGGTCACCGCCTTCCTCGAACGCTTCTTCGCGCGCTATGTCGAATATGATTTCACCGCCGGGCTGGAGACCGAGCTGGACGAAGTCTCGGCCGACACGCGCAAATATCTCGATGTGCTGCGCGCCTTCTGGGCCGATTTCCAGCCCAAGACCGCCGAGATCATGGAGCAGCGCCCGTCCGACGTCACCGCCGCGCTCGACGATTATCTGGCGCCCTATCTGTTCCCCGACAAGGGCGACGGCAGCGATCCGCGCGTCTGCCCGAAATGCGCCGCCGGCCGCCTGTCGCTGAAAACCGGCCGCTTCGGGGCCTTCGTTGCCTGCTCCAACTACCCGGAGTGCAAATACACCCGCCCGTTCGCCAGCGACGGCGGTGCCAACGATGGCCCGGTGGAACTGGGCCGCGATCCGGCCACCAACGAGATGGTCAGTGTCCG
This sequence comes from Sphingomonadales bacterium, assembly GCA_037131365.1. Taxonomy (GTDB): domain Bacteria; phylum Pseudomonadota; class Alphaproteobacteria; order Sphingomonadales; family Sphingomonadaceae; genus Sandarakinorhabdus. Next base: position 145,265 of record JBAXRE010000001.1, read on the forward strand.
CTCCGGCCGCTTCGGCCGCTTCGTGCAGCGCGGTGAAGGCGACAAGCCGGCCCGCGCCTCCATCCCGAAAGATGTCAGCATCGCCGGCCCCGACGACCTTGATTGGGCCATCAAGCTGCTCAACCTGCCGCGCACCATCGGGCCGCACCCGGAAACCGGCGAACCCATCACCGCCAGCATCGGCCGCTATGGCCCCTACCTCGCCCACAACGGCAGCTATGCCCGTCTGTCGAACACCGCCGAGGTGTTCGACACCGGCATGAACGCCGCCGTGGTGAAACTTGCCGAAGCCGCCGCCGCCAAGGCCAACGGCGGCCGGCCGGTGCGCGGGGCGGCAACCGCCCTGGCCGAACTTGGCGCCCACCCGGGATCGGGCGCGGCCGTGCGCGTGCTGGCCGGGCGCTATGGCCCCTATGTGAGCGACGGCACCACCAACGCCACCCTGCCCAAGGGCGCGGAACCGACGGCGGTCACCCTCGATGAGGCCGTGGCCCTGCTGGCGGCGCGCGCTGCGGCAGCGCCGGCGAAGAAGGGCAAGAAGGCACCGGCCAAGAAAGCGCCCGCGAAGAAGGCTGCGGCGAAGAAGCCGGCTGCGAAGAAGAAGGCCGCAAAATAGGATTGCCTCCGGCGGGCAGGGCCTGAGGCCCTGCACCCACTTTCGACTTTGGCCGGCGCGTTGGTGGGGGAGAGCGCGCCGCTGACCCGTTTTGTTGCCTGCGGCGCTGCCTTCAACCCAAATTCCCGGCCATGCTGGCCTTCGCCAGCGTGACAATGAGAGTGGTGCGCCGACCAAAAACGAACGTGGGTGCAGGGGCTCAGCCCCTGCCCGCCGGAGGCCCTCTGTCTTGAAACCTTACAAGATATATTTCGACAGATCCGTATCCCGCGCGATGTCGCCCAGTTCGCGTGCCACATAGGCCGCGTCGATCGCCACCGTCTCGCCGTGGCGGTCGCTGGCGTCGAAGCTGACTGATTCCAGCAGTTTTTCCATCACCGTGTGCAGGCGGCGGGCACCGATATTCTCGACCGTTTCATTCACGTGGGCGGCGGTGCGGGCGATGGCGTCGATGCCGTCGGGCTGGATGGCCAGGGTGACGCCTTCGGTGGCCAGCAGCGCCGCATATTGGCGGATCAGGCTGGCATCGGTGTCGGAGAGGATGCGGCGAAAATCATCTTCGGTCAGGCCTTTCAGCTCGACACGGATCGGCAGGCGGCCCTGCAGTTCGGGCAGCAGGTCAGACGGTTTGGCCACGTGGAACGCGCCCGAGGCGATGAACAGCACATGGTCGGTCTTCACCGGGCCGTACTTGGTGGCGACCGTGGTGCCTTCGATCAGCGGCAGCAGGTCGCGCTGCACGCCTTCCCTTGAGACGCTGCCGCCGCGCACGTCGGACACGGCGATCTTGTCGACCTCGTCCAGGAACACGATGCCATTGGCTTCGGCATTGCGGATGGCCTCGCGCTGAATGTCCTCGTCATCAAGGCGCTTGTCCGATTCCTCGGCCAGCAGGGCGTCCCAGGCGGCCTCCACCTTCATTTTCCGGCGTTTGGTGCGCCCGCCCATCGCTTTTGCCATCATGTCGGAAAGGTTGATCATGCCAACCTGGCCGGGCTGGATGCCGGGCATTTCGAAGCTGGGCGCGGCTTCCGCCACTTCGATCTCCACCTCGCGGCCCTTCAGGTCGCCGGCTTCGAAGCGCTGGCGGAAGGCCAGTCGCGTCGCTTCGCTGGCATCCTTGCCGACCAGCGCATCGAGCAGGCGGTCGCGGGCGGCGCCTTCCGCCTTGTCCTTCACCGCGCTGCGGCGGGTTTCGCGGACAAGGCGGATCGATTCCTCCACCAGGTCGCGGATGATGCTGTCCACATCGCGGCCGACATAGCCGACTTCGGTGAACTTGGTGGCTTCCACCTTGATGAAGGGCGCGCCGGCCAGCTTGGCCAGGCGGCGGCTGATCTCGGTCTTGCCGCAGCCGGTGGGGCCGATCATCAGGATATTCTTGGGCACCACCTCGTCGCGCAGATCGTCGGGCAATTGCTGCCGGCGCCAGCGGTTGCGCAGGGCGACGGCGACGGCGCGCTTGGCGTCATCCTGGCCGATGATGTGGCGATCGAGCGCCGAGACGATTTCGCGGGGGGTCAGATCGGCGCTCACAGGGCAATCGCCTCCACGGTCAGCTCCTCGTTGGTGTAGACGCACAGATCGGCGGCGATCTTCATGGCTCTGCGGGCCACCGTTTCGGCATCATGCGCGCTGTCGGCCAGGGCGCGGGCGGCGGCGAGGGCGAAATTGCCGCCCGAACCGATGGCGGCGATCCCGCCCACCGGTTCCAGCACGTCGCCATTGCCGGTGATCACCAGCGTCACCTCCTTGTCGGCGACGATCATCATCGCTTCCAGCCGGCGCAGATAGCGATCGGTGCGCCAGTCCTTCGCCAGTTCGACGGCGGCGCGCAGCAGCTGGCCGGGGTGGCGTTCCAGCTTGGCCTCCAGCCGTTCGAACAGGGTGAAGGCATCGGCAGTGGCACCGGCAAAGCCGCCGATCACCTCCCCCTTGCTGCCCAGCCGGCGCACCTTCTTGGCATTCGGCTTCATCACCGTCTGCCCCATCGTCACCTGGCCATCGCCGGCGATGACGACACGGCCATCCTTGCGCACCGAAACGATGGTGGTGCCGTGAAATTGCGGAAGTTCGCTCATGGACGATCCTGTTGGTTGCAGGCTCCATGTAGGGTTCGGCGGCGGGGTTTGAAGGGGGGCCACAACAGCCGCGACGACGCGCGCATATTGGGTTAGGCTGTGGCCATCCTCCGGGGGGTGGAAACATGCTGCATTATCTTGATGTGATGATCGGATTCGCCTTCACCATGCTGGTGATCAGCCTGACGGTGACGGCCATGGTGCAGGCGGTGCCGGTCTATCTGCGCAACCTGAAAGGCGCATCGCTGCAACACGGGCTGGCGCAGATGCTGATCAGGATCGAACCGACGCTGGAACGCCACGCCGGGTTGGTGGTGGACCGGCTGCTGCGCGATCCGCTGCTGACACCGCCGCGCAACATCGTGCTGCGCCTGATCGCCCGGCTGCCGTTCCTGAATGCGGTGCGGCCGATCCTGATGCACAGCCGCAGCAGTGTCGTGCAGCGCGAGGAATTTGTGCGGCTTCTGCTGGATTTCGCCGGCCAGGATGGCACCGGCGACAGCAAGGCCGTGGCCGAGGCGCGCGCTGCGGTGAAGGCGATGCTGGCCAAGGCCGGGATCAGCGATCCGGTGGCGGCGCTGGCCAATCTGCGCAACCGCGTTGCCGAGCTGGAGCGCGACAATCCGACGATGTCGAGCAGCGCCCGCGCCAGCCAGGCCATGCTGGAGGTGTTCCTCACCGATGGCGGCGGCAAGGCCTTCATGGCCCGGCTGGTCGGCTGGTATGATCAGACCATCGACCGCGTCTCCGCCGCCTATACCGCGCGGGTGCGGGTATGGACGGTGATGCTGAGCGGCCTGCTGGCGGTGGTGCTGCAGCTTGACACGTTCGCCCTGATTGCCCGGCTGAATGCCGAACCGGAACTGCGCGGTGCCATCGTGAATTCGGCCGTTGCCGCGATGGAGGCCAACCGGCTGCAGCCCGGCACCAGCGACGAGACGGCGGCCATGGTGTGCGCCCAGGCCCATCTGGTGAACCCGGCCCGGCTGGCGGCGGATCGGCTGCTGGCCGCTTCGGCCGCAGGCGCGCCGCCGCCGCCCGCCGCCCCGCCCGCCACAAAAGCGCCGCCCGGGCCGGGGCCGGCCACCCGCGCCGGCTATGGCCTGTCCGCCTATGCCGATTGCATGGGCCTGAAGGAAGCGACCGACACCGAACTGGTGCGCTGGCCGGAAAATGCCGCCAGCTGGTGGGCGCAGTGGAAGCCGCAGGGGCTGGGCCTGTTCATGCAATTGCTGGGGCTGGTGCTGTCGGTGTCGCTGCTCTCGCTGGGCGCGCCTTTCTGGTATGAAAGCCTGTCCAACCTGATCAAGCTGCGCTCCACCATCACCCGCACCGATGCGGCGGGGCGGCAGGAACGGCAGACGGCGCAGACGGCCGGATGAGCGCGCCCTTGCGCGCACTTGTCGGGGGCAGTGCAATGATCTACGCGGCGCAGCCATGAGCCAGCGCACTGCCTCCATCACCCGCACCACCAAGGAAACCCAGGTGGAGGTGCATGTGACTCTGGATGGCACCGGCGTGTATGAGGTGTCGACCGGGATCGGTTTCCTTGATCACATGCTGGAGCAATTGTCGCGGCACAGCCTGATCGATCTCACCGTCAAGACGGTGGGCGATCTCCACATCGATGGCCACCACACCACCGAGGATACCGGCATTGCGCTGGGCGAGGCGGTGGCCAAGGCGCTGGGCGACCGGCGCGGCATCACCCGTTATGGCGACGCGCTGATCCCGATGGACGAGACGCTGACGCGCGTGGCGCTCGATATTTCGGGGCGGCCCTATCTGGTGTGGCGCACAGCGTTCAGCCAGCCCAGGCTGGGCACGCTGGATACCGAGATGTTCAAGGAATTCTTTGCCGCCTTCGCCGGTTCGGCCGGCATCACCCTGCACATCGAAACGCTCTATGGCGTCAACAACCACCATATCGCCGAAAGCTGCTTCAAGGGGCTGGCGCGGGCGCTGCGCGCGGCGGTGAGCATCGATCCGCGCAAGAGCGATGCGATCCCAAGCACCAAGGGCACATTGGGAGGCTCTGGGGTCGGTGCCTGACACCGTCGCGCTGGTCGATTACGGCGCCGGCAACCTGCGCTCCGCCGCGCGGGCGCTGGAGCGGGCAGGCGCGCATGTGGTCGTCACCGATGATCCGGCGGTGATCGCGAGCGCAGCGCGCATCGTGCTGCCCGGTGTGGGGGCCTTTGCCCAGTGCATCCACCAGCTGCGCGAAAAGACCGGCATCGAGGCTGCCCTGAATGAGGCCGTGAACGCGCGCGGCGTGCCGTTCCTGGGCATCTGTGTCGGCATGCAATTGCTGGCCAGCGAAGGCCATGAACATGGCGTGCACCAGGGGCTGGGCTGGCTGCCGGGCGTGGTGACGCGGCTGCAGCCGGCCGACCGCACGCTGAAGATCCCGCACATGGGCTGGAACCGGGTCGAGGCGGTGAACGGCGCCGATGTGCCGTCAGGGGACGCCTATTTCGTCCACAGCTATGCCTTCGCGCCCACCGATCCGGCCGATGTGCAGGCGGAGAGCGATCACGGCGGCCGCTTTGCCGCCATCGTGAAGCGCGGCCACATCACCGGCGTGCAGTTCCACCCGGAAAAAAGCCAGGCCTATGGGCTGGCCTTCCTCTCCAAATGGCTTAGGCCGTGAACGCATCAATGGCTGGGGTCGTGACGATGGTGATTTTGTTCGCTGGCAAGGAGTTAGGAGGGCGCGATGCAGCGCATCGCAACCGACGACGCGACGCGGCCAGCGGACAAAAGCGCCGTCGCCGCTGTGCGGTCGCCCTAAGAGGCGATTTGGCGGCCCCGTGCCCGCTCGCCGGGGGCGTTCACGCCCGCCTTCGCGTGCCCAGAACCGCCAAATCGCCTCTTAGGGCGATCCCGACCCCAGCCATTGATGCGTTCACGGCCTAGTTCATGATCATTTTCCCCGCCATCGATCTGAAGGGCGGCCAGTGCGTGCGGCTGGCCGAAGGCGACATGAACCGCGCCACGGTCTATGCTGATGATCCGGCCGCGCAGGCGGCGCTGTTCCGCAGCGACGGGGCGACGCATCTGCATGTCGTCGATCTGGATGGCGCCTTCGCCGGGGACAGCCGCAATGGTGACGGCGTGAAGGCGGCCATCGCCGGCTTCGGCGGCGGCAAGGTGCAGGTCGGCGGCGGCATCCGCAATGCGACGCACGTGGAGAATTGGCTGGCGGCCGGGGTGTGGCGCGTGGTGATGGGCACGGCCGCGCTCGACAATCCCGATCTGGTGCGCGCTCTGGCCCGGGCGCATCCCGGCCGCATCGTCGTTGCCGTGGACGCCCGCGACGGCATGGTGGCGACGCGCGGCTGGGCCGATGTCTCCACCCTGCCGGTCGCCGATCTGGCGAAGCAGTTCGAAGATGCCGGCGTCGCCGCCGTTCTGTTCACCGATGTCGGCCGCGACGGGATGCTGAAGGGCGTGAATGTCGAGGCGACGGTGGCGCTGGCCGCCGCGACCTCGCTGCCGGTGATCGCTTCGGGCGGGGTGGCGGGCATGGCCGACATCCACGCGCTGATCGGCAAGCCGGGCATCGAAGGCGTCATCACCGGCCGCGCCCTTTATGATGGCCGGCTGGATCTCGCCGACGCCATCGCGGCGGCGCAATGACCCTCGCCGTCCGCATCATCCCCTGTCTCGACGTGGCCGGCGGCCGCGTGGTCAAGGGCGTGAATTTCGTGGAACTGCGCGACGCCGGCGATCCGGTGCAGGCCGCCGCCGCCTATGATGCCGCCGGGGCGGACGAGCTCTGCTTCCTCGACATCACCGCGGCCCACGAAAATCGCGGCACATTGCTGGGCATCGTCGAACGCACCGCCGACCAGTGTTTCATGCCGCTCACCGTCGGCGGCGGCGTGCGCTCCGTGGCCGATGCCCGCGCGCTGCTGCTGGCCGGGGCCGACAAGGTGGCGGTGAACAGCGCCGCCGTCGCCCGGCCCGAACTGATCGGCGAACTGGCCATGCGCTTTGGCGAGCAGTGCGTGGTGGTGGCGGTGGACGCCAAGCAGGTCAGCCCCGGCAAGTGGGAGATCTTCACCCACGGCGGGCGCAAGGCCACCGGCATCGATGCGGTGCACTATGCCATCGCTGCGGCGAAGCTGGGGGCGGGCGAAATCCTGCTCACCTCCATGGACCGTGATGGCACCAAGGCCGGGTACGACCTGGCGCTCACCCGCACCATCGCCGATGCGGTGCCGGTGCCGGTGGTGGCCTCCGGCGGGGTTGGCAGTGTCGGCGATCTTGTCAGCGGCGTGCGCGACGGCCATGCTTCGGCGGTGCTGGCCGCGTCCATCTTCCATTTCGGCGAGGTCACCGTCGCGCAGGCGCGCGCGGCGCTGGCTGCGGCCGGCCTGCCGGTGCGGGAGGTGTTTCATGGAGCGCTTTGACCAGCTGCTGGCGACTGTGCTGGAACGGCGCGGCGGCGATCCCGAAACCTCCTATGTCGCCCGTCTCACCGGCAAGGGCCGGCCGAAGATGGCGCAGAAGCTGGGCGAGGAGGCGGTGGAAGTCGTCATCGCCGCCATGGCGGATGATCGTGCCGGGCTGGTGGGCGAAGCCGCCGACCTGATGTTCCATCTGGCCGTGCTGCTTGCCGACATGGGCCTGAGCTTTGACGACATCCGCGCCGAACTGGCCCGGCGTGAGGGCACATCGGGGCTGGAAGAAAAGGCGAAGCGGGCGACCTAGGCCGCGCCGCGCCCCCGGCCTCACGACACCTTGGCGAAGGCCTTCAATTTCCGCGCCGTCGCCTGCGCGGCATCGGCATCGCCCTTGGCCAGCGCTGCCGCCAGTTCCAGGCCGGCGCGTTTCAGCAGCAGTTCCAGCCCGTCGTGGGCTGGCAGCGCATCCATGCCCTTCAGCAGGGCGGCGGCGCGCGGCGCATTTTCGGCGTCAAGATCCATCAGGGTGATGGCGTAGAAGACCCGGGTGGAGGGCAGGTTCGGCGCCAGTTTCAGCGCCTGGGCGTAGCAGCGCTCCATCTCGGCGCGCTTGGCGCCAAGCACGGAGCCGGCGACAAAGCTGCCGACAGCGGCGATGGCGCCGCCGTGCCAGCCGCCAAGAGCGCTCCACACCAGCGGATTTTCGGGGTGGGCGGCGCGCAGGGCCTCGAACCGGCGGCGCACATCCTTGGCCAGGCTGATGCCGCGGGTGAGCTGGGCGCGATAGGCGATGGCGACGGCCTTTTGCAGTTCCGCATCACTGTTGCGCGGATCGCGGGCCAGCACGGCATCGAAATCGCGTTCGGCCGCCGCGATCAGGGCCAGGGCGCGCGTCTTGTCATTGGCCTGATAGCCGGCCACCGCCAGCTGGGCCCGGCCGGCGATGATCAGGCTGTCCACGGTGTTTTCGGCGCGGCCGTCGCGCATCGCCGTCGCCCAGTCGCCGCTGCGGAAGGCCTCCACGCTGGCGGCGGCAGCGGGAGTGGCGGCCAGCAGCGCGGCAGCAAGCAAGGCGGTGGAGAGCCTGATCATCGTCGGATGCATTTCCCTTTTGGTGAATGATCGCCATACTTCCTGTTCGTGCCGGCCACGGCAAGACAAGAATGGCACAATGGGGATGGAAAATGACAGGACAGCAAGGTGAATTCGCCGGCAAATCGGTGATGGTGCTGGGCGGCAGCCGCGGCATCGGCGCGGCCATCGTCCGCCACTTTGCCGCCGCCGGTGCGCAGCTGGTGTTCAGCTATTCCGCCTCGGCCGACGCCGCTGCCGCCATCGCCGCCGAAACCGGCGCCACCGCCGTGAAAGCCGACAGCGCGGTGCGCGACGAGGTGGTGGCCGCCGTCGCCATGGGCGGCACGCTGGACATCATGGTGATCAACGCCGGCGTTGCCATCATGGGTGACCCCCTCACCCTCGATCCCGATGCGGTGGACCGCCTGTTCGACATCAACATCCGTGCGCCCTATCACGCCGCAGTCGAAGCCGGCCGCCGCATGAACGACAATGGCCGCATCATCATCATCGGTTCGGTGAACGGCGATCGGGTCGGCTGGGCCGGCGCCACCGCCTATGCCACCTCCAAATCCGCCGTGCAGGGCCTGGCGCGCGGTCTGGCCCGCGATTTCGGCGCGCGCGGCATCACCGTGAACGTCGTCCAGCCCGGCCCGGTGGATACCGACATGAACCCGGCCACCGGCCCCCTGGCCAAGATGATGCACGCCGGCATGGCGATCAAGCGCCACGCCACCGCCGATGAAGTGGCGTCGCTGGTGCTGTATCTGGCCAGCCCGGCCGCCGCGATGATCACCGGCACGATGCAGACGATCGACGGGGGTGCGGGAATCTAGCGATTGCAGCCCGCTGCTGCTGCTTTCTGCCCGCATTCCCAAGATGTTGCCGAGTTCTGCGGCAGGCAGAGGCCGGCCGCTGTCAGGATTCAGCTTGACCTTTGTCAACAAAAGGTCCAATGCCGCAATGCTAACGTCGCCTGCGACCGAAATCTCGGCTTTGAAAAAAGCTGTCTCTTTCCTTCACACGCTTCCAGCTCCGCCCGCGCGTTTGTGGGCGGATTTGTTGTTTTCGTGAAAGGAAACAGATCATGATTACCGGAACCGTCAAATTCTTCAATGCTGACAAGGGCTATGGCTTCATCACGCCCGAAAATGGTGGGGACGACAATTTCGTCCACATCAGCGCCGTCGAACGCGCCGGGATGCACACGCTGAACAAGGATCAGCGCGTGTCTTACGAGCTGGAGACGGATCGCCGCGGCAAGACCTCGGCTGTCAATCTCACGGCTGCCTGATCGGCGGGGCGCGCGGCGCCCGTTCCCGCCCGCAGGCGGGAATACACACGCGAATGCCCTGCTGGCGCGGCCGGCTGACACACGATTGTGCTGTCGGCCGGCCGCTGCCGCCGTGAAGGATCATTGACGATGCGTGCCAACAGCCTGTTCTATCAATGCCAGATCGACCAGTGTGCCGCCAATGCCGCCGCTGCTGGCCTGTCCAACCAGCGCGACATGTTCCTGCGCGCGCAGGCCGCCTGGCAGGGCCTGGCCGACAAGGAAGCCGCCGCCGAAAGCGAGCGCCTCAAGCGCCGCGTGGTCTGACCGCGCCTGCCGGTTGCCGTCAGCCGTTCAGCGCGTCCGCGATCAGGGCGCGGCTCTGCGCCAGGCCATAAAGGGCGATGAAGCCGCCCATGCGCGGGCCGTTCTCGCTGCCGATCAGGATTTCATACAGCGCCTTGAACCAGTCGCGCAGGTTCGTGTAGCCGGCGGCCTTGCCGGCTTCATAGACTTCGAACTGGTAGGCTTCCGCATCCGCAGCCTCGCCCACGGCGGCCAGCCGCGCGTCGAGATCCTTGAGGGCGGCGGCCTCTTCCGGCGTGGGGGCGCGGCGCTTCAGCTGCGGCACGACGAAATCGCGCGCATAGGCAGCGGCGTGGTGGACAAGCCGGTCCAGCATCTTGTGGGTTTCCGGGGAGGAGCCCGGCGCATATTTGCGCACAAAACCCCACAGCCGCACCGGATCATCCGTGGCGGCAACCGAGGCGAGGTTCAGCAGCAGCGAGAAGCTGACCGGCAGCGGGTGCACCGGCGGCGTGCCTTCGTGGATATGGTGCACCGGGTTGCCGAGCTGCTGTTCGATCGGCTGTTCCGGATAGCGGGCGAGGAAATCGGCATAATCCTCGATCGCGCGCGGAATCACGTCGTAATGCAGGCGCTTCGCCTTGCGCGGGTTCTGGTACATGTAGAGCGCCAGGCTTTCGGGAGGGCCATAATCCAGCCACTGCTCGATCGTCAGGCCATTGCCCTTGGATTTGGAGATCTTGGCGCCTTCCCCATCCAGGAACAGCTCGTAATTGAAGCCGGCGGGCGGGTTGCCGCCCAGCGCGCGCACGATCTTGCCGGAGAGCATGACGCTATCGATCAGATCCTTGCCGGCCATTTCATAATCGACGCCCAGCGCCAGCCAGCGCATCGCCCAATCGACCTTCCACTGCAGCTTGCAGTGCCCGCCGGTGACGGGGACGGTCACCTCGTCGTTGGTGCCGGGGCGGATATAGGTGATGGTGCCGGCCTCGACATCGCGGGCGATGATCGGCACCTGCAGCACATGGCCGGAAACGGGATCGACCGGCAGGAACGGCGAGTAGGTGGCGCGGCGTTCCGGGCCCAGGGTGGGCAGGATGATGCCCGTCACCGTATCATAATTGGCCAGGATGAGCCGCAGCGTGGCATCGAACATGCCGCTGGCGTAGCATTCGGTGGAAGACATGAAGCTGTAATCAAAGCCGAAGCCATCCAGAAAGGCGCGCAGCCGGGCGTTGTTGTGGGCGCCAAAGCTGGAATGCGTGCCGAACGGATCGCGCACCTGGGTCAGCGGCTTGCCCAGATCCTCGCGCAGCATGTCGGGGTTGGGGATGCCGTCCGGCACCTTGCGCAGCCCGTCCATATCGTCGGAAAAGGCGATCAGCTTCGTCGTCACGCCGGGTGCCAGCGTTTCGAAGGCGCGGCGCACCATGGTGGTGCGCACCACTTCGCCGAAGGTGCCGATATGCGGCAGGCCCGACGGGCCATAGCCGGTTTCAAAGATCACCGTGTGGCCGGCGGGCACGCCATCGGGATAGCGGGCGAGGACTTTGCGGGCTTCCTCGAACGGCCAGGCCTTGTTGTCGAGAGCGGCGGCTTGCAGGGTTTCGGTCGTCATGGCTTTTGGCTATCGCTGATGTTCGGCCTTCCTCTGGCGACTGAACGCAATGAGCGCAACTGAATCCCGCGACGCGAGCCTTGCGATCCCGGCGCTGGTGGCCAGCCACGCCGGCGTGTGGATTGCCGATGCCCACGGCGTGGTGCGCGGGGTGGGGCGCGGCGAGGCGATGGCGCGCGCCGGGGACAGCCCGCACCTGCTGCTGAACGCGCCGGTCACCGCCAGCCGGTTGGGGATCGGCGAGCTTTCCGGGCTGGACCTGCTGGAATTGTTCGCCTTCCTGCACCCGGCGCGCTTTGCGGTGCCGACAGCGCATGGGCTGGCGGCGGCGCTGGGCATCCCCGGCCCCGATGGCCCCGGCGATGCCGCCTTCCTGCAACGCGCCGCCGCCGCCCTGCTCAACGTGCCGACCGGTGCCGACTGGCCGGAACGCCACGGCGCCTGGACCAGCCTGCAGGCGCTGGGCCGCCAGCGCTGGGCCTGGGCGCCGCTGCTCGCCAGGATCATCGCCAAGCCGAAAGCGCCGGAACGGCATGTGTTCCAGCTGCTGCCCAAGTGGGAGGAAGCGCCGCCGCGCCCGGCCCCGCGCGTGGTGACGCTGGATCCGGGCGCGGTGGCGGCGGAACTGGCGCGGCTGGTGGGCGCCGGCGCCGAAAGCCGCGCCGGCCAGCGCGATTATGCCGCCGCCGTGGCCGCCGCCTTTGCGCCGCGCGATGCCAGCGGCGCGCCGCAGATGGTGCTGGCCGAAGCCGGCACCGGCATCGGCAAGACCCTGGGTTATCTCGCCCCGGCCAGCCTGTGGGCGCGGGAGGCGGGCGCGCCGGTGTGGGTGGCAACCTATACCAAGGCGCTGCAACGCCAGTTGGACGCCGAAACCCGGCGCATCTGGCCCGATCCGGCCGAGCGGCGGGCGCGGGTGGTGGTGCGCAAGGGCCGCGAGAATTATCTCTGCCTGCTCAATCTGGAAGACGCGGTGCAGGGCGGCTTCGGCGGGCGGGCCGCCGTGTTCGCGCGGCTGGCGGAGCGCTGGGCCGAATTTACGCGCGATGGCGACATGGTGGGCGGCGATCTGCCCGGCTGGCTGCCGCCGCTGTTCGGCCGCACCAGCTTTGCCGGGCTGACCGATCGGCGCGGCGAGTGCATCTATGCGGCCTGCCCGCATTACCGCAGCTGCTTCATCGAACGCGCCACCCGGGCATCAGCGCAGGCCGATCTGGTGATCGCCAACCATGCGCTGGTGATGATCAACGCCGCGCGCGGCCGGGCGGAAGGATCGGGCCTGGGCCGGCTGGTGTTCGATGAAGGCCATCATCTGTTCGATGCCGCCGATGGCACGTTTGCCGTGGCGCTGACGGGCCGCGAGGCGGTGGAGCTGAAGAACTGGCTGCTGGGCCCCGAACGCGCGGCCGGGCGTGGGCGGCGGCGCGGCCTGTCGGCACGGCTGGCCGATGTGATCAGCTATGATGACGAGGCGGCGCTGAGTGTCGAGCGCATCGCGGCGGCGGCGCGCCATCTGCCCGGCGAAGGCTGGCTGGCCCGCGTCGGGGCCGATGAAGGCGATGGCCCGCTGGAAGGCCTGTTCGCCGCCGTGCGCGCCCAGGTGCTGGCCCGCGCCGAGGACAGTGACCATGGCTATGGCCTTGAGACGGAGGTGGCCGAGGTGCTGCCCCGGCTGGTCGATGCGGCCGCAAGCGCCAGTGCGGCGCTGGGCGCGCTGGTCGGCCCGATGCAGCAGCTGGAATTGCGGCTGGCCGCCCTGCTGGAAGATCCGCCCGATTGGCTGGATGGCAGCGGCCGCGCCCGGGTGGAAGGCGCGCGCGCCGGGCTGGGGCTGCGCGCGCAGCTGCTCGGCGCGTGGGCGCAGTTGCTGGCGCGGCTGGGCGGCCCGGCAGATCCCGATTTCATCGATTGGCTGGAACTGGCGCGGGCCGATGCCCGGCTGCTCGATGTCGGCATCCAGCGCCGCTGGCTTGATCCGATGCGCCCCTTTGCCGGGGCGGTGCTGGAACCGGCGCACGGCGTGCTGGTCACCTCGGCCACGCTGCGCTCCCGTCCCGATGCGCTGGCCGATGATTGGCGCGATGCACAGGCGCGCACCGGCGCGGCGCGGCTGCCGCGCCCGGCCCGGCATTTCGCCGCCTCCAGCCCGTTTGATTATGCGGCGCAGGCGCGGGTGCTGATCGTCACCGATGTGAAGCCGCGCGACATCGCCGCGCTGGCCCATGCCTATCGCGCGCTGATCGAGGCGGCGGGCGGCGGCACGCTGGGCCTGTTCACCGCCATTGCCCGCCTGCGCGCCGTTCATGCCCGGCTGGCCGATCCGCTGGCCCGCACCGGCCTGCCGCTGTATGCCCAGCATGTCGATCCCATCGACAGCGCGACGCTGGTGGACATTTTCCGGGCCGAACCGGGGGCCAGCCTGCTGGGCACGGACGCGCTGCGCGATGGGGTGGACGTGCCGGGCGAGAGCCTGCGCCAGGTGATCATGGAAGGCGTGCCATGGCCGCGCCGCACCGTGCTGCACGCAGCAAGGCGCATGGCCGGCGGCGGCAATGCCTATGATGATCGGGTGGTGATGGGCCGGCTGGCGCAGGCCTTTGGCCGGCTGATCCGCCGCGCCGATGATCGCGGCCATTTCGTGCTGCTGGGTGCCGCGGTGCCGTCGCGCCTGCTCGGCGCCTTCCCGCCCGGCGTGCCCATTGATCGGGTGACGCTGGACGAGGCGGTGCGGCTGGTGCGGGCCGGCCTCGCGGCCACTGGCAATGCGCCGGCCGATATGCCAATCGATGGGCCGCAATGAAGACGCTCACCCTGCTGCGCCACGCCAAATCGGGCTATGACGACCCGCTGCTGCGCGATTTTGACCGGCCGCTGAACGATCGCGGCCGGCGCGCCGCCATGCGGGTGGGGCAATGGCTGGGCATGGCGCTGCGGCGGGGCGACATGCCGGATTTCGGCCTGGTGTTCGCCTCCCCCGCCGTGCGCGTGCGCCAGACGATCGAAGGGCTGGAAGCCGGCATGAACCGGCCGCTGGCCCCGGTGTATGAACAGCGCATCTATCTCGCCTCCTCCGCCACGTTGATCGAATTGTGCGCCGGCTTTTCCGACGAGTTCAGCACCGCCATGCTGATCGGCCACAATCCGGGGCTGGAGGATCTGCTGCTGGAACTGGTGCCGCCGGGCGGGACACTGCGGGCCGAGGCCGAGCTGAAATATCCCACCGCGACACTGGCCCGGCTGGATATCGCCATTGATCGCTGGGCGCAGATCGACGGCGGCCGCGCCGAGCTGGCCCGGTTCGTGCGCCCGCGCGATCTTGATCCCAGCCTGGGGCCGGACGATTAAAGCTTCAGCACCCGCGCCAGCCGCCCGCGCACCAGCCACATCAGCGCCGCGCCGGCCAGCGGGAAGCCGGCGTGGAGCAGCCAGAAGGTCGGGCCGTCCATCGTTTCGTAGAAGCGGCCCATCCAGCCCGAAGCGGTGCTGCCGATGAAAACGGCGAAATTGGTGGCGCCCAGCATCACGCCGGTCACGGCCAAAGGCGCGGTGCGGGAAAACAGCGCGTTCACCGTGGGCACCACATAAAGCCAGCCGGTGTTCAGCGTGAGGTGGAACACCACCACCCACAGAAACGGTGTCTTGTCCGCGCCCAGCAGCAGCCCGCTGCCCAGCGCCAGCCAGACGAAGGCGATGCCCATCAGGGCCAGGCCGATGCCGATCTTGCCCAGCTCGCCCGGCTCACGCCCGCGCGCCGCCTGCCAGCGCCACAGCGCCAGCACCGGCGGCACCGCCAGGATCGGCGCCAGGCTGTCGATGGCCTGCAGCCAGGTGACGGGCACTTCCACGCCGGCCACCATGCGATCAAGATGGTCGCGCCCCCACAGCGCATAGACGTTCCACACCTGACTTTGCGCCAGCCAGAACAGGCTGACCAGCAGCATCACCGCCACCAGCGCCGCGATGGTGCGGCCGTCGCCGGGTTGCAGCCGGGCGCTGCGCCGCGCTTCGGGGGCCATGTCGGGCGGCATCACGCGGTTGCCGGCCACCAGCACCAGCGTGGCCAGCAGCATGGCAGCGCAGCAGGCGATCAGGCCATAACGCCAGGCCACCAGCTCCCCCAGCGGGCCCAGCACCAGCGGCCCCAGAAAGGCACCGGTGTTCAGCCCGGCGGCCAGGATCGAAAAGGCGGCATCGCGGCGGCCATCATCGCGGGCATAAAGATGGCCGGTCTGCGCCATGATGTTGCAGCGCATGCCGCCGCCACCCATGGCGCACAGGATCAGGCCGGGCAGGAAGGTGGCGGGCAGCACCACCATGGCCATGCCGGCGGTGCACAGCAGGCCGCCAGCAATGGCGGTGGCGCGCGGCCCGAACCAGCGATCGCCCACCCAGCCGCCGAACAGCGGGGTGAGGAAGAAGGCGCCAAGGTAAAGCCCCATCGTCTGGGTGGCGAGCGCCTGGTTGCTCATCGGCCCGAACGCCGCCTCCAGGCCGTGACGCCAGGCGGTGATGCCGCCCACGCTGTCCATCTGGCCGGGCGTGAACAGCGCATTGGCCATGTAGAGTACCAGCAAGGATTGCAGGCCATAGACGCCCACCGCCAGCAGCCCTTCGCCGGCGGTGACCACCATCAGGCCGGCCGGATGTCCCCAGATCTGTCGCTGTTGCCCCATGATGCCCACGGTGGCGGGTTGCGGCGCGAAGGGCAAGCCGGCCGTGACGTTCTGTCATGCCGGCGCATCAGGCGGAGCTTATGGCCGGCTTTCGCGTGCCGCGCGGCGGGCGTCGCGCCTGGCCCGCTCCTCTGCCTTGCGGGCGGCGCGGCCGCGCTTGCGGTCGGCCTCCTCCCGGCTTTCGGTGGCGGCGTCATAAAGGGCGGCCCCGGCCTTGATCGGTGCGGTGATGATGGTCTTGGCGGCGCTGGCGAGGCAGCCCCCCAGCAGCAGCGGCAGGGCAATCAGAACGAGGGTGCGGATCATCGCCCCGTCATGCCAGCGCAGCGGGGGGCAGCGCCAGCAATTTCGGGATCGCCGCCTTGAACGGGAAGAAGCCCTTCTTCGCCTGCGGCCAGGCCGCATCGTCCCACGCCCGGCGCAGGCGGACAAGGCGCACGCCATCGGCGGCGAGTGCGGGGGCGAGCACGTCCAGCCGGTCCTGCACCGGGCCGACGGGGGCATCGCCGGTGATGATCTGGGTGAGGCGGTGGCGGGCCGCCCAGTCGCGCATGGCATCCACGCCGAACGTGGCGTCCACCCGTTCCGGTTCCAGCCCCAGCCGGGTGGCGGCGCGGTCCAGCCCGTCGGCGAGCATCGCCATGGCGACCTGATGTTTCAGCGGCGCCGGCGTGCCGCCGATATCGGGCGTGGCGGCCACGGCCACGATCTGGCCGGGCAGCGCCAGGGTTTCGAGGCTGGTATCCTCCGTGGTGACGAACAGGCCGGTGCGGGCGGCGGGATCGGCGCGTATCGCCGGCGGCGGTGGCACCGGGCCGGGGATGATGTCGGCCGGCCATGGCGGCGCTTCGCTGGCCAGCGGCGTTTCCACACGGAACCGCCCGCCCGACAGGTCGCGGATCAGATCGGCGCGGGCGAGATAGGTCTTGCCGGCGGTTTGCAGGCCGACCACCCAGCGCCAGCTGAGCGTGTTCGATGCCGGGCAGGCATCCAGCAGATGCCGGTAGAAAAAGGCCGCGCCCAGCTGCCAGGGCAGGCGCAGGGTGAAGCACCAGATGGAAGCAAAGCTCATCCGCACATGATTGTGCAGCCAGCCGGTTTCGATCAGCTCCCGCACCCAGGCGTCGAAACAGTCGATCCCGGTCTCCCCGGCCAGCGCGGCGCGGTAACGGCGCTGCCACTTGCCGTCTTCGGCCAGCATCGCTTCCATGCGCACCACATCGGCCTGCCAGCGCGTCCAGATTTCGGGGCGCTGCTGCAGCCAGCCCACCCAATAGCTGCGCCAGCACACTTCCTGCACGAATTTTTCCGCGCCCATGAAGCCGTGGGCGGCCACGGCGGCGGCGGCGACCTCGGCCTCGCTCAGCAGCCGGCGGCGGATGGCGGGGGAGAGAAGCGACGTGGTGGCGGCACCGTCTGGCCCGCCATCATGGTTGCGACGCGAAGCATAGGCCCGCCCGGCCAGCGGCACGAATTCGTGGAGGCGCGCCAGCGCGGCGTCGCGGGTGGTGGGAAAGCGCATGCGGCGGCTTTAGCCGGTTGCGCCGCAGTGCGGGCGTGCGCCGGTGTCGCGGCCGGTCGCTCACGGCGGATAATGCAGCGTGCCCCAATCAGCGCCCGGCGCATCCATCATCAGATCCAGGAACAGCGGCAGCAGCCAGGCCAGGATGCGCACGCCGTCGCGCAGCTGGTCGCGGTTGATGCTGCTGTTCCAGGTGGCACCGCCGTGCACCATCTGGTTGCGCAGCACATAGAGGCGGCCAAAGATGGTGGCGAGCACCCGGTCGGTCTCACCCTGCATCAGGGCGATCTGCGCCGTGCGGTTGTCGCGCGCCAGCCGGTCCTCCCAGTCGGGCGCGTCGCCTGTGGCCTGATGCTGCCAATAGGGGGCATAAACAAAGGGGTTGGCCAGCAGCACGCGGATTTCGTTGCTGAAACGCTGGTGGATCGCATCGGCAATGCGGTGTTCGCGATCGGCGGCGAGCAGCAGGCCGAAATAGCGGCGGAAGGCATCGCGGGCCGAAACGCTCTCGTGGGTGATGTCGGCGGCATAGGCGGCGTTGAAGCCCACCCACAGCAGCAGGAAGCGCACATCGGGATCATCGGTTTCGGCTTCGGCGCGGCCCAGCCAGCTCAGCGCGCGGTGGATGCGGATGTTGAGGGCAAGGCTGGCCCAGCCGTCCCGCTCGGCACGGTGGCGGGCTTTGAGGTCGGCGTGCCCCCGCACCACCGGTCAGACCGTGAAGCTTTCCCCGCAGCCGCAGCTGCCCTTGGCATTCGGGTTGTTGAACACGAAGCCGGCGGAGAAATCATCCTCGCGCCAGTCCATCGTGCTGCCGATCAGGTACATCAGGCTGCCACCATCGACGAACAGCGTGCCGCCCGGCGTATCGATGCGCTCGTCGCCGGGCTTGGCGGCGGTGACGTACGCCAGATCATAGGCCAGGCCCGAACAGCCCCGGCGCGGGGTGGACAGGCGCACGCCCACGGCATCGGCCGGTGCGGCGGCCAGGATGGCGGCGATGCGGTTCGATGCGCCTTCTGTCACGATCAGCGGGGCGGGGCGCGGGCGGCCCAAAGGACGTGTCGTGGGCGTGGTCGTTTCCATCACAACATTCCCATTTCCAGCCTGGCCTCGTCGCTCATCTTGCCCGGGTCCCAGGCCGGATCCCAGACCAGATTGACGTCGCAACTCTGCACGCCCGGCACGGCGCAGACGCGGATTTCCACTTCGCCGGGCATCGATTCGGCCACCGGGCAGTGCGGCGTTGTCAGCGTCATGGTGATGGTGGCGTGGCCATTGGCGATCTCCACCCCATAGATGAGGCCCAGATCATAGATGTTCACCGGGATTTCCGGGTCGTGGATCTGGCGCAGCGCGGCGACGATCTCGTCCACCAGCGCGGTGTCGGCGTCCACGGCCACCGGCTCCGGCTTCTGTTTCAGGAAGCCGTCAAGATAATCCGGCGTGTGCGGCTCGCCCTGCGCTTCGGCCATGGCGCGCAGCGGCGGCGCCTTGGGCACCGGGGCAGCCTCGCTGACTTCCTTCACCTCGAACGCCTTGTCGGTCATGCTTCAGATCCCAAAGATGCGGCTGACGCGGGTGAGGCCGGCAACCAGCCGCTCCACGTCGCTGGTGCTGTTGTAGAGGCCGAAACTGGCGCGGGCGGTGGCAGGCACGCCGAGCAGGCCCATCAGCGGCTGGGCGCAATGGTGCCCGGCGCGGATCGCCACGCCCGCTTCATCCAATATGGTGCCGATGTCGTGCGGATGCACCCCTGCCATCGAAAAACTCAGGATGCCGGCCGAATCTTCCGGGCCGTGGAGCGTGATGCTGTTGATCTGCGACAGCGCCGCCCGCGCCTCCCGCACCAGCGCGGCCTCATGCGCGTGGACATGGTCAATGCCGATGCTTTCCACATAATCGATCGCGGCGGCCAGCCCGATCACGCCTGCGATATGCGGCGTGCCGGCTTCGAAGCGGCCCGGCGGCGGGGCATAGGTGGTTTTCGCGAACGTCACAGTCTCGATCATGGCCCCGCCGCCCTGCCAGGGCGGCATGGACTCGAGGATCTCGCGGCGCGCCCACAGCACGCCGATGCCGGTGGGGCCATAGAGTTTGTGGCCGGAAAAGACGTAGAAATCGCAACCGAGCGCCGCCATATCGAGCGCGAGGCGGGGCGCGGCCTGGCAGCCATCGACCAGCACCAGCGCGCCGGCCGCGTGGGCGGCATCGGCAATGCGGCGCACATCGGCAACACCGCCCAGCACGTTGGAAACATGGGCGATGCTGACCAACCTCGTGCGCGGGCCGATCATGGCGATCAGCGCCGCTTCGTCGATGCGGCCATTGGCGGTGAGCGGCGCGACGTCGAGCAGCGCGCCGGTGCGTTCGCACAGCATCTGCCAGGGCACGATGTTGCTGTGATGCTCCAGCGCGGAGATCAGGATGCGGTCCCCGGCTGTCAGGCGCTGGCCCCAGCTTTGGGCGACAAGGTTGATGGCTTCGGTGGCGCCGCGCACGAACACCACCTCGTCCGGGCTGGCCGCGCCGATGAAGCGGGCGACGCTGGCCCGCGCCTCTTCAAAGCGCAGCGTCATGGTGGCGGAGCGTTCATAGACACCGCGATGCACGGTGGCGTAATCAGCGCCGTAGCAGCGGGCGATGGCGTCGATCACGTGCCTTGGCTTCTGCGCCGTCGCCGCCGTGTCGAGATAGGCCCAATCGCCGGCGAGGCCGGGGAAATCGGCCTTGCGGTCGAGCAGCGGCGGGGCGGCGGCCGTGATCATGCGGCGCGGGCCAGGATGGCGCTGATCTCGGCATCCAGCGCTTCAGTGGTAGCTTCATCCAGCCCGTCCAGCGCGTCCGACAGGAAGGCGCGGGTGAGCAGGGCACGCGCCTGATCCGGCGCGATGCCCCGGCTGTTCAGGTAAAACAGCGCCGTCTTGTCGATCTCGCCGATGGCGGCGCCGTGGGCGCATTTCACATCGTCGGCAAAGATTTCCAGTTCCGGCTTGGCGTTGGCGGTCGCGCCCCGGTTGAGCAGGATCGCCTTGAACGACTGGCTGGCGTCGGTCTTCTGGCCCTCACGCGCCACGGCGACCTGGCCGAGGTAGGAGGTGGTGGCAGCACCGCCGGCCACCGCGCGCACGATCTGGCGGCTGGTGGCACCCGGGCCGACATGGCGCACGGTCGTCACCAGCTCGATGGTCTGCTCGCCGCGCCCGATCAGCACCGCGCCCAATTGGAAATCGGCGCCATCGTGCAGCGTCACGTCCAGCGCGATGCGGCCATAGCTGCGCCCGGCATCAAGGATGGTCAGGCGATAGGCCCCGCCGGCACCGATGTTCACCGCGAGGTGGCGGATGCCCTCCGCATCGGCGCGGATGATCTCGGCTTGGGCTTCGCCGGCCGGCACCACCACGGGTTCGACGGCGACCGGCCAGTGGCGCGCCACCGCCTTCAGGTCGCTGTAGCGCCAGGCTTCGTCGCGGCGGGTGGGAGCCAAGCTCATGCTGCGATGGCGGAATAGCCTTCCGCCTCCAACCTGTGGGCCAGTTCGGCGCCGCCCGAATGGACGATGCGGCCATCCATCAGCACATGGATGCGATCGGGCACGACATAATCGAGCAGGCGCTGATAATGGGTGATCAGCAGCACGGCATGATCGGGCGAGCGCATGGCGTTGATGCCATCCGAAACGACGCGCAGCGCATCGATGTCGAGGCCCGAATCGGTCTCGTCCAGCACCGCGAACCACGGCTGCAGCACATGCATCTGCACCATCTCGTTGCGCTTCTTCTCCCCGCCCGAAAAGCCCTGGTTCACGGCGCGCTTCATCATGTCGAACGGCAGGCCCAGCTTCTCGGCGGCGGCCTTGGCCAGCTTCATGAATTCGGCGCCGGAGGCTTCGGGCTCGCCGCGTGCGGTGCGCTGGGCATTCAATGCGGTGCGCAGGAACAGGAGGTTCGACACGCCGGGAATTTCCACCGGATATTGAAGGCCCAGGAACAGGCCGGCGGCGGCGCGCTCGTGCGGGGCGAGGGCGAGCAGATCCTGCCCGCGGAACGTCACGCTGCCGCCGGTCACCTCATAACCGGCGCGCCCCGCAAGCACGTAGGACAGGGTGGACTTGCCGGCGCCGTTCGGCCCCATGATGGCGTGCACCTCACCGGCGTTCACGCTGAGGGTAAGGCCCTTCAGGATCGGCTTGCCGTCCACTTCGGCCGACAGATTTTCGATAACGAGCATGTTGGTCCTAACGCAGGTCGTTCTGGCGCTTGACGATGGTGACCACCGCATTTTCGCGCAGTTCTTTTTCGATGACGCCGACGCTGGCATCGGCAACCGCCTCGGCCTGGTTGGGCGTGTGATTGGGGTGGCCAAAACGGTCGAAGGAGGCGACCTTCAGGCGCAGCGCGTTGCGGATCGGCCGGCAGGCCTTCACCGCTTCGATGGCGATGCTGCCGGCCGGATCCTTCGACACATCGGCGGCGGCGACCTTGGCATCGACGCACTTGCCATAATCGGCGGTCATCGTGTCGAGCTCGGCGCGCAGGCGCTGGCCCTTGGGATCGGGGCGCGGCGGTGCGGCGTCGCAGGCGGCGAGCGTCAGGCAGGCGAGGAGGAGCAGCGCCCTCACCCGACCGAGCCTTCCAGGCTGATGCCGAGCAATTTCTGCGCCTCCACGGCGAATTCCATCGGCAGCTGCTGCAGCACCTCGCGGCAGAAGCCGTTGACGATCAGGCCGACAGCGGCTTCGGAATCGAGCCCGCGCGACTGGGCGTAGAACAATTGATCGTCGCTGATCTTTGACGTGGTCGCCTCATGCTCGATCGTCGCGGACGGGTTGCGCACCTCGATATAGGGCACGGTGTGGGCGCCGCACTGCGAACCCAGCAGCAGGCTGTCGCACTGGGTGAAGTTGCGCGCGCCTTCCGCCGTGGCGGCCACGCGCACCAGCCCGCGATAGGTGCCGTTGGAGCGGCCGGCCGAGATGCCCTTGGACACGATGGTGGAGCTGGTGTTCTTGCCTAGATGGATCATCTTGGTGCCGGTGTCGGCCTGCTGGCGGTTGTTGGTGACCGCCACCGAATAAAATTCGCCCACGCTGCCATCGCCCGACAGCACGCAGCTGGGATATTTCCAGGTGATGGCGCTGCCGGTTTCGACCTGCGTCCAGCTCACCTTGCTGTTGCGGCCCAGGCAGTTCGCCCGCTTGGTCACGAAATTGTAGATGCCGCCCTTGCCGTCGGCATCGCCGGGATACCAGTTCTGCACGGTGGAATATTTGATCTCGGCATCGTCCAGCGCCACCAGCTCCACCACGGCGGCGTGCAGCTGGTTTTCATCGCGCATCGGGGCGGTGCAGCCTTCGAGGTAGGACACATAAGCGCCCTTGTCGGCGATGATCAGCGTGCGTTCGAACTGGCCGGTGTTGGCGGCGTTGATGCGGAAATAGGTGGAAAGCTCCATCGGGCAGCGCACGCCTTCGGGGATGTAGACGAAGGTGCCATCCGAAAAGACCGCGCTGTTGAGGCAGGCGAAATAATTGTCCGTCACCGGCACGACGCTGCCGAGCCATTTTTTCACCAGATCGGGATATTCCTTCACCGCCTCGCTGATCGAGCGGAAGATGACGCCGGCCTTCTCCAGCTCGGCCCGGAAGGTGGTGGCCACCGACACGCTGTCGAACACGGCATCGACGGCGATCTTGCGCGCGCCTTCGACGCCGGCCAGCACCTTCTGTTCCTCGATCGGGATGCCGAGCTTTTCATAGGTGCGGCGGATTTCGGGATCGAGCTCGTCCAGCGAGGCCAGGCTCGGCTTCGCCTTGGGCGCGGCGTAGTAATAAGCGTCCTGATAGTCGATCGGCGCGATGTCCAGCTTGGCCCAATCGGGGCTTTCCATCGCTTCCCACTTGGCGAAGGCCTTCAGCCGCCAGTCGAGCAGCCATTCCGGCTCACCCTTCTTGGCGGAGATATAGCGCACCGTATCGGTGGTCAGCCCCTTGGGCGCCATTTCCGATTCGATGTCGGAGGTGAAGCCCCATTTGTAGGTGGACAGGTCCGCAACCGCGGCGCGCGCGGCGGCATCCTGCACCGGGGTGGCGGCATCACGGGCAGCATCGATCGGATCGGCAGTCTGGTCAGCCATCATCTTCTTCCAAAAACGGTCGGTCAGCCAACCAGGGCTGGCTGCTGGGCCGGCGCTGCCGCTGCCGCCGGCTGCACCAGATCGGCCAGTGACACGGCGGCAAGCGCCCCGCGCACGGCCTGGTTGATCGGCCCCCAATGGCCCCGCACCGCGCAATGGCCTTCCATCGCGCAATCATTCACATCGCCGCCCGAACAGCTGGTCAGCGCGATCGGGCCGTCCACGGCTTCCACCACCTGCGCCACGCTGATCGCATTGGGCTCGCGCGACAGGGTGAAGCCGCCCGACACCCCGCGCGAAGCGGTGAGCAGCCCGCCGCGCGCCAGCGTGCCCATCAGCTTGGCAACGGTTGGCGCCGGGATGTTGGTCAGCTCCGCCACGCGCGCCGCCGACAGCTTCGCCCCCGGCTCCCGCGCGGCGGCGGCCATCACGACGACGGCATAATCGGCAAGATTGGTGAGACGAATCACCGGCGGTTCCTGGTGGCATCCACAAACTGGACAAATCTGGTATTCTTATGCGGCGAGGGGGCGGTTGTTGTCAAGGAATCGCCGCCGGTTGCGGCCCGCCCGCGAACCCCCTAAGCCCGCCGCGATGGGCAGCAACGACACTGCGGCGCGGGGCCGATTTGCGTTTCCGGCGATGATCACCGGATCGGCCTGTCTGGCGTTCGGGCCGTGGCTGGTGCGGCTGGCCGATGTCGGCCCGCTGGCATCGGCCTTCTGGCGGCAGGCGCTGGCGGTGCCCTTCCTGTTCGCGCTGGCCTTTGCCGGCAGCCGCCGGAGCGCGTTTGCCGCCACCACGCCGCGCCTGCTGGGCCTGGCCGTGCTGGCTGGGGCGGCGTTCGCGGCCGATCTGTCGGTCTGGCATCTGGGCATCCTGCGCACCAGCCTGGCCAATGCCACGCTGCTGGCCAATGCCGCCACCTTCCTGTTCCCGCTTTATGGCCTGCTGTTTCTGGGCAACCGGCTGACCGGCCCGCAATGGTGGGCGCTGGCATCGGCGGCGCTGGGCGTCACCCTGCTGCTGGGGCGCAGCGCCGAACTCAGCCCGCGCCATCTTGCCGGCGATCTGCTCTGCCTGGCGGCGGCGCTGTTCTACACTGTCTATCTGGTCGCCATCGAAAAGCTGCGCGGCACGCTGGCGGCGATGCCGGCGCTGGCACTGGCCACCCTGGCATCGGCCCTGTCGCTGGTGCCGCTGGCGGCATCGGGCGTGTTCTGGCCGCACGATTGGACCCCGGTGCTGGCGCTGGCGATCGGCAGCCAGGTGATCGGGCAGGGGCTGATCGTCTATGCCGTGCGCCACCTTTCGCCGCTGGTGGTGGGCCTGTGCCTGCTGGTGCAGCCGTCGATCAGCGCCTTCATCGGCGCCGTGCGCTTTGGCGAGGTGCCGGGGATGTGGGAGATCACCGGTGCGCTGCTGGTGGTGGCCGCGTTGCTGATCGCCCGGCTGCCGGTGCGGGCCAAGGCCTGATCACAGCGAACAGCCGCTCAGGCTGAGCTTGTCGAAGCCGGATTGCCGGTGCGCCCTCTGCCAGCCGGCTTCGACAGGCTCAGCCTGAGCGGGGGTTTTTGTGGGGCTGGCTGGCCCTCAGAAATTCGGTGCGCCCGTCCATGTCGGCCGCGCCGGGCGGTTGGCGACGGTCAGGCCCACGCGCCACGCCGCTTCGGCTTCCTGCGCGGCGGCCTCGAAGGTGAAGCCCTTGCCCACCGCATCACACGGCTGGTGATAGCAATTCTGGTTGTAAGGGTCGATCAGCCGCTGCCCGCCCGCCGTGCCGCCGGCCACGAGGTCCCGCCCGGCGCGGAAGGCCAGCGCCGGCACGCCGCGCTGCGCGAAGGGATAATGGTCTGACCGGTAATACCAGCCGGCTTCCGGATTGGGTTCGGGCACCACGGTCAGGCCCATGGCCTTGGCCGCTGCGCCCAGATCAGCCTCAAGGCTGGTGCGGCCGCCGCCGATCAGTTCCAGCGTGCGGGTGCGCGGCAGCTGCACGTGCGGATCAAGATTGATCACCGCCACGGTGCGCTCCAGCGGCATCACCGGATTGGCGGCATAGAAATCCGAACCCAGCAGGCCCTTTTCCTCCGCCGTCCACGCCGCGAAGATGATGCTGCGCGCCGGGCGCGGGCCGGCGGCAAAGGCGCGGGCGACCGCGATCAGCTCGGCGGTGCCGGTGGCATTGTCGATGGCGCCGTTGCGGATATCGTCACCGCCGGCATCGGGCGCACCCTGGCCATTGGCATCCCAGTGCGCGCCGTACAGCACCGCCTCGTCCGCGCGGGTCGTGCCCTTCAGCATGGCGACGACATTGTGGCTGGTGAACGGTGTCGCCGTCAGCCGGCCGGATGCGCTCACCGTCGCCGTCAGCGGCCGGGCGCGGAAGGCAGGATCGCGCGCCGCCGCCTTGGCCGCGCCCAGATCAAGGCCGGCGCTGGCCAGCAGCCGTTCGCCCAGTTGGCCCTTGATCCAGCTGGTGAAGCGCAATGCGCCGCCGAACCCGGTGCTGCCCGCCACCATCTGCGGCACGCCCGAGGTGCCGATGATCTGGGCCAGCGGGTAGCTGGCGGGAAAATCCTCGTGAAGCACGATCACGCCGAGCGCGCCGGCCTTCAGCGCCGCCGCCACCTTGGTGCCGATGCGGCCGGCCTGCACCAGCCGCCGGCCCTGGAAGCCCAGATCGCGGCCGGCCTCGCCATCGGGATCGCCGGCCAGCACCAGCACCACCTTGCCGGCCAGATCGACGCCGCGATAGGGGTCAAAGCCATTGGCGACCACGCCAAAGCCGGCGAACAGGATCGGCGCATCGCTGATCGCGGTTTCGCCCGGCAGGCGCAGCGCCAGCGTGGCGTTGCGCGCCAGATCGATGGGCAGCGCCTGCCCGCCGACGCTGATCGCCAGCCGGGCGCCGGGCGCGCGGTCAAGCCGGATCAGCGGCACATCCTGCAGCCAGCCGCCACCGGGGCCGGCCGGCACCAGCCCGGCCGCCGCCAGCGTTTCGGTGAGGAACGCCAGCGTCTTCGCCTCGCCCGGCTGGCCGGGGCCACGGCCGCCGAAGTCATCGGATGCCAGCGTGCCCACATCGCCAGCGATGCGCGCCGGCGACATGGCGACAGGCGCGGCAGCCACCGGAGCGGCAGCGGCAACAAGGGCGGAGAGGAGGAGAGTGCGCATCGCACCACATAGGGCGCGGACGGCGCGCCATGCAAGCTCTGGCGCAATGGCATTTCTGGCTCTATGTTCCCGGCTCGTTCTCTCTGCCATGGACCTGCCCCGTGACCGATGCCCTGATTGCCGTGATTGCGCTGCTCGCCGGGTTGGTGGCCGGCTGGTGGCTGGGCGGCCGCCCGCTGGCAGCGCTGCGCCAGGAGCGTGACAGCGCCCGGCACGAGGGGGAAGAGCGCGCGCGCAAGCTGGGGGAGGCCGCCGTGGAGATCGCCGCCCTGCAGGCCCAGAAGGCCGAGCGCGAGGCCAGCCACGCCCGCCAGCTGGAGGAATTGAACACCCGTTTCGAGGCGCTGGCCGGGCGCGTGCTGGATAAGGCGCAGGGCCAGCTGATCACCCGCGCCGAACAGCGCATCGCCGAGGCCGAGGCCAAGAGCGAGGCCAGCCTGAAGGCGGTGCTGGCCCCGGTGGCCGAGACGCTGGCCAAATATGAGAACCGGCTGGGCGAGG
Organism: Sphingomonadales bacterium; assembly: GCA_037131365.1. Classification (GTDB taxonomy): domain Bacteria; phylum Pseudomonadota; class Alphaproteobacteria; order Sphingomonadales; family Sphingomonadaceae; genus Sandarakinorhabdus. The sequence continues at coordinate 172,656 of JBAXRE010000001.1, forward strand.
TGGAGAAGGCCCGCGCCGAAAGTTATGGCGCGCTCACCCAGGCGTTGGAGCAGGTGACGCAGGGCCAGGCCCGCGTCTCCGACGAAGCGGCGCGGCTGGTGACGGCGCTGCGCACCAGCGGCAAGACGTCGGGCAGCTGGGGTGAGCAGCAACTGGCCAACACGCTGGAAATGGCCGGCCTGCGCGCCGGCATCGATTTCACCTTGCAAGCCCACATCGGCACCGATGCCGGCGGCCGCCGCCCCGATGCCATCATCAACCTGCCCGGCAACCGCCAGCTGATCATCGATTCCAAGTGCAGCCTGAACGATTATCTGGCCGCGCTGGAGGCCGGCAGCGATGCCGACCGGCTGGCAGCCATGAAGCGCCACGCCGCCGCCGTCCGTGCCCATGCCCGCGGCCTGTCGGAAAAGGCCTATTGGTCGGAATTCGGCGGCGCTGCCGATTTCGTCATCATGTTCATCCCGGGCGAGAATTTCCTCTCGGCCGCGCTGGAGCATGATCTGGCCCTGCTGGGCTGGGCCTTCGATCAGCGCATCCTGCTCGCGGGGCCGATCAACCTGCTCGCCATCGCCAAGACGGTGGCGTTGAACTGGCGGCAGGAGAAACTGGCCGAGGAAGCCCGCGAGATCGGAAAGCTGGGGGCGGACATCTACAGCGCCATCGCGGTGATGGCCGAGCATCTGGCGAAGATGCGCAAGAACCTCACCGAGACGGTGGGCAATTACAATGATTTCGTCGGATCACTGGAGCGCAATGTGCTGCCCAAGGCGCGGCGCTTTGCCGACATGGGGGTGGAACAGGGCAAGAAGCCGGTGCCGGTGCTGGCCGCCGCCGATGCCAATGTGCGCGCCGAACAGGCGCAGGAACTGCTGCCCGCGCCGGCCGCAGCGGCGGAGTGATCAGTCCACGATGCCGATCACGATCAGGATGACGAGATAGATCGACAGGCTCATCACCCCGGCAATTGTGAGATAAAGGGTGCGCCAGCCCGCCCCGAACCAGCCGAGATTATAGGCACCGCGCAACTGCGCGAACATGTGCACGGCCGGCGCGAACAGCAGCGCCTCCCAGAACAGGCTGAGCGTGATGCCGGCGGTGAGCCCCAGGCTGGCGACGATGAACAGCAGGCTCATGAAGCTGATCGAATAGAGGGTGAAGATGGCGTGGTCGTACAGGCCGATGTCGCGCCGCCAGAAGAAGGCCAGCCACAGCCACGGCAGCGACAGCGGCACCAGCAGGAAGCTCAGTTTATAGGCCTTGCTTTGCAGCTTGTAGAGCATCAGCGACGGGTTCTTCACCGCCTCCATCCCGCGCGCATCGATCCACGGCACCCCGGTATTCACCTTGATGGCCCCCCGGGCACTGGCGTCGGCCAGCGCGGCGCCGATGCCGTCAACAATCTCGCCGGGGGCGGCATGGCCGTCCCGGGCGCGGGTGCGCAGCGTTTCCACGCCAGAGCGCAGCAGCTGCAGCCGCGCGATCTCGCCGCTGTCGCCCTTGGCCTTGGCCTTGGCGATCTGGGCATCGATGCCGGCCAGCGTCTCGGCGGCGGCGGCCTGCTGTTCGGCCGGGCTGGCATCGCTCACCGGCACGTCCGGCAGGTGCACGAACGAAAGCACGAAGAACATCAGGAACACGACCAGCAGGAACAGCGACACCGGCCCGACATAGCGGGCGCGGTGGCCATCGATATAGCTGCGGGTCAGCCGGCCGGGGCGGAACAGCAGCATCGGCAGTGTCTGCCATGTCTTGCCGTCGAAATGGGTGATGCCGTGCAGGAAATCGTGGAACACGCCGCCGATGGTGCGGTGCAGATGGGCCGGCTGGCCGCATTGGGCACAGAAGGGCCCGATCAGCGGCGCGTCGCAATTGGCGCAGGCGGCGGGGTGATCGCCGTGCCCGGCCGCCGCCTGCTCCAGCGAACGGGCCGCCAGCCCCGCCGTGACGAATGCGCCGGCCGCTTCGATCTGATCCGACATCGATTCCCCTGAATCTTTTGGCCCTGATGCCGGCCATGGTGGCGGGAAATCCACAGCTTCTGCAAGGGGGCGCATGTCCACCACGTTGCGCCCGCCGCCGCCGAAAGCTAGGCTGATCCCGCACTCAAGGAGATGACGATGGCGGGCGTGAACAAGGTGATCCTGGTCGGACGGCTGGGCAAGGATCCGCAGACGAAGAATTTCCCCAACGGCGGCAGCATCGTCGAATTCAGCCTCGCCACCTCGGAAACCTGGCGCGACAAGGCCTCGGGCGAGCGCAAGGAAAAGACGGAATGGCACAATATCGTCATCCGCAACGAGAATATCGGGCGGGTGGCGTCGCAATATCTGCGCAAGGGCAGCGAGGTCTATATCGAAGGCTCGATCGCCACGCGCAAATGGCAGGATCAGAACGGGCAGGACCGTTACACCACCGAAATCGTCGTCGGCCCGTTCAAGGGCGAGCTGAGCCTGCTGGGCGGCCGTGATGGCGGCGGCGGCAGCATGGGCGGCGGTGGCGGCGGTGGCCGCAGCGATGATTTCGGCGGCGGCGGCGGCGGTTATGGCGGCGGTGGCGGCAGCAGTGCCCCGGCCGGCGGCGGCAAGCGCCCGGGCGCGTTCGACGACGATCTTGACGACGACGTGCCGTTCTGAGGCCCGCCGGGGCCGATCAGCCCTTTTTCAGCACCGCGAATGGGCTGCGGGCGGCCACGGCCTCATCTTCGCTGATCACGCCCGGCACGGCGCCGGGCAGGCGCGGGTAGGGATCGAGCGCCAGGGCAAAGGCCTGGGCGGCGATCTCGCCGGCGTCGATCGCGTCACCGTCCAGCGGTTCGACATCCAGATCGTCGCTGGCCAGTTCGATCTCGCCGCCGTCGGGCACGGCCTGGGTGAGCAGCAGCGCCAGCGTTTCCTTCACGCGGAACGGCACCGGTTCGCCGCTGGCAACACAGGGCTGCGCGCCCTTGGCCTGCACTTGGCCGACAACGCGGATGCCGCCGGCCTCGCGGCGCAGTTCCAGCGTCGCGGTCAGGCTGTCGAGGCTGAGCAGGGCAAAGCGCGTCACCAGGGCGGCGCGCTGGGCCGGATCGGCCGCCAGGCTCAGCTTGCGCGGCACGCCGCCCACCTCGTGGGCGCGGATGATGTGGCTGAATTCGCTCATGCCAGCGCTCCGGCGGCCAGACGCGCGAATGGCACGGCGCGCAGCGCCGCCGCCAGCGCCAGCGCGCGGGTGGCGACAAAGGCGACGGCATCATCGTCCACCGGCGCGCCGCGATAGAGGTTGCGGCGCAGTGCCTCCCCAAAGGTGGCGGGATCGTCACCCGCGTCGCGATAGGCGCCCAGCCGGCCCCCCAGCGCCGCCATCATCCGGCCCATGTGCTTGGGAACCGCCTGATCGCCGATGCCATCCTGGCGCAGATTGCCTTCCATGTCGGTGATGAAGTGATCGGCAAGATCGGCGGAAAGCTTGGCCGCAGGGTGGCGCGGATCAGCGGCGGTTTCCGCCTCCAGCCGCAGCATCAGCAGCGACAGCATCAGCACCACCATGTCAAAACGGCCGTCCAGCGTGTCGGGCACCCCGCCATCCAGATACCATTCGGGCTGGCGGGCGCGGACGACAAGGGCATCATAAAGGGTTTCGACGGGCGACGGGCGCGCCCCGGCCACCAGGCGCTTCAGGCTGGACAGGATCGACATGGCGGGAGCGGCTAGCATAATCGGCGCGGCTGGCCTAATGAAACACCGTCACATCATCGTCGCAGCGGGGGCCCGCGGCCGCTGGAGTCTGGAATGAACGTACGGATCGCAACAGTCTTGCTCATCGGTGCCGCGCTTGCCACCAGTGGCTGCTCGCGCATCAAGGCGCAGCAGGGCTATCTGGTCGATGAAACGCTGTTCAGCTCGATCCTGCCGGGCACCGACAACCGCGAATCGGTGCAGAAGACGCTGGGCCGCCCCACCTTTGCGTCGGAATTCGATACCGGCAGCTGGTATTATGTCAGCCGCCTGACCGGCCAATATGCCTTCGCCTCGCCCAAGACGCTGCAACAGCAGATCCTGATCATCAGCTTTGATGATCAGGGCAATGTGGCCAAGGTGCAGCGGCGCGGCATGGAAAAGATCGCGCGCATCAGCCCGTCCAGCGACAAGACGGTGACGATGGGCAAATCCGAAAGCTTCTTCCAGGAATTGTTCGGCAACGTCGGCCAGGTTGGCGCCGCTGGCGGCCCGCTGGGCGGCCAGCCGACCGGACGCGACGGCCCGCGTTGATGGCGTGGCCCGCGTTGCCGCCCTTGGCCTTGCGCTGATCCTCGCCGCGCCGGCGGCAGCCGCGCCCGAAGCCGCCGCGCCGGCCGATGCCGCGCTGGTGCAGCCCCGGCTGGAAGGCCGCTGGTTCGGCGCGGCCGGCCAGGATGCGCCGGCCGCCCTGTGGTGGGCCGGCCCGCAGCAGCGCGATGCCCTTGGCCCGGCGACTGTGGCCGATGCGTTGACCCTGTTCGGCGTGCCGGGCCTGGTGGCCGGGCCGGCACCGGGCAATGGCACCACCGCCCTTATCGTCCGCCACGGCCGCAACCAGCCACTGTCCGTCGCCGGGGCGGCGCTGCCGGGCATGCCGCCGCTGCTGCCGGGCATGATCGATGCCGATCTGCTGCTGGCCGAGCCGCTGGGCGGCGTCGCGGCGGGCGGCATCTCGCTGCTGCCGCGCCGGCCGGGCAAGGCGCTGGCCGGGCTGGGCGAATTTGCTGCCGGCGGCTTTGGCAGCCGCAAGGCGCTGGGCCGCATCGATCTGCCGATGGGCAGCGGCGTGCGCCTTGGCCTGGCGGGCACGCTGCAGCATGATCTGGGCTGGCTGATCGATCCGGCCAGCGGCCAGCGCGGCAACCGCGGCCAGCGCGGCGGCCTTTCGGGCCTGGTGGACATTGATCTGGCCCCCGGCCTGACGCTGAGTGCCAGCAGCCTTTATGCCCGCAGCCAGGCCGGCAACCGCCCGGCCAGCCTGTGCAATCCCGTCGCCCCCGGCCAGTGCGGCGGCCGTTATGGCGATGCCGCCCCGGCGCAGCGCAGCGATCTGACCGTGCAGGATCTGCGCCTGGCCCATGATGGCGGCGCGCTGCGGTTGGCTCTGGCCGGGCAGGCGGTGCGCCAATCCGGCCGCATCGACGTGACAGCGGGCGGCTATCGGCTGGATGCGCAGACCGCCGACAGTAGAGACGCCATCGCGTTGACCGGGGAGGCCGATCTGGACGCGCTGTCGCTGCGCGCCGGGGCCGGCTACAGCGCCGGGGAGAACCGCCGCGACCAGCGCGACACGGCGGCCGGCGCGCTGCTGGCCGATCGGCTGATCACCCAGTCAGACAGCCGCCGCCATGTCTTTGGCCAGGCCCGCTATGCCGTGGCTGATGGCCTGTCGCTCACCGCCGGGTTGCGAGCGGAGCGGCGCGAACTGCGGCTGGCGGTGGTGGATCGCCGCGCCGGCTGCAGCCCGTGCCTTGGCACCGGCGCGGCGCTGGCCCAGGCGCAGACGTTGGTGACGCCGGAAGCGGCGCTGTCGTGGCGGGCAAGCCCGCAGATCATGCTGTTTGCCCGCAGCGCGCGCGAGGCCCGGCTGCCGGGCTGGAACCTGCTGGCCCGCAGCCCGGCAGAATTGGTGCCGCAAGTGGCCGAAACCGGCTGGCATCACGAAGCCGGCATCAAGGCCGATCTGGCCGGTGGCCGCGTGCGCATCGATGCGTCGGGCTTTGCCGCGCGCACCCGCGGGCTGGTCTCGCCGCTGTTCGGCATCGATCCGCTGGCGGTGGCGGCGGCCAGCACCGGCCGCGCTGACATGACCAACCACGGCATCGACATTGTCGCCAACGCCCGCCCGCTGCCGCCGCTGGAACTGGCCGCCAGCTTTGGCTGGCAGCAGGCGCGCTGGAGCGGCGCGGTGCCCGCCGGCCTGCCCGCCCGCCCGCTTTATGCGCCCGATACCACGGCCTCCCTGTGGGCGGCCTGGCACCAGCCGCTGGCCGGCACCGGTTCCGTACTGGTGCCGCGCCTGGCGGCGCGCTGGCGCAGCGCGATGGCGGTGGGCCCGGCGGCGGGTTTGACCGGCGGCATGGCCCCCGGCGGCTGGCAGGTTGCGGCGGCACTGCAGCTGGAAATCCCGGATGGCGGCTGGCTCGTCAGCCTGGAATGCGACAATTGCCTGGATGCGGCGCGCGTCGAAGGCGCGTTTCTGGGCCAACCCACCTTGGCCGCGCCGCGCTGGTGGCAGCTGCGCTTTACCCGGCGTTTCTAGTCTTCCCGCCGGCGCCCACGTGGCCACTTTGCGACGATTGCGACCGCTTTGAGCAGTTATTGCCGTTCCATTGCAAATTTCCGCTTGCGCCCACCGTGGCAAGCCCGCCAAAAGCCTGTCATCAGTTTAACTGATAGAGGGCCTGGCAAGGGCCGAAAGACGGGAAGGAATTATTCATGGCTGAAGCCAAGACCGGTCGCAACACCTCGGCTCTGATGAAGCCGCTGACCCCGCAGGGCCCGCTCGCCGCCATCGTAGGCGCCGATCCGCTGCCGCGCGGCCAGGTGGTCGCCAAGGTGTGGGACTATATCCGCGCCCACAACCTGCAGAAGGCGACGGACAAGCGCGTGATCGTTGCCGATGCCAAGCTGAAGGCGGTGTTCGGCAAGGATGAATGCACCATGTTCGAAATGAACAAGTTCATCGCCCAGTATCTGAAGTAATCGCGTCGGCCGTTCGGGCCGGTGATGAGGGGCGCTGCCGGATGCCGGCGGCGCCCCTTGTTGTTTGCGGCGCTGCTGTCAGTCCGCCAGCTTGCGGAAGCGGGCGACGAAGAAGCCATCGATGCCGCCCTCCACCTGGCCGGGCAGGGTGCGCACCCAGCCATCGGCGGCGGGCTGCAGGCCGGCGGGCAGTTCATCGGCGGTGATGGCCTCACGCGGCAGGCCGGCGATCACGCGCTCGGCAATGCGCTCGCCTTCCTGGGGGAACAGGCTGCAGGTGGCATAAACCAGCCGCCCGCCCGGTTTCAGCCACTGCGCGGCGCGGCGCAGCAGCGCGGCCTGCAGCAGGGTGACCGGCTGCAGATCGGTGCTGCCCTTCAGGTGCAGCACGTCCGGATGGCGGCGGAAGATGCCGGTGGCCGAACAGGGCGCATCCAGCAGGATATGATCGAACAAGCCGTCGGGCTGCCAGCGCAGCGCGTCGGCGGCGATCAGTTCGGCCGTAAGGCCGGTGCGGGCAAGATTGTCGCGCACCCGTTCCAGCCGGTGATCCGACACGTCGAGCGCGGTCACGGCGCAGCCGCGCGCCGCCAGTTGCAGCGTCTTGCCGCCCGGTGCCGCGCACAGATCCAGCACGCGCTCTCCGGCCCGGGTCGGCAACAGCCGCGCCGGCAGGCTGGCAGCCAGATCCTGCACCCACCAGGCGCCCTCGCCAAAGCCGGGCCATTCGGTGATGCTGCCCTTTCTGGCGGTGCGGACATGGCCGGGGGCGAGGCTGATGCCCTCCAGCGCTGCGGCCCAGTGCGCGGTTTGCGCGGGGTCTTTCAATGTCAGGTCGGTCGCCGGTTCGGCGGCGAGCGCGGCGCTGGCGGCCTCCGCCATGTCTGCGCCCCAGTCCCGCGCCCACTGGATGTCGAACGGGCCGGGCAGGCGCGGCGCGGCGGGCAGGCTGGCGGGGCGGCGGATCAGGCTGCCGAGCACGCCGTGCACCAGCCGGCGCGGCCCGCCTTCCACCAGCGGCAGCGCCGTTGCCACCACCGCGTGCGGCGGCGTTTCCAGCCGCAGCCAGCCGGCCAGCGCGATGCGCAACACGTGGCGGGCGCGGGCGTCGTGCGGCAGCGGGCGCGGCGTCGCGCTGTCGATCAGCGCATCCAGTTCCGGCAGCCAGCGCAGCACGGTGAGCGCCAGCAGCCGGGCCAGGCCGCGATCCTGCGCCAGCGGCAGATCGTCGGCAGCGGTGGCGGAGGCATCGAACGGCGCGCCGCGATCGAGCACGCCCTGCACGATGCGCATCGCCGCCCGGCGGGCGCCGACGCCGCTGTCGTCACGGTTGGTGGTGGGCCGGCCGGCGCGGATGGGCTTGCGGGGAAGGGTCATCGCAGCGCCCTTGCCGCAAACCGCGGCCGCTGCCCACCTATTTCCGCCGGCGACCGAGGAAGTTGCCGATCAGCTTGAAGTGCGACACCGGGAACAGCCGCACCATCCAGTCGATGAAGCGGGCATCCGGCCCGATCAGCACGCGTGGGCTCCGCTTGATCATGCCGGTGACGATGGTTTCGGCGGCCTGTTCCGGCGTGGTTGGTGCCGCCTTTTCGAATTCGGCGGCGAAATCGGTGTCGGGATCCTGCCCCGGCAGCAGCGCGATGCGCTTGGAATTTTTTGCCACATTGGTCTTGATGCCGCCGGGGTGAACGCGGATCACCGCGACATTGGGATCGGTGATGGCCATTTCGATCGCCATCGCCTCGGTCAGGCCGCGCACGGCATATTTGCTGGCATTGTAGGCGCTTTGGGTGGGGTAACCCATCATGCCGAACACGCTGGAAATATTGACGATCCAGCCCACACCGTCTTTCGCCGCCTGGCGCTTCACATGCGGCAGCGCCGCCCGGCAGCCGGCGACGACAGCGCCGAAATTCACGTCCATCACCCGGTTGAAATCGGCTTCCGGGCATTCGGCAAAGGGTGCCACCACGCTGAGCCCGGCATTGTTGATGATGCCGTCCAGCCGGCCGAATTCGCTCACTGCACCTGCAACCCAGGCGTTGAGCGCTTCGGTGTCGGTCACATCCAGCGTGGTGATGCTGGCCGGCCGGTTGCCCAGCAGGCGCTTGGTTTCGGCCAGCCCGTCGCCATCCTTGTCGCTCAGCGCCAGCACCGCGCCGCGCGCTGCGAGGTTCAGTGCCAGCGCCCGGCCGATGCCGCTGCCCGCGCCTGTGATGGCGATCACCTTGTTGTCAAACATGCCGGCCCCCTGCTGCGTCCCGTCTCATTGCCAGCAGGCGCGCGCTGGTGGCAACATGGTCTTATGAACAGCGACTCCCCGCCCGCCACCACCCCCGATCCGCGCGACACGCCGCCCAAGGCCCCGCCGCCGCCGCCCGCCGCCCCCGAAGTCGGCGGCCGCAAGGGGCCAGATCCAGTGCGCTATGGCGACTGGGAAAAGGGCGGCATCGCAGTCGATTTCTGATTGCAGAGGCGCACACCCCGAAACCCTGTCCTCGTGGCCAGCAAGGGTGCGTGTCACGACATCGCGGGGTATCGCGCAGCCCCGCTGAGCTTGAAGCTGGTGTGACATTGTCATATCATGCCGCCATGGCCAGCCGCGCATCGAAACCCGTCACCGTCACGCTGGGCGAACTGGCCGCGCTGGCGCAGGCGCGTGTCGCCAGCGGGCGCTATGCCAGCCTGTCGGAAGTGGTGCGTGCCGGCCTGCGTGCGCTCGATCGGGAAGAGGCGGCGCTCGACGACCTCATCCGCGCCCGCATCGCCGCGGTGAACGCCGCGCCCGATGATGCGGTGCCGCTGGCCGAGGGGCTGGCCGACCTGCGCGCGCGGCTGGCGCGTGCGGGTTGAGCTGAGCCGGCCGGCGCTGGCCGATCTGGACCGCATTGCCGATTGGGTGGCGGCGGGCGCTGGTGCCCAGGTGGCCCTCGCCTATCTCGACCGGATCGAGGCGAGCTGCGCCAGTCTGGCGGACTTCCCGCACCGTGGCACCCCGCGCGATGATCTGGGTGCGGATGTGCGCACCATCAGCTTTGAAGGCCGCGCCACCATCGCCTATCGTGTCGAGCCGGAGCGGGTGCTGATCCTGGGCGTGTTCCACGCCGGCCGCCTGCTGGCAGGGCCGCTGTAGGCCTATTCCGCCTTCAGCGGCCGGCTGAGCAGGGCGCTGATCGTGTCGCGGACGGGCGCGCCGGCGAGCAGGGCGGCGACGGCTTCCGAGATCGGCATGTCCACACCCGAGGCGCGGGCGGCCTCCACCAGCACCGGCGCGGTGGCCGCGCCTTCGGCCACGGTCGGCCCGGCCAGCAGTTCGGCGATGCTGCGGCCCTGGCCGAGGCCGACGCCGAGCGTGAAGTTGCGGCTGTTGGTGGAGGAGCAGGTGAGGACAAGATCGCCCAGCCCCGACAGCCCGGCCAATGTTTCGGCCCGCGCGCCGCGCGCGATGCCGAAGCGGGTCATTTCGGCAAAGCCGCGTGCGATCAGCGCGGCGCGGGCGTTGAGGCCGAGGCCGGCGCCCTCCACCACCCCGCAGGCGATGGCGAGCACATTCTTCACTGCGCCGCCGATCTCGGCCCCCACCACATCGTCGGACTGGTAGGGGCGGAAGGTCGGCCGGGCCATGGCGGCGACCAGCCGCTCGGCCAGCGCGGCGTCAGCACAGGCGAGCGTGACCGCGCACGGCAGCCCGCGCGCCACTTCGGCGGCGAAGCTGGGGCCGGAGAGGACGGCGATGGGGTTGGGCACGACGCTTTGCGCCACTTCCAGCATCAGCGCGTGGCTGCCGGCCTCGATGCCCTTGGCGCACAGCACCAGCGGCGTGGCGGCGGGGATGGCGGCGCTGGCCAGTACAGAGCGCAAATGCTGGGCGGGCACGACGAGGAGGATGATGTCCGCACCGGCCACCGCCGCCAGATCGGTGGTTGCGGTGATGCCGGCGGGCAGCGGAACGCCGGGCAGGAACAGACTGTTCTGGCGCATGTCGCGGATGGCGGTGACAACCTCCGCCTCCCGCGCCCACAGCGTGACGGGGCCATTGCCGGCGAGTGTGGCGGCGAGCGCCGTGCCCCAGGCGCCGGCGCCGATGACGCCGAATCTGGTCATGCTCGGCCTCCCTCGACAGGCTCGGGATGAGCGGAACGGGGGCGGTTCATCACGCCTTCACCCCCGCCCCGCGCACGATTTCGGCGCCGGGATCGAGCGGCCAGCGCGGGCGGGCCGGGGCGTGGAGATCGTCAATGTCGCCGCTGGCCAGCCGCTCCAGCCCGGCCCAGGCGATCATCGCGCCATTGTCTGTGCACAGCCACAGCGGCGGCGCGACGAAGGGCAGGCCGTGGGCGGCGGCAAGATCGGCGAGTGCGCTGCGGATGGCCTGGTTGGCGGCGACGCCGCCCGCCACCACCAGCGCGGTGGCCTGCGGGACGGCGGCGATGGCGCGGGCCGTGCGGTCGGTCAGGCAGTCGCAGGCGGCCTGTTGGAAGCTGGCGGCCAGATCGGCGATGTCCTGCGCCGTCGGCTCGGCAATGGCCGCGCGGGCGCGCAGCACGGCGGATTTCAGGCCGGCGAAGGAGAAATGCGGCTCGTCGCTGCCCACCAGCGGCCGCGGCAGCGCAAAGCGCGGGGTGCCGGAGCGCGCCGCCCGTTCCAGCGCCGGGCCGCCGGGAAAGCCCAGGCCCAGCACCTTGGCCGATTTGTCGAAGGCTTCGCCCACCGCGTCGTCGATGGTCGTCGCCAGCCGCCGGTAACGGCCGACCCCCTCCACCCCCAGCAGCTGGCAATGGCCGCCGGAGACCAGCAGCAGCAGATAGGGAAACTGCAAGGACGCGTCGGCCAGGCGCGGGCTGAGCGCATGGCCTTCGAGGTGATTGACCGCGATCAGCGGCTTGCCCGCCGCCATCGCCAGCGCCTTGGCCGTCACCAGCCCCACCATCACGCCGCCGATCAGCCCCGGCCCGGCGGTGCCGGCGATGGCATCCACATCGCGCAAGGCCACGCCGGCTTCGGCCAGCACGGTTGCCACCATCGGTGCCAGCCGGTCGGCATGGGCGCGCGCGGCCAGTTCCGGCACCACGCCGCCAAAGCGTTCATGCGCCTCGTTCTGGCTGGCGATGCGCTGGGCGAGGATGGTGCGATCCGCGCGCACCAGTGCGACTGCGGTTTCATCGCAGCTGGATTCGATGCCAAGGACAAGCGGGCCGGACATGGCCTGCACGTAGGGCGAGTCTTGCCAACCCGCAACACTCGCGCCATGGCAGCGGCCATGAGCTTCAAGATCGGCACCCGCGGTTCTCCCCTGGCCCTCGCGCAGGCCTATATGACGCGCGATGCGCTGAAAGCCGCGCACGGCTGGGATGACGGCGATATCGAGATCGTGATCATCCACACCACCGGCGACAAGGTGCAGGACCGGGCGCTGGCCGAAATCGGCGGCAAGGCACTGTGGACCAAGGAGCTGGATGCCGCGCTGCTGGAAGGCCGCATCGATATCGGCGTGCATTCGATGAAGGATGTGGAGACGATCCTGAAGGATGGCATCGCGCTGGTCGCCATGCTGCCGCGCGCCGATGTGCGCGAACGGCTGATCGGGGCGCAGAGCATCGCCGCACTGCCGCAGGGTGCGCGGGTTGGCACCTCCAGCCCCCGCCGCGCCGCGCAGCTGAAGGCGAAGCGGCCGGATCTGCAGACGGAAATCCTGCGCGGCAATGTCGCGACACGGCTGGCGAAGGTCGAATCAGGTGCCATCGATGCGACGCTGCTGGCCGCCGCCGGGCTTGACCGGTTGGGCCAGACGGTGGGCGCGCTGATCGCCCTTGAAGAGATGCTGCCGGCCTCCGCCCAGGGTGCCGTTGGCATCACCGCGCGCGCTGGCGATGCGGCGACGCTGGCGGTTCTGGAGTCGATCAACCACCGCGCCACCTTTGATTGCGTGATGATCGAACGCGGCTTTCTGGCGGCGCTGGGCGGCACCTGCCATTCGCCGGTGGCGGCGCTGGCCCGGCTGGAGGGCGACGTTGTCAGCTTCCAGGGCCAGATCCTTGCCGAGGATGGCACCGAGGTGCAGGACGGCGCTTTCACCGCGCCGCTGGCCGAAGCGCCGGCCCGCGTGGCGGCGCTGGCCGCCGAATTGCTGGGCCGCGCCGGGCCGGCGGTGCGCGGGCTGTTCACCGCCTGATGCGCATCGCCGTCGTCCGCCCGCAGCCGGGTGCGGACGCGACCGCAGCGCGGCTGGCGGCGCTGGGCCATGTGCCGCTGGTCCACCCGCTGCTGGCAACGCGCGCGCGGGCCTGGGCTTTGCCAGACGCGCCGCACGACGCCATCATCCTGTCGAGCGCCGCCGCTGTCCGCCATGCCGGGCCGGGCGCGGATGCCGTGAAGGCGCTGCCGGCCCATGCCGTGGGCGCGGCCACGGCCGCAGCGGCGCGGGCCGCCGGCTGGGCGGATGTGCGCACCGGGCCGGGCACGATGCAGGCGTTGATCGATGCGCTGCCGGCCGGGCGGTTCCTGCACCTGGCCGGCGCCGATCTGACCATGATCAGCCTTCCCGATCGCATCAGCCTCAGCCGTGTCACCGTCTATGAAACGCCGCTGCAGCCGCTGCCCGGCCTGATCGCGGCCGAAGCCGTGCTGCTGCATTCGCCGCGCACCGCCAGCCAGTTTGCCGCCGAGTGGGACCGGCTGGGCGGGGCGCGCGCCGCGGTGGCGCTGTACGCCATCAGTGCCGCGACACTGGCCGCCGCCGGCGCGGGTTGGGCCAGCGCGGCGGCCGCACCGGAACCCAGCGAAGCCGCCCTGCTGGCGATGCTGCCCAAAGCCGAGTAGAACGCCGCCATGAACGAGCCTTTCGAGCGCAGCGACATCGCGGAATCGAGCCTGGCCGCCACCGAACGGCTGCGCGCGCGGCTGATGACGCCGGGCGGCACATCTGCCCGCACGCCGGAGCGGCGCAGCAACGCCCTGGCCTGGGCGGCATCGGCGGCGCTGTTTGCCTTTGCCGCCGGGCTGATCGCCAACCCCTGGTTCGAAGCCACGGTGCGCGGCCGGCTGCCGTTCCTGGCCGCCGCCCCCGCCGATCGCCCCGACACGGCGGCGCTGGAAGCCCGCCTTGCCGCGCTGGAGGCCCGCCGGCCAACCGCGCCGGTGGTGGCCGCCGAACGGCTGGCCCGCACCGAAGCGCGCGTGGAAAGCAGCACCGATCTGATCCAGCGCGACGCCCAGCGCATCGACGCGCTGACCGCCCGGCTGGCCGAGATGTCGGGCCGGCTGGCCGCCGAGGAGGCGCGCACCGCCGCCATCACCGCCACGGCGCAGGGGGCCGCCGATCGCGCCGAAGCCATGCTGACCGTGCTGCTGCTGCGCCGCGCTGTCGATGATGGCCGGCCGCTGGACGCGCTGCTGCCTGCCGCCCGCCGCCTGTTCGAAGCGGGTTATGGCGCCGAAGTGACGGCGCTGCAGGCTTTTTCGGCGGCGCCGGTCACCGAAGCGGCGCTGGCCCGCCAGCTGGGCGCGCTGGCCGATGGCGGCGCCGCCGGCACCCGGCTGAACTGGTGGGCGGCCCTGACCCGCCGGGTCGAAGCCGCCTTTTCCACCGACAATGCCGCCGGCCCGGTGGCGCGGGCGCAGGCGGCGATGCGGCGCGGGGATCTGGCCGGCGCGGCCGTGTCGCTCCGGCGCAGCCCGGCTGCCGGCGTGCGGCCATGGCTGGCGGCGGCGGACCGGCTGCTGGCGGTGCGCGCCGCCCTCTCAGCTTTGGAAGCTGCCGCCGCCCAGCCCTTGCCAGCAATGCCGGCAGCGACGACAACAGGCTGACTGGCCTGTTCCTTTGGGGGAGAGTGACCATCAGCACAGCCTCTCCCGCCGCCGTGAATGGCTCTGCTGCCGGCAGCTGGGCGCTGGCCCAGGCCGCGCGCGATCCGTATGTGATCCTGGTCACCATCTATATTTTCGCCCCGTGGTTCGTGCGCGCTGTCGTCGGCGATCCGGTGCAGGGCCAGGCGCTGGTGGCGCAGGGCGGCAAGTGGGGCGGCTGGGCGGTGATGCTCACCATGCCGCTGCTGGGCGCGATGATCGACCGGCTGGGGCCAAGAAAGCCGCTGCTGGCGCTGGTGGTGGCGGTGATGGCGGCCTGTGCGGCCAGCCTGTGGTTCGTGATGCCGGCCGGCCATGCGGAGGGCCTGGGCATCGCTTGGGTGATCGCCGTCGGCGCGGTGATGACCTGGCTGTTCGCCGCGCACGAGATGCTGCACAATTCGCTGCTGATCCCGGCGGCGGGCATGGCCGGCGCGGCCCGGGCCAGCGGCCTGGCCCTGGCTGGCGGCAATGCCATGAGCGTCGCGCTGCTTGTCACCGTGTTGTTCGCCTTTGCCCTGCCCGGCACGGTGAACTGGGCCTGGCTGCCGGCCGCGCCGCTGCTGGGCCTTGATCCGGCGCTGGGCGAACCGGCGCGCATCACCGGGCCGATCGTGGCCGCCATCATGCTGCTGGGCAGCGTGCCGCTGTTCCTGGCCGTGCCCGACCGGGCGCGCACCACCGCCTCGCTGGGGGCGGCGTTTGCCGGCGGCGCCGCCGATCTATGGCGGCTGCTGCGCGATGTGCGCGGCCATGGCAATGCCATGCTCTATCTGGCGGCGCGGATGCTGTTCACCGATGGCCTCACCGCCATCCTGCTGTTCGGCGGCATCTTTGCCGCCGGGGTGATGGGCTGGGGCACGCTGGAGATGCTGGCCTACGGCATCACGCTCAGCATCGCGGCGGTGATCGGCGGCCTGCTGGCCACGCGGATCGACATGGCGTTCGGCCCGCGCCGGGCGCTGATCGTGGAGCTGGTCCTCCTCATCGGGATCGAGGCGCTGGTGCTGGGCGGCGGGCGCGACCGCATCGCCTATCAGGCGGTTTCAACCGCGCCGTTGTGGGATGCGCCGATGTTCCGTACGTTGCCCGAACTGGCGTTCCTGGCCATCGGCTGCGGCCTCGCCATCACGGTGACAGCGGCCTATGCCTCCTCGCGCACCCTGCTCACCCGGCTGGCGCCGCCAGACCGGATGGGCGCGTTCTTCGGCCTTTATGCGCTGTCGGGCACGGCGACGATGTGGCTGGGGCCGCTGCTGCTGGAACAGGCGACGCGCATTGGCGGCACCCAGGCGGCCGGTTTCGTGCCGATCATCGGCCTGCTGGCGGCGGGCCTGCTGCTGCTGCTGTTCGTGAAGGGCGGCGGCCGCCTGGCGGATCAGGATTCGATCTTCTCGCGGCGGTAGCTGCCCCACATCTGGTCGCGCAGGATATAGCCGGATTTGCCATCCTTCGACACCCGGCACCACAGATCTTCGCACAGGGTGATGGTGACAACCGCACCCGGCGCGATCCGCCAGGCGATCCGGCTCTTCATGTCGGGCGCGACATAGAGCAGGCGCACATCATCCTTGATGATGCCGGTGCGCTGGCCGGTGAGCAGCGCCTTGTTCATCCAGCCGATCTGGCCATCAGGATCGCGCACCTGGCGCCAGATCTCATATTCCTTCAGGATTTCCATCGGCAGGCCGGCGCGCTTGTATTCCCACAGGATCGGAAAGCGCTCCCCGGGGCCGCTGCGCATCATGGCGCTGCCGCGCTTGATCGAAACAAAGCGCGGCTTGGGCAGATCGGTGGTGCCGTCGGCAAATTCGGCGGCCACGGCGGGCGCGGCAAGGGCCAGCAGGCCGGCAAGGCAGGCAAGGTTCAGGCGGTTGTTCATGGGTCTTCCTCTTGACCGTTTGGCCTTGTCCGCGCAAGCCTTGGCCTCATGCCCAATACCCCGCGCCCCAAGGTCATCATCACCCGCCGCCTGCCGCAGGCGGTGGAAACCCGCATGGCCGAATTGTTCGATGTCGAGCTGAACCTGACCGACACGCCCTTCACCCATGATCAGCTCTGCGCCGCCGCGCGCAGCTGCGATGTGCTGGTGCCGACGGTGACCGATCATGTTGATGCCGGCGTGTTCGCCGCCGCTGCCGAGGCCGGCCGGCTGAAATTGTGCGCCAATTTCGGCGTGGGTGTCGATCATATCGATCTGCACGCCGCCCGCACCGCCAAGGTGACGGTGACCAACACGCCCGGTGTGCTGACCGACGACACGGCCGACATGGTGATGGCGCTGATCCTGGCGGTGCCGCGCCGGCTGGGGGCGGGCGAGAAGCTGGTGCGCGCCGGTGATTGGGCCGGCTGGTCGCCCACCGGCATGCTGGGCCACCGCATCACCGGCAAGCGGCTGGGCATCATCGGCATGGGCCGCATCGGCAGTGCCATCGCCCGCCGCGCCCGCGCCTTCGGCCTGACCGTGCATTATCACAACCGCCACCGCCTGCCGGCCAGCATCGAGGCCGAGATGGAAGCGACCTGGTGGGCCGATCTGGATGCCATGCTGGCCCGGGTGGACATCATCACCATCAACTGCCCGCACACGCCCGACACCCACCATCTGATCGATGCGCGGCGGTTCGGGCTGATGCAGAAATCCGCCTATCTGATCAACGCGGCGCGCGGCGAGATCGTGGACGAGAACGCCCTGTGCGAGGCGCTGGCCAGCGGGCAGATCGCCGGCGCCGGCCTGGACGTCTTCGAACATGAGCCGGCGGTGGACCCGCGCCTTGTCGCGATGAACAATGCCGTGCTGCTGCCGCACATGGGCAGCGCCACGTTCGAAGGCCGCCAGGCCATGGGCGAAAAGGTGATCGCCAACATCCGGGTGTGGGTGGATGGGCACCGGCCGCCGGATATTGTGCTTGAGGGGTGGGCGTAAGGCGGCTGCGGCTATCGCGCAGCGATAGCCGCTGACTCTCCGCATGCCGGCCGGGCTGGCTGCCGGGCCGAAGCCCGGCAGAACAGCTTCGACGGCGTGGCTTTGCCACGCCCCCTTCCGCTTCTGTGCCGCCCGCACAAACCCGCTCATGCCGAGCGTGTCGAGGCACGCACCACTGTCCGCGCGGTGCCTCGACAAGCTCGGCATGAGCGGGGTGGGGACTGGCTGCACGGAGCACGGGGCACGGGAAGCGCATTCCACCCTCACCCCCAACCCCCTCCCGCAAGCGGGAGGGGAGCCGATTGCGCTGGCGGGTCTAGGCTTGCGCCCATGTTTGAGGGAGCCTGACCATGAAAGCCATCCGCCTGCGCCATCCTGCCGGCATCGACAATCTGCGGCACGAGGACATGGCCGAACCCGGCGCGCCCGGCCCCGGCCAGATCAAGGTGCGCATCCGGGCCAGCAGCCTGAATTATCACGATTATATCGTCGTCGTCGGCGGCATCCCGCAGCCCGATGGCCGCATTCCGATGAGCGATGGCGCCGGCGAGGTGCTGGCCGTGGGCGAGGGCGTGACCGAATTCCGCCCCGGCGACATGGTGGTTTCCACCTTCTTCCCGACCTGGCTTGACGGCAAACCCAACATGGCCGGTTTTGCCGGCGTGCCGGGGGACGGCATCGATGGCTATGCCGTGGAGGAGGTGGTCGCGCCGGCCACCAGCTTCACCCACGCGCCCTTCGGCTACAGCCATGCCGAGGCCGCCACCCTCACCTGCGCCGGCCTCACCGCGTGGCGGGCGCTGGTGCCGGAAGGCCAGCTGAAGGCCGGTGACACGGTGCTGGTGCAGGGCACGGGCGGCGTGTCGATCTTTGCGCTGCAATTTGCCAAGGCCATGGGCGCGACCGTGATCGCCACCTCTTCCAGCGACGAGAAGCTGGCGCGGTTGCAGGCGATGGGGGCCGATCATCTGATCAACTACAAGGCCACGCCGGCCTGGGGGGCCGAGGTGATGAAGCTGACCCAGGGCCGCGGCGTTGATCATGTCGTGGAGATTGGCGGCGCCGGCACCATGCCCGAATCGATCACCGCCTGCGCCGTGGGCGGCCATATCAGCCTGATCGGCGTGCTGGCCGGCTATGCCGGGCCGGTGCCGACCGTGCAGCTGATGGCCAAGCAGATCCGCCTGATCGGCATCACCGTGGGCACCCGCCGCCAGCAGATCGAGATGATCCGCGCCATCAACAACACCGGCATCCGCCCGGTGATCGACAGCCATTTCCCGCTCGCCGAACTGGGTGCGGCCTTCCGCCATCAGGAATCGGGCAAGCATTTCGGCAAGATCTGCGTGGAGATCTGACGGCGCTGCAACAAACATGGGGGCCGGCGCGAACAGCCAGTGAAGAGGAGCCTGCCCCCATGCGCCGCCACTTGCTTGCCGCCCTTGCCCTGATCGCCGCGCCGGCGCTGGCCGCCGATGCCGCCCACCCGGCGGTGATCGAATTGTTCCAGAGCCAGGGCTGTTCGTCGTGCCCGCCGGCCAATGAAAATGTGATGGCGCTGGCCGATCGGCCCGACCTGCTCGTGCTCAGCTTCGGCGTCACCTATTGGGACCAGCTGGGCTGGAAAGACAATTTCGCGAAGGCAGAATTCACCCGCCGCCAATATGATTACAAGGCCGGCCTGGGCCACGACAATGTGTGGACCCCGCAGACGGTGATCAACGGCCGCGTGGACGTGACCGGCGTGCGCGCCGCCGAACTGCAGCAGGCGATTGCCCGTGGTGACCGGGGCAGCGGCGGCCCGGCGGTGACGGCCACCCCGGCGCGCATCGCCGTGGCTGCCGGCAACGGCGCGGCAGACGTATGGCTGGTGCGTTATGATCCGCGCATCGTGCAGGTGCCGATCAAGGCCGGCGAGAACCGCGGCCGCACCCTGCCGCACCGCAATGTGGTGAAAAATCTGGTGCGGCTGGGCGGTTGGACCGGCGCTGCGTCCAGTTTTGCGCGGCCGGCGGCGGCGGCCGGCCTGTCAGAGGCGGTGCTGGTGCAACGGCCGGGCGGCGGCGCGGTGCTGGCGGCGCTGCGCTTGCGGTGAGGGGGGTTCAGGCCCCCGTCAGCAACCGGTCGACCAGCTGCTTCACCGTCGGCACGAAGCGGTTGGAATACCAGGGGTCGCTGGCGAAGCGGTAGGCGCTGTGGCCGGCGAAGGCGAGATTCTGGTCCGGATCGCCGCCGTGGGCGATGTTCTGCAAGGTCTTCTGGATGCAGAAGCTGCGCGGATCGGCAAGGCGGCCGGTGCTGTTGCCCTCGTTGTCGGCCCAGGCCGAAAAGCCGCAGTGCGACAGGCAGCCCATGCAATCGGCCTGATCCTTGCGGATGGTGGCGCGTTCCGGCGGGGAAACGAACACCAACGTGTTGTCAGGCGTCTTCAGTGCTTCGGTGAAGCCGGCGCCGTGCCATTCGCGGGCGCGCACCAGATCATCGCGGGTGACGAAATAGCGCTTGGCACCCACGCCCACATCCAGCGCGAACTGGTGATCGCCGGTGGCGGCGGTGGAAAAGGCGATCTGGCGGTCGCTGCGGGCTTCCAGCGCGCGCAGGAACGGGTTGCGGATGGCCGAGGAATAAAAGCCGGTCGGCGAGAATTTGTGCAGCAGGATGTCGCCCTGCTGCAGATCGAACAGGCGCTGCTTCCACACATCCGGGATCGGGCTTTCCTGGGTGAGCAGCGGCCGTGTGCCGAACTGGAAGACGATCTGGCCCAGCTCCGGATTGTCCAGCCAGTCGGTCCACTCGTCCAGCCGCCAGACACCGCCGGCCATCACGATCGGCACCGATTCGGGCACGCCCAGCTCGCGCATGGTGGCGCGCAGTTCGGCGACGCGGGGATAGGGATCCTGGGGGCTGCGCGGATCTTCGGCGTTGGAAAGCCCGTTGTGGCCGCCGGCCAGCCACGGATCTTCATACACCACGCCGCCCAGCCATTCGGCCGCCTTGGAATAGGCGCGCTTCCACAGCGCCCGGAAGGCGCGGGCCGAGCTGATGATGGGATAATAATGCACGCCGTGCTGCGCGGCGATTTCCGACAGCTTGTACGGCATGCCGGCGCCGCAGGTGACACCGTTGACCAAGCCCTTGGTGCGTTCCAGCACGCCCTGCAACACGCGCTGAGCCCCGCCCATTTCCCACAGCACGTTGATGTTGATGGCGCCGATGCCGCGCTTCAGTTCGGATGCGGCAATGTCATAGGCGCGCTCGACCTGGGTGACGCCGCCATCGATGGCATATTGCACCAGCTCTTCATGGCGGTCACGCCGGGTGGCGGCGCGATAAATCTGCGGGATGGGATTGCCCAGCGCGTCATAGCTGTCGGCGTTCACTGCGCTCACCGTGCCGACCCCGCCGGCCAGTGCCCAGGCGCCCGAGGAGGCGTGATTGGTGGCCGAAACGCCCTTGCCGCCTTCCACCAGCGGCCACACCTCGCGGCCACCCATCACCAGCGATTTCACACCCGAAAGCATTTTGTCCCGATCGGTAAATGCCGGCCATCAGCACCGGTTCCCGGCCTCTTGCGGCAAATTTTTAACAAAGCCAAGCGTTGCCGACGTCGCGCTATTGGGAGGGTGATGGTCTTTCCCGCGCGCGCGCAATCGGGCATGGCCGGCGCCCATGGCCGAATCAGCAAAGCCGCCCGCCGATCCCACCACCATCCGCCGCCTGTATGGCCGGCGGCAGGGCCATGCCTTGCGGCAGGGGCAGGCGGCGTTGTTTGCCGATCTGCTGCCGGCGATTGAAGTGCCGAAGGACGGCCCGATCACGGCCGCCGGCCTGTTCGGCGATGATCGCCCGCTGTGGCTGGAAATCGGCTTCGGCAAGGGGGAGCATATGGCCGGCCAGGCCGCGATGCACCCACAGGTGGGCATTATCGGTGCCGAACCCTTTGTTGATGGCGTGGTGGGCGCGCTGGTGGCGGTTGATGCCGGGCAGCTGCCGAACGTGCGCATCCACCACGGCGATGCGCTCGACGTGCTCGACCGGCTGCCCGATGCCAGTTGCGACCGCGTGTTCCTGCTCCACCCAGATCCCTGGCCCAAGGCGCGCCACGCCAAGCGCCGCTTCATGAACCCGGGGCCGATCAATGCCATCGCCCGCGTGCTGAAGCCGGGCGGTGAATTCCGCTTTGGCACCGATCATCCGATCTATTGCCGCTGGGCGCTGATGCAGATGAACGGCCGCAGCGATTTCCGCTGGCTGGGCGACACCGCCGCCGATTTCCTCACCCGCCCGGCAGACTGGCCGCAGACGCGTTACGAGGCCAAGGCGCGGCGGCTGGGGCACGAGGTGTGGTACTTCCGCTGGCAGCGGCTGTGATGGCCCCCCCATTGACCGCGCCAAGCGATTTCGCCTAGGCCAAGCGCCGTGAGCATCTATCTCGACTTTGAAAAGCCGATCGCCCAGATCGCCCAGCGCGCGTCGGACTATCGCGCCGCCGGTGACGAGGCCGGCGCCCGCCATGCCGAAGGCGCGGCCCGCCGCCTGCTGGCCGAAACCTATGCCCGCCTGTCGCCGTGGCAGAAGACGCTGGTCGCCCGCCACCCGGCGCGGCCGCATTTTGCCGATATCGTCAAGGTGCTGGTCGATGATTTCACCCCGCTGGCCGGGGACCGCGCCTTTGGCGAGGATCTGGCCATCATCGGCGGGCTGGGCCGGCTGCGCGGCCTGAACGTGCCGGTGATGGTGATCGGCCACGAAAAGGGCAACGACACCGCCAGCCGCGTGCGCCACAATTTCGGCATGGGCCGGCCCGAAGGCTACCGCAAGGCCGCCCGCCTGGTTGAACTCGCCGCGCGCTTCCACGTGCCGGTGATCACCTTGGTTGACAGCGCCGGCGCCTATCCCGGCGTGGATGGCGAGGCCCGCGGCCAGGCCGAAGCCATCGCCCGCGCCACCGCCGCCTTCCTGAACGCCCGCGTGCCGATCATCACCGCCATCACCGGCGAAGGCATGTCGGGCGGTGCCATCGGCATTGCCGCGGCCGATCGGGTGATCATGCTGGAACATGCCGTCTATGCCGTGATCTCGCCGGAAGGCTGCGCCTCCATCCTGTGGCGCGCGGCCGACAAGCAGCAGAACCGCGCCGCCGACGCTGCCGAGGCGATGAAGGTGACGGCGGCCGACTGCAAGGCGCTGGGCGTGATCGATACCATCGTGCCGGAACCGCTGGGCGGTGCGCACCGTGATCCGGCCTCGGCCATGCAGTCGTTGGCGATGGCGATCGCCACCGAACTGCAGCCGCTGCTGGGGCTGGGCGAGGAGGCGCTGGTGAAGGCGCGCCGCGCCAAATATCTGGCGATGGGCCGCACCCTGTAATTCGTGCCGCAAGCGGTTGGAACCGCCGCGCCGCCCCGCTATTGTCGGGGCATGACCCGCATGATCCGCACCCTTGTCGCCTCCGTGTCGCTGGCCATGGCGGCACCGGTGCTGGCGCAATCCGCCCCCGGCCTGTCTCCGTCTGAGCGCCAGAGCGGCGCCCAGGCCCATGCCGATATCGTCCAGCAGTTCGGCGGTGCCGTCAGCGGCCCGGCGGCCGATTATGTCCGCCGCGTCGGCCAGCGCATCGCGGTGCAGTCGGGCGGTGGCGCGCGGCCGGAGGATTACACCGTCACCCTGCTCAATTCGAACGTCAACAACGCCTTCGCGGTGCCCGGCGGCTATGTCTACATCACCCGCCAGCTGCTGGCGCTGATGAACAACGAGGCGCAGCTGGCCTTCGTCATGGGCCACGAGGTGGGCCACGTCGCCGCCCGCCACAGCCAGAAGCGCCAGACCCGGGCGCTGGGATCGAACATCCTGGCCGGCCTTGCCGGCATATTGACCGGATCGGATCTGGTGGGCCGCATCGCCAATGCCGGCGCCGGCCTCTACACGCTGGGTTACAGCCGTGATCAGGAGCGCGAGGCTGACAGCCTGGGCGTGCGCTATCTTGCTGGCGCCGGTTATGATCCGCTGGCCGCCACCGGCGCGCTGGCGGCGCTGGGGGCGCAGACGGCGCTGGAAGGGCGCCTGTCGGGCCAGGGCGGCACTGAACCATCGAAGTGGCTTTCCACCCACCCGCCCACCACCGAACGCGTGGACCGCACAAGGCAGGAGGCGCAGGCGCTGCTGGCCCGGGCCGGGGCGCGCGCCACCAACCGCGATGCCTTTCTGAACGCCATCGACGGCCTGATCTATGATGATGATCCGTCGCAGGGCGTGGTGCAGGGCCGCAGCTTCCGCCACCCCGGCCTGGGCCTGGCCTTCGATGCGCCGCAGGGCTTCAGCCTGACCAACGGCAGCGACGCCGTGACCGGCAGCGCGCCCGGCAATCTGCGTTTTGAGCTGCGCGCCGCCGATGCCCGCACTGCCGATCTGAACAGCATCGCCGCCGACCGCTGGCGCGCGATCGGCGCCAACCCCGCCGACATGCGCGCCACCCGCATCAACGGCATCGAGGCGCTGAGCGGCACCGTGCGCGCCAACGGCCAGAACGGCCCGGTGGACGCGGCGCTGACCGTCTATCGCTGGACCCCGCAACTGGCGCTGACCCTGGTGACGCTGGCACCGGCCGGCCAGCTGGCCGGGGTCAGTCCGGTGGCCGACAGCCTGCGCCGCATGACCGTGCAGGACAGCGCCACTGTGCGCGCCCGCCGCATCCAGGTGGTGCGGGTGACGGCCACTGACACGCTCGCCTCCCTGGCGGCGCGCATGGCCTATGATGATGACCGCATGGCGCGCTTCCTGACGCTGAATCAGCTGGATGCCAGCGCGCGGCTGAAGGTGGCGGACCGGGTGAAGCTGGTGGTGATGCGCTGATGCGGCTGCTGCATGTGGTGGCGGCGGCGCTGGTGGACGGCGATGGCCGTGTGCTGCTGGCCCAGCGCCCGGAAGGCAAGTCGCTGGCCGGCCTGTGGGAATTTCCCGGCGGCAAGATCGATGCCGGCGAAGCCCCGGAAGCCGCGCTGGCGCGCGAGCTGGAGGAGGAGCTGGGCATCACCGCGCCGGTGCTGGAACCCTTCACCTTCGCCAGCTTCGCCTATCCCGAATTCCACCTGGTGATGCTGCTTTATTGGTGCCGCCGCTGGCAGGGCGTGCCCGATGGCCGCGACGGCCAGGCCCTGCGCTGGGAGCGGCCTGAGGACATGGCCGGCCTGCCGATGCCGCCCGCCGATGTGCCGCTGGTGGCGGCGTTGGTGGCCGCCGGGGTTGCGACCAAGGTTGCACCAGTGTGACAGGGCGGCTATGGCCCGCGCATACAGCAGCGAGGGGTGCGCGTGATGAAGATCCTGGCCGGCAACGGCAACCCGGAACTGGCGCAAGCGATCGCCACCTATCTGGAAATCCCGCTGACGCACGCCGCCGTGCGCCGTTTTGCCGACGAGGAAATTTTCGTGGAAATCCACGAGAATGTGCGCGGCGAGGATGTGTTCGTGGTGCAGCCGACGGCAGCGCCCGCCAACGACAATCTGATGGAATTGCTGATCTGCATCGATGCGCTGAAGCGCGCCTCGGCCCGGCGCATCACGGCGGTGGTGCCCTATTTCGGCTATGCCCGGCAGGACCGCAAACCCGGCCCGCGCACGCCGATTTCGGCCAAGCTGGTCGCCAATCTGATCACCACCGCCGGTGCCAACCGCGTGCTCAGCCTTGATCTGCACGCCGGGCAGATCCAGGGCTTTTTCGATATCCCGACCGACAATCTCTATGCCGCGCCGGTGATGGCGGCCGACATTCTGGCGCGCATGGGTGCGATGGATGATGTGATGGTGGTCTCGCCCGATGTCGGCGGCGTGGTGCGCGCCCGCGCGCTGGCCAAGCGTCTGGGCAACGCCCCGCTGGCCATCGTCGACAAGCGCCGCGAACGGCCGGGCGAATCGGAAGTGATGAACATCATCGGCGACGTGCGCGGCCGCCGCTGCATCCTGGTTGACGATATTGTCGATTCGGCCGGCACGCTGTGCAACGCGGCCGCGGCCCTGCTGGAAGCCGGTGCGGCCAGCGCGACCGCCTATGTGAGCCACGGCGTGCTGTCGGGCGGCGCGGTGGCCCGCGTTGACAATTCGGCGCTGGCGGAACTGGTGGTCACCGATTCGATCGCGGCGACCGATGCGGTGAAGGCCGCCGGCAAGGTGCGCCGCATCACCATCGCGCCGCTGCTGGCCGAAGCCATGCGCCGCACGGCGGAAGAAAGCTCGGTCAGCTCGCTGTTCGATTGAGGCGCGGGGCTCAATCCCCCGTGGAGCGGTTCACCACCGTGCCGTCGGGCTTGTAGACCTTTTCCGGCGTCACATATTCGCCCTTGGGCGTGCAGATGCCGCCTGGATCCTTGGCGCGCATCTTGGCGCAGAATTCGGTGTCCGGCTTGGGCTGGGCCTGGGCGCTGGCCGGGGCGAACACCAAGGCGCTGCCAAGCAGGATGGCCATGGCACCAAGGGAGGCGGTGAGGATCGTGCGTTTCATGGTGTCTTGATACACCGGTAACGCTTGCGCCGCCATGAACATCCTCGCTAATCCCAAGCCTGTGACCGCCCCCTTCACCCCCCCACCGCAAGCCCGGCTGCGGCTTGATGGCCAGGCGCTGGTGGCCAACTGGCAGGATTTCGCCCGTGCGGTCGGCGCGGCCGCCTGCGGCGCGGCGATCAAGGCCGATGGCTATGGCCTGGGCGCGCGCGCAGTGATGCTGCGCCTGGCCGCCGCCGGCTGCCGGCAGTTTTTCGTCGCCCATTGGGGCGAGGTGCCGCCGCTGCTGCCGCTGCCGGACGGCGTCACCCTGTCCGTCCTGCACGGCGTCACGCCCGAAGAGATGCCGGCGGCGCTGGCTTTGCCGGCCACGCCGGTGCTGGTGACGGCGGCGCAGGTCGCGCTGTGGCGGCAGACCGGCCGCCGCGCCGAAGTGATGATCGATACCGGTATGAACCGGCTTGGCCTGTCCCCGGCCGAGGCACCGGCGGTGCTGGACGGGCTGACGGTGGCGGTGCTGCACAGCCATCTCGCCTGTGCCGACACGCCGGCGCACCCGCTCAACGCCGCCCAGCGCGCCTGTTTTGCCGATGTGGCGGCGCGGGTGCCGGCCGGCGCACGCGCGCTGGCCAATGCGCCCGGCACCTGCCTGGGCCCGGCCTTTCATTTCGACATGGTGCGCCCCGGCATCGGCCTGTTCGGCGGCATGTGGCTGCCCGATGGCCGGCCATCGCGGCAGGTGGCGCGGCTGTCGGCGCGCATCATCCAGCTGCGCGACGTGGCGCCGGGGCAGAGCGTGGGCTATGCCGCCACCTTCACCGCCGCCCGGCCCACCCGCATCGCCACGGTGGCGCTGGGCTATGCCGATGGCTATGCCCGCGGTCTGTCGGGGCAGGGCTGGGCCGAAATCGGCGGCGTGCGCTGCCCGGCGGCCGGCCGCATCTCGATGGACATGGCGGCCTTTGATGTCACCGACGCCGGCCCGCTGGCCGATGGTGACTGGATCGATATCGCCTTTGATGTGAACGCCATGGCCGCCCTGTCGGGCCGCAGCGCCTATGAGCTGCTGGTGGCACTGGGCCAGCGGTTCGAACGGGTGTGGGCATGATCGGCATGTTCGCAGCCATCGGCGCGCCGGTGCTGGCGGCGCTGGCCAGCGTCGGCCGGCTCACCCGCTTTGCGATCACGGCGCTGGTGCGGCTGGTGCAGCCGCCGTGGTATCCGGCGCAGGTGGCGCAGCAGATGCTGGTGATCGGCTGGCTGTCGCTGCCGGTTGTGGGCCTCACCGCCATCTTCACCGGTTCGGCGCTGGCTCAGCAGATCTTCATCGGCGGCAGCCGTTTCAACGCGGCGGCCACCGTGCCGGCCGTCACCGTGATCGGCGTGGTGCGCGAACTGGGCCCGGTGCTGGGCGGCCTGATGGTGGCCGGCCGCGTTGCCTCGGCAATGGCGGCAGAGCTCGGCACGATGCGGGTGACGGAGCAGATCGACGCGCTGGTGACGCTGCGCACCGATCCCTTCCGCTGGCTGGTCGGCCCGCGCCTGCTGGCGGCGGTGCTGGTGATGCCGGTATTGGTGCTGGTATCCAACGCGCTGGGCGTGATGGGCGGCTGGCTGCTGGCGACGCAGCGGCTGGGCTTCAACAGCGCGCAATATCTGGCGACGACGGCGCGTTACCTGCAGCTTGACGACGTGGTCTCATCGCTGGTCAAGGCCGCCGTGTTCGGCTTCTTCATCGCGCTGATGGGCTGCTATCACGGCTATCACAGCGGCGGCGGCGCGGCCGGGGTGGGCAAGGCGACGACCAACGCCGTCGTCTCCAGCTTCATCCTGATCCTGCTGTCCAACCTGATCATCACCGTGATCGTGTTCGGATCATGACCATGCCGCCAGCCACCCCGCGCATCCAGTTCGCCGGCGTGTGCAAGGCCTTTGGCGGGCGCGCGGTGCTGAAGGGCATCGATCTTGCCGTCATGCCGGGCGAAAGCCTGGTCATCATCGGCGGGTCCGGCACCGGCAAGTCGGTCACGCTGAAATGCCTGCTTGGCCTCATCCCCATCGATTCGGGGTCGATCATGGTGGATGGGGAGGCGGTCGCCGGCCTCACCGGTGCTGCGCTCGATCGCCACCGCACCCGGATCGGCATGCTGTTCCAGGGCGGCGCCCTGTTCGATTCGCTGCCGGTGTGGCGCAACATCAGCTTTGCCGTGCCCGGCAGCACCGCCGAACGCCGCGCCGCTGCCATCGACAATCTGGCCCGCGTCGGCCTGGCGGCCGACGTGGCCGATCTGAAGCCGGCCGAACTGTCGGGCGGCATGCAAAAGCGCGTGGCGCTGGCCCGCGCCATCGCCGCCCGCCCGCCGATCATCCTGTTCGATGAACCGACCGCCGGTCTTGATCCGATCACGGCGGCGGTGATCAACAGGCTGATCCGCACGCTGGTCACCGATCTGGCCATCACCGCCATCACCATCACCCACGACATGACAACGGTGCGCACGGTGGCCGATCGGGTGGCGATGCTGCACGGCGGGCGGATCATCTGGCAGGGCGCGCTGGGCGAACTGGATGGCTGCGACAATGCATACGTCCACCAGTTCATCACCGGCAGTGCCGACGGGCCGATCAGGATGCCGGGCGCCCGCACCTGAAAATCGGCGGGCCTGAGTAGAAGCCCGCTCTCCCGCGTTAACACTGATTAGCGCTAAGTCGTTGTCCACACTCCTCGTAAAAGGCAACGCCGATGCACACCGCTCTCAAGATGACGGCGGCCGCTGCGCTGACCGTCCTTGCCGCCATGGCGACGCCGGCTGCTGCTGTCAGCACCACGTTTGCAACCTTCTCGCCGAAAGGCGGCGGCGCCAACATCCGCTGGACCAACGTCGGCGGCAATCGCAATGCCGCCTTCTATACGACCGCGAAGGCCAATTCGACCGTGCCCGGCTCCATTCAGGTGTTCTTCAACTTCCTGCAGCCCGGCATCGGTGACATCCTGAACAACGTCCCGGCGTTGTTCACCCTGAACGGCTCGGTTACCAACACCGCCGCCACGGTCAGCGGGGCGACGCTCACCCAAAGCAACCTCGCCGGCAGCTTCTCGTTCCTGACGACCGCGCCGATCACGGTGGCCGGGATTGCGTTCGCCAAGGGTGCCAATTTGCTCAGCGGTACCTTCACCGGCGCGGAAATCACCGGCAACCGCAATGGCAACAGTGCCACCTTTGCCGGCTCCGCTCCGGGATCGATAACCAGCTTCACGTCGGACTTCCTGGATTTCGTCGGCGGGGCGAAGGTCGATTTCTCGTTCGCGGTGTCGTCAATCGCGCCGACGCTCAACGCGCTGCCGGTGAACGGGACCCCGGCTCGCGCGCTGCGCGGTTTCCGTGGTGTGGCCGGCGGCACCTTCTCGTCTGATCCGGCGCCGTCCAGCTTCGTGCCGGAACCCGAAAGCTGGGCGATGTTGCTGGCCGGCTTTGCCATGATCGGTGTCAGCCTCCGCAGCCGCCGCCGCTCGCCGGTTGCGGCCTGAGGCAGCATGCTTTTTGCCGCAGCGACACTCGCAAAGGCGACCTTCACCCCCCATTGTCCGTAGCACTCGTCGGGCCACCCATTCCGGTGGCCCCAAAAGATGGAGTATCTGATGGTATCCCGTAACGCGCTGCGCGCCGCCCTGTTTGCCGTGGCGGCGGCTGGCCTTTCCCCCATGGCCAGCGCCCAGCCGGTTGTTGGCGGCGCCCCCATGCTGCCAACCCGCGACATCATCGACAATGCGGTCCAGTCCAAGGATCACACCACCCTGGTCACCGCGGTGAAGGCCGCCGGCCTGGTGGAAACGCTGAAGGGCAAGGGCCCGTTCACCCTGTTCGCGCCGACCAATGCTGCCTTTGCCAAGCTGCCGGCCGGCACGGTCGACACGCTGCTGAAGCCTGAGAACAAGGCGCAGCTGAGCGGCATCCTCACCTACCATGTCGTGCCCGGCAAGCTGACCGCGGCCGATATCGTCGGCCGGATCAAGGCCGGCGGCGGCAAGGCGACGCTGACCACCGTGCAGGGCGAGACGCTTACCGCCTCGCTGATGGGCAAGCTGGTGATGCTGGTCGATGCCAAGGGCGGCATGAGCCATGTGCGTCAGGCCGATGTGATCCAGTCGAACGGCGTCATCCACGTCGTCGATGCGGTGCTGCTGCCCTGATCGATGTTTGCCTGACGAGAGGGGTCGGCCCACCCGGGCCGGCCCCTTTTTCGTGTCAGGCCGCCGCCGCTTCGCCCTGCGCTTCCTCGGCCTGCTGCAGCGCCCACATTTCGGCATAGGCGCCGTTCGCGGCCAGCAGCGTGTCGTGGCGGCCGCGCTCGATGATGCGGCCTTCGGCCATCACGATGATCTCGTCGGCATCGGTGATGGTGGACAGCCGGTGGGCAATCACGATGCTGGTGCGGCTTTTCGAAACCGTGGCCAGCGCATCCTGAATGCCGGCCTCCGTCGCCGAATCGAGCGCGCTGGTGGCTTCATCAAGGATCAGGATCGCCGGGTTCTTCAGGATGGTGCGGGCGATGGCGACGCGCTGCTTTTCCCCGCCTGACAATTTCAGCCCGCGCTCGCCCACCTGGGTCTGATAGCCATCGGGCAGGCTCATGATGAAATCATGGATGGCCGCCCCGCGCGCAGCGGCGATGATCTCGTCCTGGCTCGCTTCGGGCCGGCCATAGGCGATGTTGTAGCCGATCGTGTCGTTGAACAGCACCGTATCCTGCGGGACGATGCCGATGGCGCGGCGCAGACTGTCCTGCGTCACCTTGGCGATATCCTGCCCGTCGATGGTCACATGGCCGCCCTGGATGTCGTAGAAGCGGTAGAGGATGCGGCTGAGAGTCGATTTGCCGGCACCGGAATGGCCGACGACGGCCAGCTTGGCACCCGGCGGCACGTCGAACGACACGCCCTTCAGGATCGGCCGGCGCGGATCATAGCCGAAATCCACCATGTCGAAGCGGATGTGGGCGCCGTTCAGCACCAGCGCCGGCGCGCCGGGCGCATCGGCGATCTCCGGCGGCGTGTCGATCAGCTTGAACATCGCCTCCATGTCGATCAGGCCCTGGCGGATCTCGCGATAGACCATGCCGAGCAGATCGAGCGGGCGGAACAGCTGGGTGAGCAGGCCATTGACGAAGGCGATATCGCCCACCGTGAAGCGGCCCTGGTTCCAGCCCCACACGACATAGACCAGCGCGCCGGCCATCAGCGCGTTGGTGATGAAGCTCTGGCCGATGTTGAGCCAGGCGAGACTGACTTCGCTCTTGGTGGCGGCATCGGTGTAGCGCTTGATGGCACGGCCATAATTCGCGTTCTCGTGCGCCTCCGCATTGAAATATTTCACCGTCTCGTAATTCAGCAGGCTGTCCACGGCGCGCGCCGTCACTTTCTGGTCGCTGTCCACCATCTGGCGGCGCAGGCCGGCGCGCCAATCGGTGATGCGCTGGGTGTAGAAGATATAGGCCGCCACCATAACCAGCGTTGCCGCCACCAGTTCCCAGCCGAAGCCGCGCGCGAACAATATGCACACGGCGGTCAGCTCGATGATGGTGGGGACGATGTTGAACAGCAGGAAATAGAGCATCGTGTCGATGCTCTTGGTGCCGCGTTCGATCAGGCGGGTCAGCGCGCCGGTGCGGCGTTCCAGGTGGAAGCGCAGGGACAGGCGGTGGATGTGGGTGAACACGTCCAGGCTCAGCCGCCGCGCCGCTTCCTGGCCGACCCGTTCGAACACGGCATTGCGCAGATTGTCGAACAGCACGCCGCCAAAGCGGGCAAGGCTGTAGGACGCCACCAGCGCCATGGCGACGCCGGCGCCGTTGTCCACCTTGCCGGCCATCGCATCCAGCGCCAGCTTCAGCGTGTAGGGCATGGCCAGGTTGATCGCCTTGGCCAGCAGCACCAGGCCCATGGCGCCAACCACCCGCGCCTTCAGATCGAAGCGCCCGGCCGGCCACAGATAGGGCAGGAAGCGCCTCAGCGTCTTGAAATCGGCGTCGCCTTGCGGCGGGGTGGAGGCGGCGAGCGACTGCATCGCCATCGCATATGGGCCGCCGGGCGCGCGCGCACAATGGGCGCACTTGCCCCACCTGCCCCAAACGCCCATGGTGCGCCGATGCCGCGCCCGCCCCGCAATCACCCCCACCCCGGCCTGCCAGACCGCCAGGCCATCCTCGATTTCATCGCCACCCAGAAAAGCTCCGTCGGCAAGCGCGAGATTGCCAAGGCGTTCGGCCTGCACGCGCAGGACAAGATCGCGCTGAAGGGCCTGCTGAAGGAGATGATGGAAGCCGGCGAGCTGGAAGGCGGCCCCGGCCGCACCCTGCACAAGGGCGGCGGCCTGCCCAAGGTCACCGTCATCCGCGTCGTCGATGTCGCCGATACGGTCGCCATCGCCGTGCCCGATCGCTGGGATAACGCTGCCCCGCCGCCGCGCCTGCGGGTGATCGAACCACGCCGCCGCGCCAGCTTCGGCCTGGGTGACCGGCTGCTCGCCCGCATCGAGGAGCAGGGCGGCGGCTATCAGGCCTTCCCGATGAAGGCGCTGGCCAAGTCGGAGGAGTTCGTCCTCGGCATTTTGCGCCGCGAGGCCACCGGCTGGCGGCTGGTGCCGGTGGACAAGAAGGCGCGCGGTGATCTCGCCATCAACGATCCCGGCGAGGGCCAGCCGGGGGATCTGGTGCTGGCCGAACCCAGTGGCCGGCCGCCGCGCCAGTTCGGCCGGGTGGTGGAGGTGCTGGGCGATCCGTTCCAGCCGCGCGCCTTTTCGCTGATCGCCATCCACGCCAAGGGCATTCCCAACCGCTTTGACGAGACGACCCTGGCCGAGGCCGAGCGCGTGGCCCGCCAGCCGCTGGGTGATCGCGAGGATCTGCGCGCCCTGCCGTTCCTGACCATCGATCCCGCCGACGCGCGCGACCATGATGACGCGGTGTGGGCCACGCCCGATCCTGACAATGCCGGCCATTTCCGCGCCATCGTCGCCATTGCCGATGTCAGCTTCTATGTCCGCCCCGGTTCGGCGCTCGACCGTTCGGCGCGGTCACGCGGCAACAGCGTCTATTTCCCCGACCGGGTGGTGCCGATGCTGCCGGAAATCCTCTCGGCCCATGTCTGCAGCCTGGTCGAGAATGAAGATCGCGCCGTGCTGGCCTGCCACCTCCATATCGACCCCGAGGGCAAGATCCTGAACTGGCGCTTCACCCGCGCCGTCATCCGCTGCGTCGCCAACATCGCCTATGAGGAGGCGCAGGCGACGATGGACCGGCAGGCGGGCGAATATCTGCCCGTGCTGCAGCCGCTGTGGGATGCCTGGGGCGCGCTCGCCAAGGCCCGCGCCAGCCGCGAACCGCTGGAGCTGGAGCTGCCGGAAAAGCGCGTCATCCTTGACGACGCCGGCCGCATCGCCGGCATCCATGTGCGTGAGCATCTGACTGCGCACCGGGTGATCGAGGATTATATGATCGCCGCCAACGTTGCCTCGGCCAAGGCGCTGGAGAAGAAGAAGGCGGCCTGCATCTTCCGCTGCCACGAGGCGCCGAGCCGGGAGAAGATCGTCGCCCTGCGCGATTATCTGGAAACGCTGGGCCAGAATATCGCGCTGGGCCAGGTGGTGAAGCCGGCGGTGTTCAACCGCATCCTTGCCCGCGCCAAGCAGGGGGAGGCCTATGAGCAGGTGACCGAGCAGGTGCTGCGCACCCAGACCCAGGCCTATTACGCGCCGGCCAATGTCGGCCACTTCGGGCTGGCGCTGGGCAGTTACGCCCACTTCACCTCGCCGATCCGCCGCTATGCCGATCTGATCGTCCACCGCAGCCTTGTCGCCGCCCACCGGCTGGGTGACGGCGGCCTGCATGCGGAGGAGGAGAAGGGCCTCGCCAAGACCGCCGACCACATCAGCATGACCGAGCGGCGGGCGATGGAGGCGGAGCGTGACACCATCGATCGTTATGTCGCCGCCTTCCTGTCCACCCGTGTCGGCGAGGTGCTGCAAACGCGCATCACCGGCGTCGCCAAGTTCGGCTTTTTCGCCACCGTCGATGGCCTGGGCGGTGACGGGCTGGTGCCGGTCTCCACGCTTGGTGCCGAACGCTTCGTCTTTGACGAGGATGCCCGCGTGCTGGAGGGCATCGAAACCGGCACCCGCTATGCCATCGGCCAGCGCCTCGATCTGCGGCTGGTGGAGGCCAGCCCGATCACCGGCGCCCTGCGCTATGAACTGCCCGAAAGTGACGGCGCGCCGGCCTTCCGCCGCGACCGCACCCGGCCCAGGGGTTTCCAGCCCCGCCCCGGAAAATCGCGGGTGCCGCCCGGCATCAAGCGCGGACGGCGTTGAACCATCGCAGCGGCCGTGGCATTCCCTTGGCCACCAATCAGAGGGGACATCACACGTGAAAAATCTGCTGCTCGCCGGTCTGGCGCTGGCCGCCATTGCCAATCCCGCGTTCGCCCAGGATGCGGCCAAGGGCAAAAGCCCGCGCGACGCCATGATCGCGGAGGCCGATGCCGCCACCGCGCGCCCGCCGGTGGAGGAACAGGCCTGGGTGTCAAAGGGCAATGTCACGGTGAAGGGCAAGGCCATTGCCTACACCGCCACTGCCGGCACGCTGACCATCCGTGACGACAATGCCCGGCCAACGGGGAGCATCTTCTACACCGCCTACACCACCGGTGAGCCGAACCGCCCGGTCACCTTCTTCTACAACGGCGGCCCGGGTTCGGCGACGGTCTGGCTGCACATGGGCAGCTTTGGCCCGGTGCGGGTAAAGACCGACAAGCCGGTCTATGTGACGCCCGACCAGTACGCCGTGACGCCCAACCCCTACAGCCTGCTCGACAAGACCGACGTGGTGTTCATCGATGCCCCCGGTGCCGGCTGGTCGCGCCCGCTGGGCGACAAGACCGGCAAGGATTTCAACGGCGTCGATCAGGATGCCGATGCCTTCACCCGCGCCATCCTGCGCTATGTGACGAAGAATGGCCGCTGGAAGGCGCCGAAGTTCCTGTTCGGCGAATCCTATGGCACGCTGCGCTCACCGGCCGTGGCCGCGCGCCTGGAAGAGCGCGGCCTGTCCTTGAACGGCATCGTGCTGCTCTCCACCATCCTGAATTATGGCGTGCGCCAGCCGGGTTATGACCAGAATTCGATGGTGCTGTTCCCCGGCTTTGCCGCGACCGCCTGGTATCATGGCACGCTGCCGGGCCAGAAGCCGGCCAATATCGATGCCTTCGTGAGCGAAGTGCGCGCGTTCGTCAGCGGGCCCTATGCCGCCGCGCTGGCCAAGGGCAGCAATATCAGCGACGCCGAAAAGGATGCCATCGCCAAGCAGATGCACGCCTACACCGGCCTTGATGTCGATTTCATCAAGCGCGCCAATCTGCGCATCAGCCTGCCGCACTTCCAGACCGAGCTGCTGCGCGAAAAGGGCATCTCCATCGGCCGCCTCGACGCCCGCTACACGCTGCCGCCGACCGACCTGAATGCCGACAGCCCGGATGAGGATCCGGCCTCCACCGCCGTCACCGGCGCCTATGTCAGCGCCTTCCATGATTATGCCTTCAAGACGCTCGGCGTGAAGACCGACATGCCCTACAAGCTGTCGGCCCGCGAACCCGGCTGGAATTGGGACTGGAACCACCGCGCGCCCACCGGCGGCGGCCAGACGACGCCGAACACGGCGGTTGACCTTGCCTACACGATGCGCGCCAACCCCAAGCTGAAAGTGCTGTTCCTGAACGGCTATTTCGACATGGCGACGCCCTTCTATGGCGCCGAATTCGATGCCGCCCACATGCTGCTGCCCGCCGAGATCAACAAGAACATCAAGTTCACCTATTACCAGTCGGGCCACATGATCTACCTGTCCGAAACCGAACTGGCCAAGCTGCGCGACGACGTGGCGGCGTGGTTTGATGAGGCGCTGAAGTAAGGGGGAACAGGCGTCCCGAAAACGAAGGTGGGTGCAGGGCCTCAGGCCCTGCCCGCCGGAGGCTCCTCGTTCACTCTGCCGTGATCGTCACGACATCCCCCGGTGTCATCGCGTCGAGCCAGCGCGCCAGCACGGCGCGGTCCATGGCGATGCAGCCTTCGGTGGGGCGGCCATCGGGCTGGCGCACATGCCAGAAGATGGCGCTGCCCAGGCCGGGCACGGGCGGGGCGTCGTTGTGGGCGAGCACCAGGATGATGTCGTAGGCGTGGTCGTCGCGCCACAGGCTCTCGTGGCTGAAGGGGTGCGGGCGGGTGACCGGGCGGTTGTAGGCGGGATCATCGGCCCCGTCGGACCAGCCGTCCCACGGCCGCAGCCAGCGCCAGGGCAGCGCGGTTTTCGGCGCGGGCATCCGGTCGGGCCGCAGCAGCGCGGCGCGGATGGGCCAAGTGCCAAGCGGTGACATGCCATCGCCTTCGCGCTTGTTTGGCGCGGGGCAAAAGCCGCCCTTGCCAAAGCTGGCGGCGTGGGTTTCGCCGAACGCGCTTACCGTGCCGGCGGCGGCGTTGGCGAGGAACAACGTCATCTCTGGGCCCAAGGACCAAACCCGCTTATGCCGAGCTTGTCGAGGCAAGCGCCACAGTCCGCGCGTGCCTCGACAAGCTCGGCATGAGCGGTGTGAGGTTGGCCGCAGGCCTTTTCACAGCATATGCCCCTGCCGGTCACGCTTGGTGGCGAGATAGGCGGCATTGTGCGGGTTCGGCGGCATGTCGTGGGCGACCCGGGTGACGCTGAGGCCGTGGGCGGCGAGGCCCGCCACCTTCAGCGGATTGTTGGTCATCAGCGCCACGCTGGTCACATCCAGCGCCTTGAACATCGCGGCGGCCAGGGAAAAATCGCGTTCATCGGGTTCGAAGCCAAGGCGGGTGTTGGCGTCCACCGTGTCCCAGCCCTGATCCTGCAGGGCATAGGCGCGCAGCTTGTTCAAAAGGCCGATGCCGCGCCCTTCCTGCTGCAGATAGAGCAGGATGCCGCCGCCTGGATTGGCGGCGATGGCGGCGATGGCGGCGTGCAGCTGCGGGCCGCAATCGCACTTCAGGCTGCCAAGCACATCGCCAGTGAGGCAGGAGCTGTGCAGCCGCGCCAGCACCGGCTGGCCCACATCCGGGTTGCCGATCACCAGCGCCAGATGCTCCGGCCCGCCATCATCGGGGCGGAAGGCGACGACCTGGCAATCCTCGGCACTGGCCAGCGGCAGGCGGGCGCGGCTCGACACGCGCACCCGCGCCTGCGCCGGCGGCAGGGCGAGGATGGCATCGGCCGGCGCGGCAACAGCGGTGGCCACACCCGGCAGCGGCACGGCATAGACCGCCGGAATCAGCCCGCCCAGCTTGGCCAGCGCGATGGCGGCGCGGGCCGACGCGGTGTCGGCCCCCAGCGCGCGGGTGCGGAACGGGCCTTTCAGCGGTGTCGCCAGATCCAGCACCGGATCGGCGACGGCGCGGCTGGCCGGCAGATCGAGCCAGTCCGGCCGGTCCACCCACACCGGTTCGGGATCCGGCGCGGCGGCGGCGATCTGGTTGGCCAGGTTCAGCACCCCGGCGCGGCGGGCGGTGATGATCAGCCCGGCCCGGGTGGTTGTTTCCAGCGCCGCCAGCGTGTCGGCATCGGCCAGTTCGGCCGACAATATGGCGAGGCCGCCCACCCCGACAATGCGCCCGCGCCGCAGCGCGTCGCAGGCCGCTTCGGCCAGATGGGCCGGCGCGATGCTCACAGATCCAGCGTCACGATCTGCGGGATATGGTCGGAAGGCTTGCCCCAGTCGCGGGCGTCGCGCACCGCTTCGAAAGCGGTGGCGGTGGCGGCGACCGCGGGCGAGCACCAGATATGATCGAGGCGGCGGCCCCGGTCAGACGCGCGCCAATCGATGTTGCGATAGCTCCACCAGGTGAAGAATTTCTCCGGCGCCGGGTTGAAGCGGCGGCCCAGATCAACCCAATCGTGGCTCTGCTGCAGGCGGGTGAGCGCCTCCACCTCCACCGGCGTGTGGCTGACGACGTCGAGCAGCGCTTTGTGGTTCCATACGTCGCATTCCAGCGGTGCCACGTTGAAATCGCCGACGATCACCGCCGGGCCCTGCAAGGCTTCCGACCAGCGCGTCATGCGTTCGATGAAATCCAGCTTCTGGCCGAATTTGGGGTTCACCTCGCGGTCGGGCACGTCGCCGCCGGCCGGCACATAGACATTTTCGAGCAACACGCCGCCGGGCAGGCGCACGCCGATGTGGCGCGCCTCGCCATTGTCCTGCCAGTCATAGCGCCAACTGCCGTCGATCGGCACGCGGCTGATGGTGGCGACGCCGTGGTGCATGCGCTGGCCGTTCAGGATGCGGTGGGTGTAACCCAGCTGGTCGAACAGGCCGTGCGGGAAGATGTCGTTGGCGACCTTGGTTTCCTGCAGGCACAGCACATCGGGCTGATGATCGCGCAGGAATTGCGCCACGATATCGGCGCGGGCGCGGACGCTGTTGATGTTCCAGGTGGCGATACGAAGCGGCATGGTCTTCGATGTAGGCGAACCGCGCGCCCTCGTCACCTGCCTGTCATCACGGGCCGGAAACAGTTGACCCCTGGCACCGGGGGCGTGGTGCCAGGGGTCGTGTCTGCGCTCGTCACGCAAGCAGATGGTTTTGGATACGCGGTGCTGCCGGTCAACAGGGGGCGAAACCGGCAGGCACTGCCACCTGCTATTGATGCTTATGCCCGATTCGACCTTGCCCCAGCCTGAACGGGATTTCGCAATATTTGGGGCTCAGCGCGGCCCGTCGCGGCGCGGATCGGTGAAGCCGAAATTCACCCCGGCCAGGCTGGCGCCATAGCGCACGTTGCTCAGCCGCACTTCGCTGCGCCCGCCCTGCGCGTCGAGCGCGGTCCACCCGGCCAGCGCCAGCCCGCCCGGCGCGGCGGCACTGCGCACGAAGCGGATGGAAAGCGTGCCGAATTCCGGCCGCCTGGGATCGCGCGCGGCGATCTCCACGCCGTCGGGCGTGTCGGCGGTGATGCGGGCATAGGGGCCAAGATCGGGCTCATTGGCCAGCAGGATCTGCAGCGGCGTGCGCCGCACCGGCCATTGGCTCACCTGCTTCACCTGATAATCGATGAACGACAGCGTGCGGCCATCGCCCACCAGCAGCATCGGCGCTTTCTCATATTCAAATC
This sequence comes from Sphingomonadales bacterium, assembly GCA_037131365.1. Taxonomy (GTDB): domain Bacteria; phylum Pseudomonadota; class Alphaproteobacteria; order Sphingomonadales; family Sphingomonadaceae; genus Sandarakinorhabdus. The sequence goes on from JBAXRE010000001.1 coordinate 211,808, forward strand.
GCACCTTGCCGGGGCGGGCCAGCCACATCTTGCCGGCCAGCATGCGGCCATCGGCACCGGCCTGGGTGAAATCGGCCGAAAGGCTGGTGGTGCCCTTCAGGGAGGCGGCGATATCGGCAAGGCTGGTCGCACCGGCCGGGGCCGCGACGACAAGCGCCAGGAGGGGAAGAAGCTGTTTCATGCCCCCGCCATAGCCGGCGGCGGCTTCACGCGCCATGAACGATCAGGCGGCCGCGCCCAGATAGCCCAGCTGCGCCGCCTTGAAGATGGTCTGGCTGCGGTTGACGGCGTTCAGCTTTTCGCCGGCATTCTGGATGTGGAAGCGCACGGTGGCGTGGCTGCGCGACAGGATCAGGCTGATTTCCTTGTCGGTCTTGCCGATGCTGGCCCAGCGCAGGCATTCCACTTCGCGCTTGGTGAGCTGGCAATCGCACGGCAGCCAGCGGCGGGTGCGGTGCGCCTTCACATAACCGGCGACAAAGCGGTGCGACAGCAGGGCGAGGAAATCGGCCCATTGCTCATATTCGGCCGACATGTCGGTGCGGTCGGGATCGCGCGACACGAAGCACACGGCGCCGATCTGGCCGAACGGCAGGTGCAGCGGCACCACGATCGAGGCCTTGGTGAGCGCGCGCTTCTCGAAATTCTCGAGGCTCATCTCGTCGAGATAGGGGTTGGGCTGGCGGGTGTGGAAGCCCTGCGCGTTGGCCCAGAACACTTCCGATTCATAGCGGCAGGCGCGCGACAGCGGGGAGGAGAGCGCGAGCTTGGAATCCTTCCACCAATGCTCGTTCTCGCCGGTCCAGCCGTACACGTCGGCGGCGAGGATATTGCCGTCGGCATCCTCCATCGGCGCCTTCGATGCGATATTGTCCACCGCGATCACGTGCAGCGCGGCACATTGCAGGGCGATATCCCGCATGGCTTCGGCCGCGCGGCGCACATCAGACATGCTGCGGATCGAGACGGCAGCAAGGGCGGCAGACAGTTCCATCGATCACTCCCCGAGATTGGTCGGGAGGGGCGGGCCTCTTCCGGGCCGGTGGGGCGTGTCCCCGCGCTTCCCTCTGACGTTTCGGAGGGGAAGTAATCACAGGCTGCGCGCGCCTGCAATGGCCTTTGGCGGGCCGCAGACCGCCAGGAACCGCTTTCACGCGCCTTCGGGCCAGTGCTTTGCAAGCGGATGGGGCTTTGCTAGGCTGAATCATGGGGGAAAATCCGGTGAAACATCCAGTTTCGGGCATGTTTTGCGTGCATGGCTGCCATGCAGCCGGGCGGGCGTTTTGTCGCATTTGCCTGCTGATTTCCGCCCTTTTCCTCATTCCGGCCGCCGTTTTTGCCGCCCCGCCGCCGGCCGTGCACCAGGGAGTCGCAAGCTGCGCCGGATCGACCTGCCATGGCCGGCAGGAAGCCACCGGGCCGCGGGTGCGCCAGAACGAGGTGCTGAGCTGGCAAGATCCGGCCAGCCTGACCGGCGTGCACAGCCGGGCCTGGCGGGTGCTGGCGCAGCCGCGGGCGCAGGCGATCGGCAGGCGGCTGGGCATCGCCAACGTGCAGGCCGCCGGGGAATGCCTCGCCTGCCACGGCGATCCGGCGCCGGCGCGCGGGCCCAAATGGCAGCAATCGGATGGCGTCGGCTGCGAGGCCTGCCACGGCGGGGCGGAGCGCTGGCTGGCCAGCCATGCCAGCGTGGGTGCCAGCCATGCCGACAATGTGGCGCGCGGGCTGCTGGCCCTGAACGATCCGGCGGTGCGGGCGCGGCTGTGCCTTGATTGCCATTTCGGATCGGACCGGCCGGGCCAGTTCGCCGTCCACCGCATCATGGCCGCCGGCCACCCGCGCCTTGCCTTCGAGCTGGACCTGTTCACCGCCCTGCAACGCCATCATGACGAGGATGCCGACTATTCGGCGCGCAAGGGCGTTGCCGGCGGGGTGAAGACCTGGGCGGTGGGCCAGGCGCTGGGGGTGGAACGCGCGCTGGCGCTGCTGCCCACACTCCCGGCCGGCGTGACCGGGCCGGATTTTGCCTTTTACGACTGCCGTTCCTGCCATCGCACCTTCAGCGATGATCCGGCGGTGCCACCGCAGGCGCGCAGCAACGGCTGGCGGCCGATCCCGCCCGGCCAGCCGGTGTGGAATGACGAGCAGATGATCATGCTGGTGGCCGCCGCCCGCGTCGCCGCGCCCGACATGGCGGCGCGGTTCGAAGCGCAGGCGCGGGCGTTCCACACGGCCATGGGCGGGGACCGTGCCGGGGCGCTGAAGGCGGCGTCGGCCCTGCGGACGACCAGTGCCGCGCTCGCCCGGCGCTTTGCCGCCGCCAGCTTCAACCGCGCCCAGAGCTTTGCGCTGATCGAGGCGGTGTTGGTGGGCAATGCGCCGGCCTACACCGATTATCAGGGGGGCGCGCAGGCGGTGATGGCGGCGGACACGTTGCTTTCCGCACTGGTGACGGCGGGGCAGCTTGACCGGGCGGCGGCGACCGCGCTGCGCCCCGATCTCGATCGCGCTTATGCGCTGGCCCGCGATGCCAACCGCTGGGATGCGCCAGCCTTCCGCGCCGCGCTGGCGCAGATCGCCGGGCGCGTGCGGGGGCTGGCATGACGCGGCAGCTGATCGCCGCCGGGGCGGTTGTGGCCCTGCTGCTCGCCGGGTGCGGCAGCAGCAGCGCGCCCTCCACCTCGGCCGCCAATCCGACGCCGACGACCACGACCGCCACCCCGGCCAGCGTTTACACCCGCCCGGCTGCCGAGGCGTTGACCAGCGCGGAGGTCGAGCAGATCATCGCCCGCGCCGCCGCCGAAGCCAGCGCCCGCAGCCTGCCGGCGGTGATCGCGGTGGTGGACCGGGTCGGCAATGTGCTCGCTGTCTATCGCATGGCCGGTGCCCGCGCGACGGCGCTGATCCGTCCCAATGCGGCTGGTGCCAATCTTGATGCGCAAGGTGTCACGGTGCCGGCCGAACTCGCCGCCATCGCCAAGGCGATCACCGGCGCCTATCTGTCATCTGGCGGCAATGCCTTTTCCACCCGCACCGCCTCGATGATCGTGCAGCCGCAATTCCCGCCGTCCGCGCGCACGCAGGGGCTGGAATCGGGGCCGCTTTTTGGCGTGCAGTTCAGCCAGCTGCCCTGTTCCGACCTGGCATCGCGTTTTGGCGTGGGCAGCCCGCTGATCGGGCCGAAACGCTCCCCGCTGGGGCTGGCGGCCGATCCGGGCGGTTTTCCGCTCTACAAGAATGGCGTGGTCGTCGGCGGGGTCGGCATCATGGCCGATGGCGATTATGGCTATGATCCCGAAGTCGTGGATGTCGACGAGGATGCGGAGGAGCATATCGCGCTTGCCGCCAGCGCCGGCCATGCCGCGCCGGAGGCGATCCGCGCCGACCGCATTTCGGTGGATGGCACGCTGCTGCGCTATTCCGATGCGCTGGCCGCCAATCTGAAGAGCAATCCTGCCAGCCCGCCGGCCTTCGCCAGCCTGTCGGGCAGCCTGGTCCCCGTGGCCGGGTTCAGCACGGCGGCGATCATCCCCGGCACCGCCTATGGCAGCGAAGCCAGCGGCATCCGCAGCGCCAGCGCCGCCGAGTTCAACCATCCCGATGCCTATCTGCTGTCGGATGGCGGCGGCGCGAACCGCTATCCCATCCGCGCCGGGACGGACGCCGGCGAGGTCGCGCAGCCGCTGACCGCGGCCGAAGTGCGGGCGGTGCTGGAGGAGGCCTTTGCCATCATGGCGCGCGCCCGCGCCCAGATCCGCCAGCCGCTGGACAGCCGGGCGCAGGTGTCGCTTGCGGTGGTGGACACGCGCGGCGCGGTGCTGGGGCTGGTGCGATCACCGGATGCGCCGGTGTTCGGCATCGATGTCAGCCTGCAAAAGGCGCGCACGGCGGCCTTCTTCTCCAACCCGCGCGCCGCTGCCGATCTGGGCGCGGCGGTGACGGCGGCGGGCGCACCCGATCCCAACGTGCGCGATTTTCTGGCGCGCACCAACGGCTTCTTCGGCGGCGCGGCCTTCCTCACCGGCAGCTATGGGGTAACGGCGCGGGCCATCGGCAATATCAGCCGGCCTTACTTCCCCGACGGCGAGATCGGCCGCCCGCCGGGGCCGCTGAGCCGGGACATCACTGGCTGGTCACCCTTTTCCACCGGCCTGCAATCGGCGCTGATCATCCCGAATGTGGCGCAGCTGCTGGGCGGCGGTGATCCGCGCCAGTGCAGCTTCCTGCCGAACACGCCGGGCGGGCAGAACCGGCTGGCCAACGGCATGCAGATCTTCCCCGGCGCGGTGCCGATCTGGCGCGGCAATGCGCTGGTGGGGGCCATCGGCATTTCCGGCGACGGCATCGATCAGGACGACATGATCAGCTTCCTCGGCCTGTCGAACGCCTCGACGCGGCTGAATGGCAGCATCGGCCTGCCGCCGGCCAGCATAAGGTCTGATCAGGTGCAGGTGAATGTGGCGGGCACGCCGGTGCGGCTGCGCTTTGTCGGCTGCCCGTTCGCCCCCTTCCTTGATACGGCGCAAAGCAATGTCTGCCAGGGCCGGTAACGCGCTGGCGCTGGCGGCGCTGCTGGGCAGTGCGGCGCCGACCGTGGCCAGGCCGCTGGGCAATTGGTTCGATTGCTATGCCCGGATCACAGCGCCGCAGGGCCGCCTGCCCGCCGAGCCGGAAGGCGCCCCCGATCCGAATGCCGCGCCGCTGGAAGGCCGGCGCGTGCCCGGGATGGGCGGCCCGCAGAGCTGGGACCCGGTGGTGCAGGCCAACCAGGGTGCCGCCGCCTGGCCGAAACAGGGCGATTTCCCGGTCGATCACCTGCCGGTGCCGGATCGCTGGCGGCTGATCGAGACGCTGGGGCTGGTCAAGTCCAACTGGAAGGACCCCTATCACCAGAACACGCTGAAGGGAGACCGGCCGCTGTGCGGGACGGACGATCTGTTCCTCACCCTCTCGGCCATATCCGACACGATACTGGAGCCGCGCAGTTTCCCGACTCCGGTGGGTGTGCAGACGACCGAGCGGCCGGGCAGCAACGACGTGTTCGGCCGGCAATACAGCAGTATCTTCGCGCAGACCTTCATCGTCGGCGCGGCGCTGACCAAGGGTTCGACCGCCTTCAAGCCGCCGGAGTTCGAGCTGCGCGGCGCGCTGGCGTTCAACCTCAACCATGTCGAGGTGAATGAGCGGCGCGTGCTGTCGGTGCTGCCGAGCCGGCCGCCGCGCCGGTCGGATGGCTTTGTCGGCGTGCAGGAATTGTTCCTCGATTACCACCTGCGCAACACGTCTGACCGCTATGATTTCGATTCGCTGCGCATCGGCATCCAACCGTTCAGTTCCGATTTCCGCGGCTTCCTGTTCCAGGACAACCAGCTCGGCATCCGCCTGTTCGGCAACCGCGACAACAACCGCGTGCAGTATAATCTGGCGGCCTTCTGGCGGCTGGAGAAGGACACGAACAGCGGCCTGAACGCCATTTTGCGCCGCCCGCGCGATGATTATGTGCTGGTGGCGAACCTGTATCGCCAGGATTTCCCGCTGCCGGGCCTGACCAGCCAGATCAGCGCCACCTGGAACATCAACCGCGAGCGCAGCGATGTGCAGATCGATACCAACGGCTTCCCGGTGCGCCCGGCGCTGCTGGGGACATTGCGCGGGCGCAGCTATGATGTCGTCTATCTGGCCTATAATGCCGATGGGCATATCGGCCGGCTGAACCTCACGCTCAGCGGCACCTATGCGTTCGGGTCAAATCGCAACAATATCTTCACCGACCGGCGGGCGCGGATCAGCAGTTACTTCCTCGCCGCCGAGCCCAGCTATGACCGCGGCTGGGTGCGGCTGCGCGGCGCGGCGCTCTATGCCTCCGGCGACCGCCACCCCTATGACGATGTCGACACCGGTTATGCGGCGATCTTTGAAAACCCGCAGTTTGCCGGCGCCGACACCAGCTATTGGGTGCGCCAGACCATCCCGTTTGCCGGCGGTGGCCGCGCCGTCGCCATCAACAGCCGCAACGGCCTTTTGAACGACCTGCGTTCCTCCAAGGAGCAGGGCCAGGCCAATTTCAGCAACCCCGGCACCGTGCTGCTGGGGGCCGGTGCCGATTTCGACGTGCTGCCGGAACTGCGGGTTTCGGCCAATGCCAACCATTTGTGGTTCGCCACCACCGCCGTGCTGCAGGCGCTGCGGGTGGAAGGCTCTATCCCGCGCGACATCGGCTGGGACCTGTCGGCGGCGGCGACATACCGTCCGCATTTCAACCAGAATCTGGTGTTCCGCCTCTCCGGCGCTGTGCTGAAGCCCGGCGCGGGGTTCCGCGACCTGTTCACCAACGCGCCGCGTTCGGGCAGCTATTATTCGGTGCTGTTCAACGCGGTGCTGGCCTATTGAGATGCTGAAGCGCCTGCTCCTCATCCTGCTGCTGCCGCTGATGGGCGTGGCGCTGGCGTCGGAAGGCGAGGCGCCGGTGGCGCGCGATTATGCCCGCGTGACGGCCCCGCCAGCGCCAAAGTGGCAGACGCCCGAACAGGCCGCCGCCAAGTCCGCCGGCTGCATCAGCTGCCACACCGCCAGCGACGAGCCGACGATGCATGCGCCGAAATCTGTCGTGCTGGGCTGCACCGATTGCCATGGCGGCGATGCGCGCATCCTGGCCTCCTCGGCGCTGCGCCCGAAGGACCCCGGCTATGCCAAGCTGCGCGACGAGGCGCATGTGCTGCCGCGCTTCCCGCAGGCCTGGCACTTCCCGTCGTCGGCCAACCCGAAGCGCAGCTACACATTGCTCAACCGCGAGGCGCCGGAATTCGTCCGCTTCGTCAACCCATCCGACTATCGCGCCGCGCGCGATGCCTGCGGGGCCTGCCATCTGGAGATCATCGCGCGGGCCGAGCGCAGCCTGATGGCGACAGGCGCGATGCTGTTTGGCGGCGCGGCCTACAACAACGGCATCCTGCCCTACAAAAATTATGTGCTGGGGGAGGCCTACGCCCGCCCCGGCCAGTCCGACGCGCTGCTGGGCGGGTGGCATGGCGAGGCCTCCGGCCATGGTGACATGGGCCTGAAGCCTGAGCCGAACGCCAGCCTGCCGGCACTGGTGTTCGCGCCCGGCACCGGCGCGCTTTCGCCGGCTGAAAAGGCGCGCGGCGCGCTGCCGTTCCTCGCCCCGCTGCCCGCCTGGCAGGTGATCCCGCCGGCCGACATTTTCCGTGTGTTCGAACGCGGCGGCCGCAACATCAACCCCAGCTTCCCCGAAATCGGCCTGCCGAACAGCCTGGGTGCGATGCAACGGCTGGAAGAGCCGGGCCGGCCCGATATCCGCCAGTCCAACCGTGGCCCTGGCACCGGCCTGCGCATCGCGGTGCCGGTGATCAACATCCACAAGACCCGCCTCAACGACCCGTTCACCTGGTTCATGGGCACCAACGATCAGCCCGGCGATTATCGCACCTCCGGCTGCGGTTCGTGCCACGTCGTCTATGCCAATGATCGCGAGGTGCGGCATTCGTCGGTCTATGCCGCCGCCGGCCGCGATGGGCAGAGCCAGACGGCCGATCCCACCATCAACAGGCAAGAACCCGGCCACCCGATCACCCACAGCTTCACCCGCGCCATGCCGTCGAGCCTGTGCATGAACTGCCACATGCATCAGCCGAACATGTTCCTGAACACCTACTACGGCACCACGATGTGGGATTATGAAAGCGATGCGCCGCGCATGTGGCCGGGCGCGCAGAACCCCTATCCCAAGCCCGTTGGCATGAGCGACGCCGAATACCAGCGGATGTTCAAGCGCCAGCGTTACCCCACCGCTGCCGAGGTGCGCGCCGCCAACGAGCGCAACCCGGAAGGGGCTGCCGCACATGGCGCGTGGTCCGACCTCGATTTCCTGCGCACGGTGAATGATCGCAACGGGCAGATGCAGGACACGCAGTTCGCCGATTACCACGGCCACGGCTGGAACTTCCGCGCCGTCTACAAGCGCGACCGCGAAGGCAATCTGCTCGACGCCGGTGGCAGCATGGCGACCTGGGGCACCGACACCGCCCACATCGTCGCCAATGATGATCCGGAGAAGTTCCGCCGGAAAGACGCGCCGCAATTCACCCCGCCCGCCGCCACGCCGGGGCGCAATCAAGCGGGGTTGGGCCAGCCTGGCAAGGCCGTGCACCTGATGGACATCCACACCGAAGTGGGCATGCAGTGCGCCGATTGCCATTTCGCGCAGGACAGCCACGGCAACGGCTTCATCCACGGCGAGGTGGCCAACAGTGTCGAGATCGGCTGCAAGGATTGTCACGGCACGGCGGACGCTTACCCGTCGCTGAAGACCTCCAACCTCGCCGCGCCGCCGGCCGGCACCGATCTGTCGATCCTGCGCAATCCCGATGGCCGGCTGCGCTTCGAATGGGGGTTGCAGGATGGCCGGCGGGTGCTGTGGCAGCGTTCGGCCAGCAATCCGGCGCTGGTCTGGCGGGTGCGCCTCGTGAAGGACAGCGTCACCCTGGGCCACCCGGATTTCAACCCGAAGGCGGCGCGCGCCAAGCTGGTCGGCACGCTGAAGGTGACTGGCGGCAGCATGGCCTTCGGGCCGGGCGTGGCGGAACGCGCCCACAAGGATGACAATATGGCCTGCTTTGCCTGCCACACCAGCTGGACCACCAGCTGCGGCGGCTGCCACCTGCCGATCGAGGCCAATTGGAAGACGGTGACCCACAAATATGAGGATCAGGAAACCCGCAACTTCGCAACATACAATCCGCAGGTGGCGCGTGACGACATGTTCCAGCTTGGCCGCCACCAGACCAGCAAAGGCAACATCATCGCGCCGATCCGGTCATCATCGGCGCTGATCCTGACCAGCACCAACATCAACCGCGAGCGCATCTATGTGCAGCAGCCGCCCATCGCGGCGTCGGGCTTCTCCTCCCAGGCCTTCGCCCCGCACTTCCCGCACACGGTGCGCACCCAGGAAACCAAGACCTGCAGCGACTGCCATGTGAGCGAGGATGACGACAACAATGCCATCTTGGCCCAGCTGACCCTGCAGGGGACCAATTTCGTCAACTTCGTCGGCATGCACGCCTTCTTCGGGCTGGACCGGGCGGTGGAGGCCGTGCGCGTGACGGAATTCGGCGAGCCGCAGGCGGTGTTCGGCTCCTACCTGCAAAAATATGCCTATCCCGATTATTACCGGCTGCATGTCGAACGCAACAAGCGCGAGCTGATCAGCTGGGTGCGCGGCCGGGTGTTCGACAAGCGCCTGTCGGGCGAGACCAACCCGGCCGAGGACATCAGCAACGTCACGCAAGGCGCGGCCGGCGAAGTGCGCTGCCTCCAGAACCGCGGCGAGTATCTTTATGTCGCGGAAGGGCGGGGCGGCTTCGTCGCCTATGATATCGCCAACCTGTCCAACAAGGGCGTTTCCGAAAAGATCGTGAAGTCGCCCTTCTCGGCGCTGGGCCACGATGCGCAGGTGAAGACGGCCAATGCCACCTGCATGGCGCTGGCCACCAACCAGCCGATCAGCGTGCCGCGCAACGATCGGATGGTCGGCGAACAGCAGGCGCGCGCGGCCGGCGGGCCGCTGGCGGATCCGCTGGCCGGCTTCAACCAGGAGCAGAAGCTGCACGAGATCTACCGCTATGCCGTGGTGACCGACGCGCAGGAGGGGCTGGTGCTGGTCAACATCGACACGCTGACCGACGGCGAGCCGCGCAACAATTTCCTGAAGCGGACGGTGCTGGCTGACGGCAAGAGCGCCTGGAATCCGGACGGCGTGCTGACCGGCGCGCGCCACATCACACTTGCCGGATATATGGCCTATATCACCACGCCGCGCGCCCTGGTGGTGGTCGATCTCGATCAGCCGAAGGCGCCGAAGCTGGCGGCCGTGCTGCCGCTGAGCGATGCGCGGGCCAGCGCCGTGCAGTTCCGTTACCTGTGGGTGACGACGGCCAGGGGTCTTGAGGTGTTCGACATTGCCGATCTGCGCCGTCCCATCCATCACCCTGAAGCCACGCTCCCCATCGCCGACGCGCGCAAATTCTATGTCGCGCGCACCTATGCCTATGTCGCCGCCAAGGGCGAGGGGCTGGTGCTCGTCGACGTGAAGAAGCCGCTGGCGCCCAGGCTCTACCAGCGCTTCACGGCCGGCGGCACGCTCACTGATGCCGAGGATGTGGTGGTGGCCAGCACCAACGCCTCGCTGTTCGCCTATGTCGCGGACGGGAAGAATGGCGTGAAGCTGCTGCAGCTGACCAGCCCGGAGAGCCAGCCCAATTTCTACGGCTTCTCGCCCAAGCCGATGCCGGAGATGATTGCGTGGGCCCGCACCGCGCGGCCGGCGCTGGCGGTGGCCAAGGGGCTGGACCGCGACCGGGCGGTGGACGAGACCGGCGGGCAGATCGCCGTGCTCGGCCGGCTCGGCTCGCGCCCGTTCAACCGCGCCGAGACGGAGCGTTTCTTCATCGGGGAAAATGGCCAGCCGTACCGGGTGAGCGACCGGGTCGACATGGGGGCGTGGTCACCGGTGAGGCGTTGACCCGACATGTCTTCGCCGGGGTGACGATCAGGGCTTATGGCGTCACCAGCGGGAAATCCGTCTTCGGCGGCTGGAACAGCGTCATGAAGCGCTGCAGCACGGCCAGATCACCCTTGATCTCCAGCTGGCCCGCCGCCATCAGCTGCGCCGGTTTCACCACGCCGCCGATCAGGCCGATCAGCGCCCGGCGCGGCACCACCAGCGTGGCCTGCGCCGCATCGCCGGCACCCGTTTCGTGCAGCATCACGCCATTGCCGATGGTGACGAGATGGCGCTCCTTGGTGTCCGGGATCTCGAAGGCAATGGTCATCGGCGCCATGGCGCGCTCCGGCACCAGCCGCACGCTCATGCTGTCGAGCAGGTTGTTCACCGACAGATTGGCTGCGATGCCGGCCGCTGCCGCCTGTGTGCTGGGCTTGATGCCCTGTTCCAGCTCCTGCGCGCCGGTCAGGTAGAAATCGCGCCACGGGGCGGCTTCGGCGCGCCAGGCGAGCTGGCGATAGACGCCGGCCAGTGCCGTCTTGGCCCCCGGCGTGGCGGGCGCGGCGCGCACCAGTGTTGAAAGCAGGGTGGCGGCCCAGCGGTCATCGCCCTTGGCGGCGGCGGCCTTGCCGGCGGCCAGCACCTTCTTCGTCCCGCCCATCTGCGCCACCAGCCGCGCGGACAGATCGGCGCGCGGCAGCGGATCGAGATTGGCGGGATCGCCGTCAAACGCGCCGAGATAGCGCTGGTACACGGCACGGGCGTTGAACTTCAGGCTGCCGTAATTGGGCCGGTTGAACCAGGCCTTCGCCAGCGGCTCCGGCAGCCTGATGGCCTCGCCGATCTCCACCGCGTTCAGGCCCTGATTCATCAGCCGCACGCTTTCATTGTGCACGAAGGCATAGGCCTGGGCGTGGCGCAGCAGATAGTCGCTGATCGTCGCCTGTCCCCAGCGCGGCCAGAAATGGCTGGTGAACAGCACATCCGCCTGGCCGCCCCAGCGCCGGCGCGATTCCATCAGATAATCGGCCCAGCCCTTGGCATCGCGCACCAGCGCGCCGCGCGGGGTGAGCAGATTGTGCATGGCGCCATTGGCGTTTTCGGCCAGGCACAAAGCCTTCCACGCCGGCAGGTAGAAGTTCATCTCGGCCGGGGCTTCGGTGTTCGGCGTCACCTGGAACACCAGTTCCACCCCGTCGATGCTGCGGGTCTCGCCGGTGGTCTTGATGCTGTCGGTGGGCGGGATCAGGCCATAGGTGCCGGGCGTGCCCATCGGCCCCAGGCCCGACGACACATGGCCCGCCGCGCCGCGCGGCAGGGCGGTGCCGAACATATAGCTGGCGCGGCGCAGCATGGCCGGGCCGGCAATCACATTTTCCGACACCGCATGGTCCAGAAAGCCCTCAGGCGCGATGATCTGCACCTTGCCGGCGGCGACATCGGCCGGGTTCACCACGCCCAGCACGCCGCCGAAATGATCGATGTGGCTGTGGGTGTAGATGACGGCAACCACCGGGCGCTGGCCCAGCTTTTCCGTCACCAACTGGAAGGCCGCCTTCGCCGCCTCCGCCCCGGTGAGCGGATCGACGATGATCCAGCCGGTCTGTCCGCGAATGATCGTCATGTTCGACAGGTCGAACCCGCGCACCTGCCAGATGCCGTCTGCCACCTGGAACAGGCCGTGCTTGGCCAGCAGGGTTGCGTTGCGCCACAGGCTGGGGTTCACCGTGGCCGGCGCCGGGCCGCGGAACTGCGCCTCGTCGGCCAGATCGCGCAGCACCTCGCCCTTGCCGCCCCGGATCTTGCCGTCGGCAATCGTGCCCAGAAAGCCGCGGCTGGCGAAATCGAAATCCTGATTGTCGGCCCAGTTCAGGCTGGCACCCAGCGCTGCATTGTCGGCCTGCGCGGCGGCATTGGCCGTCGGCGGCGGCGCGACCGGGGCGGCGGCGGCGAGGAGAAGGGCGATGAGATGCGGGGTCATGGGGCAATTTTAACCCGCAGACTGCCAAAACTCTCCCTCCCCCTTGTGGGGAGGGCGTTACGTGTGCACCCGCACGATCAGGCTCTGGCTCGCAGTTGCTAGCAATGTGCCATCCTGCGCGAACAGGTGCACCCGCCCGTGCGCGAATCCGGCGTGGACGGCGTGGATACGGATATCGGCCAGCACCCATTCGGTGGGCACGAAATTCATGTAGCGGATGGTGTTGTCGAGGCTGTTGCCACCGGCATTGGCGCCGAGCGCGTTGCCGACGCCGCTGGGCAGGAAATCCGCCATCACCGCCAGCACCAGCCGATCGATGGCCAGATCGCGGTTGGTCGGCCGCACCCACAGCCGGCCGATGCCATCGGACGACGGCGGCGCGGTGCCGCGCTCGCGGCCGAAGCTGCCGGAGGCGACACGGCGATCCCACTGGCTGTTCATGTCGTCGGGATCGCGCAGCCAGCGGATGGTCATCTCCGGGCATGCCTCCGGCGGCGGCACATCCGGCATTTCGGCCCACTGGTGGTGCGGGCTGTCGGGCCGGCTGCCCAGCGCGGCGTTGACGGTGATGATCTCCTGATCGCCGGCCCGGGTGATCACCCGGGCCTGGCTGTTGTACTTGCCGGTCACCGGCACGATCACCTCAAGATCCAGCTCGGTGCCCGGCCGGGCGTAGCTGAGATATTGCGCGGCGGCCCACACGGTCGGACGGCCGGTGTGCGCCTCCACCGCAGCGAGTGCGCTGGCCAGGCCGACGCCGCCGAACATGAACAATCGGTCGGGCGGGCCGACGCACAGCTGCTTCGGCACGGTCATGCGGTAATGGCCGGGGCGCGTCGTGGGTTCGACCGGGATGAAATCGTGCAAGCGGATCAACTCTCGATGAAGGCGCGGATGCGGGCGGTGAACGCCGGGTCGGCAAAGCGCGAAATCGGCGCGGGGGCAAGCCTGTCTGCCTTATCAGCCTCTGCCAGCAGCGCCGACGCGCGGGCCTTCAGATCGGCCGCGTCGGCCGCCACATGCAGGCCGGGGCGCACGCCGACATGCCGGGCCGTGGCCAGCTGGTGATCGGTGTTGTGCTCCCCCAGGGCTTCCAGCCGCGGCAACATCAGGATCGGCTTGCCGGCCTCGATGGCGCTGATGATCGATCCCATGCCGCAATGGGCGATAAACAGCCCGCAGCCGGCAACGCGCGCCTGATATTCGGGCAGGGGCAGCTTGCGCACCCATTTGGCATGGCGCGGCTCGTACGCCCCGCGGCCGATCTGGATTTCCACGGGCACATGGCTGTTGGCGGCCGCCCACTCGTCCATGGCGCGGGTCAGCCGGTCGAACGGCATCATCGATCCCACCGAAACGAACACGCCGCTCACAGCACGCTGCCCCAATGGGCGACCGTGCCGGTGGCAAGATGCGGCCACTGGGTGACGACCTGTGAGCACACGCGCCCGGCCTGGCCGCCGCTGCCCGACAGTTGTTCCGAATTGGCGATACTGTCCACCCACAGGCTTTTCACCCCGAACGGCCGGGCCAGGGCGCAGGCGATCAGGCCGGGCAGGGCGCCGGTGGTGATGATCACCTGCGGCCGCACCCTGATCAGGATGCGCGCGATGTCCAAGGCCGCCGCCGGGATGCGCCACCAATCGGCGCGGGAGACATCGCGGAAGGTGAAGAAGGGCGCATCGCCTGCCAGCGCGCGGCTCGTCGGATCGACGGTGGCAATGCTCACCCGATGCCCCGCCCACGCCGGCGACAGCCGCATCAGCTGGATGAAATGGCCGCCGCCCGACGCGATGGCCAGCACGCGCTTCGTCATGCCGGCACCGGGCTCATCGCGTCCATCACGAGGGCATAGCTGCGCTTCCTGTCCTCATGCCCGTGCAGGATGTTGAGCAGCATCAGCTCGTCAGGCGCATATTCGGCGATCACCTCCTCCAGCCCGGCGCGGACGGTGGTGGGGCTGCCCGCCACCACGCGGCGGCTGGCAAAGGCCTGCGCGACGTCGGGCCGGTCGGCCAGCCAGGCCTGCGCCACGTCCGGCTTCGGCACGGCGATGGATTTGCCCATCAGCAGGTGGGCGAACATCATCCGCGCCGGCGCGGCGAGGCGGCGGGCCTCCGCGTCGGTCTCGGCGCACACGGTCCACACCGCGACCATCAGGTGCGGCTTGCCGCCGGCGTGACGCGGGCGGAATTCGTCGTGATAGGCCTCTGCCAGCCGGCCGAGCCGCGGCGCGATGAAATCGGCAAGGCAATAGGGCAGGCCCAGATCGGCGGCGAAGGCGACACTGTCGGGCGATGAACCCAGCACCCACGGCTCGGGCGCGTGCGGCAGGCCGGGCAGGGTGGCGGCATAGGGCGCGAACGGGTGATCGGCCGGCAGGCTGTTTTCCAGATAACCCACCAGCTCGGCCAGCGCTTGCGGGAAATTGTTGGGCGCATAATGGCGCCGGTCCTGCTGCAGGGCCACCGAAGTGCGCTGGTCACTGCCCGGCGCGCGGCCCAGGCCCAGATCGATGCGGCCGGGGTGCAGGCCGGCGAGCAGGCTGAACTGTTCCGCCACCTTCAGGGGCGAATAATGCGGCAGCATCACCCCGCCCGAACCGACACGGATGCGCTGCGTGGCATTGGCCACCGCGCCGATCAGGATTTCCGGCGCACTGCCGGCCAGCGCGTGGCTGGCATGATGTTCGGCCAGCCAATAGCGCTGGTAGCCCAGCGCCTCGCAATGGCGGGCGAGATCGATGCTGTTGGCCAGCGCCTGCGCCGGCGTCAGGCCTTCGGGAATGGGGGTCTGGTCAAGCACGGAGAGCGGGATCATCGGGCAGCCTTTCGCGTCTCCAAACGCATCAGGATGGCGCGGCGTTCATCGTCATCGGCGTAAGGCCAGCGTGTGATCTCGTCCACGCTGCGCCAGCAGCCTTCGCACCAGCCGCTGCGCCGGTTGATGCGGCAGACATTGCTGCACGGCGAGGCGACGGTGCGCAGCGCGCTCATGCCCGCGCCTTCCGCGCCGCCTTCAGCAGGTGATAGAGCAGCAGCCCGGTCGGCCCGGCGAGGAAGGTGAGCGCCAGGCAGGGCAGCAGCAGCCAGTGGGGCAGCGCATTGTCTTCGGCTTCCCAGCTGCCCACCCACAGATCGAACACCAGATAATGCACCCAGCCGGCCAGCAGCGCCTGCGGGGAGGACAGCAGCAGCCGCACCCCTTCCAGCGTGTTGAAGCTGGCACCGGCGGGCGGGCCCTCCCCGGCGAGGCCGGTCGCCAGCAGCGTCACATACAGGCCGGCGAGCAGCACCGCGATCACCCGCGCCGCCAGCACCGCCCGCGCCCGGGCCAGCGGCGCACAGGCCAGCGCCAGCCACCCGGGCAGCACGGCGGCACTGGCAAGGCTGAACAGGCTTTCGGTTGTCATGGCGGCGACAGTGGCGATGGCAAGGGTGATGGTCAAGCAACCGCCGCTATGGCAGCATGGCTGCAAACAACGGGGAGTCTGGAACCATGAAGCGGCAACTTGGCCTTGCGGCGCTGGCACTGGTGATGATGGCGGCAGCGCCGGTGGATATCCTGAAGGCGCCCGGCCGGCCAGAGGCGATGGTCGCCCTCGACGCGGGCCGCAAGCCGGCCGAAGTGCTGGCGCAATCGCTGATCCGCCCCGGCGCGCGCGTGATGGATGTGATGGCCGGCCAGGGCTATTACACCGAACTGCTGGCGCGCTGGGTGGGGCCGAAGGGCAAGGTGTTCGCTGTCGAACCGGTCAATTATATGGACAATCCCAAGATCGCCGAGGCGTGGGATGCGGTGAAGAAGCGCAACCCCAACGTGTCGCTGATCGTCGGCGCGCCGGGGGAAACGCCGATGCCCGACGGGCTGGATGCCGCCTTCTACCACCTCACCTACCATGATCTTTATTGGCAGAGCGAAAAGTTCAAATATCCGCGCACCGATGTCGATGCCTACAACGCCCGCCTGTTCCAGGCGCTGAAGCCCGGCGGCGTGGTGATCATCATCGATCATTACGGCGTGCCCGGCATGGACAGCAGAGCCCAGGCCGACAAGACCCACCGCATCGACGCCGAGGTGGTGAAGGCCGACATGGCCCGCGCCGGCTTCCGCTTCGCCGGCAGCGTGCCGATTTTGGAGATGGCGGGGGACGATCCGAAGAAGCTGGTGTTCGATCCGTCACTGCGGGGCAAGACCAACCGGTTCTATTATCGGTTCGTGAAGCCCTGATCGCAAGGGGAGCAGATTGGCCTGCGGCGGGCAGAGACCTTCCGCCGCGACCAGGGGTCGCCAACGTCAGCCGTTGGCACCCTGTTCAGCCTGGCCCGCCGGCGATGGAAACGTGTGCGAGCTTGCTCATTGAACACCAATAGAAATCGCGGTTCCATCCAATCGACGGGAACACCACCCCCTGCATCACACCGCCGATCACCGCGCGCGCCCGTTCCGCACCGGTCTCGATATCGAGCACGACCACGGACTCGCCATTGCGGGGCGTGTAATCGTTGGTCACGATCTGGCCGGAGCAAGGATCAAGCAGCATATGGCTCGCCGCGCCCATGCGGTCTTTGCGCCACAGCGGGACCAAGCCCGTTTCGAATCGCCATGCAGCGAGCACACGGTTGGCTGAATCGAACCCGATCACGATCTTTCGCACCGGATCGAACAGCGGCGGGTTGGTCACGCTGCCGCCGATGATGCTGCTGATTTCAATCGTGTCGTGATCGGCCGCATCGGCGAGCGAAACACGGATCAGCCGGTTGGGCGTGGGCACCACGCCGCGACCGATCATGCTGGTGCGATAGCGATGGCGGCCATTGTCCATGAACCAGGCCTGCAAGCCATCAAGCACGACATCCCAGCCGTGGCTCTGCTGCGTGCCCAGCGCATAGTCGAATTGCCAGTCTGGATCGCGCGTCAGCGTTGCCCCGGTCCACCGGTAACGAAAAATCGAACGCACGCCGACGACATAGACCTCATCGCCAATCGCACTGAGCCGAGCGATCGAGGGCTCGGGACAGAAAATGTCGGCGCAGGCCGGGGTCATCGTTTCTGGATCAATCACCGTAAGGCATGCCGGAACTGTTTCGGACAGATTCTTGGTGACGATCAGCCCGTTATCGAGCACGACGAACGAATTGTAGGCAAGGTCCACTGGCAATCGCAGCGATGCCTTGAGCCCACAGCGCCGGTCCAATCGGTGCGCCCAGCGGCCATACACCACGTAAAGGTCGCCGTTGGCGTGGACGGCCATGCCGCCCGGCCACATCGGCCCGCCCGGAAGCCTGGGCGAACGATCGATGGTCTTCAATGTCAGGGGGTCGATCCGTTCCACCCGCGACGTTGTCGGCAAGCCGATCTGCCCGCGCAGCGCCGAGTGCGTGAGGAGATAGACCTCGCCCGGTTCGCCAAGCACCGTCATCGTCGACATCAGCGTGTTGCGCGTCGTGACGGCCAGCCGTTCGCCTGGAGCCATTGCAAAGCCCTGACCTTGCGCGGGCACTGCCAGCCGCCGGGATCCACCATCCTCGGCCGGCCACGGGCTGGGCCAATAGCCGTTCATGCGTGGAGCGGGCGGCACAGGCGGCAACGCAGCGCCGCCAGCGCCTTGGCCAGACGCAGGGCGGCCTTGGCCACCTCATCACAGGCTTGGCGTGAGCGCCGCGCAGCATCCCAACAGACCTGCAGACCGCAGGCTGCAAACGCAGCGACGAGGCGCCGGGCAATGGCGGCGTCTTGGCGTCGGGAGGCGAGGGAGAGAGCCGTCGCAGACAAAAAGCGTTTCCTTCGGCACGACGTGGCGGATGGATGTCCACGTGGCTTTATCCAGCAGAGTTCCCGGGCTCGCAACAGGGCCGTGAGCGCGTCGCAGGACCGGTCGCCAGTCTGGCCAATCTGCGCTGTCATGTCTGAGATGGTCGTTCACCGCAGCCTGCTGGAACAGCAGCCGGGCCAGCGCCCGTCGTTGCGGTTCCAGCGCTTGCGCCTGAACGACCGGCCTGATGCAGGCAGCGTTCGGTCGTGTGTGAACATCGAGGCTCGGGCGGTTGTATTCTACCCCGCCGGCAGCGCCGCCGTCACTTCAATCTCGATCTTCATCGCCGGGTCGATCAGGTCGGCGAACACCACGGTGCTGGCGGGCGGGTGGGCGCCGAAGGCGTCGCGCAGCTGCGGCCAGCAGGGTTCGAATTCGGCGCGGTTGGGCAGGTAGTAGGTGACGCGCACGACGTGGGCGAAGTCCGTCCCGGCGGCGGCGAGGGCGCGGCCGATGATGGTAAGCGCGTTGGCGCACTGGCCTGCAACGTCGGCCGGCATCTCGCCGGTGTCGGGATTGCGGCCCACGGTGCCGGAAACGAACACGAGGGGCGGCGCGACGACGGCGCGGCAATAGCCGACCAGCGCCTCCCAC
Source organism: Sphingomonadales bacterium (assembly GCA_037131365.1). Classification (GTDB taxonomy): domain Bacteria; phylum Pseudomonadota; class Alphaproteobacteria; order Sphingomonadales; family Sphingomonadaceae; genus Sandarakinorhabdus. The sequence goes on from JBAXRE010000001.1 coordinate 230,720, forward strand.
GGCGCGCCGCTGGCAAGCCGGGTGATGGTCATCTCAGCGTTGCGGCATCCCGCGCCCGCCGCCGGTGCCGCGACCGCCGGCCAGCGCCGGGCCGGCGACGCCGGTGTCCCCCAGCGCGGTGATGGCGCTGGCCACGTCCACGGTCTGCACCGCGCGCACCGGCATTTCGACGGCACCGTCCACGGCGGCAACCTCGCCGGCCAGGCCGTCCATCACGGCGTCGGGCAGATCATCGGGTTCGGCGAAGCGGCTGGCTACCGTGAAGGGCTGGCCGCGCAGACGGCTGTCGAGCACGTCGAAGCCGATGTTGAGCAGATCCTGCACATTGTCGTCGCGGCCGAGGCGGCTGGGCCCGCCGAGGACGACGGCGACCAGGCGGCGATCGCCGCGCACGGCGGAGGCGGCGAGGGTGAAGCCGGCGGCGTTGGTGAAGCCGGTCTTGATGCCATCGACGCCGGGCATGGTGCGCAGCAGATGGTTGTGGTTTTCCACCGACAGGCCGCGGTAGCGATAGGCGGCCTGGCTGAACACCGGATAGAGCGCCGGGAAATCGCGCAGCATGGCGCGCGACAGGGTGGCGATGTCGCGGGCGGTGGTGGTGTGCAGCGGATCGGGCAGGCCCGACGCGTTGCGGAACACGCTGCTGAGCATGCCAAGCCGGCGCGCGGTGGCGGTCATACGCTCGGCAAAGGCGGCTTCGCTGCCGCTGATATGTTCGGCGAGCGCCACGGCAATGTCGTTGGCGCTCTTGGTGGCGATCACGCCGAAGGCATCGCGCACGCTGATGGTGGCGCCGACACGCAGGCCCAGCTTGGAAGGTGCCTGGTTCACGGCATGGCGGGTGATGCGGATCGGATCATCAAGGCCAAGGCGGCCGGCGGCGACTTCCTCGAAGGCGACATAGAGCGTCATCACCTTGGTGATGGAGGCCGGATAGCGGGTTTCGTCGGCGCGGCGGGCGTAGAGCACTTCGCCGCTGCTGTTGTCGATCAGGATGGCGGCATAGCGCGGTGCGGAATAAAGGCTGGCAGCAAAGGCGGATGGCGCCATCAGTGCCAGCAGCGTCGCAGCTATTCGCGCCAGAGCCTTGATCAGCAACGCTTCTCACCCCCTCGACAGGTCCGGCCAGAATTAACCACATTGGCACGTCAATGAAAAGGGAAGAATGACGGTGTGGCATTCCGCCCGCCGCACCGCACGGTGCAGCCGGCGCAAGCCGGCGCTGCACTTGCCCTTTGCCGGCGGTCGTGTCATGCGCCGCGCGCCCTCCTGCACCGGCTGCCCGCATCGATGACCGCTTCTGCCCCCCTGTCCGCCAACCCGGTGCTCAACCGGCGCACGTTCGCGATCATTTCCCACCCTGACGCCGGCAAGACCACGCTGACGGAAAAGTTGCTGCTGTTCGGCGGCGCCATCCATGCCGCCGGCGAGGTGCGTGCGCGCGGGGCAAACCGCCGGGCGCGGTCGGACTGGATGAAGATCGAGCAGGCGCGCGGCATCTCCGTCACCTCCAGCGTGATGACGTTCGAGCGTGACGGCGTCACCTTCAACCTGCTCGACACGCCGGGCCACGAGGATTTTTCCGAAGACACGTATCGCACGCTCACCGCTGTCGACAGCGCGGTGATGGTGATCGATGCCGCCAAGGGCATCGAGGCGCAGACCCGCAAGCTGTTCGAGGTCTGCCGGCTGCGCGACGTGCCGATCATCACTTTCATCAACAAGGTGGACCGCGAAGGGCGTGACCCGTTCGACCTGCTCGACGAAGTGGCCGACATGCTGGCGCTTGATGTCGCGCCGCTGAACTGGCCGGCCGGCATGGGCGGCGAGTTCGAAGGGCTGTACGACCTGAAGGCACGCCGTTTCCACAAGCCCGATGGCACCGCCACTGGCCTTGCCGGCGAGGTGGTGCAGGTGGACGGCCTTGATGATCCGCGCATCGATGCGCTGGCCGGCGACATGGCCGGCCGCCTGCGCGAACAGGCCGAACTGGCCGAGGGCGGCTATTCCGAATTGGACATCGAAAAATATCGCGCCGGTGCGCTCACCCCGGTGATCTTCGGTTCGGCGCTGAAGGATTTCGGCGTGGTCGATCTGATCAACGCCATTGCCGCGATGGCGCCATCCCCGCGCCCGCAACCGGCGCTGCCGGCGGCGGTCGATCCGGGTGGCAACCAGGTTTCGGGTTTCGTGTTCAAGGTGCAGGCCAACATGAACCCGCAGCACCGCGACCGCATCGCCTTCCTGCGGCTGGCCAGCGGCCGCTTCCGGCGCGGCATGAAGCTGAAACAGATGGCGACCGGCAAGCTGATTGCCATCAACTCGCCCATCTTCTTCTTTGCGCAGGACCGCGAGATCGCCGACGAAGCCTTCCCCGGCGACATCATCGGCATCCCCAACCACGGCGTGCTGCGGGTGGGCGACAGCCTGGTGGAAAAGGATGACGTCACCTTCACCGGCATCCCCAATTTCGCGCCGGAAATCCTGCGCCGGGTGCGGCTGGACGATCCCACCAAATCGAAGCAGCTGAAGACCGCGCTCACCGACATGGCCGAGGAAGGCGTCACCCAGCTGTTCAAGCCGGCGATCGGCAGCCAGTGGATCGTCGGCGTCGTCGGCCAGCTGCAGCTGGAAGTGCTGATCAGCCGGCTGGACGCGGAATATCGCGTCGCCGCCAGTTTCGAACCCAGCCCTTATGAAACCGCGCGCTGGATTTCCGGCGATGCAGCAGCCATGAAGCTGTTCGGGGAGGAGCACAGGAGCGCCATGGCCGAAGATCGCGACGGGGCGCCGGTGTTCCTGGCGCGCGACAGCTGGGAGCTGAATTTCGTGACGGGCCGCTTCCCCGGCATCCGCTTCTCGGCAACGCGGGAACGCGCCTGATGGCCGGCCTGCCCGCCCGCCTTGCTGCCGTGTGGGCGCTGGTCCGCCCGTACCGCTGGTGGGCGGTTGGCCTGGTGGTGCTGCTGTTCGGCGCCACGCTGGCTTGGCTGGTGGCGACCGCGCCGCTGGGCCGCGCGCTGGAACCGGCCAAGCAGCCCAGCCTGATCATCACCGACATGAACGGCAAGCCGATCGCGCGGCGCGGGGACTATAAGGAGGAGCCGGTGAAGATCGCCGCGCTGCCGCCGCATGTGCCCAACGCCTTCATCGCCATCGAGGACCGCCGGTTCCGCGAGCATTGGGGGGTCGATCCGGTCGGCATCCTGCGCGCCTTTGTCACCAACGCCGCCGCCGGCGGCGTGCGCCAGGGCGGCTCGACGCTCACCCAGCAGCTGGCCAAGACCAGCTTCCTGTCGTCGGAACGTTCGATCAAGCGCAAGCTGCAGGAAATCATCATCGCGCTCTATCTGGAAGCGCGGCTGTCCAAGGACGAGATCCTGCAAAACTATCTCTCGTCGGTCTATTTCGGTGACGGCGCCTATGGCATCCGCGCGGCGGCGCGCACCTATTTCGACAAGGCGCCCGAACAGCTGACCATCGGGGAAGCGGCGATGCTGGCCGGCCTGGTGCAGGCGCCGTCGCGCCTCGCCCCGTCGCGCCACCTGGAAGCAGCGCGGGAGCGGGCGAAGCAGGTGATCGCCGCCATGGTGGAAACCGGCGCGATCACGGCGGCGCAGGCCAAGGCGGCGCGGCCGGCCGATTATCGCCCGGGGCGCAAGCAGCTGCCATCGGGCAGCTATTTCGCCGATTGGGTGCTGCCGGAAGCACGCGATGCCACCGAGGCCGATTATGGCGAGACGGTGGTGCGCACCACGCTGGATCCCAAGCTGCAGCAGAGCGCCGAAGATATTCTGAAAGATGGTCTGGCCCGGGCGCGCGGCCTGAACGTCAATCAGGCGGCGCTGGTGGCGATGCGGCTGGATGGCCGGGTGGTCGCCATGGTCGGTGGCACCGATTACAAGCAATCCAGCTTCAACCGCGCCACCCAGGCCCAGCGCCAGCCGGGCAGCTCGTTCAAGCTGTTCGTCTATCTGGCGGCGTTGGAGGCGGGCAAGAAGCCTTCGGACACGATTGTCGATGAACCCATCGAACTGTGCGAGCCGGGCCAGAAGCCGGGCGAATGCTATGCGCCCAAGAACGACGATCTGCGCTTCCGCGGCACCATCAGCCTGGCCACCGCCTTTGCCGCCTCCTCCAACATCGCCGCAGTGAAGCTGGCGCAGGAGGTGGGCATCGCGCAGGTCGCGAAACAGGTGAAGAAGCTGGGCATCGATGGCGGGGTGAGCATCTATCCGGCGATGGCGCTGGGCACGACGCCGATCCCGCTGATCGACATGACACGCGCCTTCGCCGCCGTGGCGCGCGGCCGCTATCCGGTGAAGGCCACCGGCCTGTGGCGCGCCGATCCCTGGCCCGACAAGGTGACCCCGCCCGAGGAGACGCGCGAAACCTGGCCGGTGCGCGAGGATATCATGCAGTTGCTGGCATCAGTGGTGCGCAACGGCACCGGCAATGCGGCGCGGCTGCCGATGCCGGCCTGGGGCAAGACCGGCACGACGCAGAACCACCGCGACGCGCTGTTCATCGGCTTTGCCGGCGATCTGGTGGTGGGCATCTGGGTGGGCAATGACGACAATTCGCCAATGTCGGGCGCCATTGTCGGCGGCGGCCTGCCGGCGCGGATGTGGAAGGGCTTCATGACCCGGGCGCTGCAATCGGAAGGCAAGCTGATCGCCGAACCGGAAGCCGCGCCGATCGAGGTGGACATGGACGCGCTGGCCACCGATCTGCAGGGCATGACGGTGGACCTGAACGGCAATCCCAACAGCCCGCCGCCGGTGATCGATGTGCCTGATGACAGCGTGACAGCGCCGCCGCCGCCGCCGCAATAAGCCGCGCTGCGGTCACGGCGGCGATGGCTCAGGCCCGCGCCCAGCGCATCACCAGCATGGCGATCAGGATGGTCACCGGCGTTTCGATGAAGGTGGTGTAGGTCAGCCACAGGTCGCTGCCGCCCCGCCAGATCACGCCCTGTTCGCTGCCCGCCATGGCGAGGCCGAGCAGCCCCATGCCCAGCGCCAGCCGGCGCGGCTGCATCGGGGTGGGCATGTAGGTGGCCATGCCCCGGCCCAGCCAGCGCCCGCCCAGCGCCGCATCGCCCAGGAAGGCCAGCGCCGAAATCGCGCCCAGCACCGTGGAGCGCATCATCACCGCCCGGTCATCCCGGAAGGCGATGGCCAGCCCGGCCGACACCAGGCCCATGACAATGCCGAACCGCGCCAGCCCGCCGAGCAGATCGACGGTGACGAAGCGCTGCACCACCGCCAGCGCCAACCCGGCCAGTGCCGACACGATGGCGGCGGTGGGCAGATCGGCGACACTGGCCACCGCGTAGAACAGCAGGCCGATGCCGGCATCGCAGGCCATCGCCGGCCAGTTGCGCCGCATCTGCGCCAGGCTGGCGCGCGCCGCCGCGCTGCGCTGCGGGTTGTTCAGGCGCCTCACGGCCGCCGGCGGCGCCAGCAGCCGGCCGGGGTGGCTTTCCCACAGCAGCGCGCCGTCCACGAAGGCGCGGGCGCCGGTGCCGGTCCAGCTGTTGTAGCCGGCCTCCACCCGCAGCGCGCGGCCATCCGGCAGCAGCAGCTGCAGGCAGCGCACGCCCAGCGGATCGGGATCGTTCAGGCCGGCACTGGCGCTGGCCGCCGGCCGGCCATCCAGCAGCAGCTGATAGCGCGTGCCGCCAACACTGGCCTCAACCTGCAGCACGACATCATGGCCCGGCACGGCCGGCCGGTGCTGGTACCGCCGCACGCGCATGGCTGGCCGGCGCGTCAGTCCTTGTACAGCCGGTCCAGCCGCTCGCCATAAACCTGGCGCAGCACGTGGCGGCGGATCTTCAGGCTGGGGGTCAGCTGCTGGTTGTCGGTGGTGAAGGCCTCGTCGGCGATGATCACCCGGCGCACCTTTTCAATCACGCTCAGGCGCTGGTTCACCCGGTCCACGGCGGCCTGCACGGCGCGCACGAACTCGGGCTCGTTCTGCAGCTTGTGCAGATCGGCCGGCAGCCCCTTGTCGCGCGCGAACGACAGCGCCCATTCGGCTTCCGGCACCACCACGCCCACCAGATAGGGCCGGCGGTCACCATAGACCATGGCCTGGGCGATCTCGTCCTGCAGGGTCAGCATGCCTTCGACGCGCTGCGGCGCGACATTGTCGCCCTTGTCGTTGACGATGATGTCCTTCTTGCGATCGGTGATCACCAGATGGCCGTCGCGATCGATGTGGCCGATGTCGCCGGTGTAGAGCCAGCCGTCCTTCAGCGCCTTGTGGCTTTCGGCATCGTTCATCCAATAGCCGTCCATCACCAGTTCGCCGCGCACCAATATCTCGCCGTCGCCGGCGATCTTGATCTCCACCTGCTCCAGCGGCGGGCCGACGGTGTGCATCTTCAGCAGCGCGCGCGGGCGGTTGCAGCTGATCACCGGGCCGGCTTCGGTCTGGCCATAGCCTTGCAGGATGGGGATGCCGATGGCGGTGAAGAAGATGCCGACTTCCGGGTTCAGCGGCGCGCCGCCGGCCACCATGGCGCGCAGCCGGCCGCCGAACTTGGCGCGGATGGATTTGCGGATGGAGCGCTCCAGCGCCTGATCGATCAGCTTTTCGGCCAGCGACAATTTCTCGCCGCGGGCTTCCTTGCGGGCGATGGCAAGCGCCTGGTTGAGCAGGGTGATCGCCAGGCCGCCCTGCTTCTCGATCTGCTTGGCGATGCGCATGCGCAGCACTTCGAACAGGCGCGGCACCACCACCATGAAGGTGGGGCGCACCTCCTCGATATTGCTGGCCAGCTTTTCCAGGCCTTCGGCATAGGCGATCTGGCCGCCCATGCCGATCGGCATGTACTGGCCGGCGGTGTGTTCATAGCTGTGCGACAGCGGCAGGAACGACAGGAACAGCTCACCCGGCACGTCGCCGGGGAAGAAATCCTGTTCGATCACGGTGATGGCGCCGGCGATGTTGCGCAGAATCGCGCCGTGGTGCTGGCGCACGCCGCGCGGCAGGCCGCCGGTGCCGCTGGTGTAGATGATGCAGGCCAGATCCTCGCGCCGCATGGTGGCGCGGGCGCTGAGCGCGGCACGGTCCGCCTCGCGCAGGGCAGCGCGGCCGGCGATGAGCTGGCCCCAGTGATGGATGGTCAGGCCCTGCACCTCCTGCACCGGCTCCATGGCGACGACGATGCGGCACTGTTCGGTGGCCAGCGCCGCCGGCAGGGCGGCCTTGGCCAGCTTGGGGCCGGAGACGAGGATGGCGCGCGCGCCGCTGTTGGTGAGGATATGGGTGTGATCGGCTTCGGTGTTGGTGGTGTAGGCCGGCACGGTGATGGCGCCGGCCGCCATGATGGCCAGATCGCCCAGGCACCATTCGGGCCGGTTTTCCGAAATCAGGCACACCCGGTCGCCGCGCTTGATGCCGGCATCGATCAGCGCCGCCGACAGGCTGGCCACGATGTCGCGCGCCTCGCCCCAGCTGATGACTTGCCACTGGCCGCCCACCTTGGCGGACAGGAAGGGCGCTGCCGGCTGGGCGTCCGCCCGATCAAGGAACAGGGTCACCAGATTGGGCGTCGCATCAACCCTGGCCGCAAGCGCGGCGGGCCGCATCGGCGGCAGTTTCGGCAACATCATTCTCTCCCCGGAGGGCGTTTCGCGCCCCCTCGCTTGGTTGTTCAGTATCCGGCCGGGCGCCCTTCGCTGCGCGCGTCGGCACCGCCGCGCCAGCCGCCGGCCACGCGCTGCACGCCGTTCAGCTTCAGCGGCAGCGCGGTGGCCACCGGCTTGTGGCCCATGGCGGTCAGCGCCGGGATCATGGTTTCCAGCATCGTGCCCTTTTCCACCGAAAGCCGGTCGCCGATGGCGATCAGCTGCGGCAGCGCGATGGCCTCCTCCACGGGCAGGCCCCAATCAAGCACGCCGATGATGGCCTTGGCCACCTGCGCCACGATGGTCACGCCGCCGGCTGCGCCGATGGCCAGGATCGGCTTGCCGCTGGCATCATAGACGATGGTGGGCGACATGGCGGAGCGCGGGCGCTTGCCCGCCGCCACGGCATTGGCGGTCAGCTTGCCCTGGTCTTCCGGCGCGAAGTTGAAATCGGTCAGCTCGTTGTTGAGCACAAAACCTTCGGCGACAAGGCCGGAACCGAAGGTCTTTTCGACCGTGGACGTCCAGGTGACGATGTTGCCGGCGGCATCGGCCACCGCAAAATTGGTGGTGCCGGCCACTTCATTGTCGGCGGCGTTGACACGGGCGACCGGCGCACCGGCGGGCATGCCGGGCTCGGCCCTGGCCATGCGGCTGCCGGCGCTGATCAGCGCCGAACGGGCGGTGAGATAGGCCGGATCCGCCAGGCCCTTGGTCGGCACGCTCACGAAGCCGGGATCGCCGATCCACTTCTCGCGGTCGGCATAGGCCAGGCGCTGGCTTTCGGCGAACAGATGCCAGGCCACCGGATTGTCCTTGCCCAGCCCCTTCATGTCGAAGCGTTCCAGCTGCTTCAGCATGGCCAGCACGCCGGTGCCGCCCGACGACGGCGGGCCCATGCCGCACAGCCTGTACTGGCGGTAGGTGCCGCACACCGGCTCGCGCACCTCGGCCTTGTAGGCGGCAAGATCGGCCAGCGTCATCGCGGTCGGGTTGAAATCGGCGGCGCTCACTGTCTTGACGATGCTGGCGGCGATCGGCCCCTTGTAGAAGGCGGTGGGGCCGTTTTTCGCGATCAGGCGCAGCGTGGCGGCAAGCTTGGCGTTGCGGAAGATCATGCCGGCCGGCAGCGGCGCGCCATTCTGATCAAAATAGAGCGCGCGGCCTTCGGGGCCGGCCTGTTTCAGACTGTCCTGCCCGAAGGCGATGAAGCGGGCCATGGCCGGCGAGATCGGAAAGCCTTCGGCGAGGCGGATGGCGGGATCGAACAGCCGCGCCCACGGCAGCTTGCCGAAGCGCTTGTGCGCTTCATAGGCGGCCGCGACATTGCCCGGCACGCCGACGCTGCGGCCACCGGTGGCGGCGGCCATGAACGGCATCGGCCGGCCATCGGGGCCGAGGAACTGGCCCGGCTTGGCCACGCCCGGCGCCTTTTCGCGGCCATCGATGGTGGTCAGCGGGCCCTTGGCCGGCTGATAGACGATGAAGCCGCCGCCGCCGATGCCGGAGGATTGCGGTTCCACCACCGTCAGCGCCAGCATGGTGGCGATGGCGGCGTCTGCCGCGCTGCCGCCGGCCTTCAGGATGGAGATGCCGGCTTCCGATGCCAGCGGGTTGGCGGCCGAGACGACGGCCGTGAACGGCCCGGCCCCGGCAGTGGCTGCGGCCTGCACCGGGCCGCTGTCAGCGTCCTTGGGGATCGGCTGGGCGCTGGCGGCCACGGCGAGGAGGGAGACGGCGAGGGTGAGGATGCGCTTCATGAGACACGCACCTTAGGCCGTTTTGCGACGCTGAAAAGTGGCTAAACTGCAGAACCGACGGCTGCGCTCACGCTGGCAAAGCCGTCGCGGCGCAAGAGGGCGGCCAGTTCGGCCTTGATGCGCGTCACCAGGCCCGGCCCGTGATAGACCAGCGCCGAATAGAGCTGCACCGCGCTCGCCCCGGCGCGGATGCGGGCATAGGCATCCGCGCCGCTGGCAATCCCGCCAACCGCGATCAGTGGCAGCGCCCCGCCGGTTTCGGCATGAAAGCGCTGCAGCGCCGCCAGCGCCAGCGGCTTGAGCGGCTTGCCCGACAGGCCGCCGGTCTCCCCGGCATGGGCGCTGGCCAGCGGCGGGCGCGAGACGGTGGTGTTGGACACGATCAGGCCATCGACGCCGCCATCCATGCAGGCGCGCGCGATGGTGGCCCAATCATCCTCACCCTGATCGGGCGCGACCTTCACGAACAGCGGCACCTCGAGCCGGCCGCGCGCCGCCACCACCCGCGCGATCAGATCGGCCAGCGCCGCGCCATCCTGCAAGGCGCGCAGGCCCGGCGTGTTGGGGGAGGAGATGTTGACCGTGACATAGGATGCCAGCGGTGCCAGCGCCCGCAGCGCCACGACATAATCATCGGTGCGGTCTGTGCTGTCCTTGTTGGCGCCCAGGTTGATGCCAACGATGCCGGGCCGGCCTTGTCGCGCCGTCAGGCGGGCGTGGGCGAACTCCAGCCCCTTGGAATTGAAGCCGAAGCGGTTGATCACCGCCTCGTCCTCCAGCAACCGGAACAGGCGCGGTTTCGGGTTGCCCGGCTGCGGGCGCGGGCAGACACTGCCGCATTCGACAAAGCCAAAGCCCAGCTTCAGCATCGCATCGGGCACTTCGGCATCCTTGTCGAACCCGGCGGCCAGCCCGATCGGGTTGGGCAGCGCCAGCCCGGCGACATATGTCGCCAGCACGGGATCATCGGCGGCGGCGGCCGGCACCAGCCCGGTTTTCAGGGCGGCCATGGTCAGATTGTGCGCCGCTTCCGGATCCAGAGCGAACAGCAGGGGGCGAAGGGCGGCAAACATGGCCTGCGTCTTTGCCATGTGCGGGCGGCGATGCAAGGGGCAGTGCCCGGGCCGGGCCTAATCGTCCTCATCCTCGCGGCCGACCAGATCCAGCGCCCGCGCCCGGCGCTGGTGCAGGCCGCACCAATGGACCAGCGCGTCTTCGCGGCCGTGTGTCACCCACACTTCGGCCGGGTTCAATTCGGTGATGGTGGCGGTCAGCTCGTCCCAATCGGCATGGTCGGAAATCACCAGCGGCAGCTCGATCCCCGATTGCACGGCGCGCTGGCGCACGCGCATCCAGCCCGATGCCATGGCGGTGATCGGATCAGGCAGGCGCCGGCTCCACACGTCGCGCAGTGCCGATGGCGGCGCGATGATGATCTGGCCCTTCAGCGCATCCCCCTTCAGTGTGCCGACCGGCCGCAGATCGCCCAGCGCGACGCCATGCGCTTCATACAGCGCGCAAAGCGCCGTCATGGCGCCGTGCAGATAGAGGGGGGCGTCGTGCCCGGCGCGGCGCAGCTCGGCAATCACCCGCTGCGCCTTGCCCAGCGCATAGGCCCCCACCGCCACGCAGCGATCGGGATTGGCGGCCAGCGCCGCCAACAATTTCGCGATTTCGCCGGCGGTGTCGGGATGGCGGAACACCGGCAGGCCGAATGTCGCTTCGGTGATGAAGATGTCGCAAGGCAGCGGTTCGAAGGCGGCGCAGGTGGGATCAAAGCGGCGTTTGTAATCGCCCGAAATGATCACGCGGGTGCCGGCCTTTTCCAGCACGACCTGCGCCGATCCCAGCACATGGCCGGCGGGCAGCAGCTGGCACGCCAGGCCATCGCCCAGATCGATGCGCTCGCGGCAGGCCAGCGGCTGTGCGCCCGCCTGCGGCCCGAAGCGCTGTGCCATGATCGCCAGCGTTTCCGGCGTGGCCAGCACATTGCCATGGCCGCCGCGGGCGTGATCGGCATGGCCGTGGGTGACGATGGCGCGGCTGACCGGGCGGGAGGGATCAACCCAGGCATCGATGCCCGGCAGATACAGGCCTTCGGGCCGCGGCAGGATCCAGTCGAGCGCCATGCGTGCCACCTTGCCGGCTTGCGCCAGGCCTGTCACCCACGCCATGGGTCGCAGCGTGGAACTGCCGGCCGCCATCAGCAATTGGTTCGCGCAGCGCGGCTGGGCCGTGCGCGAGCATCAGTGCGCCATGCTGGCGGCGGCAGCGCGCGGCCGCCATGCGCTGCTGACGGCCCCCACCGGCGCGGGCAAAACCCTGGCCGGCTTCTTGCCCAGCCTGGCCGAACTGGCGCTGTCGCCCGCGCAATGCCTGCACACGCTTTATGTTTCGCCGCTGAAGGCGCTGGCGGTGGACGTGCAGCGCAACCTGCTGACGCCGATTGACGAGATGGGCCTCGCCATCACGGTGGAAGCCCGCACCGGCGACACGCCGGCGGCGCGCAAGACCCGGCAGAAGGAACGCCCGCCACACATTCTGCTCACCACGCCGGAAAGCCTGGCCAATCTGCTGTCCAGCCCCGATGCGGCAGCGATGATGGCCGGCGTGAAGCGCGTGATCATCGATGAAATCCATGCGTTCGGCACCACCAAGCGCGGCGACCAGCTGTCGCTGTGCCTGGCCCGGCTGCAGCGGCTGGCGCCGGCGCTGCAGCGGGTTGGCCTGTCGGCCACCATCGCCGATCCGGAAGCCTGGGCCGGCTGGCTGGCGCCGGATGCCGATGCCGATCAGGTGGAGATCGTGGTGGCGACGGGCGGCGCCGATCCGGCCATCGACATTTTGGTGATCGATGATCGCATCCCGTGGGGCGGCCACAACGGCCGCTGGGCGGCGCGCGCCGTGATGCGCCGTATCGAAGCCGCGCGGCTGGCCATCGTCTTCGTCAACACCCGCGCCGTGGCCGAACTCGTCTTCCGCGACCTGTGGGCGGAGAACGACAATGCGCTCCCCATCGGCATCCACCACGGCAGCCTCGCCCCCGAAGCCCGCCGCAAGGTGGAGGCGGCGATGGCCGCCGGGCGGCTGCGCGCCATCGTCGCCACCGCCAGCCTCGATCTCGGGCTGGATTGGGGCGATGTCGATCTTGTCATCCAGATGGGCGCGCCCAAGGGAGCCTCGCGCCTGTTGCAGCGCACCGGCCGCGCCAACCACCGCATGGACGAGGCCAGCCGCTGCCTGATCGTGCCGGGCAACCGCTTCGAATATCTGGAGGCGCTGGCGGCGCGCGACGCTGTCGAGGCCGGTGAACTTGATCCCGATGGCTTCCGCCCCGGCACGCTGGATGTGCTGGCCCAGCATGTCGTCGGCTGCGCGGTGGCCGGGCCGTTCTTCCCCGATGCGCTCTATGACGAGGTGAAGCGCGCCGCGCCCTATGCCGGGCTGACGCGGGCCAGCTTCGATGCCGTACTCGGCTACACGGTCAACGGTGGCTATGCGCTGCAGGCCTATGAACGCTATCAGCGGCTGCTGACCATGCCCGATGGCCGCATGCGCCTGCGTTCGGCCGCGCTGGCCCGCCAGTGGCGGATGAACAGCGGGACGATCGTGGAAGCCGTGACGATGAATGTCGTGTTCGGCACCGGCAGACCGGGGCGGGGCGGGCGCAAGCTGGGCCAGGTGGAGGAATATTTCGCCGGCCAGCTGCGCACCGGAGACAGTTTCATGTTCGCCGGCCAGGTGCTGGAAGTGACCGGCTTTGATGGCGGCGATGTCCATGTGCGGCTGGGGCGCGGCACGCCCAAGGTGCCGGCCTATATGGGCGGGCGCATGCCGATGACAACGCGGCTGGCGGCCCGCGTGCGCGGCCTGATGAACGATCGCGACCGCTGGGCCGACATGCCGCCCGACGTGCGCGAATGGCTGGCGATCCAGGCCCGCGTGTCGCGCCTGCCCGGCCGCGACGATGTGCTGGTGGAGACATTCCTGCGCGATGGCCGCTGGTACATGGTCGTCTATGGCTTTGCCGGTGCTGCCGCCCACCAGACGCTGGGCATGCTGGTGACACAGCGCATGGAGCGCGCACGCCTGAAGCCGCTGGGCTTTGTCGCGTCGGATTATGCCATGGCGGCATGGAGCCTTGATCCGGTCGATGATCCGCGCCCGCTGTTCGATCCCACCGTTCTGGAGGACGAGCTGGCCGAATGGCTCGCCGCCTCCCCCTTCCTGCGCCGCGCCTTCCGCGAAGTCGCCATCATCGGCGGCCTCATCGAGCGCACCCAGCCCGGCGTGCACAAGAGCGGCAAGGCGATGAGCGTGTCCGCCGATCTCATCTATGACGTGCTGCGCCGGCACGAGCCCGATCATCTGCTGCTCACCGCCGCCTGGACCGACGCGCGCGGCAAGCTGACCGACGTGGCGCGGCTGGCCAGCCTGCTGGATCAGGCCCATGCCCGCCTCACCCATGTGCGCGCCGATCATGTGACGCCGCTGGCGGTGCCGTCGCTGCTCACCATCGGGCGGGAACGCGTGGGCGACAGCGCCGATTCGGCGCTGCTGCTGGAGGCCGAGGCACTGATTGCCGAAGCGATGAAGATCGATTGACCGCAGCGCGCCCGCGGCCCTAACGCAACCCCATGCCTGTTTCCTTTTCGTTCGCCGGCGAATCGCTGCAGCCGCTGGCCTGCGGCGCGCTGTGGTGGCCGGCGCAGGGCACGCTGTTCGTGGCCGATCTCCACTTCGAAAAGGCCAGCCATTTTGCCGCAAGGGGCTGGTTGCTGCCGCCGCACGCCACGGCCGACACGATTGCCGCGCTGATCGCCGCGGTGGAGACCACGGGGGCGACGCGCGTTGTCAGCCTGGGCGATTCCTTCCATGATCGCAGCGGCCCCGACCGGCTGGCCGATGCAACCCGGCGGGCGCTGATGAGCATGACCCGCAGCCTCGACTGGTGGTGGGTGACCGGCAACCACGACGACGATGCCGCCGGCAGCCTGGGCGGCCGCGTGCTGGCAGAAGCGCGGATCGGCCCGCTGGTGCTGCGGCATGAGGCCGATCCCGGCGATCCGGCGCCGGAAGTTTCGGGCCATTTCCATCCCAAGCTGGTCATCCGCCATCGCGGCCGCCACATCGCCCGGCGCTGCTTTGCGCTGGCGCCGGCCAAGCTGATCCTGCCGGCCTATGGTGCCTTCACCGGCGGGCTCGACATCGCCGATCCGGCGCTGCGCACGGCGCTGGCCGGCCCGGCCACCGCGCTGGTGGTGGAAGCCGGCCGGCTGCTGCGCTTTCCGGTCGTTTGATCAGGCGATGGAACCGCTTTGGCCAAGTTTCGCTTGACCCGTTGCGGCGGTTGACAATGAGTGCGGGCCGCACGGGAGGGCAGAATGTCGATAAAACCAGTCAAGACCGCAGTGTTTCCGGTGGGCGGCCAGGGCACACGTTTCCTGCCGGCCACCAAGGCGATGCCGAAGGAGATGCTGCCGGTCGTCGACAAGCCGTTGCTGCAATATGCCGTGGACGAGGCGCTGGCCGCCGGCATCGAGCGGCTGGTGTTCGTCACCGCCCGCGGCAAGGGCGCGCTGGAGGATTATTTCGACATTGCCCGCGAGCTGGTCGACAGCCTGACCGCCAAGGGCAAGACTGCCGAGCTGGCGACGCTGCAGGCCACCCAGATCGAACCGGGCCGCATGGTCTATGTGCGCCAGCAGGATCCGGCCGGGCTGGGCCACGCCGTGTGGTGCGCGCGCCATGTGGTGGGCCGCGATGCCTTCGCCGTGCTGCTGCCCGACGAGCTGCTGTGGAACCCGGCCAACCCGGCCCTGAAGGAAATGCACGACGCCTACCAGCAGCTGGGCGGCAATGTGATTTCGGTGCTGGAAGTGCCGGACGAACACACCCACCGCTATGGCATCGTCTCACCGGGCGTGCAGGACGGGCTGGTGACCGAGGTGAAGGGCCTGGTTGAAAAGCCGGCGCGCGGTCTGGCGCCGTCCCGCCTTGCCGCCATTGGCCGCTATATCCTGCAGCCCGAGGTGATGGACGTGCTGGCGCAGGGCAAGCGCGGTGCCGGCGGCGAGATCCAGCTGACCGACGCGATGGCCGAAATGATCGGCAACCAGCCCTTCCACGCGCTGACCTTCACCGGCACCCGATTTGATTGCGGGGACAAGGCCGGCCATGTGACGGCCAACATCGCCCTGGCGCTGGAGCGCGAGGATGTCGGGCCGGCAGTGCGGGCGTGGCTGCAGGCGCAGGGCTTCTGAGGCTCAGGCCGGCCCGGCCACCCGGTCGAGCCGATAGCCGAAGCCATAGACGCTCGACAGCCGCCAGCCCTGTTCCGGGCGCAGCATCAGCCGCTTGCGGACCTGGGCGATATGGGCATCAAGCGTGCGGCTGCCGGGTTCATCGCGGCGGCCCCACACCGCCATCATGATGGCATCGCGGGACAGCGCCTGGCCGATATTGCGCATCAGCAGCAGCGCCAGCGCGAATTCCGTGGCGGTGAGCAGCACCGGATGGCCGCGCACGGTCACCTGGCTGATGCGGGCATCGAACTGGATATCGTCGAACTGTTCGATCCGCGCGCTGCCGTTGCCGCGGCCGCTGAAGCGCGCCAGCGCATCGGTGATGCTGTGCTCGCTGGCGCTGTCCAGCACCATGTCGGCACCTTCGGCAATGCCGCCGGGCGCGAGCGGATCGACCAGCATGACGATCGACGGCGGCGCCGACAGCTTGGCGCGCAGCCGGTGCATCAGGGCCACGCCGCTCAGCGCCTCTCCGTCCCAGCGCATCAGCAGCACATCGAAATGTTCGTTAACGAGCGCTTCGTTCAAGGCCCGGCCGTTGGTGAATGCCACCGGCTTGTGGCCGGCACGCACCAACGCCACGGAAATCCGGCTTGCTTCCGCCGGTTCCTGGTGAAGAACACCAACCCGCATCTGACCCCCCGTCGCGCTATCTTTGGTTACATCTCTGTGCCAAAGGTTACGCGGGAAGCAAAGTGCAAAATTGTGAATGATGGTGGAAAGATTGCCCAGGCCCGGATCAATCGGGCTGCGTCACCCGCAGCCGGCGCAACTGGCGCAGCGATCGCGCCGCCCGCAGAATCAGGCTGGGCAACACATGTCACAGGCTCTCTGATCTTGGTTCGCCCACACGATAGCGCCGCACCCGGCATCCGCAACTTTGACGGACGCGCGATTCGGGATAGGGGACGCCGATGATCAATGCTGTGACCGCCGATGATGCCCTGTTCGACGCGCGCCTGCTGCGCGATGCGTTCGGCTGTTTTGCCACCGGCGTCACCGTGGTCACCAGCCAGTCGGCCAGCGGCGAACGGGTGGGGTTGACTGCCAACAGCTTCACCTCCGTCAGCCTGGATCCGCCGCTGCTGCTGTTCTGCCCGGCCACCGGCGCGTCCGCCCTGCCGGTGCTGCGCGAATCCGGCCGCTTTGCCATCAACATCCTCGATTTCGATGGCCAGGCCGTGGCCGACCGTTTCACCAGGAAGGGCATCGACCGGTTCGGCGAGCATGATTGGCGTGATTGGGACGGGGTGCCGGTGCTGGCCAGCGCCAAGGCCGCCTTTGCCTGCACGCTGCACGCCGATCATGATGGCGGCGACCATCGCATCATCGTCGGCCGGGTGACTCGCCTGGCGCTCGACAAGGCCCGCGAGCCGCTGCTGTACCTGCACGGCCGCTACCGCCGGGTGCACATTGGCTGACACCGGCGCGTCTCGCGAGGCGGCGGAGACCGCGGCACTGGCCAAGGGCGGGCGCACCAGCTTCTTTGGCTATCTGCTGCGGCTGGCCGCGCGCATGCCGTTCCTGTTCATCGCCGGCCGACTCTATGGCGCCGAATCGCTCGGCCGCTTTGCCTATGCAACGATGGCGGTTGAACTGGTGGCGATGCTGGCCACGCTGGGCCTGAAGCGCGGCCTTGCCGAGGATATGGCGCGCCGCCCCGGCGCAGAGGCGGCGGCGCTGGCAGACGCCCTGCTGCTGGCATTTCTGGTGTCGCTGGCCGGGGCCGGGCTGCTGTCGCTGTGGCCGCAACTGCTGTTTCCGGCCAGCCATCTTTCCGTTCAGGAACATTGGTTCGGGCTGATCGTGCCGTTCATCGCGCTGACCGACCTGGCGCTGGCGGGCCTGGCCTTCCACCACGATGTCGGGGCGCAGGTGCGCGCCCGTTCGATCATCGAACCCTGGGTGCTGTCGATCGCTGCGCTGGCGCTGGCCTTCACTGCCCTCAGGGGCGAAGGCATGCTGATCGCCTATCTGCTGTCGATGGTGGCGGCCTTCCTCGCCTCGTTGCCGCCAGCGCTGGAGCGGTTCGGCTGGCCCGCCGGCTGGCGCCCGGATCCGCTGCGGCTGTGGCAGCTGGCCAAGGCCAATGTGCCGCTGGCCGGTGCCGATATCGCCGAATGGGGGGCGCGCCGGCTCGACATCTTCATCCTCGGCCGCTTTGCCCCGGCCGAAGTGGTGGGCATCTATTATGTCGCGCAGCAGATCGCCTCGCTTCCGCAGCGGTTGAAATCCAGTTTCGATCCCATCCTGGGCCCGGTGCTCACCCGCAACATCGCGGCCGGCAACCTGCCGAAGGTGGCCAGCCATGTCCGCCAGATCAGCTTCTGGGTGGCGGCGGTGCAGCTGGGCGCGGTGATGGGCCTGGGCATTCCCGGCAAGGCCTGGCTGGGCCTGTTCGGCCCGGCCTTTGCCGCCGGGGTGACGGTGCTGGCCGTGCTGCTGACGGTGGAGCTGTTCGCGGCGCAGGCGGCAGTGGCGGAAGGCGCCCTGATCTATGCGGCGCGCGGCCGCAACCTGATGTGGTCGATCATCGGCCTGATCGTTCAGGCCGGGTTGACCCTGCTGCTGGTGCCGATGCCCGGCCCGCTGGGCGGCGGCGTGGGCGCGGCGCTGGCGCTGGCCGCGGCGGCGCTGCTGCAATCGGTGGCGAAATCGCGGCTGCTGCAGGCGACACTGGGCCATAAGGTCGCCGGCTGGCGCCTGTCGCTGGTGGTGGCGGCGCTGCCGGCGGCGGCGGTGGGCGCGCTGGTGCTGCGCACGCCGGAACCGATCCAGCTGTCGATCGGCCTGGTGGCCATCCTGGGCAGCTATGGCTTCATCATCTGGCGCTTCGGCTTCAAGGGGGCGGACCGGCTGCTGTTCGCGCGCGGGCTGAAGAAGATCGAGGACGAGGCGGCGGCGCTGCCGCTGCCCAAGGTCTAGTTCGGCAGTTTCACCCACGACGCCAGCGCCGGATCTATATCGCTGCTGGTCACCGGGCCTTCGCCGATGATCTGCACGATGGCGCCCTCGTCACTGTTCGAACCATCCCAGTGCACGCCGCCGGCGGGGTGGAACATATAGCTGCCGGCCGGCAGCGGCGTCGCCTTCGCCGGATCGAACATGGTGCCGGTGCCGGCGAACCAGCGGCCTTGCAGCACCGTCACATGCCGGGCCTGGCTGTGACTGTGCGGCCGGTCCATCACGTGCGGCGGGAATTTCACCCGGATCACATAGGTGCCCGGCTGCGACGGATTGCCGGCGATCAGCGCGCTTTGGGCACCCATGCCGCCGGGGATCGGCTGCCACTGCACCTGATCGGCCGGCACGATGCGAAAATCCGGAGCCGGCGCGGCCGCCAGGGCCAGCAGGAACAAGGCAGTCTTCATCTCAGGACTCCGGACGCTGGCGCAGACGATAGATCGCGGTGCCGCCAGCGTCCATCTTTTCGCCAGCTTGGCCGCGCGGGCTGGCTGGGCCAGCCTGCCGGCCACCTTTGCAGGAGACTGACATGATCGGTGTGATCGCCACCCTGAAAATCCTTGACGGCAAGGCCGACGAATTCGAAGCCGTGTTCCGCACCCTGTCCCAGGCCGTGCGCGCCAACGAGCCGGGCAATCTCTGCTATCAGCTCACCCGTTCCAAGACGGATCCCGCCCTCTACAAGGTGCTGGAAATCTATGCCGATGCCGATGCGCTGAAGGCGCATGGCGCGTCTGACCATTTCCGCGCCGCCGGGCCTGGCCTGGGGGCCTGCCTTGCCGGCAAGCCTGACGTCGAATATCTCGACGGGGTCGCTTAAAGCGCCGCCTTCAGCGCCGCGACCAGATCGGTGCGCTCCCAGCTGAAGCCGCCGTCGGCATCCGGCGTGCGGCCGAAGTGGCCATAGGCGGCGGTGCGCTGGTAGATCGGGCGGTTGAGGCCAAGCTGGGTACGGATGCCGCGCGGGGTGAGCGCAAAGCCCAGCCGGGCCGGATCGCCCAGCACGGCTTCCACCGCGCTTTCCGCCACCGTGCCGGTGCCGTGCAGATCGACATGGATCGACAGCGGCGCCGCCACGCCGATGGCATAGCTCAGCTGGATGGTGCAGCGCTTGGCAAAGCCGCCCGCCACGATATTCTTGGCCAGATAGCGGCAGACATAGGCCGCCGACCGATCAACCTTGGTCGGATCCTTGCCGCTGAAGGCGCCGCCGCCGTGCGGGGCAGCGCCGCCATAGGTGTCCACGATGATCTTGCGGCCGGTCACGCCGGCATCGCCATCAGGCCCGCCGATCTCGAACTTGCCGGTGGGGTTGAGGTGGATCACCGTCTCGTCGCCGATGAAGCCGGCGGGCAGCACATCGTGCAGCACGCCCATCACATAATCGCGCAGCTGCGCATATTTGGCATCATCGCCGCCCGTTTCCCCATCCTTTTCCCACGGCGTGCAGTAATCGACGGCATGCTGGGTGGACACGACAATGGCGGTGGCAGCCACCGGCACCTCGTTCTCATAACGCAGCGTCACCTGGCTCTTGGCGTCGGGCTCCAGGAAGGGCGCAGTGCCATTGTGGCGGTCTTCGGCCATGCGGCGCAGGATCTTGTGCGAATAATAGAGCGTCGCCGGCATCAGATCGGGCGTCTCGTCGGTGGCATAGCCAAACATGATGCCCTGATCGCCGGCGCCTTCATCCTTGTTGCCGCTGGCGTCCACACCCTGCGCGATATCGGATGATTGCGGGTGGAGATGGTTTTCGAAAATCAAATTCTGCCAGTGGAAGCCCGCCTGTTCATAGCCGATGCGCTTCACCGTCTCGCGCACCGCCTTCTGGATCTCTTCCTGCGCGCCCGGTTCCCAATTGCCGGCGGCATCGATCATGCCGCGGCCGCGCACTTCGCCGGCCAGCACGACGCGGTTGGTGGTTGTCAACGTTTCGCAGGCCACGCGCGCTTCCGGGTCGCGGCCCAGGAACAGATCGACCACCGCATCGGAAATCTGGTCCGCCACCTTGTCGGGATGGCCTTCCGAAACCGATTCGGACGTGAAGATGAAGCTGCTGCGGGTCATGGGGCGGGGCTTTCACGCAAAGACGGGAACAGGCCAGCGTCATACGCAGGGCGTCGGTCCCGCGCAAGCAACATAACGACATGTTTATATCGTTATCGGTAACCTCAAACCGGGATGCGGCGGATCGGGCGGGGGCCGGCGGGCGGCTGTTGCCGATCGATCCGCAGCGCGCCGAACAGCAGCAGCAGCGCGGTCACCAATGTTGGATACAGGCCCATGCGCACGAACAGGGTTTCCGGCTGCGGGGTGGGCATGGTCATGGCGATCACGCCGGCTTCACCTTCTGCCACGCTGCCCAGGATGCGGCCAAAGCCGTCGATCACGGCGCTGATGCCGGTGGGCGTGGCGCGGGCGATGGGCAAGCCTTCCTCGATGGCGCGCAGGCGGGCCTGGGCCAGGTGCTGCGGCGGCCCCCACGCCCCGAACCAGGCGTCGTTGGAGACATTGGCGATCCATCCCGGGCGTTCGCTGCGGTTGGCCACCGCCTGCGGGAAGGCGATTTCATAGCAGATCACCGGCGACACGCTGGTGAACCCGGGCAGCCGCAGCGTGCGCGGGCCCGGCCCGGCGGCAAAATCATAATCGCCGGGCACCAGCCGGGCGATGCCCAGCGGCTCCAGCAGCGCCCGCCACGGCACATATTCGCCCAGCGGCACCAGATGCGCCTTGTCATAGCGGCCCAGGATGCGGCCATCGTGTGACAGCACGAACAGGCTGTTGGCATAGCGCGCCGGCGGGCGCGTGCCGCGCACCACGCCAGTGCCGCCGGCCAGCAGCAGATCGCCGGTGCCCATGCCGGCGGTGACACGCTGGCGCGCCGCCGGATCCAGCTCGATCAGATCATCGATGGCGCCTTCCGGCCAGATGATCAGCGCCGGATCGCGGGTCGGCGCGGCGGCGGCATTCGGATCGGCATCGCCGTTGGTGTTGCCGCCTGGCACGTCGGCAAAGCCGCTGTTGCTGTCGAGGTTGCGCATCCCCGCGCCGCCGCCCAGCAACTGGCGCGCGACGGCGGCGCTGCCCAGCCCCGGCCGCGTGGCCGTGCTGACCTGTTGCAGGCCGCGCTGGGTCAGCTCCTGATATTGCGCCAGCCGGCGGGCGGCGCCGCTGGGATCATAGCGTTCGTCCTGCCCGATGCCGGGCTGCACCACCACCACCGGCGCGCTGAGATAGGCGGTGTCGCGAATGCGGCTGCGGCCGGCCAGGCCCACCAGCGCGATGGCCGCCAGCAGGCCAATGCCGGCCAGCCGCCGCCGCGGCGATGGCCCGGTGCCCAGCCACAGCAGCGCTGTCGCCGCGACCAGTGCCAGCAGCGACAGGCCGATGCCGCCCACCACCGCTGCCGCCTGCGCCACCGGCGTTGCCAGCCACATCGCCCCCAGCGGATTCCAGGCAAAGCCGGTCAGCAGCGTGCCGCGCAGCCATTCGGCCGGGCCCCAGGCCCCGATCAGCAGCAGGCCGCGCGCCAGGGGCTTGCGGGCCAGCCCGGCCGCCAGCCCCGCCGGCAGCGCCATGAACAGGGCCAGATACAGCGACAGGCCCAGCACCGCGACCCAGCCCAGCGCCGCCGGCATCTTGGCCTGAAAGGTGAAGGCGGTGGCGATCCAGTTCAGCGAAATCGCGAACTGGCCGACGCCGAACAGCCAGCCAAACAACGCCGCGCGCGGCCAGCCGGGGGCGTTCACCACCAGAGACACCAACAGCGTCAGCCCGATCAGGCCCAGCGGCCAGATATCAAGCGGCGCAAACGCCAGTGCAGAGGCAGCGCCGGCGCCAAGTGCCAGCAACAAGGAACGGGATCCCACCATGGCCTGCGGTGGTAGCCGGGCCGGAAGGCCAGCACCAGTGGTCTTGTGGTGCCGATGGCCCGCCGATGCCGGCTGGCCCCCGGGCGCGCGCCGTGCCAAAGGGGGCAACGATGCCGATCCCGCCTGCCGCCACTGCTGCCCCCATGCTTGAACTTGCCGGCGTGACGCTGGCGCTGGGCGGCCGGCCGGTGCTGGCCGGGATCGATCTGGCGGTGGCACCGGGCGAATATGTGGCGCTGGTCGGCGCGTCGGGCGCGGGCAAGTCCAGCCTGCTGCGGCTGGTCAACCGGCTGCTGGTGCCCGACAGCGGCCGCGTCGCCATTGCCGGGGCCGATATCGCCGCCGCCGATGCCGCCGCCCTGCGGCGCGGGATCGGTTATGCCGTGCAGGGCGGCGGCCTGTTCCCGCACTGGACGGTGGCCGACAATATCGCGGCCGTGCCGTGGATGCTGCGCTGGCCGCGCGCCGACCGCCAGGCGCGTGTGACCGAACTGATGGCGATGCTGGATCTGCCGCCGGCGCTGGCCAGCCGCTTTCCGGGCGAGCTGTCGGGCGGGCAGGTCAGCCGGGTGGGCCTGGCCCGCGCGCTGGCGGCGCGGCCAAGGCTGCTGCTGCTTGATGAACCGTTCGGCGCGCTGGATCCCGACACCCGCGATGCGCTGGGTGACCGTCTGCTGGCGCTGCACCGGGCCGAAGGGCTGGCGACCCTGATCGTCACCCATGATCTGGCCGATGCGCTGCTGCGGGCTGACCGGCTGGTGGTGCTGGATGGCGGCCGCATCGTCGCCAGCGGGCCGCCGGCCGTGGTGGCCGCCGATCCGCACCGGGCGGTGCAGGCGCTGGTGGCATCGCCGCTGGCGCAGGCGCGGCGGCTGGCGGGGATGGTGCCATGATCAACGGGCTCGACACGCTGCCGGCGGCGCTGGCCGCGCATCTGGCGCTCAGCGCCGCGGCATTGGCGCTGGCCATTGTGGTGGCGGTGCCGCTGGTGCTGCTGATGCCCGGCCGGCCGTGGCTGCGGCGCACGGTGATGGGCTTTGCCAGCCTGGTGCAGACCGTGCCGGCGCTGGCGCTGCTCGCCCTGTTCTTCCCGCTGTTGGTGCTGCTGCGGCAGTTCACCGGCCTGCCGGTGCCCTCGCTCGGCCTGCTGCCGTCGCTGCTGGCGCTGTCGCTGTACGCCCTGCTGCCGCTGCTGCGCGGCGGCGCCGGCGGGCTGGCCGCCGTGCCCGATGCCGTGAGCGAGGCCGGGCGCGCCATCGGCATGACCCCGGCGCAGCGCCTGTTTCATGTTGAACTGTCGCTGGCGGCGCCGGTGGTGATGGGCGGCGTGCGCACCGCGGCGGTGTGGACGATCGGTGCGGCCACGCTGGCCACGATGGTGGGCCAGCAGAGCCTGGGCGATCCCATCTTTGCCGGGCTGCAGCTGCAGGATTGGCGGCAGGTGCTGCTGGGCTGCGCGGCGGCGGCGGGGCTGGCGCTGGTGGTCGATGCGGCGTTGGGCTGGTGCCAGGCCGGCATCGCGCAGCGGCGCTGGGCGCCGGCGATCAAGGGCCTGGCCCTGCTGGCGGCGCTGGCCGGCGGGGTGACCGGCTGGTGGTGGCACAGTCGCCCCGCCGCCACGCGGCCGCCGGTGGTGATCGGCACCAAAACCTTCAGCGAGCAATATATCCTGGCCGAAATGATCGCGGCCGATCTGCGCCGGCAGGGCGTGCCGGCCGCGATGCGATCCGGCCTGGGTTCGGGCATTGCCTTCCAGAGCCTGGCGGCCGGCGGCATCGACATCGGCATCGATTATTCCGGCACGCTGTGGACACAGGCGCTGGGCCGCAGCGATGTGCTGCCGCGCAGCCAGATGCTGCCGATCCTCAGCCGCGATCTGAAGGCGCGTTACGGGGTCACCGTGGCGGCGCGGCTGGGGTTTGAAAATGCCTATGCGCTGGCGATGAAACGCGCCGATGCCGATCGGCTGCACGTGAAGACGATATCCGATCTGGCCGGCGTGCGCCCGCGCCTGCGGCTGGCCACCGATCTGGAATTCCAGTCGCGCGCCGAATGGGCGGCGCTGCGCCGCAGCTATGGCCTGGAATTCGCCCGCATCCGGGCCTTCACGCCGGTGCTGATGGTGGCGGCGCTGAAGGATGGCTCGGCCGACGTGATCACCGCCTATTCCAGCGATGGCGCCCTTGCCGGGGCCGATATCGTGCTGCTGGCCGATGATCACGCCGCCCTGCCGGCCTATGATGCGCTGCTGCTGGTGGCGCCGCACCGCGACGATCTCGTGCGCCGGCTGGCGCGCTATGATGGCCGCATCCCGGTGGAGGTGATGCGCACCGCCAACTGGCAGGCCGACCGGCCGCAGGACAAGCGCTCCCCGGTGGAGGCGGCGCGCTGGCTGGCGGCAAAGACGGGGCTGGCGCGGTAGCGCCGGCCGCTACTTCGCCCGCCGCGGGATCAGCAGCAGCTCCGTCTGGCGGCCATCGATCCAGCGGAAGCTCTGGCCGTTCCAGAAGCCGTCCACCTCCAGCGGGAAGCGCACTTCCGCATTGCCCCATTCCGGTACCTTGGCCACGGCTGCCAGCTCGATCGACCAGGCGGTATCCGGGTAAATGCGATATTCGCCGCGGCCGGGGGCGGGGTTCTGATTGTCCCACGCGCCGATCCACGGCCCGGCGCCGTGGCCGTGCAGGCCGATGCTGTGGGTGTAGATCACCGGTGTCAGCCCCCAGCCGATGGCCTTGGCGCGCGCCCGGCCCAGCACCTCGTTGCCGGTGATGCGGTCGGCAAAGCTGTCCACCAGCGCGTCCTGCACCTTGTTGGCCGCGGCCATGCCGGCCTTCAGCCCGGCCGGTGCGTCGGTCTCGCCGGGGCGTCGCACATAGGCCAGCATCTGGGTGTCGGTCTTCAGGCCCAGCATGCCGGCACAGAAATCCACGTGCAGCAGATCGCCGGGCATGATCACCGGATTGTCGGGCAGCGTCTGCCGGCCGGGAACGATGCCGGGGCCGTCGGCGCGCTGCACGTCCACCGAAGGCTGGCACCACACATCCTGGCGCAGATCGGCCAGCCGCTCGCGATACCACCACACCACGTCCTGCGTGGTTGTCACGCCCGGCGTGATCACCTTTTCCGACAGGCCTTCCGGGATCAGCGCATGGGCGACGCGCATGATGCCCTGGTAAACCGCCATGTCTTCGGGGGTGCGGGTTTCCAGAAAGCCCAGCGCCAGCCGGTCGTGGCTGACCACCCGGCTGGCCAGCGGGCCGAGCGCCGCCATCAGCTGCTGCTGTTCCCCCACGGCCAGACCGTTGGCCAGCGCGAAATCCTTTGAGATGTTGACGGCGATGCGCTTGGGCGCGCGGTCCCGGATCAGATCACCCACCCGCGCCCACTGGTCGGGCTGCTTTTCGGGGTCCCACGCCGCCGGGAACAGATCGCCCACCGGATAGCGCGCCACCACCAGCCGCTCGACACCCTTTTCGGGGCCGCGATCGAAGAAGATGATCACCATGCGCCGCCGGGCGGAGGCCCAGGTGGTGGGCAGCATCGCCTTCACCACCGGATCCTCGTTATATTCGGATGCCACCAGCACCCACATGTCCACGCCGACTTCGCGCATGATCTTCGGCACCACGCGGTCAAGCCGCGCCTTCACCAGCCGGTCGTGCGCCGCCACCCGGTCCCGCAGCGGCGGCACGCCGGGCAGCTGGTATTCCTGCGCCGTCGCCGCGGTGCCGGCCAGCAGCAGCAATGTGGTGATGATCGCCTTCATGAAACCCCTCTCCCGATGTGGGAACAGGTGTAAGCCCTTGTCAGCCGAGCGCAACGGCGAACGGCAGCGGCGCCGTGTCGGGAGGCAGCCAGCCGCGCCGCGCCGGCACCGAAAACAGCGTTTCGCGGCTCCAGAAACGCTCCGGCCAATATTTGTCGCCCAGCATGCCGGCCAGCAGCGCGTTGGTCTGCGCGGCCAGCCCCAGCCCCGGCTGCAGCCCGGCGCGCACGGCGGCGATGGAGGCCAAGGTGATGCTGTGGTGATAGCCGGCGGTATCGCTGTTCACCCCGCCGGTGGCGACATTGTAGCGCCGGATGATGCCGGGCATGTCGGCTTCGGGGTGGAGATCGGGCCGGGCGGTGACGATATAGACGGCGGCGGCCACGTGCGCGGCGTGCGTCCATTCCGGTTTCGGCAGGGTTTGGGCGATCAGCCCCTCACCGATGCGGGCGACCGCGGCATCATCAGCAAACATCGCCTTCACCGATAGATGTTCGGGGTGGTGCTGCCGGGGAGGATTGAACTCCCGACCTCAGCCTTACCAAGGATGCGCTCTACCACTGAGCTACGGCAGCACGGCCCGAAACGGCCCGCCATGCGGGCGGGAAGCGGCCCTATGGCGGGCGGTCTTGATGCTGTCAAGCACTGACGGGGGCCACAAGATGGGTTATTGGCAACCCATGAGCGACAAGACGGCGAAAACCCCGAAAGACGCGCGCGCCGAGCGGCTGGCGGCGGCGCTGCGCGCCAATCTCAGGAAGCGCAAGGGATTGGGCGATTCCGGCGATCCGGCGAAAAGCCAGCATCCGGAACCGCCCGCAACCGATCAGGGCTGATCAGCCCTTTTGGGCGATGGCCTTGGCGACAGCGCCGGTCACTTCCGGCGACATCGGGGTGATCTTGGTCGGGAAGGCGGCGATCAGCTTGCCATCCTTGCCCACCAGATATTTGTGGAAATTCCACTGCGGCGTGTTGGCATCGCCCAGGGTGGCGGCCGCCCACTTGTACACCGGAATGGCGTTCGGGCCCTTCACCACGGCCTTTTCGGCCATCGGGAACTTGATGCCGAACTTGCTTTCGCAGAACTGCTTCACTTCGCCGTTGCTGCCGAATTCCTGATCGCCGAAATCGCCCGACGGCACGCCGACCACGGTGAAGCCCTGGCCCTTGTAGGTGTCGTGCAGCTTTTGCAGGCCTTCATATTGCGGGGTGAAACCGCACATCGAAGCGGTGTTCACCAGCAGCACCACCTTGCCCTTGTACTGGGCCAGCGGCATCGGCTTGCCGTCGATGGTCTTCATGTTGAACTGGTACAGGCTCTGCGGCGCCGGCGATGCGGCGACCAGAGCGGTGAGTGCGGCGGCGGCGATGGTGATGTGCTTCAGCATATGTCCCTCCTGCGGTGTGATGCGCTGATACCACGGCGGCGCCATCGTGCGAAGGTGAAGGGTGACGCAGGGGGGCGGGCCGCTCCGCCTCAGATCGGCGCGCATGCCTCCGCCAGCCAGGCCTGCTCACCTGCGTCCGTCAACAGCGGGCCGATCTCGGCGGCGACGCGGGCGTGATAGTCGTTCCACCACGTGCGCTCCTCGTCGGTCAGCAGGCCCACGTCCACCAGCCTTTTGTCGATCGGGGCCAGGGTCAACTCCTTGAAACCCATGATCTCGCGTTCGGCGCCGGGCGCGCTGCGGCGTTCGACCAGCACCAGATTCTCGATGCGGATGCCGTAATCGCCCTGCTTGTAATAGCCCGGCTCGTTCGACAGGATCATGCCCGGCTGCAGCGGTTCATCGCCGCCGGGCTGGGCCGACCAGGCTGCGGCAATGCGCTGCGGGCCTTCGTGGACCGAAAGATAGCTGCCCACGCCGTGGCCGGTGCCGTGATTATAATCCAGGCCGGCGGCCCACAGATGCTGGCGGGCGAGCGCATCCAGCTGCACGCCCTTGGTGCCGGCCGGGAAGATGGCGCGGGCCAGCGCGATATGGCCTTTCAGCACGCGCGTGAAACGGTCCTGCATTTCGGGGCTGGGCGTGCCGACCACCATGGTGCGGGTGACGTCGGTGGTGCCGTCGCGATACTGGCCGCCCGAATCGACGAGATAGATGCTGTCGCGGCGGATCGGCAGGTTGGTTTCGTCGCTCACCCGGTAGTGCGGCAGCGCCGCATTGGGGCCGGCGGCGGAGATGGTGTCGAACGACAGGTCTTCCAGGCTGTTGGTCTCAGCCCGGAACTGGCGCAGGCGTTCGGCGGCGTTCAGTTCGTCCAGCCCGCCCTTGGGGGCTTCGGCATCGAACCAGGCCAGGAAGCGGCTGAGCGCCGCGCCGTCGCGCACATGGGCGGCGATGGTGCCGGCGATCTCCGTCTCGTTCTTGATGGCGCGCGGCAGCACGGTGGGATCGCGCGCCTCGATGATGGTCGCGCCGCCGGCGTCGAGCGCGTCGAAGATGGCGGCAACGCACGACTGCGGATCGGCCACCACGGTCTGGCCGGTCATGGCTTTCAGCGCCGCTTCAAAGCCGTCGCGGGGCTGGCAGCGCACCGCGTCCCCCAGATGGGCGCGCACGGCCGGTGTCAGCTTGGCCGGATCGGTGAACAGATCGACACTGCCATCCTTGTGGGCAATCACGAACGCCAGCGCCACCGGCGTGCGCGACACGTCGCGGCCGCGGATGTTGAGGAACCAGGCGATCGAATCGAGCGCGGCGATCACCACGGCGTCGGCGCCTTTCCCGGCCAGCCAGGCGGCGACGTCGGCGCGCTTTTCGGCATGGCTGCGCCCGGCCCACTGGTCGTCATGCACTTCGATCGGGGCGCGGCTGGGCGCGGGCCGGTCGGCCCACACCGCATCGATGGGGTTGCGCGTGGTGGCCACCAGGTCCGCGCCGCGCGCCGCCAGCAGCGCGGCAGTCGATTTCGCCCACTGGCGGGTGTGCAGCCACGGGTCGTGGCCGATGCGATCCCCCTTGCCCACCTGTTCGCCCAGCCACTGCGCGGCGCTGGTTTTCGGCACATCCTCATAGGCGAACAGGTCGCCCGGCACCTGTTGGCGCACCTGCACCGTATAACGGCCATCGGTGAACATCGCGGCCTTGTCGTGCATCACCACGGCGCTGCCGGCCGAACCGCCGAAGCCGCTGATCCACGCCAGCCGCTGGGCATATTCGCCGACATATTCGCTCATATGCTCGTCGGTCAGCGGCACCACGAAGCCGGCCAGACCCTGCGCCGCGAGTTCAGCGCGCAATGCCGCAAGACGTGTGGCGATGGTGGACATGAACAATCTTCCCTTTATCACTGCAAGCCCAGATAGGCGCTCTCCCCCCGCGCCTCAAGCACAGGAACTTCGTCATGCGCCTTCTGCTTGCAGCGCTGATCAGTCTCGTCCCCCTTGCCGGAGCCCTCGCCCAGATGCAGCCACCAATCGCCGCCAAGCGCCCGCACAGTTTCACCCACCACGGCATCACCGTGGACGACCCCTGGCACTGGCTGAAGGACGAGGGTTATCCCAAGGTCGATGATCCCGATGTGCTGGCCTATCTGACGGCCGAAAACGCCTATTTCACCGCGCAGATGGCCCCGGTGGCGGCCCTGAAGGATAGGCTGTTCGACGAGCTGAAGGGCCGGGTGAAGCAGGACGATGCCTCCGTGCCGATGCCGGAGGGCGCTTTTGACTATTGGTGGCAGTTCAAGCCGGGTGAGCAGTATCGCACCTGGATGCGGCGGCCGCGCGGGGGTGGGGCCGAACAGGTCGTCCTCTCCGAACCCGATCTCGCCAAGGGACTGAACTATTTCCGGCTGGGCGCGCTGCGCGTCAGCCCGGATGGCCGCCTCGCCGCCTATGCCACCGACAGCGATGGCAGCGAGCGCTTCACCATCCGCATCCGCGATCTGGCCACCGGCAAGGATATCGAGACCGTCACCAAGGTGAGCGTTGGCGGCATCGAATGGACCGCCGATTCGAACGCCATCGTGTGGACCGAGGTCAACGACAATTGGCGGCGCATCAAGGCGCGGCTGCATGTGCTGGGCCAATCGGGCGAGGACCGCGTGCTGTATGAGGAGACGCAGGACAAGGGTTTCGGCGTCAACACGGCCAAGAGCCAGGACGGCAAGTGGCTGGTGATCACCACGTCCGATCATGTCACCAGCGAAGTGCGGATGGTGCCCTCCGCCAACCCCACCGCCGCGCCGATCCTGGTGCGGCCGCGCCAGGCCGGCGTGGCCTATGATGTCGATGTGCGCGGGCAGACATTGTTCATCCGCACCAATGATGATCACGTGAACTTCCGCGTGGCGACCGCGCCGCTGGCCAAGCCCGATCAGTGGACGACGCTGATCGCCGGCAGTGACAGGGATTATATCACCGGCATCACCGCCTTCACCTCCTACCTCGCCGTGCAGGGCCGCCGCGACGGGCTGGACCGTATCGTGCTGCGCCGGGATGACGGCAAGGAGACGGTGGTGCCGTTCGCGGAGGCCGCCTACACCGCCAGCTTCTCGTCGGGCTATGAGCCCGACGCCCCGCTGCTGCGCATCAGCTATGCCTCCATGGTCACGCCGGCGACGGTGTATGATTATGACGTGAAGACCGGCCAGCTGATCACCCGCAAGGTGCAGCAGGTGCCTTCGGGTTACGATCCCAGCCAGTACGAGACGCAGCGCGTCTTCATCACCGCGCGTGATGGTGCCAAAGTGCCGGTGGCGATCGTGTACAAGAAGGGCTTCAAGCCCGATGGCACCGGCAAGCTGCATCTTTATGCCTATGGTGCCTATGGCATCCCCACCATGCCGGGCTTTTCGGCCAACCGGCTCAGCCTGCTCGACCGCGGGGTCGCCTATGCCATCGCCCAGATCCGCGGCGGCGATGATCTGGGCTATCAATGGTATCTGGATGGCAAGCTGGCCAAGCGCACCAACACGTTCAACGATTTCGTCGATGCCGCGAAGGGCTTGGTCAAGGCCGGCTGGGCGGCGCCGGGCCTGATCTCGGCCAGTGGCGGTTCGGCCGGCGGCGAGCTGATGGGCGCGGTGGTGAACCAGGCGCCGGAACAGTTCCGCGCCGTTGTCGCCCATGTGCCGTTCGTCGATGTGCTCAACACCATGCTCGACGAAAGCCTGCCGCTCACCCCCGGCGAGTGGCCGGAATGGGGCAATCCCATCACCAGCAAAGCCGATTTCGAGCTGATCCGCTCCTATTCGCCCTATGACCAGGTGAAGGCACAAGCCTACCCGCCGCTGATGGTCACCGCCGGTCTGAACGATCCGCGCGTCACCTATTGGGAACCGGCCAAGTGGGTGGCCAAGCTGCGCGACCTGAAGACTGACCAGAATATCCTCGTCTTCAAGACCAACATGGGCGCCGGCCACGGCGGCAAGTCCGGGCGGTTCGCCGCGCTTGAGGAGCTGGCCGAGGAATATGCCTTCATCCTGCGGCAGTTCGGGATCCGGGACTGATGCCGGTCCCGCCTGATCGGTGCGGCTTTGCCATCTCCGTGACGGCCGCGCCGGCCGACATCGACGAGCTGGGCCATGTCAACAACGCGGTGTACCTGAAGTGGATTCAGGATGTCGCCACCGCCCACTGGAGCGCGGTGGCGGCGCCCGAACACCGCGACGCCTTCGTGTGGGTGGTGACGCGGCACGAGATCGATTATCTGCGCCAGACGCTGGAGGGCGAGACGCTGACGCTGATCACCTGGGTGGGCGAACCCAAGGGCGCGCGCTTTGACCGTTATGTCGAAATCACCGGCCCGGCCGGCGACCTCAGGGTGAAGGCGGTGACCACCTGGGCGATCATCGACCGCGCGACCGGCCGGCTGACACGGGTGCGCCCGGATATCGCGGCGCCGTTCCTCACGCCTTCAGCAGGCTGAACAGGTGCACCGCGGCGAGCAGCGCCCCGGTGACGCCGATGAACGCCATCCCGTTCCACGGCAGATGCGCATGCCAGGCCAGCGGCGCGCGCCGGCGCAGGGCGCCGCCGATGCCGCCCAGCAGCGCCAGCGCCGCTCCGCCGGCCAGCAGCATCAGGGTCGTTTCCGCATCCATGGCGCGGCCCTTTGGCAGGCGATTCAGCTGCCGGCAATGATGCGGCTTGCAGGGGGTGGGGCGCGGGGTTACCCATTGCCCCCTGTTTTCGGGAGGAGTGTTCACATGATGCGCCTGTTTGTTGCCGCCGCCGCTGTCGCGATTGCGGCCCCTGCCTTCGCTGCCGGCCCGATTGACGCTGCCATTGCGGGGGCCTGGCGCAAGCCCGCCGACACCGCGCGCGACACATATCGTCACCCGGCCGAAACCCTGGCCTTCTTCGGCGTGAAGCCCGGCCAGACCGTGGTGGAAGCCTCCCCCGGCGGCGGCTGGTACACCGAAATCCTTGCGCCCGCGCTGAAGGGCAACGGCACATATGTCGCCGGCCTTGCCAACCCGCTGGCATCGGTCAATGCGGCCAAGAGCGTCGAGGCGTTCAAGGCCAAATATGCCGACAAGGCCATTTATGGCGACATCGGCATCGGCACGTTCGGCAAGGGCGTCACCGATATCATCGCGCCCGGCACTGCCGACGTGGTGCTGACCTTCCGCAACGTCCACAACTGGCATATGGGCGGCTGGGATCAGGAGGCGTTCAACCTGTTCTTCAAGGCGCTGAAGCCGGGCGGCACGCTGGGTGTTGTCGAACACCGCCTGCCGGAAGACCGGCCGGATGCCGACATGAAGAAGCTGGGCTATATGAAGGTCAGCTATGTGAAGGCGCTGGCCGAAAAGGCCGGCTTCAAGCTGGTCGGTTCCTCGGAAATCAACGCCAACCCCAAGGACACCAAGGATTATCCGGACGGCGTCTGGACCCTGCCGCCGACGCTGCAAAAGGGCGAGGTGGACAAGGCGAAATATCTGGCGATCGGCGAGAGCGATCGCATGACGTTGAAGTTCGTGAAGCCGAAGAAGTAGTGCGCCTCACCGGGGGTCGCGCCGCGCTTCAGCTGAACCGCCGCACCTCCGGCTCGGGCTTGTCGAGCCGCCCCAGCACATCGGCCAGCGGCTCCACCACCACGGCCATCCAGTGCGCATTGGCGTGGAGCAGCCGGTCGCCGTCCACCAGCAGGCCGACATGCCCGGGCACGAACAGCAGGTCTCCCGGTCGCCGCTCTGCAAACGCCACGGCCTCGCCCTGCTGGCGTTGCAGATCGGTGTCGCGGCGCAGGGCAATGCCCTCGACGCTGAGCGCCTGCTGGACAAGGCCGGAGCAATCGACGCCATCGGGCGTGCGCCCGCCCCACAGATAGGGCGCACCCATGAACAGCGCGGCGGCGGCAAAGCGGTCCTTCGGCCCGCCCTCAACATGGCGGCGGTGCACGAAGCCGCCATCGGCCAGGCCCAGGAAATTGCCGTCCATCACGCCGGCCACGTGCGCGCCGTACGGCAGCTCGCGGGCCACGGCGGCCTTGATGCTGGCCGCGCCAAACACCGGCGCGCGGCGGGCGGTGATGCGGTGGGTGGGCGCCGCGCCGGGCAGGGCCAGCATATCGAACGGCGCCCAGCCGATGTAGCGGTCATGCGCGCAGCGGCCCAGCGCAAAGCCGTCCTTCACATCGGCGATCTCGAAGCTCTCGCCCAGCAGCAGTTCGCTCACCGCTTCGGATGCCGCATCGGCGTCGCGGCGCAGGGGCACGCGCGCGGCGGTGCAGACCAGCTCGCGCGGTTCGACATAGCGCATCGCGCCGATATCCTCGGCCAGGGCGCGCTCCACCACGTCGGGGCCGGCGAACCACTCGCGCGGCTCAAAGCGCTGGGCCGGGCCCTTCAGCACCCAACTCATGCGAAACGGCTCCGCAGCACGGCCCAGGTGGCGCGCAGGCCCAGCGCCTCGCCGCCGCGCGGGCGGCCGGGGCGCTTGGCGGGGGACCAGGCAAAGGTGTCGAAATGCGCCCACGGCACGCCGGCCGACACGAATTTTTCCAGGAACAGCGCGGCGGTGATGGCGCCGGCAAAGCCGCCATCGGCGCTGTTCACCATGTCGGCGATGCTGCTTTTCAGCATGTCGTGATAGGGCGCCCACAACGGCAGCCGCCACACCGGGTCACCCGCCGCTGCGCCGGCGGCGGTCAGCTCGCTGGCCAGCGTGTCGTCGTTGGCGAACAGCGCCGGCAACTGCGGCCCCAGCGCGACGCGCGCCGCACCGGTGAGCGTGGCGAAATCGACGATCAGCGCCGGACGCTTTTCTGCCGCCAGCGCCAGCGCATCGCACAGCACCAGCCGGCCTTCGGCATCGGTGTTGGTGATCTCCACCGTCTTGCCGGCGCGGGTGGCGATGATGTCGCCGGGGCGCATGGCATTGCCGGCAATGGCATTTTCCGCCGCCGGGATGATCAGGTGCAGGCGCACGCGCAGCTGCGCCTCGATCACCATGCGGGCCAGCGCCAGCGCGTGGGCGGCGCCGCCCATGTCCTTCTTCATCAAGGCCATGCTGTTGCCCGGCTTGATGTTGAGGCCGCCCGAATCGAAGGTGATGCCCTTGCCGATGATTGCCAGCACCGGGTGGGCGGCATCGCCCCATGTCGCCTCGATAAGGCGCGGGGCCTGGGCGGCGGCACGGCCGACAGCGTGGACAGCGGGGAAATTCTTCTCGATCAGCGCTTCGCCGGCGGTCACCTGCACTTCGGCCCCCAGCGGGCGCAGCGTGTCGATCACCACCTGCGCCAGATCGGCCGGGCCCAGATCATTGGCCGGCGTGTCAACCAGATCGCGCACCAGCGCGGTGGCGCGCGCTTCGGCCACGGCGCTGGCAATGGCGGCAAGGCTGGTCGTCGCCAGCACGCGCGGGCCTTTCGCTTCGGCCTTGCGGTAACGGGTGAAGCGGTGTTGGGCGAGGCACCAGCCCAGCCCGGCCTGGCCCAGATCGCCGGCCAGCGCATAGCGGCCGGCTGGCAATGTTTCGGCGGCGGCGGCCAGTGCCCAGGGGCCAAGCGGGCCTTCGGCAACGCCGGCAACCACCGACCAGTCGGCCGGGCCGTCACCCGGCAGGATGGCGATACTGTCTGGCGCGGCAGTGAAGCCCTGCGCCGCTGCGGCCACCCGCACCCGTTCGCCCTGCGCCGCCAGCCAGGCCTCCAGCCCGGCCTTGGTCACCGCTGTCAGCGGCACCGCCGGCTGGCCGTCGGCAGGGCAGAGCAGCGCGGACAGGTCGGTCAAATCGGCACTCCGAACAGATCGGTTTCGTCACTGTCCTCGATGCGGACGGGCACGATGTCACCGGGCTTCAGGCCGCCGGCATCGCGCAGATGCACCATGCCATCGATTTCCGGCGCGTCATATTTGCTGCGCCCTGAGGCACCGCCCTCGTCGTCAACCTCGTCGATCAGCACGTCGATATCGCGGCCGACCTTGGCCGCCAGCCGCGCTTCCGAAATCGCCGTCTGCGCCGCCATGAAACGATGCCAGCGCTCTTCCTTCACGTCTTCCGGCACGGCGCCGGGCAGGGCGTTGGCCTGCGCGCCCTCCACCGCTTCATATTTGAAGCAGCCGGCGCGATCGATCTGGGCTTCCTGCAACCAATCCAGCAGATACTGGAAATCCGCCTCCGTCTCGCCGGGGAAGCCGACGATGAAGGTGGAGCGCAGCGCCAGATCGGGCACAAAGCGCCGCCATTTGGCGATGCGGTCCAGCACCTTGGCCTCGTTGGCCGGGCGCTTCATCGCCTTCAGGATGGTGGGGCTGGCGTGCTGGAAGGGGATGTCCAGATAGGGCAGGATGCTCTTCTGCACCATCAGCGGGATCAGATCATCGACATGCGGATAGGGGTAGACATAGTGCAGCCGCACCCACGCCCCGGTGGCGCCCAGCGCCCGCGCCAGATCGGTGATATGGGCGCGCCGTTCGATCCCGCCCAGCGACGAGATGGCGTGCTTCATGTCCACGCCATAGGCTGACGTGTCCTGGCTGATGATCAGCAGCTCTTTGGCGCCGCTCTTCACCAGCGCCTGCGCTTCCTTCAGGATCGCCGCCGGCGGCCGGCTGGCCAGGCGGCCGCGCAGATCGGGGATGATGCAGAAGGCGCAGCTGTGGTTGCAGCCTTCGGAAATCTTCACATAGGCATAATGGCGCGGCGTCAGCTTCAGGCCGCCATCGGGCACCAGATCCACAAAGGCCGATCGCACCGGCGGCACCGCATCGTGCACGGCATCGACCACCGCATCATATTGCTGCGGCCCGGTGACGGCGAGCACGCCGGGGAAGCGGGCGCGGATGGCATCGGCCTCGTGGCCCATGCAGCCGGTGACGATCACCTTGCCGTTTTCGGCGATGGCTTCCTGAATGGCTTCCAGGCTTTCAGCCTTGGCACTGTCAAGAAAGCCGCAGGTGTTGACGATCACCACGTCCGCGCCGGCATAATCGCCCGACAGCGCATAGCCATCGCTGCGCAGCTGCGTGAGGATGCGCTCGCTGTCCACGAGCGCCTTGGGGCACCCGAGCGAGACAATGCCCACGCGCGGCGTATCATCGAGTTTCAGACTCATCGCGGCGGCGGGTGCAACTTTTGTGAAGAAAGCGCAAGGGTTATGCGCGCCGCCCGGGCCGCAGCGGCAATCAGCGCCCGCCGATCAGGCGCGCCGGATCCAGCGGCGTGCGGCCGCGGCGCAGTTCGAAGTGCAGCTGCGGTTCGGCGACCGCGCCGGATTGGCCGGCCCGCGCCACCACTTCGCCGGCCTTCACCCGCGCGCCGCGTGCCACCAGCAGCGCATCATTGTGGCCATAGGCGGAAACCCAGCCGCCGGCGTGCTTGATCAGCAGCAGATTGCCAAAGCCGGGGATGGCATCGCCGGCATAGGCCACCACGCCGTCTCCGGCCGCGCGCACCGGCTCGCCCAGGCTGGCCTTCAGATTGACGCCATCATTGAAGCGCCCGCCGGGCTTTGGCCCAAAGCCCGAGACGATGCGACCCGGCAGCGGCCAGCGGAATTGCGGCGCGGCACCGGTGAGTGTGGGCAAAGGGGTGGGCAGGGGGGTGGGGACGGGCGTTGCCAGCGGCGCGGTGGGCGCGCCACCCGGCGTGGCCCGCGGCGGCGCCATGGCCGCGCGTGATGGCGGGCGGGCGCTGGTGGCGGGCTGGCCGCCGGTCACCACATCGTCGATGGTGATGTCAAAGGCGCGGGCGCGCGCCTCCAGCGTCTGCGGTGTGGCCGGCGCGGCATCGGGCAGGCGCAGCCGCTGCCCCACTCTCAGGATGAAGGGATCGGCCAGCTGGTTCAGCGTGATCAGCTGGCTCCAGGTGGCGCCATAGGCGCGGGCGATGGCGATGCCGGTTTCGCCGGCCTTCACGATGTGGAAGCGCCCCTGCGGGGTGACGACAGCCGCCGGCACCACCCGGCGCGCCACCCAATCGGTGCGGGGCGGCGCCGCCGGGGCCGGGGCGGGCCTGAACGCCGGCTTCGGCGCGGTGCGCGGCGCGGTTTGCGCCGCTTGCGGGCGCGGTGCCGGGGCCCCTGGGCGCAGCGGCGGCGGGCCGGTCACTTCGCAGCCGGCAAGCAGCAGCGCCGCCAACAGGGCCGCGCGGCCGCGCATCAGGCCGGCATTGCCCCTGCCAGATCGGCAAGCGCCAGTTTCAGCCGGGCGATCGATTGATGATGCGTCATGTCCAGATGCAGCGGCGTCACCGAAATGGCGGCCTCGTGCATCGCCTTCAGGTCGGTCTCGTGGCCCGGCGCCGGCTTTTCCTTGCCAAAGCCGTGCCAATAATAGGGGAAGCCGCGCGGATCGATGCGCTTCACCAGGTGGATATTGCCATAATCGCGGAAGCCCTGTTCGGTGACGCGCACTTCGGTGACGGCATCGGCGGGCACCGGCGGGAAATTGATGTTGATCAGCACGCCGGCCGGCCATTCGGTGGCGATCACCCGGCGGATGATGGCAGCGCCATGCACCACGGCACAGGAAAAATCCTCGTTGCCAACCGTATAGTCCATCATCACCTGGCTGAGCGCGATGGAGCGGATGCCGGCCAGGCAGCCTTCCATCGCGGCTGACACGGTGCCGGAATAGGTCACATCCTCGGCCAGATTGCCGCCGCGGTTGACGCCGGACAGGATCAGATCGGGCTTTTTGTCGTCCAGCACCGCGCCCAGCGCCAGCATCACGCAATCGGTGGGCGTGCCCTTCACCGCAAAGCGGCGCGGGCTGATCTCGCGCAGGCGCACCGGCTGCGACAGGGTGAGGCTGTGGCCAGCGCCGGACTGTTCCTCGGCCGGGGCGACAACCCAGACATCGTCAGACAATTGCGCCGCAATGGCTTCCAGCGCCACCAGGCCGGGCGCGTTGATGCCATCGTCGTTCGTCACCAGAATGCGCATCAGCGGGGCTCCAGCCGGTCAATGCCGGCCATATAGGGCTTGAGTATGTCAGGCACGATCACGCTGCCATCGGCCTGCTGATAATTTTCGATGACCGCCACCAGCGTGCGGCCAACGGCAAGGCCAGAACCGTTGAGCGTGTTGACCGCACCGCGCGAGCCCTTTTCGCCGGCCTGTTTCCAGCGCGCGTTCATGCGGCGGCCCTGAAACTCGCCGCAATCGGAAATGGAGCTGATTTCGCGGTACGCGCCCTGGCCGGGCAGCCACACTTCAAGATCATAGGTCTTGCGCGCCGAAAAGCCCATGTCGCCGGCGCACAGCAGCATGCGGCGATAGGGCAGGTTCAGCGCCTGCAAGATGGCTTCGGCCGATTGCAGCATATGGGCGTGTTCGGCTTCGGCCTGATCGGGGGTGCAGATCGTCACCAGCTCGCATTTTTCGAACTGGTGCTGGCGGATCAGGCCGCGCGTGTCGCGCCCGGCGCTGCCGGCCTCGCTGCGGAAACAGGGGGTCAGCGCCGTCATGCGGATGGGCAGCGCGCCCGCCTCGATGATCTCGCCGGCAACCAGATTGGTCAGGCTCATCTCGGCGGTGGGGATCAGGTAGCGGCCGTCGGTGGTCTTGAACACATCCTCTTCGAACTTCGGCAGCTGGCCGGTACCGAAGGCGGCATTTTCCTTCACCAGCAGCGGGGCATAGGTTTCGGCATAGCCGTGCCGCGCCGTGTGCGTGTCGATCATATACTGGCCCAAAGCGCGCTGCAGCCGCGCCAATGGCCCTTGCAGCACGGCAAAGCGTGCGCCGGCCACCCGGGCGGCGGCTTCGGGATCATAGCCCAGCTTCGCCGCGATGATGTCATGCTCCAGCGGCTGGAAATCAAAGGCGCGCGGGCTGCCCCAGCGCATCTCCTCGACATTGCCATGCTCGTCCACGCCGTCGGGCACGTCGGCGGCGGGCAGGTTGGGCAGGGCGACAAGCAGCGCCTCGGCCTCGGCACTGGCGGCGCGCGCGGCTTCCTCCAGGGCGGCAATCTCGTCCTTCAGGCCGGCGACTTCGGCCTTCAGCGCGTCGGCACGGGCCATGTCGCTGGCGGCCATGGCGGCGCCAATCTCCTTGGAGGCGGCGTTGCGCCGGGCCAGCGCCTCCTGCGCCCGCGTTTCGGCGGCGCGGCGGGCGGCATCGGCGGCGATCAGGCCGGACGATGCGTCAACCACCCCGCGCCGGGCCAGGCCGGCGGCAAAGGCTTCGGGATCGGCGCGGAGGAATTTGATGTCGTGCATGGTGCCACTGCCTTTGCCTTGGCCGGCGGACGCGCGCAAGCAAGCGCGCGCATCAGCGCCTCTTCCAACCGCAATGCCGCCTGCCTATGGTGGGGCCGTGATCATTTCCTGCCCCCAATGTTCGGCGCAATATCGGGTTGCGGTTGGCGTTGTCGCGCGCCGGCCGCGGCTGAAATGCGCCGCCTGCGGCCACCGCTGGGTGCCGCGCGAAGAGCTTGATGAGGATGAAGCGGTCGCCGCCGTGCAGGAAGAGGCGCGCGCCGCCAGCGTGGCACCGCCGCCAGCGCCCGCGCCCGAACCGGCACCCGAACCCGAACCGCTGCCCGAACCGCCGCGCCCGCCATCACCTTGGCTGAAGAATCTTGTCGCCATCGTGCTGGGCGCTGCCTTTGCCACGGCCGCCGCCGGCCTGTGGGTGGGCCGCATCGATCCCGAAACCCTGCCCGGCGCGGCCGATCTTGTCGCCCGCATCGCGCCGTCGTCGCCGCTGCTGGACGTGAAGGTGGAAGGCCGGGTGACCCGCCTGCCCGATGGCAATGCGCTGCTGGAAGTGACCGGCACCATCCGCAACCCGGGCCGCACCGCCGCCAGCGTGCCGCCGCTGAACGCCCGCCTGATGATTGCCGGCCGCCCGGCGCGCGACTGGACCATCCCGCCGCCGGCCGAGATGGTGGGTGCGGGCAAGACGCTGGCCTTCGCCAGCACGCTGACCGATGTGCCGCCGGGCGGGCCGGTGACGGTGCAGGTGCGGTTGGGGCGTTAGATCCCGCGCTTCGGCGCCGCGAACACCCTGCGGATTTCGGGTTCAAAGCTTTCCAGGCTGTCGACGTCGTAATCGGGGTCGAAGGCCGGCGCGTCCCAGCGGTCGACGATCTTTTCCGCCATCTCGAACCACGGTGCCCCGCGGAATTTCTCGCGGGCGTTGGGGTCCTTGCCCAGATGCTCGTAATAATATCGGCCCTGGAAATCCTGGTGGTGGACGATGGCGTGATAAATCTCGTCCGACACATAGGGTTTCAGCATCTCGCCGGCGATGGCGCCGTGGTTGGGGATGCTGAACAGCTTGCCGATGTCGTGGCACAGCGCGGCGACCACTTCCTCGTCGGTCGCGCCGTCACGGCGGGCCAGCGTCGCGGTCATCAGGCTGTGGACCAGCTGGTTGGCGCCAAAGCCGACTTCCATCGCCTCCAGCCGGCGCAGCGATTCGATGATCTGCTCGGCAGCGGCCGATTTCTGGTGTTTGCCATGCTCGGCCGCGATGTGCATCCAGTCGTCCCGGGTGCCTTCCAGCATTGTCTTGAACATCGTCGCTCTCCCAGCCGACTCAGGCCGCCGTGCCGGCCCAGACTTCACGATAATGCGTGCGCAATGTCACCTTGTCGATCTTGGCAGAGCCCAGCTTGGGCAGCTGATCGGCGGCCATCCAGATCTTGGCCGGCACCTTGAAGGCAGCGAGGCTGGTCTTCAGGAAATCGGTGAGCTGTTCGCTGTCGAGATGCTCGCCCGGCTTGGGATAGACGACGGCGCCGACAATCTCGCCCAGCCGCTCGTCAGGCAGGCCGAACACGCTGCATTCCGCCACCGCCGGGTGGGCATAGATGGCGCTTTCCACCTCCTGGCAGCTGATATTCTCGCCGCCGCGGATGATGATGTCCTTCTTGCGATCGACGATGAACAGATAATCTTCCGCGTCCATATAGCCAAGGTCGCCGGTGCGGAACCAGCCGTCGCCCACGAAGGCGGCGGCGGTGGCTTCGGGCTTGTTCCAGTAACCCCGGCAGTTGCATACCGAACGGATGCACACTTCGCCCACCGTGCCGGCCGGCAGCGCCTCGCCCACCGCGCCGTCGCCGGCGGCGATGCGGATTTCCACCAACGGCGGTGAGGCGCGGCCCGTGGAGGCCGGCTTGGCGCGATAATTCTCGCGGATGTTGCCGGCGCCGACACCGTTGGTCTCAGTCAGGCCATAGCCCTGCACCGGGTGCTTGCCTTCGAATTCGGCGGCGAGCCGATCGACATGCTCGGGCGGGCGCGGTGCGCCGCCAGACGCGATGTCAACCAGCGAGGACAGGTCGTATTTCTTGCGGTCCGGGTGCTGCATCATTTCAAGCGACATGGTCGGCACGCCGACGAAATAGGTGC
Organism: Sphingomonadales bacterium; assembly: GCA_037131365.1. GTDB lineage: Bacteria > Pseudomonadota > Alphaproteobacteria > Sphingomonadales > Sphingomonadaceae > Sandarakinorhabdus. Next base: position 272,796 of record JBAXRE010000001.1, read on the forward strand.
AGCGTTCCTTCTCGATCAGGCGCAGCGCCTCACCGGCATCCCATTTGTGCATGATCACCATCTTGCGGCCGATGGCGATGGAGACGAGCAGCACCGGCACCAGGCCGGTGATGTGGAACAGCGGCACGTTGAGCAGCATCACCTGCTGGTCGGCCGGAGCCACGCCCTGCTTGGCCGACAGTTCCAGCAGCGCCAGGCCCATCACCAGATAGTTCATCGATCCCGACACCTGCGCCCGGTGGGTGGACACCGCGCCCTTGGGCGAGCCGGTGGAGCCGGAGGTGTACATGATCGTGCAATCATCTTCCGGCAGCAGTTCCGGCAGATACCACATGGTCGGCGGGCTGGCCGCCAGCTCGTCCTCCGCCCGGACAAAGCCCAGCTGGCTGGCCACTTCGCCGGACGTGCGCACGGTGATGACATTGGCGCTGCACTTGCACGTCGCAAGGCGGCGGGCGCGCTCCTCGTCGGCGATCACCAGGCGGGCGCCGCTGTCGCTGATGCCATAGGCCATTTCCTCGGCCGTCCACCACGCGTTCATCGGGATGCACACCGCGCCCATATGGACGATGGCGCAATAGGCGATCACCCATTCGGGATAGTTGCGCATGGCAACGCCGATCCGGTCACCCTTGGCGATGCCGTGGCGGTGCTGCAGCATGGCGGCGAATTTCAGGCTGCGCTGGTAGATGTCGGCGAAGGTCATCCGCTCCTCACCGAACACCAGGAATTCCTTGTCGGCCTGGGCGGTGAAGAAGAATGCCAGATATTCGCGCATTGTCGGCGGTGCGGCGGAAAACACCGGCAGATTGACGCCGTGGACCGCCGCCTGGCCCACGCCCAGCGCACCCCCCGGTGCCGTGATGCCGGCAATCACCTCGTCGATCGCGGCATCAAGTGCAGATTTGGTCACCGTTCAGTCTCCCCAGGGCGGCGTGGCCGCTGCCAGCGGCCATCGTTGCGCGACAGTAATGCCACGCTGGCCGATGCTTGCAAGTGCAAGGATTTGGGGAGGGGCGGGGCTGATCCTCCCCCATTGGAGGACGTGGCAGGCGAAGCGTGATGGAGGGGGCAGGCGCAGACACGCAGGCCCCCTCCGCCCTTCGGGCACCTCCCCCGAAAGGGGGGAGGTGCCGCTTGCGCCTCAATAGCCGAACGTGCGCGCCAGCCGGTCGCTGTGGAAGGCGCTGTCGCCGAATGTTTCCTGTGCGGCGCGGGCGCGTTTCATGAAGAAGCCGATGTCATATTCGTCAGTCATGCCGATGCCGCCGTGCATCTGCACGCCTTCGTTGGTGGCAAGGATGGCGACGTCGCCGGCCTTGGCCTTGGCCAGCGCCACATAGGTGGCGGCGCTGTCGCTGCCTTCGTCCAGCGCCTGCAGCGCCTTCAGCGTGGCCGATCGCGCCAGTTCGATCTCGCAGAACAGATGGGCAGCGCGGTGCTGCAGGGCCTGGAAGCTGCCGATCTTCTGGCCGAACTGCTCGCGCTGCTTGAGATAATCGACGGTCATCGCGAACGATGTGCCCGACACGCCCAGCATCTCGGCGGCAAGGCAGGCCCGGCCCGCGTCCAGCACCTTCTCCAGAATGGCATGACCGCCGCCGACGTCGCCCAGCACATCGGCGCCGTCCACCTGCACGTCGGCCAGCGTCACCCGTGCGGCAGCGCGGCTGTCCACCATCGACCGGGCTTCGCGGGTCACGCCGTCGGCCCTGGGATCAACCAGGAACAGGGTGATGCCGGCGGTGTCACCCACCTCGCCCGACGTGCGCGCCGCCACGATCAGCGTGTCGGCCGCGCCGCCATCGATCACGAAGCCCTTCACGCCGTTCAGGCGGAAGCCGTTGCCCGACGGGGTGGCGGTGGCGGCGACATGGTTGGGCTTGTGGCGCGCCGCTTCATCGGCGGCCAGCGCCAGCAGATGCGCGCCCTGCGCGATCAGCGGCAGATACTTGGCCTGCTGTTCCGGCGTGCCGTGCTTCAAGGCCGTGGCCCCCAGCACGGCGGTGGAGAGCATCGGCGCGGCGGCAAGATTCTTGCCCATCGCCTCCATGATGATGCCGGCCGCCACGTGCCCCATGTCGGCCCCGCCATGGGCTTCCGGCACCAGCACGCCGGCAAAGCCCATCTCGGCCATCTTGGCCCAGACATCGCGGGAGAAGCCGTCGGGGGTCTTGCTGTCACGCAAGCTGCGGTGCTGGCTGACGGGGGCTTCATCCTTGAAAAAGCCGTCCGCCGAATCGCGGATCATCAGCTGGTCGTCGGTCAGGATCAGCGGCATGGTATCAGGCCCCCGGCAGGTCAAGCACGCGCTTGGCGATGATGTTCAGCTGCACTTCCGACGTGCCGCCTTCGATGGAATTGGCGCGGCTGCGCAGCCACGAGCGGGCGAGATCGCCGTCACGCGGTTCCGGGCCTTCCCAGGTCAGCCCGTCGCTGCCACGGATCGACATCAGCAGCTCCATGCGCTGCTTGTTCAGTTCCGTGCCGTAATATTTCAGCATCGAACTCAGCGCGCCGGTGCCCTGGCCGCTCTTGGCTTCGGCCAGCACGCGTTCCATGGTCAGCCCGAACGCCATCGCGTCGATCTCGTGGCGGGCGATGTCGGTGCGCAGCGCGGTGTCGGCCAGGATGGCGGCATCCAGGCCGATCTGGCGCTTGGCGATGTTCGACACGCTGTCCCGCTGGCCGCCGCCGGTCGAATCGCTGCCGCCGATCATGTCGCGTTCGTGGGTGAGCAGATATTTGGCGATCTCCCAGCCCTTGCCGGCGGTGCCCATCAGATTGTCCTTGGGCACCTTCACATTGTCGAAGAAGGTCTGGCAGAAGGGCGAGGAGCCGGAAATCAGCTTGATCGGGCTGGTGGACACGCCTTCGCTCGCCATGTCGAACAGCAGGAAGCTGATGCCCAGATGCTTGGGCGCGGCCGGATCGGTGCGCACCAGGCAGAAGATCCAGTCCGCCTTGTCGGCGTAAGATGTCCACACCTTGGAGCCGTTGACGAGATAATGGTCACCCTTGTCTTCGGCTGAGGTGCGCAAGCTCGCGAGGTCGGAGCCCGCGCCCGGCTCCGAATAGCCCTGGCACCAGCGGATTTCGCCGCGGGCGATGCGGGGCAGATGTTCCAGCTTCTGCGCCTCGTTGCCATATTTCAGCAGCGCCGGGCCCAGCATCCAGATGCCAAAGCTGGACAGCGGGGAGCGCGCCTTGATGCGCGCCATTTCCTCGCGCAGCACCTTGGCTTCATCGCGGTTCAGCCCGCCGCCGCCATAGGCAGCCGGCCATTCCGGCACTGTCCAGCCCTTTGCGCCCATGCGCTCCAGCCACAGGCGCTGCGCCTCGTTCTTGAATTTCACCTTGCGGCCGCCCCAGCACACATCGTCATCATCGCGGATCGGCTCGCGCATTTCCGGCGGGCAGTTTGCCTCCAGCCAGGCGCGCGTTTCGGCGCGGAAGCTCTCAAGATCTGCCATCGTTCCACTCCCACTGGAAAATCGGTGCCACGGCTTTATGGTGCCACCACTTCAGCCAGCAAAGCTGGCACTTGATGCAGAGGCAAGATGCTTTCCATTCCCGCGCTGGCCGATCTGATGCAGGTCGCCCTGAATTTCAGCGATCTGCCCCTGCGGCGGGAGATTTTCACGATCCCCGCCTTCAACATGTTCGGAACCCTTTGGGGGCCGTTCTCGCCGCGCTGGTACAGCCTGGCCTATATCACCGGCATTGCGGGCGGCTGGTGGCTGCTCACCCGCATGATCCGGCAGCCCGGCGCCCCGCTCGGCACAGTGCAACTGGATGATTTCATCACCTGGGCGACGCTGGGCGTGATTGGTGGCGGCCGGCTGGGCTATGTGATTTTCTACAACCCGGCCGAGTATCTGGCCCATCCCGTTCAGATCCTGCGCATGTGGGATGGCGGCATGAGCTTTCATGGCGGCTGTTTCGGGGTGATCGCTGCCTGCTTCCTGCATGGCTGGTGGTCCAAATACTCGGGCTTGCGCCTGCTGGATTATGTGGCCACGGTCACGCCGCTGGGGCTGGGCGTGGGGCGGTTGGCCAATTTCGTGAACGGCGAATTGTGGGGCCGGCCAACCGGCACGGATTGGGGCATCATCTTCCCCGATGCCGGGCCGGAGCCGCGCTATCCCAGCCAGTTGTTCGAAGCGGGGCTGGAAGGCGTGGTGCTGTTCGCCCTGCTCAACATCCTGTTCTGGCGCAGCGATGCACGGCTGCGCCCCGGCCTGCTCGCGGGCCTGTTCGGCATCGGCTACGGCCTGTCGCGGGTCATCATCGAAAATTATCGCGAACCTGATCGGCAGTTGGGCATACTTTCCACCGGCCTCACCATGGGGCAAACGCTCAGCCTGCCGCTGCTGGCCGTCGGCCTGCTGCTGATCCTGATCGCGCTGGTCCGCAAACCCGTCGCGGCGTGAGCCTTGCCGAATCCTTGCGCTGGCGCATCCTGATGCACGGGCCGCTGCGGCTCGATGCCTGGATGGCGGCCTGCAACACCGCCTATTATGGCGGGGAGGATCCGCTGGGCCGCGATTTCACCACCGCGCCGGAAATCAGCCAGATGTTCGGCGAGATGATCGGCGGCTGGGTGGCCGATCTGTGGCTGCGGGCCGGGGTGCCGCCGTTTCACTTGGTGGAACTCGGCCCCGGCCACGGCACGCTGATGGCCGATGCGCTGCGCCTGCTGGGCCGGCAGCCGGGCTTTGCCGGCACCGGCCTGCACCTGGTGGAGACCAGCCTCGCCCTGCGCGCCCTGCAGCGTGCGCGGCTGGCCGGCTGGGCGGCGCAGTGGCACGAACAGGTGGCGCAGCTGCCCGCAGACCGGCCGCTGATCATCATCGCCAACGAATTTTTCGATGCGCTGCCCATCCGCCAGCGCCGCGCCGGCCACGAACTGCACGTGGATGTTGCGGACGGGCTGTTCGTGCCGCGCTGGCTGCCGGCCGATGGCCCCGACGCGGAATGGAGCGAGGCGGCGCAGGCGATCATGGCCAGCCTGTGCGCCCGGCTCGCCGCGCAGGGCGGCGCCATGCTGATCATCGATTACGGCCATGGCGGCGACGTGGTGGAGGATGTGGTGTTCGACACGCTGCAGGCCGTGCACCGCGGCGCGCGTGTCAGCCCGTTCCGCGATCCCGGTGCCCATGACCTGACGGCGCATGTCGATTTCGGCGCGCTGGCCGGCATCGCCCACGGCGCCGGCCTTGCCATCCACGGGCCGGTGCCGCAGGGCGCGCTGCTCGGCGCGCTGGGCATCGCGGCGCGGGCGGAGATGCTGAAACGCGGCAAGCCTGCGCGTGAGGCCGGTGCCATCACCGCGGCCCTGCTGCGGCTCACCGCGCCGGGCCAGATGGGCGGAATCTTCCGGGCGCTGTCGGTCACCGCCGGGGGGTGGCCGACGCCGGCCGGATTTGGCATGGTGAATGCATGACTGCTGCGATCCGCTTTCGCGATGCCACCCGGGCCGATGCCGCCACCCTGGCCGCCCTGGCCCGCGCCACCTTCATCGAAACCTTCGGGCCGCTTTATGCGCTCGACGATCTCAACCTGTTCCTGTCGGGCTACACCGATGCCGCCTATGGTGCCGAACTGGCCGATGCTGATGTGGCCGTGCGCTTTGCCGAAATCGCGCCGGGGGTGCCCATCGGTTTCTGCAAGCTCTCCAGCCTGAAGCTGCCGGCCCCCGATCCGCTGCCGCAGGCGATGGAGCTGCGCCAGCTCTACATCTTCAAGCCGTGGCAGGGGCTGGGTCTGGCCGACACGCTCACCGAATGGGCCAAGCAGGTGGCGCGGCAGCGCGGCGCGCCCGAACTGTGGCTCAGCGTCTACACCGAAAATCCGCGCGCCCGGCGTTTCTATGCCCGCCACGGCTTTGTGGAGGTGGCGCCCTATCACTTCATGGTCGGCAATCAGGCCGACGAGGACATTTTGTGCCGGGCGAGCCTGTAGATTTCCTCGCCGTCCCGCAGCTTGCGGGTGTGCGCCACGGCTTCCTGACCCGGCGCGGCGGCGTCTCGCAGGGGCTGTTCGCCAGCCTGAATGTCGGCCTGGGCAGCAGCGACGATCAGGCGCTGGTTGCCGAAAATCGCCGCCGCGCTGTCGATGCCGTGGCAGCGGGCGCGGCGCTGGTGACGCTGCACCAGGTGCATTCCGCCGCCGTGGTGCCGGTCACCGCGCCGTGGGCCGATGCGGCGCGCCCCCGCGCCGATGCGATGGTCACGGCCACGCCCGGCCTGGCGTTGGGCATCCTCACCGCCGATTGCGCGCCGCTGCTGTTTGCCGATGCAGAAGCCGGCGTGATCGGCGCGGCGCATTCGGGCTGGAAGGGCGCGTTGGCCGATATCGGCCCGGCCACGGTGGCGGCGATGGCCGCGCTGGGCGCGCGGCAGGAGCGCATTGTGGCCGCCATCGGGCCGACGATCGCGCGGGCAAGTTACGAGGTCGATCTGGCCTTCCGCGACCGCTTCTGCGCCGCCGATCCGGAAAACGACGCCTTCTTTGCCGCCGGCAAGCCCGGGCATTGCCAATTTGATCTGGAAGGCTTCATCGCGGCGCGGCTGGCGCTGGCCGGGGTGCGCACGGTGGTGGCGATGGGCGTGGACACCTACCCGGACGAAGCCCGCTTCTTCAGCTTCCGCCGCACCACCCACCGGGCGGAGCCGGATTACGGGCGGCAGCTTTCGGTGATCGCGCTGTAGCGCGCACCCCACACTCAGCGATTCCCTTTTTGCCCGGCACCCCGTAACGTCGGGCGCGCATGGACATCTATCTGCCCATTGCCGAAATTTCGGTGAACGCGCTCGTCATCATCCTGATGGGCGGTGTGGTCGGCTTCCTGTCCGGCATGTTCGGCGTGGGCGGCGGCTTTCTCACCACGCCGCTGCTGATCTTCTACGGCATCCCGCCGGCGGTTGCCGTGGCCTCCTCGGCCACGCAGATCACCGGTTCGTCGGTGTCGGGCGCGCTGGCCTATTGGCAACGCGGCCAGGTGGATGTGCGGATGGGCGGGGTGCTGGTGCTGGGCGGTGTCGCCGGCGCCGGGCTGGGGCAGATCTTGTTCCGCTTCCTGCAAAAGATCGGCCAGGTCGATGTCGTCATCAGCCTGGTCTATGTGCTGTTCCTGTCCGTCATCGGCGGGTTGATGCTGAAGGATGCGTTGGCCGCACTGAAGCGGGAACGCACGGGCGCGCCGCCGCCGGCCCGCATCCGCCACCTGCCATGGGTGGCGGCGCTGCCGTGGCGCATGAAGTTCGCGCGCTCCGGCCTCTACATCTCACCGCTGGCGCCGCTGGCGCTGGGCGCGATGGTTGGCATCCTCACGGTCATCATGGGCATCGGCGGCGGCTTCATCATGGTGCCGGCCATGGTCTACATCCTCGGCATGCGGGCGCAGGCGGTGGTCGGCACCTCGTTGTTCCAGATCATCTTCGTCACCGCCGCGACCACGCTGCTGCACGCCACCTCGTCGAAAAGCGTCGATATCGTGCTGGCGCTGCTGCTGCTGGTGGGCGGCGTTGCCGGCGCGCAGTTCGGCGTGCGTTCGGCGCAGAAACTCTCCCCCGACCGGCTGCGCCTGGCGCTGGCGCTGATCGTGCTGGCGGTGGCCGTGCGCCTGTTCGTTGGCCTCACCTGGACCCCGGCCGAACCCTTCGTGCTGTTCGAAGGCGCATGAGCGCGCGCATCCTCACCGCGATCGGCCTGTGGCTGCTGCTGGCCGGCGCCGCGCCGATCCGGCTTATCACCCAGCTCAGCCAGGCGCGCATCGACATCAACACCACTTTCCGCGGCGCCGAGCTGCTGGTGTTCGGGGCGATCCAGTATCCGCAGGGCAGCGTGCCCGATGCGCCGCCCGACATCGCGGTGGTGGTGCGCGGACCGCCGGTGCCCGTGACGGTGCGGCAGAAGGCCCGCATCGCCGGCATCTGGGTGAACGCGCGCGCCGTGCGTTTCGAATCGGTTCCGGGCTTCTATGCCGTGGCGGCCACCCGGCCGATCGAAACGCTGGCCGACGAACGCACCACCGCCATCTATGAAATCGGCATCCGCAACCTGCAGCTGTCGCCGGGCAGCGGCGCCGAGGATGATGTCACCCGTGCCTTTGAAGGCGGCCTGATCGCCGCGCGCGAGAAGGCCGGCCTGTTTGCCGAGCGGCCGGGCGGCGTGCAGCTTACCCGCGGCGTGCTCTATGCCGCCCGCATCGCACTGCCGGCGGCGGTTCCCGTGGGCAGCTACACCGCGGAAATCCATCTGATCCGGGGCGGCCGGGTGCTGGCCAGCACCTCGCAGCCGTTCATCATCGACAAGTCGGGCTTTGAACGCTGGGTCTATGTGATGGCGCAGGACAACAGCCTGGCCTATGGCCTTGCCGCCGTTCTGGCCGCGCTGGTGGCCGGCGCGCTGGCCGCCCTGGTGACGCGCCGGGGGTGGTAAATTCCACCCCCCAACATTCGACTCGCGTCAAGGCGCAATATCGTTTACCGTTCGCTCTGGCGCACCTCGGCCGGATGCTTTGGATACACCCAGTCAACGCCCGAACGCACCGCAACTGAACACATATTGGATTTGGATTAGGTAATGAGCTTTGATCGACGGGGACGCGGTCCCGGACGCGGTGGTTTTGACAAGCGCGAAGGTGGCTTTGACAGCTTCGACGACCGGGGCGGCCGGGGCTTCGGCGGCGGCGACCGTTTTGGCGGTGGCGGCGGCTTTGGTGGTGGTGGTGATCGCTTCGGCGGCGGCGGCGGCGGCGGTGGTCGCGGCGGCTTCGGCGGCGGCGGCGATCGCTTCGGCGGCGGCGGCGCTGGCGGCGGTGGCCGTTTCGGCGGCGGCGGCGGTGGTGGCGGCTTCGGCGGCGGTGGTCCCCGCCGCGAGATGTCGCCCGGCATCGTGATCGGCACCGGTCGCGGCACGGTCAAATTCTTCAACGCCCAGAAGGGTTTCGGCTTCGTCGTCCGTGAAGACGGCGGTGAAGACGTGTTCGTCCACATCTCCGCGGTGGAAGCTGCCGGCCTGACCGGCCTGGCCGATGGACAGCCGCTGGAATTCACCCTCACGGAACGCAACGGCCGTGTTTCGGCCACCGATCTGAAGATCGAAGGCGAACCGCTGCCGGTGGAAGAGCGCGCGCCGCGTGAACCGCGCGAACCGCGCGCCGGTGGCGATTTCGAACGCCGCCCCTCGCGTGACCGCACGCCGATGACCACCGGCGAACGCGTCGATGGCACGGTGAAGTTCTTCAACGGCACCAAGGGCTTCGGCTTCATCCAGCGCGACGATGGCGCGCCGGATGCCTTCGTCCATATCTCGGCCGTCGAACGCGCCGGCTTCTCCAACCTCAACGAAGGCCAGCGCGTCTCGTTCGAGCTGGAAGAAGACCGTCGCGGCAAGCAGGCTGCGGTCAACCTCCAGGCGCTCTGAGCGTCAGTCCGTGATGACGGGCGGTGGCCGCAGGGCCGCCGCCCGTTCGCGTTTTGCGCGGCCACATCGCCGCCACAGCGCTGGTGCACTGCGGCAAATCCGCCCGCTGCCCCCGCGCCCGCTTTCCTTGCCGCCACCGGCCTGCCATGCCGCCGGCATTTCGTCATCCTCGGGTCTTGTGCCTGATTCCCTTTCCTCTTTTTGCGACCGGAGCCTCTGACATGCTCGCCAACCACAGCGTGACCATCATCATGATCGTCATGACCTACATCACCCTGTCGGCGCCGGTGGCCTATCTGTTCATCCTCGCCCCGCGCCAGCTGGAAGCCCGCAAGCAGCGCCAGATCGCCACGCTGGCATCGGGCAGCGCGGCGCTGGCCGAAGCCCTCGCCCGCGGCGGCCACAACGCCGATCATGCGGCGCGCCTGCAGGCCCAGTATGATGCCCATGCCCGCGCCATCACCCAGCTGGGCGGCAGCGTGCCGACCGTCGGCGCGCCGGCCCCGCTGCAGCAGGCCGCCTGATCCCGCCATCCAATTTTTGAGCGGTGGACAGGCCGGCTGCGGTCGGCGACGCTGGCGGCCATGACCGACAGCATCTTCGATTTCCCCGCCGCCCTTGCCGCCAATGCGCAAAGCCGGCCCGATCACCCCGCCGCAATCTGCGGGGATGACAGGCTGAGCTGGCGCGCGTTCGTCCAGCGCGCTGACAAACTTGCCGGCACGCTCGCCGATCATCGCGTGCAGCCGGGAGACAGCGTTGCCGCCATCGCGCTCTCCTGTGTCGATTATGCCGTGCTTTGGGCGGCGGTGCTGCGCCTGCGCGCCTGCCTGGCGCCGCTCGCTCCCTCCTCCACGCCGGATCAGATCGCCGCGATGGTGGCCGACAGCGGCGCGCGCTTCGTCTTCGTCGATGCCCCGAACCGTGCCGCCTTCGGCGCCGTGCTGGCCGGCAAGACGCTGGTCGATCTCGATCGGCTGAACGGCTTCATCGATCCCACCGCGCAGCCGCCGAAACTGGCGCCGCTGGATCCGAAGGCCGGATTCAACATCATCTATTCCAGCGGCACCACCGGCACGCCCAAGGGCATCGTGCAGAGCTGCGCGATGCGCAGCCTGCACATCACCGGCGCGCGCCGGTTGGGCTATGGGCCTGACAGCGTGACCCTGTGCTCCACGCCGCTCTATTCCAACACCACGCTGGTCAGCTTCATCCCCACCCTCGCCTGGGGCGGCACCGTGGTGCTGATGCCCAAGTTCGACACGGCGAAATGGCTGGTGGAGGCTGAGCGCACCCGCACCACCCACGCCATGCTGGTGCCGGTGCAATATCGCCGCCTGCTCGCCGATCCCGGCTTCGATGCGGCTGACCTGTCGTCGCTGCAGATGAAATTCTGCACCTCCGCGCCCTTCGCCGCCGAGCTGAAGGCCGAGGTGTTGCAGCGGATGCCCGGCGGCCTGATCGAATTTTTCGGCATGACCGAAGGCGGTGTCGGCTTCATGCTGGCCGCCCACGAGCATCCGGACAAGCTGCACACCGTCGGCCAGCCGCAGCCGGGGCACGAGGTGCGCATCATCGACGAGGATGGCAACGACGTGCCGCCCGGCACCCCTGGGGAGATTGTCGGCCGCTCGCCGGCCACCATGAACGGTTATCGCAACCGGCCGGATCTCACCGCCAAGGCCTATTGGATCGATGCCGACGGCAAGGAATGGCTGCGCACCGGCGACATCGGCCGGCTGGATGAGGACGGCTTCCTGACGCTGATGGACCGCGCCAAGGACATGATCATCTCCGGCGGCTTCAACATCTATCCGTCTGATATCGAGGCCGTGCTGCTCACCCTGCCGGGCGTGGTGGAGGCAGCGGTGGTCGGCGTCGCGTCCGACGCGTGGGGCGAGACGCCGGTGGCCTTTGTGGTGGCACCGGCCGGCGATGCCGACGCGCTGCGCAGCGCCGCCAACGCCCAGCTGGGCAAGACCCAGCGGCTGGCGGCGGTCGTGCTGATCGACGAGCTGCCGCGCAGCCATATCGGCAAAGTGCTGAAGCGCGAGCTGCGCGACGGTTTCGCCGGCGCGGTGGCCTGATCGGCCGCTTCAGCGCAGCTGCGCCGCCGCCCGCGCGGCCGCCGCGACGCTGCGCGCCACGTCGTCCGCGTGCGTCTTCCAGTTGCACACGCTGATCCGCATCGTGCGCTCGCCGGCCCAGGTGGTGCCGCTGAAAAACGCCTCCCCGCTGGCATTGATGGCGGCGATCACCGCATCGCTGATGTTGGCGCCGGCGCGATCGTGGAAGCGCACCATGCCCTGATTCATGATCGGCCGCGCCACGCTGCTGGCACCGTCCAGCGCCGCCAGCCCGTCGTGCAGCGCCAGCGCCGCGTCGCAGCAACGGCTGATCAGATCGGCCAGGCCATCGCGGCCCAGCTCCAGCAGCGCCGCCAGCACCGGCAGGGACCGCGCCCGGCGCGACCATTCCGGCGTGACGTTCATCGGATCCCGCGTGTCGCCGCCCTGGCTGAGATAGCTGGCCGTCAGCTGCATCGCGCCGGCCAGCGCCGCGCCGTGGCGCACGAACGCCATGCCGCAATCGTAGGGCGTGTTCAGCCATTTGTGGGCATCGCTGGCGATCGAATCGGCCAGGCCGATGCCCGCCACCTGATGGGCAAAGCGCGGGGAGGCGGCCAGCCACAGGCCAAAGGCACCATCGACATGCACCCAGGCCCCGGCCGCCTGCGCGATCGGGATCAGGGCGGCGAAATCATCGCTTTCGCCCAGGTTCAGATCACCGGCGTTCAACACCACGATGGTCGGCACCCCCGGGTTTTCGGCCAGCGCCGCCTGCAGTTCGGCCACGCCGGCGCGGCCGGGCTGCGGCCCGCCGATCGGCACCAGGCAGCCGGTGCCAAGGCCGATCAGCCGCAGCGCCCGGTCAACACTGCCGTGGCGGTGGGCGTTGGCGATCACCCGGATGCGCGGTGCGCCGGACAGGCCGTCCACCTCCACATCCCAGCCGGCCTTGGCCAGCACATGATGGCGCGCGGCGGCCAGCGCGGCGGCGTGGCTCATCTGGCAGCCGGTGGTGAAGCTCACCGCCATGGTGTCCGGCAGGCCCAGCGCCTCCAGCACCAGCCGTTCGGCCACTTCCTCCAGCACGGCGGCGGCCGGGCTGGTGGCGGCAAGCACGGCATTCTGATCCCACAGGCTGACCAGCACATCCGTCGCCTGCGCCGCCGGCAGCGCGCCGCCGTTCACCCAGGCGAAAAAGCGCGGGCTGTTGTTGCAATTCAGCCCCGGTTCGGCGGCGCGCGCGATCATCTGCACCACGGCGGCCGGATCAAGGCCGCGTGCCGGAAGGCCGGTGGGCAGCTGGGCCAGCATCTCGGCGCGGCCGCCGGTGGGGCCGACCGGGCGGTCCGGCAGACTGTCGAGGAAACGCCGGCCTTCGGCGATGGCAATGTCGAGCGGGCTCATGGCCCGCCCGATAGCGCAGCGCCGCGCGCGTGTCCCGCAGGAAAGGGACCGTCCGGCGCGGCGAACGGGGCTGGCGCGGCTGCGGCAATCTGGTTATTTCGCAGCTGCAACAGGAACGGAGGCCTCGCCCCATGGCCAACAAGCTTTATCCCGACGCCGCGTCGGCGCTCGATGGTCTGCTGTTCGATGGCATGACCATCATGTCCGGCGGCTTCGGCCTGTGCGGCCTGCCGGAAAATCTGATCGCGGCGCTGCGCGACAGCGGCGTGACAGGCCTCACCGCCATTTCCAACAACGCCGGGGTGGATGGTTTCGGCCTTGGCCTCCTGCTGGAAACCCGGCAGATCGCCAAGATGATTTCGTCCTACGTGGGCGAGAACAAGGAGTTTGAGCGGCAATATCTGGCCGGCGAACTGCAATTGGAGTTCAACCCGCAGGGCACGCTGGCCGAACGCATCCGCGCCGGCGGGGCGGGCATCCCGGGCTTCTACACCAAGACCGGCGTCGGCACGCTGGTGGCGGAAGGCAAGGAACACAAGGAGTTCGGCGGGGAGACCTATATCCTCGAAACCGGCCTTGTCGCCGATGTCAGCCTGGTGAAGGCGTGGAAGGCCGATCCTTATGGCAACCTCGTGTTCCGCAAGACGGCGCGCAACTTCAATCCGGTGATGGCCACCGCCGGCAAGGTGACGGTGGCCGAGGTGGAGGAATTGGTGCCGGCCGGCAGCCTGGACCCCGATGCCATCCACACGCCGGACATTTTCGTGCAGCGCCTGATCGTAGGCGGGCATTATGAAAAGCGCATCGAGCAGCGCACGGTGCGCGAGCGGGAGTCGGCCTGATGTGGACGCGTGATCAACAGGCCGCCCGCGCTGCGCAGGAATTGCAGGACGGCTTCTATGTGAACCTCGGCATCGGCATGCCGACGCTGGTGGCCAACCATATCCCGGCGGGCGTGGACGTGACGCTGCAGAGCGAGAACGGCATGCTGGGAATGGGGCCATTCCCCTTTGCCGGCGAGGAAGACGCCGATCTGATCAACGCCGGCAAGCAGACGATCACCGAGCTCGACCGCACCAGCTATTTCAGCAGTGCCGACAGCTTCGCCATGATCCGCGGCGGCCATATCGACCTGTCGATCCTGGGCGCCATGGAAGTCGCCGACAATGGCGACATCGCCAACTGGATGATCCCCGGCAAGATGGTGAAGGGCATGGGCGGCGCCATGGACCTGGTCGCCGGCGTCAAGAAGATCATCGTGCTGATGGAGCACAACAGCAAATCGGGCGAAGCCAAGTTCAAGCGCGCCTGCAGCCTGCCGCTCACCGGCAAGGGCGTGGTGGACATGGTGATCTCTGAACTGGCCGTGCTGGCGCGTGCCGCCAAGGGCGCGCCGTTCCGCCTGATCGAGCTGGCGCCGGGTGTCGATCTCGACACGCTGCGCGCCCGCACCGAAGGCCATTTCGAAGCCTGAACGACAACGGGGCCGGCAGCGCGTGCTGCCGGCCCCGCCGTTGCCACCGAACGGCCGTCAGAAGCGGAAGTTCAGACCCGTCGTCACCGCGTGGCGGTGATAGTTCAGCGAGCCGTTGCCCGGCAGCGTGTCGTTGCCATAATCGCTGTAGTTATATTCGATGCGGGCCGAGATGTTCTGCGTCAGCTTCTGCTCGTAACCGGCACCGATGGTGTAACCGTCGCGATTCTCGCGCGGGCCGTTCGGGATCGAAAAGCGGGCGTTGGAATAGCCGCCACGGGCGTAGAGCAGGCCTTCCGGCGTGACCAGCACACCGGCGCGGCCCGTCACATTGACGGTGCGGCCTGGTTCCAGATCGAAGGTCGGGAAGCTGTTCGAGCCGGTGCGGCCGGTGAGCGAGGTTTCGATCCCGATCACAGCGCCGCCCAGGTTGAAATCATAGCCGATCTGGCCGCCATAGAGCAGGCCGCTGCCCTTGGCGCGCAGCGTGTTGGGCGGGGAGGCAAGATCGGTCAGCGACTGGCGGTCCTGCTGCCAGCCGAGCTGGCCACCGACAAAGGCGCCGTTGAAATTGCGGCTGGTGTCGGGCGCGGTCTGCGCCATCGCCGGGCCGGCAATCGCAGCGGCGGCCAGCAGGGCAAGAGTGATACGCGACATGGAGTTGATCCTTCTTCTTCTTCGCCGGCGATGGGGGTTGCCGGCTGCGCACATCTGTAAAATCGCCACGCTGGCCGACGCATGAATGGATTGCGGCAAGCCCCGGAAGAGCTTGCCGTTTTTCGTTCATCGCGATTTCAGCTTTTGCAATTGGGGGCAGGCTGTCGCCGCCGGCCCCCGCTTGCCGGGCGTGGCCCTCAGCCCTTCTTCAGGTGCCGGCGGCCGAGCAGTTCGGCGATCTGCACCGCGTTCAGGGCTGCGCCTTTGCGCAGATTGTCGGACACGCACCACAGGGCGAGGCCGTTTTCGACCGTCGGATCCTTGCGGACGCGGCTGACAAAGGTGGCGTAATCGCCGACGCATTCGACCGGGGTGACGTAGCCGCCGTCCTCACGCTTGTCGATCAGCATGACGCCGGGGGCTTCGCGCAGGATCGATTGGGCCTTGGCGGCCGAAAGCGGCCGTTCGAATTCGATGTTGATGGCTTCCGAATGGCCGACGAACACCGGCACGCGCACGCAGGTCGCCGTCACCTCGATATCGGGATCGAGGATCTTGCGGGTCTCCGCCATCATCTTCCACTCTTCCTTGGTGTAACCGTCCATGCCGCTGTCAGCGCCCATGAACACGTCGATGTGGGGGATGACGTTGAAGGCGATCCGCTTGGTGAACTTCTCGATCACCGGCTCGTCGTTCACGAAGATGGCGCGGGTCTGGGTGAACAGCTCGTCCATGCCCTGCTTGCCGGCGCCGGAGACCGACTGATAGGTGCTCACCACCACGCGCTTGATGGTGGCGGCATCGTGCAGCGGCTTCAGCGCCACCACCATCTGTGCCGTGGAGCAGTTGGGATTGGCGATGATGCCGCGCTTCTTGTAGCCGTCGATGGCTTCAGGGTTCACCTCCGGCACGATCAGCGGCACGTCGGGTTCCATGCGATAGAGCGACGAATTGTCGATCACCACGCAGCCCTGGGCCGCCGCCTTGGGGGCATAGATCTTGGTCGGGCCCGATCCGGCGGCGAACAGCGCGATGTCCCAGCCGGTGAAATCGAAATGCTCGATATTCTGCACCTTGAGCATGCGGTCGGTGTCGCCGAACTCGATCATGTCGCCGGTGGAGCGCGAGGACGCCACTGCCGCGATGTCGTCGAGCGGGAATTGCCGCTCGGCGAGGATGTTCAGCATTTCGCGCCCGACATTGCCGGTGGCGCCAACGACAACGACCTTGTAGCCCATTGCTATCACTCCTTGGGCTGCGGCTGTTAGCGTATTGCCCGACAGAGTCCAGCGTCAGCGGCTGCGGTCACGCGAGAGAATGGCCGTCACCGCCAGATCGGCTGTCACATTGCCGAGGGTGCGGAACACGTCGGGCACCAGCTCCACGGCCAGCAGCACCGGCAGCACAGCGATGGGCACGCCCATGGCGTTGGCGATAGGCACGCAGGCGGCAAGGAAGGTGATGGAGCCGGGCAGGCCGCCGGTGGAGACCGCCGCCACCAGCGCGGCCAGCAGCGCGCCGAGATAGGCCAGCGCCGAATGCTCCATGCCATAAAGATGGCCGCAATAGAGGACGACAGCGATGTTGGCGCAGGGGCTGGTGATGCGGAAGATCGACACCGCCAGCGGCAGCACCACGCGGCTGACCGGTTCCGGCAGGCCCAGTTTCGCACAGCCATCGACGATGGCCGGCAGGGAGGCGATGCTGGACTGGGTGGAGACGGCCACGGTCTGCGCCGGCAGGGCGGCCTTCGCGAACGCCAGCGGGCTGACGCGGCCGAGGATCACCGCCAGCGGATAGATCAGGATGATGAGGCCGACCTGCACCGACACCAGCACGGCGATATAATGGCCCAGCAGGCCGAACGCGCCCAGCCCGGCCTTGATGCCCACCGATGCTGCCAGCGCGAACACGCCCAGCGGCGCCACCACGAAGATCCAGCCGACCAGCACCAGCATGGCATCCTTCACCGCATCGAACAGCGCGACCAGACCGCGACGGCGATCATCATCGAGCCGGCTGGCGGCGAGCGCGAACAGGCTGACAAAGGTGACGACGGGCAGCATCTCTCCCTTGGCGAGGCTGTCGAAGATGTTGGCCGGCACCAGCGACAGCAGCCACTTGCCGATATCGACATCGATGTTGCCGGCCGCCGTGCCGGCACTGCTGGCCACGATGGCGGCGGCGGCAGCCGGCGGGGCCGGCCACACATCCAGCAGCAGCGGCACGAACAGCATCGACCAGCCGGCCGAAAACACCAGCAGGCAGAAGAAGGCGATCAGCGCCCGGCCCGCCACCTTGCCGCCGCCGGCCTGGCCGACGGACGATGCGATGCCGGTGAACAGCAGGCCGGCGATCAGCGGGATGATCGTCATCTGCAGCGCCTGCAGCCACAGATTGCCGATGGCTTCGGCGGCAGGCAGCAGCGGCTTGCCAATGTCCGCCGGCAGCAGCGCGCCCACGGCCAGCCCGGCGAGCAGCGCCAGGAAGATGCGCATCGTCAGGCTCACGCGCCCGCTCCGGCGCTCGGCAGCGTGCCCATGGTCACATAGAGCTTGGCCAGATCATCGACCCCCATCGACGGCACCTGCTTCACCCGGCTGGCTTCGACAAACAGCATGCCGCCGCCCACCGGCACCGGCGCGGTGGGGATCAGCACCAGATAGCGCGGCCCCTGGCCGAAATCGTGGAGGCGCGGCGAGGTGAGCAGCGCCAGCGCCTCGATATGGTCGCCAAAGCTGACCGAGACCACCGACATGCCGCTCATTTCGCCGGTGGAGGATGGCCCCATCATCCGCACGAACTGCGCCAGCGGGCGATAGAGCGCGCCAAGGCCGGGAATGCGCGACAGCAGGCCGTCCAGCCCGCCCTCCAGCCGGGCGCGGAAGCGGGTCTGCACGACAAGGCCGATGATCCACACCAGCACGGCGGCCATGCCGATGCCGGCCCAGAAGGCGGCGAAGGGCGATGGCGTGAAGAACATCCCGGCCTGGCCGAGCAGCTGGCCCAGCGGCGTGTTCGGCCCCAGCGCGGCGATCAGATAGCCTGACAGCCAGTTGAGCAGGATCAGCGTCAGCAGCACCGGCGCCAGGAACAGCAGGCCGGTGGCGAAGGGGCTGAGGACTTTCCGGATCAAAGGCCCGCCAGAATGGCGTCACCCATGGCCGTGGTGGTCATGGTGCCGCCCAGATCGGGCGTGCGCGCGCCGGCGTTGAGTGCGGCTTCCACCGCCGCTTCCACCTTGTCGGCCAGATCCGGCGCGCCCAGGCTGTAACGCAGCGCCATGGCCAGGCTGAGCACGGCCGCACAAGGATTGGCGACGCCGCGCCCCGCGATATCCGGCGCGGAACCGTGGATTGGCTCATACAGGCCGGGCGTGCCGGCATTACCGATGGCCGCCGACGGCAGCATGCCCAGCGAGCCGGTGAGCATGCCCGCTTCGTCGGACAGGATGTCGCCGAACAGATTGTCGGTCAGGATCACGTCGAACTGCTTGGGGTTGCGCACCAGCTGCATCGCCATGTTGTCGGCCAGCATGTGGGTGAGCTTGATGTCGGGATATTCGGCATCGCGCAGCGCCTGCACGTCTTCGCGCCACATCAGCCCGGCTTCCATCACATTGCCCTTTTCCGCCGAGCAGACCTCGCCCTTGCGGGTGCGTGCCAGTTCAAAGGCGATGCGGGCGACGCGGTGGATTTCGCTGGTGGTGTAAACATGGGTGTTGACGCCGCGGCGCTGGCCATCGGGCAGGGTTTCGACACCGCGCGGGGCACCGAAATAGACGCCGCCGGTGAGTTCGCGCACGAACAGCAGGTCAAGCCCGTCGACATACACACGCTTCAGCGTCGAGGCGTCGGCCAGCGCCGAGAAGCAGCGCGCCGGGCGCAGATTGGCATAGACATTCATGCCGGCGCGAAGGGCGAGCAGGCCGGCTTCGGGCCGCGTGTCATAGGATTGGCCGGCCCATTGCGGGCCGCCGACCGCGCCCATCAGCACGGCATCGGCCGCCTTGGCGCGGGCCAGCGTCTCGTCGGTCAGCGGCACGCCTGTCGCATCGATGCTGGCGCCGCCGAACAGCGCCTCCTCCACGCTGAGGGCCAGGCCCTTCGTGATCAGCCGGCCCGCCACGCGGCGGGCAACAGCGGTGACTTCGGGGCCAATGCCGTCCCCTGGCAACAGCAGCAGTGTCTTGGTCATGCCTTGCCCTTACCGGCAAGAGTCACGACTGCCAACCGGGGTGAACAGCCCAACTGTGATCGGGCGTCGGCGCAGGCTCAATCGGCCAGGGCGGCGTCGCGGGCGGGGCGCACCGTGGCCAGTGCCGCGCGGCGGCAGCGATCGGCCAGGCGCGATTCGCTGAGGTCGCGCATGTGGGTCATGGTGCAGACCTCGCCAGCGGCCTGCCACAGCCGGGCGTCAAGGCGGCGCTGGCCAGTGGCAGAGGCAAGATTCAGGTCACCATAAGGCACCGCGACACTGGGAAAGCGGCCGTTGTGGCCGGCAACGGTGATGGTCGGGTTGGCAAGCGCCGGGGCGGCGCTGGCAGCGATCAGCAACAAGGCAAGCATGCGCATCGTGCGTCTCCTGAAGGCCCGCCCACGCCGGGCGCGCCCGCCCTGCCAGGTGCGGCAGGCTGTCGCAGGTTACGCCGGTTCGGCGCGATCTCTACGTTAAATGACGTACATCAAGCCGCCTGCGCCGCTCAGGCTGCGGCGGCGCCGGCGATCCACGGCCGTTCCGCGGCCAGGCGCGCTTCGTGGGCGGTGATGGCATCGGCCATGTCCAGGGTCAGCCCGATCTCGTCCAGCCCGTTCAGCAGGCAATGCTTGCGGAACGGATCCATGGCGAATTCGAACCGGTCCTGAAATGGCGTGGTGACGACCTGGTTTTCCAGATCGATGGTGATCGGATCACCGGCCTGCGCCACCGCCAGCAGCCGGTCCACGGCGTCCTGCGGCACGGTCACGAGCAGCAGGCCGTTCTTGAAGGCATTGCCGGCAAAGATGTCGGCAAATCCCGGAGAAATGACGACGCGGATGCCCAGATCGGCCAGCGCCCACGGTGCATGTTCGCGGCTGGAACCGCAGCCGAAATTGGCCCCGGCGATCAGGATCGGAGCGCCGCCATTGGCATCGAACACATTGTCCGGCGTTTCGCGCAGCGCGGCAAAGGCACCCTTGCCCAGGCCGGCGCGGCTGATCGTTTTCAGGAAACGCGCCGGGATGATGACATCGGTATCGATGTTGGCGGCGCCAAAGGGGATCGCCTGGCCGGAAAGGGTGGTGAAGCGCTGCATGGCCCCGCCTTGGCACAGGCAGGCCGCGAAACGCAACATCGGGGTGCTTTCGCCGCCCCGTCCGCAGGCCTACAAGGGGCCATGGCTCAGCATCTCTACCTCGTCGATGGCTCCGGCTTCATCTTCCGCGCCTATCATCGGCTGCCGCCGCTTTCCGATCCGGCCGGAACGCCGGTGGGGGCCGTCTATGGCTTCACCGCCATGCTGTGGAAGCTGATTGCCGATCTGAACAAGGCTGAAGCGCCCACCCATCTTGCCGTGGTGCTGGATGCCGGCAGCCACACCTTCCGCAACGACATGTTCGCCGGTTACAAGGCGCACCGCCCGCCGCCGCCGGAAGATCTGGTGCCGCAATTCCCGCTGATCCGCGATGCGGTGCGCGCCTTTTCGGTGCCCTGTTTCGAACAGGCGGGCGTGGAGGCCGACGACATCATCGCATCCTACACCGTTGCCGCCCGCGCGGCCGGCATGGATGTCACCATCGTCAGTTCCGACAAGGATCTGATGCAGCTGGTCGGCCCCGGTGTCACCCTGCTCGACACGATGAAGAACCAGATCATCGACCGGGAGGGCGTGATCGAGAAGTTCGGCGTGCCGCCCGAACAGGTGGGCGAGGTGCTGGCGCTGATGGGCGACACCGCCGACAATGTGCCCGGCGTGAAGGGCGTTGGCCCCAAGACGGCGGCCGATCTGATCCGCGATTATGGCAGTGTCGAAGGCGTGATCGCCAACATCGATGCCATCACCAAGCCCAAGCTGAAGGAGACGCTGGCCGCCTCGGTTGAAATGGCCCGGCTCAGCCGCGAACTGGTGCGGCTGAAGCAGGATGTGCCGCTGCCGGCGCCGCTCGACACGCTGACCTTGCGGGAACCGGCGCACGAACCGCTGGCGGCCTTCCTGTCGAAGCACGGCTTCCGCGCCATGCTGGCCAAGCTGGGCGCCACCGGCGCCAGCGGCCCGGCGCCGAACACGCATCGCCCTTCGGCCAGCGCGGTTCCTGAAGATGCCGTCGCCTTCACCCACGGCGATTACGAGACGGTGACGACGCTGGACCGGCTGGACTGGTGGGTGGCAGAGGCGACGCGGCTGGGCGCGGTGGCGGTGGACACCGAAACCACCAGCACCGATCAGATGCGCGCCGATCTGGTTGGCATCAGCCTGGCCATCGCGCCGGGCAAGGCCTGCTATATCCCGGTGGCGCACGGCAGCGGCGACGGCATGTTTGCCGAGCGGCCGCCGCAGCTGGGCCTTGCCGAAACCATCGCGCGGCTGAATCCGCTGTTTGCCGATCCTGCGGTGCTGAAGATCGGCCAGAATCTGAAATATGATCTGATCGTGCTGGCCCGCCACGGCGTGCCGCTGATCGCGCCGTTCGACGACACCATGCTGCTGTCCTACGCGCTCGATGCCGGGCGCTGGAACCATGGCATGGACGATCTGTCGGCCCGCCATCTTGGCCACACGCCGATTGCCTACAAGGATGTGACCAAGGGGCTGAAAAGCTTTGCCGAAGTCGATCTGCGGCGCGCCACCGACTATGCGGCGGAGGATGCCGATGTCACCTTCCGGCTGTGGCAGGGCTTCCGCCGCCGGCTGTGGCAGGAACAGGTGACGCAGATCCACGAGACGGTGGACCGGCCGCTGCTGCCTGTCATCGCGCAGATGGAAATGCACGGCATCAAGGTGGACCGCGCCGAGCTGGTGCGCCTGTCCGCCGCTTATGAGGTGGAGATTGCCCGGCTGGAGGGAGAAATCCACGAACTCGCCGGCGGGCCGTTCACCATCGGCAGCCCCAAGCAGCTGGGCGAGATCCTGTTCGACCGGCTGGGCTACAAGGGCGGCAAGAAAAGCAGCAAGACCGGCGCCTGGACGACGGACGCCAGCGAGCTGGAGCGGCTGGCCGACGAAGGCGCGCCGATCGCGCAGAAGATCCTCGATTGGCGGCAGCACAGCAAGCTGAAGTCCACCTACACCGATGCGCTGCAAAGCCAGATCAACCCGGCGACCGACCGGGTGCACACCAATTTCCACCTGGCCGCGACCTCGACCGGGCGGCTGTCCTCCAACGATCCCAATTTGCAGAACATCCCGATCCGCACCGAACTCGGCCGGCGCATCCGCCATGCCTTTGTGGCGGCGCCGGGCAATGTGATCATGGCCGCCGACTATAACCAGATCGAGTTGCGGCTGGTCGCCCATATCGCCGATGTGCCGGAGCTGAAGGCGGTCTATGCCGCCGGCGAGGATGTGCACGCGCTGACCGCGCGCGAGGTGTTCGGGCACGTCGATCGCGACACCCGCGCCCGCGCCAAGACGATCAACTTTTCGATCATCTATGGCATTTCGGCCTTTGGTCTTGCCCAGCGGCTGGGCATCGAGCGGGGGGAGGCGGCGCGCTATATCGAGCTCTATTTCAGCCGCTTCCCCGGCATCCGCAACTATATGGCCGAAACCATCGCCTTCGCGAAGGAGGCCGGCTTTGTGACGACCCTGTTCGGCCGCAAGTGCCACGCGCCGCTGATCCTGTCGAAGAACCAGGGCGAGCGCCAGTTCGCCGAACGCGCCGTGGTGAACGCCCGCGTGCAGGGCACGGCGGCCGACATCATCAAGCGCGCCATGGTGCAGATGCCGGGCGCGCTGGCCGAAGCCGGGCTGACGGGAACGAAGATGCTGCTGCAGGTGCACGACGAACTGGTGTTCGAAGTGCCGGAGGGTGAGGTGGAGGCAGCGCAGGGCGTGATCCGCGCCGTGATGGCGGGCGCCCACCGCCCGCTGGTGGAGCTGACCGTGCCGCTGGGCGTGGAGATCGGCCACGGCGCGTCATGGGGGGATGCGCATTGAGATCGAGGCGGCTGCGCCGCACCCTCCCCTGGCCCCTCCCTGCTTCGCAAGGAGGGGCTGGGGGAGGGTCTTCGCCGCCCGGCGCTAACCCGCCAACCCCTTCCCCTGCATCCACGCCAGCATCGCCGCATTCACCGCTTCCGGCGCCTCCTGCTGCACCCAGTGGCTCACGCCCGGAAACCGCTGCAACGTGAAATCCTTCACATGCGGGCCATAGCCTTCGGTCAATTGCAGATCGAGGGCGGCGTCTTCCTCCCCCCACAGCATCAGCGTCGGCACGTCCAGCGGCGGGGCGGTCTCGTTCAATATGCCGAGATTGGCGCGGTAATAATTGATCATCGCCGTCAGCGCGCCGGGCGGCATGGCGTTGCGGCGATAGACCTCCAGCACCTCCGGCGGGAACATGCTCTTGTCCACGGCCATGTTCAGGAAGGCGTTGGCGATGCCCTGCGCGCGGTTCAGCCGCAGCAGCGCCTCAGGCAGCCACGGAATCTGGAAGAAGCCGACATACCAGCTTTTCCAGCGCTGCGGGCTGTGGGTGCGCAGCACCTCCCCGAACACGGTGGGGTGCGGCACGTTCATGATGATCAGGCCATCCAGCGGCACCGCCCGGCGCATCGCCACCACCCAGGCGATGATCGCGCCCCAGTCGTGCGCCACCAGCAGCCGGCGGCGGGGTTTGAGCGCATCGAACATCGCCGCCACATCATCGACGAGATGATCGATGTGATAGGCCGCCTTGCCGGCCGGCCGGCTGCTGTCGCCATAGCCGCGCAAATCTGGCGCCACCGCGCGCCAGCCGGCATTGGCCAGCACCGGCAGCTGGTGGCGCCAGGAAAAGCGCGATTCCGGAAAGCCGTGCAGGCACAGCGCAACGTCGTCACCGTCGCCGGCCACGTCGCAGGCGAAATCGAGGCCGTTCGCGCGCAGCCTCATCCGTTGTAATTCAGCTTGAGGCCCGGCCGTGGCCAGCGGCACCTGGCCAGCTTGCCGGTGGTGGACAGGCACACCCAAGCGTCCATCATGTCGTCCCCGCCAAAGCAGATGTTGGTGGTGAGCAGATCGGGGAAGGGGAAATATTCCTGCGCGCCCGTCACCGGATCGATGCTGGTGATGCCGGCGCTTTCGATCAGCGTGGCCTGCGCGATATTGCCGTTGGCTTCGATCGCCAGCGAATCGAGATAGGTCTTGTTGGCCCAGGTGGTGACGAAGCGGCCGGGCACCGCCGGCAGCGGATCGGGTGCCAGCACGCCGGGGGCAATGATATCCCAGGCCAGCACCACGCGGCGGCTGGTGGAAGCGGCATAAACCGTCTTGCCATCGGGGCTGAGGCCAACGCCGTTCAGATCCGGCCCGTGGATCAGCCGGGTGATCTTCGACCCATCGGGCAGGGCATAGAACAGGCCGCCGGCATCGGTGGAATGATCGAAATGCTTGCCCAGATCGGTGAAATAAAAGCCGCCATGCGCATCGAACACGATGTCGTTGGGGCCGGAAAGCGGGTGCCCGTCGCAGCTGTCGTACAGGCGGGTCACCGCGCCGGTGGCGATGTCGATGCGTTCGATGCGCCCCGTGGTGTAATCCTTCGCGGCATTGCCGGGCAGCAGCAGGCCATCCTGCTCATACCAATCGAACCCGCCATTGTTGCAGACATAGAGCGCGCCATCCGGCCCGATCGCCATGCCGTTCGGGCCGCCGCCGGGGGTGGCGACCACCTGCTTGCGGCCATCGGGGTACACGCGTGTGATGGTGCCGGGGCGGATTTCCACCACCAGCACCGAACCATCGGCCATCGCCACCGGCCCTTCCGGAAAACCCAAACCCTCGGCAACGATCTCGTGCGGTGTGACGCCGTTCATGGCAAACTTCCCCTGCTGTGAGGGCCGCGATGGTGACGCGGGCTTGACCGCTGCGCAATCTGGCGAAAAACGCCAGTGTGGGGGATGTGGAGCAGCAATCGGGGGGTGTCATGACGGCAGGTCAGGCAATCGGCGAAATCGTGGCGGTGGGCGCCGGCCATGCGCGGCTGCGGCTGGATGTGGAGGCCTTGGCGGCCTTGCGCCGCAGTGATGATCAGTTGCTCGCCGCCGCCGGCCAGTTGGGCAGCCTGGTCAAGATCGATGTCGCGGGCCGCTGGGTCATTGGCACGCTGCGCCAGGCCAGTCTGGTCGGCAGCGAAAGCCTTGCCGATCTTGATCTGCTGGGCGAAGCGGCGATTGCCCCTGATGGCGGCATTGCCCAGTTCACGCGCGGGGTTGGCCATTATCCGCGCGCCGGCGATCAGGCCTGGCCGATCGGTTCGGCCGAAGCCGGCTTCATCTTCTCCGGCGATGCGCGGCCCCGCATCACCGTCGGCACCGTCTATCCCACGCACAATGTGCGCGCCGCGCTCTATTTCGACACCTTCCTGTCGAAGAATTTCGCCATCGTCGGCTCCACCGGCACCGGCAAGTCCACATCCACCGCGCTGATCCTGCACCGCATCATCGAAAAGGCCCCGGAAGGCCATATCGTGATGATCGATCCGCATGGCGAATATGCCAAGGCCTTCGCCGCAACCGGCATGGTGTTCAACGTCGACAACCTGGAATTGCCCTATTGGCTGCTGAACTTCGAGGAACATTGCGAAGTGCTGCTGACCAGCGAAGGCGCCGCGCGTGACATGGATCGCGACATCCTGGCCCGTTGTCTGCAGATGGCACGCGCCAAATCCGTGTTCGCGCAAGGCCTGTCCAGCGTCACCACCGATACGCCCATCCCCTATCTGCTGTCGGTGCTGGTCGAAACGCTGCAATCCGAAATGGGCCGCATGTCGGAAGCGCAGAACACCGGCAATTACACCCGCATCCGCAACAAGCTTGATCAGATCATGCGTGATCAGCGCCACCAGTTCATGTTCGACCGACGCTACAGCGCCGATTCGATGCTGGATTTCATGGCGCGCATCCTGCGCCTGCCGGCCGGCGGCAAGCCGATTTCGGTGATCGACCTGTCGGGCGTGCCCAGCGCGGTGGTCACGGCGGTCGTATCGGTGCTGTCGCGCATCGTCTTCGATTTCGCGGTCTGGTCACGCGGGGAACGCCGGCGGCCGATCGTGCTCGTCTGCGATGAAGCCCACCGCTACATCCCGTCGCGCACAATCAGCCGCACCAGCCCGGTGCGCGATGTGCTGGAACGCATCGCCAAGGAAGGCCGCAAATATGGCGTGTCGCTGGGCCTTGTCACCCAGCGTCCGTCTGATCTGGCCGAAGGCGCGCTGTCCCAATGCGGCACCATCATGTCGCTGCGCCTGAACAACGAGCGCGACCAGGATTTCGTCAAGAACGCCATGCCCGAAGGCGCCCGCAGCCTGCAGGACGCCATCCCGGCCCTGCGCAATCGCGAATGCATCATTTCCGGCGAGGGCGTGCCGGCACCGATCCGCGTGCGGCTTGATGATCTGGAACCCGAAAAACGCCCGATGAGCGATGATCCGGTGTTCAGCGAGCTGTGGCAGGAGACCGGTGACGACAGCGAGATGCTCACCCGGGTGATCGCAAGGTGGCGGGCGAACACGCGGTGAGGGCGGGGAGGGCGGCGGCCATTGCGCAATCCCGCTCATGCCGAGCGTGCCGAGGCACGGCACGATCGCGCCGCTGAACGCGGCCGGCGGCGGAGCCGCCGAGTCCGCTTGGGGCGCCAAAGAAGAAGTGAAGGGGGCGCGGCAAAGCCGCGCCGTCGGACGAGTCAAAAAGGGCGACCCTGAGGGGCCGCCCTTTTCGCTCGCCGTCCGGGCTTAGTGCGAGTCCGGAAATAGCTCCGCTATTTCCGGCCGCACTCAAGCCGCAAACTGATTCATCGTATTATGCGCGCCGCCAGCCTTCAGCGCCGCCTCACCCGCGAAATACTCCTTGTGATCATCGCCAATGTCAGACCCCGACATGTTCTGATGCTTCACGCAGGCGATCCCCTGGCGGATCTCGGCACGCTGGACGTTCTTCACATAGCCCAGCATGCCAGCGTCACCGAAATATTCCTTCGCCAGATTGTCGGTGGACAGCGCCGCCGTGTGATAGGTCGGCAGCGTGATCAGGTGGTGGAAGATGCCGGCGCGGGCGGCGGCATCGCGCTGGAAGGTGCGGATGCGCTCGTCGGCTTCGGCCGCCAGTTCGCTGCCGTCGTAATCAACGCTCATCAGCCTGGCGCGGTCATAGGCTGCAACATCCTTGCCGGCCGCGGCCCAAGCGTCGAACACCTGTTGGCGGAAGTTCAGCGTCCAGTTGAAGCTGGGCGAGTTGTTGTACACCAGCTTGGCGTGCGGCACGACTTCGCGGATGCGGTCCACCATGCCGGCGATCTGGCCGATGTGCGGCTTTTCCGTTTCGATCCACAGCAGGTCGGCACCGTTCTGCAAGCTGTTGATGCAGTCCAGCACCACCCGGTCCTCGCCGGAACCGGGGCGGAACTGGAACAGGTTCGATGCCAGCCGCTTCGGCCGCAGCAGCTTGCCGTTGCGGCTGATGACAACGTCGCCGTTGCCAACCTGGGTCACGTCCACTTCCTCGCAATCAAGGAAGCTGTTGTACTGGTCACCAATGTCACCCGGTTCGCGGCTGAAGGCGATCTGCTTGGTCAGGCCGGCGCCCAGGCTGTCGGTGCGGGCGACGATGATGCCGTCGTCCACGCCCAGTTCCAGGAAGGCGTAACGGATGGCGCGGATCTTGGCGATGAAGTCCTCATGCGGCACCGTCACCTTGCCGTCCTGGTGGCCGCACTGCTTTTCGTCAGACACCTGGTTTTCGATCTGCAGGGCGCAGGCACCGGCTTCGATCATCTTCTTGGCCAGCAGATAGGTGGCTTCGGCATTGCCGAAACCGGCGTCGATATCGGCGATGATCGGCACCACGTGGGTCTGGTAAGTGTCGATCTGGTTTTCGATCGCCTTGGCCTTCACGGCATCGCCGGCGGCCTGCGCCGCATCCAGATCGCGGAACAACATGCCCAGCTCGCGGGCGTCGGCCTGGCGCAGGAAGGTGTACAGCTCCTCGATCAGCGCCGGCACGCTGGTCTTCTCGTGCATCGACTGGTCGGGCAGCGGGCCGAACTCACTGCGCAGCGCCGCGATCATCCAGCCCGAAAGATAGAGGTAGCGCTTGTCGGTGGTGCCGAAATGCTTCTTGATCGAAATCAGCTTCTGCTGGCCGATGAAGCCGTGCCAGCAGCCCAGCGACTGGGTGTAGGCGGCCGGATCGGCATCATAGGCGGCCATGTCGCGGCGCATGATCGCGGCGGTGTAGCGGGCGATGTCCAGCCCGGTCTTGAACCGGTTCTGCAACCGCATGCGCGCCACATTGGCCGGATCGATCGATTCCCAGCCGGTCTTGCCGGTGATGGTGGCCGCCGCCTGGCGGATCTGCTCCTGATAGCTCATGGCCGTCCTTTCTTTTGACAGGTCCCGGCAGGCAGGGGCGCCTTTCGGGGCAGTAAAACTTGTCAACGCGATGCGCTTCGGCTACCGCCCGGTCAACGCGATTTCGTCAAAGAATCGTGTGTAAAGGTCGCCCTTTTGCTCAGGATAGCTGTGAAGCTGTAAAGAATTTGACAGACGCGCCCGCCTTGCCTGTGCTGCCCGAACCGTTGAATGGCGGGCGCAAGATCTTTGCCGGCGCGCGCGTGCGCCGGCTGCGCACCCAGCGCGGCCTCACGCAGACGCGCATGGCCAATGATCTTGGCGTTTCAATCTCCTATCTCAACCTGATCGAACGCGACCAGCGCCCGCTGTCGGCCAGTTTCCTGCTCAAGCTCGCCCAGAATTACGACCTCGATATCCGCGGCTTGACCGGGGATGACGAAGGCGAGCTGGTTGACGATCTGTCAAAACTCTTCACCGATCCGCGCCTGATCGGCATCGACGTGCCGCGTTCCGAGCTGCGCGATCTGGCCTCCCGCTCACCGGCCATCGCCCATGCGCTGCTGCGCCTGGCGGCGGCGACCCCGGCGGTCGCGCCCTCCGCGCCGCCGCCCGGGCCGCTGGCCGCCGTCAACGCCATGATCGACGGCGCCGGCAATTATTTTCCCAGCCTCGACGAGGCGGCTGAAACGCTGGCCGACGAGCTGCGCCTGTCCGGCCCCGATCTCAACGCCGCCGTGGTCGAACGGCTGCGCGCCCGCCACGCCATCACCGTGCGCGCCCTGCCGGCCGAGGTGCTGCCGGGCCAGTTGCGCCGGCTCGATCTGCACGCCCGCCAGCTGCAATTGTCGGAATCGCTGGATGCCTCCAGCCGTGGTTTTGCCGCCGCCGTGCAGCTGGTGCTGATCGAACTGAAGGGCGCCATCGCCGATACCATCGCGGCTGCCGGCATCAGCGATCCGCTGGCCCTGCGCGCCTGCACCGTGGCGCTGGGCAAATATGCGGCGGCCGCCACGCTGATGCCCTATGGCCGCTTCCTCAGCGCCTGCGAGGCGACGGGCTATGATGTCGAACTGCTGCAGGCGCGTTTCGGCCGTGGGCTGGAGCAGGTGGCGCACCGGTTGACGACGCTGCACCGCCCCGGCGCGCGCGGCGTGCCGTTCTTCTTCCTGCGGGTGGAC
Organism: Sphingomonadales bacterium; assembly: GCA_037131365.1. Lineage (GTDB taxonomy): Bacteria > Pseudomonadota > Alphaproteobacteria > Sphingomonadales > Sphingomonadaceae > Sandarakinorhabdus. The sequence continues at coordinate 302,539 of JBAXRE010000001.1, forward strand.
CGCGCCGGCACCATCTCCAAAAGCTTCGCGCCCGGCCCCTCACCGCTGCCGCTGGCCGGCGGCTGTGCGCTCTGGCACGTCCACCACGCCTTTGATCGGCCGGGCGAAATCCGCCGCCAGCTGGTCGAACTGGAAGATGGCCAGCGCTTCATCACCCTCGCGCGCACCGTGCGCACCGCCGCCATGCCGTGGGGCGGGGCGCGGCCCAGCTTTGCCGTCGGCATCGGCTGCGATGTCGCCCATGCGCCGGCGCTGGCCTGGGGGGCCGGGATCGATACGGGCGGGCCGGCCACGCCGATCGGCCCGGGCTGCGCCGCTTGCCACCGCGCCCTGTGCCGCCAGCGCGGCCTGCCGCCGGCCAATGCCCACCTGGCCTTTGACGAGCGCCAGCGCGGCCTGACCCCCTTCCGCTTCACCGACGAATGAAAGGCCCATCATGACCAGCCACCCCGCCCTTGCCGGTGTCCAGATCACCGGTGCGATGCAGCCCGGTTACGAGACGATCCTCACCCCCGAAGCGCTGGCGTTCGTGGCGCAGCTGCACCGCATGTACGAACCCACCCGCCAGAGCCTGCTGCGCGCCCGCGACCAGCGGCAGGAGTGGGTGAACGAAGAAGGCTTCATCGGCTTTGCGCCGGAATATTCCGCCATCCGCGACGATCGCAGCTGGCAGGTGCGCCCCGCCCCCGCCGATCTGGCCGACCGCCGGGTCGAGATCACCGGGCCGTGCGACCGCAAGATGGTGATCAACGCGCTCAACAGCGGCGCGCACTGCTTCATGGCCTGCCTGGAAGACGCCTCGGCACCGACATGGGACGTGATGGTGCAGGGCCAGGTCAATCTGCGCGACGCGGTGGCGGGCACGATCAGCCTGGAGGAAAACAAGGGTAATGGGGGCAAGAGCTACCGCCTCGCCGAGAAGACCGCCGTCCTCATCTGCCGCCCGCGCGGCTGGCATCTCGATGAGGCGCACATGCTGGTGGACGGCCAGCGCGTCGCCGGGCCCATCTTCGATTTCGGCCTGTATTTCTTCCACAATGCGAAGCTGCTGCTGGCCAAGGGCAGCGGGCCCTATTTCTACCTGCCCAAGCTGGAGCACAGCCTGGAAGCGCGGCTGTGGAACAATATCTTCATCACTGCCCAGTCGATGGCCGGGCTGCCGCTGGGCACCATCCGCGCCACCGTGCTCATTGAAACCCTGCCCGGCGCCTTCATGGCGGAGGAGATCCTCTATGAACTGCGCGATCACATCACCGCGCTGAACTGCGGCCGCTGGGATTATATCTTCAGCTATATCAAGACGTTCCAGAACGACGCCACCAAGCTGCTGCCCGACCGCGCGCAGGTGACGATGAAGGTGCCGTTCATGGCCGCCTATGCGGCGCACGTCGTGCGCGTCTGCCACCGCCGCGGCGCCCACGCCATGGGCGGCATGAGCGCCTTCATCCCGGTGAAGGATGATGAAGCCGCCAACACTGCCGCCTTCGCCGCCGTGCGCGCCGACAAGGAGCGCGAGGCGACCCTGGGCCATGATGGCACCTGGGTCGCCCACCCCGGCCTGGTACCGGTGGCGCGCGAGGTGTTCGACCGGCTGATGCCGACGCCGAACCAGCTGCATGTCATCCCGCCCGGCGAGGCGACGATGGAAGACCTCGTCACCCCGGCGGAGGGCACGCGCACGCTGGCGGGGCTGACCAACAACATCAATGTTGGCATCGGTTATGTCGCGGCCTGGCTGCGCGGCCAGGGCGCGGTGCCGCTGCACAATCTGATGGAAGATGCCGCCACCGCCGAGATCAGCCGCACCCAGCTGTGGCAATGGCGCAAGCACGGCGCGATGCTGGAGAGCGGCGAGGCCGTGGATGCCGCCCTGATCACCCGCGTGACCGAGGAACAGCTGGACGTCTATCGCACCCAGGTGGGGGACAATTTCTTCACTGCCGGCAAATATCGCGAAGCCGCCGATCTGTTCCGCACACTGGTGCTGGCCGACCGGCTGGAGCCGTTCCTGACGCTGCCGGCCTACGCCTTCTACTTCGCGAAGTGATCTGGGCTGGTCCCCTCCCGCACGCGGGAGGGGACAAATCTTATTCCCGCCCGCCGCCCTTCGGCGCCGGGATGCCGTATTTCTGCACCATCGCCACCGTCACCACATCCTTGTACTTGTTGCCGTAATTGCTGCGGACATAGGTGATGACGTCGGCGATCTGCTGGTCGCTCAGCTGGCCGCGGAACCAGGGCATGGCCCCCTTGCCGCCGGTGACGACCTGGATCGGATATTCCGCCGCTTCCAGTGCCGGGTTCTTGGCCAGCGCCGCGATGCGCCCGGCACCTTCGGCCCCCATGGCGTTGGCCATGTGGCAGGCCTGGCAGACATTCTGGAACACGATGGCACCGGGGTGCGGCGCGGCCGGGGCGGCGGCCGGCTTCTGCGCCAGCGCGGGGGTGGCCACCAGGGCCGCTGCAATCAACAGCAACTTCATTGTCAGGCCTCCAGCGCGCGCTTGTGCAGGCGGGTGATGGCATCCAGCGAGGACAGGATGGCGCCTTCCATCCAGCAGCCCACGTAGGAAGCGTGCTCGCCGGCCAGCACCAGCCGGTCATCGACGGCCACCAGCGTCTGGTAATGTTCCTTGCGCGTGTCCTCGTTCCACTGGGCGCAGCAGCCCAGCGTGAACGGCGAACGGCTCCAGGCCACGGTGGCGCCGCCGATATACTCTTCCTTGTAGCGGCCGGGGTGGAACACGCTGCCCTGTTCCAGCGCCGCCTGGATGCGCTCTTCCGGGGTCATGCCGGCGAATTTGTAGCTGGCCGGGCCGAAGGTATAGGCACCCAGCACCACGGCCGGGCCGTTGCTGTGCATCCGCCCCGACGGGTAGGAGATCATCGCGATCTCGCGGTCGGTGAAGCTGATGCCGCCATAGATGGCCTCATCCTCTTCCCAGAAGCGCCGCTTGAATTCGAGGCCGACCTTCACCGAATTGGAATAGGGCACGGCGCGGATCGCGGCATCAAGGCCGGGCGAACAATCGACATCGATCTGCGACAGCACGCCGAGCGGGATGGTGCAGACGCAATAATCGGCCACGGTGGTGCCCACCACGCCGGTGCCGGTGTCCTTGTGGGTCACCGTCACCTTGCCGCCCTGCTGGCTGATGCCCGTCACCTTCTGGTTGAAGCGCACCTTGCCTTCCACCTGGCGGCCGAACGCCTTGCCGATCATGCCCATGCCGCCCACCGGCTGGAACATCGAATGCTGGTGATCGATGTTCATGTGCTGGGCCACGATGCGCCAGATGCCGGAATCCATGATCTGGTTGAAGCCATAGGGCTGCGACGGGATCGGTTCGCCCAGCACGCCGCCGCCCTGAGGCCGATCAAACCCGCGCCGGCGGGAGGAACGATAGCTCTTGGTATATTTGAAATTCTCGTCCAGCGCGCCCCATTCGCGCAGCGCCAGGCGCAGCCGGTCGGCATCCTCCTGGGTGAGGACGCTGTTCAGCCCCTTGTTGTCGATCGCCTTCGACAGCAGTTCGGCGACATTGCCATCCCAATCCCCGGCCAGTTCGCGATAGCGCATCGGCTTGCCGTCGAACGCCTTCGACGTGTGCACCAGCGCCTGGTGGTTCATCTGGATGAACGGCTCCAGCGCGACGCCGAACGCCTTGCAATAATGCAGCAGGGCGCGGTGGTGATAGGGAATGCGCCACGGCCCGGGGTTGAGATAATTGCCTTCGGAAAAGCCGATCTTCTGGGTGGCGCCGCCGAGTTCGGTGTAGACATCGCCGCCATAGAGCGACCAGTTCCGGCCACCGGGGCGGTTGTTGTACTCAAGGATCTGGACGTCATAGCCGGCCTTGGTCAGCTCATAGGCGGCCAGCATCCCGGCAAGACCGGCGCCCAGCACGACCACCATGGTGCCCGGCCGCGCCCCTTGCAGATTGGGCGGCCCTGTGAACTGGGTTTCCTTGGCGTGGCCCATGGCTTCCATGGCCTGATAGAGCACGGCGGTGCCCGCCATCATGCCGATCGCGTGGAGCACTTCGCGCCGCGTCGGTCCAGCCTCTGCCCAGTTCATTGGAACCTGCTTCCCCCCATGTTGCATGCCTTCGCATGGCGCGTGCTGACCAGTCTGGCAGGCCGGTCGCCGGTTGACCAGAGGTGCAGAACGCGCATGTTCGATGCGCCGGGTCATGGCCGCCCGATAGTGGCGAAATGACGTGGCCTGCCCGCCTGGCAGGGGGCTTTACCAGGGGGACGCCTCGTACTCGCTCTCGGCCCGGTCGGCGAATTTGGTGAACTGCTTGATGAAGGTCAGCGGCACGGTGCCGGTGGCACCGTGCCGCTGCTTGGCCACGATCACTTCGGCAAGGCCAAAGATCTTCTCGGCCTTCTCGCGCCACTGCTGGTGCTTCTGCGCGTCTTCGGGATCGGGCTGCTTGAGGCTGTGATAATATTCCTCGCGATAGACGAACATCACGATGTCGGCGTCCTGCTCGATCGAGCCGGATTCGCGCAGGTCGGCCAGCTGCGGCCGCTTGTCTTCGCGGTTTTCCACGGCGCGGCTCAGCTGCGACAGCGCGATCACCGGCACGTTCAGTTCCTTGGCCAGCGTCTTCAGGCCGCGGGTGATTTCCGAAAGTTCCTGCACGCGGTTCTCGGCACCCGACGCCTTCGATCCGGTGAGCAGCTGGAGATAATCGACCACCACCAGGCCGATGCCATGCTGGCGCTTCAGCCGGCGGGCGCGGGTGCGCAGCGCGGCGATGGTCAGGCCCGGCGTGTCGTCGATCCACAGCGGCAGGCCGGCGAGTTCGGTGGACGCGCGCGCCAGCCGGGTGAAATCATCATCGCTGATCTTGCCCATGCGCAGCGATTCGCCGTTCACCTCAGATTGTTCAGCCAGGATGCGGGTGGCGAGCTGGTCCGACGACATTTCCAGGCTGAAGAAGGCCACCGGCGCGCCGGAGCTCTTCTCCGGCTCGATCCCCCGCGCCCGGTCCTGCGAGAAGCGCTGGGCGCAGGCGAAGGCGATGTTGGTGGCCAGCGACGTCTTGCCCATCGCCGGGCGGCCGGCGAGGATGAGCAGGTCGGACTTGTGGAGGCCGCCCATCTTCTCGTTCAGGCCGGTCAGGCCCGTCGTGTAGCCCGAAAGATGCCCGCCGGAGCGCTTGGCGCGGTCGGCCATGGCGACGGCTTCGATGGCGGCATCGCGGAAGGTCTTCACCGCGCCCTGCACCTCGCCGGCTTCGGCCACCTTGTAGAGCGCCATTTCGGCGGCTTCGATCTGGATGATCGGCGCGATGTCGCGGCTGGTGTCGCTGGCCTCGGTCACCATGTCGCGGCCAACACGGATCAGCTCGCGCAGCAGGGCGAGGTCATAGATCTGCTGGGCAAAATCCCGTGCCGCCAGCACCGCGACGCCGTTCTGGGTGAGGGTGGCAAGATAGCCCGGCCCGCCCAGTTCGGCCATCGCCGGATCGGCATCGAACATCGGCTTCAGCGTGACCGGCGTTGCCGCCATGCCCTTGGCCGACAGGGTGAGGATGGCACCATAGATGCGGCCGTGCAGCGGATCGGCGAAATGTTCGGCCTTCAGCTTGGTGATGACATCCTCCACCAGCCGGTTGTCGATCATCAGCGCGCCGAGCAGCGCCGATTCGGCCTCCAGGTTCTGCGGCAGCGTGGTGGCCGCGGCACCGCCATCGACAACACGCAGCGGGGTGATGGTGGGGGGAAGACTGGCCATGGCGACGTCATCGCGCAAGCGCTGCGGCACAGCAAGAACGGGGCACCAAATATGCGCCGGATATGTCTGTGGACAAGTGCGGGCATGGCGGTGGACAAGTCGCCCCGCTTGCCGTGACCGCGCGATGTGCGTAAGGCCGCGCCGGTGACCACCATCCCCGATTATCGCCGCCGCTCGGCGGCCCGCCTTGCCGCCGTGCAGGCGCTGTATCAGCTGGAAATGCGCGGCGAGGCCGTGCCCAAGCTGCTGACCGAATTCCACCAGCACCGGCTGGGCCAGGAAATCGAAGGCGCCGAATATCTGACCGCCGACGAGCCGTTCTTCGACGATATCGTGGCCGGTGTCGCCGGCCGCCAGGCCGAGCTTGATGCGCTGATCGGCGAAGGGCTGGCCCAGGGCTGGTCGCTGGACCGGCTTGACCGGCCGATGCGCGCCCTCCTGCGGGCCGCCGTGTACGAGCTGGTGGCGCGGGCCGACGTGCCGGCAGCCACCGTCATCAACGAATATGTCGATGTGAGCCACGCCTTTCACGACCCCAAGGAGGCCCGGTTCGTCAACGGCCTGCTCGACGGGGTGGCGCGCCGGGTGCGCGGCTGAGGGCGATGGCCGAGCGGGAGTTCATCGCCCGCCTCGCCGCCACGCTGGGCAAGGATCCGGCCGCGCGCGGTTTCCAGGACGATGCGGCACTGTGGATGCCGCCGATCGGGCGCAATCTCGTCTTCACCCATGATGTGCTGGCCGCCGGCGTGCATTTTCTGCCGGATGATCCACCGTCGGATGTCGCCTGGAAGCTGGTGGCGGTGAACCTGTCTGATCTGGCCGCGATGGCGGCAACGCCGGCCGGCGTGCTGCTGGGCCTTGGCCTGTCGGCGGCGGAGGGTGACGCCTGGCGCGAGGCCTTCATCGCCGGGCTGAAGCGCGCGCTCGATCACTTCCAGGTCCCGCTGTGGGGGGGGGACACGGTGAGCGGGTTGGCGCAGGCCGTGCTGGGCCTCACCGCCATCGGCTGGGTGGAGCAGGGCAAGGCGCTGGGCCGCGCCGGGGCGCAGGTGGGGGATGGGCTGTGGGTGTCAGGCACCATCGGCGATGCCGGGCTGGGGCTGGCGGTGGCCAAGGGCGAAGCGCCGTTCGACAAGGCACTGCTGGGCCGCTTTCGCCGGCCGACGCCCCGCATTGCGCTCGGTCAGGCGCTGGGCGGGCTGGCGACGGCGGGCATGGACGTGTCGGACGGGCTGCTGATCGATGCCGACCGGCTGGCCAGGGCGAGCGGCGTCGGGTTGGCCATCGCCCTCGATGCCGTGCCGGCGGTGCAGGCCCCGAACCTCGACACCATGCTGGCGCGGGTGACAGCCGGCGATGATTATGAACTGCTGGTGACGCTGCCGGCTGGCACCCCGCCGCCGGCAGTGAAGGGCGTGGCCCTCACCCCCATCGGCCGCGTGGTGGAAGGCGGCGGCCTCACGCTCAGCTGGCAGGGTCAGCCGGTGCCGACGCCGGCCCGGCTGGGCTGGGAGCACGGCTGAGCGCCGTCAGCCGCGGGCGATCTTCGGCACCAGATCCTGCAGCGCCGCCACCAGCCCCGCGCAATCGGCCGGCGTGGAAAACAGCCCCGGCGTCACCCGCACGCAGGCGCCATCGGCGAGGCCGGCGCGAAACACGGTCATGATGTTGTACTCGGTGAACAACCGGTCGGTGATGGCGATATTCTCCGCCGTTGTGGTGTGGCCGGCGATGCGGAAGCTGGTGATCGCGCCATAGGTGCGCGGATCATCGCCAAGCAGGATCTCCAGGCCGGGCAGGCCGCGCAGCGGCTTCACCCAGCGGTCGCGCAGATATTGCAGGCGGGCCAGCTTCATCGGCACCGGCAAGGTCTGCTCCTGAAAATCCAGCGCGGTCGGCAGGGTGAGCTGCGGCGCATAATCAATCGTGCCCAGATGCACCTTGGCCTGCACGTCGTCGGGCCGGGCATCGGGTTCGGCCGGAGCCGGTGCCACCAGCGCCGCCGCGCCCGGGCGGCACCAGAAGGCGGCGGTGCCCACCGGCGCGCCGGTCCATTTGTGGAAATTCAGCACGGCATAATCGGCGCCGAAATCGGGGATGGCGAACGGGCGCATGCGAAAGCTCTGCGCGCAATCGACCAGCACCATGGCACCAGCGGCCTTGGCCAGCGCGGCGATTTCCGCCACCGGCACCACCAGGCCCGATTTGTGGGTGCCGTGGGTGAGCAGCACATATTTCAGCCGCGGCGTGGTGCGGATCGCCTCGGCATAGGCGGCGATGACATTGTCGTAGGTGGGGCGGCGCGGCAGCGCGATCATCACCGGCCGCGCCCGGCGGCTGGCGGCCAGAAAGCGCATGGCATTGTGGCCGGCATCATAATCACTGTCAGACCACAAGATGGCATCGCCTTCGCCAACGCCCTGAAACTGGGTGATCAGCGCCTGCAGGCCTTCGGCGGCGTTGCGGCAGAAGCCCATGTCGGCCGGCTGCACGCCCATCGCCCCGGCGGCGCGCGCCCGGGCCATGGCCAGATCCTTCAGCATCGCCCGCCGGGCATAGATGCTGGTGTCGCGGTTCAGCCGGGCCAGGATGGAGCGGTGCGTTTCGGCCACCGGCAGGGCCATGTTGCCCCAATAGCCATGCTCCAGCTGCGTCACCGGGCCCATGTGCGGATACAGCGCGGCCACCCGCGCCCAGCCGGCCTCGTCATCCGGGGCGATCGCGCCCAGTGCTGCCGGGGCCGCTGCCGCCGGCGCCGCCGCCACTGCGGCACCGGCCGCCAGCAGCATGGCATCGCGCCTTGAAACCTCTGTCACCGCCAAATCCCCCCAATAATCTCAGCCCGATACCGTCATCTCATTGCTTCGCAAGCGCAACTACCGGGTTGCGTTCCCCTTAACCCATGTCATTCTGCGACAAAATGACCGACCAGTGAAGGCGGCACCACGAGGGGAAGGAAAATCATGGAAAGCGTCGTTCTGGCCATCATCTGCGGGCTTGCCGCAGTGGCCTATGGGGTCGTCACCTCCCGCCAGGTGCTCAGCGCTTCGGCAGGCAATGCCCGGATGCAGGAAATCGCCCACGCCATCCAGATCGGGGCAGGTGCCTATCTCACCAAGCAATATACCGCGATTGCCATCGTCGGCGTGATCGTCGCCGCCATGGTTGCCGGTTTCCTGGGGGTCATCCCCGCCATCGCCTTCGTGCTCGGCGCGGTGCTGTCGGGCGCCACCGGCTTCATCGGCATGAACATTTCGGTGCGCGCCAACGTCCGCACCGCCGAAGCCGCCCGCCAGTCGCTGCAGGCTGGCCTCACCATGGCGTTCCGTTCCGGCGCCGTCACCGGCATGCTGGTGGCCGGTCTCGCGCTGCTGGCCATCGCCGGTTACTTCTATGCCCTGATCAGCTCGGGGCTGGAGCCCACCAGCCGTGCCGTCGTCAACGCGCTGGTCGCGCTGTCGTTCGGTGCCAGCCTCATCTCCATCTTCGCCCGTCTGGGCGGCGGCATCTTCACCAAGGCGGCCGATGTGGGTGCCGACATGGTCGGCAAGAACGAGCTGGGCTTTGATGAAGATGATGACCGCAACCCCGGCGTGATCGCCGACAACGTGGGCGACAATGTCGGCGATTGCGCCGGCATGGCGGCCGACCTGTTCGAAACCTATGTCGTCACCATCGGTGCCACCATGGTGCTGTGCGCCCTGCTGGTCGCCGGCCCGGATGCCGCCCGGCTGATGACGCTGCCGCTGCTGGCCTGCGGCGTCTGCATCATCACCTCGATCATCGGCACCTTCTTCGTGCGGCTGGGCGGCGGCTCGATCATGGGCGCGCTCTACAAGGGGCTCATCGTCACCGGCGTGCTGTCGGTGCCGGCGCTGTGGTTCGCCACCGCCGCCATCTTCCCCGACATGGAGGCGACCATCGGCAACGCCGAATTCACCGGCCGCCACCTGTTCTACTGCATGCTCGTCGGCCTGGTGGTCACCGCGCTGATCGTGTGGATCACCGAATATTACACCGGCACCGAATATCGCCCGGTCAAATCCATCGCCAAGGCGTCGGATTCCGGCCACGGCACCAACGTCATCCAGGGCCTTGCCGTCTCGATGGAATCGACCGCGATGCCCACCATCGTCATCGTCGCCGGCATCATCGCCACCTACAAGCTGGGCGGCCTGATCGGCATCGCCTTCGCCGCCACCGCCATGCTGGCCCTGGCCGGCATGATCGTGGCGCTCGATGCCTATGGCCCGGTGACAGACAACGCCGGCGGCATCGCCGAAATGGCCGGCCTTGATGGCGAAGTGCGCCAACGCACCGATGCGCTCGACGCCGTGGGCAACACCACCAAGGCGGTCACCAAGGGCTATGCCATCGGTTCGGCCGGCCTCGCCGCCCTCGTGCTGTTCGCCACCTACACCAACGACCTCAAGGAGTTCTTCGGCGGCGTCGAAATCGATTTCTCCCTGTCCAATCCCTATGTCGTCGTCGGGCTGCTGCTCGGTGCCCTGCTGCCCTATCTGTTCGGCGGCATGGCGATGACAGCGGTGGGCCGCACCGCCCAGGCGGTCGCCCTCGATATCCGGGCGCAGTTCAAGGAAAACCCCGGCATCGCCACCCGCGAGGTGAAGCCGGATTATGCCCGCACCGTCGGCCTCGTCACCGCCGGCGCCATCAAGGAGATGATCATCCCGTCGCTCCTGCCGGTGCTGGCCCCGGTCGTGGTCTATTTCGTCATCACCGCTGTCGCCGGCCAGGGCAATGGCTTTGCGGCGCTGGGTGCGCTGCTGATGGGCGTCATCGTCTCCGGCCTGTTCGTCGCCATCTCCATGACCAGCGGCGGCGGCGCGTGGGACAATGCCAAGAAGGTGATCGAACAGGGCGCCTATGGCGGCAAGGGCTCGCCGGCCCACCAGGCCGCCGTGACCGGTGATACCGTGGGGGATCCGTACAAGGATACCGCCGGCCCGGCCGTGAACCCGATGATCAAGATCACCAACATCGTCGCCCTGCTGCTGCTCGCGGCACTGGCGGGCTGAACCGCCACGGAAGCCGGCGGCGTGAGACCCCATGATGAGTCCCACCTTGTGGACCGCATCGGGTGGCTTCGCGCCGCCGTGCTTGGCGCCAATGATGGCATCGTCTCCACCGCCAGCCTGATCCTGGGGGTGGCGGCATCCGGTGCCGATCGCCCGGCCCTGCTGGTGGCGGGGGTCGCCGCGCTGGTGGCCGGTGCGATGTCGATGGCGGCGGGCGAATATGTCTCGGTCAGCAGCCAGGCCGATACCGAAGCTGCCGAGCTGGCCCGCGAACGCGCCGAGCTGGCCGCCGATCCCGACCATGAACATGCCGAACTCGCCGCCATCTATGTGGCCCGCGGCGTCGATCCGGAAACCGCCGATCGCGTCGCCAGCCAGATGATGGCCCATGATGCCATCGGCGCCCACGCACGGGACGAGCTGCACATCACCGCCCTCACCGCCGCCCGGCCCGTCACCGCCGCCTTCACCTCCGCCATCTGCTTCACCGCCGGCGCGGCGCTGCCGCTGGCGCTGGCGGCGCTGCTGCCGATGGGCAACATGGTGGCCGGCGAGGCCGCCGGCTCCGTGCTGTTCCTCGCCCTGCTCGGCGCGGTCGGTGCTCGGGCGGGCGGCGCGTCACTGGCCCGGCCGGTCGCCCGCGTCATCTTCTGGGGCGCGGCGGCGATGGCGCTCACCGCCGGCATCGGCCGGCTGGTGGGCACCGCCATCTGAACCCGGCAAACCGCGCCAGAGGTGACAGAGGTGACGCAGTTCGCGGGGTTGAGACGCCTTCCCCCGGCCCAGGGCACATATCCGCCACGCCGCTCCAGCCCGATCATGATGACACAGCGCCCCCGTGTAGGACAGAAAGAGCCGGCAGGCGGCCCCTGCACCCGCCACCGCCCGCCGCCGGCGGTGCCGGCTCAGAACCGCCAGTGCAGCTCGGCCGTCACCGCCCGCTGCGGGAACGGGTGGAACAGGAAGTAGCGATCATTGTTGAGATTATCGATCCCCACCGCGATCTCGGCCCGGCGCGTCACCTGGTAGCGGGCGCGGACATCGATCACGAAGAATCGGTCAAACCCCTGATAGGTGTCGGCCACCACATCGCTGTTGTCGAGCGTGGCGAAGTTGCGGCTGGAATAGCGCGCCGCCGCCGTGAGTGCGAGCCGCTCCACCGGGCGCCAGGTCACCACCGCATTGGCCTTCCAGCGCGGCACGCTGGGCAGCAATTTGCCGACCGAGGCGGCAAAACCGCTGTTCCGGGAGATGATCGCGTCGGCATAGGTCACGCTGCCTGACAGGTCGAGGCCGGGCAGCACGTCGCGCTGGTCGATGGCCAGTTCAACGCCGCGCGCCCGCGTTTCGTCCACATTCTGCACGAAACTGGCCAGCACGGTGGCCGTGCTTCCCCCCGGCTGCACCGCGCTGATGCTGCCGGTCTGCGAAATCAGCGCCGCGTTGATCACCTCGTTGAACAGCGACACCCGCACGCTGCCATGGTCGCTGCGATGCTCGATGGCCAGTTCGGCGGAGCGGGCCCGTTCGGGGCGCAGGCCGGGATTGGGGTTGGTGAGCACAGAGCCGACGGTGGTGGCGCCATACAGCTCCCCCACCGTCGGGAAGCGCCAGGCTTGCGCCAGCGACAGGCGCGCCCGCCACACGCGCGTGAAGCGCCATTCCAGCGACGCCTTGGGCGAGAAGCCTTCCGCCCGGCGTTCGGCCTGCACGATGCCGGGCACGGTGGCCGAGGTCTGGTTGAAGCCGCCATAGGCCTTCCACCATTCATAGCGGCCGCCCAGCGTGAGCGAGACGCCATCGGCCAACCGCACCTGATCCTGCGCCCACAGCGCGGCTGTGCTGGTCTTGCCCAGGGCAGCGGCGCTTTGCGTGGTCTCGCTGAAATCGGTCCAGCTGGTGGATGTGAATGTCCGCGTTTGCAGCGTGTAGCGATCGACATGGCCGCCGAAGGACAGGATGTTGCCATCCAGCCCCAGGCCGTCCGTGCTGCCTGAGCGCCAGGCGCCCCGGGCATCCAGCGTCACCCAGCCGGTGCCGGCCTGATCCTGCACCGTGCCCGCACCGCCGCTGGCCGACGCCGGCAGCAGCGCGCCCGGGCTGGCCTGCAATTCCCGGCCATAGTCGTAAAGCGAGCCGATGACCTGCCAGTCGAAATCGCGCGTGTCGCCGCTCAGCGACAGGGCATGGGCCCAGTTGCGGCTTTCACGGCGGTAAAAGCCGGCATTGAAGCCGCTGGTGTAGGCGGCAGCGCCGCCGGCATCGCGCAGATAGCTGTCCACACCGGCGCGGCTGTCGTCGAGGAACAGGCCCAGCGTGTAGCTGGCGCGAACCGTGTCGCTGAGATCATAGGCCAGCTTCAGCTTGAGATTGTCCTGAACATGATGGCCGATATCGCTGGCACCCAGCACCTGGATGGGCGCGCCCAGCCGATTGAGCGTCGGGATGGCGCCAATTGTGCCGGCCGGTGCCGTATTGGCCGTCACATAGGCCACGGGCTGGCCATTGCTGATGCTGTGGGTGGCGCTGGCGAAGACGGCGAAGCGGCCGAAACGGTCACCGATGGTGCCGGAAAACTGCCCGGTGCCAAAGCTGCGATCGGTCACATATTGCTTGTGCCACTGCACATTGCCCACGGCGTTGAGGCTGGCCTCAAACTGGTCGGGCAGTCGGGTGGTGATGTTGACCACCGTGCCGATCCCGTTGCCGGAATAGGCCGCCGAAAACGGCCCGTAGAGCACGTCGATCTGGGCGATTTCCTGCGGGGCCACCAGCTGCCACTTGGGGCTGCCATTGCCATTGTTGTTGTTGACCAGCGCCGACAGCAGGATGCCATCGGCATAGATCAGGCTGCGCGCGCTGGAGCCAAGGCCGGACGTGCGGGTGGCAATCGGCGCGAAATTGTCACCGATGTGGCGTTTGCGGATGATCAGGCTGGGCAGATATTTCAACGTGTCTTCGGTGCTGACGGCGTTGATCCTGGTGCGGATGGCCTCCGCATCGATGCTGGCGGCCGTGTTGGGCGCGTTGACGATCCTGCGCTCCTGCTTGGCTGCGGTTACGACGATGGTCGGATCGCCGGCCTCCGCGTCTTCGGCAGCCCACGCCGGGGCTGACAGCGCGGCCACGGCCAGCGCGATGGTGGAACTCTTCATGATATGTCTCTTTCTGGCGCGGGCGCGCCACAGGCCTGTCGGATGGCATCGGGGCCGCAATCGCAGTGACCCGCGTGCCGCCGATATTGTGTTCAGGGGATCAGGCGTGGGCGGGCGGACCGCGCAGCGGCGGGCGCAACCACGGCAGGCGCTGCCGGGAGGGACGCGATATCGGCGCAAAGCCGAGGACGAAGATGAGAACCAGGGCCAGGGCCAGCAGCACCGGATCGGTGCCGCCAACCGAGGCCATCGACAGCGATGCAAAGGGGCAATCGGTCTGGCTCTGGTGCTGGCCTGAGCCGGCATCGCCATGCTGAACCGGCATGGCCATGTGCTTCATGGCCGCGCCCGACATGGTGCCGCCGCAGATTTCCAGCATGATCACGCCGGCCTGCTGGCGGATCATGAACCCGGCTGGCACCGCCAGCTTCACGCACAACGCCGCCAGCACCATCGCCAACGCGAGGGCGGGGCGTTTCAGCAGAAAGGCGCGCGCCATGGCCATCTGCGGCGGGCTTAGCGGCCATGGGCACAAAAGTCACCCGGATCGCACATGGTGCGGCAAATGCGCCGCGCCAGCCCCAGCCGCCGGACTGTCAGGCCAGCCCTGCCAGAAACCCGGCCGCCTGCGCCCGGATGCGTTCCTGCTCCTCCCCTGAGAAGCGCCGCCAGCCGTCGTACATGCGCCACAGGCGCTGGTTGTTCGCCAGTGTGGCCTCGTGGCGGGCGAGAAAATCCCAATAAAGGGCGTTGAGCGGGCAGGCGTTCGGGCCGGTGCGCTGTTTCACGTCATAGCGGCAGCTTTTGCAGTGGTTGCTCATGCGGTTCACATAGGCACCGCCGGCGGCATAGGGTTTGGTGGCCATCAGGCCGCCGTCGGCAAACTGGCTCATGCCGATGACGTTGGGGGCTTCCACCCATTCGATCGCGTCGGCGTAGACGCTCAGATACCAGCGGTGCACTTCGGCCGGATCGGTGCCCGCCAGCATAGCGAAATTGCCCAGGATCATCAGGCGCTGGATATGGTGGGCCATGGCGTTCCGGCGGGTGGCGTCCACGGCGGCCGCCACGCAGGCCAGATCGGTGGGCGCGCCCCAGAACAGGGCGGGCAGCGGGCGGGTGGCGGCGAGCGCGTTGCGCTGCGTATAATCCGGCCCGGCGAACCAATAGAGGCCGCGCACATATTCGCGCCAGCCCAGGATCTGGCGGATGAAGCCTTCGGCGGCGTTCAGCGGCGCGGTGCCGGCGCGGAAGGCGGCTTCGGCGGCCTGGCACACTTCCAGCGGGGAGAGCAGGCCGAGGTTGAGCGCGGGGGAGAGCAGACTGTGGTTCAGCACATCTTCGCCTGCCACCATCGCATCCTGATAGTCGCCAAAGCCGGCAAGCCGGTGGGTGATGAAATCATCGAGCGCGGCGAGGGCCTGTGCGCGCGTCACCGGCCAGCCGAAGCCATCAAGGCTGCCGAAATGATCGGGGAAGCGGGCGGCGACAAGGGCGATCACGGCCTGCGTTTCTGCATCGGGGGCGAAGCGCAGCGCGGGCGTGAAGCGGTGGCCCTTGGGCACGGCCTTGCGATTGTCGGCGTCGTAATTCCACTGGCCGCCGGCGGGCTCGCTTCCGTCCATCAGCAGGCCGGTCTGGCGGCGCATGATGCGGTAGAAATCCTCCATCACCAGCCGCTTGCGCCCTTTGGCCCAGGCGGCGAACTGCGCGATCGGGCACAGGAAGCGGTCATCGTCGAGCAGGGTGAGCGGCAGCCCGGTGCGCTCCCCCCAGGTCTGCTGGGCATCCAGCACGCGCCATTCGCCGGCCGCGACGGTGACGATGCCGGCGGCGCCATGGCGCTGCGCGGCGCGGGCGACCTCGGCGGTGAAGCTGCCCCGGTTGTCCGCATCGTCCAGCGCCACATAATCGACGCGCCAGCCGGCCGCGCGCAGCTCGGCGGCGAAGTGGCGCATGGCGCTGAAGAACAGCGCGATCTTCTGCGGGTGGTGGGGCACGTGGGCGGCTTCTTCCACCACCTCCATCATCAGGATGATGGCATCGGCCGGGCGCACTGCCTTCAGGCTGGCGAGATCGTGGGAGAGCTGGTCGCCAAGCAGGGGGACAAGGATGGTCATGGCCCGGCTGTCGCCGGTCGCGCGCCTGCGGGCTAGGGGTGTGAATGTCGCGCGGCGGCGCGCGGCCACGAAAAAGGCCGGGCATTGCTGCCCGGCCTTCGTGCTTGCAGTGGTGCGGATCAGGCCGCCAGCGCAATGCCTTCATAGCGCGACAGGTGGAAATCCACGCTGCCAAACTGGTTTTCGATCAGGGTCGCGCGCTTGAAATAATGGCCGACGGCGAGTTCCTGGGTGATGCCGATGCCGCCATGGATCTGCACGGCGTTCTGGCCGACGAACTTGGCGGCCTTGCCCACCTTGGCCTTGGCCATCGACACCGCGGCGCTGCGTTCCGGCGTGTCCAGCTTCAGCGTGGCCATCATCGTCATCGAAACGGCCTGTTCGACTTCCATGAACATGTCCACCAGCCGGTGCTGGATGACCTGGAAATCACCGATGGCCTTGCCGAACTGCTTGCGCTGCTTGGCATAATCCAGCGTCTGCGCGTGCAGCACCTTCAGCACGCCGCAGGCTTCCGCGCACACGGCGACAGTGGCTTCGTCGACGATCTGCTCGATCAGCGGCAGGGCATCGTCGCGCAGCAGCTGATCGGCGGAAACGGCGACATTTTCGAAATAGACTTCCGAAGCCGAGGTGCCGTGCACGGTGAGATAATCGCGGCGGGTGATGCCGGCGGCATTGGCCGGGATCAGCAGCAGCGCGATGCCGCCGGCGTCACGCTGGCTGCCGCCGGTGCGCGCCGTCACCAGCAGGTGGGTGGCGTGCGACGCACCTTCCACCACCGCCTTGTGGCCGTTGAGCTGGCCGCCCTTCAGCGTGGTGGCGATGTCGTTCAGGTGGAAACGGCCCTGCGGTTCATAAGCGGCAAACGCGATGCGCACGTCGCCAGCGATGATCTGCGGGATCACGGCATCGGCAACCGCGCCGCCGACATGCTTCAGCGCGCCGCCGCCGATGACGACGGTGGACAGATAGGGCTCAAGCACGATGGCGCGGCCCATTTCCTCCATCAGCACCATATTCTCGATGGCGCCGCCGCCCAGGCCGCCATGCGCTTCGCTGAACGAAGCGCCGAGGATGCCGAGATCCTGCGCCATGGCGTTCCACACGCCCGGGTTCCAGCCCTTGCCTTCGCGCACCACCTTCTGGCGGGTGTCGAAATCATAGGTGTCAGCCAGGTAGCGCGAAAGCATGTCGCGCAGCATGGTCTGTTCTTCGGTGAAATTGAAATCCATGTTCCGTCCCCAAGGTCGCCGCCCCCCGGTGGAGGGCGGCGTTGTTCACATCAAAGGCCCAGCACCATCTTCGCGATGATGTTGCGCTGGATCTCGTTGGATCCGCCATAGATGCTGGTCTTGCGCATGTTGAAATAGACCGGGGCGACGCGGCGGGCGCTGTCCGGGCCGACGGCGAAGCTGTTGTCGCCTTCGCCCATCGAACGGAAATAGGGCGCGCCATAGGTGCCGGCGGCTTCCAGCGCCAGCTCGGTCAGGCGCTGCTGGATCTCGGTGCCCTTGATCTTCAGCAGGCTCGATTCCGGGCCGGGGCCCTTGCCGCTGGACTCGCCAGCGAGGGTGCGCAGTTCGGTATACTCCAGCGCGGCCAGATCGACTTCCAGTTCGGCAACCTTGCGCTTGAAGAACGGGTTGGCGAGCAGGGACTCACCGCCGTCCTGCGTGGCGCGGGCGACGTCCTTGATGCGCTCGACATTGCGCTTGGAGGCGGCGACGCCGGCGATGCCGGTGCGCTCGTGCGCCAGCAGGAACTTGGCGCAGGTCCAGCCCTTGTTCTCGTGGAACACGCGGTTTTCGACCGGCACGATCACGTCTTCCAGCCAGACTTCGTTGACCTCGTGCTCACCGCCCAGGGTGATGATCGGGCGCACGGTGATGCCCGGCGTCTTCATGTCGATGAGGAGGAAGCTGATGCCTTCCTGCATCTTGGCGGCCGGATCGGTGCGGACGAGGAAAAAGCCCCAATCGGCGTGCTGCGCCATCGTCGTCCAGGTCTTCTGGCCGTTGACGCGGTAATATTCCTTGCCGTCCTCGCCGGTGAAACGCTCGGCGCGGGTGCGAAGGCTGGCAAGGTCGGAACCCGAACCCGGCTCCGAATAGCCCTGGCACCACCAATCCTCACCCGACAGGATGCGGGGCAGGAACTTGGCCTTCTGCTCCGGCGTGCCGAAGGTGTAGATCACCGGGCCGACCATCGACAGGCCGAACGGCATCAGCCGCACGGTATCGGCGCGGGCGGTCTCTTCCGACCAGATGTAACGCTGGGTGGCGGTCCAGCCGGTGCCGCCATATTCCACCGGCCAGGCCGGAGCGATCCAGCCCTTCTTGGCCAGGATCTTGTGCCAGGCGAGGAAATCCTCCTTGGCCATCTCCTCACCCTCGTCGATCTTTTCGCGCAGATCGGCGGGATAATGATCGCGGATGAAGGCGCGCACGTCCTCGCGGAAGGCAACATCTTCGGCGCTGAAATTCAGATCCATGGCTTCACTCCCCAGCTCACAGGTTGACGTTTACGTAAACCCGATTCGGCGGGCGCACAACCCTGCCAAAATTGTCGCTGCGGCACTGTGGGCGGCGGCTGCCTGCACGAAGGAAAAGGGCACTTTAGGCGGCCAAGGCCCAAGGCCCTGCACCCGCCTTTGTTTTCGGTTAGGCTACAATATAGTCTCTCGTTAGACTGGTAGGTCAACCAGTTGCTCTGGCATCAACGGTAATGGTCGCGATGTTTAGAATGGCACATCGTCATCAAGATCATCTTCAAAAGATGCCTTTGATTTTGAAACGACTTTGTGCTCGATCTTGAGCGGAGGCGGGGCAAGGCGCGCTTTTTCTGAATCTTCCAGATCTTTATCATGTCCGATCAGCGAAATAATGTACGATATACCGCTCGGTATTTTTGGTGCGGCCGCTATGGCTCCTGCAGAACCGCCCACCACTGACATAATAGATGCAGCCACGGCCATTGCGCGCGCAAAACTAAGTCGTCTTTTTCCTAACTCATGCAGTAAATCGTCAAGCTTATCGTTCATCGCTTGCTTTTTTGTAACGCTTATGTCTAGTTCCGATATGTATATCCTTAATTGATCGACTTCTTGATATATTTTGGCTTTTGTTTTCTTTCCAAGTTCGACAGAGTCGGGCAGAGAAAGTGAATTACTAAGTAAGCGAACGCGGGCTACAATGCCCGTAACGACAATTTGGAAATGATTGTAATCGGAATAATCCATTGATGGAGTGAAATTGGAAAGACCCTCGATACCTAATGCCTCTGCGGTTCCTTGAATGATTGCCATAAACTGGCTTCTTAATTCGTTTGCAAAGTCATTTGAGTTTGAATCGTCCAACATTCTCTGCAGGTTGGACTGCGCAGTGCGCACTAAAAGAACAAATTTATCGGCAGGTTCATCGGGAAGATTTAAGTAAACCTCCTCTGGTATAAGATCGTAGCTAGACATCTCGGTCTCCGTTGGTTGCAGCTTAGCCAATCGGAAAAATAGGACAAGTGGGGTTCTGACAAGGCAAATAACTAGCTTTTTTACTATAGACGGGTAACATCCATCCTCAGCGTCTTAGCCTGCATCCCGAAGGTTGCGTTTAAAAACTGGTGCAGGGGTTGTGCTCCCTGCCCGTCGGAAGCGTGTCTTGTTCACTTCCTCGACGTGGGCGCTTGAGGCGGCTCTTGGTCGATGGGCCCCGGCTTTCGCCGGGGTGACTGATCACGCAGTCCGCCCGGCCTCTTCCCGTTCGCGGTGGAAGATATGCGTCGCCATCATCGCGCCGACGATCGGTGCCACCAGATTGAGCACCGGCACGGCGAACAGGGCGGCGGTGAAGATGCCGATGCCCCAGCTGTCCCACCGGTTGCGGCGCGGCCAGCTGCGGGCCTCCCCCAACGACAGGTGGCGGGCGGCGACGGCTTCCAGATATTCGCGGCCCATGGCCCAGCCGTTGGCGATGATGAACAGGATCAGCGGGCCGATGGCGGTGAACAGCAGCAGCAGATAGGCCGGCAGCAGCGCGATGTTGATCAGGGCAACGCGCAAGGCGGCTCTGCCGCCCATCGCCATTTCGACGCCAAAGCCCAGATCATGGCCGCGCGCGGTGGGGTAATAGCGCTGTTCGACGGCGATGATGATCTCGTCCTGCCACATGGCCATCACGGCGGTGGCGATGCTGGCAAAGCCCAGCCAGGTGAGCAGCAGCGACAGCAGCACGGCGGCGGCATCGCCGGCCCCGGCGGCCCACAGCTGCTGCAGCCATTGCGGCCAGCCGTTGGTTTCGATCATCCCGACAGCGGTGAACACGCCCCACGCGAACAGCGCGAACAGCAGGATCGTCAGCAGCAGCGCGCGCAGCAGCACGCGGCGGATGGGGGCATCCCACAATTGCGCGAGGCTGAGGATCAGGGCGGCGACCATGGCGCTCATGCTAGGGGGTGGGCAGGAACGGGGCAAGCCGCTAAGGCTCCCGGCAAGCCGCCAGGAGAGTTTCATGCCGCAGTTCGACATTCTCGCCATGGGCAACGCCATCGTTGACGTGATCAGCAGCGAGACGGCGGACTTCCTGTCGGGCCGGGACATCCCGCATGGCTGCATGCGCCTGATCGATGCGGCGGAGGCCGAGGCGCTGTACGCCGCCATGGGCCCGGGGCGGGAGATCAGCGGCGGTTCGGCGGCCAATTCGGTGGTGGGCGCGGCGGCGCTGGGCGCGCGCACGGCGTTCGTGGGCCGGGTGGCGGCGGATCAGCTGGGCCAGGTGTTCACCCATGATATCCGCGCCGCCGGGGTGCATTTCGATACCGCGCCGGCCACCGATGGCCGCCCGACGGGGCGCTGCCTGATCGTGGTCACGCCCGATGGCGAGCGCACGATGAACACCTATCTTGGCGCCTGCCAGGAACTGGATGCCAGCGATCTCAACCCGGCGTTGGTGGCGCAATCGGGCATACTCTATCTGGAAGGCTATCTGTGGGATCCGCCCAGCCCGCGTGCCGCCATGCAGGCGGCGATCAAGGTGGCGCGGGAAGCGGGCAACAAGGTGGCCTTCACCCTGTCTGACGTGTTCTGCGTGGACGGCCACCGCGCCGATTTCCGCATGCTGCTGGAAAGCCATGTCGACCTGATGTTCGGCAACGAGAATGAGGTGAAATCGCTGTATCAGACCGACGATATCGATGCGGCGATGGCCGAGCTCGCGAAGCACAGCTGCATCACGGTTGTCACCCGCAGCGAGAAGGGGGCGGTCGTGCTGGGCGGCGGCCAGCGTTACGAGGTGCCGGGCGAACGCGTTGCCAAGGTGGTGGACACCACCGGCGCCGGTGACCTGTTTGCCGGCGGCTTCATGGCCGGGTGGGTAGCGGGCCGCAGCCTGCCCGATTGCGCGCGCATGGGCTGCATTTCGGCGGCCGAGGTGATCTCGCATTTCGGCGCGCGGCCGGAAGCGAATCTGCAGGCGCTGATGGCGGGGAAACTGGGCTGATACGCGCCGGCTCTGCCATCACGGCAAACAAAAAGGGCGGCCCGCAAGGGCCGCCCTTTTCGCATCCGGGTTGGCCCGATCAGGCCTCGCTGGAATCGGTCACGCCGCGCGCCACGTTGGAACGGGTGCGGCCATAGAAGAAATAGAACACCAGGCCGATGGCGGCCCAGCCGAAGAACACCATCTTGGCGACCGGCACCAGGAAGGTGAACAGCAGCAGGCAGCCGCCGGCCGCCAGCGGGGCGACCACCCACACCGCCGGGGTGCGGAAGCTGCGTTTGCGTTCCGGCGCGGTGATGCGCAGCGCCATGATCGCCAGCGACACCAGCAGGAAGGCGCACAGCGTGCCGCCGTTCGACACGTCGGCCAGCTTGCCCACCGGGAAGAAGGCGGCCCCCACGGTGACGATCGCACCGGTGATCATCGTCACCACGTGCGGGGTCTTGTACTTGGGGTGCACCTTCGAAAGGCCGCTGGGCAGCAGGCCGTCGCGGCTCATCACGAAGAACACGCGGGTCTGCGCGTACATCATCATCAGCACCACCGACGGCAGCGCGATGCCGGCAGCGATGCCGAGCAGCGAGCCGACCGCCGGGTGACCGATCGAGCGCAGCACATGGGCCAGCGCTTCCTTGGAGCAGACCAGGGGCAGCTGGCCCTGCACGGCGGCGCAGGCATCAGCCAGGCCCTTGGAGCCGGGTTCGAAGCCGACACCGGGCGATTCAAACAGCGGCTGGGCGCCATAGCTGCCCACCGCGCCGCCGCCCACCAGCATGTAGATGATGGTGCAGATCACCAGGCTGCCGATCAGGCCGATCGGGATGTTGCGCTGCGGATTCTTGGTTTCCTCGGCCGCGGTGGAGACCGCGTCGAAGCCGACGAAGGCGAAGAAGATGGACGAAGCCGCGCCGATCACGCCGGCCGTGCCCAGCGGCGCGAACGGTTCGAAACGCGCGCCGTTGATCACCGGCACGGTCAGCGCGATGAACAGGATCAGCGCCATCACCTTGATGGCCACCAGCACGGCGTTGACGCTGGCGCTTTCCTTGGTGCCGATCACCAGCAGGCTGGTGACGGCCAGGCCGATGAAGATGGCCGGCAGGTTCACCAGCCCGCCCGCGAACGGGCCGTTGGCGAATTCCGGCGGGATGATGATGTTGGGCAGGGCCGGATAGAGATTGTTGAGCTGCGCCAGCAGGCCGACAATATAGCCCGACCAGCCGACCGCCACGGCGGAGGCCGCCACCGCATATTCCAGCACCAGCGCCCAGCCGACGATCCAGGCGATGACTTCGCCAAAGGTGGCATAGGTGTAGGTGTAGGCGCTGCCCGACACCGGCACCATCGAGGCGAGCTCGGCATAGCACAGCGCGGCAAGGCCGCAGACCACCGCGGCGATCACGAAGGAGACCATCAGCGCCGGGCCGGCCTTCTGCGCGGCTTCGGCGGTGAGCACGAAGATGCCGGTGCCGATGATGCCGCCGATGCCCAGCATGGTGAGCTGGAACGCACCCAGCGACCGCGTCAGCGATTTCTTTTCTGCCGTCGCCAGGATCGAATCCAGCGACTTGATGCGCCACTTGTTCAAGAAAAATTCCCCTCGCCTGTCAGCACCGGGCGGGTTTCCCCGGCTGCCGGCGCCTTGTCGTGAATTCGTCATGCCCAGCAAGCGCGGTGATGGTCAAGGTGGCAGTGCGGCCCATGCTGCGACTGGTCGCGTTGTGATTATGATAACAAAAAATGTTGGCAGTTCGTTGGCGAACAACTAGGGTGGTGGTCATGAGCGGATTGCGCCCTGCTGAAGCCGATGCGCTGGCCCCGATCACGGGCCGGCGGGCGGCGATGCTTGGCCAGATCGAAGCCTGGGCGGCGATCAATTCCGGCAGCCACAACAGCGCTGGCCTGGCGCTGATGGCCGATGTGCTGACCGCCGCCTTCGCGCCGCTGGGGGCGGCGGTGCGGCGCCTGCCCGGCGCCGCCGGATCGCGGGTGGACGATGCCGGCCAGGTGCAGACTGTGACGCACGGGGACAATCTGCACATGGTGATGCGCCCCGATGCGCCGGTGCGCGTGCTGCTGACCGGCCATATGGACACGGTGTTCGGCCCCGCTCACCCCTTTCAGGCCTGCCGCTGGCTTGATGCGGACAGGCTGAACGGCCCCGGCGTGGCCGACATGAAGGGTGGCATCGCGGTGATGCTGGCAGCGCTGACCGCCGTGGACGCCAGCCCGTTCGCCGCGAACCTGGGCTGGGAGGTGGTGCTGAACGCGGACGAGGAGATTTCCTCCCCCGGCTCCGCGCCCCTGCTGGCCGACGCGGCGGGGCGCTGCCACCTTGGCCTCACCTTCGAACCGGCGCTGCCTGATGGCACGCTGGCCGGCGCGCGCGCGGGATCGGGCAATTTCGCCGCCACCGTGCATGGCCGCGCCGCCCATGCCGGGCGCAACCCGCAGGATGGCCGCAATGCCATTCTGGCGGCGGCGGACCTCGCCCTGCGGCTGGCGGCGGCAGCCGGCGATGATCTGGCGGTGAACCCGGCGAAGATCGATGGCGGCGGCCCCGGCAACATCGTGCCCGCTACCGCCGTGCTGCGCTGGAACATGCGGCCGCGCACCGCCATGGCGCAGCGCCGCGGCGAGGCCGCGATCAACGAGGCGGTGGCGGCGGTGGCGCTGGCCCACGACGTCCATATCCATGTCCACGGCGGTTTCGCCCGCCCGCCCAAGCCGCTCGATGCCAACCAGCAGCGCCTGTTCAATCTGGTGCAGGCCTGCGGTGCCGATCTGGGGCTTGGCATCGCCTGGCGCGACACCGGCGGCGTGTGTGATGGCAACAATCTCGCCGCCACCGGCCTTGCCGTTGTCGACACGATGGGCGTGCGCGGCGGCGCCATCCACAGTGCGGACGAATTTCTCTGCGCCGATTCGCTGGAGGAACGCGCCCGCCTGGCCGCGCTGGTGCTGATGCGCGCCGCCCAACGGGGCTGGCCGCGATGAGCCTGTGGCGCGTCCGCCCTGCGTCGGCCGCCGATCTGCCGGCCGTGCTGGAACTGGCGCGGCTGACCGGCGGCGGCTTCACCAATCTGCCGCAGGATGCCGACGCGCTCGCCCGCCGCCTGGCCTGGTCCGACGCCAGTTTCGTCCGGGCAGAGGACGCGCCGGACAATGAGCTGTATCTGCTGCTGCTCGAGGAGGTCGCGACGGCGCGCATCGGCGGGACAGCCATGGTCTTCAGCCGCATCGGCGCCGACGGGCCGTTCTACAGCTACAAGATCGGCACGCTGACCAAGACCAGCCGCGAGCTGGGCCGCATCATCCGCACCCAGTTCCTCAGCCTGACCAGCGATTTCGACGGCGCGTCCGAAGTGGGCGGCCTGTTCCTGCATCCGGACTTGCGCACCGGCGGGCTGGGCCGGCTGCTGGCCCGCGCCCGCTATCTGTTCATCGCCCAGCACCGCGCCCGCTTTGGCACGCGCATCATCGCCGAACTGCGCGGGGTGATGGACGACGACGGAAATTCGCCGTTCTGGGACGCGCTGGGCCGGCAGTTCTTCGGCCTCAGCTTTCCGGAGGCCGACCAGTTCAACGCCATCCACGGCAACCAGTTCATCGCCGATCTGATGCCGCGCCACCCGATCTACACCGCGCTGCTGCCGGAAGCGGCGCGCGCCGCCATCGGCCAGCCCCACACCACCGGCCGCGCCGCGCTGGCCATGCTGGAGGCGGAAGGCTTTGCCTATGACAATTATGTCGACATCTTTGATGGCGGCCCGACCGTGTGCGCCCGCATCGATGATCTGAAAACGGTGCGCGGCGCGAACCACTGCGAAGCCCGGCCGGGTGACCCCGGTGACGCCCCGCTGCATCTGGTCGCCGCCGGGCAGCTGCGCGATTTTCAGGCCTTTGTGGCGCCGGTGGCAGGCGGCGTGCTGCCCGCCGCCACTGCTGCCGCGCTGGGCATCGCGCCGGGAACGAGGATCCGCCATGTCCCTTGCTGAGCTTGTCTCCACCGATCCCTGCACGGGTGAAGAGCTGTGGCGTGGCCCCACCGGCGGGGTGGCAGACGCCATCGCCCGCGCCCGCGCCGCTGCGCCCGGCTGGGCGCGCGCGCCGCTTGATCAGCGCATCGCCATCGCCCGCGCCTTCAAGGCGGCGGTGGAGGCCGAGGCCGAGGCCTTTGCCCGCCTTATCGCCCGCGAAACCGGCAAGCCGCTGTGGGAAACCCGTACGGAGGTCGCCAGCGTGGCCGCCAAGGTGGAGATTTCGATCCAGGCCCAGGCCGAACGCGCCGGCGAGAAGGCCGGGGAGGCCGGCGGCGTGCGGCAATTGCTGCGCCACAAGCCGCATGGCGTGCTGGCGGTGCTGGGCCCCTATAATTTCCCGGCGCACCTGCCCAATGGCCATATCGTGCCGGCGCTGCTGGCCGGCAACACGCTGCTGTTCAAGCCTTCGGAGCAGACGCCGGCGGTGGCCGATTTCATGGCCGCGCTGTGGGCGAAGGCTGGGTTGCCGGCGGGGGTGCTGAATGTGGTGCACGGCGGCGGCGATGTCGGGCACGATCTGGCCGGCGCGGATATTGATGGCCTGCTGTTCACCGGTTCTGCCCACGTCGGCGCGGCGCTGGCCCAGCAGTTTGCCGAAACGCCGCATCGCATCCTGGCGCTGGAAATGGGCGGCAACAATCCGCTGGTGGCGTGGGATATGGGTGATATCGACGCCGCGGCGGCGACGGTGGTGCAATCCGCCTTCCTCTCCGCCGGCCAGCGCTGCACCAATGCGCGCCGGCTGATCCTGCGCGATGGCGACGACCGGCTGGTGGAAGCGGTGCTGGCGCTGGCGGGCCGGCTGATCGTCGGCGGCCCGTTCGATGAACCACAGCCGTTCATGGGCCCGGTGATCTCCAACGCCGCCGCCGACGGGTTGCAGCGCGGCTGGGCGCAGTTGCAGGCGGCGGGCGGCCGGGTGCTGCGCCCGCTGGAGCGCGCCTACGCTGACCGGCCCTTCCTGTCCCCCGCCATCATCGACACCACCCGATGCGCGCCGTTTGATGACGAATTGTTCGGCCCGGTGCTGCAGATCATCCGCGTGCCTGATTGGGATGCCGCCATGCGCGCCGCCAATGCCACCCGCTTCGGGCTGGCTGCCGGCCTGATCGGCGGCGATGCGGCGCAGTTTGACCGCTTCTGGCAGACAAGCCGCGCCGGCATCGTCAACTGGAACCGGCCAACCAACGGTGCATCATCGGCCGCGCCGTTCGGCGGGGTGGGGGCCAGCGGCAATCATCGCCCCTCGGCCTATTATGCCGCCGATTATTGCGCCTTCCCGGTGGCGACTCTGGCCGCCGAAGCGCTGGCCGGCGGCATTGCGGTGGGGCTGCGGCCATGATGCGCGAGATCAATTTCGACGGGCTGATCGGCCCCAGCCACAATTATGCGGCGCTCAGCCTCGGCAACCTCGCCAGCGCCAAGCATGGCGGTGCCACGTCGCGTCCGCGCGCTGCCGCCTTGCAGGGGCTGGCGAAGATGCGCTTCGTCATGGGCCTGGGCCTGCCGCAGGGCTTTCTGCTGCCGCTCGACCGGCCTGATGCTGGCTTGCTGCGCGCCATGGGCTTTGCCGGCAGCGACGAGACGGTGATTGCCCGCGCCGCAGCCGAAGACCCGCGCCTGTTCGCCACGGCGGCGTCGGCCTCCGCGATGTGGACGGCCAACGCCGCCACCGTTTCGCCGGCCCCCGATTGCGCCGATGGCCGCTGCCATATCAGCGCTGCCAACCTGTCGCGCATGGCCCACCGCAGCATCGAACATGGCCAGACCCACGCCCAGCTCGCCATTGCCTTTGCCGATCCGGCGTTCGCGGTGCACGAGGCGCTGCCGGCGGCATTCGGCGATGAAGGCGCGGCGAATTTCATGCGCCTGTGCCGCGCCCACGACGCGCCGGGGCTGGAAATCTTCGTCTATGGGGAGGAAGGCGGCCGCTTCCCCGCCCGCCAGCACCGCCGCGCGTCGGAGGCCATCGCCCGCCGTCACGGGGTGACACAAAAGCTGTTCGTGGCGCAGAGCCAGACGGCGATTGATGCCGGGGCCTTCCACAATGATGTGGTGGCCGTCAGCAACGGCAATGTGCTGTTCGCGCATGAGCAGGCCTTTGCCGACCCGGCCGCGCTGAAGGCCGAACTCGCGCAGGCGATGCCGGAGGCGATCTATATCGAGGTGCCGGCCAGCGCGGTGAGCCTGGCGGACGCCATAAGCTCCTACCTGTTCAACAGCCAGTTGCTCACCCTGCCCGATGGCAGCATGGCACTTGTGCTGCCCAAGGAGGCCGAGGAAACGCCATCAGTAAAGGCGTATCTCGATGCACTGGTGGCGGGGAACGGCCCCATTCGCGCCGCCTATTTCGTCGATGTGCGTGAATCCATGCAGAACGGCGGCGGCCCAGCCTGTTTGCGCCTGCGCGTGGTGGCCGATCCGGCGCGGGTGGATGCGCGCTTCCTGCTGGATGAGGGGAAGGCCGACCGGCTGGAGCGGTTGGTCGAGCGCTGGTGGCCGGAGGCGATTGCGCCGGGCGACATGGCAGATGCGGATTTGTGGGCACAGGTGAAGGCGGCGCGGGCGGCGTTGCTGGACGAGGTGGGGCTGCGGCCCTGAGGGCGTGGCCCCCTCCGTCAGCCTTCGGCTGCCACCTCCCCCAGCGGGGGAGGACCCAGCTGATCCTCCCCCTCTGGGGGAGGTGCTGAGCGAAGCGAAGCGGAGGGGGCGGCGCGTTCGTGACGTCGAACGGGCTTCGGGCAAGCCTCTGCGCCGGCAATGCGGGCCCCACGAAAGTACGACTTTCGTGGGTTCCCTCCGCCGCGCCGGCTTGCCCGAACCCGCCGGCCGGCTTCGCCCGAGTCCGCGTGCCAGGGCACCCACGAAAGTAATACTTTCGTGGGTGCCCTGGCACGCGCGCTGGCCGGGCTTCAGCGGAACGGCGGCTCGTCAAACGCGCGCAGTTTGCGGCTGTGCAACGCCGGCCCCTCATCCCGCAGGATCATCATCGCTTCGATGCCCACCTGCAGATGCTCGGAAATCGCGCCTTCGTAAAAGCGGTTGGCCTGGCCGGGCAGCTTGATCTCGCCATGCAAGGGCTTGTCGGACACGCACAGGAAGGTGCCGTAGGGCACGCGGAAGCGATAGCCTTGCGCAGCGATGGTGGCCGATTCCATGTCGATCGCCACGGCCCGGCTCTGGTTGAAGCGCAGGCTGCTTTGCGAATAGCGCAGTTCCCAGTTGCGGTCGTCGGTCGTCACCACGGTGCCGGTGCGCAGGCGCGGTTTCAGGGCGTCGCCGGTCATCCCGGTCACCTTCTCGGTGGCCAGTTGCAGCGCCTTCTGCACTTCTGAAAGCGCCGGGATGGGGATTTCCGGCGGCAGCACATCGTCCATCACATGATCGTCGCGCAGATAAGCGTGGGCCAGCACATAGTCGCCGATGGCCTGGCTGGGGCGCAGGCCGCCGCAGTGACCGATCATCAGCCAGGCTTCCGGGCGCAGCACGGCGAGATGATCGCAGATCGTCTTGGCGTTGGCCGGGCCGACGCCGATATTCACCAGCGTGATCCCCTTGCCGCCCGGCGCCACCAGGTGCCAGGCCGGCATCTGGTTCTTGCGCCAGGCAAAATCGGCCGCGGCCTGTTCGGGATCGGGATTGTCCGCCGTGATGTCCAGCCCGCCGGGGCAGGCCAGCCGCTCATACCCATCCCCCAGCTGGCGGCAGGCCCAGCGGGTGAACTCGTCCACATAGCGGTGATAGTTGGTGAGCAGGATATAGTGCTGGAAATCCTCCGGCGCGGTACCGGTGTAATGCTTCAGGCGCGCGAGGCTGAAATCCGTGCGCGGGCCGTCGAACAGGGCGAGCGGGCGCGCGTCGGAACGCCGTTCGTCCCACAGGCCGTCGGCCAGCTCGTCCCCGATCTGTTGCAGCTCCGTCGTCGGGAAATGCCGGGCCAGCGCGGCGGCGGCGACGCCGTCCAGCTTCAGCTCCGCCGCGCCGTCGAGCACATAGGGATAGGGAATCTCCACTTCGGAACGGCCAACGCTCACCACCACGTCGTAATCGGCCATCAGCAGGCCCAGCTGCTCCTCAAGATAGGCGCGGTACATGGCGGGGCGGGTGATGGTGGTGGTGTAGGTGCCGGGGCGATTGAGGCGGGCAAAGGCGCGGATCGGCCGCAGCGCCCGGCGCTCGCCCGAAAATTCGACGCGCAATTCCGGGTAGGCCCAATCACCGCGCACGCGGCTGGTGCCATCGGGAGCGATGCCGGCATCGATGAAATTCTTGAGCGCAGCGCGCAGGGCGGCAACGGACTGGGCGTGGATGTCGATCAGCTGATCAACCAGGGTGGCGGGCGCAAGATTCATCTGCGGCCATTGCCACGAATTGCGTGACGGTTTCCACCCCCCTATGGAAAGACCATGAGCCAGTTCGACCTGACCGACGACCAGAAGGCCATCCAGGAGGCCGCACGCCGCTTCACTGCCGAACGGATCACCCCGTTTGCGGCCAAGTGGGACGAGGAGCATCATTATCCCAAGGACGTGGTGCAGGCCGCCGCCGCGCTCGGCTTTGGCGCCATTTACGTGAGCGAGGCGAGCGGCGGCATTGGCCTGGGCCGGCTGGAAGCGGCGCTGATCATGGAGGCGATGGCGCACGGCTGCCCCTCCACCAGCGCCTTCATCTCCATCCACAACATGGCGGCGTGGATGGTGGACAGTTTCGGCAGCGCGGGCCTGAAGGCGAAATATCTGCCGGGGCTGGTGAGCATGGACCTGATCGCCAGCTATTGCCTCACCGAACCGGGTTCGGGATCGGACGCGGCGGCGCTGAAGACGCGGGCGGTGCGTGACGGCGATGATTATATCGTCACCGGATCGAAGGCCTTCATCTCCGGCGGCGGGGTCAACGATCTCTACGTGACAATGGTGCGCACCGGCGGTGACGGGCCGAAGGGCATTTCCTGCCTGGTGATCGAGAAGGACATGCCGGGCGTCAGCTTCGGCGCGCCGGAGCGCAAGATGGGCTGGCGCTCCCAACCCACGGCGCAGGTGAATTTCGATGGCGTGCGGGTGCCGGCGGGCAATCTGGTCGGCGTGGAGGGGCAGGGCTTTGCCATTGCCATGGCGGGGCTGGACGGCGGCCGGCTCAACATCGGCGCGTGCAGCCTCGGCGGGGCACAGCGCGCGCTCGATGAAGCGATTGCCTACACGCGGCAGCGCCAGCAGTTCGGCAAGGCGATTGCCGATTTCCAGGCGACGCAGTTCACCCTGGCCGACATGGCGACCGAACTCGCCGCCGCCCGCGCCCTGCTCTATCAGGCTGCGGTGAAGGTGAGCGAGGGCACGCCCGACAAGACGATGTTCGCCGCCATGGCCAAGCGGCTGGCAACCGATGCCGGCATGGCCATCGTCGATCGCGGGCTGCAGCTGTTCGGCGGCTATGGCTATCTGATGGACTTTCCGCTGGAACGGCTGTTCCGCGACCTGCGGGTTCACCAGATCCTGGAAGGCACCAACCAGATCATGCGCGTGATCACCGCGCGCGAGCTGCTGAGGGCGAGCAACTGACGATGAGCAAACCGCGCTATCTTCCGGCCTTTGCCTGCCTCAACGCGGTGATCGCGCTGGCCTTCGGCACCTTCGCTGCCCACGGCATCAAGGACGGCCAGGCGCGCGACTGGATCATGACCGGGGTGATGTTCCAGCTGCCGCATGTCGCGGCCGTGTTCGGCCTGCTGGGCTGGCGCAATTCGCCCTGGGTGCAATCGGGTGCCTGGGCGGTGAGCGTCGGCAGCTTCATCTTTGCCATGGACCTGAACCTGCTGGCGCTGGGCGCGCCGAAGTGGGTGGCGGCGCTGGCCCCGGCCGGCGGCACGGCGATGATGTTCGGCTGGCTGTGGCTGGCGGTGATCGCCTTTGCCGGCGACGCGCTGAAGCGGTTCGAGGGGTAAGCGCCCGCAACAAAAACCCCGCTCAGGCTGAGCCTGTCGAAGCCGGTGTGCAGCAGCGCACTGCGGCGGGCCTCGACAGGCTCGGCCTGAGCGGGGTTTGTCTTGGGTGGTGCCTCAATCCCGGAAGCTGGGATCGATCCGGTCGAGCTTCCGCAGCAGCGCCGGCCACGCCAGCATGTTGCCCACCACTTTCAGCCCGCCCTTGCCCTGCTGTGCCGCCTTTTCCGGCGTGCCCTGCGGCGGGTGGTTGATCAGATCCTGCCCGCCGGCCAGCGCCAGGCACTGGGCCTCGCAGGCGCGTTCGAGGAAATACATCTTGATGAAGGCTTCGGCCACGGTTTCGCCCACGGTCAGCGTGCCGTGGTTGCGCAGGATCATCGCCGTCTTGGTGGTGCCAAGGTCAGCCACAAGCCGCTCGCGTTCGTCGAGGTCGGTCGCGACGCCTTCATAATGGTGGTAGGTCAGCTCGTCGCGGATCAGCATCGCCGTCTGCGTCAGCGGCATCAGGCCTTCGCTGTGGGCGGAAACCGCCTGGCCGTGCGGCGTGTGCAGGTGGATGACGGCATGGGCATCCTCACGCGCCATGTGGATGGCCGAATGGATGGTGAAGCCGGCCGGGTTGGTGAGATAGGGCGTTTCCATCACCGGATTGCCGTGCACGTCGATCTTCACCAGGCTCGACGCGGTGATCTCCTCGAACATCAGGTTGTAGGGGTTGATCAGGAAATGATGCTCCGGCCCCGGCACACGCACGGAAAGATGGGTGAAGATCAGATCGTCCCAGCCATGATGCGCGACCAGGCGATAGGCGGCGGCGAGATCGACGCGCAAGCCCCACTCCTCAGGCGAAACCTGGTCCTTCACACTCGGCGTCTTCAGCTGCGTGGCCATGGCCCGATCCTTCCCCAAAACGACTCAGTCAATCTGCACCTTTTGCGCGCGCGCGGCCATAGGCGCCGGTGCGGCAGGCATCCGAACAATAACGCACATTGTCCCAATCGCGCGCCCATTTCTTCCGCCAGCTGAACGGCCGGCCACAGGCGGCGCAGGGCTTGCTGGGCAGATCGGCTTTCTTCTGCATTTTGGCCATGTTGGACGAGGCCTCTCGAAACTGTCACGAAAGCGTGTTTGAAGGCGCGCAGCTCTAACGGGGAATTGACCATGCGTCCTGCCATTGATCGTCGCGCCTTCCTGGCCGCCACCAGCGCCGGCCTGTTGTTGCCGGTGCGCCCGGCGCTGGCCCGGCTGTGGCCGATCAGCGGCTTCACCCATGGTGTCGCCTCGGGCTTTCCCGAAGCCGGTTCGGTCACGCTGTGGACGCGCTATGCCACGGTGACGGGCGCTGCCACCGTGCTGAAGCTGGAGGTGGCGGAGGACGAAGCGATGAGCCGCGTCATCGCCCGCAGCGACGTGGCGGCGGGGCCGGAAACCTGGGGCACGGCGCAGGTGCGGATGACCGGCCTGCCGGAAGGGCGCTGGATCTGGTATCGCTTCACCGCGCCCGATGGCACCCAATCCCCGGTGGGGCGCACGAAAACGCTGCCCACCGGCAAGCTGGATGCGGCCAAGCTGGCGGTGTTCTCCTGCTCCAACCGGCCGTTCGGCTTCTTCAACGCCTATGCCCATGCCGCGGCGCGTGACGATATCGATGCCGTCATTCACCTGGGCGACTATATCTATGAATATATGACCGGGGTGTATCCGCCCGTCACCGCCCCCGGCCGCGATGTGCTGCCGGTGGACGAGCTGCTGATGGTGGATGATTATCGCCAGCGTTATGCCAGCTATCGCAGCGATCCGGCCTTGCAGGCGCTGCACGCGCGTTTCCCGATGATCGCCATCTGGGACGATCATGAATTCGCCAACGATGCCTGGAAGGGCGGCGCCGAAAACCACCAGAAGAACGAAGGCGACTGGGAACAGCGCAAGGCCACCGCCCGCAAGGTCCACCACGAATGGCTGATGAGCCCGGAGCGGCCGTGGCAGCGCTATGATTTCGGCAATCTGGTTTCGGTGCTGACGCTCGACACCCGCGTGGCCGGCCGCGATCACCAGCTGGATCTGGGCGCGGCCCTGCGCGCCGGGCCGGACGGGCTGAAGGCCTTCCAGACCGGCGAATGGCAGAGCCCGACGCGCACG
The DNA here is from genome assembly GCA_037131365.1 of Sphingomonadales bacterium. Taxonomy (GTDB): domain Bacteria; phylum Pseudomonadota; class Alphaproteobacteria; order Sphingomonadales; family Sphingomonadaceae; genus Sandarakinorhabdus. The sequence goes on from JBAXRE010000001.1 coordinate 336,214, forward strand.
CTGATGGGCGCCGAACAGGAAGGCTGGTTCGCCGCCACCATCGCCGATTCGGTGAAGGCCGGCCAGCGCTGGCAGCTGGTGGCGCAGCAGGTGGTGATGGGTGACATCATGACCCCGAAGCAGGCGGCCGACTGGCTGGGGCCGAACCCGACCGTGCGCGCGCAAAATTATGTGAAGGGCGGCATCGCGGCGGCGGCCGCCGGGATCGCCGGCGGGCAGGACATGTGGTCCGGCTATCCGCAGGCGCGGCGGCGGCTGCTGAAGGCGATGGCCGATGCCGGTGCCGATCCGATCGTGATTTCGGGCGACAGCCACAATGCCTGGGCGTTCGAACACAGCCTGGATGGCAAGCCGGTGGCGACCGAATTTGCCGGCCAGTCGGTCACCTCGCCGGGTTATGAAAGCTCGCTGGTGGCCGATCCTGCCCAGGTGCGCGACGCGGTGATCCAGAGCTCGCCCGGCCTGAAGTGGTGCGACACCAGCCGGCGCGGCTATTTCACCCTGGCGTTCAGCCCGGCCGAAACCCGCTGCGATTATGTGTTCATGGACACGATCGCCGCCGCGTCCACGGCGACCGGCACCGGCCAGGCCGTGGTGGTGAAGCGCGGCAAGCGGAAGATGACGCTGGTCTGAGGCGCGGTTAAGATGGGCGGGTGAAAGCACCCGTCCTTCTGGCCTTGCTGCTGGGCGCGGCCCCGGTGGCCGCCTGCGATGCCGTGTGGCGCGACGGCCCGCGCGGCCGCGACGTGCCGCTGCGCATCGATCTGCCGGCGGGCACCGGCAAGGTGCCGGCGGTGATCTGGTCCCCCGGCCTTGGCGGCACCCGCGCCAATGCATCGCTGTGGGTGGCGGCGTGGACGGCGGCCGGCATCGCCGTGATCCGGCTGGAACATCCGGGCAGCGATGCCGCCGTCTATCGCGGGGCGGCGACGCCGGAGGCGCGCGCGGCCCGGGTGCGCGCCGGCGCGGCGCCGGTGCAGCTGTTCGCCCGCATCGCCGATGTCGGCTTCGTTGCCGACACGATGGCGCGCGGGGTGACGGATTGCGGTGCTGACCGCATCGATACCGACCGGCTGGGCCTGGCCGGCCACAGCATGGGGGCGTGGGTGGTGCAGGCGATGGCCGGCCAGCGCCCCGATGGCGACAGCGCACCGCTGATCGATCGGCGCTTCCGCGCCCTGATCGCCATGAGCACCACCGGCCCCGCCGATCCGGCTGCGGCGCAGGCCCAGTTTGGCGGCATCGGCCGGCCGCTGCTGGTGATCACCGGCAGCCGCGACGGGGTGACGCCGGTGATGCCGCCGGCCATCGCCGCGCAGCAGCAGGCGCTGCGCACCAGCCTCTACACCGGCGCGCCGGCCGATGGCCGCAAGGCGCTGCTGATTGTCGATGGGGCCGATCACATGGTCTTCGCCGGCGACACCCGCAAGCTGCCGGCCGAAACCGCCATGCAGGCCCGCGTCGCCGCGGTCACCACCCTGTGGTGGCGGCGCTGGCTGCTGGGAGATGAGCGCGCCGAAGCGGCCCTGAAGCGCCCCGCGCTGGCCAGGGCCGACGCGTGGGCGCGCAAATAGACGGCAGGGCTTGACGGGTGGCGGCTGGCACGCCTGCCGTCTGTGCCTAGGCCCCCAGGGCGTGTTGCGCGATGGCGCCGGCATGCAGCGCGGCGCAGTCGATCAGCGGGATGGCCGCTGTCGCCGGATCGAACACGAGTGCGAGATCGGTGCCGCCCAGCACGATTGCCTCGGCCCCCTGCGCCAGCAGATCCTGTGCCGCGCGTTCGAAAAGCTGGCGCTGCGCGGGCGTCACCGCGCCGGCGGTGGCCATGGCGGCATAGGCGGCATGCACCGCGTCCAGATCGGTCGGGGCCAGCATCTGCGCCCCGGCGATGCCGCCATACAGGCCGGATGCCATCACGGTGGCCGTGCCCAGAATGCCCAGCCGGCGCAGGCCGCGCTGTGCCACGGCGCCGGCCACCACATCGATCATGTCGATCACCGGCAAGGGGGACGCGGCCGCAAATTCGGCCCGGCAGAAATGCCCGGCAATCGACGTGACGGCAACGACATCGGCGCCGGCCCGCGCCAGCCGCTCTGTCAGCCGCACGAAGATCGCCGCCTGTTCAGCGCGGCGATCGGCGGCAAGATTGGCCAGCAGCGTTGGCGCATCGCCGTGCGCTGTCGTCAGCTCAAGGGCCGCGCCGGCCCGGGCAAAATGGCCGATCAGCTGGCGGGTGTAACAATCCTGCGCCGCCGGGCCGATGCCGCCGATCAAGCCGATATGCATGGCTCAGACGTCGAGATTGGCGACGTTCAGGGCGTTTTCCTGGATGAAAGCGCGGCGTTCTTCCACCACGTCGCCCATCAGCTTGGCGAAAATATCGTCGGCATCGGCCGCTTCGTCCACGTTCACACGCAGCAAGGTGCGGGCGGTGGGATCGAGCGTGGTTTCCCACAATTGTTCGGCGTTCATTTCGCCGAGACCCTTGTAGCGCGCGATGGCGAGGCCCTTGCGGCCGGCATCGAGCACGCCCGACAGCAGATCGGCCGGGCCGGTGACGCGCATGGTGCCCAGCATGGATGGCCGCGTGTAGGCCCCGGCTTCGGTGGCGGCGAGCGCTGCCAGCCGCGGTGCTTCCGGGGAGGCAAGGAAGCTGCCATCGATGATGTGGTGATCGGTCACCCCGCGCCATTCGCGGGCGGCGTGATAGCCGCCGTCGTCGGTGAGGGAGACGGTCCACACCCCGCCATCATTTTCCGCCGCGTTGAGCCAGGCCGCGGTGGCTGCCGCCGTGGCGGCCGTGGCGGTGCCCAGCGCCCCGTTCAGCGCCAGCGCCTCGACGACATTGGCCGGATAGCGGCGCGGCACATAGGCCATCAGCGCGCGCATGCGGCGGGCGTGATCGACAAGGCCGGCGAGATCGGCACCGCTGCGCGGGCCGCCGGCGGTGGCCAGCACCAGATTGCCGGTGCCGGCTTCGACCAGATAATCCTCCAGCGCGGCATTGTCCTTGAGGTACACTTCCGACCGGCCGCGCGTGACCTTGTAGAGCGGCGGCTGGGCGATGAAGAGATGCCCGGCCTCGATCAGCGACGGCATGTGGCGGAAGAAGAAGGTGAGCAGCAGCGTGCGGATGTGGGCGCCGTCCACATCGGCGTCGGTCATGATGATGACCTTGTGATAGCGCAGCTTTTCCAGCGTGAATTCCGGCCCGATGCTGGTGCCCAGCGCCTGGATCAGCGTGCCGATCTCGCGGCTGGCGAGCATGCGGTCAAGCCGGGCGCGCTCCACGTTCAGGATCTTGCCGCGCAGGGGCAGGATGGCCTGATTCTGGCGGTTGCGGCCGTTCTTGGCACTGCCGCCGGCCGAATCGCCTTCGACCAGGAAGAGTTCCGATTTCGACGGATCACGTTCCTGGCAGTCGGCCAGCTTGCCAGGCAGGGAGGCGATGTCGAGCGCGCCCTTGCGCCGCGTCAGGTCACGCGCCTTGCGGGCGGCCTCGCGCGCGGCGGCGGCGTCGATGATCTTGGCCACGATGGTTCGGGCGTGTGCCGGGTTTTCCTGCAGCCACACGTCCAGCCGGTCGGCCATCAGGCTTTCCAGCGGCTGACGCACTTCGGAGGAGACCAGCTTGTCCTTGGTCTGGCTGGAGAATTTCGGATCGGGCAGCTTCACCGAGACGATGGCGGTGAGCCCTTCGCGCATGTCGTCGCCGGTGAGGTTGACCTTTTCCTTCTTCAACAGGCCCGACGCCTCGGCATAATGGTTCAGCGTGCGGGTCAACGCGGCGCGGAAGGCGGCCAGGTGGGTGCCGCCGTCACGCTGCGGGATGTTGTTGGTGAAGCACAGGACCTGCTCGTAATAGCTGTCGTTCCATTCCAGCGCGACATCGATGCCGATGTCCCCGGCCTGGCCGGTGATGGCGATGGGATTGGGGATCAGCGGCGCCTTCGACTTGTCGAGGAACTTCACGAAGGCCGCGATGCCGCCTTCATAGAAAAGATCGACCGTCTTGCCTTCGGCATGGCGGGCATCGGTGAGCACCAGCCGCACCCCGGAATTGAGGAAGGCCAGCTCGCGGAAGCGATGCTCCAGCTTGGCATAGTCGAAATCGATGAACTTGAAGGTGCCCAGCGACGGGAAGAAGGTGACACGGGTGCCGCGCTTGCCGCCCGACGGCCCCACCACCTTCAGCGGCGCCTGCGCGTCGCCGTGGTGGAAGCGCATCCAATGCTCCTCGCCGTCGCGCCAGATCGTCAGCTCCAGCCATTCCGACAGGGCGTTGACCACCGAGACGCCGACGCCGTGCAGGCCGCCCGACACCTTGTAGGCATTGTCGTCGCTGTTGTTGAATTTGCCGCCGGCGTGCAGCTGGGTCATGATGACCTCGGCCGCCGAGACGCCTTCTTCGGGGTGGATACCGGTCGGGATGCCGCGGCCATTGTCGGTCACGCTCACGCTGCCATCGGCGTTCAGCACGATGTCGATACGGTCGCAATAGCCGGCCAGTGCCTCGTCGATGGCGTTGTCGCTCACCTCGAACACCATGTGGTGCAGGCCCGAACCGTCATCCGTGTCGCCGATATACATCCCCGGCCGCTTGCGCACGGCATCCAGGCCGCGCAGCACCTTGATGCTGTCGGCGCCATAGTCGTTGATCTGGGCGGGATTGGGGTTGGTGTCGGTCAACGCGTCAGCCTCGGCGGTGGGTCGGTTCGGCCCAAGGCTATAGAGATACGGGCGTGCGCGCGCGAGAGAAAAGCTACACGCTGCGCAGCACGCCGGCGCGGCCCGGCCAGCGGCTTTTCTTCTGGCGTGTGCGCAGCCACGGCAGCGCGGCGGCGGCCAGCATCGGCCGGGCGAACAAATAGCCCTGGATGGCGGTGCAGCCGTGGGCCACCAGGAAGCTGCGCTGGCTTTCGGTTTCCACCCCTTCGGCGATCACCTCCAGCCCCAGCCCGCGGCCCAGCCCGATCAATGTGCGCGCGATCAGGCCGCGATCGCCGTCGCAATCGATGGCGCTGGTGAAGCTGCGGTCGATCTTGATGCGATCGACCGGAAAGGTGGTGAGGTGGGAGAGCGAGGCATAGCCGGTGCCGAAATCGTCCATGGCCAGGCTGCAGCCCATCGCCCGCAGCGCCTCCAGCGTGGATCCGATGCGCACGATCGAGCGGTCGAGCAGCACGGTTTCGGTCACCTCGATCTCCAGCCGGCCGGCCGGCACGCCGTGGCGGGCCAGCGCGCGGCGGACGCTTTCCACAAAATCATCCGCCAGCAGCTGCGCCGTGGTGACATTGACCGCCAGATGCCCGGGATCCAGCCCGGCGGCCAGCATGGCGGCAAAGCCGGCCAGGGCCGCCTCCATCACCTGCGCGCCCAGTGCCTGCGCCAGCCCCACATCCTCGGCCAGCGCGACGAATTCGGCCGGCGGCACCCATTCGCCGCTGTGGTGCCAGCGGGCCAGCGCCTCGAACCCCATCACGCCGCCATCGACCAGCCGCTGCTGCGGCTGCAGCGCCGCCACCAGCTGGCGGCCCGCCACCGCCTGGCGCAGCGCATCGGCCAGCCGGCTGCGGCGGGTGACACGGTCGGCCAGATCGGCACCGAACAGCACGTGGCGACCGCGGCCCTGGCGCTTGGCGTCAAGCAGCGCCGCATCGGCATTGGCCAAAAGTTCGCGCGGACCGCAGCAGGTGCACGGAAACGGCGCGATCCCCACCGAGACGGACGGCGCATAGCGGCTGGTGCCCAGCCGCATCGGCCGGCGCAAGGCGGCGAGCAGCCGGTTGGCAAAGGCCTCGATCTGCGCGGCGGTGGCCGGGCCGTGGACGATCACCGCGAACTCGTCGCCCGACAGCCGCGCCGCCGTGTCGCCAGCCCGGATGTTGCGCTTCAGCCGACGGCCGATCAGGCGCAGCAGCATGTCGCCGGCGCCGTGGCCCAGGCTGTCGTTCACCGCCTTGAAGAAATCGACGTCGAGCAGGATCAGCGCGCCGCGCGACCCGGTGCCGGCCAGCGCCGCCAGCCGCTGCATCAGCACGTCGCGGTTGGCGAGGCCGGTCAGCGCGTCTTCCTCGGCCCGGCGGCGCAGCTCGCGCTCGGCCCGCATCAGCGGCGTGACGTCGGTGCGGATGGAGACGATGTTGCCGGTTTCGGAAATCGCGGTGGAAGCCTGCATGAACTTGTCGTCGCGCAGGTGGAAGACGCGGTTGTAGCCGGGCTGGCGGTGGCGGCGCAGATAATCCGCCACCCAGGCGGCACGCACCTGTGGCGGATCATCGGCGCTCACTTCCGGCACATAATGATTGGCCAGCACCTTGCGGGTGATGATGTCGGCCAGCCGTTCGCCCTTCACCATATACTGCCGGTTGCCGGGCAGGATGTCGCGATAGACATCGTTGACCAGGATCAGCCGCTCGTCACTGTCATAGACCGAAAGCGCCGCCGGAATGCCGGTCAGCACGTCGCGCAGCAGGGTTTCGGTGCGGGTGCGCAGCTCCAGTTCGCGCAGCGCGCGGGTGGCGGCCTCCTGGCGCAGGGTGATATCCTCGAACGTGCCAACCAGGGCGGACGCAGCACCGCCATCGGCCGGCCGCCCGCGGGCGCGGACGTGGCGGCGCTGGCCATCGGGGCGGCGGATGCACAATTCCAGATCCCACGACGATCCATCGGCCAGTGCGCGGCCAACCGCCTGCGTGATCAGCTGCTGATGTTCGGGCAGATAGAAGGCGACAGCGGCGTCGGCGGTGGGCCGGAAATCATCGCCCACCCCGTGGATGCGGCGGGTTTCCGCGCTCCACCACAAATCGCCGCCGGCGCGGTAATACCAGGCACCGATGCCGGCCACCTGCAGGATGGGTTCGGCCGCGGCCAGCAGGCGCGGGGTGAGCGGGCGCTCTGCAGTTGTCGGCAGGCCAAAGGGCAGGTCGTCGCCCCGCGGCCAGCTGCTGTCCGACATTGCCGTCCACTCCCACTGCGCTCCCTAGGGCGGGGAACGGCGCGGTGGGGGCCGGCTTTACCGGGGTGTTTCGCGTACCGTGCCGCCGGCCACCTGCAGCCAGGTGCCGCCCACGCCGGCAAACAGCGCCGGATCGGTGCCGGTCAGCCAGGCCTGCGCCCCCATGCCGGTCAACCGGTCGAACAGCGCCGTGCGGCGGCTGGCATCAAGATGCGCGGCAATTTCATCGAGCAGCAGGATCGGCGGGCGGCCGCTGCGGCTTGCCACCAGCCCGGCATGGGCCAGCACCATGGCGATCAGCAGCGCCTTCTGCTCGCCGGTGGAGCAGGCGGCGGCGGGCATGGCCTTGGCGGCGTGGCTGACGATCAGATCGGCGCGGTGCGGGCCGTCCAGCGCGCGCCCGGCGGCGGCATCGCGGCTGCGGCCGCGGGCGAGGCGGGCCGCAAGATCATCGGCATCATTGCCATCCAGCGCGATCACCGGCCGGGCAAACGGGCCGTCGGCCGCGCCCGCCAGCGCATCGGCCAGGGCGGCCACCACATCGGCCCGGGCGGCGGCCAGCGCGGTGCCATGCTCGGCCATGTCGGCCTCCAGCCCGGCCAGCCACACCGGGTCGCCCGGCACCTCGGCGGTGAGCAGGCGGGTGCGCTCCCGCATTGCCGCCTCATAGCGCGCGACCCGCTGGGCGTGGGCCGGATGCAGCGACAGCACCAGCCGATCAAGGAAGCGCCGCCGGCTGCCGGCGCTTTCGCTGAACAGCCGGTCCATGGCCGGGGTGAGCCAGACCAGCGCCAGCCATTCCGCCAGTGCCGCCGCGCTGGCCGCCGCGCCATTGATGCGCACCAGCCGCCGTTCGGGCGCGGCACTTTGCGTGCCGGTGCCCAATTGCACCTCGCCGGCGGCCGTGACCAGCGTGGCCGACACGCTCCAGCCGCCGGGGCCGCCGGCCCGCGCCGCGTCTGACAGTGCGCTGCCGCGCAGGCCACGCCCGGGGGCGAGCAGGGAGATGGCTTCAAGGATGTTGGTCTTGCCGGCGCCATTGTCGCCGGTGATCACCACAAGGCCGGGCGCGGCCGTGATGCTGGCGGCGGCGTGGTTGCGGTAATCGGTGAGGCTGAGGCGGGTGATCGCCGTCACAGGCTCAGCAGCCGGTGCCGGCCATTGTCGAAACGGTGATAGGGGATCGGCCGTGCCGGATCGTCCAGCCGCGCCGCCACGTCGGCCAGGATGGCGCGGGTGATGCTGGGCAGATCGAGCCTTGCCGCCGCCTCCCAGTCGAACCAGGCGATCTCGTCCAGCTCGCCGGAACCTGAGCCGGGATCGAGGCTGACGAGATGATCGGCATCGACGGTGAAGAAGCGCGCATCAAAGCGGCGCGGGCGCACCGGCGGGGTGATGGCGCGGCCAACGAAGCGCAAGGGGGCAAGGTGCGGCAGGTGGCCGGTGGCCAGGAAATCGCGCCATTCCGGCGAACGGGTGCGGCCCCGGCCGGGCGCGCCGAGCAGCAGGCCGGTCTCTTCGAACAATTCGCGCACGGCGGCGGTGGCCAGCGCGCGGGCGCGGGCCGGCGGCGCAGTGAGGGCGAGCCGCTGCGCGGTCTCATCATGCAGTTCGCTGGCAGCGGCGATGCGGAAATCGGCCGGGGCGAGGCGGCCGCCGGGGAACACCCATTTCTGCGCCATGAACACATGTCCGCGCGCGCGCCGGCCCATCAGCACGCGGGGGCTTGGCCCGTCGCGGCGGATGACCAGCACGGTGGCCGCATCCTTGGGCCGCAGCGAGCGGCCTTTCAGGATGGGGACATTGTCTTCATCGACCTGCATGGCAGGGTCTTAGCGCAGTGGTGCAGCAATGTCCCCCCTCCCTGCTGGCAGGGAGGGGAGCCGAAGATCACACCAGCGTCATCAGCGATTCGGTGGTGTAATCGGTCAGCTCGCCATGCCGGCCGCCCTGCACCTTCAGCGCCCAATCCGGATCGACGATCAGCGCGCGGCCGACAGCGACCAGATCAAACTCGTCGCGCTCCAGCCGGGCGAGCAGGCCATCCAGGCTGGCCGGCTTCGACGATTCGCCGCCCATGCCGGCGACGAATTCGCCGGTGAGGCCGACGCTGCCGACGGTGATGGTGGGCTTGCCCGTCAGCTTCTTCGCCCAGCCGGCGAAGTTGAGGCCTTCCGGCCCGTCCAGTTCCGGGAATTCCGGTTCCCAGAAGCGGCGCTGCGAGCAGTGGAACACGTCCGCGCCGGCATCGGCGAGCGGGCCGAGCCACGCTTCCAGTTCCTCCGGCGATGGTGCCAGGCGGAAGCCGAAATCCTGCTGCTTCCACTGTGACAGGCGGATGATGACCGGGAAATCCGGGCCGACCGCCTCGCGCACCGCCTTCAGCAGCTCGACCGCGAAGCGCGCGCGCAGCGGCAGCGTGTCGCCGCCCCAGCGGTCCTCGCGGCTGTTGGTGGCGCCCCAGAAGAATTGATCGATCAGATACCCATGGGCGCCGTGCAGTTCGACCGCGTCAAAGCCGGTGCGCCTGGCATCACCGGCGGCGCGGGCGAAGGCGGCGATGGCATCGGCGACATCCTCATCGCTCATCACATTGCCGTTGGTCTTGCCCGGCATATAGACGCCCGACGGGCTTTCGGCGGGTTCGTCCTTGGGGTTGCGGCGGTTGGGCAGGGCACCCACGTGCCACAGCTGCGGCGCGATTCTGCCCGCTTCGCCGTGCACGGCCTTCACCACCTCGGCCCAGCCGTCCAGCGCCTGCCCAAAGAAATGCGGCACGTTGGGATCGTTGGCAGCGCCGGGGCGCTCCACGGCGGTGCCTTCGGTGATGATCAGGCCCACGCCGCCGGCAGCGCGCTTGCGATAATATTCGGCGACATTCTCACGCGGGGTGCCGCCGGGGGAGAAGCTGCGCGTCATCGGCGCCATGACGACGCGGTTGGGGAGGGTGAGGCCCTTCAGCGGGAAGGGGCGGAAAAGAGGATTGCTGCTCATGCCGCCGTGATGGCGTGGGCCGGGAACAATGTCACCCTGTCAATCTGACCCATCGGCCAGCGGGTGCCTGCGGTTCACCAGCTCCACCAGCGCCGCCGAGGCGACATGGGTGTAGATCTGCGTTGTCGCGATGTCGGCATGGCCCAGCAAGGTCTGCACGATGCGCAGATCTGCCCCGCCTTCCAGCAGATGGGTGGCAAAGGCATGGCGCAGCACGTGCGGGGAGATGCGGGCCGGCGGAATGCCGGCATCGGCGGCCAGCGCCTTGATCAGCTGCCACAGCCGCAGGCGCGACAGGTGGGTGGGCCGGGCCGCCGCTTTGCGGTTGCTGCCGGCGGGAAACAGGAAGCGGCTGTCCTTCGGCACATGCGCTTCCCAGGCCAGCACGGCGGCTTCGGCGCGGCGGCTGATCGGCACCAGCCGTTCCTTGGCCCCCTTGCCCATCACCACCATGTGGCCGCGCCCCGGCCGGCAGGCGTGGCGCGGCAGCGCGACGAGTTCCGACGCGCGCAGGCCAGAGCCATAGAGCAATTCCACCAGCGCCGCGGTGCGCAGGGTGAGGGGATCATCGGGGCGGGCAGCCCGTTTCTCGGCCAGCGCGGCGAACAGCCGTTCGACATCGCCGGCGGCCAGGGTCTTGGGCAGCGGCCGCGCTGCCTGCGGCAGGGCCAGATCGCGCCCCGGATCATCGCTGCGGATCTGTTCGGCCAGCAGGAAGGCCAGGAACTGGCGCACCGCGCTGGCCTTGCGCGCCGCGCTGGCCCGCGCCAGCGTCGCCCAGTGCCGGGCCAGCACCGCCAGCGCGGCGGCATCGGCGGCCGCCAGCGTGCCGTTCAGCCATTCGCTGGCTTGGGTGAGGTCGCGGCCATAGGCCAGGATGGTGTTGCGCGCCGCGCCGCGCTCGCTGGCCAGGCTGTCGAGGAACAGCGCGATGGCGCGGGCGTCGCTGATCACGCGCTGATCATGCCGTTGTTTGCGCGGCCCGGGTCACCGCTTCGGCGGCGAACAGCCGCGCTTCGGTGGGCCGGCCCACGGCCATCAGCGCCGCCACGATCGCCTCCACATGCGCCGGCGGCACATCGGCCCAGCCGCCCTGCAAGCCGGTGGCGGCCAGCATCAGCACATCGCCGGCCGCGCGCCGCTGCGCCGCCGCCGCCAGCGCCGCCGTCCAGCGGTTGGCCAGCGGGCGCAGCAGATCGGCCTTCAGCCCGTCCCAATCGCTGCCGCGCGCCTGGCCCAGCCCGGCCAGCGCCGCCAGCAGCATGGCCTGCGCGCGCGGATTGGCATTGGTGGCGCGGCGCCAGTCCTTGAAGTCCGCCGCGCGCAGCGCCAGGCCGCTGCCAACGGCCAGCAGCGCCTGCGCCCGCAACATCACCGCGCTGTCGGCATCGCGCGCCACGGCGGCCCAGCGCCGGGCGGCGGCGGGATTGCCGGCCGCCAGCAGCGCCGCGATCACCACATCGGCCTCGGCCGCTGCGGCATCGGATACCGGCAGCGCCGCCGCCGCTGTCGCCGCTTCCAGCAGGCCGCCATAAGGATCACCGTCGCCATCGCGGGCGATGGCGGCAATCGCACGGGCCCGGTCACCGGCCGAACCCGAAAATGCCGCCTGCAGCCGGCCGGCGCGGCTTCCCGCCGGGAAACCGCCATTGGCATCGGCCGGTGCCAGCGCCGCCACCGCGCTGGCCAGTTCCTCGGCCGAAAGCGATCCGGTGATCGCCGCCTGCCGCAGCAGCGCCAGCCGCGCCGCCGCCGGCACCACGGCGTTTCGCACCACCCAGCCGGCATGGGCCGGGCCGAGTTTCGCCAGCCGGTCGGCCGGCACCGCCACGCCCGCCGCGCTGGCGACGCCATATTCATAGGGGGTCAGCCCCTCGGCCTCCGCCCAGTTCAGGCCTTCGGCGCGCCCCGCCCCGCCGGCCAGCACCACAACGCGCTGCGCCAGCCTGAGATCGAACGCCGGCACAGTGCCGCGATTGGCGCGCAGCGTGTCGATCACGTCGGCGGCGGTGATATCGTCCCCGTCCATCGCCGCGCACATGCCCCAGGCCAGATCCCACATCGGATCATCCGAAAGCGCGCGGCCGGTGGCGGCGATCGGGCACAGGCCGGCCAGATCGGCCGCCGCCAACGACACCTGGCCGGCGGCGCGGTAGGTGGCGGGTGTGTAGCGTTCGATCGGCAGGGCATCGATCAGCCGGCGCGCCGGGATCACGGCCCCCAGCCGCAGCAGCAAGCCGGCGCGGGCCGCCACCCAATCCCCATCGCCGATCGCCGCCGGCCCCGGCACCTGCGACAGCAGCGCCCGGCCCAGCGAGATCGCCACCCAGCGCGATGCCACCGGCGCAGTGATGCGGTTGGCCAGCCCGGCCAGGAAGCGGCCATTGCTGCCACGGAAGGCATCGGCACCATAGCCGCCGCTGCCGGCATCCAGAATGCCGATCGGCGCGCCGGGCGGCAGGCTGGCCGCATGGGCGGCATAGGGATCGGCCGGCGGTGCTTCGCCATCCTGGCCGGCATCGGGGGCCAGCAGCGGCGGCGGCGCATCGGCCGGTGCTTCGGCAGCGGGCGGGGTGGCACCGGGCAGCAGCGGGGCCGGCGCGGCGGCAGGGGCGGGCGGCGCTTCGAAACCGGGCGGCAGCAGCGATTTCGGCGCCGGCTGTTCCTGGCTGGCCACGGGCAGCACCAGGCCGGCCGCCACCGCAACCCCGGCCACGGCGGCTCCCATCGCGCGTTTGCTTGCCCATCGCATGCGCCGGTGTATAGCGGTGACCGCGATGGACGGCGACCCGAAAATCCCGACAGATGAAAGCGTGGCGGCGCTGCGGCCGATCACGCTGGTCGGCCTGATGGGGGCCGGCAAGTCCAGCATCGGCAAGCGGCTGGCGGCGCGCATCGGCCTGCCCTTCGTGGACGCCGATACCGAGATCGAAACCGCCGCCGGCATGACGATTTCCGAAATGTTCGAACGCTTTGGCGAAGCGCATTTCCGCGATGGCGAGCGGCGGGTGATCGCCCGCCTGATCGACGGCACCCCCAAGGTGATCGCCACCGGCGGCGGCGCGTTCATGGCGGAGGAAACCCGCAGCCTGATCCTGGCGCGCACCCACGCCGTGTGGCTGGATGCCGATATCGCCACCCTGGTGGACCGTGTGCGCCGGCGTGGCACGCGGCCGCTGCTGAAGGGCAAGGATCCCGGCGAGGTGCTGCGGGCGCTCGCCGAAGTGCGCAACCCGGTCTATGCGCTGGCACCGATCCGGGTCGCCAGCAAGGCCGGGCCGCATCACGAAACCGTGGAGGCCATCGTCTCCGCCCTCGCCGCCGCCAACAGGGCCAAGCCATGATCGTCGACGTCGCGCTGGGGGAACGCTCCTACCCGATCCATATCGCGCCCGGCCTGCTTGGCGCGGCGGCCCCGGTGCTGGCCCCGTTTGCGCGCGGCGGCCGGCTGGTGGTGGTGACCGATGCGCATGTGGCGGCGCTGCATCTGGACAGGCTGGCCGCCGGCCTGCCCGGCATCGCGCTGGAGCCCGTCGTGCTGCCGCCCGGCGAGGCGACCAAGGATTGGGCGCATCTGCAGCTGGTGGTCGAACGCCTGCTGGAACTGGGGGTGGAGCGCGGCGATGCGGTGGTGGCGCTGGGCGGCGGGGTGATCGGCGATCTTGTCGGCTTTGCCTGCGCCATCCTGCGCCGCGGCTGCCGCTTCGTGCAGGTGCCGACGACATTGCTCAGCCAGGTGGACAGTTCGGTTGGCGGCAAGACGGCGATCAATGCGAAGGCCGGCAAGAATCTCGTCGGCGCCTTCCACCAGCCGGTGGCGGTGCTGATCGATCCGCACGTGCTCGCCACCCTGCCGCGCCGCGAGCGACAAGCCGGCTATGCCGAGGTGGTGAAATATGGCCTGCTGGGCGATGCCGAATTCTTCGCCTGGTGCGAGGCAAATGGCGCCGCCGTGCTGGATGGCGACGCGCCGGCGCAGATCACCGCCATCGCCCACAGCTGCCGCGCCAAGGCCGCCATCGTCGCCGCCGACGAGCGCGAGACCGGCGACATCCGCGCGCTGCTGAACCTCGGCCACACCTTCGGCCATGCGTTCGAGGCGGAGACCGGCTTTTCCAGCCGGCTGCTGCATGGGGAGGCGGTGGCGCTGGGCATGGTGCAGGCCTTCCGGCTGTCGGCGCGCCTCGGCCTGTGCCCTGAGGCTGATGCGGCGCGGGTGGCCGATCATCTGGCCGGCCTCGGCTTCATCACGGAGCCGGCGGCCCTCAGCCTCGGCTGCGATGCCGCGCGGCTGGTCGATCACATGAAGCAGGACAAGAAGATGAGCGCCGGCCGCCTCGCCTTCATTCTGGCGCGCGGCATCGGGCAGAGTTTCGTCAGCCGCGATGTCGAACTGGCCGAAGTCGAGGCGTTCCTGGCCGAACAGCTCAGCGCGGGCTGAGCAGCCGTTTCACCAGCAGCGCATCCAGCGCCGGCACGCTGCGCGTCGTGCCGGTGGCGGGGTCGCGGCTGGTGACGCTGGCGGCCATCAGCAGGCTGTTGGCGATGGCCTCCTCGGCAGCGTCGGCGGCGGCGATGAACAGGGGCGTCATGTCGTCATTGCCGATTTCCGGATAGGCGGTGATGGCGGCGCGGCGGGCCGGCGTGCGGCGGACGCTCTCGTTCACCGAAAAGGCGATGGCATAATCGCCGGAGCCGTTGGAAAAGGCCGATCCGGTGCGGGCGAGGCCGGCCATGGCGCGGGCGGCGAGGCGTTCGAGATTGCGGTCTGACAGCGGCGCATCGGTGGCGACGACGATCATGATCGATCCGTCGGGTGAGGGATCACGCGCAGGGTCGTTTTGGGCCGTGCTGCGCGGCGGCGGCGGGATCGGCACGCCGGCCAGGATCAGCCGGCCGCCATAATTGCTCTGCACCAGCACGCCGACGGTGAAGCCACCGGCCGTGCGCCGCGACGCCGTGCCAATGCCGCCCTTGTAGCCAAAGGCGATGGTGCCGCGCCCGGCGCCGACCGCGCCTTCCGCCACCGGCCCGCCCTTCGCCTCGGCGATGGCGCGGCGGGCGTCGGCAATCGTCACGGCGCGGGCGCGGATGTCGTTCAGGCCGCCGTCGTTGGTTTCGCCGACCACGGCGTTGACCGAGCGCACGCCATCATTGCCCGGCTGCGCCAGCGTGTGTTCGATGATGGCGGCGGCGGCTTCCGGCACGTTCAGCGTGTTGGTCAGCAGGATCGGCGTTTCGATCTCGCCCAGCTCGCGCACCTGGCTGAGGCCCATCAGCTTGCCGAAGCCGTTGGCGACCACGATTGCCGCCGGCACCTTGTCGGCAAAGAGATTGCCGCCGTGGGGCAGGATCGCCGTCACGCCGGTGCGGATCGTGTCGCCGCGGTCGATGGTGACCTGGCCGACCAGCACCCCCGGCACATCGGTGATGGCGTTCAGCGGCCCGGTCGGCAGCGGGCCGGGCGCGATGCCCAGATCACGGGCGCGGCTGGCGGCGCTGGGGTGGCTGGTCATGAGGGCGGTGAGCAGGGCGAAAGCCAGAACGGGGAGGCGCATGGCGCATCATGGCGCACTGGCGCCAAAAGAAAAGTGCCGCCCGGTGTCGAGGGGCTGGGGACACCGGGCGGCACCGTCGCAATGCACCCCGAGAGGGGCAAGGGGGTGCATCGGAACCTGCAAATCGGGGGCCTTGGTTCCTGCGGGGGCGGCAGGACTGTGGCCGGTGGGCGCTGCCCCGATGGGGGAAGGGGCAGCGCCGCAGGCCGGATCGGCGGGCAGGAGCGGCCCCTGCTCCCGCCCGTCGTTGTCGTCACATCAGCCGGCAACCTTGTCGGCAGCGATGGCGGCCATGGTGGCATTGCGGGTCGCGGTCAGCGCGTTGCTGATGCAGCGGCCTTCCTCGTGCTGCGCCCAGCGGTCGCCACCGGTCGCGTTGCACACCTTGCGGGCGGCGATGTGAATGCGGGTTTCCAGCGTGGCGCGGCCGGCCTTGGAAGCAAGGTTGAGATCGGCGTAGGACACGGCGGCGACGCGCTGGCCGGCGTCGTTCACGCCATAGAGGATCTGGGCGTTGGCGGGGGCGGTGGCACCGGCGATGCACAGGCCGGCGAACAGCAGGGTGCCGGCAGCACCAGCCAGGGTGCGGGCGAAATTCGAAGCAGAAGCAAACATGGGGGACCTCCTTCTGAAGCGGCGACCGGATCGTCCGGCTGCCGTGCCACATGCTTTGCAACCGCCGTGCCAACTGACCCCGAAAAATAAATTGCTGAAATATCAACAGTATGGCCTGTTTTGCGTGTTACAAACACAAGACAGCAAACTTGAAGATTCCATAAAGTTGGTAAGCGATGCCAACATTCAGGATAAGCTTCGTGTCGGACAAATCGTCCGGCCCGGCCATATCGCTTGGCACCAAATCCCTGCTCGTGCATAGGAATAGGCGAGTGCCATGTTGACCCAACGATCCCGCTATGCGCTGCGTGCGCTGATCTTCATTGCCCGTTCGGGCGGGGTGGCGCCGGTGCCGATCTCGGTGATCGCGGCCGATCAGAAACTGCCGCGCAAATTCCTCGAAACCATCCTGCTCGATTTGAAGAATGGCGGCCTCGTCAACAGCTTCCGCGGCAAGATGGGCGGTTATCGCCTGGCCCGGCCGGCCGGCCAGATCAGCTTTGGCGAGATCATCCGCTTGATCGAAGGCCCGTTGGCGCTGGTGCCCTGCGTGTCGGTTTCGGCCTATCAGCGCTGCGACGATTGTTTCGAGGAAACGACCTGCGTCATCCGCAAGGTGATGCTGGTGGTGCGGGAGCAGACGTCGAACATCCTTGACACCACCACCCTGGCTGATCTCTCGCTGGACCGGGCGGCCGCCTGAAGCGGCGCGTCACGGCCGGGGTTCGGCCGTGCTGGCGGCAGCCGGCATCTCGCTGCGGCCCTGCGCCGGCTTGGTCACGGTCTCCCACCCCCAGGTGAAGCTGTAGTTCCACAGGCGGGCACGGCCCTTGGCATCGCGGCCGGGCAGGAAATGCGCGCGCTGACGCAGCAGCTTGCAGATTTGCAGATCCACGGTGGCAATACCGCTTTTCTGCGGCAGGTGGCAATTCTGGACAAAGCCGTCGCGGCCGATTTCGAAGGCCACTTTCAGCGTGCGCGTGCCTTTGGCCAGCAGCAGTTCCTGCGGGAAATCCTCCACGCTCACCCATTTGTCCATCGATCCGCACGGCACCGGATCGCGGCCGTGGGCGGCGGGCGGATCGGCCGGGCATTCCGGGCCGCGCCGCACCGGATCTTCGGCCAGCACCAGCGGCGGCGTCTGCGGCGGGGCCAGCGGCGGCGGTGCCGCCAGCGTTTCGGACGGCGCGCCGGCCGCATCCAGGGTGGGCAGATAGATGCTGGGATCGCCGGGCTTTTCGTCCCACGTCACCACCACGCGGGCCAGGCGCAGCTGGTCGCCGTTGGCCGCCGCCGCCGGTTCGAACCGGCTGCGCGCCATGATGATGTCGCAGGTCGGCCGGGCGAAATCCGCCGGGATCGCCTCGCCAATGCGGCACTGGTGCGGCGTGCCATCGGGGTTGACCGCCACGTCGGCATCGATGGTCATGCGGATTTCGCGCCGGTCGATCCCGGTGATGCGCTGGCCCTGGAACCAGCTGCCGGGTGCCACCGGCTTGGCCACCCCGCCGCCGATGGCCAGCGGCGCATCCGGCCTCGTCTCGCTGTCGGCCCACATGATCAGCAGCCGCAGCCCGATGAAGATGGCAAACCAGCTCCAGCTGAGCCGGAAGCGCCAGCGGCGTTTTTCCGGCGGCGCGCTGTCGCCGCCGGTGCGCAACAGGCCGATGGAGGAGGGGTGCAGCTCCACATCGCGTTCGAGGATGCGGTTCACCGCCCAGTCGCCGCGATCGGCGCTGTGGCTGTGGCCCCAGCCGAAGCCGGCGATGGCGGGGCGCACCAGCGCGTCGGCAGCGGGCAGATTCTGGGCAATCAGCCGCGCCACCTCGCCTTCGACATTGGCGCGCACGGCGATGCGGTCCATCGCCGGGGCGCGGATCAGCGCCGCCAGCGCCGCCGGATCGGGGCGTGACGGCTCGGCGAAACTGTCGATCAGCGCCTGCCACAGCGCCTGCAGTTCGACGAGCTCCGGATCGGGAGCCGGCCCCTCCTGCGGTTCGGCAAGTTCGGCGGGTTCGGCTTGCGGCGGCTCTTCTGGCGGCGCTGCCGCTTCGGCAGGTGCGGCGTCGGCCGCCTGTGCCGCGCCCTCGGCTGCGATTTCGTCGGCGGCATCCTCGGCCAGCCACGCGGCCTCCTGCAGCGCCTGTTCATAGGCGTCGCGCAGGGCCTTGAAGCCTTCGGGATCATCCTCAGGGTTGGTCTGCCGCAGCGCTTTCGCATAGGCGCGGCGGATGGCAACGCCGTCCGGCGTTGGCGCCAGGCCCAGAATGTCCCAGCATGGCCAGCTCACAGGAAGCGCGGGCCTTCCACCGCGTCCAGCGCCTCCTCAAGCTGCTGGCGCGCCTGTTCGGCCTGGCGCGGATCCTGGGTCTCCAGCACCGCCTGGAACTGGGCGATCAGCTGGCCGACATATTCGCGCTTCTCCCCCAGCGCATCCTGCCAGCAGCGTTCGGCCCGGGCCAGGGCGGCGCGGTTGGCCTCCCCATCGCGCGGGTGCACCTTCAGCGCGGCCAGCGCCGCCCGGCGCCGGGCCAGCTCTGCGGGCGCGATGTCGTCGGCGGGATCGGTGATCACCAGCTGCGCCTGTTCGCCGCTGCCGGGCACGCTCACATCCACTTCCAGCAGGCCGTTGATGTCATAGGAAAAGCGGCAGTCCACCGGGATGCCGGCGGCCCCGCGCGGCACCTTCACGCGGATGCTGCCGATCTTGATATTTTCGGCCACCATCCGCGCCTCGCCCTGATAGATGCCGAATTCGACATGGCTCTGGTTGTCGACCATGGTCTGGAATCGGCCCATGCGGCTCACCGGCACGGTGGTGTTGCGTTCGATGATCGGCGCGAACACGCCGTCTTCCCACTGGCCGCCGCGCAGGCGCTGGGCGATGTCCACCCCCAGCGTGTAGGGGCACACATCGGTCAGCACGACTTCCTTCAGGGCGGCATCGCGGCTTTTCAGGCCGGCCTGCACGGCCGCGCCCAGCGCCACCGCTTCGTCCGGGTTGATACTGGTGTTGGGGAAGCGGCCGAACATGCGCGCCACCACCTTCTTCACCAGCGGCATGCGGGTGGTGCCGCCGATCAGCACGACATCCGACAGGCTGTCCGGGTGGATATTGCTGTCACGCAGCGAGCGCAGCACCGGGTCGCGCAGACGGGCGATCAGCGGCGCGGCCAGCGTTTCAAACTCCGCCGCGCTGATGTCCATGGCGAATGTCTCGTCCTGCCATGTCAGCGCCATGGCGGCGCTATCGGCCTGGCTCAGTTGGCGGCGCGCCCGCTCGGCGGCGTCGCGCAGGCGTTGGCTCAGTGCATTGCCCGGCCGGTCGCCCCAGCGCGCCTTGAAGCGATCCAGCATGGCGGCCATCAGCAGCTCGTTGAAATCCTCCCCGCCCAGCCGGTTGTCGCCGGTGGAGGCGCGCACCTCGATGATGCCTTCGAAGATTTCCAGCACCGAAACGTCGAAGGTGCCGCCGCCCAGATCGAACACCAGAAAGCGCGACTGGTCATCAAGCTGGTGGATGCCGTAGGCCAGCGCGGCGGCCGTCGGTTCGTTCACCAGCCGCTCCACCGTCAGCCCGGCCAGCTGGCCGGCGCGGCGGGTGGCCTTGCGCTGGCGGTCGTTGAAATAGGCGGGCACGGTGATCACCGCTTCGGTGACGGGTTCGCCCAGCAGCGCCTCGGCATCCTCCTTCAGGCTGCGCAGCACCAGGGCCGACAGCTCTTCGGCGCCGAATTCGCGCTTGCCCAGCGTCACCTTGCGGTCGGTGCCCATCAGCCGCTTGAAGTTGGTGGCGGTCTGATCGGGATGGGTCACCTGCCGGTCGCGGGCGGCGCGGCCGACGATGATGCGCTCGCCATCGATGCTCACCGCCGACGGGGTCAGCCGTTCGCCCAGCCGGTTCGGCACCAGGCTGGCGGCACCATCGCGCCAGATCGCCACCGCGCTGTTGGTGGTGCCAAGATCGATGCCGACAATCATGTTCGCGCTGGGGCCCCCGTGGCCTGAGCGGCCATCCCCGCCTTAAATCATGGCAATGTGGGTCGGCAATCCCGTCGTCAGCGCGCGGGTTTCAAGCTGGCCGCCGGGTCTGCGATCAGCCGCGGCCCTTGCGCAGTTCGTCACGGATTTCGGCAAGCAATTGCTCGGTTGGCGTCGGGCCGGGTTCCGGGGCCGGGGCGGCTTCGGCCGGCTTGGGCATCGCCTTGTTGGCGGCCTTCACCGTCAGGAAGATCACGAAGGCGATGATCAGGAAATTGATCAGTGCGGTGAGGAACTTGCCATAGCCGAACAGGGCGACGCCGGCTTTCTTCAGCGCTTCATAATCGGTCGGGCTGCCGCTGTAATCGGCGGGGATCTTGCCCAGCACCACGAACAGGCCGGTGAAATCGACCCCGCCCGTCACCAGCCCGACGATCGGCATCACCAGATCTTCGGTGAAACTGGTGACGATGGTGCCGAAGGCCGCACCGATGATCACGGCAACGGCAAGATCAAGTACGTTGCCGCGCGCGATGAAGGCCTTGAATTCCTGCAGCATGGGAACCCCCCTGTTGAAATCGGCAAACGCGCATTATCTTGGGCCTGCGCACGCCTTCACTTTGCCACAACATGCGGCCCGCGCAAGCCGCTGCCACTGGAGACGATTTTCATGGCCACCGGTCATCGCCCTGCCGTTCTTGCCGCGCTTGCCGGCACGGCACTGCTGCTGTCGGGTTGCGGGGTGAACAGCATCCCCGCCAAGGAAGAGGCGGTGAAGGCCAAGTGGGCCGACGTCGAGAACCAGTATCAGCGCCGCGCCGATCTGATCCCCAATCTGGTCAGCACCGTGAAGGGCTATGCCGCGCAGGAGAAGGAGGTGCTGGAAGGCGTCACCAAGGCGCGCGCCAGTGCCACCCAGGTGACGGTTGATCCCAGCAAGCTTTCCGATCCGGCCCAGCTTGCCCAGTTCGAACAGGCGCAGGGCGCGCTCAGCCAGTCGCTTGGCCGCCTGCTGGTGACGGTGGAGAAATATCCGGAGCTGAAGTCGAACGAGCAGTTCATGGAACTGCAGAGCCAGCTGGAAGGCACCGAAAACCGCATCGCCGTGGCCCGGCGTGACTATAATCTGGCCGTGCAGGACTATAACACCGAAATCCGCACCTTCCCGTCGCTGATCACCGCCCGGGTGGTCTATGGCGCGCAGCCGATCGCGCCGTTCAAGGCCACCAGCGTCAACGCCGACAAGGCGCCGCAGGTGAATTTCTGAAACCCCGTTCGGGGAGACTGACATGACGGCGCTGCGTCGCCCGATCCTGCCCACCGCCCTGCTGCTGCTGGCGGCGCTGTGGGCGCTGCTGGCCGCGCTGCCGGCCGCCGCCGATCCCAGCTTTCCCAAGCTGACCGGCCGTGTCACCGATGCGGCCGGCGTGCTGCCCGCCGATGTGTCGGCCCAGTTGGAAGCGCGGCTGAAAGCGCTGGAGGACAAGACCGGCACCCAGCTGGTGGTGGCCACCGTGCCCGATCTGCAAGGCTTTGAGATCGAGGATTATGGCTATCAGCTCGGGCGCGCCTGGGGCATCGGCCAGAAGGGCAAGAACACCGGCGCCATCCTGCTGGTGGCACCGGCCCAGCGCAAGCTGCGCATCGAGGTGGGCTATGGCCTGGAAGGCGTGCTCACCGATGCCGTGTCCAGCCGCATCATCCGCCAGGTGATCGTGCCGCACTTCAAGCAGGGTGACATGGCCGGTGGCATCGTGGCCGGTGCCGACCAGCTGATCACGCTGCTGGGCCTGCCGGCCGACCAGCAGGCGCAGTTCGCGGCACAATCGCAGGCCCGGGCCGACCAGGGCGACGACCGCCCCGGCCCCGGCGCCATCTTCTGGTTGCTGTTCATCCTGTTCTGGATGTTCGTTGCCACCCGTCGCGGCCGGCGCGGCTATCGCCGGGGGCCGACCATCATCTGGGGCCCCGGTATCGGCGGCAACTGGAGCGGCGGTGGCGGCTCGTCGGGTTGGGGCGGCGGCGGCTTCGGCGGCGGCGGCGGCTTTTCCGGTGGCGGCGGCAGCTTCGGCGGCGGCGGGGCTTCGGGGAGCTGGTGATGCTGTTCAACGACGCTGACCGCACCCGCATCGCGCAGGCCGTTGCCGAGGCGGAGAGCCGCACCGCCGGCGAGATCGTGGTGATCATCAACACCCATCCGCAGCGTTATGCCGCGACCATGCTGGCCGCAGCGGTGCTGCCGGCGCTGGCGCTGCCCTTTGGTGCCGTGCTGCTGGGCTGGAACCCGTCGCTGCTGCTGCCCGATTGGGATGCGATCGATGCCGCCACCCGCGAACAGCGCGGGATCGAGGCGTTTGCCGCCGTTCAGGCCGGGCTGTTCGTGGCGGTGCTGGCGCTGGTGGCGCTGCTGCGGCTCGACCGGTTGCTGACCCCGCCCGGCCTGCGGCGCGACCGTGTGCATGCCGATGCGCTGGTGCAGTTCCGCGCCCGCGGCTTGACCGCCACGCAAGGGCGCACCGGCGTGCTGCTCTATCTCGACGAGGCCGAGCGTGTTGCCGAGGTGATTGCCGACGAAGGGGTGTTCACCAAGGTGGCGGCGGACGAATGGGGCGACACCATCGCGGCGCTGACCGGTGGCATCAAGGCCGGCCGCGCTGCCGACGGGCTGGTGGAGGCCATCGGCCGCGCCGGTGCCGTGCTGGCGGCGCATATCCCGCCGGTGCCCGATGATGTGAACGAGCTGCCCGACGCGCTGATCGAACTTTAGGCCGGCCTAGACCGACGCCGAAAACACGAAGGCCGGCGGCCAGTTGCGCGGTTCGAAGCGCATCGTCACCGCCCCGAACAGGCTGCGCAGTTCGGGCAGCAGCGCGGGCGAATATTGATAGGCGTTGCAGCGCCCGCCGGGCCGCAGCGTGGCGGCGGTGGCGGCCAGGATGCGCCCGCGCACATCACGCGGCATGATCGAGAAGGGCAGGCTGGACAGCGCGACATCGCAGCCCGCCGGCACATGCGCCGCCACCGCCTCGGCCGACACCGTGAGCACGCGCAGGCGCGGATCGGCGATGCTTTCGGCCAGATAGGCGGCAAAGCGCGGATCAAGCTCGAACGCGATCAGCCGCGCATCGGGGCGCAGCCGCGCCAGCGCCGCCCGGGTGATGACACCGGTGCCGGGGCCGAACTCCACCGCCGTATCCACCCGGCTCCAGTCCACGCCGGCCAGCATGCGCTGCACCAGCGGCTGCGAGGAGGGGATCAGCGAGCCGACACAGCGCGGATTGGCCAGGAACTGGCGGGCGAACAGCAGCGCCGGATGCGCCGAACCGCCGGGCACGAGGCGGCGGGGGCGCAAGCCGATCAGGCCGCAGCCGACGGCCGCGCCGCCACCCGGTCGCGCCACGCCGGCAGCCAGGCCGCGCCATCGGGCAGCGGCTGGCCGACCTGTGCGCCGAACTGGACGAAGGCGAAGAGCAGGATGTCGGCCAGAGTGAAGCGGCTGCCGCAGACGAAATCACCGGTCATCAGCGCGTCGAGCCAGAGCAGCTTCTTGGCGGCGATGGCCTTCAGCTCGGCACCGGCTGCCACCGAAACCAGCGGGAAGCGCGGTTCGAACATCGGCCGGCCTTCCACGGCGCGGAAGCCGTTCGCCATCGGCTCGCAATAGCCAAGATCGATGATGCGGGTCCAGCGCCGGGTCTCGGCGCGCTGCTCGGGCGTGCTGCCGATCAGCGCCGGGGCGGGATGCAATTCTTCCAGATATTCGCAGATGACGGTGATTTCGGAGACCGTCTTGCCATCCGCCAGTTCCAGCGCCGGGGTGCCGCCGGCGGGCACTTTCGTGATGTAATCGCCGCTGCGGTTGTCGCCCTTGCGGATATCCACGGTGATTTTCGGCAGTTCGAGGCCCTTTTCGGCCGCAAACATGCGCACCATGTGCGGATTGGGGCCGATGCTGTCGTAAAGCTTCATGCTGTGTCTCACTCCCTGATACGTCCAGCGGCCCTTCTGATCATGTCGATGGCCCGCATGGCGTGCAAGGGGTCATCCGCCTGCCAAGGTCCAGGCTGCAAGCGGCGCGCCGATGATGCCGATCCTCATTTCGTTTGCAGTTGCGCGATGATCCGGGCCTGGGCGGCGCTGTCGATGGTCCAGCCCTTGGCCAGCCAGGCGGCGGCCAGCGCGCTCACCACCGGTGGCACCAGGAACAGGAACACCAGCCCGTCGATGGCGGCGGGCGTGTTGGCCGGCCCCAGCTTGGCATCAAAGCCCACCATGTCGAGCACGATATAGGCCAGGCCCACCGGGATGGCATAGCCGATCTTCTGCACCGCCACGAGCACGGCATAATAGAGCCCGGCCTGGTTGTGGCCGCTGTCCAGCGTTTCGGCATCGGTCACATCGGCCAGCATGGCGCGCACCAGGAAGGCGGGCGCGACGGCCGGGATGCCGGCCAGCAGCATCCCCAGCGCGGCGAGGCCAAAGCCTTGCGCCGGGGCCAGCACCAGGCAGGCGTGCAGCACGGCATAGCTGCCGATCGCCCACGCCACCGCCATATGCTTCGACGTGCGCCGCGCCACCCACGACCACAGGGGCGCGCCAATCAGCCCGGCAGCGAAATAGCAGAGCAGCAGCAGCTTGGCATCGCTGTCGGAAAAGCCGCGCGCCGATTCGAAGAAGAACACCAGCAGCGCACCGCCAAAGCCCGGCGGCAGGCTGGCCAGCAGGTCGATCATCATCAGCCGGCGCAGCAGCGGCCGCTTCAGCGCCTGCTTCACGTCGCTCCAGCCATGCGAACTGTCGGTCACCGGCGCGGCATCGGGCACGCCGGTCGCGATCGCCAGCAGCGCCGGCAGCATCAGCGCGATCAGCACCCAGCCCATGGCGTGGATGCCCAGCGCCGGCGATGGTTCCAGCCCCAGGCGCGGGGCCAGCGCGTTGGCGATCGGCGGCACCGCCAGCAGGCCGATCAACGCGATCATGTTGGCGCCCTGCCACCAGCCGAAGATGCGGCTGCGCTCGTGATAGCTGGTGGACAGCGCCTGCCCCCAGCTGGTGTGCGCCACCGCCGCCGCCGAATAGCCGGCATACAGCAGCACCAGCCCGGCCAGGGCCCGCGCCGCGCCCAGCCCGGGCTGGGCGAAGAACACGGCGGCGAAGCCCGCCATCGCCACCAGCCCGCCAATCACCAGCCACGGCCGGAAGCGGCCAAAGCGTGTCCTGGTGCGATCGATATAATGGCCATAGATCAGATCGAGCGGCAGATCGATCCAGCGCACCGCCGAGAACAAAATGCCGGTGAGCGCCAGATCAAGGCCCAGCGTGCCGGCATAATATGGCGGCAGATAGACCACGATGGGCAGGCCGACCCCGGTGAGCGGCAGGCAGGGTGCCACGAACGACGCGAGCGTCCTGCGTTTCAGTGCTTCGGCCAAGTGTCCCTCCCCAGGGTCGTGGCCAACACTGTGGGGCGGGGCGCCAGACCGCGCAACCCTGCCTTATGCGGGAGAGTCAGGCAGGCTGGCCGCGCCGCCGCGCTGCCAGCTGGCGCAGCGCATGGCCCAGCCGGGCCACCACCTCACCGTGCAGGCCCGGCGTGGCGGCGGCAATGCCGTGGATCACCGGCTGCGGCCGGTTGAAGGCGAGGGGGCGGCCGTGCCGGTCGGTCACCGTGCCGCCGGCTTCGGCCAGGATCAGGCTGGCGGCGGCCACATCCCATTCGGCGATGCTGCGGCCTTCCAGCCAGGCGTCGGCCTCGTCGGCGGCCAGCATGGCCATGCGCAGCGCCAGGCTGTTGGGCTTGGCCACGGCGGTGCCGGGCCACGGGCTGGGCCAGAAGGCGGCATCAAGATTGGCCTGATCAATGGGCAGGCGCACGCCATCCAGGCTGGTGCGCCCCGACACCGCCAGCCGGCGGCCGTTCAGAGTCGCACCCGCCCCGGCACTGGCGGCATAGAGCCGCTGTTGCGCCGGTGCGGCCAGCACCGCGACCGTGACGGCGCCGTCTTCCACCAAGGCCACCGACACCGCCCAGCCGGTGCGGCCGCGCAGGAAATCGCGGGTGCCATCGATGGGATCGACCACCCACACCCGCCGCCGCCCCAGCCGGTCGGCGCTGTCGGCGGTTTCTTCCGAAAGCCAGCCATCATCGGGCCGGGCGGCGGCGATCACGCCCTTCAGATAATCGTTCACCGCCATGTCGGCGGCGCTCACCGGGCTGCCATCGGCCTTGTGCCAGCGCCGGGTGTTGCCGCCAAAGGCCGCCATGGCGATGCGGCCGGCGTTGTCGGCAATCTCGGCGGCGAGTGCGAGATCCTGTTCGCGCTGGCTCAACTGCCCGCCACCATCATGCCGTCGATGCGCAGCGTGGGCGCGTTGCTGGCGTGGCGGAAGCTGAGGTCGTTGGCGGCGGTGAGGGCGCCGAACATGTCGATCAGATTGCCGGCGATGGTGATTTCCGCCACCGGCCCGGTGATCTCGCCATTTTCGATCAGGAAGCCGCTGGCGCCGCGGCTGTAATCACCGGTCAGCCCGTTGACGCCCATGCCGATCAGTTCGGTGACGAGCACGCCCTGGCGGATGTCGGCCATCAGCTCGGCCGGCGTGGCGGTGCCGCCTTCCAGATGCAGGTTGGTGGTGCCGGCACCGGGCGGGCCAGAGGTGCCACGGCTGGCGTGGCCGGTGGGCTGCAACCCCAATTGGCGGGCGCTGGCCGAATCGAGCAGCCAGGTGGTCAGCACGCCGTCTTCGATGATGGCGGTGCGGCGGGCGGGCAGGCCTTCGCCGTCAAACGCCCGGCTGCGCAATCCGCGCCGCCGCAAGGGGTCGTCGATCAGATGCAGGCCGCGCGGCAGGATCGCATCGCCCAGCCGGTCTTTCAGGAAGCTGGTCCCGCGCGTGATGGCGCTGCCGGTGATAGCGCCGACAAGGTGGCCGATCAGGGAGGCGGAGACGCGCGGATCGAACAGGATCGGCAGCTTCTGGCTGGCCAGCTTGATCGGATGCAGCCGCTCGACAGCGCGGCGGCCGGCGCGCAGGCCAATCTCTTCGGCCGATTCGACATCGGCGAGGTAGCGCGCGCTGTGCCAGGCATAATCGCGCTGCATGTCGCTGCCGGTGCCGGCGACGACGCTGGCCGACAGGCTGTGGCTGGAGGAGCGCTTGCCGCCGCGAAAGCCGGTGGAGGTGGCCAGTGCCGTCACCACGATGCCGGCGGCGGCACCGGCGCCTTCGCTGTTGGTGACGCCGGCAACAGCGCGCGCCGCATCCTCGCAGGCCAGCGCGCGTTGCTTCAGGTCAGACGCGCTGATCTCGGTCGGATCATCGACGTCGAGTTCGGGAAAATCGCCGCTGGCCAGCCGATCGGCGGGGGCAAGGCCGGCGTAAATGTCTTCCGGTGCCAGCCGCGCCATGGCGACAGCGCGTTCGGCCGCTTCGGTGAGCGCGCGCGGCGTGAGATCGGAGGAGGAGACGCTGGCCGAACGCTGGCCGACGAACACGCGGATGCCGATCTCCTCACCCTCGGCGCGGCCGATGTCTTCCAGCTGGCCAAGGCGGACGGAGATCGAGGTGGAACCATCGCCGACATACATGGCATCGGCGGCATCGGCCCCGGCAGCGCGCGCGGCGGCAAGGGCGGCATCAAGGCGGTCGAGGGCGTCGGTGGGGCTGAGCATGGCGCAGATGTAGGAGGGGGCGGCCCCGGTGTCACGGCCCAATCGCGCCGCAGGGTCAGGCCAGACCCACCGCCGCGCAGGCCGCCGCCAGCAGCGCCCCGGCCCAGCGGTTGGCGCGGAACAGGGTGAGCGCAGTGGCGGGCGACGTGTCGGCGAGGCGCAGCACCTGCCAGCCCAGATGCAAGGCCAGCGGCAGCAGCGCCAGTGCGGCCAGCCCGGTGCCGGCGGCCTGGGTGAGCGCCGCCGCCCACAGGATCAGCGCCGCCGCATAAAAGCCGGCGACGCCGCCGCGCGCCCGTGGTCCCAATGCGCGGGCGGAGGATTTGATGCCGGCCATGGCATCATCCTCAAGATCCTGCAGGGCGTAGATCGTGTCGTACCCCAGCGTCCAGGCGATGCCGCCGGCCCACAGCAGCCACATGGCGGGCGCATCGACGCCGGCCACCGCCGCCCAGCCGACCAGCGCGCCCCAGTTGAAAGTGAGGCCGAGCCACGCCTGCGGCCACCAGGTGATGCGCTTCATGAACGGATAGGCAGCAACCGGGATCAGGCTGGCCAGCGCCACCAGCTGCGCCGTCCCCCGCAGTTGCAGCAGCACGACAAGGCCGATCAGCGACAGCGCGATGGCGAAGGCCAGCGCCGCCCTCACCGAGATGCGGCCCGAAGCGACCGGGCGGTCCTTCGTGCGCTCCACCTGCGCGTCGAGATCGCGATCGACGATGTCGTTCCACACGCAGCCGGCGCCGCGCATGGCCAGGCTGCCGAGGCCGAACCACAGCAGCAGCGTCGGTGCCGCGCGCAGCCCGCCGGCCAGCGCCAGCCCGGCGGCACAGGGCCAGAACAGCAGCCAGGTGCCGGCCGGCCGGTCGAGCCGGGCCAGCCGCGCATAGGCCTGGGCGCCGGCGGGCAGCGCATCGATCCAGCTTTTCACGGCATCTGGCGTCATCGGGGGAACGGGCGTAACCACAGCCCCATGAGCGAAACCGACCGCAGCTTGTCAACCACGCCGCGACTTCATGTGGCGGCGGCGCTGGCCGCCGGCGCGGCGATCACGCTGGATGTGGCGCAATCCCATTATCTCGGCAGTGTCATGCGCCGGCAGCCGGGTGACATGGTGCGCCTGTTCAACGGCCGCGACGGCGAATGGGCGGCGCGGGTGACCGGCGTGGCGAAAAAGGCGGTGACGCTGACCGCCGAACAGCAGAGCGCGCCGCAGGAGGTGACGCCCGATCTGTGGCTGTGCGCCGCGCCGCTGAAGAAAGGCCGCATCGACTGGCTGGTGGAAAAGGCCTGCGAGCTGGGTGTGGCCCGTTTGCAGCTGGTCACCACCCAGCGCACCATCGTCGACAAGCCCAATCTGGAACGGCTGGCCGCCCATCTGGTGGAAGCGGCCGAACAATCCGGCCGCACTGCCGTGCCGGCGCTGCCGGAAACGACCAGTCTTGACCGGCTGCTGCGTGACTGGCCGCCGGGCCGCGCGCTGATCTTTGCCGATGAAACCGGCGGCGCGCCGCTGGCACAGGCCCGCGCGCCGGCACCTGCCGCGATCCTGATCGGCCCGGAAGGCGGCTTCACGGCGGCCGAGCGCGACGCCATCCGCGCCCATCCGGCGGCGGTGCCGGTGAGCCTTGGCCCGCGCATCCTGCGCGCCGACACGGCAGCGCTGGCCGCCATCGCCGTATGGCAGGCCAGCCATGGTGGGTGAGGGGGACGGGCGATGAAATTGCTGCTGCTGGCCGCTGCCGTGACCGCTGCCGCCACGGCGGTCGCAGTGCCGGACTGGCTGTACCCGGCCCCCTCCACCGCGCAGCGGCCGCCCGCCGCCGATCCCGACGCGCCGGTGACGCTGCCCGGCTCTGCCGTCACCCTTACGGAACGCGACCTGCGCAGGCCGGAACGCGCCGTGGACTGGTTTCCCGATCCGGCACGGCCGGTGCCGGCGTTCATCCGCGAGAATGCCCAGCCCGGCCAATATGCCTGCGGCTTCTGCCACCTTCCGCACGGCGACGGCCGGCCGGAAAATGCCTCGCTGGCCGGACTGCCCGAAGACTATATCATCGCGCAGACGGAAGCCTTCCGCGACGGCACCCGAACCTCAGCCCAGGCCGGCTGGTTTCCCAGCATCGGCATGCGCACCACCGTGCAGCATGCCAGCCGGGATGAGATCGCGGCGGCGGCGCGCTGGTTCAGTGCCCAGCCCTTCACCAGCCGCGTGCGTGTGGTGGAAAGCGCCGCGGTGCCGCCGACAGCGCCCCTGGGTTTCATCCTCACGGTCCAGCCCGGCCCGGCCGAACCCATCGCCGGCCGCATCATCGAGGTGCCCGATGATGTCGCCGCCTTTGAAAAGCGCGATCCGCGCGCCAGCTTCACCGCCTGGGTGCCGCCGGGCAGCATCGCCGCCGGCCGCGCCGTCGCCGCCGAGATCGGCTGTGTCCAATGCCATGCCGAGCAGATGAACCAATGGGGGCCGGGCCGTTCCCCCAGCTATATCCTGCGCCAGCTGATCGCCTTCAAGACGCGGGCCCGGCACGACGACGGCGCGGAGCCGATGCAGGCGGTGGTGGACCAGCTGAGCCAGGAGCAGATGGTTGCGGTGGCGGCCTGGTTCGCCGACGGCGCTAGGGCGTCACCCTGATCACCCGTTCGGCCTGGCTCAGCACCTTGGCGCGGGTCCAGGCGAAGGGGACATAGTTGGCGCTGGCCCAGCGCGGGAACAGGTCGCGATAATGCGGGCTGGCGGGATCGCCGGATTGGCCCGGCGTGTTGATCACCATCGAATTGTCCCATTCGCCCACGTCCATGACGAGGCGCACCGACGCGCCGGCCGTCACGCGCCAATCCGGCCCGGGGCTCATCGCCATCGGGGTGGAGCTGCTGCCGCCGATAGGCAGTGGCCCGACCCGGCGTTCGGCATCGCGGCCGGGGATGGAAAGGGCCGGGCGGAAATCGGCGGTGTGCAGCGCCCCCCAGCGCCAGCGCGCCGGATCGGGGCCGAGCAATTTCACCGCCTCCGCCCAGGCGCTGGCCAGCGAATCGCCCAAGATGGCGCTGCGGGTGGCGGCCGGATCGCTGCCCAGCAGCTCACTGCCCTCCAGAACGGCGATCACCGCCGCTGCCGAAGGCTTGCCGAACCGCGCCCGCATCGCTTCCGGCACCAGGGTGCTGACAGCGCGCGCCGGCAGCGGGCCGCGCGCCCAGATTTCATACAGCGCCGCTGCGGCGGAATCGGGGCCTTCCTGCCCGTCCCAGCCCTGCAGCAGCGCCAGCGCGGCGCGTTCAGTGTCGGTGCGGCCGGCCAGCCCGGCCAGCAGAGCCACGGCGCGCCGGGCCATGGGCGAGGTGGCATCATTCTGCAGCGCCATCGCATCGCTGATGCTGAAGGTGCCGGCCGTCGCCAGCGTGCCGCTGATCACCTCCTTGATGCGGGTGATGCGGCTGCGGTCGGCCCATTCGAAGCTGAGCGGGCGCGTGTAGCCGGCCGGCAGATTCATCTCGTTGGCGGTCGCGATCCAGCCCTGCGGCGGGTTGTGGGACAGCGGCATCAGGCCGGGGTCCATCAGGCCAGTCCACTGGTACGCCTTGCCGGCCGGCACCGGCAGCAGGCCGTCCCCGCCCTTGCGCACCGGCACAAAGCCCGATGGTGCCCAGCCGATGTCGCCGTTGCGGCTGGCGAACAGCAGGTTGAGCGGCGGCGCCCCCCAATGGTTGCGGGCGACAAGGAAATCCTCCCACGTCTTTGCCGTCCACGCCCAGCTGGCGTTGAAATAGGCCGAGGCGCCGGGCCGCGCCCAGGTGGCGCGCAGGGCAAAGCTGCGGCCGCTGGCGGCATCTTCGTGCAGGATCGGGCCATCGGCGCTGAACTTCAGCACGATCGCGCGCGGGGCCTCGCCCTTCACGTCCAGCGTTTCGTGCACTTCGGTCAGCGCGGTGCCCTTGGGGTTCACCACCAGATCCTGCTGATCGATATAGAAAATGGTCAGCGCCCAGCCGGCATCCGCATTGTGGCCAAAGCTCACACCGGGCAGAGCGGGTTCGCCGGCACCGGCGATCTGCAGTTCGGGCGTATCGATGTGGGACAGATAGCGCAGATTGGGGATGGAATGGGCGCGGTGCGGATCATTGGCCAGGATCGGCCGGCCGGTCGCGCTCTTGCCCGGCCCGATCACCCAGTTGTTCGATCCTTCCAGCACGTCGGGATCGCGCAGCGCCAGCGTCACCGCCTTGCCGTCAAACTTCACGTCACTGGTGCCCAGATCATAGACGCGCAGCACGTCGGCCGGGATGCTGCACGGGTCCAGCCCGGCCGGGATGGTCACGGCGTGGGCCGGCTCCAGCGGGCGGCGCAGCGGTTCATACTTCGCATCGCCGCCGCACAGGGCGCGGGCGCGGTCCACCTCGTTCGGCAGATTGTGCACCAGCGCGTTGGATCGGATGCGCACCACATCCTCGGCCTGCCAGCGATCGGGCCGTGTGCCGGTGGCGGCGAATTCCACCGGCAGCTTCTGCCGCCCGGCCTCGACATCGGCAATGAAGGCGTTGATGCCGGCGACGAACTTTTCGGTCCAGCCCTTGGCGGCGGCCGGATAGGCGGCCCATTCGGCGGCCATGTCGCCGCGATACAGCAGCAGCCGCGCGGCGCGGTCCTGCTCCACGAAGGCCGGGCCGAAACTGGCTGACAGCAGGCCAAGCCCGCGCTTTCTCCACAGATCAATCTGCCACAACCGGTCGCGCGCCACGGCATAGCCTTGCAGGAAGAAACCGTCGCCGGCCGTGGCGGCATAGATGTGCGGGATGCCGGCGCGATCGATGATGATCTCACCGGGTGCCGACAGGCCGGGCAGCTGCCGCTGTTCGGTGTAAGCGCCCGGCGGTGGTGACTGCGCGGCCGCCCCCGTGGCCAGCGCCAGTGCGATAAGTGCCCCCCGGACGTTCATCATTCCGCCGCCATCGCCGCCGTTGCCGGCGCTGCCTGCGGCCCGCGCACCAGGCCGCCGGGCAGGGCGCCGGTCATCTGGCCGTTGCGGAAGGTGACCGTGCCGTTCTTGATCGTCGCCACATAGCCATCGGCCTTTTGCAGCAGGCGCTTGCCGCCGGCCGGCAGATCGAACGCCAGCCACGGCTTGCCCAGCTGCAGCCGGTCAAGATCGATGATGTTGAGATCGGCCAGATAGCCCGGCGCGATCAGGCCGCGATCATTCAGGCCATAAAGGCGCGCCGTATCGTGGCACTGGCGGCGGATGGCGTTTTCCAGCGCCACCGTGCCGCGCGCGCGGTCGCGCACCCAGTGTTGCAGCAGATAGGTCGGGCTCGCCGCGTCGCAGATGGTGCCGCAATGGGCACCGCCGTCCGACAGGGAGATCACCACATCGTCGCGGTGCAGCAGGCCGTGGACGAAATCGAGATTGCCATCGGCATAGTTGAGGATGGGGAAATAGATGAAGCCGCTGCCGCCATCGCGGCACAGCAGGTCATAGGCATATTCGGCCGGGTCCATGCCGGCCGCCTTCGCCATGGCCGCAATCGTCTCGTCCTGCTGCGGCTCGTAATTGAAGCCGTCGGTCATCTCGAACTGCAATTGCCAGCCCATGGCGACGGCCATCAGCAGCGGCAGCACATCGGTTTCCGGCCAGACATTGTCCTCCGCCAGCAGCCTGGCCTTGAACGCCGGGTCGGAAAGCTGCGCCCACTGCTCCTCCCACGGCTTGCCTTCCAGCGCCTGCCAGCTCGGGCGGAACTTGAACGGGTGGACAGTGCCGCGCCACGCCATCAGCACGCCGTTGCCGCGGATGGCGATCTGGGCGACGATGTTGGCGCCTGTCGCATTGGCCCGCGCCGTCTCGCTCATCTGCTCTTCCCAGGGCAATTCCTTGGCGATCGATTGCAGCATGGCGAAGGTGACCGGCAGGCCGGTCTCGCGGCTCATCTCGGCCATCCAGCCGAACTCGTCCCAGTCACGGCGGAGGTCGCTGGCCATTTCGAAAACGCCGTGGCCCACCTCGCCCATGGCGCGGCCGATGGCGATCAGCTCGTCCTTCTCGGCGGTGGTGCCGGGCACCAGCTCGCCATCGATGCTCTTGTGCAGGATGGTGCGGCTGGTCGAAAAGCCCAGCGCGCCGGCAGCCACGCCTTCGGCGACGATGGCGGCCATCCGGGCGATGTCCTCATCGGTCGGCTTCTCATTCCTCGCCCCGCGCTCGCCCATCACATAGGCGCGCACGGCGCCGTGCGGCACGTGGGTGGCAACATCGATGGTGCGGCGGCGCTGTTCCAGCGCGTCGAGATATTGCGGGAAGGTCTCCCAGTTCCAGCTCATGCCTTCGGCCAGCGCGGTGCCGGGGATGTCCTCCACCCCTTCCATCAGGCCGATCAGCCAGTCGTGCCGGTCGGGCTTGGCCGGCGCGAAGCCGACACCGCAATTGCCCATGACCACGGTGGTGACACCATGCCATGCCGACGGCGCCATTTCCGAATCCCAGGTGGCCTGGCCATCATAATGGGTGTGGATGTCAACAAAGCCGGGCGCGACGATCAGGCCGCTGGCGTCAATCTCCTCCCGCCCCGGCGCGGTGACCGTGCCAACCGCAGTGATGCGGCCCTGATCGACGGCGATATCGCCGGTGAAGCGCGGATTGCCGGTGCCATCGACGATGGTGCCGCCACGGATGACGAGATCATGCATGTGCGTTCCTCCCCAGGAAGGACCGGGAGGATGACACACTGGCCGCCGCGCACAAGCCTGCGGCTTTGCAGCGGGTGCGCGTCACTGCGCAACGCGCTCGCCGTCCACGCGCAGCGTCCAGCCCGCCTCGTCCAGCGGGGCCATGCTGGCGCATGGTTGCGGCCTGAGCGGTCAGCCGCGGTCGGGCGCGGGCGTCTGTGCCTGCTGCGGCCGCTGCGGATCGGGCGGCAGATGGCCCCAGCGGTCGTCTGCCGCCACCGGCGCCGGCTGCGCCTGCTCCACGCCGCAGGCGGCAAGGGCAAGCAGCGCGCAGACAAGAAGGGCCCTGGTCATGGCCGCTCCTTGGCGGCAAACATGACAAAATGGCAAGACATTATCCGTGAAGCGCGCCGCGATTGACACGCGCCTGTCACACCCCGGCTTCATTGCGCGGGCGGGGCAAGACGGCTAAGGCGCAATCATGAGCAACAAGGTGACTTCGGCAGGCGATGACGTGGTCATCGAAACGCGCGACCAGCTGGTTTCGGTGTTTGAAGCCGGCGCCAAGCCCGCCGCCGATTGGCGCATCGGCACGGAGCATGAGAAGTTCGTCTATCGCACCGCCGATCACCGCGCCCCGTCCTACACCGAACCCGGCGGCATCCGCGACCTGCTGGCCGGCATGACCCGTTTCGGCTGGGAGCCGATCCTGGAAGGCGGCAATGTGATCGCGCTGAAGGGCGCGGACGGCAATATCAGCCTGGAACCCGCCGGCCAGTTCGAACTGTCGGGCGCGCCGCTGGAAAATCTGCACCAGACCTGCGCCGAATCGAACCGCCACCTGAAACAGTGCCGCGAAGTGGGCGGGGAGCTGGGCCTTGGCTTTCTCGGCCTCGGTTTCTGGCCGGACAAGGCGCGGTCTGACCTGCCGGTGATGCCCAAGGGACGCTATGACATCATGCTGCGCCACATGCCGCGTGTCGGCAGCCTGGGCCTCGACATGATGCTGCGCACCTGCACCATCCAGACCAACCTCGATTATGCCAGCGAAGCCGACATGGCGCAGAAATTCCGGGTGAGCCTGGCGCTGCAGCCGATCGCCACCGCGCTGTTCGCCAATTCGCCGTTCACCGAAAACGCGCCCAACGGTTTCAAGTCGTTCCGCAGCCATATCTGGACCGACACCGATCCGCAGCGCACCGGCATCCTGCCCTTCGTGTTCGAAGATGGCTTCGGCTATGAACATTATGCCGATTACGCCCTCGATGTGCCGATGTACTTTGTCTACCGCGACGGCAAATATATCGATGCGGCCGGGCTTTCGTTCCACGATTTTCTGGCTGGCAAGCTGGCCGTGCTGCCCGGCGAGAAGCCGCGGCTGGGCGACTGGAAGGACCATCTCTCCACCGCCTTCCCGGAAGTGCGCATGAAGGGCTATCTGGAAATGCGCGGCGCCGATGGCGGGCGCTGGGACCGGATCTGCGCGCTGCCGGCGCTGTGGGTTGGGCTGCTGTATGACCAGAGCTCGCTCGATGCCGCCTGGGATCTCGTCAAGCGCTGGACGCCGGAGGATCATGCCCGCCTGCGCCGCGAAGTGCCGGCGCTGGCGCTGGGTGCGGCCAGCCCGAACGGCGGCACGCTGAAGGAACTGGCCGCCGACGTGCTCGCCATCGCCGATGCCGGCCTTGCCCGCCGCGCCCGCCTGAACGGCGCCGGCGACAGCGAGCAGGGCTATCTCAACCCGCTGCGCGAAATCGTGGCGAGTGGCATGACCAATGCCGACCGGCTGCTGGCGCTGTACAACGGCACCTGGGGCGGGGACATCACCCGCCTGTACGAGAGCGAAAGCTACTGAGGCCTAAAGCCCGCGCCGCGCACAGGCGTAAAGTGCGATGGCGGCCGCGTTCGACACGTTGAGGCTTTCCACCCCGCCGATCGGCAGCCGCGCGACCTGGTCGCAATTTTCCAGCGTCAGATGGCGCAGACCTTCGCCTTCGCTGCCCATCACCAGCGCCGGCTGGCAGGTGCCCAGCGCGTCTTCCAGCGTGGCCGGGCCGCTGCCATCCAGCGCGATGCGCCAGAAGCCGGCCTCTCCGATCTCGCCCAGCGCGCGCGCCAGATTCACGACGCGCACCCACGGCAGGCTTTCCAGCGCGCCCGAGGCACTGCGCGCCAGTGTGCCCGATTCGGCCGGGCTGTGGCGATCCTGGGTGACCAGCGCCCGCGCCCCGAACGCCACCGCCGATCGCATCATCGCGCCGACATTGTGCGGATCGGTCACCTGGTCCAGCACCAGGATCGGCCGGTTGCTGCCGTCGTTGGCGTCTTTCAATATGTCGCCCAGCCAGACATTTTCCAGCGGCTCCACTTCCAGCACATAGCCCTGGTGCGGCGCATCCGGCGGGCACAGCCGGCCCAGATCATGATCATCGCCATATTGCACCTGCAGGCCGGGCGGGATGACGATGGTCTTCGCTGTCGCCGGCGTCAGATAGAGCTTGCGGAAGCTGCGCTCCGGATTGTCGAGCGCGGCAAACACCGCGTGCCGGCCATAAAGGCGCGGGAACGGGCTCTTCTGGCTCTGCTGGTTCTTGGGGTGAGGTCTGCGGCCCATGACCGCGCCCATAGCCGGCATGCGCCGCTGCCGCCAGTCCCGTCAGTGCGGCGGCGGTGCCGGGGCTGCGATGATCAGCGGGAAAACGGTGGTGGAGGGGGTTGGATTTGAACCAACGTAGGGTGAAACCCGGCAGATTTACAGTCTGCTGCCATTGACCGCTCGGCCACCCCTCCACGCCGCATGGGCTGGCGCCCGACGGGAGGCGGCCAAATGGGACAGAGACGCGCGCGTGTCAACGCCCGTTTTTCGGTTTAACCGCGATCCGGCACCACGCGGTCGCGGCCCAGCCGCTTGGCGGTGTACAGCGCCCCGTCGGCACGTTCGATCAACTGGTCCGGGCCCTGGCCGGCGCGATGTTCGGCCACCCCGGCGGAAAAGCTGATGCGGCCCATGCTGCTGCCATCCACGGCGCTGCGCAGCACCTGGCCGGCCAGTTCGGCGCGGATGCGATCGATGCGGGCGGCCGCCAGCTGGGCGGTGGCGCCGGGGATGATGCCCACGAACTCCTCCCCGCCCAACCGCCCGACATGGCCGCCGCCGGCCTCCAGCCGATCGGCGAGGTGGCGCGCCACGAAACGCAGCACATCATCGCCCATGGCATGGCCGAACCGGTCGTTGAAACGCTTGAAATGATCGATGTCCACCACCGCCACCGCCATCGGCGTGCCACTGGCCATGGCCTCGCCCTGCGCCTTTTCCACCGCCAGGAACAGCCCGCGCCGGTTGAGCACGCCGGTCAGCGCATCGGTGACCGCCGCGCGTTCGGCCTGAATCAGCCGGTCGGCCAGCGCCCGGCTTTCGCTGGCGGCCTGCTCCAGCTCGTCGATCAGGCGGGTATTTGCCGCCTGCATGGTGGCGGTGGCGGCGCCCAGCTGTTCCAGCAGCGCCGCCAGCATGCCCGGGTCCATCGGGCCGGCCAGCCGCTCGCCGCCATCGGCAATGGCGCGGCCGTAATCGGCCAGATCGGTCTGGCCGCTTTCGATCCGCCGGGTCAGAGCCTCGGCCTGGCCGTGCGCCTCGGCAATCAGCGCGTTGACCCGGGCCTCGCTCATCTGGCCCAGCAGCGTCTCGCGCAGCGATTGCACCACCGCCATCGACAGGCCATCGCCGGCCAGCGCCTTGTCGATGGCCAGCGACAGATCATGATCCTCGTTGCGCACATAACGCCACAGCAGGTCATATACTGCCGGTTCCGGCGGCAGGCCGGTGCGCATCAGCAGGCTGCGGATCTGGTCATACCAGGCCATCGGCCCGGTGCCGGGGGGAAAGGCGACATCGGCCGGCGACGGCGCCGGTGCCTCGGCGATCATCGGCCCCGGCTGATGCTGCATGACATATGGCTCCCTGACCCGAAGTGACGGGTGGGAGAACGGCGGGGGTGGGGCGGGGTTTAGGGGGCTTGCCGCAGGGAGGAGAGAAGGAGGCAAGGGGGCCGCGGCAAAGCCGCGGCTGACGTCGAAGCTGCTCTGCCGGGCTGCAGCCCGGCAGCCAGCCCGGCCGATCTTGTGCGAGTCTGGCTGCGGCACGCAGCCAGCCGCACTGCGATTGACGTCGAACGGGCCTCGCGCAAGCCTCTGCCCCGGCAAAGCCGTGGCGCCGGCTTGCCCGATCCCGCCGGCCGATCTTGCCGGAGTCGGTGGATTGCGCGGGGCGCAATCCACGCGCCCGGCTGCGATGGAGCGGGTAGCGGGAATCGAACCCGCATAGCCAGCTTGGAAGGCTGGAGCTTTACCACTAAGCTATACCCGCGCTCACGCCAGCCTCTACGGCAGGCGGGCGGCGGATTCAATGGCCACGGCCCGGCGCCGAAAACGCGGGTGGCCGCCGCCCCTTGCGCCCCAGCCCCTTGCGCCCTGTGCCGCGCCACTTTATAGCCGCCGGCCTGCACACAGGAGTGTAGCTCAGTTGGTAGAGCATCGGTCTCCAAAACCGAGGGCCGGGGGTTCGAGCCCCTCCACTCCTGCCAGCAGCCCCTGATTTCGCCACAAGTGGTTGAAAGCGGGGCGCTGCAGGCCCACGTCCCGGGGGTGCGGGCAACGTCGATCGGGCCGGCCGCGGGGTTCCCCGTGCCGGTTCTTGGCGTTTCGGGTGACGGCGGGCAACCGCCGGCAACCACCCGCATGTGATTCGTGTGTGGCAACGGCAAAGGTAAGCTTGCGTGAGCGACGGCAAGGTTGAAGCGGCGAAAAAGCCCCGGGTCTCCCCGGCGGAATTCGTGCGCCAGGTGCAGACCGAAACCCGCAAGATCGCGTGGCCGACGCTGCCCGACACGCTGCGCATGACCGTGATGGTGCTGGTGATGACCAGCCTGCTCTCGGTGTTCTTCCTGGGGATCGATCAGATCCTCGGCCGCACCGTCAAGTTCCTGCTCAGCCTCGCTGCCTGAGGATATCTATGTCGCGCTGGTACATCATTCACGCCTATTCGGGTTTCGAGAACAAGGTGAAGGATTCGATCCTCTCCGAAGCCCGCCGCATGGGCCTGGAAGCCTTCATCGACGCGATCGAGGTGCCGGCCGAGACGGTGACCGAGGTGTTCAAGGGCAAGAAGCGCCAGATCGAGCGCAAGTCGATGCCCGGCTATGTGCTGGCCAAGCTGGCGATGACCGATGATGTCTATCACCTCGTCAAGAACACGCCCAAGGTGACCGGCTTCCTGGGCCAGCAGAACAAGCCGCAGCCGATCAGCGAGGCCGAAGCCGCCCGCATGCTCAACACCAAGGCGGAGGAAACCCCGGCCGCCAAGATCAAGCGCAAGGCCAATTTCGAGATCGGCGATTCGGTTCGCGTGCTCGATGGCCCGTTCGCCAGTTTCAACGGCCTGGTCGAGGAAATCGACTTCGATCATGGCCGCGTCAAGGTTTCGGTGTCGATCTTCGGGCGCGCAACGCCCGTCGAACTCGGCTTCGAACAGGTGGAAAAGCAGAAGTAATTCCACCGTCAGCGTGGGAGGCCGGTTGCCCCGGCCGCTAGCACCACACAGCAAGGAGTGGCCACATGGCCAAGAAGATCACAGGTTATATCAAGCTGCAGGTGAAGGCCGGCATGGCCAACCCCTCGCCGCCGATCGGCCCGGCACTGGGCCAGCGCGGTGTCAACATCATGGAATTCTGCAAGGCGTTCAACGCCAAGACGGAATCGATGGAAAAGGGCACCCCGATCCCCACCGTCATCACCGTCTTTGCCGACCGTTCGTTCAGCTTCATCACCAAGCTGCCGCCGGCCTCGTACCTCCTGAAGCAGGCCGCTGGCCTGAAGTCGGGCGGCACCACCCCGGGCAAGGGCGCGCCGGTCGCCAAGATCACGCAGTCGCAGATCCGTGACATCGCTGAAAAGAAGATGCCCGATCTGAACGCGAACAGCATCGAGATGGCCATGCGGACCATCGAAGGTTCGGCCCGCGCGATGGGCCTTGAAGTGGTGGAGGGCTAAGATCATGGCAATGACCAAGAAGGCCAAGGCCCTCGGCGCCGCGGTGAACCGCGACAAGCTGTATCCGATCGACGAAGCGCTGGGCCTGGTGAAGAGCCTGGCCACCGCCAAGTTCGACGAGACCATCGAAGTCTCGCTGAACCTGGGCGTTGATCCCCGCCACGCCGACCAGATGGTGCGCGGCGTCGTCACCCTGCCCAAGGGCACCGGCAAGACCGTCCGCGTCGGCGTGTTCGCCCGCGGCGCCAAGGCCGAGGAAGCCAAGGCCGCCGGTGCCGATGTTGTTGGCGCCGAAGACCTGCTGGAACTGGTGCAGGGCGGCACGATCGATTTCGATCGCTGCATCGCCACGCCGGACATGATGGGTCTGGTCGGCCGTCTCGGCAAGGTGCTGGGCCCCAAGGGCCTGATGCCGAACCCGAAGCTGGGCACCGTCACCATGAACGTCACCGAAGCCGTGAAGGCGGCCAAGGGCGGCCAGATCGAATATCGTGTCGAAAAGGCCGGCATCATCCACGGCATTCTGGGCAAGGCCAGCTTTGCCCAGGACGATCTGCGCGCCAATTTCGATGCGCTGGTCGATGCGGTGGTCAAGGCCAAGCCGTCGGGCGCCAAGGGCAAGTATCTGCTCAAGGTTGCCGTCAGCTCGTCGATGGGCGCCGGCATCAAGGTTGATCCGGCCTCGGCCGGCATCAGCGGCTGATCCGCACGGATTGCGGGAATTGGGGGCCGGGGCGGGTGACCGCTCCGGCCCTTTTCCGTTCGGTGCGGCTTGACTCTGGCCGGCACAGCCCCTATCGCGCCGCATCCGTTCCGGCCAGCGATGGCCGGGCGACCGTCCGAGATTGCAGGTGGGTTGCCCCTTAAGCCGTTTGGGCCTGCATGAGACGAGGGAAGTTTTCACTGGTCGTGCCATTGGCCCGGCCTGGTCTGCGCCGGTGCTGCCGGTGCGGGCAAGCGATCCTCTTCGGACGGGCCTGGTGCCCGCTCCTCCCCAGCGATGGTGATTGGCAGGCGGCAGGCTCATGAGCCGGCGCAGCCCTTGCGGGTGCGCGTCATCACCTGCCTGCCGGGCAGCCTTCGGGCCGACCAGCAGGCGCAATGTCAAGGAGTGAGCATGGATCGCGCCCAAAAAGCCGAAGCCGTCTCCAGCCTGGCCAAGACGCTGACCGAAACCTCGGTTGTCGTGGTCACGCGCAACCATGGCCTGACCGTCGCCCAGTCGAGCGATCTCAGGAACAAGATGCGCGCGGCTGGTGCCAGCTACAAGGTGACGAAGAATCGCCTCGCGCGCATCGCGCTCGAAGGCACGCCCTACCAGCCGATCGGCGACCTGCTGACCGGCCCGATCGGCCTTGCCACGTCCACCGATCCGGTGGCCGCTGCCAAGATCGCGGTGGAATTCGCCAAGACGACCGACAAGTTCGAGATCGTCGGCGGTGCCATGGGCAACACGGTTCTGGATGTGAACGGCGTCAAGGCTCTGGCCGAACTGCCGTCGCTGGATGAACTGCGCGCCAAGCTGATCGGCCTGGTCAACGCCCCGGCCACCAAGCTGGCCCAGCTGGCCAATGCGCCGGCCGCCAAGCTGGCCCGCGTCTTCACGGCCTATGCCGAAAAAGATGCGGCCTGACGCCTTCGCACCTCAATTTCGCAGACCAATCTGAACTTAGTGGAGAGATACAATGGCTGACCTGAACTCGATCGTTGACCAGCTTTCGGCCCTGACCGTGCTGGAAGCCGCCGAACTGGCGAAGATGCTGGAAGAAAAGTGGGGCGTTTCGGCCGCTGCGGCGGTTGCCGTGGCCGCTGGCCCGGCCGCTGGCGCTGCTGCTCCGGCTGTTGAAGAGAAGACCGAATTCGACGTCGTTCTCACCGGCGACGGTGGCAAGAAGATCAACGTCATCAAGGAAGTCCGCGCCATCACCGGCCTGGGCCTGACCGAAGCCAAGGCGCTGGTCGAAGGCGCTCCGAAGGCCGTCAAGGAAGGCGTGTCGAAGGCTGACGCCGAGAAGTTCAAGAAGCAGCTGGAAGAAGCCGGCGCGACTGTGGAGCTCAAGTAAGCCGCTGCGGGGCGCGTGGATAACGCGCAGCGTTATCCACCGGCTCCTGCAAGGCCGGCCAGCGGGGCCGGGCGGCGGCATCAGCCGCCGACCGGAACCGGTCTGACGTCAGGCCGCGGCTTTGCCGCGGCCCGCACAGCCCAAAAAGAAAGGGCCGCTCCTCGGAGCGGCCCTTTTTTCATGTCCGTCAGAAGTGGAACACCACCCCCGCCATCGGGCGGACGCTGTCGAAATCCGCCGTCTCCACCGAGATCCGGATGCGCGGGCCGGCGTTGCCGGTGACGCCGCCCAGGCCGATGTCGCTCGGCCCGAATTCGGCGCCCAGGCCCCACACCCAGCCCTTGCGGTTATCAAAGCCGCGACCCTGGCGCACGTCGGTCCAGGTGTAGCCGGCACTGGCATAGATGAGGCCGCTGTCGCCGGCGCGGAAGCCGGCGCGGCCGCGCGCGCCATATTCCCAGCGGATGTCGCCAAACCCGCGCGCGACATGGCCTTCGGCGCCGATGAACACGGCCCCCAGCGGGATGTTGAAGCCGGCGACGCCTTCGATCATGGCACCGTCCAGCCGGCGCTGGCGCACGCCATCGATCGGGGCCGGCCGATCATGGAGCTCATAACCGCCGAGGATGCCGAAATAGGGCTTGAACCCGAAGGCGGGGGTGCCATCGGGCGCTTTCGGACCGCTGCTGCTGCGCGCCATGCCCGTGTCGCTGGTCGTGGCCGGCTGGGTGGTGGCGGCGGAGCGCGTGCTGGTCTGGTCACCCATTGTCGTGCCGGTGGCCGATGAGGGGGTGGTGTCGGTCATGCCCGGATAGGTCATGCCCGGATAGGTGGTGGCCGGCGCCATCGTGCCGGGCGCGGTCTGATCGGTGGTGGGTGTTGTGGTCTGGGCGGTGGCTGGCGCCGCCGCGGCGAGGAGCGCGATGGCGCCCGTCATCAGATGGGTCTTCATATGGTCATCCTTCGTCTGCCATGGGTGCCGGGGTACGGCACGGCAGCGGGGCAACCGGAGGCGGGCGCGGATAGTTCCCCTGCGGGCGCGGCGGACTGTGGCTTTGCGGCGGGCAGTGTGGCCCGGGCGCCACGGCGGCGCGGCGTGTCGCACCGCTGCGGCGCCCCCTTGGCCAAATCCAACAATGCGCCTATATGGCAGCCATCGACCGGCCGGGAGCGATTCCCGTCCGGCCCGTTGCCCTTCGAGATACGGCCCGCAGCGCGATCGGGTCGCAACGGATGGAGGGGCAGGCGGGTTTGCATCGCCAGTGACCGTGCGACATTGCCGCAGCTGCGGGAGTGCCGTGCGGGTTTTGCTGTTTTTCCAAACCGGCGCTGCCGGGGCGGATCAGGATCTGAAGAAGGCGAACGACAGACATGGCCACCCAGATGAAGCCGCCGCAGGGCGTCAAGCCGTTCAACAACCGCCGCCGCATCCGCAAGACCTTCGGCCATATCGGCGAAGTGGTGCAGATGCCGAACCTGATCGAGGTGCAGCGCGAGAGCTATGAACAGTTCCTGCGCTCCAACCCGGCGGTGGGCTATGTCTCCGGCCTGGAAAAGACCCTGCGCAGCGTCTTCCCGATCCGCGATTTCGCCGGCACCGCCGAGCTGGATTTCGTGCATTACGAACTGGAAGAGCCGAAGTACGACATCGACGAGTGCCGCCAGCGCGGCATCACCTTCGCCGCCCCGATGAAGGTGACGCTGCGCCTGATCGTGTTCGAAGTGGATCCGGATACCGAAACCCGCTCCGTCCTCGATATCAAGGAGCAGGACGTCTACATGGGCGACATGCCCCTGATGACGCCGAACGGCACCTTCGTCATCAACGGCACCGAGCGCGTGATCGTCTCGCAGATGCACCGCTCGCCGGGCGTCTTCTTCGATCATGATCGCGGCAAGACCCATGCTTCGGGCAAATATCTGTTTGCCGCCCGCGTCATCCCCTATCGCGGCTCGTGGCTCGATCTGGAATTCGACGCCAAGGACATTGTCAACGTCCGCATCGATCGCAAGCGCAAGCTGCCGGTCACCACCCTGCTCTATGCGCTGGGCTGGCATTCGGAAGAGATCCTGAACCTGTTCTACAACCGCGTCACCTGGGTGCGCGGCCATGGTGCCAACGGCGACGCCGGCTGGAAGGTGCCGTTCGTCGAGGCCAACTGGCGCAACGCCAAGCCGACC
Organism: Sphingomonadales bacterium; assembly: GCA_037131365.1. Classification (GTDB taxonomy): domain Bacteria; phylum Pseudomonadota; class Alphaproteobacteria; order Sphingomonadales; family Sphingomonadaceae; genus Sandarakinorhabdus. The sequence goes on from JBAXRE010000001.1 coordinate 380,943, forward strand.
TTCGACGTGGTGAACGGCGAAACCGGCGAAGTGGTGTTCCCGCAGGGCACCAAGATCACGCCGCGCATGGTGCGCAAGGCCACCAACGACGGCCTGAAGGAACTGCTGATCCCGACCGAGGAAATCTTCGGCCGCTATTCGGCGTTCGACCTGATCAACGAAGCCACCGGCGAAATCTACATCGAGGCCGGTGACGAGCTGACCGCCGAGAATCTGGAAAAGATCGACCGCGCCGGCCAGACCAGCATCGAACTGCTCGACATCGATCACGTGTCGGTGGGCCCGTGGATCCGCAACACGCTGATGGCCGACAAGGTTGAGGACCGCGACCACGCGCTCGCCGAAATCTATCGCGTCATGCGCCCCGGCGAACCGCCGACGCGCGAAACCGCCGAAGCCATGTTCTATGGCCTGTTCTTCGATCCCGACCGTTACGACCTGTCGGCCGTCGGGCGCGTGAAGATGAACATGCGCCTGGCGCTGGACTGCCCGGATGATGTGACCGTGCTGCGCCGCGAGGATATCGCTGCCGTCGTCAAGACCCTCGTCGAACTGAAGGACGGCAAGGGCGAGATCGACGACATCGACAATCTCGGCAACCGCCGTGTCCGTTCGGTCGGCGAACTGCTGGAAAACCAGTATCGTGTTGGCCTGCTGCGCATGGAGCGCGCCGTGAAGGAGCGCATGAGCAGCGTCGATATCGACACCGTCATGCCGAACGACCTGATCAACGCCAAGCCGGCCGTGGCCGCGGTGCGCGAATTCTTCGGCTCCTCGCAGCTGTCGCAGTTCATGGACCAGACCAACCCGCTGTCGGAAGTCACCCACAAGCGCCGCGTCTCGGCCCTCGGCCCGGGCGGTCTGACGCGGGAGCGCGCCGGCTTCGAAGTGCGCGACGTTCACCCGACGCACTATGGCCGCATCTGCCCGATTGAAACGCCGGAAGGCCCGAACATCGGCCTGATCAACAGCCTCGCCACCTTCAGCCGCGTCAACAAGTACGGCTTCATCGAAACCCCGTACCGCAAGGTCGAGGGTGGGAAGCTGACCGACGACGTCATCTATCTGTCGGCCATGGAAGAAGCCCGTCACACCATCGCGCAGGCCAATGCCGGCATCGATGGCAACGGCGTGTTCGTGGAGGAACTGATCTCGGCCCGTCAGGCCGGTGAATTCCTGATGGCCCCGGCCAGCACCATCACGCTCGCCGACGTCAGCCCCAAGCAGCTGGTTTCGGTCGCCGCGTCGCTGATTCCGTTCCTGGAAAACGATGACGCCAACCGCGCGCTGATGGGCTCCAACATGCAGCGCCAGGCGGTGCCGCTGGTGAAGGCCGAAAGCCCGTTCGTCGGCACCGGCATGGAAGGCACCGTGGCACGCGATTCGGGCGCCGCGATCGGCGCCAAGCGCACCGGCATCGTTGACCAGGTGGACGCCACCCGCATCGTCATCCGCGCCACCGAAGAGGTGGAGCCGGGCAAGTCGGGCGTCGACATCTACACGCTGATGAAGTTCCAGCGCTCCAACCAGTCGACCTGCATCAACCAGCGTCCGCTGGTGACGGTGGGTGACCTCGTCAAGAAGGGCGACATCATCGCTGATGGCCCCTCGACCGAGGATGGCGAACTGGCACTGGGCCGCAACGTGCTCGTCGCCTTCATGCCGTGGAACGGCTACAATTATGAAGACTCGATCCTGATCAACGAGAAGATCGTCAAGGAAGACATCTTCACCTCGATCCACATCGAGGAATTCGAAGTCATGGCCCGCGACACCAAGCTGGGCCCGGAAGACATCACCCGCGACATCCCCAACGTCGGTGAAGACGCGCTGGCCCGCCTCGACGAGGCTGGCATCGTCTACATCGGTGCGGAAGTCGAACCGGGCGACATCCTCGTCGGCAAGATCACGCCGAAGGGCGAATCGCCGATGACGCCGGAAGAAAAGCTGCTGCGCGCCATCTTCGGCGAAAAGGCCAGCGATGTGCGTGACACCTCGCTGCGGCTGCCGCCGGGCGTGTCGGGCACCATCGTTGACGTGCGCATCTTCAACCGCCACGGCATCGACAAGGACGAGCGCGCCCTGCAGATCGAGCGCGAGGAGATCGAGCGTCTTGAGAAGGACGCCGCCGACGAACGCGCCATCCTCGACCGTGCCACCTATGCCCGCCTGCGCACCGCGCTGCTGGGCCAGGAAGTGGTCGCCGCGCCGAAGGGCGTGAAGAAGGGCGCCGCCATCGATGACGCCATGCTCGAAGAGCTGCCGCGCCGCGAATGGTGGAAGTTCGGCGTTGCCGACGATGCCACCCAGGCCAGCCTGGAAGCGCTGAAGGGCCAGTGGGACGAAGCCCACACCTCGATCAGCGCCAAGCTGGAGGACAAGCGCGCCAAGGTGCAGGCCGGTGACGAACTGCCGCCGGGCGTGCTGAAGATGGTCAAGGTGTTCGTTGCGGTGAAGCGCAAGCTGCAGCCGGGCGACAAGATGGCCGGCCGCCACGGCAACAAGGGGGTCATTTCCCGCATCCTGCCGCAGGAAGACATGCCCTTCCTGGCCGACGGCACTCCGGTCGACATCGTGCTGAACCCGCTGGGCGTGCCCAGCCGCATGAACGTCGGCCAGATCTTCGAAACCCATCTGGGCTGGGCCGCGCGCGGCCTGGGCAAGAAGATCGCCGCCATGCTGGAAAATATCCACGAGACGCTGGCCAGCGGCACCGCCACCGAGATCCGCGAGCTGTTCAAGGCCATCTATGGCCCGCAGTACGCGCTCGACATCGCCGATTACGACGATGCCGCGGTGATCGATCTGGCGCGCAACCTGGTGGGCGGTGTGCCGATGGCCACCCCGGTGTTCGACGGCGCCAAGGAAGCCGATGTCTCGAACATGCTTTCGCTGGCCGGGCTCGACACCTCGGGCCAGGTCGAGCTGTTCGATGGCCGCACCGGCGATGCCTTCGACCGCAAGGTGACCGTGGGCTATATCTACATGCTCAAGCTGCACCACCTGGTGGACGACAAGATCCACGCCCGCTCGATCGGCCCCTACAGCCTCGTCACCCAGCAGCCGCTGGGCGGCAAGGCCCAGTTCGGTGGCCAGCGCTTCGGGGAAATGGAAGTGTGGGCGCTGCAGGCCTATGGCGCGGCCTACACCTTGCAGGAAATGCTCACCGTCAAGTCGGACGACGTGGTCGGCCGCACCAAGGTGTATGAAGCCATCGTCAAGGGTGACGACACGTTCGAAGCCGGCATCCCCGAAAGCTTCAACGTGCTGATCAAGGAAATGCGGTCGCTGGGCCTCAACGTCCAGCTGCAGAGCGACGAGGACAAGGGGTGAAATCATTCTGGGGGTGAGCCCGGCTCACCCCCATCCGATTGACGCCGTACCCCGTGATCCACCCCCAGCCACTTCCGCCAGCGGAAGCGGCGCAGGAAGGGAAAAAGACCATGACCAACGAAGTGATGAATTTCTTCTCGCCGGTCGCCAAGCCCGAGACGTTCGACCAGATCCAGATCGCCATCGCCAGCCCGGACCAGATCCGCAGCTGGTCGTTCGGCGAGATCAAGAAGCCGGAAACCATCAACTACCGTACGTTCAAGCCGGAACGTGATGGCCTGTTCTGCGCCCGCATCTTCGGCCCGATCAAGGATTACGAGTGCCTGTGCGGCAAGTACAAGCGCATGAAGTACAAGGGCATCGTCTGCGAAAAGTGCGGCGTGGAAGTGACCGTGTCCAAGGTCCGCCGCGAGCGCATGGGCCATATCGAACTGGCCGCGCCGGTGGCCCACATCTGGTTCCTGAAGTCGCTGCCCAGCCGCATCGGCATGCTGCTCGACATGCAGCTGAAGCAGCTGGAGCGCGTGCTCTATTTCGAACAGTACGTGGTCATTGAACCGGGCATGACCCCGTTCAAGAAGTTCGATCTTCTCACCGAAGAAGAACTGATGACCGCCCAGGAAGAATATGGCGAAGACGCCTTCCAGGCCGGCATCGGCGCCGAAGCCATCCGCATCCTGCTCCAGGAACTCGACCTTGAAGGCGAGATGGAGCAGCTGCGCGAGGAGCTGCGCACCACCAAGTCGGAACTGAAGCCGAAGAAGATCATCAAGCGGATGAAGATCGTCGAAAGCTTCATCAACTCGGGCAACAAGCCGGAGTGGATGGTGATGACGGTCATTCCGGTGATCCCGCCGGAACTGCGCCCGCTGGTGCCGCTCGATGGTGGCCGCTTCGCGACGTCGGATCTGAACGATCTCTATCGCCGCGTCATCAACCGCAACAACCGCCTGAAGCGCCTGATCGAACTGCGCGCGCCGGACATCATCGTCCGCAACGAAAAGCGCATGCTGCAGGAGGCCGTTGACGCGCTGTTCGACAACGGCCGCCGCGGCCGCATCATCACGGGCGCCAACAAGCGTCCGCTGAAGTCGCTCTCCGACATGCTCAAGGGCAAGCAGGGCCGCTTCCGCCAGAACCTGCTCGGCAAGCGCGTCGATTATTCGGGCCGTTCGGTCATCGTGACGGGTCCGGAACTCAAGCTGCACCAGTGCGGCCTGCCGAAGAAGATGGCGCTCGAACTGTTCAAGCCGTTCATCTACTCGCGCCTCGACGCCAAGGGTCTGTCCATGACCCTGAAGCAGGCCAAGAAGTGGGTGGAAAAGGAACGCAAGGAAGTCTGGGACATCCTGGACGAGGTGATCCGCGAGCATCCGGTGCTGCTGAACCGCGCGCCGACGCTGCACCGCCTTGGCATCCAGGCATTCGAACCCGTGCTGATCGAAGGCAAGGCCATCCAGCTGCACCCGCTGGTCTGCTCGGCCTTCAATGCCGACTTCGACGGCGACCAGATGGCCGTCCACGTGCCGCTTTCGCTGGAAGCCCAGCTGGAAGCGCGCGTGCTGATGATGTCCACCAACAACATCCTGTCCCCCGCCAACGGCAAGCCGATCATCGTGCCGTCGCAGGACATGGTGCTGGGCCTCTATTATCTGTCGATGGAATCGGAAGGTGAACCCGGCCAGGGCATGGCCTTCGGCACCATGGCCGAAGTGCACCAGGCGCTGTTCAACAAGCACGTCACCCTGCACACCAAGATCATCGCCCGCGTTCCGCAGACCGATGAGAACGGCAAGCTCTACATGAAGCGGGTGAACACCACGCCGGGCCGCCTGCTGCTGGGCGAAACCCTGCCAAAGAGCCACAAGGTGCCGTTCGAAACCATCAACCGCCTGCTGACCAAGAAGGAGATCGGCGACGTCATCGACACCGTCTATCGCCACACCGGCCAGAAGGAGACGGTGCTGTTTGCCGACGCCATCATGGCGCTGGGCTTCCGCCACGCCTTCCAGGCCGGCATCAGCTTCGGCAAGGACGACATGGTCATCCCCGATGCCAAGGCCGTGCTGATCGACAAGACCAAGGGCGACGTGAAGGACTTCGAGCAGCAGTATCAGGATGGCCTGATCACGCAGGGCGAGAAGTACAACAAGGTCGTCGACGCCTGGGCGCGTTGCGGCGATCTGGTGGCCGACGCGATGATGAAGGAAATCAGCGCCAAGAAGAAGCGGCCGGATGGCCGTGAGGCGCAGATCAACTCCATCTACATGATGGCCCACTCCGGCGCCCGCGGTAGCCAAGCCCAGATGAAGCAGCTGGCCGGCATGCGCGGCCTGATGGCCAAGCCGTCGGGCGAGATCATCGAAACGCCGATCATCTCCAACTTCAAGGAAGGCCTGACCGTCCTTGAATATTTCAACTCCACCCACGGCGCCCGCAAGGGCCTCGCCGACACCGCGCTGAAGACCGCCAACTCGGGTTACCTGACCCGCCGTCTGGTCGACGTCAGCCAGGATTGCGTGGTGGTCGAGGATGATTGCGGCACCACCCGCGGCATGCTGATGAAGGCCATCGTCGAAGGCGGCAACACCATCGTCAGCCTGGGCGAGCGCATCCTCGGCCGCACCGTTCTGGTTGACATCGTCGATGCCAAGACCGGTGAGGTCGTGGCGCCGGCCGGTCATCTGCTGACCGAAGCCGATGTGACGCGCATCGAAACGGCTGCGGTTGCGGAAGTGAAGATCCGCTCGCCGCTGCTGTGCGAAACCAAGGGCGGCGTCTGCTCGACCTGCTATGGCCGCGACCTCGCGCGCGGCACGCCGGTGAATATGGGCGAAGCCGTTGGCGTCATCGCGGCGCAGTCGATCGGGGAACCGGGCACCCAGCTGACCATGCGCACCTTCCACATCGGCGGTGCGGCACAGGTGAGCGAACAGTCCACGCTTGATGCGCCGGTCGATGGCCGCATCGAGTTCCGCGGCATCGTCACCATCACCGACAGCCGTGGCCGCAACGTGTCGATGGCGCGCAACGGCGAACTGGTGCTGCGCGATGCCGAAGGCCGCGAGCGTTCGGTGCACCGCATCCCCTACGGCGCGCTGATCACGCATCTGGAAGGCGTGACGGTGAAGAAGGGCGACCGCCTGGCCGAGTGGGATCCGTACACCCTGCCGGTGATCACCGAAAAGTCGGGCAAGGTGAAATACCAGGACCTGATCGAAGGCACGACGCTGAAGGAAGAGGTGGATGAAGCCACCGGCCTGGCCAACAAGGTCGTCACCGAATGGAAGTCGTCCAACAAGAAGGACGATCTTCGGCCGCGCATCACCTTGCTCGACGATCAGTCGGGCGAGGCGGCGCGCTACATGCTCGCTGTCGATGCCATTCTTTCGGTGGCCGATGGCCAGGATGTCTCGGCCGGCGACGTGCTGGCGCGCATCCCGCGTGAAGCCGCCAAGACCCGCGACATCACCGGCGGTCTGCCGCGCGTGGCCGAGCTGTTCGAAGCCCGCATCCCCAAGGACAATGCGGTGATCGCCCGTGTCGATGGCCGTGTCGAATTCGGCAAGGACTACAAGACCAAGCGCCGCATCATCATCCGTCCGGAAGATGGTGGGGACATCGCCGAATATCTGGTGCCCAAGGGCAAGAACGTGGCCGTGCAGGAAGGCGACTTCGTGCGCCGGGGTGACTATCTGATCGATGGCAATCCCAACCCGCACGACATTCTGGAAGTGCTGGGTGTGGAGCCGCTGGCCGAATATCTCTGCGCCGAAATCCAGGAAGTCTATCGCCTGCAAGGTGTGCGCATCAACGACAAGCATATCGAAGTGATCGTGCGCCAGATGCTGCAGAAGGTGGAAATCACCGATGGCGGCGACACCACGCTGCTGGTGGGCGAACAGGTCGACCGCGAAGAGATGGACTCGGAAAATGCCAAGCTCGGCTCCGATGGCCGCGTGGCCACCGGCAAGCCGGTGCTGCTGGGCATCACCAAGGCCTCGCTGCAGACCAAGTCGTTCGTGTCGGCCGCGTCGTTCCAGGAAACCACCCGCGTCCTCACGGAAGCGGCGGTGCAGGGCAAGATCGACACGCTGACCGGCCTGAAGGAAAACGTCATCGTTGGCCGCCTGATCCCGGCCGGCACCGGTGCCGGCATGGGCCGCCTGCGGGTTGCCGCCAGCGCCCGCGACGCGGCCCTGCGTGCCGTCCAGCAGGCCAACCAGAAGGCGCTGGAACAGACCGAAGGCTGAGCCTTCGCCTCTGCCAACCGAAGAGGGCGCTGCCGGCGACGGCAGCGCCCTTTTTCGTTGCGGGTGCCGGGCGCGTGGCAGCCATGTCCCTGAATTGTCAGGAAACTTTACACAGCAGGCGTGCCAATTTTGGCGGCGCTCCGGCCAAGTATCGAAAGTTGCAAGGATAATGGGGCGCAGGGGCCGGCTGGCACGGGTTTTGCATCACTCACGCCGCCGGGGCCGAACGAAGAGACGGAGTATCGCACGTGCTGTGCCGCTTCGCGCTCCCGGCGTTTGTGCTGGCGTGCGTTCTGTTCCCCACTGCCGGCCCTGTCGCCCGGGCCACCACCTTGCTGGCCTATCAGCCGGCGACAACGGCCGCTGCCGCCTTGCCGGTGGCGCAAACGCCGCCGCGCCCTGAACCTCCGCGCCCTGAACCTCCGCGCCCTGGGCCGTTGCCGCAGGTTCCCGCCGGCGCGCCCCTGCCGGAACCGGCGGTGTGGGCATTGCTGCTGCTGGGCATCACCGGCACCGGGATTGGCCTGCGCCGACGCCGGCTGCAGGTGATCGCGTCCTGATCGGGATTGCCACCACATTGCCCCGTCTTGGCCACAATGGGCTGGCATGTCAGCGGCTGAAGGACAGCACACGTGGCCACTGCATATCAGATGCCGGACATTGCCGAACCTGCCCAGGCGCTCCCGCTGCGGGTTGCGCTGTTTTCGGGCAACTACAATTATGTGCGCGATGGTGCCAACCAGGCGCTGAACCGGCTGGTGGCCTTTCTGGAACGCCAAGGATGCACCGTTCGCGTCTATTCGCCAACCAGCGACACGCCGGCGTTCGAACCGGCCGGCACGCTGGTTTCGGTGCCCAGCTTCGCCATTCCCGGCCGCGGTGAATATCGCGTCGCCCTGGGCCTGCCGGCGCGGCTGAAGCGCGAGATCGCCGATTTCGCGCCCGACATCATCCATCTTTCCGCCCCCGATCCCGCCGCCCATGCCGCCAAGCGGCTGGCGCGCGATCTGAAGGTGCCGGTGGTGGCTTCCATCCACACCCGCTTTGAAACCTATCTGGAATATTATGGCCTTGGCTTTGCCCGGCCGGGGCTGGAGGCGCTGCTGCGGCGCTTTTATGCCGGGCTGGACGAGGTGTTTGTCACCACGCCGTCCTTTGGCGAGACGATGCGCCGCGAAGGCATCATCGCCTGCGAGCCGGCGGTGTGGAGCCGCGGGGTCGACAAGGCGCGCTTCAACGTGCAGCGCCGCTCGCCGGAATGGCGCTGGGGCTTCGGCATTGCCGATGATGAACCGGTGATCGGCTTTGTCGGCCGGCTGGTGCTGGAAAAGGGCCTCGACATCGTGGCGGCAGCGGCGGCGGAGCTGAAACGCCGCGGGCTGCGCCACCGACTGCTGGTGGTGGGCGACGGCCCGGCGCGGGAGCGGTTCGAGAGCCTGGCCCCCGATGCCGTGTTCACCGGTTTCCTGGATGGTGACAATCTTGCCCGCGCCTATGCCAGCTTCGACATGCTGATCAACCCTTCGACGACCGAGACCTTCGGCAACATCAACCTGGAAGCCATGGCCAGCGGCATCCCGGTGGTGGCGGCACGCGCCAGCGGCAATGATGCGCTGGTGACGGACGGCGCAACCGGTACATTGGTGACGCCGGGGGACATTGCCGGCTTTGCCGAGGCGCTGGCCCGCTATTGCACCGATCCCGCCCTGCGCAGCCGCCACGGCGCGGCCGGCCTTGCCGCTGCCCAGGCCTATGACTGGGATGCGATCAACGGTGCCGTTCTTGCGCGCTACCGCGAACTGGTTGCAGGCCGGGAGGCCGGCCGGGGTTGAGGAATCGCCTGCGGATCCCTATGTTGGGTATGCCGGCTTGCCGGCTATGGCAATAAATGATGCCGTGAAATAGACGCAGCGGACCCGGGGGCAGTACCCGGCGGCTCCACCATCACCACCCCGTTGTCGGGGGCATGCATGGGGCCGAACCAGAATCGACGTGTGTTCAAAGACGATGTTTTTGCCCGGCCTGAATACGCCGTTAAACCGTTCAAACACCACAAATGCCAACGACAACGAGGCATTCGCGATCGCAGCGTAACTGAGGTCCTCACGGACTGAGTTACACTGGCCGAAAGCGCGGCACGGGCCACGCCGGGCAACAGAAGTGGATTCCAGCGGCCGGAGGGGGGCCGGGCAACAGAACCCCCTCACCTTAAAGCGCGAACACGGCCCCCCGACCTCCAACAGAGAACTTGGGAGGGCCGGGCAACAGAACCTCCCTCACTTTCATGCGCCGAACACGGCCCTCCCGGAAAACCGGATCAAATTGGGGGGCCGGGCAACAGAACCCCCTCACTTTTATCCTGCTGACGCCGCTTGGCAGCCGCGACCGTGCTGCTAGCGTGCAGGCCATGATCCGCCGTTCGTCGCTCCCCGCCCTCCTCATCGCTGCCCTGCTGTCGGCCCCGGTGTCCGCGCGGGAACGGCAGGTGTCGTTCATGGCGAAAGCCGCCACCAGCCCGGCCCAGCGCGATGCCGATGTTGCCGATTGCCGCCGGATTGCCGACAAGGCGCGCGGGGCGGACATGCCGGCGGTGGATCATGCCACGGTCGGCATGCCGGGCGGGGAGGCGGGGCTTCCCGGCGTTGCTGCCGGTGCCATCGTCGCCTTGTTCTTCGGCATGCTTGAGGACGGCCGCGCCGAGGAGCGCGGTGCCAGCCTGTGCCTTGAAAACCGCGGCTATGTCGCGCTGCCGCTGCTGCCGGACGAGCAGAAGACTTATCTGGCGCAGCCGCCCGAAAAGCGCGAGGCGTGGCAGCGCCAGTTCCTGACCCGCGCGCTCGATGCCCGCATTGCCGAGGTGGCGCGCCCGCGTGTGCCGCCGCTGCCCGATTATCGCGAGGAAGGGGCGATGATCGGCGGCCTGGCGTTCGATCTGCCTGGCCTGGTGGCCGCGCCCGATGCGGTGCGGGAAGGCGGCAGCGTGCTCAGCGGCCAGCTCAGCCGGCGTCGCACCGCCGTGCTGGCGGCCGATTTTGCCAGCGCAGGCGGGCCGATCACCATTGCCGGCCAGGCGGGCGCGGTGTTCCACCAGGTCGATTACCGGCCCCAGCGCGAACCGGCGCTGCGCCCGCCCGGTGCCACCTGGTGCGGCCCTGTCGAACAGCGGTCGGCCGGCGGCGGCGCGCCCAGCGTCTATTGCCTGGTCAGCCGGCGCGACGGCTATGCCGCCTATCGGCCGAGCGGCTTTGCCTGGCTGGCCGGCCCGCCCGGTGCCGGCTTCACCCTGCCGATGATCACCGCGCAGGTGCTGCTGGAAGAACGGCCGGCCGATGATCTGGGGCCGATCGCGTTCACGCTGGTCGCCACCCAGGTGCGCGCCACCCATGTCGTGCTGACCGCCACCGCGATGCGCGGCAACCAAAAGGTGCGGCTGTGGGAACGCAAGCTGAAGCCGGGCCGCGACGGCAAGATCATCGTGCCGCTGTGGGATCGCCGGCTGGAACTGGCGCTGGACCCCAGCCTGGCGGTGACGGCGCGGCTGGTGGACGGTGACGGCACCAGCCTGCGTGATGCTGGCTGAACGGGGCCGGTTGATCCGGCTTACCAGGCCTGATCGGGATCCCAGTGGCAATAGGCCGCCGGCGCCGGCGGCGGCTCGGCGCCGCTGAACTGGGCGAAGTGCCAGATCCGCCATTCACCGCCGCCCCACATGTTGCGGCCGGGCGCGCCCTTCAGATCGACGGCGTACCAGCGGTTGGCATCCGGCTGTCCGGGCACCGCCACCTTCCAGATGCCGCGCGCGGTGGTGCCGTCGCCGGCAACCACAAAGGCGACGCGGGTGAGGCTGGCCGGGCTGGCCGGCAGCTTCGCCAGGAACGCCGGGATCGGTGCGGGGCCGCCCTCGTCCTTCCAGCTGACATCCTTGTCCTTCAGCGCGAATATCGTCTTCAGGCCAGTCGGCTTGGACGCCGGGGTGAGGGCGGCATAGCCGGCCATCGCCGCTTCACTGCTCGCCAGCGCAAAGGCCTGGACCTTTTCGGCTGCCGGGGTGCCGGCCTTGCAAGCCGCTTCGGCGGCGGCGGCCTGTTGCTGGGCGATCATGTTGCCCACCATGGTGCCGATCCACGCCTGGGCGGCGGCCGGCGCGGCAATCATGGTGGCCGCCAGCAGGATGGCGGCGGAACGACGGGCAATCATGTGACCTGTTCTCCCCCATGGCCGCAGCATCTGCGCGGCGCATGCGCCGTGTGTAGCAGGGGCCGCGCCCTTATCAAGCCGGCGCGGGCGGGCCGCCACTGCCCGGTTTCCGGCCGGCTGCGGCCGGCTTTCCCTTGACCTTGCGCCGCCCCCGCGCCAAGCGGTGGCGACACTTGCAACCGGGGCCCCACGCCGTGACCGACACCACGCCCGACAGCCTGATCCCTTACGATGACATCGTCCAGGACGCGCTGCGCGGTGTGGTCAGCCGGGTGCTGCAACGCATTGCCGACGAAGGCGGCCTGCCCGGCGGCCATCATTTCTACATCGCCTTCCGCACCCGCGCGCCCGGCGTGTCCATCCCCCGGCACCTGATGGAACGCTATCCCGACGAGATGACCATCGTCATCCAGCATCGTTACTGGGATCTGGTGGTGGCGCCCGATCATTTCTCCATCGGCCTGTCGTTCAACCAGATGCCGGCGCAGCTGGTGGTGCCCTATGACGCCATTGTCGGCTTCGTCGATCCGGCGGTGAATTTTGCCCTGCAGTTCGCGCCCAAGGATGGCGAGGCGCCGCCCGAAGGCCCGGATGAGCCGCCGGAAGCGCCGCCGCCCGCCCCGGAAGACGGCGGCAGCAATGTCGTCACCCTCGATCGGTTCCGCCGCAAGTGACGCAGTTCGCCCGTACCGATGCGCCGGCCCGCTCGCCGCTGCGGCGCGGCCTGATGTTCGTGCTGTCCTCCCCCTCGGGCGCCGGCAAGACGACATTGAGCCGCGCGCTGATGGCCGAGGACAGCGGCATCACCATGAGCGTTTCCGCCACCACCCGCAGCCCCCGCCCCGGCGAGATCGACGGGGTGGATTATTATTTCGTCAGCCACGACCAGTTCCAATCGATGGTCGCCGAAAACGCCTTGCTGGAATGGGCCACGGTGTTCGGCAATCGTTACGGCACGCCGCGCGCGCCGGTGGAGGCCGCCCTGCAGGACGGCCGCGACGTGCTGTTCGACATTGATTGGCAGGGCACCCAGCAATTGCAGCAGACCGACGCCGCATCCGATCTGGTGCGGGTGTTCATCCTGCCGCCCGATCTGGCCGAACTGGAACGCCGCCTGCGCGCCCGCAACACCGATCATCCCGATGTGATCGCCGGCCGGATGGCCCGCGCCCGTGACGAAATCAGCCACTGGGGCGAATATGATTATATCCTGGTGAACGACGACGCCGAGACCTGCCTTGGCGAAATCCGCGCCATCCTGAAGGCCGAACGTCTGCGCCGCAAGCGCCAGCTTGGCCTTGCCGGCTTTGTGCGGGGCATGCTGGGCGAATGATCCGGCGGCTGGCCCTGGCGCCCCGGCTGGCGGTGCTGGTGCTGCCCCTGCTGCTGGCGGCGTGCAGCACGGGCGACGAGCTGCGCCCCTATGCCTTCGTGCGCCGCGCCGATGTGTGGCAGGCGGTGATCACCGATGCCGATCGCAGCCGCCTTTCGCGCACCGCTGCCGCCTGGCGGCAGGCCGGGGCCGATGTCAGCGGGGCCGGGGCCGATGCCGCGCTGGCGGCGCTTGGCCCGGCCGGCCAATCCGAAACCCGGGCACCGCCGCTGTTTCCTGCGGCCGGCAGCTTTCAGTGCCGCACCATCCTGCTGGGCTGGCGGCAGGGCGAACCGCAGATCACGCCGCCGGTGCAGGCCGGGGCCTGGGCGCCGTGCAAGCTGGCCGCCGATGGCATATTGTTCCGTTTTGAAACCGCGCCGGGGCCGCAGCAATATCTTGGCACCCTGTATCCCGATGTTGACCGGCTGGTCTTTCTGGGCACGGTGCGGCTGGCCGGCGAGATGGGCCGGCTGCGCTATGGCGCCGATCACGCGCGCGATCAGGTTGGCGTGCTGCAGGCGATCGCGCCGAGCCATTGGCGCATCGCCTTGCCCTGGCCGCAATGGACAGCGCGGCTGGTGCTGATCGAAATCCGCGTGCCCGCCTGACCGTGGCTGCCCTTGCCGCTCTTTTCGCCGGCCATTTCGCCGGCCTCGGCTGGGCGTTCTGGCTCGCCGCCCTCACCGGTGTCACCATATTGGGGCTGGCCAAGGGCGGCTTTGCCGGGCTGGGCGTGCTGGGCGTGCCGATCATGGCACTGGGCATGAGCCCGGTGACAGCGGCGGCCATCCTGCTGCCGATCCTGCTGGTGCAGGACGTGTTTTCGGTGAAGGCCTTTGGTGCCCACCGCGACGATACCGTGCTGAAACGCATGGTGCCGGGCGCGTGTATCGGCATTTTCGCCGGCTGGGCGCTGGCGCGCTTCGTGCCGGTTTCGGCCGTGGAAACCGCCGTGGGCCTGATCGCCATCGGGTTCGGCATCCAGCGCATCCGTGCCGAACGCCGCGGCGTGCCGGCGCGGCTGGCCGGCGCGGCCGAAGGCGTTGCCATGGGCGCGGCCGCCGGCTTCACCAGCCAGATCGCCCATGCCGGCGGGCCGCCCTTCCAGATGCATGTGCTGCCAAGGAAGTTGCCGCGCGACGTGTTCATCGGCACCAGCAGCGTGTTCTTCGCCCTGATCAACTGGCTGAAGGTGCCGGCCTATTGGGCGCTGGGCGCCTTCACGCCGGCCAATCTGTGGCTGGCGGCGGCGCTGATGCCGGCGGCGCTGGCCTCCACCTGGGCGGGCACCGTGCTGGTGCGCCGGGTTGATGGCCCGCGGTTTTACGCCATCATGCACGCGCTGATGATCGCGGTGGGCGGCAAGCTGGCGTGGGATGGTCTGGGGGGACTTTTGTGAGGGACAGGGTGATGAAACGATTGATCTTGGCGGCCCTGCTGGCCGCGGCGGCACCGGCGGCAGCAGCGCCGGTGGATCTGGTGACGCTGTACAAGGATTTCCACGCCCATCCCGAACTGGGTTTTCAGGAGGTGCGCTCGGCCGGCATCCTGGCCGCCGAAGCCCGCGCCGCCGGCTGGCAGGTGACCGAAAAGGTCGGCCGCACCGGCGTGGTCGCGGTGATGAAGAACGGCCCCGGCCCCACCGTGCTGGTGCGCGCCGACATGGATGCGCTGCCGGTGAAGGAAATCACCGGCCTGCCCTATGCCAGCCAGGCCACCGGCCATTATGACGGCGGCCCGGAAACCCCGGTGATGCACGCCTGCGGCCACGATATCCACATGACAGTGTGGGCCGGCGTCGTGCGTGCCCTGGCCGAAAAAAAGGCGAACTGGCGCGGCACGGTGATCATGCTCGCCCAGCCGTCGGAAGAGATCATCCAGGGTGCCCGCGCCATGCTGGCCGATGGCCTGTACGACCGGTTCGGCCGGCCGGATTATGCGCTGGCGCTGCATGATGGCACCGGCCCCGCCGGCACCGTGCAGGTGAATCTGGCGGCCAATGGCTCGGCCGCCGATACGGTGGATATTGAGGTGAAGGGCGTTGGCGGCCACGGCGCCTATCCGGCCGCCACCAAGGATCCGGTGGTGCTGGCCAGCCGCATCGTCATCGCGCTGCAGACGCTGGTGAGCCGCGAGAACGACCCGTTCCGTCCGGCGGTGGTGACGGTGGGCAGCATCCACGGCGGCACCAAGCACAATATCATCGGCGAAAGCGTGCATCTGCAGCTGACGGTGCGCAGCTTTGACGCGGCCGTGCAGACCAAGCTGATCGACGGGATCCGGCGCATCGCCCGCGGCGAGGCGATCGCCGCCGGCCTGCCGGAAAATCTCTATCCGCAGGTGACGGTGGACCCCAATGGCACGCCGCCCACCATCAACACCACCGCGCTTGCCACCCGCATAAAGGCGCTGTTCCAGAAGACACTGGGGCCGGACCGGGTGCTGGAAGGCAATCCGTCGATGGCGTCGGAGGATTACAACCAGTACGGCCTTGCCGATCCGCGCATCCAGACGGTGATGTATTCGCTGGGTGCGGTGAACCCGCAGCAGTGGGCCGAGGCGCAGAAGACCGGGGCCAATCTGCCCGGCCCCCACAATCCGCGCTGGGCGCCCGATCCCGCCCCCACCATCGCCACCGGCGTTGCCACCATGACCGACGCCGTCATGATGCTGCTGCCGAAATCGCGCTGAGGAATTGCCAATGAAGACCATTGTCACGGCCCTGTTGCTGGCCGCCGCTGCGCCCTCGGTTGCCGCGCCGGTTGATCTTGTCACCCTCTACAAGGATCTGCATGCCCATCCCGAACTTGCCTTCCACGAGGTGCGTTCGGCCGGCATCCTGGCCGCCGAGGCGCGCGCCGCCGGGTGGGAGGTGACCGAGAAGGTGGGCCGCACCGGCGTGGTGGCGGTGCTGAAGAACGGCAAGGGCCCGACCGTGCTGATCCGCGCCGACATGGATGGTCTGCCGGTGCCGGAAGCCACCGGCCTGCCTTATGCCAGCCAGGCCACCGGCCATTATGACGGCGGCCCGGAAACCCCGGTGATGCACGCCTGCGGCCACGACATCCACATGAGCGTGTGGGTGGGCACCGCCCGCTGGCTGGCCGAAAACCGCAAGCGCTGGCGCGGCACCGTGGTGATGGTGGGCCAGCCGGCCGAGGAAGCCGGCGGCGGCGCCAAGGCGATGCTGGCCGACAATTTCTATGCGCGCTTCCCCCGGCCCGATTTCGCCATCGCGCTGCACGACGACACCCGCATGCCGGCCGGCCAGGTGAGCGTGCCGCCGCTGCGGGCCCTGTCGATCATCAGCACCATGGACATCATCGTGCGCGGCGTGGGCGGCCACGGCGCCTATCCGGCCACGACCAAGGATCCGGTGGCGCTGACGGGCCGCATCATCACCGCGCTGCAAACGATCGTTGCCCGCGAGAACGACCCGTTCCAGCCGGCGGTGGTGACGGTGGGCAGTGTCCACGGCGGCACCAAGCACAATATCATTCCCGACGAGGTGGCGCTGCAGCTGACCATCCGCAGCTATGATCCGGCGCAGCAGCAGAAGCTGATCGATGCCATCAAGCGCATCGCCACCGGTGAGGCGATTGCCGCCGGCATGCCGGACGACCGGATGCCGATCTTCAAGGGCGGCGAATTCGGCCCGCCGACGCTGAACGACGCGCCGCTGGCGGCAAGGCTGAAGGCGCAGTTCGAAGCCAAGCTGGGCAAGGACCGGATTGTCGAACGCGATCCGTCGATGGCGTCGGAGGATTTCCAATATTTCGGTCTGGAGGCCAAGGTGCCTTCGGTGATCTGGTGGCTGGGCGGCGTGCCCAAGGCGCAGTGGGAGGCCGCCAAGGCCGGGCAGGGACGGGTTCCCAGCCTGCACAACAGCGGCTGGGCCCCCGATCCGGCGCCGACAATTGCCACCGGTGTGGAAAGCATGGCGGCGGCGGTGGAGTTGCTGCTGCCGGCGAAGTGAGGGGCAGGCGGCCCGCCCCCCCTCAAAAACCCCAAGCGCCGAATCGCCTCCCTGCCGTGCTACAACGCTTGGGTTGAAGCACAGCTGGGGAGGCTGACATGCGCGATTACACCAAATTCTACATCGGCGGCGAATGGGTTGAACCGGCCGCTGCCAACCCGCTCGACGTGATCAACCCGGCCACCGAGGCGGTGGCGGGCCGCATCACGATCGGCAGCGCCGCCGATGTCGATCGCGCCGTCGCCGCCGCCAAGACGGCCTTTGCCAGCTTCAGCCGCACCAGCGTCAAGGAGCGGATCGAGCTGCTGGGCGCCATCGCCGGCGAATATCAGAAGCGCTACAACGACATCGCGGCGGCCATCACCGAGGAAATGGGCGCGCCGGCCTGGCTGTCCAACCAGGCGCAGGCCGCGCTGGGCATCGGCCATGTCGCCACCGCCATCGAAGTGCTGAAGGCCTACAAGTTCGATGAGCTCAAGGGCACCACGCTGATCACCAAGGAAGCGATCGGCGTGTGCGCTTTCATCACGCCGTGGAACTGGCCGATCAACCAGATCGCCTGCAAGGTGGCCCCCGCGCTCGCCGTCGGCTGCACGATGGTGCTGAAGCCGTCGGAAATCGCGCCCTTCTCGGCCTATATCTGGACGGAGATCCTGCACGCAGCAGGGGTTCCGGCCGGGGTGTTCAACCTCGTCAATGGTGACGGGCCGGGCGTCGGCACTGCGCTGTCGGGCCATCCGGATGTCGACATGGTCAGCTTCACCGGTTCGACCCGCGCCGGCATTGCGGTGGCCAAGAACGCCGCCGACACGGTGAAGCGCGTGGCGCAGGAACTGGGCGGCAAGTCGCCCAACATCGTGCTGCCCGATGCCGATCTGGTGAAGGCCGTCACCGGCGGCGTGCAGAGCGTGATGATGAACAGCGGCCAGAGCTGCAATGCGCCGACCCGCATGCTGGTGCCGCGTGGACGAATGGCGGAGGCCGCCGCCATCGCCAAGCAGGTGGCGGAAGCCACCACGGTGGGCGATCCCAATGGCAATGCCGCCATGGGCCCGGTGGTGAGCGAGACGCAGTGGCACAAGATCCAGAGCCTGATCGAAACCGGCATCAAGGAAGGCGCCACGCTGGTCGCCGGCGGGCCGGGCCGTCCGGAAGGGCTGGACAAGGGCTATTATGTCAAGCCGACGATCTTTGCCGATGTCACCAACGACATGACCATCGCGCGCGAGGAAATCTTCGGGCCGGTGCTGGCCATGCTGCCCTATGACAGCGAGGAACAGGCCGTCGCCATCGGCAACGACACGGTCTACGGCCTCGCCGCCTATGTGCAGGGCGAGCCGGAACACGCCCGCCAGGTCGCCCGCCAGCTGCGCGCCGGGCAGGTCAACGTCAATCAGGCCGGGCTCGACCTGATGGCGCCGTTCGGCGGCTACAAGCAGTCCGGCAACGGCCGCGAGTGGGGCGATCACGCCTTTGCCGACTTTCTGGAAGTGAAGGCGATCATCGGCTGGGGCGAGGCGCAGGCGGCGGAGTAACTTTCCCGCCGCGCGTCAGGGGGCGCGCGGCGACTTTTTTTCGGGGGAACGCAAATGGCTGCCTATATCGTCTTCACGCGCGAACGCCTGCGCGATCCGGCGGCGTTTGCCGCCTATGGCGAAAAGGCCGGCACCACGCTGGCCGGTCATACCGCCAAACCACTGGCCTTTTACGGTGCCCACGAGACGCTGGAAGGCGCGCCCATCGAGGGCGCCGTGATCATCGAATTCCCCGACATCGCCGCCGCCAAGGCCTGGTATGGCAGCGAGGCCTATCAGGCGGCCGTGCAGCATCGCTTTGCCGGTGCCGATTATCGCGTCTTCATCACCGAGGGTCTGTAACATCATGGCTTTGCGCACTGTCATCTGTGATCTGCTGGGCGTCGAACACCCGGTGCTGCTCGCCGGCATGGGCGGCGTTTCCTATGCGGAGGTTTGCGCCGCGGTCAGCGCTGCCGGTGGCTTCGGTTCGCTCGGCATGGCCGGCCTCCCGCCGAAGTTCATCGCCGACCAGATGGCGCGCGTGAAAGACCTCACCGACAAGCCGTTCGGCGTCGATCTGCTCACCGCGCAGCCGGAAACGCTCACCGCGAGCGTGGATGTGATCATCAAGGGCGGCGCCAAGGCCTTCATCGCCGGGCTGGGCGTGCCGGTGGCCATCATCAACGAGCTGAAGGCGGCCGGCATCGTGGTGATGTGCATGGCCGGCAACGTGAAGCACGCGGTGAAGGCGGCCGAGGCCGGCTGCGACGTGATCATCGCGCAGGGCACCGAAGGCGGCGGCCATACGGGGAGTGTCGCCTCCGTCGCGCTGTGGCCGCAGTGTGTCGATGCCGTCGATATCCCGGTGGTGGCGGCGGGCGGCCTCTATGATGGGCGCGGCCTGGCGGCAGCGCTGGCCTTCGGCTGTGTCGGCGTGTGGATGGGCACCCGCTTCATCGCCAGCCACGAGGCCCATGCCGGCCAGAAGTACAAGGATGCGATTGTCGGCATGAGCGAGAGCGACACCGTTATCTCCAAGGTGTTCACCGGCAAGACGCTGCGCGCCATCGTTAACGATTCGAACCGCGATTTCGACAACCGCATCGCCAAGCCGTTCCCGGCGCAGGTGGCGGAATCGGTGCAGCTCAATCGCCTCGGGCCCATCGCGGGCGTGCTCGACGTCATCCCCGAAACCCAGTGCCTGGCCGCCGGGCAGGGCGGCGGCGGCATCACCGAAGTGCTGCCGGCCGGTGAGATCGTGCGCCGCACCGTGGCGGAAGCCGAATCCACCCTGAAGAGCCTGCGGAGCTTCGGCTGATGCGCGCCCTTCTGCTCGCTGCGGCGCTGATCGCCATGCCGGCCGCCGCCACCGATGGCCCGGTTTTCAAGAGCTTCGGCAGCCACACGCCGGTCGAATTCGATGTGATCATCCCCAAGGGCATGGTGCTGCGCCACGTCTATGACGTGACGGCGGCCACCCCCGGCAAGCGCAACCCGGGGTTCGAGACGGCGGCGCGCTTCATCAACAGCCATGTGGCCAACGGCGTGCCCGAACGTGACGTGGCGGTGGCTGTCGTTGTCCACGGCCCGGCGATTGCGGAGCTGACGAAACCCGAAGCCTATGCCGCGCGCAACAACGGCGCCGCCAACGCCAGCGAGGCGATGGTGAAGGAAATGCTGGCCAAGGGCGTGCGCTTCCTCGTCTGCGGCCAGGCCGCCAACGCCATGGGCGTGAAGAAGGCCGACTTGCTTCCCGGCGTCGAACTGGCCATCTCTGCCAGCAGCGCCCACGCCATATTGCAGGCGCAAGGCTATTCGTTGAACCCGTTCTGAAAGGCGCCACCATGCTGCGAGCCGCGTTTCTTGCCACCCTGCTGATCGCGGCGCCGGCCAGCGCGCAGGATCGCAGCAGCTTCGTTCCCGGCCCGGTGCTGCCCGATGTCGGCCCCATCGCCATGGTGGACAGCGACGTGCCGATCCCCAAGGGCACGAAGTTCAAGATCGCCTTCGATGTGTCGGCGAAGAACACGCCGGGCCAGCTCAGCCGCCAGATCGAAACGGCGGCACGCACGCTCAACATGCATGTGGCGGGCGGCGTTCCGCAGAAAGACGTGGCGATCGTGCTGATCTTCCACGGGCCGTCGCTGTTCGATCTCTTGAACGCGCCGGCCTATGCCGCCCGCACCGAAGGCAAGACCAACGCCAGCGCCGATGCCGTCACCAAGCTGATCGGCCAGGGCGTGGAGTTCATCGTCTGCGGCCAGAGCGCCGCCAGCCTGGGCGTGAAGAAGAGCGACCTGCTGCCCGGCGTGAAGCTGGCGCTGTCGGCGATCACCGCCCACGCCCTCTACCAGCAGCGCGGCTACACGCTGAACCCGTTCTGATCAGCCTTTCAGGCTGGGCGCGCGGTCAGCCGCTTCGCCGGCGTCCACATCCGGGCCGGGCACGCCGCTGTCGATGCGGCCGCTGGCGGCACGATGGATGGCCTTGCGGATGCGGTTGTAGGTGCCGCAGCGGCACAAATTGGTGATGGCGGCGTCAATATCCGCGTCCGACGGGTTGGGCTTTTCCTTCAGCAGGGCGGCTGCGGCCATGATCATGCCCGATTGGCAATAGCCGCATTGCGGCACCTGCTCCGCGATCCACGCCTGTTGCAGCGGGTGGTTGCGATCGTCGGACAGGCCTTCGATGGTGGTGACCAGCGTGCCTTCCAGATCGGCGATGCTCACCTGGCAGCTGCGCGTGGCCTTGCCATCAACATGCACGGTGCAGGCGCCGCACAGGCCGGCGCCGCAGCCGAACTTGGTGCCGGTCAACCCCGCGGCATCGCGCAGCGCCCACAGCAGCGGCGTGCCGGGCGGCATCAGAAATTCGACAGGATTGCCGTTGACAGTGAACTTGGTCATCCCTTCCCCATAGCCGCGAGGAGGCCGCCATGGAACTGACCACTCTCGATTATCATGTCGATGCCGACGGCATTGCCCGCATCACCCTGTGTCGCCCCGGCGAACTCAACACGATGAACAAGCAGTTCTGGCCCGAAATGGTGCAGGTGTTCCGCGCCATCGCCGATGACATGACGGTGCGCTGCGTGATCCTGGCCTCCACCGGCAAGCATTTCACCGCCGGGCTGGATCTGAACTGGGCCGGCACCAACGTGCTGGGCCAGTCGGGCGCCGATCTTGGCCGCCAGCGCGAGGCGTTCCGCCGCCACGTGAAGGAGCTGCAGGAAAGCTTCAACGTCATCGACAATTGCCGGGTGCCGGTGATCGCCGTCACGCAGGGTGGCTGCATTGGTGGCGGCGTTGATCTGGTCACCGCCTGCGACATCCGCATCTGCGCTGCCGATGCCTATTTCACCATCCAGGAAATCAACATCGCCATCGTTGCCGATGTCGGCACGCTGCAGCGCATCCCGCACCTGCTGCCGCAGGGCCTGGTGCGCGAGCTGGCCTACACCGGCCGCAAGTTCCCGGCGGCCGAGGCGGTGCGCTATGGTTTCGTCAACCGGGTGGAGGACACCCACGCCGACGCGCTGGCCGCCGCCGAGGACATGGCGCGGACGATTGCGGCCAAATCGCCGCTGGCCATCGCCGGCATCAAGCAGGTGCTGAACTATGGCCGCGACCACAGCATCGCCGATGGCCTGGAATATGTGGCGGTGTGGAATGCCGGGATGCTGCAGGGCCAGGATGTGCCGCAGGCGGTTGCCGCCCAGATGAAGCGCGAGACTGCTGCATTTGCTAGCCTTGTCCCTTGATTTTGCGAGGCTGTGCGACCCGTTTCACCCTTGCGTGTTGCGGTGCAGCGCGGCATACACATACGTCGTTTGGCGGATGAGTCCGCCCGTTTTCAGGCCAGAGGCACCATGCGCCGCATACACATGATGATGATTTCCGCCGGGGCGATGGTCGCCGCGGTGCGCGCCGCCGCACAATCGGCGGTGGCAGCGGCGCCGGTGCCGCCCGTCACCACCACGCCGGTGCCGGCCGCCACCCCGTCGCTGGTTGCCGCCACCGCCAACATCGGCCAGCCCACCGGCGGCTGGAACCTGCAGCAGGCCGTCACCCCGATCGCCGTCGAAGGCCATGAAATGGTCTACAACGTGCTGAACCCGGTGATGTTTGCGGTTGCCGTGTTCGTGCTGGTCCTGCTGGCGTGGACGATGTTCCGCTATCGTGCCGGCGCCAACCCGGTGCCTTCGAAGAACAGCCACAACACCACGATCGAAGTGATCTGGACGGTGGTTCCGGCGCTGATCCTGGTGTTCATCGCCTTCCCCAGCTTCCGCCTGCTGGCCAACCAATATGATCCGCCCAAGGCCGACATCACCATCAAGGCGATCGGCCACCAGTGGTATTGGGAATATGAATATCCGGATCAGGGCGGCTTCAGCTATGATTCGGTGATGCTGTCCGACAAGGAAGCGGAAACCCGCGGTTCGCCGCGTCTGCTGGATGTGGACAACCGCCTGGTCGTGCCGGCCGGTGCCACCGTGAAGGTGCTGACCACCGCTGCCGACGTGATCCACAGCTTTGCCATGCCGGCCTTCTATGTGAAGATGGATGCCGTGCCCGGCCGCATCAACGAAACCTGGTTCAAGGTGGATCGCCCCGGCGTCTATTTCGGCCAGTGCAGCGAGCTGTGCGGCACCAAGCACGCTTACATGCCGGTCGCCATCGAAGTGCTGCCGAAGGCGCAGTTTGATGCCTGGCTGGCGGCCAAGAAGAAGGAAAACGGCATCGCCGATGCGCCGGCTGCGACCGCTGATGCGGCCCCGGCTGCCGTTGCGGCTGCTGCTCCTGCTGCTGCTGCGCCCGCCGCGCCGGCAGCGAACTGAGATTGGAAGAGGACGGATATTGACCATGGCCAACGCCGCCACCGGAGCGCTGGATCACGCGCACGATCATGATCACCCGCAGCTGGGTTTCATCCAGCGCTGGCTGTTCTCGACCAACCACAAGGATATCGGCACGCTCTACCTGATCTTCGCGATCATGGCGGGCACCATCGGCGGCGCGATTTCGGGCATCATGCGCCTGGAACTGGCCGAACCCGGCATCCAGTGGCTCACCTTCATGACCCAGGGCAATGTCGATCAGGCCAACCATCTGTGGAACGTGTTCATCACTGCCCACGGCCTGATCATGGTGTTCTTCACCGTCATGCCCGCGATGATCGGCGGCTTTGGCAACTGGTTCGTGCCGATCATGATCGGCGCGCCCGACATGGCGTTCCCGCGTATGAACAACGTGTCGTTCTGGCTGCTGGTGCCGTCGTTCCTGCTGTTGTGCGGATCGATGTTCGTCGAAGGCCCGGCGGGCGCCAATGGCGCCGGCACCGGCTGGACGGTCTATCCGCCGCTGTCCACCTCCGGCCACCCCGGCCCGGCCGTGGACATGGCGATCCTGTCGCTGCACATCGCCGGTGCCTCCTCGATCCTTGGCGCCATCAACTTCATCACCACCATCCTCAACATGCGCGCGCCGGGCATGACCCTGCACAAGATGCCGCTGTTCGTGTGGTCGGTGCTGGTCACCGCCTTCCTGCTGCTGCTGTCGCTGCCCGTGCTGGCCGGCGCCATCACCATGCTGCTGACGGACCGCAACTTCGGCACCCACTTCTTCACGGCCGACGGCGGTGGTGATCCGGTGCTTTACCAGCATCTGTTCTGGTTCTTCGGCCACCCGGAGGTGTACATCCTCATCCTCCCCGGCTTCGGCATCATCAGCCAGGTCGTCTCGACCTTCTCCAAGAAGCCGGTGTTCGGTTATCTGGGCATGGCCTATGCCATGGTGGCGATCGGCTTCATCGGCTTCGTCGTCTGGGCTCACCACATGTTCACCGTCGGCCTCGACGTGAACACCAAGATGTACTTCACCGCCGCCACCATGATCATCGCGGTGCCCACCGGCATCAAGAT
>JBAXRE010000002.1:0-361429 GCA_037131365.1 Sphingomonadales bacterium
CGCCACCCGTGGCCGCCGCGCCCGCCGTGCCCGCGCCGCCGCCGGCCCCGGCCCCGCCGCCAGTGGGTGCGCCCGCCGCCAAGGCCCCGGCCAAGGCCGCCAAGGCTGCCGGCGGCAAGCAGGCCCGCACCACCCTGCTCGATCTTAGCGACAAGGTCTGCAAATGGCCGATCGGCCACCCCGGTGAGGCGGATTTCCACTTCTGCGGCAAGAATGCCCAGGCCGGCTTCCCCTATTGCACCGAACATTGCCTGGTCGCCTATCAGGCCCAGATGCCGCGCAAGGATCGGCCGCGCCAGCTGCCGCCGCTGCCGGGCGCGCCCCGCCGCTGACTGCCATCAGCGCCGGCCACCGCCCGGCCCTGACCATTTTGCCCCATTGCCGCTGCCGCCCGCCCGCTTTACGTTCGCGTAAAGGGAGAGGGTCATCATGGCTGCCACGGATTTTGACGTCATCATCGTTGGCGCCGGCCTGTCCGGCATCGGCGCCGCTGTCCACCTGCAGCAGAACTGCCCGAACGAAAGCTACGCCATCCTGGAAGGCCGCGATGCCATCGGCGGCACCTGGGATCTGTTCCGCTACCCCGGCATCCGGTCCGACAGCGACATGTACACGCTGGGCTATCGGTTCAAGCCGTGGAAGGCCGCCAAAGCCATCGCCGATGGCCCCTCCATCCGCGCCTACATCAACGAAACCGCCGCCGAACACGGCATCACCCCGCACATCCGCTTCGGCCACAAGGTCAGCGCCGCCACGTGGGACAGCACCGCCGCCCGCTGGACCGTCACCACCCCCAAGGGCACCCTCACCTGCCGCTTCCTTTACATGTGCAGCGGTTATTATAATTATGCCCAGGGCCACCGCCCCACCTGGCCCGGCGAAAGCGATTTCACCGGCCAGATCATCCACCCGCAATTCTGGCCGGAAGGCCTGGATTACAGCGGCAAGCGCGTCGTCGTCATCGGCTCCGGCGCCACCGCGGTCACCCTCGTGCCCGCCATGGCCAGCACCGCCGCCCATGTCACCATGCTGCAACGCACGCCCACCTGGATGGTCTCCCGCCCCTCATCCGATGCCATCGCCAACGCGCTGAAAGCCATCCTGCCGGCCCAGATGGCCTACAACATCACGCGCTGGAAAAATGTCACCCTCGGCCAGTATTTCTACAAGCAAACCCGCAACAACCCCGGCAAGGTGCGCGAAATCCTGCTGAAACGCCTCGCCGCCCTGCTGCCGGCCGAATACGACCTCGAAACCCACTTCACCCCCGGCTACAACCCGTGGGACCAGCGCCTGTGCCTCGTCCCCGATGCCGATCTGTTCCAGGCCCTCTCCAGCGGCAAGGCCAGCATCGCCACCGATCAGATCGATCGCTTCGAAGCCGCCGGCATCCGCCTGAAATCCGGCGCCCTGCTGGAAGCCGATATCATCATCACCGCCACCGGCCTGAAACTCGAAGCCCTCGGCGGCATGACCGTCACGGTGGACGGCACCCCGCGCCGCACCGCCGATTGCCTGGCCTACAAGGGCATGATGTTCTCTGGCATCCCCAACCTTGCCCAAAGCTTCGGCTACATCAACGCCAGCTGGACCCTGCGCTCCGATCTGATCGCAGACTATGTCTGCCGCCTGCTGAACCACATGCGCAGCGCCGGCGTTGACATCGCCACCCCCACCCCGGCGCCCGACGTCACCCCCGAACGCCTCGCCATGGACCTCGCCTCCGGCTACGTCCAACGCGGCGCCGACGCCCTCCCCCGCTCCGGCAACCGCGCCCCCTGGGTCGTCACCGCCAACTACAAATACGACCGCCGCGAACTGCTCGACGGCCCCGTCACCGACGAAATGAGCTTCGCCAAAGCCGGCGCCGCGGCCCCGCAGCGCGTGCTGGAAGCCGCCGAATAAAACGACTCCCCACGTCCGCCGCGCAGGAACACACCGGCCCAGAGGTGACAGAGGTGACGCATCTCACCGGCCGGCGTCGCCCACCCCACCCCAAAAACGCCCGGCCCCACACCGCCGGACGGCACCATGATGACACGCTCCGCCCGTGTAGGACAGGGCGCGGGGGCTGGCGGGGCAGAGAATAAGGGAGCCTCCGGCGGGCAGGGACGCAGTCCCTGCACCCGTGCGTTTTTGGGCGCGCTGCTGACGCGACATGCGGCGTTACATTCACTTTCGGTTGTGAATTGACCTTATCGGGTGCCGGCAATATCGTCGGGCCATGTCGCGTCAGCTTTTTAACTTTTCGGCAAAGCATAACCCACCCGCCATTCCTGCTGTTGCGCAATAACCGGGCGGCGACGGCATCATGCAGCGCCTCGGTTGGGACGTCATCAAGCAGCGGGCAAAAGATTTTGCTGCCGAATGGGCCAGCGCCACTTATGAAAAGGGCGAAACCCAAAGTTTCTACAATGATTTCTTCACGATCTTCGGTGTGAAGCGTCGGGCGGTTGCGTCCTACGAGAAGCGGGTCGAAACGCTCGACAGATCGAAAAAGGGCTTCATCGATCTGTTCTGGCCCGGCATGCTGCTGGTGGAACAGAAAAGCAGCGGCCTGCTCAGCGACAAAACCCTCGCGCAGGCGCTCGATTATGTCGATTGGCTGCCCGAACGGGATCAGCCCCGCTACATCCTCACCTGCGATTT
This sequence comes from Sphingomonadales bacterium, assembly GCA_037131365.1. GTDB lineage: Bacteria > Pseudomonadota > Alphaproteobacteria > Sphingomonadales > Sphingomonadaceae > Sandarakinorhabdus. The sequence goes on from JBAXRE010000002.1 coordinate 2,650, forward strand.
CCAGAAATGGCGGCTGCTCGATCTGGAAACGGGCAGCGAAACCCGCTTCACCCTGCCCCAGCTTCCGGATTTCATCGAACGTTTCGATTTCATCCTTGGCCGGCAGCGCACGTTCGTCACCCAGGCCGATGTGAACATCAAGGCGGCCGAACTGATGGGCCGCCTGCACGATGCGCTGAAGGCCAAGGGTTATGCCGGCCACGATCTGGAACGCCTGCTGGTCCGCCTGCTGTTCTGCCTGTTTGCCGATGATACCGGCATCTTTGAACCCAAAGATATTTTCCTGCAGCTGATCGATAACGACACGCACGAGGATGGCCATGATGTCGGCACCACGCTGATCGCGCTGTTCGATATATTGGATACGCCCGAAACGCAGCGCCAGCAGGGCATCCGCGATGAACTGAACGCCTTTCCCTATATCAATGGTGCCCTGTTCGCCGGCAGCGTGCGGGTGCCGCATTTCGACAAGGCGATGCGCGACCTGTTGCTGGATGCGGCCCGGTTCGATTGGCGCAAGGTCTCCCCCGCCATTTTCGGTTCGCTGTTCCAATCGGTGATGAGCGCCAAGGAACGCCGCGAAAAGGGCGCGCATTACACCAGCGAGGTGAACATCCTGCGGGTAATCCGCCCGCTGTTCCTTGATGATCTGGAATCCGAACTTGCCAGCATCAAGGCGCGGCGCACCGGGCGCGAAGCGGCCTTGCAGGCGTTCCAGCACAAATTGGCACGGCTGAACTTCCTTGATCCGGCCTGCGGGTGCGGCAATTTCCTTGTCATCGCCTATCGCGAAATCCGCCGGCTGGAACTGGAATGCCTTGATGCACTCTATCCCCGCGCCAGCGGCGCAGGTGACAATCTGCGGCAGGGCATGCTGGGCGTGGCCCAGCTTTCACTGGTGGACGTGAACCAGTTCCACGGCATCGAATATGAAGAATGGCCCGCCCAGATCGCCGGCGTGGCGATGTGGATGGCCGATCATATCGCCAATATCGAAGTGGCCGCCGCCTTTTCGATGCCGTTCGTGCGCATTCCGCTGAAGAAATCCGCCAACATCGTCCATGCCGACGCGCTGGAAGTGGATTGGGCCAGCGTGTGCCCGCCCGAACGCATCAGTTTCGTGATGGGCAACCCGCCCTTTGTGGGTGCCAAATTCCAGACCCCGGCCCAGCGCGAACAGGTGCGCCGCATTGCCGGCCTGCCCGGCAGCGGCGGCACGCTGGATTATGTCGCGGCATGGTTCCTGAAAGCCGTCGCCTATGCCGGCCGGTCGCAAACGCGGGTGGCGTTCGTGGCCACCAACAGCATCTGCCAGGGCGAGCAGGTGGCGCAACTGTGGCCGCTGATCTTCCGCGCCGGCTGGGAAATCGCCTTCGCCCATCGCAGCTTTGTCTGGAACAGCGAAGCGCGCGGCAAGGCGCATGTGCATTGCGTGATCATCGGGCTGGCATATGGCGAGGTCGCCCCGACCGAGAAGCGGCTGTTCAGCTATGTCGACGGCAAGGGTGATCCGCGCGAAACCCGGCACAATTGGTTGACGGCATATCTGTTCGAGGCGCGCAGCGAAGCGACCCGCCATCTTGTCGTGAAAAACGAAAAAAACCCGATCAACGACGCAAGGCGCTTGCTGACTGGCTCCAAGCCGCTCGATGGCAATCACTACGTGTTCACCGCTTCAGAGAAGCAGGAATTTCTCCTCAAGGAGCCGGACGCTGCATCGCTGTTCAGTCCGTACCAAGGGGGCGATGAATATATTAACGGATTTGAGCGTTATCTGCTTCGACCCGCGTTGGCATCACCAGACAAGCTTGCACGCCTGACGGCGGTGAAAGAGCGGATCGACCAAGTGCGCGATTATCGCGCAACGAGCGACAGTCCGGATACTCGCAAGCTAGCCAGCGTGCCCATGGAATGGCATGTTACCCTGATCCCGGAAAGTGAATATCTCGCTATCCCCAATGTATCGTCTGAACGCCGAGACTATGTGCCGATTGGCTGGATCTCGAAAAACGTTATCCCTAATCAGAAACTCCGCGTCCTGATTGATGCTAGCCTTTGGGAATTTTCTATACTTTCCAGCGCGATGCACATGGCTTGGATGCGCACCATTACTGGTCGGATGAAATCGGATTACATGTATTCCGTTGGCGTGGTCTACAACACCTTCCCATGGCCCGACGCCAGCGAAGCGCAGCGCGAGAAAGTGTCGGCGCTGGCGCAGGCGGTGCTGGATGCGCGGGCCAATCATCCCACCGCCAATCTGGCGCAGCTTTATGATCCGCTCACCATGCCGGCGGATTTGCGTGCCGCGCATGCCGCGCTGGATCGGGCGGTGGACCGGCTGTACCGGGTGGAACCGTTCAGCGGTGATGCCGACCGGGTGGCCCTGCTGTTCACCCGCTATGCCGCGATGGTTGATCCGCTGGCGACGACGGGCGCGCGCGCCAATGCGCGCAATGCGCGCAAGGCACGGCAGACCAATGCGTGAGGTGCTTGTGTCCCTCGACAGGCTCGGGACGGGCGGGGGTGCGGTGTTCGGGATGAACGGCGGGGCCGGGCGCAGCTGAAAACGAACGGGTGCAGGGACTGCGTCCCTGCCCGCCGGAGGCTCCCCTTCCTTCCCGTTAAATCCGTTCCTTCACATACGCCCCCGGTGCGTCCTCGATGGCTTTGTACGCCCCCTCCCCCGGCACGCGCGGTGCGACTTGGGCGCCTGAGCGCGGGGTGAGCCAGGTGAGCCAATCGGGCCACCAGCTGCCTTTGGTTTCCGTGGCGCCGGCGATGAATTCGTCGAGGGAGGTTGTTTTCGCCGCGTTGGTCCAGTGCTGATATTTGCCGGATGATGGCGGGTTGACGACGCCGGCGATATGGCCGCTGCCGGCCAGTACGAAGCGGGTTTCGCCGGTGAAGGCCTGGGTGAGTTTGAAGGCGGAGCGTGCGGGCGCGATATGATCGTCCTTGCCGGCCTGGATATAGGCGGGGGTGGTGACGCGGGCCAGATCGACGGGTGTGCCGCACACGGTCATGCCGCCGGGGATGACGAGCTTGTTGTCGCGGTACATGCCTTCCAGATATTCGCGGTGCCAGCGGGCCGGCACGTTGGTGGCGTCTGAATTCCAATAGAGCAGATCGAAGGGGAAATAGTCTTTGCCCAGCATGTAGTTGTTGACGACGTAGGACCAGATCAGATCGTTGGAGCGCAGCAGGTTGAAGGTGGTGGCCATGAAGCGGCCATCGAGCACCGGCTTGTCGGCGGTGAGGGCGGTGATGGTTTCGAGGCTGGCATCATCGACGAAGAGTTTCAGTTCCCCGGCGTCGCAGAAATCCACCTGGGCGGTGAAGAAGGTGGCGCTGGCGACCTGCGCCGCCTCCCCCCGGGCGGCCAGCACGGCCAGCGCGGCGGCGAGTGTGGTGCCGGCGACGCAATAGCCGATGGTGTGGACGGACGGCACGGCGCAGATTTCGCGCACGACGCGGAGCGCAGTGAACATGCCTTCATCAACATAGCTATCGATGGTGGCATCGGCGAGGGTTTCGTCGGCATTTTTCCAGCTGACGACGAAGACGGTGAGGCCTTGCGCCACGGCCCAGCGGATGAAGCTTTTTTCGGCCGTGAGATCGAGGATGTAGTATTTGTTGATCCATGGCGGAAAGATCAGCAGCGGCGTTTCGAACACGCTGGCGGTGCTGGGCGCATATTGGATCAGCTGGAACAGGCGGTTCTGGAACACCACCTTGCCCGGCGTGATCGCGACATTGCGGCCGACTTCGAAGGCGGTTTCGTCGGTCATCCGCATGCGGCCGGATTGCAGATCGGCCAGCAGATGTTCGAGGCCCTTGATCAGGTTGGCGCCGCCGCTTTCCACCGTGGCCTTCAGCACTTCCGGGTTGGTGAGGGCGAAGTTCGCCGGGCTCATCGCATCGACATATTGCTTGATGAGGAACTGCGCCTTGGCCTTTTCGGCCGGTTCCAGCCCGTCAAGCGTGTGCGCGGCTTCCATGATGTGGCTGGCGGTGAGCAGATAGGATTGGCGCAGAAAATCGAAGGCCGGGGTTTCGGCCCAGGCGCTGCCGGCGAAGCGCTTGTCTTTCACGGCGGCCGGGGCGCTGCCGGTGAGGAAGCCCTGCCACAGCGCCATGGCATCGGTGAAATAACGCTGCTGCTGTTCGATCAGGCGGGCGGGATCGGCCATCATCGCCGCCATCGCCTTCTGCCACGTGCCCGGAAAGCCGAGCGGATCGGCGATCATCGGGGTGGCGGCATGTTCCCGCGTCCAGAATTCCAGCATCATCTGCTGGCCCTTGCCGGCCAGATCGGTGAGTTTCTGGAAATTCTCCGCCGTTTGCTGTTGCAGGGCGGTGATGTCGGTGGATTCGGGCATCGCGGACATGGGGATCTCCTGATCCGCACTTTGCGCCGTTCGGGGCGGCTTTGCCAACCCCGGCGATTTGCGATAAGGCCGATTCCATCATGACCGTCCGGGCCTTCATTTCCGCCACTGCCGGCGCTGCAAACGCAGCCGCCGCAATCGCGGCTGGGCCGCCGCCGTCGTGATGGGTTGAACGCAACATTCAATCTCTTCCACCGGCGGCGGCGAAACGAAAAGGTTTCCCCGCCGCTTTTCTTTTGCCGGATCGTTGCCTAAGGCATCCACACCCTCCACCGGAACTGGCCCCATGCAGGACGAATTCTACCGCATCAAACGTTTGCCGCCCTATGTGATCGCGGAAGTGAACGCGATGCGGGCCGCAGCACGGGCCCGGGGGGACGACATCATCGATCTGGGCATGGGCAATCCCGATCTGCCGCCGCCGCCGCACGTGATCGCCAAGCTGGCCGAAGTGGCGGCCAAGCCGGATGCGCATGGCTATTCGGCCTCCAAGGGCATTCCGGGGCTGCGGCGGGCGCAATCGGCCTATTACGAGCGGCGCTTTGGCGTTGATCTTGATCCCGAAAGCGAAGTGGTGGTGACGCTGGGTTCCAAGGAGGGGCTGGCCAATCTGGCCCAGGCGATCACCGCGCCGGGTGATGTGGTGCTGGCGCCCAACCCGTCCTACCCCATCCACACGTTCGGCTTCATCATCGCCGGTGCCACCATCCGCAGCGTGCCGACCACGCCGGACGAAGCCTATTTCGAGGCGCTGGAGCGTGCCGTGCGCTTCACCGTGCCGCGCCCCAGTGTGCTGGTGATGGGCTATCCCAGCAACCCCACCGCCGAAGTGGCCGATCTGGCCTTTTACGAACGCGTGGTGGCCTTTGCGAAGAAGCACAAGATCTGGGTGCTGAGCGATCTGGCCTATTCGGAAATCTATTTCGATGGCGTGCCCACCCCGTCGATCCTGCAGGTGCCGGGCGCCAAGGATGTGGCGATCGAATTCACCTCCATGAGCAAGACCTACAGCATGGCCGGCTGGCGCATCGGCTTTGCCGTGGGCAACAAGACGCTGATTTCGGCGCTGACGCGGGTGAAATCCTATCTGGATTATGGCGCCTTCACGCCGATCCAGGCTGCTGCCGTGGCGGCGCTGAACGGCCCGCAGGATATCGTGGCCCAGAACCGGGAGCTGTATCACCGCCGCCGCGACGTGATGGTGGAAGCCTTTGGCCGTGCCGGCTGGGATATTCCGCCGCCGCGCGCCTCCATGTTCGCCTGGGCACCGCTGCCGCCGGCGCTGGCGCATCTGGGCAGCCTGGAATTTTCCAAGCAATTGCTCACCCATGCCGGTGTCGCGGTGGCGCCGGGCGTTGGCTATGGCGAGGATGGCGAAGGCTATGTGCGCATCGCGCTGGTGGAGAACGAGCAGCGTCTGCGCCAGGCCGCGCGCAACATCCGCAAATATCTGCAATCGATGGGTGTGAACACGCCGTCAGCCAAGACGGGGGCCTGAGCCATGACGCTGCGCATTGGCCTCGCCGGCCTCGGCAATGTCGGCGCCGGGGTGGTGAAGATCCTGAGCCAGAATGCCGATCTGGTGGCGAAGCGTGCCGGCCGGCCGATCGTGGTGACGGCGGTTTCGGCGCGGGATCGCAGCCGCGATCGCGGTGTGTCACTGGATGGCATCGCCTGGGTGGATGATGCCGCCGAACTGGCCGCGCGCGATGATGTCGATGTGGTGGTGGAGCTGATCGGCGGGTCGGACGGCCCGGCCCTCACCCTTGCCCGCCGCACGCTGGCCGCGAACAAGCCGCTGGTGACGGCGAACAAGGCCATGCTCGCCCACCATGGCATCGAACTGGCCGAAGCCGCTGAAAAGGCGGGCCTGCCGCTGAAATATGAGGCGGCGGTGGCCGGCGGCATCCCGGTGATCAAGGGCCTGGCCGAAGGCGCGGCCGCCAACCGCATCACCCGCGTCTATGGCGTGATGAACGGCACCTGCAACTATATCCTGTCGCGCATGGAGGCCGAGGGGCTGGATTTCGCCCCCGTGCTGGCCGACGCGCAGGCGCTGGGCTTTGCCGAGGCTGACCCCAGCTTCGATATCGACGGGGTGGACACGGCCCACAAGCTCTCCATCCTCGCCGCGCTGGCCTTCGGGGCACGCATCGATTTCGCCGGCGTCGCCACCCACGGCATCCGCGCCATTGCCAGCGCCGATATCGCGCAGGCCGCCGCGCTGGGCTTCCGCATCAAGCTGGTCGGCCTGGCCGAGGCCGAGGATGGCAGACTGTTCCAGCGCGTCCACCCGGCGCTGGTGCCGGTCGATCATCCGATCGCCACCACCATGGGCAGCCTGAATGCCGTGGTGGTGGAAGGCGATTTCGTCGGCCGGCTGTTCTTCCAGGGCCGGGGTGCCGGCGAAGGGCCCACCGCCAGCGCCGTCGTCGCCGATCTTGCCGACATTGCCCATGGGGATGTGCGGCCGCCGTTCGTGATGCCGGTGGCAGAGCTGGCCGCCCTGCCCCGCGCCACCAGCGCCGAACGGCGCGGCCGCTATTATCTGCGCCTGAACGTGGCTGACCGCGCCGGCGTGCTCGCCGAGCTGACAGCGGCGCTGCGCGACAGCGGCGTGTCCATCGAAAGCCTGATGCAGCGCGGCACCACGGCCAGCGGCGATGCCATGGTGGTGATGGTCACCCACGAGGCGCGGGAGGCCGATGTGCTGGAAAGCCTGGCCCGCATGGCGGCCTCACCCGCCGTCGTCGGCGCACCGGTGATGATGCATATTCTGGGATTCTGACACGGGCCGCGGCAGGCTCGGCTTTTGACGCCTTCCGCCGCAGCGTCTGGCCGCGTAGAGCGGGCAGCAGCCGAATCGAATGGAACCGATATGACCGCCGTTGCCGACCTGGGTTCAACCGCACTTGATCGCGTGCTGGTGCTGGAAATGGTGCGCGTCACCGAAAATGCCGCCATCGCCGCCTCCCGCCTGATCGGGCGCGGTGACGAGAAGGCCGCCGATGCCGCCGCCGTGGAAGCCATGCGCGACGCGCTGAACCAGCTGGATTTCGATGGCACGGTGGTGATCGGCGAAGGCGAGCGCGATGAGGCCCCGATGCTGTTCATCGGCGAAAAGGTCGGCAAGGCCATCGGCACCGGCCCGCGCATCGATATCGCGCTGGATCCGCTGGAAGGCACCACCATCACCGCCAAGGCCGGGCCGAACGCGCTGGCCGTGCTGGCCATTGCCGAAGAAGGCGGCCTGCTGAACGCACCCGATGTCTATATGGACAAGATCGCCATCGGCCCCGGCTATCCGGACGGACTGATCAGCCTGAACCGCACGCCCACCCAGAATGTGCAGGCCCTGGCCGCCGCCAAGGGCGTCGCGCCGGCTGACATCATCGTCTGCGTGCTCGACCGGCCGCGCCACGAGGCGCTGATCGCCGAACTGCGCGGTCTGGGCTGCGGCATCATGCTGATCCCGGATGGTGATGTGGCCGGCGTGATCGCCACCACCAACCCCGAAACCGGCATCGACATGTACATGGGTTCGGGCGGCGCCCCGGAAGGCGTGCTGGCCGCCGCCGCGCTGCGCTGTGTGGGCGGGCAGATCCAGGGCCGGCTGCTGTTCCGCAACGAGGATGAGCGCGCCCGCGCCCGCCGCTGGGGCATCAGCGATTTCGACCGTGTCTATGCGCTGGAGGACATGGCCAAGGGCGATTGCATCTTCGCCGCCACCGGCGTCACCGATGGTTCCATGCTGAAGGGCGTCAAGCGCCGCAAGGATGGCAGCATCACCACCCAGAGCGTCGTCATGCGCGCCTCCACCGGCACCGTGCGCTGGGTGAGCGGCGAGCATCGCCACAAATAAGCCGCCCCTTGCCCGAATCTCAGGCCCGGCGCAGTGATGCGCCATGACTGGGCGCGGTGATGGATGGGGTGGCGGCGAAAGCCGGGCGGTGCTGGGGGTGAGCGCCTCGCTGCTGGGCCAGGCCTGGGGCTGGCGCGGCGGCCTTGCGCCGGGCAGCAGCGATCCCACCGGCCGCGCCGAAGACGAGCTGCTGCACCATCTGTTCCGGGCGCGCGGCGGCGTGGCCGAGGATTTCGCCCGGCTGACCGCCCCCACCTTGCGCGACTGGCTGCCCGATCCGGCCATTTTCAACGACATGGAGCGCGCCGCCACCCGCATTGCCGCTGCACTGGCGGCGGACGAGCTGATCATCGTCTATGGCGATTATGATGTGGATGGCGCGACATCGGCAGCGCTGATGATCCGCTATCTGCGCGCGGTCGGCGCGCGCACCAGCCATTATATCCCCGATCGGCTGCTGGAAGGCTATGGCCCCTCGCCGGAAGCGCTGGTCAACCTGCGCCAGGCCGGCGCCGATCTGGTCATCACCGTCGATTGCGGCACGCAGGGCTTTGCCGCGCTGGAAGCGGCGCGCACGGCCGGGCTGGATGTGATCGTGGTCGATCACCACAAGGCCGGCACGGCGCTGCCGCCGGCGGTGGCGCTGGTCAACCCAAACCGACTGGATGAACGCCCTGAGGCAGCGGCCTTCGGCCATCTCGCGGCGGTCGGCGTCGCCTTCCTGCTGTGCGTGGCGCTGAACCGCCTGCTGCGCGCGCGCGGGGCCTTTGCCGCGCGTGAGGAACCGAAGCTGATCGATCTGCTCGATCTCGTCGCGCTCGGCACCGTTGCCGACGTGGCGGCGCTGCGCGGGCTCAACCGGGCGTTCGTCACCCAGGGGCTGAAGGTGATGGCGCGGCGGCAGAATATCGGCATTGCCGCGCTGTGCGATGCCGCCCGCCTGTCGCGCGCGCCGGTGTGCCGCGATCTGGGCTTTGCGCTGGGACCGCGCGTGAATGCCGGCGGCCGGGTTGGCCAGGCCGATCTGGGCGTGCGGCTGCTCACCACCCATGATGCGGCCGAAGCCGCTGCAATCGCGGCCGAGCTTGACCGGCTGAACCAGGAACGCCGCGCCATCGAACAGGCGGTGAGCGAGGCAGCGCTCGGCATGGCGGCTCCGGCCGCCGGCTGCACCGTCGTCGCCGGCGAAGGCTGGCACCCCGGCGTGATCGGCATTGTCGCCAGCCGGCTGAAGGAGAAGCTCGGCCGCCCGGCCATCGTCATCGCCGTGGGGGAGGATGGCGTGGCCAAGGGTTCGGGGCGCAGCATCACCGGCGTCGATCTGGGCGCGGCGGTGCTGGCGGCCAAGGATCATGGCCTGCTGGTCGCCGGCGGCGGCCATGCCATGGCGGCGGGCCTCACCGTGGCCGCCGACAGCATCGCGGCACTCAGCCAGTTTCTTGATGAGCGGCTGGCCGATCAGGTGGCGGCGGCCACCGCCAACCGCGCGCTTTCCATCGATATTGCCGTGGCGCCGCGCGGGCTGAACGCCGGCCTGGTGGACGTGCTGGAGGTGGCCGGCCCCTATGGCCAGGGCTGGCCGCAGCCGCGCGTGGCCGCCGGGCCGTTCACCATCGTCGATCGCCGCGTGGTGGGGGAAAATCATCTGAAACTGGTGCTTTCCGGCCCCGATGGCGGGCGGGTGAAGGCGATTGCCTGGCGCCACGGGGACAGCGATTTCGGCGCCGCGCTGCAAGGCTGCCAGCGCCGCCCCATCCACGTGGCGGGCCGCATCAAGCGCGATGACTGGACCGGCGGCAACGCGGTGGAAATCGAGATTGACGACGCCGCTTTCGCGGATTGAGTGACTTATCCACCCAAAAAGCGCAAATTGGCTGTTGACGGCAACGCCCCCGCCCAATAACAGGCGGCCTCCCGCTGATGGCCCCTTCGTCTAGCGGTCTAGGACGTCGCCCTTTCACGGCGAAAACACGGGTTCGAGTCCCGTAGGGGTCACCATCTCAAACGGCAGGCGTCACGCCTGCCGTTTTGCGTTTCAAATGGCGGCCCCGCGAACCCGTGTTCTGTTGTAGCCGGATCGGCAAGCCGATCCTTGGTGGTTCGAGTCCCGTAGGGGTCACCACCACCAAAAGCCGGCTTCGCAGCCGGCTTTTTTTGTTTTGCAGCAGCGGCAATCCCCCACACTGGCGCTTGTTCCGCTGAGCCGTCATGGCAACACGATGCTGCCAACCCGCCCCCGCACCGTGCCCTCCTCCCGCCTGTCGCGTCTGGCGGGGTTCGGGCGGCTGGCGGGCGGGATTGCCGGCAATGTGATCGGCGGCGGCGCGCGCGATGTGCTGAAGGGGCAGCGGCCGGATCTGGCCAATCTGCTGCTCACCCCCGCCAATGCCCGGCGACTGGCCGACGAGCTGGCGCGGCTGCGCGGTGCGGCGATGAAGCTGGGCCAGCTGATTTCGATGGACGGCGGCGAGGTGCTGCCGCGCGAACTGGCCGACATTCTGGCCCGCCTGCGCGCCGAAGCTGATCCGATGCCGGAAAAGCAGCTGGAACAGGCGCTCACCGCCGGCTGGGGGCCAGGCTGGCGCGCGCAATTCCAGCGGTTTGACACAAGGCCGATCGCAGCGGCCTCCATCGGCCAGGTCCACCGCGCGGTGGCGCTGGACGGGCGCGATCTGGCCATCAAGGTGCAATATCCCGGCGTTGCCGCCAGCATCGATGCCGATGTCGACAATGTCGCGACGCTGGTGAAGCTGTCGGGCCTGGTGCCGGCCGGCTTTGCCATCGATCCGCTGCTGGCCGAAGCCAAGCGCCAGTTGCACGAGGAGGCCGATTACGCCCGCGAAGGCGCCATGCTGGCCCGCTTCGGCGCGCTGGCGGCGGACTGGCCGGACGTGGTGGTGCCGGCCTTTGCCGACGATCTGTCACGGCCCACCATCCTGGCCATGGGCCATGTGAAGGGCGTGGCCATCGACAAGATCGCCGCGCTGCCGCAGGCCGAGCGCGACCGGGTGATGACCCTGATGCTGCGCATCCTGATGGCCGAGCTGTTCGATTGGCGGCTGATGCAGACCGATCCCAATTTCGCCAATTATCGTTATGATCTGGGCTCGGGCCGGCTGGTGCTGCTCGATTTCGGCGCGGCGCGCGAGGTTTCCGATCGCGTCAGTGATGGCTATCGCGCCCTGCTCGCCGCCGGTCTGGCGGGAGATGATGACGGCCTGATCCGCGCCATGAACGGCATCGGCATCATCCCCGAACAGGCCCCGGCGGCGATGACCGACACCATCCTGGCCATGGCGCGCGACGGCTTTGCGCCCCTGCGGCTGGACGGCGAATTCGATTTCGGGGCCGGCGGGCTGGCATCGAACCTGAAAGACCAGTCCTCCACCCTGATCGGCCAGCGCGAGCATTTCACCGCGCCGCCGCCGGACATCTTGTTCATCCAGCGCAAGATCGCCGGCATGTATCTGCTCGCCGCCCGGCTGAAGGCGCGGGTGGATGTGGCGGCGCTGGTGCGGCCCTACACCTCCGGCACGGTGCAGGCGTCCACCCAGCCCTTGGCGACCAGTGCCGCCAGCCGTTGAGGCGCGATTTCCACCGATGATTGCCGGTCACCGGCGGCCGGAAACACGGTTTCAAAGCGTTGCAGGCTGACATCCAGCCACACCGGCACAGCGGTGGCCAGCCCGAACGGGCAGACGCCGCCCACCGCGTGGCCCGTCACCGCCAGCGTCTCTTCGGCATCCAGCATGCGCGGCTTGCCGCCCAGCGCCTCGCGGCATTTCCTGTTGTCCAGCCTGGCGGTGCCGCTGGCGACGATCAGCACGGCCTCGCCGTTCACCCGCGCCGCGATACTCTTGGCGATGCGCGCCGGCTCCACCCCAAGTGCGGCAGCCGCTTCGGCCACGGTGGCGGTGGATTCGCCGGGGATGATCACCGGCAGATCGGGAGCATGGGCCGCCAGCCAGCGGAGCACATCGTCATGAGCCATGGCCTCTGCTGTCGCACAGGGGCCGCGCGCTGCGCAAGCGTGCCGGAAGGGGTTGAGAGACCGCGGCAAAGCCACTATAGCGCAAGGTGAAGGCGGCATCCTCTGTGGGCCGCCTTTATGCGTTGCCGGCGCCCGCAGATCCGACGCCGCCCGAGGATGAAGACGATGACCATCAGCCCGCTCATGCCCGTTTATGGCCGGTGCGAGGTGGCGCCGGTGCGAGGCGACGGCTGCTATCTCTATGATGCCGAAGGCCGCGAATGGCTGGACATGGCCAGCGGCATCGCCGTCAACTGCCTGGGCCATGGCCATCCGCATCTGGTGGGCGCGATCCAGCGCCAGGCCGCCACGCTGATGCACACGTCCAACCTCTACAAGGCGCCGGCGCAGGAGCATCTGGCCCAGCGGCTGGTGGAGCTGACCTTTGCCGACACGGTGTTCTTCACCAACAGCGGCGCCGAAGCGGTGGAATGCGCCGTGAAGACGGCGCGGGCCTATCATTATGCCCATGGCAACCCACACAAGCACCGCATCATCACCTTCTCCAACGCCTTCCACGGCCGCACGCTGGCGACCATTTCGGCCACCGATCAGGAGAAGCTGCGCAAGGGGTTCGAGCCGCTGCCCAACTGGTTCCAGGTCGTGCCCTTCGATGATCTCGCCGCTGCCGAAGCCGCCATCGACGACAGCGTTGCCGGCTTCATGGTGGAGCCGATCCAGGGGGAAGGCGGCATCCGCCCGGCCAGCCCGGAATTCCTGCGCGGTCTGCGCCGGCTGGCCGACGAACATGGCCTGCTGTTGATCCTTGACGAGGTGCAGTGCGGCGTCGCCCGCACCGGCAAGCTGTTCGCCCACGAAGCCTATGGCGTGACGCCCGACATCATGGCGATCGCCAAGGGCATTGGCGGCGGCTTCCCGGTCGGCGCCTGCCTCGCCACCGAAACGGCGGCGGCCGGCATGGTGGTGGGCACCCACGGCAGCACCTATGGCGGCAACCCGCTGGCAATGGCGGCGTGCGAGGCGGTGCTGGATGTCGTCACCGAACCGGCCTTCCTTGCCCGTGTAACCGAAATGGGCGCGCGGCTGCACCAGGCGCTGGAGCAGATGATCCCCAACCACGACGGGCTGTTCGACAGCGTGCGCGGCATGGGCCTGATGCTGGGCCTGAAACTGAAAAGCGACAGCCGCGCCTTTGTCGCCCACGCCCGCAGCCATGGCATCCTCGCGGTGGCCGCCGGGGACAATGTCGTGCGCCTGCTGCCGCCGTTGACCATCGAGGAACGGCAGATCCGCGAGTGCGTGGAGCGCCTGTCGGCTGCGGCCAGCAGCTTCGAACCGGCAGCGGCCGCCTGAGTGACCCCTTCCCTTCGCGGGTGAGGCCGGGGGCGGCGGCGTTGTGCCTGTCCCGGTCCCTCCCCGCATCCGGCCCCTCCCCCCGGCGGGAGGGGAGAAGAGTTTGAAATGCCTCATTTCCTTGATCTTGCCACTGCGACACCGGCCGGCCTTCGCGCCATCCTTGATGATGCCCACGCCCGCAAGGCGGCACGGGCCGGCTGGCCCAAGGGCCGCCGTGATGCCGACGCGCCGCTCGATGGCCATGTGCTCGGCATGATCTTCGAAAAGCCCAGCACCCGCACCCGCTTTTCCTTCGACATGGGCGCGCGCCAGCTCGGTGCCACAACCATCGTGTCGTCAGCCGGCGAGATGCAACTGGGCCGCGGCGAGACGATTGCCGACACCGCCCGCGTGCTCAGCCGCATGGTCGATGCGCTGATGCTGCGCACCAACCGCCATGAAAAGCTGGAACAGCTGGCCGAGCATGCCGGCGTGCCGGTGATCAACGGCCTCACCGATCTGTCCCACCCCTGTCAGGTGATGGCCGACATCATGACCTATGAGGAACGCGCCGGCCGGCCGGTGACGGGCTCAACCTGGGCCTATGTCGGCGATGGCAACAACATGACCAACTCCCTGATCGAGGCGGCATCGCTGCTGAAATTCGATCTGCGCGTCGGCGTGCCGCGCGGACTGGAGCCGGATTCGGGCGTGATGGCCACCGCCTGCGCGCGCGGCGGCTGCATCGATCTGGTGCACACTGCCAAGGCCGCCGTGGACGGGGCCGATGTTGTCGTCACCGACACCTGGGTGTCGATGGGCCAGGCCGACACCAAGGAGAAAATGGCCCAGTGCGCGCCGTTTCAGGTGAACGACGCGCTGATGGCGGTGGCCGCGCCCGGCGCGCTGTTCCTCCACTGCCTGCCGGCCCACCGCAACGACGAGGTGACCGACAGCGTGATGGACGGCCCGCAATCGGCGGTGTGGGACGAAGCGGAAAACCGCCTGCATGTGCAGAAGTCCATCCTGCTCTGGTGTCTGGGCAAGCTGTGATGATCACCGAAGGCATCGCGCCAACCGCCGATCGCACGCTGGGCTTCATGGTGCCGGCGCGCAACGCGCGCGGCATGGTGGTGCGGCTGGATGCGACGCTGAACGCCATATTGGCGGCCCACCCCTATCCCGAACCGCTGATCCGGCTGATGGCCGAAGCGCTCACCCTCACCGCGCTGGTGGGGGCGACCATGCGGCAGGATGATGGCCAGGTGACGGTGCAGGCCTCTGCCAAGGGCGGGGTGATCGAACTGCTGGCCTGCGACTGGCGGGCCGGCGAGCTGCGCGGTTACATCAAGTTTGACGATCAACTGCCTGTTGCCAATGGCATGAGCCTGCCGGAATTGTTCGGCAAAGGCTATCTGGCCATCACCGTTGATCAGGCGAGTTCCGAAGAGCGCTGGCAGGGCATCGTGCCGCTGGAAGGCCACAGCCTTGCCGCCGCGCTGGAAGGCTGGTTCGGCCAATCCGAACAATTGCCGACGCTGATGCGCATCGGGGTGGCGGGCTCGCGCGAGGCCGGCTGGATGGCCGGCGGCCTGATCGTGCAGCATCTTGCCCGCGCCGAAATCGGCGGCGAGCGGCTGGACGCCGGCGAACAGCACCCGGATTGGGAGCATGTGGCGGCGCTGGCCGCGACGATGAGCGCGGAGGAACTGACCGATACCGAACTGTCGCCCGAAGCCCTGCTGTGGCGGCTGTTCCACGAAGAGCAGGTGCGCGTGATCCCCGGCCCCACCCCGGTGAAAGGCTGCCGCTGTTCGGCCGCGCATATCCGCGACGTGCTGATGCGCTTCCCGGAAGAAGAGCGCGCCAGCATGCGCGATGGAACCGGCGTGATCGCGGTGGATTGCCAATTCTGCAGCCGCGTGTTCCCGATCCAGGCATGACGGGCAGGCTCGCCCCCAAGACCGCTGTTGTCCTGCTCTCGGGCGGGCTGGATTCGACCACGGTCGCGGCGATCGCGCGGGCCGAAGGCTGGCGCATCCTGGCGCTGACCATCGATTACAACCAGCGCCACCGCATCGAACTGGCGCATGCCGCCCGCGTGGCCGAGGCGCTGGGCGCCGAACGCCATATCGTGCTGCCGCTGGATCTGACCGGCTTTGGCGGATCGGCGCTCACCGCCGACATCGCGGTGCCGAAAGGCGGTGTCGAACCCGGCATCCCCGTCACCTATGTGCCGGCGCGCAACACCATCTTCCTGTCCGTCGCGCTGGGCTGGGCGGAAGCCGCCGGCGCGCGCGACCTGTTCATCGGCGTGAACGCGCTGGATTTTTCCGGCTATCCCGATTGCCGGCCGGAATTCATCGCCGCGTTCGAAGCCATGGCCAACACCGCCACCAAGGCCGGCGTGGAGGGCGAAGGGTTCAAGGTCCACACCCCGCTGATGGCGCTGGACAAGGCCGGCATCATCGCCGCCGCACAGGCCGTGGGCGCGCCGCTGCACCTCACCTGGTCCTGCTATGACCCCACGCCGGCCGGCCGCCCCTGCGGCGCCTGCGACAGCTGCCGCCTGCGCGCCAAGGGCTTTGCCGAGGCTGGCGTGGCGGACCCGGCGCTCTGATGTACGCCGGCATTTTCTTGTGGACGGCTCCGTGAACTACGCCGTCAAGGAACTCTTCCTCACCCTGCAGGGTGAAGGCGCGCAAACCGGGCGGCGGGCCGTGTTCCTGCGCTTTTCCGGCTGCAACCTGTGGACCGGGCGCGAACAGGATCGCGCGAAGGCGGTCTGCACCTTCTGCGATACCGATTTTGTCGGCACCGATGGGCCAGGCGGCGGCAAGTTCGCCGCTGCCGAGGGGCTTGCCGACGCGGTGGCCGCCTGCTGGGGGGAGACGGCGGCGCACCGCCTTGTCGTCTGCACCGGCGGGGAGCCGCTGCTGCAACTCGATTCCGTTCTGGTCGATGCCCTGCACGCCCGCGGTTTCGAGATCGCGGTGGAAACCAATGGCACGCAGACACCGCCGCCGGGGCTGGACTGGATCTGCGTCTCCCCCAAGGCCGATGCGCCGCTGCGGCTCACCGCCGGCAACGAGCTGAAGCTGGTCTTCCCGCAGGAAAAGGCCATGCCGGAGCGGTTCGAAGCCCTTGATTTCCAGCATTTCTTCCTGCAGCCGATGGACGGGCCGGCTCAGGCCGAGAATATCCAGGCCGCGATTGCCTGGTGCCTCGCCCACCCGAAATGGCGGCTCAGCCTGCAAACGCACAAGCTGACGGGGATTCCCTGAACCTCAGCGCGCCGCCGGTGCCTTCGCCTTTTCCCGCGCGATCCAGGCCAGCATCTCGCTTTCCATCACCGGCAGCGGCACACTGCCCAGGCCCAGCAGCGTGTCGTGGAACGGGCGCTGGTCAAAGCGCGTACCCAGTTCGGCCTCGGCCTTGGCGCGCAGTTCGCGGATCTTCAGTTCGCCCAGCTTGTAGGCCAGCGCCTGGCCCGGCCAGCTGATGTAGCGGTCCACCTCCACCTCGATGTCGCGGCGGGCGAGTGCGGTGTGGTCTTCCAGATATTGGATGGCCTGATCGCGGCTCCAGCCCCTGGTGTGGAGGCCGGTGTCGATGACGAGACGCGCAGCGCGCCACATCTCGAACGTCTCGCGGCCGAACTCCTCGTACGGCGTTTCATACATGCCCAGCTTGGTGCCCAGCCATTCGGTGTAGAGGCCCCAGCCCTCGCCATAGCCGGAGAAATAGGTGCGGCGGCGGAACGGCGGGCGGGCCGGCGCCTCCAGCGCCATCGCGGCCTGGTGGCTGTGGCCCGGCACGCATTCGTGCAGGGTGAGCGACACGAGATTGTAGAGCGGCCGCGATTTCAGATCATAGGTGTTCATGTAGCAGGCATCGAGCCCGCCGCGCCCCGATGTGTAGACCGGCGCGATCGCATCCGGCACCGGGCGCAGCGTGAAGCGGTAGCGCGGCAGCGTGGTGAAGACCTGCGCCAGCTTGCCGTCCATCTTCTTCATCACCAGCGCCGAAAAGCCGAGCAGCTCGTTCGGGGTGCGCGCATAAAATTGCGGATCGGTGCGAAGGAAAGCCAGAAACGCCTTGAAATCGCCGGTGAACTTGGCGTCTGCCATGGTCTTCTTCATGTCGGCATCGATGCGCGCGACCTCCCGCAGGCCCAGCTCGTGGATCTGATCGGGCGTCATGTCGGTGGTGGTATATTCGCGCACCTGGTCGCGGTACCAGGGCAGGCCGCCGGGCAGATCCTTCGCGCCGGTGGTGGTGCGCGCGCCGGGCAGATATTCGCTGCGCAGGAAGCCGAGCAGCTTGGTCTGCGCCGGGTTGACCACCGTGTCGATCACCTGCAACGCCTCGGCCCGCAGCTGCGCCTGATCGGCGGCGCTGATGCTGGCCGGCATCTGGCGGAACGGCGTGTAGAACGGGCTGGCCTCACCCGGCTTGATCTGGCCGGCCAGCGTGTCGTCGCGGCCGCGCAAGGTGATGGCCGGCGGGGTGAAACCACGCTTCAGGCCGGCGCGCATGTTGGCGACATGTTCATCAAACCAGCGCGGAATGTCACGCAAACGGCTGAGATAATTGCGGTAGGCATCAGCATTGGCAAACGGGGTCTGGCCGGGCAGATAGGTCCAGATGTTGCTGTCGCTGTTGATCGGCATCTCGTAATTGCGCCAGCCGATGTTCATCACCTCGGCGCGCAGCGATTCGGTCAACACCGCCTTGTTCAGCCGCTCCTCGTTCGACAGATCGGCATCGGGGATGGTCGCCAGCTGGTCGAGCACGCCCTGCCAATAGGTCTGGCGCGCGGTCTGGCAGGCGGGGGTTTCGCACGGCAGTTTCGGGCCCTGCCGCGTGTCCAGCCCGTCCTGCACCTGGCCGGTCTGGGCCAGACGCCACTGCCATTCGGCGTTGTAGACCGCCTGCAGCCGCTGATCGGCCGATGGCGGCGACGGCAAAGCCTGTGCCAGCACCGGTGCGGCGCCGGCCAGCAGCCCCGCGATCACGAACGCCCGAATCATCCCCTGCTCCCCTGTCTGTCCTCAACCCCTGCCGCGATAGGTCGGAACGCCCTGATCGGGCAACCACAGACCTTGGGGAGGCTCACCCGTCTGCCAGAACACGTCGATGGGGATGCCGCCGCGCGGATACCAATAGCCGCCGATGCGCAGCCAGCGCGGCTGCATTTCGGCCACCAGCCGCTGGCCGATGCCCACGGTCACATCCTCGTGAAAGCCGGCATGGTTGCGGAATGATCCCAGGAACAGCTTCAAGGCCTTTGATTCCACGATGGTTTCGCCCGGCGCATAATCGATGACGATATGGGCGAAATCCGGTGCGCCGGTGACCGGGCACAGCGAGGTGAATTCCGGGCAGGTGAAGCGCACCAGGAACAGCGCGCCCGGCCGCGGGTTGGGCGGATAATCCAGCACCGCCGCGTCCGGGCTGGCCGGCAGGCTGCTGTTCTGGCCCAGATGCAACACGTCAACCAATTTTCTCTCCAATCTGTAACCTCGGCACCTTGTGGGGGTGACAGGCGTTGCCGGCATTACTATGCCGTTGCAGCAATTGCACCGCCACCGGCCTGTTCGGCCGCTGCCGGGCATGGGGAGTGACGCATGAATCTCTTGGTGTCCACTGATTGGCTTGCCGCAGAACTGGGCAAGTCTGACCTGCGGATCATTGATGCGACGATGTTCCTGGCCGCCCACGGCCGCAACGCCCGCGCCGAATTCGAAGCCGGCCATATCCCCGGCGCCGTGTTCTTCGATATCGAGGAAGTGGCCGACACCACCAGCCCGCTGCCCACCATGCTGCCGCCGGCCGAAAAATTCGCCTCGCGCTGTCAGGCGCTGGGCCTGGGCGATGGCAGCCGCATCGTGGTGTACGACAACAGCCCGATCAAGTCCGCCGCGCGCGTGTGGTGGATGCTGAACCTGTTCGGCGCCCACGAAGTGGCCATCCTTGATGGCGGCTTTGCCAGGTGGCAGGCGGAAGGCCGCCAGATCGAAAGCGGCAAGCCGATCGTGCGCCACCGCCATTTCACCGTGTGGGCCGACAAGAGCATGGTGCGCGACATGGGCCAGATGACCGAAAATCTGCGCACCAAGGCCGAACAGGTTGTCGATGCCCGGGCCGCCGCCCGCTTCACCGGTGCCGAGGCCGATCCGCGCCCCGGCGTGCGCCCCGGCCATATCCCGGGCTCGCGCAACCTGCCTTATTCGGCGCTGTTCGCCGCCGATGGCAGCTTCAAGTCGCCGGCCGAAATCCAGGCGCTGTTCGCCGAAGCCGGCATCGATCTGGGCAGGCCGCTGGTCGCCACCTGCGGTTCCGGCATCACCGCGCCGGTGCTGGCCTTTGGGGCCGCGCTGATCGGCAAGACGGATGTCGCCATCTATGATGGCAGCTGGAGCGAATGGGGCGCCCACCCGCACAATCCGGTGGTGATCGGGCCAGAGGTGACCGGCGGCCAGGCGGTCACCACCGCGTGACCCAGCGCCGGCCGACGCCCAGCGATCTTTCGGCCCAGGGCCCGGCGACGCGGCTGGTGCATGCCGGGCGCGACCACGCGCAAGACATGGTCAACCCGCCGGTGGCGCGGGCATCGACCATCCTGTTCGAAAATCTCGCCGATCTCGATTCTGCGCTGCGCGATCCCGATGCCGGCCTCTATTACGGCCGCCGCGGCACCCAGACCCACTGGGCGCTGGAAGACGCGCTGACCGCGCTGGAACCGGGCGCGGCCGGCACCAAGCTGTTCCCCTCCGGCGTGGCGGCGATTGCCACCAGCCTGTTCTCCTGCCTGAAGGCCGGGGACGAGCTGCTGGTCAGCGACAGTGCCTATGAGCCGACCCGCACCTTTGCCGACCAGCTGCTGGCGCCGCTGGGCAT
This sequence comes from Sphingomonadales bacterium, assembly GCA_037131365.1. Taxonomy (GTDB): domain Bacteria; phylum Pseudomonadota; class Alphaproteobacteria; order Sphingomonadales; family Sphingomonadaceae; genus Sandarakinorhabdus. The sequence continues at coordinate 23,132 of JBAXRE010000002.1, forward strand.
CACCACCCGCTATTATGATCCGCAGATCGGTGCCGGCATCCGTGAGGTGATTTCGGAGAAGACCAGGGCCATCCTGCTGGAATCGCCCGGGTCCCTGTCGTTCGAAATCCAGGATCTGCCGGCAATCACGGCGGTGGCCCGCGCCCGCGGCATCACCACCATCATCGATAACACCTGGGCGACACCGCTGCGCCTGCAGCCGCTGGCGCTGGGCGTGGACATCAGCATCCAGGCGCTGACCAAATATCCGGCCGGCCACAGCGACCTGCTGATGGGCAGCGCCACGGCGGCACCGGCGGCGTGGCCGCAGCTGAAGGCCGCCGCCTACCGCCTGGGCCACCATGTCGGCGCCGATGATTGCGCGCTGGTGCTGCGCGGCCTGCGCACACTGGCGCTGCGGCTGGATCGCCACGAACAATCGGCGCTCACCATTGCGCGCTGGCTGGAGGCCCATCCGGCGGTGGATCGGGTGTGGCACCCGGCCCTGCCCTCCCACCCCGGCCATGCGCTGTTCACGCGCGATTTTTCCGGAGCGACAGGCCTGTTCGCCATGGTGCTGAAGCAGGGCAGCCGGCCGCACACCGCCGCGCTGATCGACGGCCTGCAGCATTTCGGCATCGGCTTTTCCTGGGGCGGCTTTGAATCGCTGGTGCTGCCGGTGGAGCTTGACCGCATCCGCACCGCGACCAGCACCCCCCTGCCCGGCCCGATCGTGCGCCTGTCGATCGGGCTGGAGGATGTGGCCGATCTGATCGCCGATCTGGACGCCGGGCTGGCGCGCTACGTGGCGCAGTTCGGCTGACGCGCGCCTCCCCCCCACGGGGAGGCGCAGCGCCGCTTCAATCCACGTCCTGAACGTCCACCGTCTCGCCGGTCACCCGCTGTGACAGGGCGGCGGCCATGAACGGATCAACATCACCGTCCAGCACATCGCCCGGGCTGGTGGAGGTGACGCCGGTGCGCAGATCCTTCACCAACTGGTAGGGCTGCAGCACATAAGAACGGATCTGGTGGCCCCAGCCGATGTCGGTCTTGCTGGCTTCGGTCTTGGCGGCCTCCGCCTCGCGGATGGCGAGTTCGCGTTCGTACAGGCGCGCCTTCAGCATCTTCATGGCGGTGGCGCGGTTCTTGTGCTGGCTGCGCTCGTTCTGGCAGGCCACGATCACGCCGGTGGGCACGTGGGTGATGCGGATCGCCGAATCGGTGGTGTTGACGTGCTGGCCGCCAGCCCCCGACGCGCGATAGGTGTCGATCTTCAGATCGCTTTCCTTCACCTCGATCTCGATCTCGTCATCCACCTGCGGATAGACCCACACGCTGGCAAAGCTGGTGTGGCGGCGGGCGGCGCTGTCGTACGGGCTGATGCGCACCAGGCGGTGCACGCCGCTTTCCGTCTTGGCCCAGCCATAGGCCTGCGCGCCCTTGATCAGGATGGTGGCATTCTTGATGCCGGCGGTTTCGCCATCGTTGAAATCGATGAGCTCCACCTTGTAGCCGTGCTTTTCCGCCCAGCGCTGGTACATGCGCAGCAGCATGGAGGCCCAGTCCTGGCTTTCGGTGCCGCCGGCGCCGGAGTTGATTTCGATATAGGTGTCGTTGTTGTCGGCCTCCCCCGACAGCAGCGCCGCCACCTTGTCCGTCTCGGCCTTGGCGGCAAGCGCCTTCAGCGCGGCGACGCCATCGTCCGCCAGCGCCTCGTCACCCTCCATCTCGGCGAGTTCGATCAGTTCGCAGGTGTCGGCCAGGTCACGCTCGATATCGCGCGTGGCGGTGATGGCTTCGTCAAGGCGGCGGCGCTCGGTCATCAGCGCCTGCGCGGCCTTGGGATTGTCCCACAGCTTCGGGTCTTCAACCCGCAGGTTCAGTTCATCGAGACGGCGAAGGGCGCGATCCCAGTCAAAGAGACCTCCTCAGCAGGTCGAGCGCCTGCTTGATCTGGAGGGCGGCATTTTCGGCTTCGGCTCTCATGGCATGTCCAACGCACAAACGAAGGCGCGAGATAAAGGCGGCAGCGCGCGCTGGCAACCCCCGAGACCGCCGCATGCGTACGATCAGTAGATGCCGCCTTCCTTCTCAAGGAAATCCGCGTCCGAACGCACCGGGCCATTGCTGCGGGCGGCGAAGCTGTCGCCCGGGCGGGTGATGCGGCGGGGTTCGCTGTCGGGCTTGAAGGCTTCCCAGATCACGGCGGGGCGGTTGCCGGGATCGGGCCACACGCCGAACACGCGCTGGCCGGAGCGGCGGTCGATGCGGATCATGCGCACGCCGGGCGGGATGGCGAACGGCAGGCGCGGCCAATCCTGCAACGCCGCTTCGCCCCACTGCCGCCAGATCGGTGCCGCCATGGTGCCGCCCTGCGCATAATCGCCAAGCGGGCGCGGCTTGTCATGGCCCAGATAGAGGCCGGCGACGATATCGGGCGTGCCGCCGATGAACCACACATCGTTGGGGCCGCTGGTGGTGCCGGTCTTGCCGGCCAGCGGCCGGTTCAGCGGCAGCAGCGCCGTGCCGGTGCCGCGCTGGATCACGCCTTCCATGATGTGCAGGATCTGATAGGCGGTGCGCGCGTCCATCACCTGGGTGATGCGGCCCTGCGGGCGCGGCATCGCCTGCCCGTTCCACGCCGGCGCATTGCAGCCCGGGCAGCCGCGCGTGTCGCGCCGCCAGATCACCCGGCCGCGGCGATCCTGCACATAATCGATCAGGCCGGGTTCCAGCCGGCGGCCCTGGTTGAAGATCTGCGCATAGGCGTTGGTGAGCTTCATCACCGTGGTTTCGCCGGCCCCCAGCGCGATCGACAGCACGGCGGGATAATCACCGATGCCCAGCGCCTTGGCCTGCGCGACAATGCGGTCCATGCCGGTGCCATCGGCGATGCGCACGGTCATCAGGTTGCGCGACTGTTCCAGGCCCCAGCGCAGCGTCTGCGGGCCGGCGCTGCGCATATTGTTGAAATTCTTGAAACATTTGGTGCCGAGCAGCTTGGTCTGGAACACGCAATAGGGCCCATCGACAACGATGCTGGCCGGCGTGAAGCCATTGTCCATGGCGGTGGCATAGACGATCGGCTTGAAGGTGGAGCCGGGCTGACGATTGGCCTGGGTGGCGCGGTTGAAGGCCTGGGCGCGCACATCAAAGCCGCCAACCATGGCGCGCACCCGGCCGGTGGCCACTTCCTCGGCAACAAAGCCGCCCGAAATCTCCGGCGGCTGGCGCAGCGCGAAGGCACCGCCCACCCGCGTCACCACGATCACGTCCCCGGGGCGCAGCACCTGCGCGGCCGAGCGGTTGGAGCCGCGATACGGCCGCGCCGCGCCGCGCGCCGGCAGGGTGGCGGTGCTGCCGTCGGCAAAGCCGATGCGGCTGTCCAGCCCTTGCTTGCCCAGCACCACGGCCTTGGCCCATTGGCGATAGCCGGTCGGCACCGGCGCGGCGGCCAGCCGGGATTGCCAGCCGTCCCCGATGTCGATCTTCGCCGACGGGCCGCGCCACGGCCGGTTGGCCTCATAGCGGGTCATGCCGTCACGCATCGCCTGTTCGGCCGCCGCCTGCATCACCGGATCCAGCGCGGTGCGCACCCACAGGCCGCCGCCATAAACGCTGTTGGGGCCATTGTCCTGCGTCTCGCCGAAGCGGGCGATCAGGGTGCGGCGCACTTCCTCCACGAAATAATCGTCGCGCGCCCGGGCACTGCCGCGCCACGGCAGCGCCGCCAGCGGGGTGGCGGCGGCCGCCGCGCGCTCCGCCTCGCTGATATAGCCATTCAGCGCCATCTGCTTCAGCACATAGTCACGCCGGGCCAGCGCCCGTTCGCGCCGGCGGATGGGATCATAGGTGGAGGGCGCCTTGGGCAGGATGGCGAGATAGGCCATGTCCGGCAGGGTGAGCTGCTCCACCGATTTGCCGAAATAGGCCTGCGCCGCCGCCTCCACGCCGTAACTGTTGCGGCCGAGGAAGATCTGGTTGAGGTAGATTTCAAGGATCTGCTGCTTGGTGAGCGCCGCTTCCAGCCGGCGGGCGAGGATCGCCTCCCGGATCTTGCGCCACAGAGACACTTCGTTGCCGACCAGGCTTTTCGCCACCTGCTGGGTGATGGTGGAGGCGCCCACCGGCCGCTTGTCGGTGAACAGCGATTCGATGTTGGTGGCGACGGCCGACACGATGCCCAGCCAGTCGATCCCGCCATGCTGGAAGAAGGTCTTGTCCTCTGCCGAGATATAGGCTTGCACCAGGCGCGGCGGCAGTTCGCTGTAGGGCACGAAGATGCGGCGCTCGCGGCTGTAGGCGGTGACGACAACGCCGTTCACATCGCGCACTGTCGAGGGCAGCGCCGGCGTGTAGCTGGCCAGTTCCGCCTCGCTGGGCAGGCCTGTCGTCGCCTGCCAGGTGAACAGGCCGGCCAGCAGCAGCGGCAGGCCGATGAGCAGCAGAAGGCGGGGGCGCGTCACGGCGGCAGGGATAGCGGCCGGGCCGGGCGAAGTCTATTGCCGCGCGGGCTCCTGCCCGGTCAGATGCGTCTCGATGGCATCGGCGATGCCGCGCGCGATGCTGCGGCGGCCGGATTTGGCAAACAGCCGGTCGGCATCGTCTGCATTGGTGACATAGCCGGTTTCCAGCAGCACCGATGGCACATCGGGGGCCTTCAGCACGGCGAAGGCGGCGAAATGGTGGAATTCGCCGCGGAAATTGATTTCCTGCCGCTCCAGCGCGTCCTGCAGGGTTTCGGCGAACTGCACGGAGACATTGTTGGTGGCACGGCGCACCAGATCGACCATGATTTCGCCCACCTCCGGCGCCTCCACCCCCAGATTGACGCCGCCAATGATGTCCGCCTTGTTTTCGCGCGCGGCCAGACGTTCGGCAATGGCGTCGCTGGCGACGGCGGAAAGCGTGTAGACCGAGGCGCCGCGCGCCTGTTCATTGGGCGCGCTGTCGGCATGGACGGAGACGAACAGATCGGCGCGGGCGTTGCGGGCGATGCGCACCCGCCCGCCGAGCGGGATGAAGATATCCGAATCGCGGGTGAGCTGCACGCGCACGCGCCCCCGCTCCTTCAGCACCCGGGCGGTCTCCTGGGCGATGGCCAGCGTCACATCCTTCTCGTAACCGCCGGTGACGGCGATGGCGCCGACATCCTTGCCGCCATGGCCGGCATCGATGACGACCAGCGGCTTGCCGCCGGAGCGGGCGCGCGGGCGCGGCAGCGGATCAGGGCGGCGGGCCGGCTGATCTTGCGCCTTTTCGGCGGATGCGTCGGGCGTGGCAGGCGTGTCGGCAACCTTGTCATCCGGCCGCGCGGCCGGCGTGTCGGTGGCAGGCTTGTCTGCCGGCTTGTCTGCCGGTTTGGCTGCGTCCACTGGCCGTGGCTTGCCGAAATCGGCGGGCAGGCTGAAGCCGGTGGCCGGCGTTGGCGGCGGCACCGGGCCGTCGCTGCGCAGCAGTGGCAAGGGCTTGCGGCCGCGGGCGACGGTGGCGCTGAACAGGTCGGGCGTGGTGCGGTCGAGCCGGATGGTGACGACATTGCCCTCGGCCCGCGCCTCGGTGATGATCACCGGTGCTTTCAGATCGATCACCAGCCGCGCCGTGCCGGGCGCGAACATGGCGGCGCGCAGGGCCGATACGCTGTTGGTGCCGGGCGCGGCGACCCCGGGGCCGACCACCCCGACGAAATCGACGACCAGCCGGAAGGGATCAGCCAGCGCAAAGGCCTGCGCCGCTGGCAACGGGCCATCGGCGGTGACGATCACCCGGCCCGGCTGGCTTTCCACACTGATGATGCGCGCCGCCCAGGCCGGGGCAGCGCAAATCAGGCACAGGATCAGGAGGAAGCGGCGCACGGCCTTCTGGATAGAGGCGCTTGGCCGGCGCGGCAACCGTGTGGGGATCAGCGCAGGACCGAGCGCCCGGCGTAGCGCGCCTGGCTGCCCAATTCTTCCTCGATGCGGATCAGCTGGTTGTACTTGGCCAGCCGGTCAGACCGGGCGAGGCTGCCGGTCTTGATCTGGCCGCAGCCGCAGGCGACCGCCAGATCGGCGATGGTGGCATCCTCCGTCTCGCCCGAACGGTGCGACATCACGCTGCGATAACGGTTGCGGTGGGCCAGATCGACGGCGGCCAGCGTTTCCGTGAGCGTGCCGATCTGGTTGACCTTGACCAGCAGCGCATTGGCCAGCCCGTCGGCAATGCCCTGCCCCAGCCGGGCCGGGTTGGTGACGAACAGATCATCGCCGACCAGCTGCACCTTGCCGCCCAATTTTTCGGTGAGAATCTTCCAGCCCAGCATGTCGTCCTCGCTCATCCCGTCCTCGATCGACAGGATGGGATAGTCACCGGCCAGCGCCGCCCAATAATCGGCCATCTGCGCCGGCGACAGCGTCAGGCCCTCGCCGTGCAGCTGGTAGGCGCCGTCGTGGAAAAATTCGGTGGCCGCCGCATCCAGCGCCAGCATGACATTGTCACCGGGCGTGAAACCGGCCTTCTCGACCGCCGCCATGACGAAATCGAGCGCGGCGCGGGTGCCGTTGAGATTGGGGGCAAAGCCGCCTTCGTCCCCCACCGCCGTGTTGTGGCCATGCGCCTTGAGTTCGCTTTTCAGCGTGTGGAAGATTTCCGCGCCCCAGCGCACCGCCTCGGCGATGGAACCGGCGCCCACCGGCATCACCATGAATTCCTGCACGTCGATCGGATTGTCGGCATGGGCGCCGCCGTTGACGATGTTCATCATCGGCACCGGCAGCAGGCTGGCCGAAACGCCGCCGACATAGCGATGCAGCGGCAGGCCGCGCGAATCCGCCGCTGCCTTGGCCACGGCGAGCGAGACGCCAAGAATGGCGTTGGCACCCAGCCGCGACTTGTTGGGCGTGCCGTCCAACTCGATCATCGCGGCGTCGATTTCGCCCTGTTCCTCGGCATCCATGCCGGACAGCGCGTCCAATATCTCGCCGTTCACGGCGGCGACCGCCTTCAGCACGCCCTTGCCCAGATAGCGCCCCTTGTCGCCATCGCGCAGCTCCACGGCTTCGTGCGCGCCGGTGGACGCGCCCGACGGCACGGCGGCGCGGCCGGTGGCGCCGTCCTCCAGCACCACATCGACTTCGACAGTGGGATTGCCCCGGCTGTCGAGGATTTCGCGGGCGTGAATGTCGATGATGGCGGTCATGGCGGGATTTCCCCTTATCGTCATAGGTGAAGCTGCCGGCTTGCACAGCGGCGTCGCTGACGCCAGATAGAGGGGCAAGCCCAGCCCCGCAAGCGCATCCGTGGACCCGCCTCATGACCGACCCCCAGCCCATCCCGCTGCCCATCGATGCCAGCGACTGGAGCGATGACCATCACGACAGCGCCGGCAGCGGCACCCCGCTGGCCGTGGTCGATTTCGCCCGCAGCCGGCTGGCAGCATTGGTTGAGGAGGCGCGCGACAGCCTGGTGGGGCAGGTGCGCGGTCTGAAATCGCTGGCCGACACCATCCACGACCAGTTTGGCGGCGCGGTGCCGCAGGTCGGCGGGCTGGCCGGCGAGGCCGCCGCCACCATCGACCGCATTGCCGATGCCCTGGCCGACAAGACGGCGGAGGACCTGGTTGAGGATGGCCGCGCCCTGGTACGCGACAATCCTGCGGCCGCTGTGGGCCTGGCCATTGCGGTTGGGTTTCTGGCGGGCCGCATGCTGAAGGCGGCGCAGGACTGATGGCGCGCCGCGTTGGAGTGATCACCCGGCTGAAGCGGTTGACGGCCGATCTGTCGCGCCTGATCCGCACCCTGTCGCAGCTGACGGCGGCGGAGCTGCGCGCCAATTTCGGCCAGTTGCGCCGCGCGCTCATCCTGCTCGCCGCCGCGCTGGCGCTGGGGCTGGTGGCGCTGGCCATGCTGGTGGTGACGTCGGTGCTGGCGCTGGCGCAGCTGGTCGGCGCGCTGGCGGCGGCCGCGATCGTCACGGCGGTGCTGGCTCTGGCTGCCGCGCTGCTTGCACGCCGTGCCGTGGCGGGTTTTGCCGAGGTTGATCTTGTGCCGCGGCGGAGCATTGCCACATTGCAGGCGCAGATTGATCGTTTTACCGTGACAAGGCCGGTGCCGAAGGATGACTCGCATGACCCAGACCGCCACGATTGAGGATCTTGCCCGCGCCGCCGATGATGCCGGCGCCGCGCTGGTTGATGATGCTGGCGCGCTGGGCGACAGCCTGAGCCCGCGCCGCCTGATCGACGATGCGCTGGACACGGTGAAGGCGCGCGGCAGCGATCTGGCGCGCGGTGCCGGCGGGGCCATCACATCCCACCCGGTGGCCGCCGGTGCCGTGGCCGTTGCCATCGGTCTGGCGCTTTATGGCGCCAACCGCATCAGCAAGGCCGAGCTTGATCTTGATGGCGAGTTTGAAAACTACAGCGATTATGACGACAGCGCGCTCACCGGTGCGGCCGGCGATGCCGGTGCCGGCGGTGACAGCGCCGAAGCGGCGCGGGCGCTGGTCAGGCAGAATCCGGTGGTGTCGATCCTGGCCGGTGTCGCCGCCGGTGCCGCGCTGGCGCTGCTGTTCCCGGTGAGCCAGGGCGAGCGCCGCAGCCTGGGCGCCATCGGCCGCAGCCTGATCGGCCGCTGAGCCTTGTTGATCGAACGTTAATCCCTGCCTTGCCACAAGCCCAGTCATGACCAGCATATCGATTCGCGCCGCGATCCTGATCGCCGCTGCCGCCGCCCTGCCCGCCCTGCCCGCGGCCGCCCAGGTTGGCACCGCCTCTGCCGCCAGCCCGGGTGATCCGGCCGCCCGGCCCTTCATCGAAGGGCTGGTGGGCGACGGCTTTGCCGTGCTGCGTGACAAGAGCCTGTCCCGCCCGGCGGCGCGGGCGAAGTTCCGGGCGATGCTGACGAGGAATGTCGCGCTTGATGATATCGGCATGCGCCTGATCCGCCGCCAGAAGGCCAGCCTGACCCCGGCGCAGCTCGACGCCTATCGCGCCGCCTTCCCGGAGTTTGTGCTGAACGCCTATGCCGACCGGCTGTATGATTATGCCGATGCAAAGGTTCAGGTGCAGCGCACCATCGGCCGCGGGGCCTTCACCGAAGTCTATACCCGCGTCACCCGCCCCGGCGACGAGCCGGTGGACACGATCTGGCAGGTGAAAGCGGGTGATGGCGGCCTGAAGGTGAACAATCTTGTGGTGTCCGGCGTCAACCTGTCGTTGACGCAGGAGGCCGACTTTGCCAGCTATATCGCCAGAAACGGCTTTGACGCGCTCGTGACCTTCATGAAGAGTGCGAACGCGAAAAGCGTCGCCGCAAGGTGACAAGCGTCAACAAAAACCCCCAGGCGGTGAATGCGAGCAAATGACCTCACGGATCGACATCCACCCCACCGCCTACGTCCATCCTTCGGCCCAGATCTATGGACACGTCACCATCGGCCCGCGCGCCAGCCTCTGGTGCAATGCGGTGATCCGGGCGGAAACGGCGCATGTCGAAATCCACGAAGGCGCCAATATCCAGGATTTCGTGATGATCCACACCGATCCGGGCAAGCCGGTGGTGGTGGGGGCCTACACGTCGGTCACCCACCATGTGACGCTGCACGGCTGCCGCATCGGTGATCATTGCCTGATCGGCATCAACGCCACCGTGTACAATGGTGCCAGCGTGGGTGCCGGCTCCATCGTCGGCCAGCATGCGTATCTGAAAGACCGGTTCGAAGCGCCGGAGAACAGCATCATCGTCGGCAGCCCGGCCCGGGTGATCGCCACGCGCGACAACCGGCTGCCCAACCGCATCAACGCCGAATTCTACATGCGCAACGCCGAATGCTATGCCAGCGGCAACCACCGCGCCTGGGACGGGCCGGAGTTCGAAGCCTGGTTCGCCGCCACCATGCAGCGCCTGCAGGGCGACTATGCACATGCCGCCACTGGCGCCTGAGCGCGCAAGCGCCTAAACGCCGGCCCATGAGCAAATTGCACCTGGTGTTCGGCGGCCGCGTGGCCGATCCGCAAGGCGTGGAATTCACCGATCCCGCCAATCTCGACGTTGTCGGCATCTTCCCCGACTACAAGACCGCCGAAGCCGCCTGGCGCGCCGCCGCCCAGCGCACGGTTGATGATGCGACGATGAAATATGTCGTCGTCCATCTGCACCGGTTGCTGCAGCCGGACTGACCCCGCGAAGACTTGCAGGCTTGCCCTGCCCGCCTTCTGCCATAGAGTGGCGGCGGGGAGGAACGGGTCATGCCGCAAGAGCTGAGCTTTGGCGCGATTTTCGATGCCGTGGCGCGCGGGGTGGACCCCGATCGCCCGGCGCTGGTGCATGGTGATGAGCGCCGCAGTTGGGGGGAACTGGCAGCGCGCAGCGAAAGTCTGGCCGCCGCGTTCCAGGCTGCCGGTGCCGTGCCCGGCGACCGTGTCGCCCATCTGATGCGCAACGGCCCGGCCTATTGCGAGACGCTGGCCGCCTGCTTCCGCGCGCGCATGGTGCATGTGAACGTCAACTACCGCTACACTGGCGAGGAATTGCTCTACATCCTCGACAACAGCGATGCCGCCGTGGTGGTGTTTGATGCCGAATTCGCCGAGGTGCTGGCCACGCTGAAAGACCGGCTGCCGACGAAATTGTGGCTGCAGGTTGGCGGGGAGACCGCGCCGTTCGCCGCCGATTTCGAAACACTGGCCAGCGCCGGCCACCGCCTGCCGCCGCAGGACCACCAGCCGACCGACATGCTGTTCATCTACACCGGCGGCACCACCGGCCTGCCCAAGGGCGTGATGTGGGATCAGGGCGCTTTGTGGGGCCTGATGGGCTATGGCGCGCCCACCCCGCTCGAACCGCCACCGGAAAGCCTTGCAGAGCATGTCGCCAATGTGCAGGCAAGCAAGGGCCGGCAGAAGGCGCTGGTGCTGCCGCCGCTGATGCACGGCACCGGCCTGATCATCGCCATGGGCGTGCTGTCGAAGGGCGGCACCGTCGTCACCCTGCCCGGCCACAATTTCGATCCGGCCGAGGCCGTCACCACCTGCCAGAGCGAGGGCTGCGATTATGCCGTGATCGTGGGCGATGCCTTCGCCCGGCCGATCCTGAAGGCGCTGGATGCCGGCATCGGCAGCATCGCGGCGCTGGGCACGATGATCTCTTCGGGCACGATGTGGTCACCGGAAGTGAAGGCCGGGCTGCTGCGCCATGCGCCCGGCATGATGATCGTGGATTCGCTCGGCTCGTCGGAAGGCCTTGGCCTGGGCGCTGCGGCCCAGACCAAGGACAATGCCGGCGCGCCGACCAAGTTCATGGCCGATGGCAACACGCTGATCATCGGGGAGGACATGAAACCGGTGCCCACCGGCACCATGGGCCGCATCGCGCGCGGCGGCCTGATCCCGCGCGGGTATTGGAAGGATCCGGTGAAGACCGCCGCCACCTTCCCGGAAATCGACGGCAAGCGCTATTCCATCCCCGGTGACTTTGCCATCATCGAAGCGGATGGCAGCTTCACCCTGCTCGGCCGTGGCAGCCAGTGCATCAACACCGGCGGCGAGAAGGTGTTTCCCGAAGAGGTGGAGGAAACGCTGAAAACCCATCCGGCGATCGACGACGCGCTGGTGTTCGGCCTGCCCGACGAGAAATGGGGCCAGTGCGTCACCGCCGTGGTGGAAGCCCATGCCGCCGTGGACCCTGAGGAACTGCGCGCCCATGTGCGGCAGCATCTGGCCGGCTACAAGACGCCGAAGACGGTGCATATCGTGGCCAAGGTGCCGCGCGCGCCCAACGGCAAGGCGGATTATGCGGCGGCCAAGGCGATGGTGGCGGGGTAAAGGCCCGCGCGCCACCATCACCAGCCCGCCCATGCCGAGCCTGTCGAGGCACCGCGCGGTCTGCAGTCCTCCACCGGCCCTTCGACAGGCTCAGGGTGAGCGGCGCTTGCTGCGGCGGCCACAACGAAAAGGGGCGGCCCCTGCGGACCGCCCCTTTGCCATCAGCCTGATCGGCCGACTTATTTTTTCGCAGCAAGCCCGAAGCTGGCGAAGCGCTTGTTGAAGCGCGCCACCTGGCCGCCGGCATCCAGCATGCGGCCGGTGCCGCCGGTCCACGCCGGGTGGCTGGTCGGATCGATTTCCAGGTTCATCACATCGCCTTCCTTACCCCACGTCGAACGGGTGGTGTAGGTGGTGCCGTCGGTCATCTTGACGGTGATCATGTGGTAATCGGGATGGATGCCGGACTTCATCGGGTGGTTTCCTTGCGTGCGGACCGGTTCCGACCGGCCCTGGAAAAGAGAGGGAGCCGCATAGCGTCTTGACCGGCGGATTGCAACAGGCGTAACCGGCGGGCGAACGGTGCCCCCGGAAGCGGGGGAGAATAGGGAAGCCGGTGCAAATCCGGCGCTGTGCCCGCAACTGTGAGCGGCCAGTTTCGTGCCACATGCCACTGGGCAACCGGGAAGGCGGCACGAGGCGTCATGAGCCGCAAGTCAGGAGACCTGCCGTTCCGTCCGCAGCCCCGTGGCTGCTGGCGGTCGCCCCATGCCTGCCGGGTCCAGCGGTGCGTGAGATGCAAGGGGATGGCCCGGCGCCAGCCCTTTCGTTCGTGGCGACTTCATGTCGTCCACCCGTGCCCCTGCTGGGGCCGAACGAAAGGCCATGCCCATGCCGATCCTGCCTTTTCTGCTGCTGGCAGCCGCAGCACCCAGCGCCGATCCCTGCGCCGAAGCCCCCAGCAACTGCATCATCATCGCCGACAGGCGCGATCCCGCCACCATCACCGTCGCGGCCAGCCGCATGCCGCTGGCGCTGGCCGACACCGGCATCAGCATCGGCCAGATCCGGCTTGACCGCATCGAGGGGCTGAACCTGCCGCTGGTGAAGGATTATCTCACCCTCATCCCCGGCGTGGCGGTGGCGCAAACCGGCCCGCTGGGCGCGCAGACGCAGGTGCGCATCCGCGGCGCGGAGGCCAACCACAGCATCACCTTCATCGACGGGATCGAGATGAACGACCCCGCCTCCTCCGGCGAATTCCGCATGGAAACGCTGCTGACCGACGGCGTTGACCGCATCGAGGTGCTGCGCGGGCCGCAAAGCGCGCTGTGGGGCAGCCAGGCCATCGGCGGTGTCATCAACATCGTCACCCGCGCGCCGCAGTTTGGCAGCGATCTTTATGGCCAGATCGAAGGCGGCAGCCTTGGCACGGTGCGCGGCGGCATCGGTGGCGGCTGGGCCGGCCAGCGCCTCACCGTGAGCGGGCAGCTTTCCGGCCTGTCCACCGCGGGCTATGACATTTCGCGCAGCGGCGGTGACAAGGATGGTTATGACAATGTCACCGCCCATGGCCGCATCGAATGGCGGCCGGCTGATGTGCTGACCCTGCTGCTCGTCGGCCGGCATCAGGATTCGACATCCTGGTTCGATGATTTTGATTATGACCGGGGCGTGCCGGCCGACGCGCCGCTGTCCACGCAAAGCCGCCAGACCGCCGTGCGCGCCGCGGCAACATTGGCGCTGCTGGATGGCGCCTGGACAAGCGAGGCCAGCGTGATGGCCATCCGCGCCGGCAACATCAACCGCCGGGCCGGCAGCTTTGAAAACCGCAGCGACGGGGCACGCGATCTGTTTCGCCTGCAATCGACCGGCCAGTTCGCCACCGGCCGCCTGTCGCACAGCATCACCGCCGCGCTGGACGCAGGGATCGAACGCTTCGTCAGCCGCGATGCCGATCCGGACGCGCTGTCGAACCAGCGCCAGCGCCGCCGGCAGACCAGCCTGATCGGCGAATATCGCCTGAAACTGAACAGCGGGCCGTCGTTCGGCGCGGCGCTGCGTCACGATGCCAACGACCGTTTCGCCGATGCCGACACGCTGCGCCTTGATGGGGTGGTGCCGCTGGGCGACATCCGCCTGCACGCCGCCTGGGGCACCGGCATCGCCAACCCCACCTTCTTCGATCAGTTCGGCTATTTCCCCGGCTATTTCCAGGGCAATCCGGCGCTGACGCCGGAGCGCAGCCGCAGCGTGGAGGCGGGCATCGGCTGGTCGGGCCATGGCCACAGAATCGACATCACCGCCTTCCGCGCCGATCTGACCAGCGAGATCATCGGCACCTATGACAGCAACACCGGCCTGGCCGGCGTTGCCAACGCCACCGGGCGCAGCAAGCGGCGCGGCATCGAGGTGGCGGGCCGCACCACCCTGGCCGAAGGGCTGACGCTCAATCTCAGCTACACCTATCTGGATGCGGACCAGCAGCAGGCGGCCAATGGCGCCCGCAGCCGCGAGGTGCGGCGGCCGCCGCATTCGGGCAGCATCACCCTGGCGTACACCAGCCTGGCCTTTGATCTCAGCGCGTCCGCCGCCATCACCGGCGCGCGCGGCGACACCGATTTCGCCCGCTTCGTGCCCGTCACCCTGCCGGCCTACACGCTGGTGACTGTGGCCGGCGCGTGGCATGTGACGCCGCGGATCGACCTCACCGCCCGGATCGAAAATGCCCTCGACATGAAGCAGATCGACGTTTTCGCCTATCGCGGGCCGGGCATCACCGCCCACGCCGGGGTGCGGTTCCGGCTGTGATTGTGCGGGCACCCTCCTCCCACAATTCACCCCGCCCCGGCCTGCGCCGGGGTGGCCGATGGCTGCTGGCCGCCGCCTGCCTGGCCGTGGGGGGCGCGAGCGCTGCCGCCGCCCCCGCCCGCATCGTCAGCCTCAACCTGTGCACCGATGAATATCTGCTGGTCACCGCGCGGCGCAGCCAGATCGCCAGCATCAGCCGGCTGGGGGCCGACCGGCAGGAAAGCCCGCTTGCCGCGCGCGCGGCGGGACTGGCCACCAACAAGGGCCAGCTCACCGATGTGATCGGCCAGCGGCCCGATCTGGTGCTGACGATGGGCGGCAGCCAGCAGGCCGCCGCGCTGGCGCGCCGGCTGGGCGTGCGGCTGGTCGCCGTGCCCTACCCAGGCTCTCCGGCGGAAGTGGCGCAGCAGATCGCGCAGGTGGCAGCACTCGTGGGCAACCCGGCCGCCGGCGCGGCTTTCGCCCGCCAGCTGGCCGCCCTGCAGCAAACCGCGCCGCCGCTGCGCCCCGGCCTGATGATCGGCGGCAGCGGCATCGCCCCGGCGCAGGACGGGCTCACTGCCGGCTGGCTGCGGCTGGCCGGCGTGGCGCAGCAGCGCGGCGGCAGCATCAGCCTGGAACAATTGCTGGTGGATCAGCCGCCCATCCTGATCCGCAATGTCTATCGCCCGGGGCAGGTTTCGGCACCGCAGGCGTGGACGCGGCATCCGGCGCTGGCCGGGCTGCACGGCCGGCGCGTCGCCGCCGATGGCCGCGCCTTCCTGTGCGGCGGGGCGGCGATGCCGGCGGAAATCGCCCGGCTGCGGCGGGCGCTGGCATGACGGCGCGGCTGGCCCTGCTCTGCCTCGTGCTTGCCATCGCCTCACTGGCGCTGGGGCCGGCAGATCTGGCCGCGCTGTGGGCGCGCGATCCCGATCTGGCCCGCACCCTGTTCTTGGAGCTGCGCCTGCCGCGCACCGGCCTGGCCCTGCTGGTCGGTGCCGGGCTGGGCGCGTCGGGGGCGGCTGCTCAGGCCCTGCTGCGCAATCCGCTCGCCTCGCCCGATGTGCTTGGCCCCTCCAGCGGTGCGGCGCTGGGGGCGGTGCTGGCCGGCTATTTCCTTGGTGCCGGCGTGATCGGCATGGCCATCGGCGGGCTGGTGGGGGCCGGGGCGGCGTTGGCGCTGCTGCTGGCACTGGCCGGGCGCGGCGCCGGCACGACCCGGCTGGTGCTGGCCGGTGTCGCGGTGGCGATGCTGATCGGAGTGGCCATCACCCTGGCCCTCACCCTCGCGCCGTCGCCCTTTGCGCTGTACGATCTGATGTTCTGGCTGATGGGCAGCCTCAATGATCGCAGCCTGCCGCAACTGGCGCTGGCCGCGCCGCTGATCCTGGCCGGCATCGCCCTGCTCGTCCGCGCGGCCCCGGCGCTCGACACGCTGGCCTTGGGGGAGGAGGTGGCGCACTCGCTGGGGGTGGCGGGGCGGGCGGTGCAGCTCAGGGTGATCGCCGGCATTGCGCTGGCCACCGGTGCCGGCGTGGCGGTGGCCGGCAGCATCGGCTTCATCGGCCTGATCGTGCCCCACCTCGTCCGCCCCTTTGTCGGCCATCGCCCCGGTGCGGCGGTACTGCCGGCCGCGCTGGCCGGGGCGGCGCTGCTCACCGCCGCCGACGTGCCGGTGCGGCTGCTGCCGCCGGGGATTGATCTGCGGCTGGGCGTGCTCACCGCGCTGATCGGCGCACCTTTCTTCATTGCCCTCGTGCTGCGGCGGGATTGATGCTGGAGGCCCGCGCCCTTGCCCGCTTGGCCGTGCTGGCCCCGACCGATCTGGTGCTGCACGCCGGCACGCTGACCGGCGTGATCGGCCCCAACGGCGCCGGCAAGACGACACTGCTGCGCGCGCTCGCCGGCCTGTCGGACGGGCCGGGGACGGTGCTTCTGGCGGGTGCGCCCCTCGTGCCCGCGCCGCGCACCTTGGCCTGGCTGCCGGCCAGCCGCGATGCGGTGTGGCCGATGACGGCGGCGGCGCTGGTGCAGCTGGGCCTTGGCCCGGCCGCGCCGCCTGATCCGCAGGCAGTGGCCGCCGCTCTCCACGCCTGCGATGCCGCCGCGCTGGCCGGGCGGCCGGTCAACCGCCTCTCCACCGGGGAGCGGGCGCGCGTGCTGCTGGCCCGCGCCATCGTGGCCCGCCCGGCCTGGCTGCTGCTTGACGAGCCGATTGCCAATCTTGATCCCGGCCACCGGCTTGATGTGATGGCGCTGCTGGCGGCCGAAGCCGCGCGCGGTGCCGGCGTGGTGGTGGCGCTGCACGATCTGGATCTGGCCCGCCGCTGCGACCGGCTGCTGCTGATCGACGGCGGGCGGATCGTGGCGGATGGCCCGCCGGCGGATGTGCTGTCGGCGGCGCGGCTGGCGGCGCATTTTGGCGTGCGGCAGGGCGAAGGTGGATGGCGGCGGGTGTAGAACGCGTCTCTTGGCGGCTGGCGCGCCGCACCCTATACCGCGACCATGCCCGATCACGCTCCCACCATTGGCAATCCGCTGCCGCCCGCTGCCCGCACCACTGCCGCCGCCATGGCCGAGCTGGTGGCCGAACTGCGCGAGACGGCGGCGCGCATTGCGCTGGGCGGCCCGGCGGGCGCGCGCGAAAAACATGTGGCGCGCGGCAAACTGCTGCCGCGCGAGCGGGTCGAGGCGCTGATCGATCCGCACAGCGCCTTTCTGGAAATCGGCCAGTTTGCCGCGCACGATGTCTATGGCGAGGATGTGCCCGCCGCCGGCCTGATCGCCGGGGTGGGCCAGGTGTCGGGCCGGCTGTGCGTGATCGTGGCCAATGATGCCACGGTGAAGGGCGGCAGCTATTACCCGCTCACCGTGAAGAAGCATCTGCGCGCGCAGGAAATCGCGGCCCAGAACGGCCTGCCCTGCCTTTATCTGGTCGACTCGGGCGGTGCCAACCTGCCCCGGCAGGACGAGGTGTTCCCCGATCGCGATCATTTCGGCCGCATCTTCTTCAACCAGGCGACGATGAGCGCCGCCGGCATCCCGCAGATCGCCGCTGTGCTGGGCAGCTGCACCGCCGGCGGTGCCTATGTGCCGGCGATGGCGGATGAATCGATCATCGTGAAAAACCAGGGCACGATCTTCCTTGGCGGCCCCCCGTTGGTGAAAGCCGCCACCGGCGAGGAGGTGACCGCCGAGGAACTGGGCGGCGGTGACGTGCACACCCGCATTTCCGGCGTGGCCGATCACCTGGCCGAAAATGACGAGGATGCGCTTCTCATCGCCCGCCGCATCGTCGCCACCCTGCCCGCCGCGCCGGCCGTGGCCCGCGCCCCGGCCCGCCCGCCGCTGTTCGACGCCGAAGAGCTGAACGCGCTCGCCCCCATCGACACACGCGTGCCGGTGGACGTGCGCGAGATCATCGCGCGGCTGGTCGATGGTTCCGAACTGCAGGAGTTCAAGCCGCGTTACGGCGAGACGCTGGTGACCGGCTTTGCGCAGATCGAGGGCTATCCCGTTGGCATCATCGCCAACAACGGCATCTTGTTCAGCGAAAGCGCCCAGAAAGGCGCGCATTTCATCGAACTGGCCTGCCAGCGCCGCATCCCTCTGCTGTTCCTGCAGAACATCAGCGGCTTCATGGTTGGCCGCCGCTTTGAAAATGAAGGCATCGCCAAGCATGGCGCCAAGCTGGTGACGGCAGTGGCCTGCGCCGCCGTGCCGAAGATCACGGTGGTGACCGGCGGCAGTTTCGGCGCCGGCAATTACGGGATGTGCGGCCGCGCCTATAGCCCGCGCTTCCTGTGGATGTGGCCGAACGCGCGCATTTCGGTGATGGGCGGCGAGCAGGCGGCGAGCGTGCTGGCCACGGTGAAGGGCGGCGGTTTCCGCACTGCCGCCGACGAGGAGGCGTTCAAGGCGCCGATCCGCGCCCAATATGAAAAGCAGGGCAACCCCTGGTATGCCAGCGCCCGCCTGTGGGACGATGGCATCATCGCCCCGGAGGACACGCGCGCGGTGGTGGCGCTCAGCCTGGCGGCATCGTTGCAGCAGCCCATCCCCGAAACCCGCTTCGGCACGTTCCGGATGTGACCCGCCATGCTCGATGAAACCCTCGACGAATGGGGCACCGCCCGCCTCACCCTTGATCGCCCCGAACGGCACAACGCCTTCAATGCCGCGCTGATCGCGGCCTTGACCGAGGCGTTCACCCGGCTCGGCCAGTCGCGCGATGTGCGCGCCATCGTGCTGGCCGGGGCGGGCAAGAGCTTTTCGGCCGGTGCCGATCTGGACTGGATGCGCGCCGCCGCCAGCTTCAGCGCCGCCGAGAATGAAGCCGACGCCCAGCGCCTGTCTGACATGCTGGCCGCCATCAACGATTGCCCCAAGCCGGTGATCGTCGTCGCCCATGGGCACGTGACGGGCGGCGGCGTCGGGCTGGTGGCCTGTGCCGACATGGCGGTTGCCATCGAAGGCGCGCAGTTCCGGCTGTCGGAAGTGCGGCTGGGGCTGACGCCGGCAACCATCTCGCCCTTCGTGATTGCGAAGATCGGTGCCGCCGCCCGCCGCTGGTTCCTCACCGCCGAAGCCTTCGGTGCGACGCAGGCCGAGCAGATGGGGCTGGTGAACGAAGTCGCCATCGATGCCGATGCCGCTGCTGCCGTCGTGTCGCACTGGCTGGCGCATCTGGCCCAGGCCGCCCCCGGCGCGGTGGCCGACGCCAAGCGCCTGGCGCTGGATTATGCCGGCGCCGCCATCACGCCGGAACTGCGTGCCGACAGCGCCCGCCGCATCGCTGCCCGCCGCGTCAGCCCGGAAGGGCGCGAGGGGCTGACCGCCTTTCTGGACAAGGGAACCCCATCATGGGTGCAGGACTGAAATTTCTGGCCCTCGCCGCGCTGCTGGCCGGCGCGCCCGTTGCCGCCGCGCCGAAGGACGAGGTGCTGGCCGCCACCAACGCCTTCATGGCCGCGCTCAATCGCGGTGACGCCAATGCGGCCGAGGCGATGACGCACCCCTCGCTCACCATCCAGGTGCTGCGCTTCCCGGCCGAAGGCGGATCGAAGTTCCAGCTGCTCAGCCGGCAGCAGCTTTTCGACAATTTCCGCAAAGCGCCCCCGCGCAATTTCGATGAGCGGATCGTGCGCACCCGGGTGGTGATCACCCGCGATTATGCGCAAGTCTGGGCGCCCTACACGCTGGATATCGACGGCAAGCGCATCCACTGCGGCATCGACAATTTCGGCTGGAGCAAGCTGGACGGCCAGTGGTTGCTGACGACATTCGGCTGGACCGCCGATCCCAAGGGCTGCCCGCCGAAGTGACTGGAACCATGAAAAAGATCCTGATCGCCAATCGCGGGGAAATTGCCCGCCGGATCATCCACACCGCGCACCGCATGGGCATCGCGACCGTGGCGGTGCATTCGGCGGCCGAGACGCAGGCCCCGTTCGTGCGCGAGGCCACTCAGGCGGTGCTGCTGCCCGGTGAGCGGCCCTATCTTGATATCG
Organism: Sphingomonadales bacterium; assembly: GCA_037131365.1. GTDB lineage: Bacteria > Pseudomonadota > Alphaproteobacteria > Sphingomonadales > Sphingomonadaceae > Sandarakinorhabdus. Next base: position 43,157 of record JBAXRE010000002.1, read on the forward strand.
AGGCGATCATCGCGGCGGCGCGGCGCACCGGGGCCGATGCCGTCCACCCCGGCTATGGCTTCCTCAGCGAGAATGCCGATTTCGCCAAGGCGCTGAAAAAGGCCGGCATCATCTTTATCGGCCCGCCGGAAGCCGCCATGCGGGTGATGGCGCTGAAGGACAGCGCCAAGGCCGCCATGAAGAAGGCCGGCGTGCCGATCACGCCCGGCTATCAGGGCAATGATCAGAGCCTGGTGCGCCTGCAAAAGGCGGCCGAAGGCGTGGGCTATCCGCTGCTGATCAAGGCGGTGGCCGGCGGCGGCGGCAAGGGCATGCGCGCTGTGAGCAGCGCCGAAGACTTGCAGGAAGCCCTGATGGCCGCCCAGCGCGAGGGGGAGACCGCTTTCGGCAACCCGGCGGTGATGCTGGAAAAGCTGATCCAGCGCCCCCGCCATGTTGAAGTGCAATTGTTCGCTGACAGTCACGGCAATGCCGTCCACCTGTTCGAACGCGATTGTTCGCTGCAACGCCGCCACCAGAAGGTGATCGAGGAGGCACCGGCCCCCGGCCTGTCTGACCGGCTGCGCCACACGCTGGGCGTGGCCGCTGTCACCGCCGCCCATGCCATCGGCTATCAGGGTGCCGGCACGGTGGAGTTCATCCTCGATCTCGACACCGTGGACGACGCCGGCGATCCCGCCTTCTACTTCATGGAGATGAACACCCGCCTGCAGGTGGAACATCCCGTCACCGAATGCATCACCGGCGAGGATCTGGTGGAATGGCAGATCCGCGTCGCCCGCGGGGAGGCGCTGCCGAAGACCCAGGACCAGCTTTCGGTGACCGGTTGGGCGATGGAAGCCCGGCTCTATGCCGAAGATCCGGACAGCGGCTTCCTGCCTGCCACCGGCACGGTGCGCACGCTGGAATTCGGGCAAGGGCCGGGGGTGCGGATCGATACCGGCATCGAACAGGGCAGCCGCATCGGGCTGGATTATGATCCGATGATCGCCAAGGTCATCGCCCATGGCGCCAGCCGTGCCGAAGCCATCGACCGGCTGGTCGGCGCGCTGGATGCCACCGTCGTCACCGGCCTGAAATGCAACCGCGCCTTCCTCGCCCGGCTGGCCGACAGCGGGCCGTTCCGGGCCGGCGAAGTTGATACCGGCTTCATCGCCCGCCATGCCGGCCTGCTCGCCGCGCCGGCGGCGATTCCGGTGCCGGCCCTGCTCGCCGCCGCCATGGGGCTGGGCCTGCCGCGCGCCGGCACGCCGGCCAGCCTGTTCGGCGCCCTGCCCTTCCGCCTCAACCTCGCGGCCGAAACCCATGTCCGCCTGTGGTGGGGGGCGGAGGCGCACGCCATCTCCCTGCGCGCCATGGGCGGGGACCGCTGGCGGGTTGGCGGCCTGCCCGGCATCGGCGAGGCGACGGCCTGGCGCACGGGCGATCATGGCGTGCGCCTGGATGTGGCCGGCACGCTGATCCCGGCCACGGTGGTTGACGGCGACGGTACCGCCGAAGTGCGCATGGCCGGCCAGAGCTGGACGCTGGCCACCCGCCCGCCGCGCACCGCCAGCGCCGGCGGCGGCGATGGCCGGGTGATCGCCCCCATGCCCGGCCGCGTGCTGGCGGTTGATGTCGCCGTGGGCCAGGCCGTGGCCGAAGGTGACCGGCTGCTGGTGCTGGAAGCGATGAAGATGGAACACCGCCTCACCGCCCGCGCTGGCGGCACGGTGACGGTGGTGCATGTTGCCGTTGGCGATCAGGTTGCCGATGGCATGATGTTGATGGCGATCACAGCATGATCGACCGGCGCGCGCTGTTGGGCAGCGGCTTGGCTCTGCCCGCCATCGGCAGCGCCGCAGCACCGCGCGACCGGGGTGCCGAGGAATGGACCTTCCTGCGCTCCATCGACAAGGACCCGGCCGCCCTGCTGCGCTTCATCGAAGCCAATTGGCTGGCCATGGACCGCAAGGCCATTGCCGCCGGCATTTTTGCCGAAGCCCGCTTGCTGGTGGCGGTGGACGCGCCGGCGGACGATGAGTGGAATGTCGCCATGGCGGTGCGCTATTATTCGGCGGGCGGCTATGACGATGTGAAGCCGCAATTTGATCGCATCAAGACGGCCCACAGCATCATCAGGCCGGATGGCAAGGGCCTGGCCGAACTGGGCCGGATCATGGGCAACCGCCGGCTGGTGATGACCGCCCACGATTGATCCGGCGTCAGCCCCGCCGCAGCAGCGCCGGCACCAGCCCGGCCACCGCAAGCGCAAAGATCAGCAGCGGCGTTTGCGGCGAGGCGGCCGCCGGGGAGGCCAGCAGCAGCATGCCGGTGATCAGCGGCAACTGGTTCATGCGTCGCCCTCCCCATCGTCGGCCTGCTCCTGCCAGGCGAGGATGATGCCGGGCAGCGCCATCGCGCTGATGGCAAAGCCCGACAGCAGATCAAGCGCCGCCTCCTGCCCCGGCATCCAGCCATGGATGAACTTGGCCAGGATTGACCACAGGAAGAAGCCGAGCAGGCAAGCCACCATGATCTGGTGGGTGGCGACATAGGCCTTGTCACGCAGCGCCCGCTCGCGCTCGTCCAGCATGGCGTCGCTGGATTGGGTCAACTGGCCGCGCGCTTCGATGAAGATCAGCACGGCGCTGAACAGGCCGATGATGCGCAGCAGCGAGAACAGGATTGGCGGGGTGCCGTCCGGCCCGGCGGCGATGGCACCGCCCAGATAGCCGACACCAATGCCTCCCAGCACCAGCAGCGAAAGGATGCGCGAAGTGCGCAGCGACAATTTCAGCGGGGCGGTCATTTCGGTCTCCATCATGCGGCTCACTTGGGCTGGGCCAGTTGCTGGGCCAGCGGCTGGAAGGGTTCGAGGCTGAACAGCGTCTCCACCGGCACGCCGAACACGCGGGCGAGCTTCAGGCCCAGCTCCAGGCTGGGGCCGTACTGGCCGCGCTCCAGGAAGCCGATGGTCTGCGGGTTGACCCCCACCTGCTCGGCCAGATCCTTGCGCGACAGGCCGGCTTCGGCGCGGAACAGCGCGAGGCGGTTGTGAAGGCTGGATGTTTCGTTGTTCATCATCATGATTCGTTGTCTATACACAACGTTTGCATGTGTCAACGCAGTTTCGTTTCCCCCTTCCCGCTGCCGCCGGCCGGGCCTAGAACGGGCTGACAACCAAAGGGATTCTGCGATGCTGAGCCAGCTCAACTTTGCCCATGGCGAAACGATGGAGATGCTGCGTGACACGGTGCGCGCCTTCGCCGCCGCCGAAATCGCCCCGCGCGCCGCCGAGATTGATTCCACCAACACATTCCCGCGCGATCTGTGGCCGAAGATGGGCGAACTGGGCCTGCACGGCATCACCGTGCCGGAAGCCGATGGCGGCCTTGGCCTCGGCTATCTTGCCCATGTTGTCGTCGTGGAGGAAATCAGCCGCGCCTCGGCCAGTGTCGGCCTGTCCTATGGGGCCCACACCAATTTGTGCATCAACCAGATCGCGCGCTGGGGCACGGCGGCGCAGAAGGCGAAATATCTGCCCGGCCTGATCTCGGGCGCGCATGTCGGCAGCCTGGCCATGTCGGAACCCGGGGCGGGCAGCGACGTGATCGGCATGAAGCTGCGCGCCGAGATCCAGGGCAATGGCGATTATGTGCTGAACGGCAACAAGATGTGGATCACCAACGGGCCGCATGCCGACACGCTGGTCGTCTATGCCAAGACCGACATGGCCGCAGGCTCGCGCGGGGTGACGGCCTTTCTGATCGAAAAGGGCATGGCCGGCTTTTCCACCGCGCAGAAGCTCGACAAGCTGGGCATGCGCGGCAGCGACACCTGCGAGCTGGTGTTCGAAGATTGCACCGTGCCGGCCGACCATGTGCTGGGCGGCGTCGGCAACGGTGCGCGCGTGCTGATGTCGGGCCTGGATTATGAGCGGGTCGTGCTGTCGGGCGGCCCCATCGGCATCATGCAGGCCTGCATGGACGTGGTGCTGCCCTATGTGCACGAGCGCCAGCAGTTCGGCCAGCCCATCGGCCAGTTCCAGCTGATGCAGGGCAAGCTGGCCGACATGTATGTCGCGCTGTCCACCGCGCGCGCCTACACCTATGCCGTGGCCCAGGCCTGCGACCGCGGCGAGACCACCCGCAAGGATGCCGCCGGCTGCATCCTCTACACCGCCGAAAAGGCGACCTGGATGGCGCTGGAGGCGATCCAGTGCCTCGGCGGCAATGGCTATATCAACGATTATCCCACGGGCCGCCTGCTGCGCGATGCCAAGCTGTACGAGATCGGTGCCGGCACCAGCGAGATCCGGCGCTATCTGATCGGCCGGGAATTGTTCGAAGAGACGAAGTGACGGCGCTGGGCGTCGTCCTCGCCGGCGGTGCCTCCCGCCGCTTCGGCAGCGACAAGGCGCTGGCGCTGCTCGGCGGCCGGCCGCTGATCGACCACGCCATCGCGGCGCTCAGCGGCTGCACCATCGCCGTCGCCGGGCGCGACTGGCCGGGCGTGACCAGCCTGCCCGACCGGCCGGCCCCCGATCTCGGCCCCTTGGGCGGCCTCAACGCCGCGCTGCACCATGCCGCCGCGCACGGCTTCACTTATGTCGTCAGCCTGCCGGTCGATTGCCCCGCCCTGCCCGCCGACTGGCTGGCCCGGCTCGGCCCCGGCCCGGCCCACGCCCTCGGCCAGCCGCTGGTCGGCCTCTGGCCCGTCAGCCTCGCCGCCGGGCTGGACGGCTTCCTTGGCCGGGGCCAGCGCCGCGTGCGCGACTGGGTGGGCGGCACCGGCGCCCGCGCCGTCGATCTCGGCCCGCTCGCCAATCTCAACCACCGCGACGATCTTGCCCGCATGCGCTCGTGACAAGCCGTCCCGCCCCGCTATGGTGGCGGCGGGGAGGATTTTGATGAAGAGCTTGCTTGCCGCCGCGTGCGCGCTGATGGCCACCACGGCGCTGGCCGCGCCCAAACCTGATGCGGCGCTGCTGAAGGCCGCCACCGCCGAAGCGCCGGCGTTGACCGAAACGCTGAAAAGCCTGGTCGAGATCGAAAGCGGCAGCGGCGATGCCGCCGGGCTGGAGGGCATGGCCCGCCTGCTCGAAGCCCGCTTCACCGCGCTGGGCGGCAGTGTCAGCCGCGTGAAGCCGCTGCCCGGCACCGCCGGCGACATATTGGTGGCGCGCTGGCAGGGCAGCGGCCGCGGGCGGGTGATGCTGATCGCCCATATGGACACGGTCTACCAGAAAGGCGCGCTGGCCCGGGCGCCGTTCCGGCTGGTGGACAGCAAGGATGGCCCGCTCGCCTCCGGCCCCGGCATCGCCGACGACAAGTCGGGCCTGGCCGTCATCCTGCACACGCTGCCGCTGCTGTCGGCACGGGATTATGCCGAGCTCACCGTCGTCATCAACACCGACGAGGAGCGCGGCTCGGTCGGCTCCGGCCCGATCATCACCGATCTTGCCAAGGGCCAGAGCGCGGTGCTGAGCTTTGAGCCGACATCCTATCCGGAAGTGCTGGTCAGCGGCACGTCGGGCACCAACACCGTTACGGTCACCATCCGCGGCAAGGCCGCCCATGCCGGCGGCGCGCCGGAAACCGGCGTCAACGCGCTGGTGGAGGCCGCACATGTCATCAGCGTGACCAAGGATCTTGATCGCGGCCAGGGCAAGCGCCGCTTCAACTGGACGGTGATCAGCCAGGACCGCGGCGTGCGCAACATCATCCCCGACAATGTGACGCTGGTGGGCGATCTGCGCACCGCGACCATGGCCGAGGTTGACGAGTTCCGCAGCGAGCTGCTCGCACGGCTGAAGCTGCCGGGCGTTGCCGGCGCGCAGGTGACGGCCGAGGTGAAGGTCAACCGGCCGCCCTTCGATGTCACCCCGGCGAGCCGGGCGCTGATCGCGCAGGCGCAGGCGCTCTATGCCGGGCTGGGGCGCAGCCTGCCGCTGGCCCCGCGCACCGGCGGCGGCACCGATGCCGGCTATGCCGCGCTGGCCGGCGTGCCGGTGATCGAATTCCTCGGCCTGCCCGGCGTTGGCTATCACACCACCGATGCCGAATATGTGTTCCTGAGCAGCGTGCCGCGCCGCCTCTACCTCGCCGCCGCGCTGGTGCGGGCGGTCGGCCGGCAGCGCATGATGGACGGCAGCGACGACGACGGTTAAGCCGCCGGCATGTCAGCCGCCCCTCCCTCCCGCGCGCAGGCGCTGCTGCTGGTGCTGGCGGGCATCGGGGCGCTGTGCGTGCTTGATGTGCTGGCAAAATATCTGGCGCTGCGCCACGGCGCGGCGGTGGCGACGCTGGGGCGCTATATCGCCGGCAGCATCATCGGCCTGGCGGTGTGGCAGGCGCAGGGGCGGCCGTGGGTGGCGCCCGGCGGGCTGAAACCCAATGTGGTGCGCGGCACGTTGATCGCGGCGATGGCGCTGGCCTTTTTCTGGTCGATCTCGAAACTGCCGATGGCGCTGGTGCTCACCCTCACCTTCATCGGGCCGCTCACCGTGCCGTTCATGGCGGCGCTGTATCTGAAGGAGCCGCTGCAGCCGCGCTGCCTCGCCGCCGGCGTGATCGGCTTTGCCGGCGTGCTCGTCACCGTGGGCGGCATGCCCCGGCTGGACGGCGATGATCTGCTGGCGGCCGGCGCGGCGGTGTTTGCAGCGGTGCCGTACGGCGCTTCGGCGGTGATCCTGCGCAGCCGGGCGAAGGCCGATGGGGCAACGGTCATCACGCTGATCGCGGCGCTGGTGCCGATGCTGTGGCTGTCACCCGTGCTGCTCACCCTGCCGGCGCTGCCGCCGCTGCCGGATCTGGGCCTGATGGCGCTGATGGGGCTGGCCGGCAATATCGGCGTGCAGCTGATGGCGCGCGGCTATGTGCATCTGGAGGCGCAGGTGTCGGCGGTGCTGGAGTATAGCGCCCTGCCGTGGGCGGCGCTGTTCGGCTGGCTGGTGTTCGGCGAGGCGGTGGCCACCACCACATTGCTGGGCGCGGCCATCATCGCCGGCGCCTGCCTGTGGGCATCGCGCCCGCCGGCTAGCGGGCCTGCGCCAGCTCCTTGAGGCACTGCGCCTTGGCCTTGCCGGCCGCGGCCACATCCGGCAGCAGTCCCACCGCGTCCTTCGCATCGGCAACATAGGCGGCGTGATCGGCCGGCGCATGGCTGCCAACCGGCGCACCACACACGGCCTGCACACCCAGCACCGGACTGCGGCGCAGATCGACAATGGCCAGCACGTCAGACGGCGCGACCGGCAGGGCGGCGGCCAGCGCCACGGTGAGTTCGGAACTGCGCGGCCCGTCGGCACCGCGTGCCAGATCCGGTGCCAGCGCGATCCAGTCCGCCGAACCGCTGCGGATGGCGGCCATCACGCGGCCCCAATCACCGCCGTCCACCAGATGCTGCACCGCCGGCTTGGGGCCGGAGCGCGCGACATCGGCGGCAAACTGGTTGGCCGAAAGGATGCCGGCAATCAGCAGCAGGGAGGCAAGGGGGCTGGCCATGAAACCTATATGGGCATGGCCAGCGCCGGCTGCAATGGGGGCCTCACGCCGAGGGCGGGTCGGCGATCATCGCGGTGAAATTGGCCTCGGCCGCCAGCTTGCCGTCAACTTCGGCGCGGCCAGCGAATTTGGCGACCCGGCCACGGTCCTGCACCACTTCCACCTTCAGGTGCAGCAGGCAGCCGGGCTCCACGGGCGTGCGGAACTTGGCATTCTCGATCGCCATGAAATAGACAAGGCGATCGGCCATCGCATTGGCATCGCCGGCGGCCAGCGCCTTGGTGCGGGCGCTGTGGATGGCCAGCACGCCAGCGGTCTGGGCCAGCGCCTCGACGATCAGCACGCCGGGCATCACCGGCCGCGCCGGGAAATGGCCGGCAAAGAACGGCTCGTTGATCGTCACCGCCTTGATGCCGGTGGCGGATTGGCCGGGGATCATGTCGATCACCCGGTCAACCAGCAGCATCGGGAACCGGTGCGGCAACAGTGCCATCACGGCCAGCACATCAGCGGTGCTGGCCGTGGTTGGGTTCGGATCGCTCATCAGCGCGGCGGGGTGGCGCCAGCGGCGGGCGGCACGGCGGCGGGCGCAGCCGGCGCGGCCGGCGGCGTGGTCGACACCTTGGGCAGCGCCTTGTCGAGGCGGGCGATGACATCGGCGGTGATGTCGATGGCGGCGGCGTGCTGGATGGTCACCTGCTCGTCAACGGCGATGTTGGCACCGCGTTCCCGCATGATCTGGCTGATGATCGGCTGGGCACCATCGTTGATCTGCTTGACGACCCACTGTTCCGACGCCTGCAGTTCGGCCTGGCGGCGCTGCAGTTCCTGATCGGCCTGCTGGCGGCGGGTGTCGAAATCGCGCACCTTGGCCTGCCAGGCCTGGATGGCGACCGGCGCGGCACCCTGCTGGGGCTGGGTGTCACGCAGGGTCTTTTCCTCGGCCGACAGGCTGACGCGCAGCTGGCCCAGGCGGGCGTTCAGGGCATCGGCCTTCGGCTTCAGTTCGTTCTGGGCGGCCTTGGCGGCGGCCGACGAGGCGATCATTTCCTGGCGGTCAATCGTCACCAGCACCGTCGGCGGCAGCTGCTGGGCCAGCACCGGGGCGGCGACGCTGGCCAGCGCCAGCGCAATCAAGGTCTTCTTCATCAGAATGCGGTCCCTACGTTGAATTGGAAGATTTGCGGATCATCGCCCGGCTGCTTGAGCAGGGCCTTGGCGAGGTCGAAACGGAACGGCCCGAACGGCGAGTTCCAGTTCACCCCGATACCCACTGAAACGCGCGGCTTGGGCGAGTTTCCGAGGAATTCTTCGACAAAGCCGGCCGACACGCCGTCGCTGGCGATGCAGGGCGCGGTCTGGCCCGCCACCACCGGCGCCGGGCCGGTCGGGCCGTCCTGGCAGGTGAGGTTGGGCTTCTTCAGGCTCCACAGCGCGCCGACATCCATGAACACCGACGGGCGCAGGCCCAGCTCGCTGCCGGCCGCCCCGATCGGAATGCGCACTTCGGCACGGGCGAGATAATAGGCGCGGCCACCCAGCGCGTCGTCGAGCGCGCGGCGGCGATCCTGGACGATGGCGCCCGTGGCATCCAGCGGCCGGCGCAGCACGCGCGGGCCGACACCGCGGATGTTGAAGCCGCGGAACTGCGGCTGACCCAGGAAGAAGCGGTTGGTCAGGAACACATCCTGCCCGCCATAGCCGGTGACATAGCCGCCTTCGGCGCCCAGGTTCAGCACGAAGCCCGATCCGAAGATCGGGGTGAAATAATCATAGTTGGCGCGCGTGGTGATGAACTTGATGCCCACCGGCACGCCGGCCAGATCCTGGCTGAAGGTGAAGCGCTGGCCGCTCGACGGCAGGCGGATGTTGTTCAGGCTGTTGAAGATGATCGAATAGCCGATCGTCGAGACGGTGCGGTTGCCCAGCTGTTCGCACAGGAAGCGCCCGGCCTTCAGCGGATCGCAGACGCCATTGGTGAAGAAGATGTTCTGATCCAGCCCGACCTGTTCGCGGCTGAGGCCATAGCGCAGCGAGGCCGCCCAATATTCGGTGATGGAAAAGCCGGTGCGGACCTGGAAACCGGTCGAAACCTGCGTGTAGGTGGTGTCACGCGAATTGTTTCCGGTGAAGCGGAACGAGCGGAAATCGCGGCGGAACACGTCGAGGCCCAGCGCCAGGTTGCGGCCGGCCAGATAAGGCTCGGTGAAGCCGGCCTCGATCGACTTGGCATAGCTGGAGATATTGCCCGACAGCCGCAGTTCCTGGCCGCGGCCACGGAAGTTGCGCTGGCGCACGCTGGCCGAGAAGATGAAGCGTTCGATCGAGGAGAAGCCCGCCGACAGCTGCAGTTCGCCGGTCGGCCGTTCCTGCACATTGGCTTCCAGCACGATGCGATCGGGCGTGGTGCCCGGCTTCTGTTCGATGTCGAGCTTGTCCTGGAAATAGCCCAGGCTGAGCAGACGGTCCTTCGAGCGCTTCACCTTGATCGAGTTGAAGGCATCGCCTTCGGCCAGGCGGAATTCGCGGCGGATGACATTGTCGTGGGTGACGGTGTTGCCGTTGATCGACACCTTTTCCACATAGACGCGCGGCACCTCCCCGATCTGGAAGGTGACGTTCATTTTCAGATCGTCCTTGTTGCGGTCGAACTGCGGGCGCACATCGGCAAAGGCATAGCCGAGCAGGCCGGCGGTTTCGGTCAGGCTCTCGACCGTGTTCTCGATCAGCTGGGCGTTGTACCAGTCGCCTTCCTTGATGCGGATGATCGGCCGGAATTCCTTCGGCTTGATGTCGCGCAGCTGGCTTTCCAGATCGACCTTGCCGAACTTGTAGCGATCGCCTTCTTCCACCACATAGGTGACGACGAAATCCTTCTTGTCGGGCGTCAGCTCCGCCACCGTGGAGGCGACGCGGAAATCGGCATAGCCCTGCGTCAGGTAGAACTGGCGCAGTTTCTGCTGGTCATAGGCCAGGCGATCGGGATCATAAGTGTCGTTCGACGTGAAGAAGCGCCAGCCCCGCGCCTGCTTCGATGCCATCTGCTTGCGGATCTGGCCTTCGCTGAAGCGCTCGTTGCCCAGAATGTTGATCTGCCGGATCTTGGATTTCGGGCCTTCGGTGATCTCGAACACCACGTCGACGCGGTTCTGTTCCAGCTGCACCAGCTTGGGTTCGACACTGGCGGCAAAGCGGCCGCCCCGGCGATACAGCTCCAGGATGCGGCCGAGATCGGCCCGGGTCTTGGAACGGGTGAAGATCTGGCGCGGCGCGAGGCGGATTTCCTCGCGGATCTTCTCCTCCTTCACGCGCTTGGCGCCTTCGATGATGATCCGGTTGATCACCGGATTTTCCTTCACCTCGATCGTCAGCGCGCCATTGTCGTCGCGGATGGTGGCATCGGCGAAGAGTTCGGAGGCATAGAGTGACTTCAGCGCCGTATCGAGCGCGTCACGGTCATAACGGTCGCCGATCACGAGGTTGAGGTAGGAGCGCACCGTTTCCGGCTCAAGCCGTTCGGTGCCGCGCACCACGATGCTGCGCACCACGCCCACGGTGGCGGCCGACAGCGGCAGCGCCGACTGGTCACGCGATTCCGCCGCACGCGCTTCAGCTTCGGCCGACGGGCGCAGCGGTTCGGCGGCCGGTTGGCGCGGACGGCGCTGGGCATCGGCCGGGGTGGCGATGGCGCCAAGCGCGGTGGTGACCAGCAACAGCGCCACCGGACGCCGCCAGTTGGCAGCGCGCCGATCCTTGCCCGGGCGATCCCTGTCCGGTTCAGGACGTGCGAACGTGGCTTCCATCAACCCCACCAGTATCCCACCCATCGGCACAGCCGCCCGCAGGCTGGGCCCGCGATGCCTGCACCACAATATTTATGACCGGCAGCGGACATCATCCCAGCCAGCCCGCCAGGCGGTTCCAGATGCCGATCGAGCCGATGTCATGCCAGGTCAGCACGGCCATCAGCGACATCAGCGCGGCAAACCCGGACATGAAGGCCCATTGCTGGACCTGTTCCGCCACCGGTCGCCGCCGCACCGCCTCGATGCCGTAGAGCAAGAGATGGCCGCCGTCCAGCATGGGGATGGGCAGCAGGTTGATGAAGCCCAGGTTGATCGAGAAGAAGGCCATGAAGGCCACGGCCGAAACCAGGCCAAGGCTGGCCTGCTGGCCGGCCATCTGCGCAGTCTTCACCGGGCCGCCCATCTCGCTCAGATCCCGCTCGCCCAGCACCACCTGATGCAGCGTGCGCCAGATCGACTGGGTGATCATCCAGGTGTCGGCCACCGCCCAGCGCACCGCCGCCACCGGCCCGACCCGCTCAACCACTTCCGGCGGGCGGGCGATGCCCAGGCGCGGATGGCGCGTCACATTGCCGAAGCGGTCGCGGCTTTCCACCATCGCCGGCGTCACCCGGATCTCGCGGGTTTCGCCGCCGCGCGTGAGTGTAAGGCTGACCGGTCGGCCCGTGCCGGTGACGATCTGGGCCGTGATATCCTCGAACCGCGACACCGCCTCGCCGTCGACGGCGAGGATGCGGTCTCCCGTCTTCAGGCCGGCAGCTTCCGCCGCGCTGCCCGGCATCACCCGGTCAACCACCGGCGGTGAGGCCTGATGGCCCAGCGTCAGGTTGAAGCTGGCGAGGATCAGGATGGCGAACAGGAAATTGATCGCCGGACCGGCGGCGACGATGATGGCGCGCTGCCACAGCGGCAGGAAGGCGAACAGGCCGCGCCGCTCCGGCTCCGACAGGGCCAGGATGGCGGGATCGATCTGGCTCACCTCGTTCATGTCGCCGACGAATTTCACATAACCGCCCAGCGGGACGGCATTGATACGCCAGCGCACGCCGCGCCGATCGGTGCGGCCGAACAGTTCGCGGCCAAAGCCGACAGCGAAGGCTTCGATCCGGGCGCCGAACAGCCGGCCGGCAAGAAAATGGCCGCCTTCGTGCACCACCACCAGCACGGCGATCATCGCCACGAAACTGGCCAGGGTGAAGATGATCCCGGGTTGGGCGGCCAGCACGGTCATGCGGCGCGCCTTGCCACCAGGCTGCGCGCGGCGGCGCGGGCGGCGGCGTCGATCGCCATCACCTCTTCCAGCGTCGCCACCGGGCCCGAAGCCACCATGTCCAATGTGCCTGCCACGATGGCATCGATATCAAGGAAGCCGGCTTGCCCGGCGATGAACGCGGCGACCGCAATCTCGTTGGCGGCGTTCAGGATGCAGGGCGCGCTGCCGCCGGCACGCATCGCATCCCAGGCCAGCGCCAGGCAGGGAAAGCGTTCCAGATCCGGCGCTTCAAAGCTCAAATTGGCCACGGCAGCGAAATCGAGCCGCTGCGCCGGCGTGGCGATACGCTCCGGCCAGCCCATGGCATAGGCGATGGGGATGCGCATGTCCGGGCTGCCGAGCTGGGCCAGCACGCTGCCATCGACATATTCGACCATCGAATGGATGACCGACTGCGGGTGGACGATCACGTCCAGCTTGGCCACCGGCACCGGGAACAGCTGCGCCGCCTCGATCAGTTCCAGCCCCTTGTTCATCAGAGTCGCCGAATCGATGCTGATCTTGGCGCCCATGCTCCACGTCGGGTGCTTGCAGGCGTCCGCCACCGAAACGCCGCGCATCGCCTCGCGGCTGCGCTGCCGGAACGGCCCGCCGCTCGCGGTCAGGATGATGCGCTCCACCTGGCGCGGATCATCATGCGGGAACACCTGGAAAATGGCGTTGTGCTCGCTGTCCACCGGCAGCAGCGTCGCCCCGTGCGCCACGGCAGCGGCGGTGACCACCGGGCCGGCGCAAACCAGCGTCTCCTTGTTGGCGATGCCGATCTGGGCACCGCGCTTCACCGCCGCCATCGTGGGATGCAGGCCGGCCGCACCAACAATCGCGGTGATGACGATCTCGGCATCGCGGGCGGCGGCATCGACCAGCGCGCTCTCCCCTGCCCCACTTTCGATGCCCGAACCGGCCAGCGCCTCCTTCAGCGCCTCCCCCTTCGCGCTATCTGCAATGGCGGCAAAACGCGCGCCGCAGTCTTTCGCCGCCTGGGCCAGCCCGGCGACATCGCTGCCCGCCGTGATCGCTTCCACCCGCCAGCGGCCGGGGTTGCGCGCCACCAGGTCCAGCGTCTGGCTGCCGACCGAGCCGGTCGCCCCCAAGATCGTCAAACTGCGCGTCATCCCGCCCACCCCGTCATCGCAAACGCCCCTGCCCCCAGCACCGCTGCCGGCACCAGCCCGTCCAGACGGTCCATCACCCCGCCATGGCCGGGCAGGATGCGGCCGCTGTCCTTCACGCCGGCGCGGCGTTTCAGGGCCGATTCATACAGATCGCCCAGGATCGACGCCACCGCCAGCGGCAGCGCCAGCGCGCACAGACGGCCGATGCCGGCCGCATTGGCATAGCCCGGCCACAGCAGGGCCATGCCGCCCGCCACCGCCAGCGATCCCGCCAGGCCGCCGATGGCGCCGCTCCACGTCTTGTTGGGGCTGATCGCCGGCGCCAGCTTGGGGCCGCCCAACGCCCGCCCGGTGAAATAGGCGGCGATATCGGCCCCCCACACCACCGCCATCACGAACAATGTCGCCCAAAAGCCCCAGGGGGCGGCGCGCAGCCACACCAGCGCCACCGCCGGCAGCCCGCAATAGAGCAGTCCCAGCGCCATCGGTCGGCCCGTGCCGCGCTGCATCCGGCCGGCGAACAGGCCCAGCAGCCCGGCCCCGCCGCCCAGCAGCACCAGCGCATCCACCGGCTGGCCCAGCACCGCCGAAACCCACACCGCGGCGGCCAGCACCGCCAGCCCCATGCGGCGCAGCAGCAGCGGCAGGCGCTGCATCGCCGTCCATTCGGTGAACATGATCAGCACCGCCGCCGCCGCCAGCAACGCGAAGGGATAGCCGCCGGCCCACAGCGCGCCCACGGCCACGGCCACCAGCACCAGGCCGGTGGCCACGCGTTGCTGCAACGGGCTCGCCGCCATGGTTCAGCGCCCGCCGAAACGGCGTTCACGCCGCGCGAATTCGTCCAGCGCGGCGGCCAGCGCGGCGCCATCGAAATCCGGCCACAGCGTTTCGGTGACCAGAAATTCGGCATAGGCCACCTGCCAGAGCAGGAAGTTCGACAGGCGCAATTCGCCCGACGTGCGCAGCACCGCATCGGGCGGTGGTAGGCCGCCGCACACGGTTGCGGTGTCGAGATGGGCTGCCACCATGTCGGCGGTGATGCTGTCAGGGTCAAGCGTGCCGGCGGCCGCCTGCGCCGCCAGCGCCCGCGCCGCGCGCACAATCTCCCCCTGCCCGCCATAGTTCAGCGCCATCACCAGTTTCAGCCCGGTGTTGGCCGCCGTGCGCACCCGCGCCACCTCCAGCAGCCTGACGAGATCGGCGTTCAGCGCCCGCCAGTCGCCGATGAAATCAAGGCAGACATTGTTCCTGTGGAGATTGTCGATCTCGTGGCTGACATAGTGGCGGAGCAGACCCATCAGGTCTGTCACCTCATCGGCCGGGCGCTTCCAGTTCTCGCTGGAAAAGGCGTAGAGCGTCAGCGCCTTGAGGCCAAGGCCGGGCGCGGCTTCCACCACGCGCCGCACCGCCTCCACGCCTTCGCGGTGACCGGCGATGCGCGGCAGCCGGCGTGCTTTCGCCCAGCGGCCATTGCCATCCATGATGATCGCAAGGTGGCGACACGGCCCGGCTGCGGGATCGTCCCCACCGCCGCCCGCCTGCGAGGCGGCCGCCAGGCTCACTTGCCCAGAATTTCCTTTTCCTTGGCAGCCACCGCGGCATCGATATCGACAATCGCCTTGTCGGTGATCTTCTGCACGTCGGTTTCCAGGCGCTTCTGCTCGTCCTGGCTGATCTTGCCCTTCTTCTCGGCTGCCTTCAGCGCTTCCATGCCGTCACGGCGCACGTTGCGGGCGGCGATCTTGGCCTTTTCGGCGTAGGTGCCGGCCAGCTTGACCATTTCCTTGCGGCGATCCTCGGTCATGTCCGGGATCGGCAGGCGCAGCGTCTGGCCGTCGGTGATCGGGTTGAGGCCCAGGCCGGCCGATCGGATGGCCTTCTCCACCGGGGTGACGTTGGTACGGTCCCACACCTGCACGCTGAGCATGCGCGGTTCCGGCGCGGCCACGGTGGCAAGCTGGTTCAGCGGCATCATCGAGCCATAGACTTCCACCTGCACCGGATCGAGCAGCGCGGTGTTGGCGCGGCCAGTGCGCAGGCCGGTCAGATCATGCTTCAGCGCGTCGATGGCGCCGGCGGTGCGGCGCTCCAGATCGGCCTTGAACGGGCCCGGCTCGAAATCAGCCATTGGCATCTCCTGTGACGATGGTTGAGGTGCCGCCACCCGCCACCACGGCGAGCAGCGCGCCGGGTTCGCGGATGTTGAACACGATGATGGGAATGTCGTTGTCGCGGCACATGGACACCGCGCTGGCGTCCATCACCTTCAGATTGTCGGCCAGCACGGTCGAATAGCTCACCCGGTCATAACGGCGAGCCGTGGGCACCTGCTTGGGATCGGCATCATAGACACCGTCGACACTGGTGCCCTTGAACAGCGCGCCGCAGTTCATTTCGGCGGCGCGCAGGGCAGCGCCGGTATCGGTGGTGAAGAACGGGTTGCCGGTGCCGGCGGCGAAGATCACCACCCGGCCCTTTTCCAGATGGCGCTCGGCACGGCGGCGGATATAGGGCTCGCACACGGATGGCATCGGGATGGCCGATTGCACGCGGGTGACGACCCCGATGTTTTCCAGCGCGTTCTGCATGGCCAGCGCGTTCATCACCGTGGCCAGCATGCCCATATAATCGGCGCTGCCACGATCAAAGCCCTTGGCCGCCGCCGCCAGGCCGCGGAAGATGTTGCCGCCGCCCACCACGACACACAGCTCCACGCCGGTGTCGTGCACGGCCTTCACTTCGCTGGCGATGCGCGCCACCTGTTCCGGATCGATGCCATAGGCACCCTGCCCCATCAGCACTTCGCCGGACAATTTCAGGAGGATGCGTTTGAAACCGGGCATGGTGCTCTGGCCAATGACATGGGGACCCACGGTCACTAGCCGCGCCAGCCCGCGCTGCCAAGCGGCAGCCTCACGAAAATGCGTGGACAAAGGCTGGCGGGGGCACTGCCCCACAACGAAAGAGCGGGCCGAGGTTGCCCCCGGCCCGCCCATTCCAGCAACGCTGCGCGGTCTTACAGGCCGGCGGCGGCAGCCACTTCGGCGGCGAAGTCGCTCTGCTGCTTTTCGATGCCTTCGCCCAGCTGCATGCGGACAAAGCCCTTCAGGGTGATCGGCGTGCCGGCGGCCTTGGCGGCGGCGGCGACGACATCGCTCACCTTCGACTTGCCGTCGATCACGAACAGCTGATTCACCAGGGTCGATTCCTGCGCGAACTTGCGCACGCCGCCTTCGATCATCTTCTCGATGATTTCGGCCGGCTTGCCGCTGGTGGCGGCCTTTTCGCGGGCGATGGCGCGCTCACGCTCCACCAGCGCCGGATCGAGGCCGGCTTCATCGAGCGCCACCGGGTTGGCGGCGGCCACATGCATGGCCAGCTGCTTGGCCAGCGGCTCCAGCACGTCGGCCGGCGCGGCCGATTCCAGGCCGACCAGCACGCCGATGCGGCCGATGCCCGGCGCGATGGCGTTGTGGACATAGGCCGAAACCACGCCGGCGCTCACTTCCAGCGTCGCGGTGCGGCGCAGGCTCTGGTGCTCACCGATGGTGGCGATGTTGGCGGTCAGCTTGTCGGCCACGGTGCCGTCAGCGCCCGGGAAGGGCAGCGCGGCGAGCGCGGCGGCATCGGCGCCGGTGTCCAGCGCCAGGCCGGTCACGGTCGACACGAAGGCCTGGAAGATGTCGTTCTTGGCCACGAAGTCGGTCTCGCTGTTGACTTCGACAGCGGCACCCTTGGTGCCGGCAACGGCCACGCCAACGAGGCCTTCGGCGGCGGTGCGGCCGGCCTTCTTGGCGGCAGCGGCCAGGCCCTTGGCGCGCAGCCAATCCACGGCGGCTTCCATGTCGCCTGCGGTTTCGGCCAGGGCCTTCTTGCAGTCCATCATGCCCGCGCCGGTCTTGTCGCGCAGGTCCTTCACCATGCTGGCGGTGATATCAGCCATGGGTTGCTCCTTTTGAGGGTTGGTGGCCGCGCTGTGCACGGCTCACATGAAATGCCTGTGACAAGAGGCCGGGCACCTTTGGCGCCCAGCCTCCCGCAATAAGGTGGGGGACGCCTTACGCTTCGGTCGGCGCTTCAGCCGGTGCTTCAGCGGCGACTTCGGCTTCGGCAACGATCTCGACCGGAGCCTCTTCCATCGCGCCCAGGTCAACGCCCATGTCGGCGGCGCGGCCCTGCTTGGCGTCGATCACCGCATCGGCGATGGCGTTGACATAAAGCTGGATGGCGCGGCTGGCGTCGTCATTGCCCGGAACCGGGAAGGCGATGCCGCTCGGATCGGTGTTGCTGTCCAGGATGGCCACGACCGGGATGCCCAGCACATTGGCTTCCTTGACGGCCAGCTCTTCCTTGTTGACGTCGATGATGAAGATCACGTCAGGCAGGCCGCCCATGTCGCGGATGCCGCCCAGCGAGGCTTCGAACTTGTCACGCTCGCGCGTCAGCTTCAGCACTTCCTTCTTGGTGAAGCCAGCGGTGTCACCCGACAGCGTCTCTTCCAGCTGCTTGAACTTGCGGATCGAGCCCGAGATCGTCTTCCAGTTGGTGAGCATGCCGCCCAGCCAGCGGTGGTTGACATAGTGCATGCCGCAGCGGCGGGCGGCTTCGGCGATCGGATCCTGCGCCTGGCGCTTGGTGCCGACGAACAGCACCTTGCCGCCGTGCTGCACGCTGGCGCGGGTGAAATCGAGAGCGCGCGCGAACAGCGGCACGGTCTGCGACAGATCGATGATGTGGACGCCGTTGCGCTCACCAAAGATGTAGGGCTTCATCTTCGGGTTCCAGCGGTGCGTCTGGTGGCCGAAATGGGCGCCTGCCTCAAGCAGTTGCGCCATGGAAACGACAGGAGCCGCCATAGTATCTTACCTCCGGTTGGGCCGCTGCAGGGGGAGCAAGGCATTGCGCCTGGCACCGGATATGTTCCCTGCATGGGGTTTGGAGCGCGCGCCATAGCCAAGCGGCAGCGCCGCGTCAAGGTGCAGGCGGCTTCACCACGGTCGTTCTGGCCGATTGTCGCCGCCACCACAGCCCCGGCCCGGGGGCGCAAACAAAAAGGGCGCTGCCGGTGGCAGCGCCCTTGCTGTTCGAAAGGCAGGCAGCGCCGATCAGGCGGCAACCACGCGCTGGCGGCGGCGGCGGGCGGTGATGCCCACCAGGCCGAAGCCGGCCATCAGCAGCACCCAGCTGCCCGGTTCCGGAACGGTGGTGCCGGTCACATCCAGGGTCAGCTGCGTATCCTGCTGGCCGATGCCGCCCGGGGCATAATCACGGAACAGGAAGGTATAGCTGTTGGTGCTGACGCCATGCGCAGTGGGCGCGAACGTCACCTGATAGGTGGTCGACGCACCCGCCAGCAGGTTGGTGAACGGCGTGGCCGAGATCGAGAACGGGCCACCCTGCGAAGCCGGCGTGATCGAGATCAGGCTGGCACCGGCGGTGTGATCGACACCATTGGGGACCGAGCTGTCCGGCAGGTTGTAGAAGGTGAAATTCACCGTGCGCGAGCCCGACAGGCGCAACCGGCCGAGATCGAGCGACAGGCCGGTGACCTGGGAGTTGCCATCAAACGACGGCTGCGAGAACAGCAGATAATCATAGGTGATCGCGTAGGAACCACCGTTGAAGCTGAACTGGCTGGTCGCGGTGGCATTGGTCGCCCGGTTGCCGGTGGTGACCGAGGTCGTGCCGGTGGCGGTGCGGGCCAGTGCCACGCTGCTGCCGTCATTCGCCGCATAGGAACCCAGGCTCGCGGTGGCCACCGTCGCCGAACCGGCCAGCGTCGTCGTGGCGCCGGTCGATGCCTGGCTCGGGGACGTGGTGCACGGCACGGTTGCGGTGGAGCAGACGCGCTGCGAGCTCACCGCAGTGCCGGTGATGGCCGAAAAGCCGGTGCCCGAGACAACACCGACAAAGTTGCTCGAATTGGCCGTCGCGATCTTGCCCGTGTTGGAACCGCCGGCCGGCACCGTGGCATTCACGCGGCTGCTGACGCTGTTCACCACGCCGCTGACATTGACCCTGGCGCCGACCAGGATGCCGGTGGTCGTGTCGAACTTGGAGATCAGCACCGACGGCGCTGCCAGCGGCGAACCCGCCGGGGTGGTGGTCGTGGCCGTGCCGTTGGTTGTGGCGCGGGTGGCCGTCTGCGTGACGGTGTTGACGTTGCTGTTGGAGCCGGTGAACACCGTCTGCAACGGCGTGACAGCCGCCGCCTGGCCGGCGAGGGTGGTGGCGAGCAGCGAAGCCAAGGCGATCTGAGTGTAGGTCCGCATGGTTGTTCCCCTCGTGGGTTTAACGACTTTACGTTAAACATCCTGCAAGAAGTGGGCCAAACTGCTAAGATCCTGTTTTCAGACCATTTATTATTTTTTTAACAATCAGAGTCGTAAAGATTTCCGACAGTTTTTCCGCTTTGCGGGGAGGAACCGTTAACGGCGCGGGGCCGGCGAGCGGCCCCGCCGGCCGCAGCCGGTCAGCGGGCCGGCGTCACTTTCAGCAGCTTGCCGTTGGCATCGTCGGTTAGCAGATACATCGCGCCGGCCGGCCCTTCGATGACATCGCGGATACGCTCCTTGCGGTCGGTCAGCAGCCGCTCCTCGCCCACCACGCGGTCGTTCTTCAGCACCAGGCGCACCAGCGCCATCGAACGCAGGCCGCCCACGAACACATTGCCCTTGAATTCCGGGGCGGCCTTGCCGCTGTGGAAGATCATGCCCGACGGCGCGATCACCGGATCCCAATAATAGACCGGCTGTTCCATGCCATCCTTCTGGGTGGCGTTGTCGCTGATCGGCTTGCCGGAATATTCCTCGCCATAGGTGATGCTGGGCCAGCCATAATCATGGCCCTTCTGGATCAGGTTCAGCTCGTCACCGCCCTGCGGGCCATGCTCGACTTCCCAAAGCCGGCCTTTGGCATCCAGCGCGGCACCCTGCACGTTGCGGTTGCCGTACGACCAGATTTCCGGCCGCGCGCCCTCCTTGCCCACGAACGGATTGTCCTTGGGGATCGAACCGTCGCGGTTCACGCGCACGATCTTGCCGAGCAGGCTGTCAAGCTTCTGCGCCTGCATGCGCCCCGGCAGGATCGAACGCTCGCCCAGCGTGATGATCAGCGTGCCATCCTTGGGAAACACCAGGCGGCCGCCGAAATGCTGCTGCGAATCCAGCGTCGGCAGCTGGTGGAAGATCACCGCCACGTCGCGCATTTCGCTGCCGATGAGGTGACCGCGCGCCACCGCCGTGCCGTTGCCGCCCTCACGCGGTTCCGAAAAGCTCCAGTAAATCCAGCCATCGCCGGGGTTGGCAACACCCAGCATGCCGCCCTGGTTGCGGGCATCGGTGGCCGGCGTGCCGGTCACCGGGGTCTTGCTGCCATCGGCGGCGACGATGGTCAGGCGGCCGGCGGCCTTTTCGCTGACCAGGAAGCGCCCGCCATCCAGCAGCGCAACGCCCCACGGCTTGTTGAGGCCGCTGGCGATCTCGGTAACGTTCAGCTTCGTCTTGGCCGTCACCGCTTCAGCGCGGGTCTGGCCGGCGAAGGCCGGGCTCTTTTCCGGCACATTGGGCGGGCCCTGCAGCACGGGTGCAGCCAGGGCCGGCGCGGCAATGAGGGCAGCGAGGATGAGAGCGCGGGTCATGATCGAATCTCCTTCGCCGCGGCTTATGGAACGGCCGCGCCGGGACGGCAATGCGACACGCGCTTCGCCCCTCACAGCGCCAAGCGGGGGCGCCCCATATAATCCATCTTGCCAAGCGCCAGGCCCTGATTGCGCAGGATGGCGTACATCATGGAAGCGTGGAAATAGAAGTTCGGCTGGCTGAAGCTGAGCAGGAAATCTTCCGATTTGAACGGCAGCTTGCGCTCACCAAACGCGAACACGGTGGTGCAGCCGATGAAGCCTTCCATCTCGGCCTCCGTCACCGCCGCCAGTTCGGCATCGGCGGCCTGCAGCGCGGCGGTGAAGCTGGCATAATCGGGATCGAGCGGCGCGCCGCCGGGGGAGAATGTGCCAACCCGCACCCCGGCAATGGCGCCGGCACTGTGCATGGCCACCTGCTTCACCTGGAACGGCAGCGGGAACATGTCCGGCGCCAGCCGCGCATCGGCCAGCGTGTCGATGCCGGCGGCTTCGGCCTTGGCGAGGATGTTCAGGCAACCGCCGATGATCTGGCGGCAGGAGGGCACGAAGGCGGCGTGGAGCGAGATGGGCATGGTGGTGGGGTCCCCGGGGTTGATGGGGCGAGTGTGGTGGGGTTTGGCAGATTGGGCAAGCCGGGCACACGGCTCCCCTCCCGCTTGCGGGAGGGGGTGGGCCGGGCGCACCTTGGCCTTTGGTTCTTGGCGGTCAGGCCCCTCCCCGCTCATGCCGAGCTTGTCGAGGCACCCCACCATCGCGGAACAAGGCCGTGGGCGCGCGGCCGGCGGCGGAGCCGCCGAGTCCGCTGTGGGGGGGGGAAGAAAGGAAGGAAAGGAAGGGGCGTGACGGAGCCACGCCGTCAGACGACACAAAAAAGGGCGGCTGGAGAGCCGCCCTTTTTCGGTCGCTGGCCGATCTTGCCGGAGTCGGTGAATAACGCTGCGCGTTATTCACACGCCCGGCTGCGATCAATGCTGCGTTGCCGGCATGTGCAGTTCCAGCCCGTCCAGCGCCGCAGACGCCTTGATCTGACACGCCAGACGGCTGTTCGGCTTCGCCGTGTCCGCCAGCTCGATCATCGCATCTTCCTGGTCGGAGCGCGAACCCGTCAGCGCTTCCCATTCCGACGGGATATAGCAATGGCAGGTGGCGCAGGCGGCATTGCCGCCGCAATCGCCATCGATGCCCGGCACATTGTTCTGCACCGCGCCTTCCATCAGATTTTCGCCTTCCGGCACATCGACTTCGTGACGGGCACCGTTGTGCTCGACGTAAATGATCTTGACCATGCTGCTCCCTCAGGCCGGAATGCGGACCATCATCTTCTTGTAACCGCGCACGAACGCGCTCGGCACGCGCTCGGGCTCGTCCAGCACCTCGATGTTGTCGAAGCGCTTCAGGATTTCTTCCCACAGGATCTTCAGCTGCAGTTCCGCCAGGCGGTTGCCGACGCAGCGGTGGATGCCGAAACCGAACGACATGTGCTGGCGCGCGCGCGCGCGATCGATGATAAACTCATCCGGCCGGTCGAGAACCGTGTCGTCGCGGTTGGCCGACGAATACCACATCACCACCTTGTCGCCCTTGTGGATCAGCTGGCCGCCCAGCACCGTGTCCTGCAGCGCGGTGCGGCGCATGTGGGCCAGCGGCGTCTGATAGCGGATGATCTCGCTCACCATATTCTCAACCAGGCCATGGTTGGCGCGCAGCTTGGCATATTCCTGCGGGTTCTTGTTGAGGAAATAGACCCCGCCGGTGATCGAGTTGCGGGTGGTGTCGTTGCCGCCCACGATCAGCAGCACGAGATTGCCCATGAACTCCATCGGCGGCATGTTGCGGGTGGCCGGGTTGTGGGCCAGCATGGACACCAGATCGCCCGTCGGTTCGCTGTTCACCCGCTCGTTCCACAGCATGGTGAATTCCTGAAGCATGCCGAGCAGGATGCCCTGACGCTCTTCCTTGCCCGGATTGCCCGGCAGTTCCGGATCCGACGTCGAAATGTCCGACCAATAGGTCAGCATGCGGCGGCGCTCCTGCGGCCAGCCGAACAGCGTGGCCAGCATGCGGCTGGTCAGCTCGATCGACACGCGGTCAACCCAGTCGAACGCTTCGCCGCGCGGCAGGCCATCCAGCACTTCCTGGGTGCGCTCGCGGATCAGCGCCTCGTAACCGGCGAGATTCTGGCCCGAAACGATCGGATTGACGGCCTTGCGCTGCACATCATGCTTGGGCTGATCCATCGCGATGAACATCGGCATGATGAAATCCTGGTCCATGTCGAACAGCGTGATGCCGCCCAGCGTGGCTTCGGAACTGAAAACTTGGTGGTTGGTGTCCACCGCCATCACGTCATTCCAGCGCGTCACGTTCCAGAAACCGCGGTGGCGGTTGCTGTTGACATGGGTGAAGAACACCGGCGCGTCGCTGCGCAGGCGCTTGAAATAGACATGGTTGGTGTCCGTCTCCCACCACAGCGGATCGGCGATGTCGATCTCTTCGAGCGGGGCGGAGCGCAGATAGGATTCCAGCGTCGCCTTGTCCAGGTTGGGCAGATCGGGGCGATGGCGCGGCGGCAGCGGCCAGGTGACACTGCCCTGCGGCAGCGATTGGGTGACGCGCGTGTCAGTCAGACGTGTGGCCATGATCGGGACCTCCCCAGGACAGATTTCACGGAGATACACTACGCAAAGCCGCAAATCCACGCAAAACTGCGGACAGGGCCTCCGCATTTTTCCGTAAGTGTGGCGGGACGGATCAGGCGCGGGGCCGCAAAAGCCCCCTACCCCACCAGCGCCAGTTGCGGCGGGTCGAGCACTTCCTGCACCACCCGGTCGGCGCCCAGCGCGCGCACCAGCGCGGCTTCCAGATCCGCGTCGATCAGGAAATTGCGGCCCAGCACCAGCCGGGCCGGGCCGGCTGCGGTGGCCACCTCTGCCACCAGTTCGCCGCGCCCCTGCGCCGGGGCGGGGCCAAGCGCCGCCAGCAGCGCCTCCACATCATGCGGGTGCGCCAACTGCACCACCAGCCGGCCGCGCGTGCGTTTGGCGAGTTCGGCCAGCGGCCGGGCGGTGCGCAGGGTGAAGCGCGGCACATCCTCGCCCTCGCGCCACTGCAATTCCATGCCGAGCAGCAGGGCCGGCGCCTCGCCTGCGATACTCTCGATCTTTTCCTGCAACTCCTCGTCGAAGCAGCTGGCGACGAACTGGCCGCTGCGATCGGAAAAGGTGAGGAACTGGTAGCGCCGGTTGGATTGGGTCGTGCGCCAG
Organism: Sphingomonadales bacterium; assembly: GCA_037131365.1. Lineage (GTDB taxonomy): Bacteria > Pseudomonadota > Alphaproteobacteria > Sphingomonadales > Sphingomonadaceae > Sandarakinorhabdus. The sequence goes on from JBAXRE010000002.1 coordinate 67,746, forward strand.
CGCCGTTCTTCCAGCCGGCCAGCCATCATCACGCCGCGCCGGCCGCCACCCGGCGGCGGAGTGATGTCTAGCACGTCGGAAAAGCTCACCACCTGATTGGCGGTCAGCACATTGGCGAAGCCATCGACCGGGTGGCCGCTGAAAAAGAAGCCGAACGCCTCCTGCTCGTGCGCCATGCGGGTGGCGACACTCCATTCGACATTGGGCACCATCAGCGCCAGGCTGGCATGGTCGCTCACCCCGGTGGCATCACCGAACAGCGCCACCTGCGCCGATTCCCGCTCCGCCTGCGCCGCCTGGGCGCTGGCCATGATCGCTTCGGCCAGCGCATGCACACCGGCGCGGTTGGGATGGATGGTATCAAAGGCGCCAGCGGCCATCAGGCTTTCCAGCTGGCGCTTGTTCAGCCCGCGCGGATCGACGCGGCGGGCAAAATCGGCGAGATCGCGGAACGGGCCGGTGCGGTCACGCTCGGCAACCAGCGCCTCCATCGCCTTCAGGCCCACGCCCTTCAGGCCAGCCAGCGCGTAGCGCACGGCGCCATCGGCCACGGTGAAATCGGCGGCCGAGCCGTTGATGCACGGCGGCAGCAGGCCGATGCCAGAGCGGCGGGCATCCTCGACAAAGATCGACAGGCGATCAGTGTTGTCGATATCGTACGCCATCGATGCGGCATAGAATTCGGCGCGGTGATGGGTCTTCAGCCAGGCCGTGTGGTAAGACACCAGCGCGTAGGCCGCTGCGTGGCTCTTGTTGAAGCCATAGTTGGCGAATTTCAGGATCAATTCGAAAATGGCGTCGGCCGTGGCCGCCTCGATGCCGTTCTTGGCCGCGCCTTCGCAGAAGCCGGCCTTCTGCGCCACCATCTCGGCATGGATCTTCTTGCCCATGGCGCGGCGCAGCAAATCGGCCTGGCCCAGGCTGTAGCCGGCCAACTCGCGCGCCAGGCTCATCACCTGTTCCTGATAGACGATGATGCCATAGGTCTCGCGCAGGATCGGCTCCATCATCGGATGCAGCAGTTCCACCGCCTCGCGCCCGGCCTTGCGGGCAGCAAAGCTGGGAATATTGTCCATCGGGCCGGGGCGATACAGCGCGCCCAGCGCGACGATGTCGGCAAAACAGTCGGGCCGCACCTGTGACAGCGCGCGCCGCATGCCTTCCGATTCAAACTGGAACACGCCCACCGTGTCGCCTTCGGCCAGCAGCTTATACACGGCCGGATCGCCCGTCGGCAGCGTCGCCCAGTCCACCACCACGCCGCGCGCGCGCAGCATCTGGGCGGCACGGTCGAGCACCGAAAGCGTTTTCAGGCCAAGAAAGTCGAACTTGACGAGGCCGGCCTTTTCGGCGGCCTTCATCTCGAACATCGTCACCTGCATGTCCGACTTGGGATCGCGGTAGAGCGGCACCAGCTGGCTCAAGGGCCGGTCACCGATCACCACACCGGCGGCATGGGTGGAGCTGTGGCGCGGCAGGCCTTCCAGCTGCAGCGCGATCTCCACCAGCCGCTTCACCTTGGGATCGCGGCGCACCTCTTCGATGAAGGCCGGCTCGCCGGGAAACTTGCGGCCATCCTTGTCCGCACCGCGGCCCAGCGTGCGCGCCAGCGTCCACGGATCGGTGGGATGATTGGGCACCAGCTTGGCCAGCCGGTCGATCTGGCCATAGGGCATCTGCAGCACGCGCCCCACGTCCTTCAGCACGGCGCGGGCCTTCATCTTCCCGAAGGTGATGATCTGCGCGACCTGGGCGCGGCCATAACGCTGCTGGACATAGTCGATCACCTCACCGCGCCGCGTTTCGCAGAAATCGATGTCGAAATCCGGCATGGAGACGCGGTCGGGGTTGAGGAAGCGTTCGAACAGCAGCCCATGCTCCAGCGGATCGAGATCGGTGATGGTGAGCGCCCAGGCCACCACCGATCCGGCGCCGGAACCGCGCCCCGGGCCAACCGGAATGCCCTGCCCCTTCGCCCACTGGATGAAATCGGCCACGATCAGGAAATAGCCGGGGAAACCCATGTCGGTGATCACGCCGACCTCGAACGCCAACCGCTCACGATAAGGCAGGCGCGCCGCCGCATCGAGGCCAAGCACATCGAGCCGCTTTTCCAGCCCCGCCTCGGCGGCCGCCTTCATCGCCTCATCCTCCCCGCCGGCGGCCAGGCGCGGCAGGATCGGCTTGCGGCCGCTGGTCATCACCGCGCAGCGCTGGGCCACCACCAGCGTGTTGGCGATGGCTTCGGGCAGATCGGCGAACAGCGCGTGCCAATCGGCTGGCGGCTTCAGCCACTGCTGCGGGTTGGAGCGGCGGCGATCGCCCGCCTCCACATAGCTGCTGTCGGCAATGCACAGCAGCACGTCGTGCGCCTCGTGCATGTCGGGCGTGAGGAATTTCACCGGCGCGGTGCCCACGATGGGCAGGCCGCGCGCTTCGGCCAGTTTCAGCAGGCCGGCTTCGCTTTTCTGTTCGATGGCATCGCCGCTGCGCGCGATCTCGATATAAAGCCGGCCGGCAAACAGCGCTTCCAGCCGGTCGGCGATGGCATCGGCCGACTGGCCTTCGGCAAGCAGGCGGGCCAGCGCGCCATCGGCGCCGCCGGTCAGGCAGATCAGGCCGTCGCTGCGCCCCGCAAGCTGGTCCAGCGTCAGCACCGGATCGCCGGCGACCTCCGCCCCCAGATGCGAGTCAGAGACCAGCGCGATCAGATTGGCATAGCCGGCATCATCCTGGGCATAGAGCGCCAGCCAGTCGATCACGGCGCGATTGTGCAATGTGGCCGATCCCGGCCGCTCGATCGGCAGCAGCGCGCCGATCACCGGCTGCACGCCCTGATCCTTGGCTGCGGCGGAAAAATCCATCGCGGCGAACATGTTGGCACGGTCCACCAGCCCGATGGCGGGAAATTTCAGCTGGCGCGCCGCCTTGGCCAGCGCTTCCGGCTGGATCGCGCCTTCCAGCATCGAAAAGGCGCTGTGACAGCGAAGAGGGACGAATCCGGCGTGGGCCATGGCACCATCATGGCCGCTTGCCGCGCATTGTTGAAGGGCGCGCGGCGACTTATCCACGGCGCAGTGGGTGTCAGGCCGCGACCAGCCGCCCCTGCTGCAACGTCACCACCCGGTCCATCTGGCCGGCCAGCGCGACATTGTGGGTTGCCACCAGCGCCGCCGCGCCCGACGAGCGCACCAGATCAAGGAAGGCCTTCAGCACCAGGCCGGCGGTGGCTTCGTCCAGATTGCCGGTCGGCTCGTCGGCCAGCACCAGCGCCGGCCTGTTGGCCAGCGCGCGGGCGACGGCGACCCGCTGCTGCTCCCCGCCTGACAGCTGCGCCGGCTTGTGGGTGAGCCGCGCGCCAAGGCCGAGCGCGCCGAGCAGGGCGTCGGCACGCGTGGCAGCCTCGGCCTCGGCGACGCCGGCCACCATTTGCGCCAGCATCACATTCTCGCGCGCGGTGAAATCGGGCAGCAGATGGTGGAACTGATAGACAAAGCCCAGCCGCTGCCGGCGCACCCGGGTGCGGCCAAGATCGTCAAGGCTGCCCACCTCCTCGCCGCAGATGCGGATGCGGCCCGAAAAGCCGCCTTCCAGCAGGCCGACCGCCTGCAACAGCGTGGACTTGCCGGAACCGGACGGGCCGAGCAGCGCCACGATCTCACCGGGCGCGATGGCCAGATCGACCCCGGCAAGCACGTCGATGCGCGCCTCGCCCTGGGCGAAGCTGCGGGCCAGGCCCATCACTGCCAGCACCGGCTCACTCATAGCGCAGCACCGTCACCGGATCGGTGGAGGCGGCCTTCCACGCCGGATAGAGCGTGGCCAGGAACGACAGCAGCACGGCAAGCACGACGATGCCCAGCACCTCCATTGGATCGGTCTTGGCCGGCAGCATGGTCAGATAGCGCACCGAAGGGTCCCAGATGCTGGTGCCGGTGAGGCGCGACACGCCATCGACAATCTGCTGTCGGAAGGTGAGCAGCGCGAAGCCGAGCACCAGGCCGGCCGCCACCCCGGCGGTGCCGATCAGCGTACCCACCGTCACGAACACCCGCATGATGGCGGCGCGGCTGGCGCCCATGGTGCGCAGGATGGCGATGTCGCGGGTTTTCGCCCGCACCAGCATGATCAGGGACGAAAGAATATTGAACACAGCCACCACGATGATGATCGACAGCACCCAGAACATCACCGTCTGTTCGACGACAAGAGCGGAAAACAGCGCCGAATTGCTGGCCTGCCAATCATTGACGACGGCGATGCCGGCCAGTTTCTGGCGCATCGGCTCCAGGATGGCGGCAGCGCGGTCGGGATTGTCGGTGTTGACCTCGATCATGCCGACAGCATCGTCCAGCCGCAGCAGCGTCTGCGCATCGGCCAGCGGCATCACCACGAACGCCTTGTCATAATCATAGACGCCAACTTCGAACACCGCGACCACCGTGTAGGCGACGATGCGTGGCACCGTGCCGAACGGGGTGGACTGGCCGGCGGGGTTGATCAGCGAAATCTGCTCGCCCACGCGCACGCCCAGCTGTTCGGCCAGGCGCGCGCCGATGGCGACCGTGCCCTCCCCCGGTTTCAGCGCATCGAGGCTGCCGCCGCGGATATTGCCGGCGATTTCGGCGTTGCCGCGGATATCGGCAAGCCGCATGCCGCGCACGATCACGCCTTCGACGCGGCCGCCATAGCTGCCCATCAGCGGCTGTTCGATCAGCGGCAGCGCCTCGCGCACACCGGGCAGCGCCTGCGTGTCCTTCAGCACCTGCGGCCAAGCATCGATGCGGTTGCCATAGCCCTGGATGACGGCATGGCCGTTCAGCCCGAGAATGCGGTCGAACAGCTCGGCCCGGAAGCCGTTCATCACGCTCATCACCGCGATCAGCGCGGCCACACCCAGCGCGACGGCAACCAGGCTGATCCCGGCGACAAGGAAGATGAACCCCTCCCCCTGCCCCGGCATCAGGTAACGCCGGGCAACCATCCGTTCATAGGCGGTGATCACATCCTGCCCACCACGGCATCAATCGGCACTTCCACCCGCTCACCGGTCGCGCGGCGCTTCAGCTCCACCACGCCGGCGGCCAGGCCTTTGGGGCCGACGATCACCTGCCAGGGCAGGCCGATCAGATCGGCGGTGGCGAATTTCGCGCCGCCACGCTCGTCGCGGTCATCATACAGCACGTCGATGCCGGCGGCGGTGAAATCGGCATACAGCTTGTCGCAGGCGGCGGCGCAGGCGGCATCATCGGCGCGCAGGTTGATCAGCGCCGCCCGGAACGGCGCCACCGCATCCGGCCAGACGATGCCGGCATCATCATGGCAGGCTTCGATGATGGCACCCACCAGCCGCGACACGCCGATGCCATAGCTGCCCATCAGCGGGGTGACGGGGGCGCCGTCCGGCCCCTGCACGCTCACGCCCAGCGGCGCGGTGTACTTGTCCCCGAAATAGAAGACCTGGCCAACTTCGATGCCCTTGGACTGCTGCAGCGCCGCGCCGCAGGCGGCTTCGGCGGCCAGATCGCGCTTTTCATCGGTGGCGGCATAATCGGCGTTCAGGCCGTCGATGAAGGCGGCCAGGCCGGCGCGGTCGTCGGCATTGACGGCGCTGGTGTCGCGCGGCTTCAGCCAATTTTCGTGGTAGTACACGTCGCTTTCGCCGGTGGGGGCCAGCACGATGAATTCGTGGGACAGGTCACCGCCGATCGGGCCGGTATCGGCCTGCATCGGGATGGCGTTCAGGCCCATGCGCGCGAACGTGCGCATATAGGCGATGAACATGCGGTTGTAGCTGTGGACGGCCGCATCATAATCCAGATCGAAGCTGTAGGCGTCCTTCATCAGGAATTCGCGGCCGCGCAGCACGCCAAAGCGCGGGCGGACTTCATCGCGGAACTTCCACTGGATCTGGTAGAGGTTGCGCGGCAGGTCGCGATAGCTCTTCGCGCCATTCTGGAAGATGGCGGTGAACAGCTCCTCGGCCGTGGGGCTGAACAGCATCTCGCGGTCGTGACGGTCGGTGATGCGCAGCATTTCGGGGCCATAGGCATCATAACGCCCGGATTGCTTCCACAGGTCCGATGACTGGATGGTGGGCATCAGCACTTCGATGGCACCGGCGCGGTCCTGCTCCTCGCGCACGATGCGTTCGATATTGGCCAGCACGCGCTTGCCCATCGGCAGCCAGGCATAGATGCCGGCGGCGGTCTGGCGGATCATCGCGGCGCGCAGCATCAGCTGGTGCGAGATCACCTGCGCCTCGCCGGGCGTTTCCTTCAACACGGGCATGAAATAACGGGACAGGCGCACGGTCACTCTCTTCACGTTGGCAATATGAACGCGGCCTTAGCATGGCTGGCCCCAAGGGCAAGCAGCGGCATGCCGCCCCCGCTGTTGCACGCGCGCCACACCTCGGCAAATCATCATGGCAGGGGCAAACTGACCCCTGACAGGTCCAGGGAATCGGCATAATCAATGCCAACGGATCGCAGGGCCTGCCCTGCGGTTCGGGAGAACCACGCCATGCGTGTTTCACCACTGCGCGCCGGCCCGCAACGGCAACGTAAAGGGTCAGGGCAGCGCGCGCCGGCTGGGGCAGATGGGGGCATTGGTCCCAGCCGGCGCCGAGTGGTGGACGCGAAGCGCCGGCTCGTCACCGGAAAGCCCGGCCAGATTACTGGCCGGGCTTTTTGTTGCGCGTTTTCGTTAGTCTTGGGCGTTTTGCCCCCGCGTGGCACAACAGGGCCAAACGGGAGGGATGCGCCATGGCTTACGAACATGTGACGGTGGAACAAGACGGCCGCGTGCTGGTGGTGACCATCAACCGGCCGGAACGGATGAACGCGCTGCACCCGCCGGCCAATGCCGAGCTGGAAGAGGTGTTCAACGGCTTTTCCGCCGATCCCGATCTGTGGGTGGCGATCATCACCGGCGCTGGCGAGCGGGCCTTTTCCGCCGGCAATGATCTGCGCTGGCAGGCCGAAGGCAATGCCATCACCGTGCCGGCCACCGGCTTTGGCGGGCTGACCAGCCGCTGGGATCTCGACAAGCCGGTGATCGCGGCGGTGAACGGCGTTGCCATGGGCGGCGGCTTCGAGGTGGCATTGGCCGCCGACATCATCCTCGCCGCCGACACAGCCAGCTTTGCACTGCCCGAACCCAAGGTGGGCCTTGCCGCGCTGGCCGGCGGCCTGCACCGGCTGCCGCGCGCCATCGGCCTGTCGCGCGCCATGGCGATGATCCTGACCGCCCGCACCGTGTCGGCCGCCGAAGGCCGGGATCTGGGCTTTGTGGCCGAGGTGGTGCCGGCGGCCGAGCTGATGGCGCGCGCCCGGGCGCTGGCCGCAGCCATGTGCGAATTGTCGCCGCTCAGCCTGCGCGCCTCCAAGCAGGCGGTGCTGAAGGGGCTGGAGGCGCCGTCGCTGCGCGGCGCCTATGAAGGCCAGGGCAGCTTCCCGGCCGTCCAGACCCTGTTCCGCAGCGAGGATCTGCGCGAAGGCCCGCTGGCCTTTGCCCAGAAGCGCAAGCCGGCCTGGAAAGGGCGCTGAGCGCCGGCCGCTGCCGTGGGGCCGGGAATGAGGTGACCCCGTCGTAACTTGTGCCGCCGCCCGGGTGCGTCACAATGGCGCATGGCTTCGCCCTTCTCCCTCGCCCCGATCGTGCCGGCGCATCTTGCCCGCGAACGCCGGCTGATCGTGGCGGAACTGCGCGAACGCGGTGCCCATTCACCGCGCACCGCGATCGCACTGGCGGAGGAGGAGCGGCCCTTCCACCGCCGGGTGCGCGCGCAGCTGCAGCGCAGCGCCATTGTCGTGCAGCGGCCCGATGGCAGTGTCTGGCTTGATGAAGCCGCCTGGCGGGCCTTCCGCACCCGCCATCTGCGCCTGGCCTTTGTCGTGACGGCGCTGATCCTGCTGGGCCTGAGAGCCATCATTCCGCTGTTCGGCTGAGCGCGCGTCCGCGACCTTGCGGCGCTTGACGCTGGCGGCGGCGCGCGTCATCGCCGCGCCTCCTTGGGGGTTTTTCGCAGATGATTTCGTCCCGCGCGCGCATCACGGCGCCGATCGGCTTTGATCGCTGGCTGGTGCCGCCGTGTGCGCTGGCCATCCATCTGTGCATCGGCATGGCCTATGGCTTTTCGGTGTTCTGGCTGCCGCTCAGCCACGCCCTTGCCGCGCCCGCCTGCACCAGCCTGGGCCAGGCCCTCACCGCCACCCACTGCGACTGGCGGGTCAGCGACATGGTGTGGGTCTATACGCTGTTTTTCGTCGTGCTGGGCCTCGCCGCGGCGCTGTGGGGCGGCTGGGTGGAACGTGTCGGCCCGCGCCGCGCCGGGCTGGTGGCCGCCGCCTGCTGGAGCGGCGGTATCGCCATCGGCGCCATCGGCGTGTCGCTGCACCTGCTGTGGCTGTTGTGGCTGGGCGCCGGGGTGATCGGCGGCATCGGGCTGGGCATCGGTTATATCACGCCGGTCTCCACCCTGTTGAAATGGTTCCCCGATCGGCGCGGCCTTGCCACCGGCATGGCGATCATGGGCTTTGGCGGCGGCGCCATGGTCGGCAGCCCGGCGGCTGACCAGCTGATGAAGGCCTTTGCCGGCAGCGATGGCCCGAGCGCGTGGCAGGCCATGCTGGTGCTGGCCGGCAGCTATGCGCTGTTCATGACCGCCGGCGCGCTTGGCTTCCGCCTGCCGGCGCCGGGCTGGGCCCCGCCCGGCAAGGCCGAAGTGGTGGCCGGCGGCCGCCATGTGCCGATGGCCGTGGCCACACGCACGCCGCAATTCTGGCTGGTGTGGTGCGTGCTGCTCACCAACGTGTCGGCCAGCATCGGCATCATCGGCCTCGCCTCCCCCATGGTGCAGGAAATCTTTGGCGGACAGCTGTTCGGCGAGGCGGTGGCCTTCGCCGATTTCGATGACGCCCAGAAGGATGCCGCTGCCGCCGCCGGGGCCGGCTTTGTCGGGCTGATCAGCCTGTTCAACATCGCCGGGCGCTTCGTCTGGTCCGGCCTGTCGGATCGGATCGGCCGCAAACCGCTCTATGCCGTCATGCTCACGCTTGGGGCCATCTGCTATGGCCTGGTGCTGCCGGCCGCACCGGCGCTGGCGCTGTTCGTCGCCGCCTTCGCGCTGATCGCCTCCATGTACGGCGGCGGCTTTGCGGCGGTGCCGGCTTGGCTGGCCGATCTGTTCGGCACCCGGCAGGTGGGGGCCATCCACGGCCGGCTGCTCACCGCCTGGTCCACCGCCGGGGTGCTCGGCCCGCTGTTGGTCGCCTATGTCCGCGATGCGCGGCTGGCCGACGGCGTGGCGCGCCCGGCGGTGTACGGCCCGATTTTCCTGATGCTGGCCGGCCTGCTGGGGCTGGGGCTGGTGGCGGCACTGCTGGTGCGGCCGGTGGCGCCGCAGCTGTGGCAGGATGATCCCGATGCCCCGGCCATCGCCGCCACCGGCACCCATGCCGCGGCCCGTGCCGATTGGGCGCTGCGGCTGGCCGGCTGGGGCGCGGTGCTGGTGCCGCTGGCCTGGGGGGCATCCTACACGGTGAAAAAGGCGATCGTGCTGCTGGGGTGATGCGGCCGCCGCCGGCCCCGCCCAGACAAAGGGGCTGCCGGTGTCCCGACAGCCCCGCATTGTCATCCGTCCGCGAAGGGCCAGATGTCTGGCTGCTGGTGTCTGGTGTCAGCGAACCCCGATTGCAACCGGGGCCACCAGCGCCTTCGCGCCGTGAATGAAGCAATGAGACACTGGATCACCTCCTTTCGCTTGTTGAACGAGGGGCACAATGTCAGATGTAGCCTCCATGATCGCAAGTGGCATAATCACGCAGCTCCGCATCGGCCGGCCGCAGCCGCTGCCCGGCCACCGCATGCTTTCGGCCTATCGCGCCCGCCAGCCGGTGGCGCACGCGGTCGCCGTGCACGAACTGGGGCTGGATGGCGATCAGGTTGGCAACACCCGCGTGCACGGCGGACCGGAAAAGGCGGTCTATGCCTATCCGCTGTCGGGCTATGCCGGCTGGCAGGCGGAATTTCCCGATCTGGCCGCCCGCTTCGGGCCGGGCGCGATGGGCGAAAATCTGGTGGTGGACGGGCTTGACGAGACCAGCCTGTGCCTGGGTGACATCCTGCGCTGCGGCACCGCCACCTTGCAGATCGCCCAGATCCGGGAGCCGTGCGCCACCTTTGCCGCGGCCATGGGCACGGCGCGGGTGGTGAAGGCGATGACACGTTCGGGGCGCTGTGGCTGGTATTTGCGCGTGCTGGAAGCGGGGATGATCGCGGCCGGCGATGGCCATGACGTGATCGAACGGCCCAATCCGGACTGGCCGATCAGCCGCTTCACGCCGATTGCCGCCGGCAAGGCCGGCCGCCACGACGAGCTGGGGGCGCTGGTCGCCCTGCCCGGCCTCAGCGCCTATTGGCGTCGGAAGCTGGCGCAGCGGCTGGCAGATCAGCAGCGCGGGCTGCCCGAAGCGCCCTGAATTCCAGCACGGCAAGCAGCGCGGCGCCCAGCACGAACGGCACGAACGTGTACATCAGCCGGAACAAGGCGACAGCGGCGAGCACGCCGGCTTTGTCTGCCCCCGGCATCAGCCCGACGATGACCAGTTCGAACACGCCCAGCCCGCCCGGCGCATGGGCCAGCGCGCCCGACACCATGGCCACCGCATAGATCACCAGAAAGGTGAGCAGATCGGGAATGCCGGCCACCGGCTGCAGCAGCAGGTAGAGCGCGCCGCCGGCAAAGGCGAGATCGATGGTGCCGATGGCGATCTGCTGCAGGGTCTGCTTGCCGTCGGGCAAGGTGAAGCGATAGCGCAGCAGCGTGAATTCGCGCCGCCAGCTGGAGGCCAGCAGCGTGTAGGCGGCGACACCGGCCAGCAGCAGGGCGCCGATCCATTCCTCCAACTGCGGCGGCACCCAGGCGCGGATCGGTTCGGCCAGCGTGGGCGAAACGATCAGGCCGATGCCGGCGACGAAGATGATGCCCAGCCAGAAGGTCCAGCCGCACAGCAGGATGATCATGGCGATATCGGCCGGCCGCACCCCTTCGCGCGTGTAGATGCGATAGCGCACGGTGCCGCCGGTGAGGATCGTCACCCCCAGCGTGTGGCTCATGGTGAAGCTGGAGAAGCTGGCGGCGGCCAGGGTCGGCAGGGCGATGCGATAGCCGAGGTGGCGGGTGGCGAACCAATCATAGCCAACCAGCACGACATAGGCGAAAAAGGTGGACATCGCCGCCAGCACGATCAGATGCGCCGGCGTGGCGTTGATCTCGGCGATCACGTCGGCCATCGTCACCTGGCCGGAGATTTTCTTCAGGCCCCAGGCCGCCAGCGCCAGCACGACCAGCCCCAGCGCAGCACCGGCCCAGCTTTTCCAATTGGCTTTCGGGCGGGCGTCGCTGTCTTCGGGCACGGGCGGGGAAACGGACAGGACGGTTTTCCTTCAACACGTACCGGTAGGCCCGGAGGGATTCGAACCCCCAACCAAGCCGTTATGAGCGGCCTGCTCTAACCGTTGAGCTACAGGCCCGAACCGGGACATCGCCGGGTTAGCCGATGCGATTGCAATTGGAAAGGCCGTGCGGCGCATGCCCACAGGGCTGGCGGCGGCGCCGGACACAAAAAAGGGCCGGATGCGAGGGGAAAGCATCCGGCCCTTCGATTGCACCTGCGCGCCGGGGGGGGTGGCGCGTCAGGCTGACCGGCCGTCCACAGGGGGGAGGAGGGACTGGCCGATCGGCCGGGCGGGCTGCGGGGGGAGGGGGAGGGAGCAGCGGGCCCGGCGTTGCCGCTATCGCGGCGACACACTCCATGTACGGCAGCCAGACTTTTTGTTGCAGTGCAAAAGAACTGGCGGCAGCCATGCATTTCCTGCATGGCTCTCCCCTGTCTTATATGGTCATCCTGTTGAAATCATTGCGGTATTTCCCCTGCGCGGCCATGCCTGCGACAGCCTGCCTCACATGTCCAAAGCGGCACTCGTCATGCGTTCGACCAGGAAATCCCGCAGCGCGGCGATGCGCAGGGAGCGGCGCAGTTCCGACGGGTAGGTGAAGAAGGTGCGGAACACCGGCCCTTCCACCTGCGGCAGCACCACCTGCACCTTGCCGGAGAATTTGATCAGATAGGATGGCAGCGCCGCGATGCCGGCGCCGGCCTCCACCGCCTGCAGCACGCCGTGGCTGTTGTTGATGGTCAGCGCGGCGGCGCGCGGGTTGCCCTCCTGCCCCAGTTCCAGGATCCAGTTGATGCCCTTCAGATAATCGGGCGCGGCATCGCCATAGGCGATCAACCGGTGCTGGCCCAACTCCGCCACGCTCTTCGGTTCGCCGTGGCGGGCGATATAGTCGGGGCTGGCGACCAGATGGTGGCGGATGCCGGCCAGCGGGCGCTGCATCAGCTCGCTCTGGAACGGGCGGTGGAAGCGGATGGCGACATCGGCCTCCCGCTTGGCGAGATCGAGATCGGCGTCGCCCAGCATCAGGTGGACGCTGATATCGGGATAGAGATCGAGGAAGTCACCCAGCTGCCGCGCCAGCCAGGTCGATCCGAACGACACGGTGGTGGTCAGGCGGATGGCCCCCGTCGGCCGGTCGCGGCTGGCATCGATGGCCTGGGCGGCGCGGTCGATGCGTTCGTGCATGTCGGCGGTGGCGGCGCGCAATTGCTCGCCCTCGTGCGTCATCGCGAGGCCGCGGGCGTGGCGGTGGAACAGCTTGGCGCCCAGGCTCTCCTCCAGCGCCGCGATCTGGCGCGACAGCGCGGGCTGGCTCATGTGCAGGCGGCGCGCGGCTTCGGTGAAGCTGCCGGCTTCGGCAACCGTATCGAACAGCCGCAGCTTTTCCCAATCGACGTTGATCGCCTGCACCCTGTCCCTGCCCCCTCTGGCCCCCAATCCGTCCCTTCAGGCCCGCTGCGTCAGCCGCGCGCCAGGAACCTCTCCGCTTCCAGCGCCGCCATGCAGCCCATGCCGGCGGCGGTGACGGCCTGGCGGTAGAGCTTGTCCTTCACGTCGCCGGCCGCGAACACGCCGGCCACACTGGTCGCCGTGCTGTCCGGCGCGGTGATGATATAGCCTTCGTCGTCCATCGTCAGCTGTCCCGTGAACAGGCTGGTCGCCGGCACGTGGCCGATGGCAATGAACAGGCCATCGACGGGAAGCTGGCGCGTGCTGCCGTCGCGCGTGTCGGTCAGCGTGATGGCCTCCACCTTCAGCGGCATGTCCTGGCCGTGCACATCGCTCACCTCGGCATGCCAGTGCATCTGCACCTTGGGATTTTCCAGCAGGCGGGCCTGGTTGGTCTTGTCGGCCCGCAGCTCGCCGCGGCGGTGGATCAGATGCACCTTCGATGCAAACTTGGTGAGGAACATCGCCTCCTCCACCGCCGTGTTGCCGCCGCCCACCACGGCGACCTCCTTGCCGCGGAAGAAAAAGCCGTCGCAGGTGGCGCAGGCCGAAACGCCAAAGCCGCGATATCTGGTTTCGGATGGCAGGCCCAGCCAGCGCGCCTGCGCGCCGGTGGCGATCACCAGCGTGTCGGCGGTCCAGCCCTGGCCGCTGTCGGTTTCAATGCTGAACGGGCGGCGGGAGAGGTCAACCTTGGTCACGATATCGGTGATGATCTCGGTGCCGACATGACGGGCCTGGGCTTCCATCTTCACCATCAGATCGGGGCCCATCACCATAGTCTCGCCTGGCCAGTTCTCCACCTCGGTGGTGATGGTCAGCTGGCCGCCCGGCTGCAGGCCCTGGATCAGCACCGGCGCCAGCATGGCGCGCGCCGCATAGACGGCAGCGGTGTAGCCGGCCGGGCCGGAGCCGATGATCAGAACCTTGGCATGACGCGACATCAAAGCGAATCTCCTGTGTGTGGGGCCTGACTTAGGCGATATGCGATTTTATTCCAGCCCAAGGGCGCAGCGGCGGCAGGGCTTGCGCAAACGCCGCAGCCGGATCGCGGCATCTTGCGCGACATTGAAATAATGTTATCAATGAGCCGGCTATTTCATTGGAGTCTTGCTCTTGGTCCACCGTTCGCGCCTGCCCATCGATGATATCGATCGGGTCATCCTGCGCAATCTGCAGGCCGAAGGGCGCATCACCAACGTCGATCTGGCCACCCGCGCCGGGCTGACCGCCCCGCCCTGCCTGCGCCGCGTGCGCGCGCTGGAGGACAATGGCGTCATCCGCGGCTACCACGCCGATCTCGATTCGGTGGCGCTGGGCTATGGCATCACCGTGTTCGCCATGGTCAGCCTGCGCAGCCAGGCCGAGGCCGATCTGCGCGCGTTCGAGGATCATATCAGCTCGCTGCCGCAGGTGCGCGAATGCCACATGCTGAACGGGGAAATCGATTTCATCCTGAAGGTCGTCGCCCATGATCTGCAGGAATTCCAGCGCTTCCTGACCAGCGAGCTGACGCCGGCGCCCAATGTCGAAAGCGTCAAGACCAGCTTCGTCATCCGCACCGCGTTGACGCGCCCCGGCGTGCCCGTCGATTAATCGCGCGCCAGCGGCCGCGCCAGCGCCAGGCCGGCAAAGAAACCGCCGATATGCGCCATGATGGCGATGCGCAGGTCCGGCCCGGCCAGCGCCGCGCCCGACAGCACTTGCAGCCCCACCCACACCACGCCCAGCCCCAGCGCCTGCACCAGCGGGCTCCTGTTGCTGCGGCCGAACAGCATGGCCTGCGCCGCGATCAGTCCGGAAATGGCGCCGGATGCGCCCACTGCCGGCGTCGTGCTCAGCGGATCCCAGGCCCATTCGGCCAGGCCGCCGGCGAGGCCCGACAGCAGATAGAGCAGCAGATAGCGCCGCGAGCCCAGTTCCGGTTCCAGCACCCGGCCAATGGCCAGCAGCACCACCATGTTCATGGTGAGGTGCAGTGCCCCGCCATGCAGGAACATGTGGCCGAACAGGGTGAAGAGCGCGCCCGGCAGCGGCACCTGGCCCTCAAGCGCGAGGGTGAGGCGCGCCGGCACCAGCCCGCCCCAGAACAGGATTGTGCCGCGCGCGGCGCTGCCGGCCAGGCCCATCAATATGGCGATGACGGCGTTGATGATCACCAGCACCCGCGTCACGGTCGCGGGGTGCACAGGGGCCGGCACCTGCGGGCCCGGCATGATCGGTTCAGATGAACTCAACGCGATCGATCATGTAATATTTGTCGCCTGACGGGGTGTGGACCTCCACCTCGTCGCCAACGCGGCGGCCAATCAGCGCCTTGCCCAGCGGCGAGGAGAAGCTGATGCGCCCGCCCTTCACGTCGGCTTCGTGCTGGCCGACGATCTGGTAGGTGACCGGCTTGTCGTCTTCATCCTGCAGATGCACGGTGGCGCCAAACACCGCCTTGTCGCCCGAAAGCGTCTTGGGATCGATCACGATGGCGCGGGCGAGCATGTCTTCCAGCTCGATCACCTGCGCTTCGATCTGGCCCTGGCGTTCCTTGGCGGCGTGATATTCGGCATTTTCCGACAGGTCGCCATGGGCGCGCGCTTCCTCGATGGCATCCACCACCGCGGGGCGTTCGACTTCCTTCAGCTGCCGCAACTGGGCAATCAGGGCGGCATGCCCCGATGGCAGCATCGGCACCTTTTCGATTGTGGCCATGGTCGGTCAACTATCCTGCAGGTCGTTAAAGGATGATGCCCCGATGGCCGCTGCGGCGGTCATCAGGGCCTCTGGCGGCATTGCTGCCACCCATTCAGAATTGGTTATGATAGGATTGAAGCGGCCGCACTTCAAGCCGTTGCCGCCGCAGCGAAGAGATTGCCGCCACCGCCGCCCGGCTGGCCGATGCCGTGGTGTAATAGGGCACCCGGCCATACAGCGCCGAGGCGCGGATGGACTGGCTGTCCTTCAGCGACTGCAGGCCTTCGGTGGTGTTGAAGATCAGCGCGATCTCACCATCCTTGATGCGGTCAACGATGTGCGGCCGGCCTTCCGCCACCTTGTTCACCCGCGTCACCGGAATGGCGGCGGCTTCCAACGCGGCGGCGGTGCCTTCGGTGGCGACGATTTCAAAGCCCATCGAAACCAGATCGCGCGCCGCATCAATGATCTGCGGCTTGTCGCTGTCCTTCACGCTGATGAAGACGCGGCCCGTCTGCGGCAGCACGGTGGAGGCGGCGAGTTGGCTCTTGGCGAAGGCGGTGGCGAAATCGCCATCGATGCCCATCACCTCGCCGGTGGACTTCATCTCGGGGCCGAGCACCGGATCGACACCGGGGAAGCGCGCGAACGGGAACACCGCTTCCTTCACCGCGATATGATTGCCGATGTTGCGCGGGGAGAGATCGAAGGCCGAAAGCTTCTCCCCGGCCATCACGCGCGCGGCGATCTTGGCGACCGGGATGCCGGTGGCCTTGGCGGTGAACGGCACCGTGCGGCTGGCGCGCGGGTTGACCTCGATCAGATAGACCTCGCCATCCTTCACCGCGAACTGCACGTTCATCAGGCCCTTCACCTTCAGGGCGCGGGCCAGCACGTCGGTCTGGCGCTCGATCTCGGCGACGATCTCGGCCGGCAGGCTGTAGGGCGGCAGCGAGCAGGCGCTGTCTCCGGAATGGACGCCGGCTTCCTCGATATGCTGCAGCACGCCGGCGACATGCACGGTCTCGCCATCGGCCACCGCGTCCACGTCCATCTCGATGGCGTCGCGCAGATAGCGGTCGATCAGCACCGGCGAGGAGCCTGACACCACCACCGCCTCGCGGATATAGGTCTGCAGCTGGGCCAGCGTGTCGACGATCTCCATGGCGCGGCCGCCCAGCACGTAAGACGGGCGCATCAGCACCGGATAACCGATGCTTTCCGCCACCTTCACCGCTTCCTCGGCCGAACGGGCGATGCCGTTTTCCGGCTGCTTCAGGCCCAGTTCGGTGACCAGCGCCGCAAAACGCTCACGGTCTTCAGCCAGATCGATACTGTCCGGGCTGGTGCCCAGGATCGGGATGCCGGCATCCTGCAGCGCCTGCGCCAGCTTCAGCGGCGTCTGGCCGCCGAGCTGCACGACGACGCCGACGAGATCGCCATTCTGCTGTTCGGTGTGCAGGATTTCCAGCACGTCCTCGGCGGTGAGCGGTTCGAAATAGAGCCGGTCCGACGTGTCATAATCGGTCGAGACGGTCTCCGGATTGCAGTTGACCATGATCGTCTCATAGCCGGCGTCACCCAGCGCGAAGCAGGCGTGGCAGCAGCAATAATCAAACTCGATGCCCTGGCCGATGCGGTTGGGGCCGCCGCCAAGGATGACGATCTTTTTGGCGTTGGTCGGCTGGCTCTCGCAATCCGGCACGCCGAAGCTGGGCGCTTCATAGCTTGAATACATATAGGGCGTCTTGGCGGCGAATTCGGCGGCGCAGGTGTCGATGCGCTTGAACACCGGGCGCACATTCAGCGCGCGGCGGGCGGCGGCGACCTCCGCCTCCGTCGTGCCGGCCAGATGTGCAAGGCGCGCGTCGGAGAAGCCCAGCGACTTCAGCCGGCGAAAAGCATCAGCCGTGGTCGGCAGGCCGGCGGCCTTCACCTTGGCCTCTTCCGCCACCAGTTCCTGCATCTGGCGCAGGAACCAGGGTTCGAACCTGGCGATCTGGTGGATGCGGTCCACACTGATGCCGGCACGCAGCGCGTCGGCGGCGACGAGCAGACGGTCAGGCGTCGGCTTCGACAACGCCGCCTCGATCTCCTCGACCGTGGCGCCCTTCAGATGCTCGACCTCGTCAAAGCCGGTCAGGCCGGTTTCCAGCCCGCGCAGCGCCTTCTGCACACTTTCCTGCCAGTTGCGGCCGATGGCCATCACCTCGCCCACCGATTTCATCGCGGTGCCGAGCAGATTCTGCGCGCCCTTGAACTTTTCAAACGCAAAGCGCGGGATCTTGGTGACGATATAGTCGATGGTCGGCTCGAACGAGGCCGGGGTCGCCCCGGTGATGTCGTTCATGATCTCGTCGAGCGTGTAGCCAACGGCCAGCAGCGCCGCCACCTTGGCGATCGGGAAACCGGTGGCCTTCGACGCCAGCGCCGAGGAGCGCGACACGCGCGGGTTCATTTCGATGACGACCAGGCGGCCATCCTTGGGGTTGACGGCGAACTGCACGTTCGAACCGCCGGTCTCGACGCCAATCTCGCGCAGCACCGCGATGCTGGCGTTGCGCATGATCTGATATTCCTTGTCGGTCAGCGTCAGCGCCGGCGCGATTGTGATGGAATCGCCAGTGTGGACACCCATCGGATCGATATTCTCGATCGAGCAGATGATGATGGCATTGTCGTGCTTGTCCCGCACGACCTCCATCTCATATTCCTTCCAGCCGAGAACCGACTCCTCCACCAGAACTTCCGTCGTCGGGCTGGCATCAAGGCCGCCGGTGACGATGCGGATGAATTCTTCCTTGTTGTAGGCGATGCCGCCGCCGGTGCCGCCCATGGTGAAGCTGGGGCGGATGATGGCGGGCAGGCCGACGAATTCCAGCGCTGCCAGCGCCTCGTCAACCGTGTGCGCGATGCGGCTGCGCGGGGATTCCAGCCCGATCTTGTCCATGGCGTCGCGGAACTTCAGCCGGTCTTCCGCCTTGTCGATGGCTTCGGCATCGGCGCCGATCAGCTGCACGCCATATTTTTCCAGCGTGCCGTCGCGGTGCAGGGCCAGCGCGGTGTTCAGCGCCGTCTGGCCGCCCATGGTGGGCAGCACGGCATCGGGCCGCTCCTTCTCGATGATGCGCGCCACGATCTCGGGGGTGATCGGCTCGACATAGGTCGCGTCCGCCAGCTCCGGATCGGTCATGATCGTCGCCGGGTTGGAGTTGACGAGGATGATGCGATACCCCTCCCCCTTCAGCGCCTTCACCGCCTGCGTGCCCGAATAATCGAACTCGCAGGCCTGGCCGATGATGATCGGGCCGGCGCCGATGATGAGGATGGATTTGATGTCGGTGCGTTTGGGCATCAGTCGGCAAGTCCAGTTTCGGCGGCACATCCCCAGCCGTCGAATTCGACCGCATGGAGGAGCTCGATTTCAAGGGCACGGCGGGTCAGGGCGCTGATCGCATCGCGGTCAGCAGTGCTGTCGATCTGAAAATCGGCCGCCCAGTCGCCATCTTCATATTCGGCAAAGCCGATGAAGGTCAGGCCCAGGGCGTCGGCATTGCCGGCCAGCATCTCGATATTGGTCTGCGGCCCCTTGAAGTGCAGATCGACGGCCCGCACGATGCCGGGCACGTCACCATTTTCGGCCAGCGCCGCCAGCACATCGTCGTTGGCAGCCAGCTCGCTGGCAAGCAGGTCAGGATCGATCTTCACGATGCTCATTTCGCACCTGCCAGCGCGGCCACGAACTTTTCGAACAGATAGTGGCTGTCCTGCGGGCCGGGGCTGGCCTCGGGGTGATATTGCACGCTGAAGGCCGGGCGGTCGGTGAGCTCCAGGCCGCACAGCGAGCCGTCGAACAGCGAGATATGGGTGGGCCGGGCGTTGGCCGGCAGCGTGTCGGTATCCACGGCAAAGCCATGGTTCATCGAGGTGATCTCCACCCGGCCATCGTCCAGCCGCTTGACCGGATGGTTGGCGCCGCGGTGGCCCTGCGTCATCTTCAGCGTCTTGGCGCCGACGGCCAGGCCCAGCAGCTGGTGGCCAAGGCAGATGCCGAACAAAGGCAGGCCGGCGTTCAGGATCTTCTGGATGGTCGGCACGGCATGCACGCCGGTGGCAGCCGGATCACCGGGGCCGTTCGACAGGAAGATGCCGTCGGGCTTCAGGCTCATGATCTCGTCAAAGCTGGCGGTCGCCGGCACCACCGTCACCCGCGCGCCGGCGGCGACAAGGTTGCGCAGGATGTTGCGCTTCATGCCATAATCGATGGCGACCACGTGCGGGCCGGCCTTGTTGGCGCTGTGCACGGCATAGCCGCCGGCCAGCGTCCACAGCCCATCATCCCAGCTGTAATTCTGGGTGGCGCTGATCACGGAGGCCAAGTCCATACCCTCCAGACCCGGCCAGCCGCGCGCCTGGCTGAGCAGCGATTTCAGATCGAACTGGCCGGCCTTGTTGTGGGCGATGACGCCGTTGGGCGCGCCGCCTTCGCGGATGCGGCGGGTGAGCGCGCGGGTATCGACGCCCGACAGGCCGATGCGGCCCCAGGCCTTCATCCAGTCGTCAAAACGCTTCTGGGCGCGGAAATTGGCGGCGGCGGTGACCGGTTCGCGCACCACGCAGCCCAGCGCGTGCGGGTTGGCGGATTCGATATCATCGGTGTTGGCACCCACATTGCCGATGTGCGGGAAGGTGAAGGTGATGATCTGCCCGGCATAGCTGGGATCGGACAGCACTTCCTGATAGCCGGTCATCGCGGTGTTGAAGCAGACTTCACCCACCGCAACGCCTTCGGCACCAAAGCCATGGCCCCACACGATGCTGCCATCGGCCAAAACCAGAACCCCGGTCGCGCCTTTGGGCTGGACGGGCGCAGGGGCGCTGGCCATGGGCATTTTCCTTACAGTTGCGGGCAAACGGCCGGGCACCTAGGGGTGTGCGGCGCTGCCGTCAATCTATTCTTTGCCCGCCCAAGACGCTATCGGGGGACAAAGATCAACTCGCAATTTGCACCCCCGGAGACAGCCATGCTGCGCGATGCCATCAAAGCCGCCACGACCGACGCCATGAAGGCGCGCGACACCGCCCGCCTGGGCGCGCTGCGCCTGATCGCGGCCGCCCTGAAAAACAAGGATATCGAACTGCGCACCGGCACCGCCCCGGCCGACGACGATGTGACGGTGGCCGACGTGCTGATGAAAATGGCCAAGCAGCGCCGCGAATCGATCGAGATGTATGACAAGGGCGGCCGCGCCGAACTCGCCGACGCCGAACGCGCCGAACTGGCGGTGATCGAGGAATTCCTGCCCCAACAGATGGACGATGCCGAGGCGCTGGCCGCGATCAGGGCCGTGGTGGCCGAAATCGGCGCGACCAGCGTGAAGGACATGGGCCGCGTGATGGCCGCGGTGAAGGAACGCTTTGCCGGCAAGATCGACATGAGCAAGGCGAGCGGGCTGGTGAAAGCGGCGCTGGGGTGATTCTGGCGTTGTGGTGAGATTGTGGGGTGCCTCGACAAGCTCGGCATGAGCGGGGTTTGGGTTTTGCAATCCGGGAACTGCCATTTCCTTTGACCCGGGCCGCCCTCACACTCCCGCTCATGCCGAGCTTGTCGAGGCACCTCACCCTCTTGCAACATGCCCCGACACCCGCGCACCCTGAAACCCTGGGGCCAAAGCCGTGCAAGATTTCCACGTCTATATCCTGCGCTGTGCCGACGGCAGCTATTATACGGGCATGACCGACAATCTTGATCAGCGCCTCGCCCAGCATGATGCCGGCACCTTTCCCGGCTACACCCACAATCGCCGGCCGCTCACCCTGATGTGGAACGCCTGCTTCCCGACCCGCACCCAAGCCTATCTGTTCGAGCGCCAGATCAAGAATTGGTCGCGCGCCAAGAAGGAAGCGCTGATGGCGGGTGACTGGGATGGCTTGCGCGCGGCGGCGCGATCCCGCACGACACCGGCGTGACCCTCTCCCCCGCCTTCCTCGACGAGCTGCGTGCCCGCGTGCCCGTGTCGGGCGTGGTCGGCCGCCGCGTGAAGCTGACGCGGGCCGGGCGGGAGATGAAGGGCTGCTGCCCCTTCCACAACGAGAAGAGCCCGAGCTTCTACGTCAACGACGATAAAGGTTTTTACCATTGTTTCGGCTGCGGCGCCCATGGCGACGTGATCCGCTTCATGACCGACAACATGGGCCTGCCGTTCATGGAGGCGGTGAAGCAGTTGGCCGCCGAAGCCGGGCTTGAGGTTCCGGCCGCGTCGCCCGAAGCCAGGGCGCGCGCCGAGGTTGCCGACAGTCTGGGCGAATTGACCGCCCGCGCCGCCAGCTGGTTCCAGTCGCAGCTGGCCAGTGATGCCGGTGCCCAGGCCCGGGCCTATATCGAAAAGCGCGGGCTGCGGCCGGCCACGGTCAAGGCCTTCGCGCTGGGCTTCTCGCCCGATTCGCGCACCGCCCTGCGCGGCCATCTGAAGGACGCCGCCGCCGACAAATTGCTGGAGGCCGGCCTGATCGGCCGCACGGAGGAGGGCGAGACATACGACCGCTTCCGTGGCCGCCTGATGTTCCCGATCCGCGACCGGCGCGGGCGGGTGGTCGGCTTCGGCGGCCGCGCGCTGGGCGATGTGCAGCCGAAATATCTCAACTCCGCCGATGGCCCGCTCTTCGACAAGGGGCGGCTGCTCTACAATCTCGATCAGGCCGGGCCGGCGGCGCGCAAATCGGGCCGGCTGGTGGTGGTGGAAGGCTATATGGATGTCATCGGCCTGGCCCAGGCCGGCATTGCCGAGGCCGTCGCCCCGCTCGGCACCGCGATGACCGAGGCGCAGCTGCAACTGGCATGGCGGCTGGTGGATGAACCTTTGCTGTGCTTCGATGGCGATGGCGCCGGCCAGCGCGCTGCCTCACGTGCCGCCATGCGGGCGCTGCCGCTGCTGAAGCCCGGCAAGTCGCTGCGCATCGCCGCCCTGCCCCAGGGCCAGGACCCGGATGACATCTGCCGCAGCGGCGGCGCTGCCGCGTTCGAGGCGGTGCTGGCCGGTGCCGTCTCGCTGATCGACCATGTCTGGACAACGCAGACCGCCGGGCTGGAGGCCGCCACCCCCGAACGCCGCGCCCACGCCCGCCAGCAATTGCGCGAAGCCGCCGCCGGCATCGCCGATCCCGATGTGCGCGCGCTCTATCAGGCGGAATTCAGCCAGCGGTTCGAAGCCGCCTTCATGGCCCGCCCGCAGCGCGCGCCGTGGCAGCCCCAGGGCGTTCGGCGCAAGCCCGGCGAGCGCTGGCAGCCGCCCATCCCCGGCGCGTCGGCCGGGCTGAAGGCGCTGGCGGCGCGCACCGATGATCCGCTGATGACGGCGCTGGTGGCGGCCGTGCTGCTGCGCCCCGGCCTTGCCGATGGCCATGGCGACGCGCTGGCGGCGCTGCGCCCGGCCGATGACGATACTGCGGCGGTGCTGGCCGCCGCGCTGGCGGCCGTGGCTGTCAATCCGGCTCTTGAAAGCGCCGCCCTGCTTGCCCATCTGTCGGGCAACGGGCTGGGGCCAGAGGCGGCACGGATCGCCGGCGGTTCGGGCCTCAGGTTCAGCTTCACGCGCGCCGACAGCGACGCACGGGTGGCCGAGGATGATTTTGGCGCGGCGCTGGCCCAGGCCACGGCGCGCACCGCGATGGTCGAGGCACTGGTGGCGGCCACCATCCGCTTCCAGTCCAGCCTGGATGAAGGCGACTGGGAGGAACAGCAACGGCTGCGCAGTGATATCGAGGCCCTGGATGCGGCGATGATGAGACTGGCGGAATCGCGGCGCGACAGCTAAGGGTGGGTATAATACACACGCAGCCGCAGCCTGCACCGCCCGGGAACGCCAAGGGCGGGCGGGCTGTTGTACGTTGAACGAGTGTTTTTCCGGGGTTGCAGCCGGGAACAACAGGCAAGGACGCAGAATCGGATGGCCAAGACCGCCGCGAACGAAGCGACAGATGCCAAGGTGGATGGCGATGCTCCGCTGATCGATCTCAATGAAGCGTCGATCAAGAAGCTGATCGCCCGCGCCAAGAAGCGCGGTTACATCACCTATGACGAGATCAACGAGGCGCTGCCGCAGGATCAGATGACCAGCGAGCAGATCGAGGACGTGATGTCGGCCATCAACGAGATGGGCATCAACGTCGTCGAGAACGAGGACACCGCCGACGAGGCCGACGCGCCGGAAGAGGACGAGCCGGAAGCCGAACCGGTTGATGGCGACCTGTCGCCGGCCCCCGTCACCGTGGCCAAGGCGCCGCTGGACCGCACCGATGATCCGGTGCGCATGTATCTGCGCGAGATGGGCGCGGTTGAACTGCTCAGCCGCGAAGGCGAAATCGCCATCGCCAAGCGCATCGAGGCCGGCCGCAACACCATGATCGCCGGCCTGTGCGAAAGCCCGATGACGTTCGGCGCCATCATCGAATGGTCGAACGCCCTGAACGAAGGCCGCATGCAGCTGCGCGAGATCCTGGATCTGGAGGCCATGCTGGCCAAGGACCCGGTGGAAGGCGCCGAGGAAGGCGCGGAAAACAGCGATCTGCCCACCGTGCAGTTCAAGGAAGACGAGGAAAAGGAAGAGGAGAGCGCGCCCGCCGACGAGGAGGACGAGTTCACCGAACGCCGCGCCACCCAGCGCGCCGCCGAAGCCGAGGATGATGACGAAGGCGGCCTGTCGCTGGGCCAGATGGAAGAGCAGCTGAAGCCGGCGGCGCTGGAAAAATTCGCCGAGATCACCAGCACCTACAAGAAGTTCCACAAACTGCAGGAAGCCCGGCTGTCGTCGCTGCACGGCGGCCCGCTGTTCGCGGCGGCGGACGAGAAGAAATATCAGAAGCTGCGCGAGGAGCTGACGCGCGGCGTGCAGTCGATCCATTTCAACAACAACAAGATCGAGCTGCTGGTCGAAGCGCTCTACACCCAGAACAAGCGGCTGATGGCGCTGGGCTCCAACATGATGCGCCTGGCGGACAAGCACCGCATCAACCGCAAGGCCTTTCTTGACGAATATGTCGGCAACGAGCTGACTGAGGGCTGGCTGGGCCGCGTCGCCGGCATTGACAAGAAATGGGCGGCCTTTGCTGCCGCCGAAGGCGCGTCGATCGATCAGAACCGCCGCGAGCTGGCCGGCATCGCCGAAACCACCGGCGTTGACCTTGGCGAGTTCCGCCGCATCGTCAACATGGTGCAGAAGGGCGAACGCGAAGCCCGCATCGCCAAGAAGGAAATGGTGGAGGCCAATCTGCGCCTCGTCATCTCCATCGCCAAGAAATACACCAACCGCGGCCTGCAATTCCTTGATCTCATTCAGGAAGGCAATATCGGCCTGATGAAGGCGGTGGACAAGTTCGAGTATCGCCGCGGCTACAAGTTCAGCACTTACGCCACCTGGTGGATCCGCCAGGCCATCACCCGTTCGATCGCCGATCAGGCCCGCACCATCCGCATTCCGGTGCACATGATCGAAACGATCAACAAGCTGGTGCGCACCAGCCGCCAGATCCTGCACGAAATCGGCCGCGAGCCGACCCCGGAGGAACTGGCCGAGCGCCTGTCCATGCCGCTGGAGAAGGTGCGCAAGGTGATGAAGATCGCCAAGGAGCCGATCTCCCTCGAAACGCCGATCGGCGACGAGGAGGACAGTCACCTGGGTGACTTCATCGAGGACAAGAATGCCGTGATCCCGGTGGATGCCGCGATCCACGCCAATCTGAAAGAGACCGTCACCCGCGTGCTCGCCAGCCTGACCCCGCGTGAGGAGCGTGTGCTGCGCATGCGCTTCGGCATCGGCATGAACACCGATCACACGCTGGAAGAGGTCGGCCAGCAATTTTCGGTGACGCGCGAACGCATCCGCCAGATTGAGGCCAAGGCGCTGCGCAAGCTCAAGCACCCCTCGCGCAGCCGCAAGATGCGCAGCTTCCTCGACGTCTGATCGGGGCTGAAGCATTCCCGACGACGCCCCGGATCAACACCGGGGCGTCGTTTTTTGTGGGCCAGGCGCGCCCGCATCTGCGCCGGATGCCGGTTGCCAAGGGCCGCCGCCTGTTTCACCCTGCGCGCCATGATGTTGCGCCCGGCCGCCGCTGCCACTGTTTCACCCGCGCTGCACCGCGGCAGCGCCGGTGCCGTTCATCCTGTCGAAACTGGTGATGCGGCACAGCAACGCGCCGCCACAATCGCCGGGCGGGGGGCCGCCGCCCTGGTTGGCGCTTGAGGAGGCTGGTCACCATCATGTACGGAACAACGCCATGAGCCGAGGCCGCCTTGCCCTGTTGCCGCTGCTGGCGGTGTGGCTGGCGGCGGCCGCGCCGGTCAGCGAGCTGCGGCTGGAACCGCTGCGCGACGCCATCATCACCGAAGCCCACGCCGCCAGCCCGGCCGGCATCGCCTTTGACCGCACCACCACCGCCATCCGGCGCGGCCCCGGCATCAACGAGAAGACCGTGACGGTGGAGCGCTGGGATGGCCAGCGCTGGTGGCTGGTCAGCATCAACGGCCAGGCCCCCGGCGCCAGCCAGCTCAAACAGTTCCGTAAAGGCACCGGCGCCAGCATCGTGCCCGGCTATCACCGGCTGGCGGCCCTGATGGCCGCCGCGTCGGACATCAGTGTTGATGGCGATGGCCGCAAGATCCTGAAAATCCCGGTGCTGCCGCCCGGCACGGTGATCGCCGACAGCAACGATATCAGCGCCCACCTGTCTGGCGAGGCGGTGATCGCCACCGCCGATGGCCGGCCCTATGTGGCGCGCCTGAAGGTGCGGGCGCGCGAGAATTTCAAGCTGAACCTGCTGATCAAGGTCACCAATTTCGAACAGACCAGCGATTACCGCCTGGGCCCCGATGGCCGGCCGCGCCTGGCCAGCCAGACCGCCAACAGCCGGGGCAGCATGTTCGGCTTCAGCGGCGGCCAGACCGATGAAGTGACCTACGCCTATCGCTGACGCCGCCTAGCGCGGCGGTTGCGACGGCGGCGGCGGCAGGCGATAGAGGCCGCCCAGCGCGCTTTCAATCTCCCCCACCATGATGGCCCGGCCCTGCTGCCCGGCAAACAGCGCATCGGCCGGCGTGACAAACTCCAGCAGCCCGACGCGGCCGGTGAGGCCAACCCGGCTGGTGCCGGGCAGTGCGACATGGGCGACCACGGCGAACCGGTCCTGCCCACGCTTGGCGGCGGTGCGGGCGGCAGCCACCAGCAGCGCCTCTGCCACCGTGTCGATGGCGGCGCTGCGGGAGGCCAGGATGCTGGTGGCGGCGCCGTCGCGTGCCGGCTTGGGCTGCATCAGCTTGGATGTGGGCACCATCTGCTCGCCGAATTCCTGCGCCTCGTTCGGCTCTTCCCAGCGCGGCAGGCCGGTGACCAGCAGGTTGAGCACGCCCTTGCCGCTGAGCCCGTCGCGCGCCACCTTGATGGCATCGGCGCGGATCTTGGCGGGATCAAGGCCCGGCGCCGCGCCCAGTGCCCTGGCCTGCACATTGGCAATGATCGGCGCGGTGAGCGAGGCCGGCGCCAGCCAGCGCGGCCGGCCGGCAAGGAAATTGCGCGCCTCGTCCGGCTTGCCCTGGTTCAGCGCCAGCTGGGCGCGGGCCAGTTGCACCATCTCGTCGGCGCGGGCCACCTGCTGCGCCGCGGTCTGCGCCGCCTCGTCGGTGCCGGTGGCCTTGGCGGCCAGCTCGTCGATATCCTGGCCGACACGGGCCAGCGTTGCTGCGGTGCCATCATTGTCACCGGCCAGCGCCTGCACCGCGGCCTGACGGGCCAGAACGACAACATTGGGCTTGCTGAACAGCGACACCAGCGTCGCCATCGCCGCCGCAGCCTCTTTCCACTGCCCGGCCGCCTCCATGTGCTGCACCGGCATGACATTGGGATAGACGCGCCACAGACGGTCGAGCAGCGGCTTTTCCTCGGCGCTGATCTGCGGAGTCAGCCCCTGGATGCGCAGCGCCACTTCGGTCATGAAGAAGCCATAGGGCCGGGCATTGGCCGCCTCGGTTGCCAGCCGCTCGGCTTCGGGCTGGTTGTTCTGGGCCAGCCGCGCGATGGCTTCCAGCATCAGGGTGGTGGCACCGATGTTGCGGTCGAAATGGCTGCGCACCAGCGGCGGCAGCGCGACGGTGCGGGCGGCACGGGCGTCGGCAATCGCCTCGTCAAAACGGCCCATCTCATACTGGCGCACGCCGCGCATCAGCAGCACCTCGGCGCGGCGCACCGGGTTGCCGGTGGTGCGGCTGTCGGTCAGCGCTTCGGTGCAGGCGGCGATGGCGTTTTCGCCGGTCTCGCGCGCACCCGGATTGTCGGCCTCGGCACTGCCGAACAGGCCGAGCGTGCCGAGCACGACCAGCCCGCGCCCCACCTGTTCGCCCGGCGTCTGCCGCCGGCCATAGCCATCACAGCGCAGCAGCGCCGATGGCGCGGCCAGTGCCGGTGCCGCCGATGCCAGCAGGGCCAGTGCCGCCGTCGCCACCAGCGCAGGCCGCGCTGCAAATATCGTCATGATATCCCCCAAGATCCTTGTTTTGCCGGCCTGTGCCATCCCGCCGCCCCCGGCACAATGACAGGATTGCACTGCTGCTTGCCGGGCCTTAGCTGGGGAGTGTGACGAACTGACAGGAGCGTGCGATGCGTTTTGACGGCACCAGCGGCTATGTGGCCACCGATGATCTGAAGGTCGCGGTCAACGCCGCCGTCACGCTGCGCCGGCCGCTGCTGGTGAAGGGCGAACCGGGCACCGGCAAGACGGTGCTGGCCGCCCAGATCGCCGCCGCCTTCGATGCGCCGCTGATCGAATGGAACGTGAAATCCACCACCAAGGCCCAGCAGGGCCTGTACGAATATGACGCCGTCAGCCGCCTGCGCGACAGCCAGCTTGGCGATCCGCGCGTTTCCGACATTTCCAACTATATCAAGCGCGGCAAGATGTGGGAGGCGTTCACGTCGGACACGCTGCCCGTCCTGCTGATCGACGAGATCGACAAGGCCGATATCGAGTTTCCCAACGATCTGCTCACCGAGCTCGACCGCATGGAGTTCGATGTTTACGAAACCGGCGAGCGCATCAAGGCCACCCGCCGCCCGATCGTGATCATCACGTCGAACAACGAGAAGGAACTGCCCGACGCGTTCCTGCGCCGCTGCTTCTTCCACTATATCAAGTTCCCGGATCGCGAGACGATGGAAGCCATCGTGCGCGTCCACTTCCCCGACATCCAGCGCGCGCTGGTGGGGGAGGCGCTGAACATCTTCTTCGACATGCGCGACGTGCCGGGCATGAAGAAAAAGCCCTCCACGTCGGAACTGCTCGATTGGCTGAAGCTGCTGATGCACGAGGATCTGCCGATCGACGTGCTCAGGAACCGCGACACCAAGAGCCTGATCCCGCCGCTGCACGGCGCGCTGCTGAAGAACGAGGCCGATGTGATGCTGTTCGAGCGGCTGGCCTTCATGAGCCGGCGCGGCCAGGTTTAAGGCGCCCTTCGCCCCGCCAGCACCGCCGGCCCGCCGCCCAGCGGCACCGCCGCCGTGTGCAGCGTCGCATAAAGCCGGCCCGCCGCCAGATCCGCCCGCGCGCGGGCATCCAGCATCAGATCGGCCGTCCCGCGCGTCTGGCCGGGGGGGAACAGCTGCGCCAGCACCGGGCCGGGCTTGCCATCGGCGCTGCGGTGGATGGCGATGGCCAGCGGCGCATCCCGGCCCGCGCCCGCCGCACTGGCCGTAAGCTGCAGGCGGGCGGTGAGCGGATCATAACGCCAGGCCAGCCGCCCGCGCGCCTTGCCGGCCAGCAGCGCCGCCGTGCCGCCGGTGGCGGCCGGCGGCTTGCCATTCACCAGCGGCGGCGTGCTGAACGGGGCCTGGCGCGGCCGGGCCGCCTGTTCCCAGCCATAGGCCAGCGCCAGCAGCCGGGCCTCGCTGAAGGCGGGGCCGAGCAGTTCCACCCCCACCGGCAGGCCGCGCGGCGTGAAGCCGGCAGGCACCGCCAGCGCCGGCAGGCCGGTGCCGGCCGAAAGCCGGCAGTTGCTGGCAATATCGTCCTGCCCGATCACCGGCGGCCGGCCGAGCGCGGTGGGATAGAGCAGCGCATCCAGCCGCTCCGCCACCAGCAGCGCCTCCACCTCCGCCCGCAGCGCCGCCTGGTGGGCCAGCACGCCCTTGTAGCCGGGGGAACTGCGATCGGGCACGTTGGTGGCATCGCGGAAGCGGGTGTCGAGCGCGGCATGATGCAGGCCGGCATCGACAATGGCCTTCAGCGTCGTCACCGGCGCGCCGGGGTGGGCGGCCAGATAATGCTCGAAATCCGCGACAAATTCATACGGCCGGGCGTTGATCTGCTCCATCTGGTTGAACAGATCGGGGATCTCCACCATCACCACCTCGGCGCCGGCGGCGCGCAGGGCGGCAACAAACCCCTCATAGACCGGCTTGGCCTCGTCATCGGCGGGGTTGGCCTGGAACAGGCTTTTCAGCAGGCCAATGCGCGCGCCTTGCAGCGTGCCGGGTGACAGGCTGGCCCGGTAACTGGCCGGGCGGTGGCTGTCGGCCCCGGCGGTCACCGCGTCGGCCTTGTCCTCGCCCACCGTGGCGTCCAGCATGATGGCCAGATCGGCAAGGCTGCGCGCCAGCGGCCCGGCGACATCCTGCGTGTCCGACAGCGGCACCACGCCGCTGCGGCTCGACAGGCCGCGCGTCGGGCGCAGGCCGAACAGATTCTGATAGGCGGCCGGGATGCGGATCGAACCGCAGGTATCGGTGCCCATGCCGGCGGCGGCGAAACTGGCCGCGACCGCCGCCCCGGTGCCGCCGCTGGAACCGCCCGGCGAGCGGGCAGGATCATAAGGGTTGCGCGACTGGCCCGACAGCGAGGAGATGGTGAGAGTGCCCGATGCCAGCTCGTGCAGCGCCGTCTTGCCCAGGATGATGGCACCCGCCGCGCGCAGCCGTGCCACCTGGAAGGCATCGGCCCGGGGTTGCAGCGTGGCCAGCGCCAGCGTGCCGCCGCTCGTCGGCATGTCGTGCGTGTCGTAATTGTCCTTCACCAGCACGGGCACGCCGTGCAGCGGGCCGCGCGGGCCCTTTTCGGCGCGTTCGCGGTCCAGCGCGTCGGCATCGGCCAGCGCGTGGGGGTTCAGCGTGATGATGCTGTTCAGCCGTGGCCCGGCCTGATCAAAGGCGGCGATGCGCGCCAGATATTGGCTGACAAGCTGGCGCGAGGTGACGCGGCCTGCCGACAGCGCATCCTGCAGCTGCGGGATGGAGGCTTCGGTCACCTCAAAGGCCGGGGCCGCCTGCGCGGCCGCTGCCATCATCCCCAAGGCCAGTGCCGCGCCGTGCCTCAACATGCTGTTCCCCCTTTGCCGAACCGGCGGCAGCAGACGTCAGCGGCGGCGCGCGGTCAATGGCGTGTTTGCCCGCGCCGTCAGCGCAGCATCAGCCCGCCATCGATGGCCAGGCTCTGCCCGGTCACATAGCTGGCGGCCGGGCTGGCGAGGAACATGATGGCCTGTGCCACCTCATCGGGATCGCCCCAGCGCCGCATCGGGATGGCGCGCATCAGCTTCTGCTCGCGATCGGGATTGCTGCGCGCGCCTTCGGTCATCCGGGTCGCGATGAAGCCGGGCGCCACCAGATTGACCCGCACGCCATCGGGCGCCCATTTGTCACCCAGAGCGCGGGTGAGGCCAAGCAGCCCGGCCTTGGATGCGGTGTAGGCCGGGGTTTCCTTCAGCGCCAGGAAGCTGGCCAGGCTGCCGACATTGACGATGCTGCCGCGCGCCGCCTTCAGCAGCGGGTGCAGCCGCACCGAAAGATCCATCACCGCGTTGAGGTTGGTGTCGATCACCGCCTCGAACTCGTCCTGTTCGAATTCGTTGGTCGAACCGCGCCCGGCATTGTTCACCAGCACGTCAAGCCGGTCGATGTGCGCCGCCACCTCGGCACGCGCTTCCGGCCAGGTGAGATCGGCCTGTAGATAGGTGACGCCGGCGGGCGGATCGTCATAACATTCGGCATGGGTGCGGGTGCCGGTGATCATCACATGGGCGCCCTGGGCCAGGAAACGCTCGGCCACTGCCTTGCCGATGCCTTGCGTGCCGCCAGTCACCAGCACGGTCTTGCCGCGGGCCCACGTATCGGCCCCGCCCGTCCCGCCGTTCATGCGCTCAAACCTCCATCGATCACCAGCGACGTGCCGGTGACGTAACGCGCCGTGTCCGACGCGAGGAACAGGATCGGCCCGGCGATGTCGGCCGGCTCGCCGATCCGCCGCAGCGGCACCTGGGCTTCGGTGGCCTTCAGCCGCTCAGGGTTTTCCCAGGTGATCGCCGTCATCTTCGATCGCACCAGGCCGGGGGCGACCAGATTGACCCTGACCCCCTCCCCGCCCAGCGCCTGCGCCAGCGTGCGGGTCAGGGTCAGCAGCCCGCCCTTGCTTGCCGAATAGGCCGGCTGGCCGATGGTGCCGCGAAAGCTGGCGACACTGCCGACGAAGATGATCGATCCGCGCGCCGCCGCCAGCGCCGGCCGGAACCGCATCGCCAGCGCCATCGGCCCGGTGAGGTTGGTGGCCAGCACGTCGGCAAAGGTTTCGGGGATGAACTCGGCCCGCTTGTAGGCGACCTTGGCGCCAGAGACGACCAGCGCGTCCAGCCGCTCCACCTGCGGATCAAAGGCCGCCACCGCCGCCAGATCGCCCTGATCCAGCCGGTGATATTCCAGCCCGGCCAGATCGCCATCCGTGCCATCATAATCGGCGGGGCCGGCGCGGGTGCCGGTGACGATCACCCGCGCGCCGGCGGCCAGAAAGGCGCGGGCGGCAGCATTGCCGATCCCGGTCGATCCTCCTGTCACTAGCACGGTCTTGCCGGCGAAATCGCCCACGCTCACTCTCCACCTGTTCAGGGGAGAATTTCAGCGATGGCACTTCTTGCGGGCAAGGTCGCGATTGTGACAGGCGGCGGGCGCGGGCTCGGCCGCAGCCATGCTCTGGCGCTGGCCGCCCACGGTGCGGCCGTGGTGGTCAATGATCTGGGCGGGCCGGTCACCGGGGGCGGCCCTGACGAAAGTCAGGGGCCGCAAACCGGCAGTGCGGCCGACGCGGTGGTGGCCGAAATCATCGCGCGGGGCGGCCGGGCGGTTGCCAACCGCGCCAGCGTCGCCGACTGGACGGCGGCCGGATCGATCATTGCCGATGCGGTGGCGGCGTTCGGCCGGCTGGATATCGTCGTCAACAATGCCGGCATCAACCGGCCCGCCAGCCTGATCGCCCTGACCGAGGCGGACTATGATCTGGAAACCGGCGTCCACCTGAAAGGCACCACCGCCGTCTGCCATCACGCCGCCGCGCTGTGGGCCAGCGAAGGCCGGCGCGAGGGCCGGGCCATCATCAACACCACATCGCCGGTGGGCGTGCACCCGATGCGCGAAGGCGGGCCCTATTGCGCCGCCAAGGCCGGCATCGCGGCGCTGACCGTGGTCGCCGCGCAGGAACTGGCTTCGCTGGGCGTGCGCGCCAACGCCATCGCCCCGGCCGCGCGCACCCGCATGGTGATGGCCAGCCCGGCGGTGGACCAGCTGATGCCGCGCAGCGACGGCTTTGATCGCCACCTGCCCGAACATGTCTCGCCGCTGGTGGTCTATCTTGCGTCTGATCTGAACCGCTTCACCGGGCGCATCTTCGGCGTGGAGGGGCCAGACGTGGCGCTCTACCAGCCGTGGAGTGCCGACTGGCTGGCCTCCGGCGACGGCCAGTGGGCGGTGGCGGCGCTGGCCGAGGCGCTGGAGCCGCTGCCGGCGCAGGCCCCGATCCGCGCCTTCTACCCCGGCGGCCGCATCGACACGCTGATCCCGCCCAACCGCACGCTCAAGGCGCTGAAGGGTTGAGCCGCCGCCGGGCCGCGAGCACCGGGCCTTCGATCAGATGCCACGACGCCGCCGCCAGCACGGTGACCGGCACAAAGCCGACCAGCAGCAGCTGCCACCAGTGGCTGAGATGCAGATAATGCTGCAGCGTCTGCAGCACCGGGAAATGCCAGAGATAGACGCCATAGCTGTAATCGCCGCCCCGCCAGGGGCGCGGCACCGGCAGGCGCTGCAGGCCGGCCCAGGCCACCAGATAGGCCGACGGCGCGATCAGCAGCAGCGCCTTCAGCGGATCATTGCCCCAGCGCAGGCCATCCAGCAGCACGGAGCCGGCGATGATCAGGGCCAGGCAGGCGGCGGCGAAGAGGCCGCTGTACGGCAGGCGGTCGCGCCACATCCAGATGGCGGCACCGCCCAGAAAATAGGGAAACAGCATCGCGCCGGGATTGACGATCTGGCGCGCGGCCATGCCGGCCAGGCCCGGCGCGGCGGTGCTGCCGGCCACGCCCGGCAGGCAATAGGCCGCGCTCCACACCAGCGCCAGCAGCGGCACCAGCCAGCGCCGGCGGGCGATGCCGCAGGCCACCAGCAGCGCCATCATCAGATAGCAGCCGATTTCCCAGCGCACCGTCCACAATGAGCCGTTGACGGCGAAGGCGTAGGGATTGTCGGCGAACACGCCGGGCAGATCATAAGCCGGAATGCCGACCATGTTGCCGAGATGGCGCCAGAACCGCGGATCGCCGGCATAATCCGCCAGCGGCAGCGTGGTGGTGAGCGGCCCGGCCACCAGCATGGCAAAGCCGGTGACCGCCGCCAGTGCCGGCAGGATGCGCGCGGCGCGGTTGAGCAGATAATCCCGCGCCGGCAGCCGCAGCGCCGACGCGGTGACGAGGAAGCCCGACAGGGTGAAGAACATCGGCACCATCAGGCTGAACGGCAGCCAGAACGGGCTGGCGAGGCCGGGGCCGATGCCGCCGGTGGTGAGCGCGATGCTGTGCCAGACCATCACCTCGTGGCACAGCAGCAGCCGCACCAGATCAAAGCCCGGGCCGAAGCCGCCGACATCATCCAGCCTGTCCTGAAATGTCTGCAAATCCTGTCTGCCCCGCCGTGCCGATGCTGCCGCGCCGCGCCCTGTCAACAAGACGCGCTGGCACGGGCCGTAGTTGCTGCTAGCATGGCATCCATGTTCCTCACCTTCCTTGAAGAGCTGCGCGCAGCCAAGATCCCGGCCTCCATGAAGGAGCATCTGGTGCTGATCGAGGCGCTGAAGAGCGACGCCATCGATTTTTCGATCACCGATTTCTATTATCTCGCCCGGGCCACCTATGTGAAGGACGAAGGCCTGCTCGACCGCTTCGACCAGGTGTTCGCCAAGGTGTTCAAGGGCATCGAACCGACGATCGAGACCACCGAGATCCCCGAGGACTGGTTGCGCGCGCTGGCCGAGATGAACCTGTCGGAGGAAGAACGCGCCGCGCTTGAGAAGATGGGCTGGGACAAATTGATGGAGACGCTCCAGAAGCGGCTGGAGGAGCAGAAGAAGCGCCACGAGGGCGGCAACAAGTGGATCGGCACCGCCGGCAAATCCCCCTTCGGCGCGCAGGGCGACAATCCCGAAGGCGTGCGCATCGGCCAGAAGGACGGCCGCAAGGGCAGCGCCGTGAAAGTGTGGGACAAGCGCGAGTTCAAGAATCTCGACAGCACGGTCGAACTGGGCACCCGCAACATCAAGGTGGCGCTCAGGCGCCTGCGCCGCTTCGCCCGCGAAGGCGCGGCCGACGAACTGGATCTGGACAGCACGATCCGCGGCACCGCCAAGCAGGGCTGGCTCGACATCGTCATGCGCCCCGAACGCCACAATGCGGTGAAATTGCTGCTGATGCTGGATATCGGCGGCTCGATGGACCCGCACATCAAGCTGTGCGAGGAATTGTTCTCGGCCGCCAAATCAGAGTTCAAGCATCTGGAATTCTTCTATTTCCACAACTGCCCCTATGAGGCGGTGTGGAAGGACAACAAGCGCCGCTGGACCGAGCGGACGCCGATGATGGAGATCCTCCACAAATTCCCGCACGATTATAAATTGGTGTTCGTCGGCGACGCCTCGATGAGCCCGTACGAGATCACTTATGCCGGCGGCAGCACCGAACATTGGAACGAGGAGCCCGGCGAGGTGTGGATGCGCCGCATGCTGGACGTCTACCACTCCTCGGTCTGGCTGAACCCGATTCCGGAGAAGCATTGGGAAAATGGCCAGTCGATCCGCATGATCAAGGAGATCATGACGGGTCGCATGTACCCGCTGACGCTGGACGGCCTTGATCGCGGGATGCGGGAGCTGAGCCGGAAGAAGTAAGGGGCCGGCCGTCGGCCAGCCCCTTCCCCTTTACTTGCCGGCCGCCGCCGCTTCCTGCGCCTTCAGCTTCACCGCCTGCGCCCCGACATAGGCGCGCACCGCCTCCACCTGGGCCGGCGTGTACCACTGGCTGAACGCCACCATGCCGTTGGCCTTCAGCGCGCCATCATGGACCACCGCCTTCCACGCCGCCGCATCAGACAGCACGCCAGAGCGGCGCAGATCGGGCAGGATGCCGGACGAATAGGCATCCGGGCCATGGCAGAAGGCGCAGGTGGCGGCATAGATGGCGCCGCCTTCGGCCACCTGGGCCGGCGTGAACATTTCCTGCGGCGGATTGGCGGCGGCGAACACCGGCTGCGTCGCCTTGGGCAGATGCTGCCGGCCGCCCAGCTTGAACACCAGCACGCGGCCGTTGCGGGCTTCGCGCGGGTCTTCAAAGCCGCTGGTCAGCGGATAGGCCCCGCCATAGCCGGCCATCACCGCCACATATTGCTCGCCCTTCACGGCATAGCTGATGGCGCCGGCAACGATGCCGGTCTGCGCGTCATATTTCCAAAGCGGCGTGCCGGTGCTGGCGTTGAAGGCCTCGAAGGTGCCGGCGCCATTGCCCTGGAACACCAGATTGCCCGCCGTCGCCAGCGTGCCGCCGTTCCACGGGCCGTCATAACCCACTTCCCAGCGCGGCTTGCCCGCCACCGGATCCCACGCGATCAGCCGGCCCTTCAGCGATGCCTTGAGCGCCTTGAACTGGGCGCGGTCGTCGGGCACGCCGCCGGGGTTGAGCGCGATGCCCAGGTTCCAGCCGCCTTCCTGCCGCTGGAAGCCCTGCTTGGCTTCATAGAATTGCGGGATTTCCTGCGCCGGCAGATAGACAAGGCCGGTGCGAGGGCTGAAGCTCATCGGCTGCCAATTGTGCGCGCCCAGCGGCGACGGGAACACCAGCGCACCGGCCGTGCGATAGCGCGCCTCCGGGTTCTCGATCGGGCGGCCGGTCTTCATGTCCACGCCGGTCGCCCAGCTCTGGTGGGCAAAGCTGGTGGCCGAAAGCAGCTGGCCGCCCTGCCGGTCGATCACATAGAAAAAGCCGTTCTTCGGGGCCTGCATCAGCACCTTGCGGGGCTTGCCGTCGATCATCAGCGTCGAAAGGATGATCGGCTGGGTGGCGGTATAATCCCAGCTTTCGCCCGGCGTGCCCTGATAATGCCACAGATATTCGCCGGTATCGGGCTTCAGCGCCACCACCGACGACAGGAACAGATTGTCGCCCTTGCCCTGCGACCGGATCATGTGGTTCCACGGCGAGCCGTTGCCGACACCGATATAGAGCTGGTCGAGCTCCTGATCATAGACGATGGCATCCCAGGCGGTGCCGCCGCCGCCGCCCTTCCAATATTCGCCAAACCAGGTCGGGCCGGCCTTGGCGGCCAGCACCTTGTCCGAAACCTCGCCATCCGGGCCCTTGGCGGGATCGCCCGGCACGGTGAAGAAACGCCATTTCTTCTTGCCGGTCATCGCGTCATAGGCGGTCACATAGCCGCGCACGCCCAGTTCCGCGCCGCCATTGCCGATGATCACCAGCCCCTTCACCACGCGCGGCGCGCCGGTCATCGTGTAGGGCTTGGCGGTGTCGATGAAGGTCTGGCTGGTCCATTTCGGCTTGCCGGTGGCGGCATCCAGCGCGATCAGCCGGCCATCCAGCGCCGCCACGAACACCAGCCCGTTCCACACGGCGACACCGCGGTTGACGACATCGCAGCAGGCGCTGTGGCCGCGCTGCTTGTCCACGCGCGGATCGAACCGCCACTTCACCTTGCCGGTGACGGCATCCAGCGCCATCACCTTCGACCAGGCAGTGGTGGTGTACATGGTGCCATCCACCACGATCGGCGTGGCTTCCTGGCCGCGATTGGTGTCGAGATCGGCATACCAGGCCAGGCCCAGTTGCTTCACATTGCCGGCATTGATCTGGGTGAGATCGGCAAAGCGCTGTTCGAAATAGCTGCCGCCGTGCGTCATCCAGTTGCCCGGTTCGGTGCGGGCATTGACCAGGCGCTGGGCATCAACCCCGCGCGCCCCGCTGCCGGGGCCGCCCGACAGCGCCGCCGCGCTGCCCAGCGCGGCCACAACGCCCAAACCGGCCAACATCGTGCGCGACAATGCGCGACCCTTGATCATAAACATGGCAACCCTCCCCAGCATTTTTTCCGATGCTATGGGCAAGCCCGTGGGTTGCAAGCTTGATTTAGTCGCAGGGGCCTATTTGCCGCTGGCCGGCGGCTGCGGCGGGGCGGGCGGCGGCGGAACGGGCGCAGGTGCAGGCGCGGGCGCAGGCACGGCCTTGCCCTGCTGGACATGCCCGGCGCGGCGGGCGTGATCGCGCAGATAGACCAGATCGGCATGGCGCTGGGCCAGCGCCGGCGCGGCGCAGAAGCCCAGCAGAATCAGGGAAACAAGCAACTTCACCACGGCCTCCTCAACATTACGCACATGTAATATGAGTGGAGACCCGAGATTATCAAGAAACGCGCAAAAACGCCATGCTCATCCCGGCGTCGGCAGGCTGGCAACCCACGCGTTGAACGCCACCACCGCCGCCGCCACGATCATCAGCACCGCCTTGGTGCGGTTGCCGCCGGGCTGACGCCACAGCCAGATCCCGCCCACGGCGAGCGCGGCGGCCGCCACCAGCGCGAGGCCGACCAGCGGGCTCATGCCAGCACTTTGGCGATGGCGGCCTGCCACTGGCGGCGACGGCCGGCACGGGCGGCGGCGTCGATCGCCGGGTGGAAGCGAACATCGGCTGCGGCCATGGCGGCAGCGGCCGCCGACAGATCGGCGAACAGGCCGGCGCCCACCCCGGCCAGCATGGCCGCACCCATCGCCGTGGTTTCGATCACGCGCGGGCGTTCCACCACCACGCCCAGGCTGTCGGCCAGATCCTGGCACAGCCAGTTGTTGGCCACCATGCCGCCATCCACCCGCAGCATGGCGGCGGCCACGCCATCGGCGGCAAGCGCGTCCACCAGATCGGCGGTCTGCTGGCCCTGGGCTTCCAGCGCGGCGCGCACGATATGCGCCCGGCTGCTGCCGCCCGACAGGCCGCAGATCACGCCGCGCGCATCGGGCGCCCAGTGCGGCGCGCCCAGCCCCGCCAGCGCTGGCACGAAGCTCACCCCGCCATTGTCCGGCACGCTTTGCGCCAGCGTCTCGCTCTCGGCGCTGCTGGCGATGATGCCCAGCCCGTCACGCAGCCACTGGATGGCCGAGCCGGCGACAAAGATCGCGCCTTCCAGCGCATAGGCCGGCGCGCCATCCAGCCGCCACGCCACCGTGGCCAGCAGGCGGTTGCGGGACACCGGCGGCGCCGCGCCGGCGTGGGCGAGCAGGAAACAGCCGGTGCCATAGGTCGCCTTCAGCATCCCCGGTGCCAGGCAGCCCTGCCCGATGGCGGCGGCCTGCTGGTCTCCGGCGGCGCCGGTGATCGGGATGCGGCGGCCGAGCAGCGTCGTCTCCGCCAGCGGCCCGGCGCAATCGACGATTGCCGGCAGCGCCGCCTTCGGCACATCGAACAGTGCGATCAGTTCGTCATCCCAGCTGCAGCTGGCAAGGTCCATCAGCAGGGTGCGGCTGGCGTTGGTGGCATCGGTGATGTGCGCCGCCCCGCCCGACAGGTGCCAGATCAGCCAGCTTTCCACCGTGCCCACCGCCAGCCGGCCATCGCGGGCGGCGTCGGCCACCATCGGCCAATTGTCCAGCGCCCAGCGGATCTTGGTGGCGGAAAAATAGGGATCGAGCAGCAGGCCGGTTTTCGCCTGCACCCGCGCTTCCAGCCCCGGATCAGCCGCCTTCATCGCCGCGCACTGGTCGGCCGTGCGGCGATCCTGCCAGACGATGGCGTGGCACAGCGGCTCGCCAGTGCTGCGGTCCCAGAAACACACGGTCTCGCGCTGGTTGGTGATGCCGATGGCGGCGATGCGCTCCACCCCCACGCTGGCGGCCACCTCCTCCAGCACGGCCAGCGACAGGGTGCGGATCTCGCCGGCATCATGCTCCACCCAGCCGCTGGCCGGGT
This sequence comes from Sphingomonadales bacterium, assembly GCA_037131365.1. Lineage (GTDB taxonomy): Bacteria > Pseudomonadota > Alphaproteobacteria > Sphingomonadales > Sphingomonadaceae > Sandarakinorhabdus. Next base: position 107,662 of record JBAXRE010000002.1, read on the forward strand.
AATGCTGGGTCAGCGGCCGGGCGGCGCTGGCGACGATCGCACCACTGCCGGAAAAGGCGATGGCGCGGGTGGAGGTGGTGCCGGCATCCAGCACAAGCAGCAGTTGGTCTGTCATGTCGCCTTTTCTAGGGAGCGCAACGCCGTTAGGGAAGTCTTGTGACGACAGACCCCGCCCTTTACGATCTTGCCATCATCGGCGCCGGCATCAACGGCGCCGGTATCGCCCGCGACGCCAGCGGCCGCGGCCTGAAGCTGGCCATCATCGATGGCGGCGATGTCGGCGGGGCAACATCGTCGGCCTCCACCAAGCTGATCCACGGCGGCCTGCGCTATCTGGAATATCGCGCCTTCGGCCTGGTGCGCAAAGCGCTGGCCGAGCGCGAGGTGATTCTGGACATCGCGCCGCACATCACTTGGCCGCAGGGCTTTGTGCTGCCTTATGCCCCCGGCATGCGCCCGGAATGGATGCTGCGGCTGGGCACCTTCCTTTATGATCATCTCGCCCGCCGCGACGTGGTGCCGGGATCGGAACGCATCGATCTGCGCACCACCCGCGCCGGGCGCGCGCTGAACAGCGATTGCCGCACGGCCTTCCGCTATTGGGATGGCTGGGTGGATGATGCCCGGCTGGTGGTCGAAAATCTGAAGGATGCCGCCGCGCGCGGAGCCGCCGTGTTGCCGCGCACGCAGGTGTTGCGGGCCGAGCGGGTTGATGGCCTGTGGCGGCTGACCCTGGGGGACGGCAGCATCCTTTCGGCCCGGCGTCTGATCAATGCCGCGGGCCCGTGGGCGGAGGATGTTGCCCGGCGGGTGATGGGCGTGAACGACGCGCCGCCGCTGCGGCTGGTGCAGGGCAGCCATATCGTCACCCGCCGCGTGCACATGGGCCGCGATGCCTTCATGCTGCAGCAGCCCGATGGCCGCATCATCTTCATCATCCCCTATGAGCAGGATTATTCGCTGATCGGCACCACCGAAGCCGATGTGGCGCGGCCGGAGGATGCCAGCGTCACGCCGGCCGATGTCGATTATCTGCTCACCGCCGCCAACCGCTATCTCGCCCGGCCGCTGACGCCGGATGATGTCGTGCACCGCTTTGTCGGCGTGCGGCCGCTGATCCTGGAAAGCGGCAAGGACGACAAGGAAACCACCCGCGATTACCGGCTGGTCGAACATCCCGGGCTGGAGGCGATGACCATCGTCGGCGGCAAGATCACCACCTACCGCGTGCTCGCCGAAGACGTGATGACGCGCATCGCCCCGAAGACGAAGCGCTGGACGGCCGATGCCCCCCTGCCCGGCGGTGCCATCTCCCGCCGCCGCGGGGAAAATGGCCAGACCGCATTCAAGCGCTGGCTTGACCATCTGCAGGCGCGTGAGGCCAATTATGATCCGGCGATCATCAAGCGGCTGGCGCACAGCATCGGTGCCCCGGCCGAACCGATGCTGGCCGGCGGGCTGGGCCGCAACCTGGGCGGCATTTTCGAGGCCGAACTGCAGTATTTCCGCGATCACGAATGGGCGAGGAGCAGCGCCGACGTGCTATGGCGGCGCACCAAGCTGGGCCTGCACCTTGATGCCGCCGCTCAGGCCGAAGTGGCGCGCTGGTTCGGGGAAGCGCCGGGCGCGGTGACGTCCGTGCCCGCCGGCCACCGCTTCGCCCGGCCGGCGCTGGATTAAGCGGAGCGCGCGCCGGCGGCCCTGTCGATCGCGTCATAGACGATCGCCATGGCCCGATCATCCTCGCAGGCGCGGCGCCATTGGCCGCTGAGGATGAGGCGCGGCAAGGCACCCAGGCCGGCCAGCACGCCGCCCGGATCGGGCAGATCCGGGGTGGTGAACCTGTCCTGTTCGGCCGTGCGCTGCTTGTCGTCGCCCGGATAGACCAGGATGTTGAGCGGCGCCGGATCGGGCCGGGCGTTGGGGCTGCGCACTGTCAGGCCGGCCCAGCCGGCTTCGAACGCGCGCTGCAGCGCCCACAGATCGGATTGGTCGTCGGTGCGCACCAGCACGCGGCTGACATCGATATATTCAAGGACATGGGCGATTTCCCAGTTCAGCCCGCTGCGTTCCGGCGCATAGCTGGAGGCATCGATGATCACGACATCCACCCAGCCGAGCAGGCGGGTGACGGCATGGGTCCAGCTGGCATCGGTGCACAGCATCTTCGACAATGGCCAGCCGCCGGTGACGTTGTTCGACGAGATCAGCCGCTTGTCGCCCGGCGGCAGCAGGCCGGTATCAAGGGCGGCGAAGCGCGCATCAAAGGCCGCCGCATCGGCGACGATCTCGGCCTCGGCCGTGCTGGCGGCGTTGCCGAACAGCGCCTTGCCCTGGGCAAAATCCTGCGGGCTGGCGAGGCAGACGAAGGGACCATGCCGGCCGAAGCCGCCGACCAGCTTTTCATAGACCGCATCGCCGGCCCGGAAATTGTAGAGATAGAGGATCTTGTGCGGCGGCCGCCCGGCGCAGTTGCGCGTGGCTGTCGGCACGTCGCTGTGCGCGGCGTCGGGCGCGGCGCGGGAGGCGATGAAGCGGACCGTCAGCGGCGGCACCCCGGTTGCCAGCGCGGTGGCCTCAGCGGCCGTGGCCGGTGCTGCGGCCTTGTAGGATGCCATCAGCGCGGCAACCCGCGTCGCCTTGCGGTCGCTGACAATGCCCATGACACACAGCCAGCCAAGCAGGATGCCGAAGCCGCCCAGCAGGATGGCGGGCAAGATGTCGCCAAGGGTGAAATATTGCCAGGCCCCGCCCAGCGGCAGCACGGAAATCGCCACCCCGACGGCCGGAAGCGTGGCCTGCTGCGGCACCGGCGGCGGCCGGCCTTCCGCAACCGCCCGCGCGAACGCCCGGTTGGAACCATATTGCACAAAGGAAAGATAGCACAGCACCAGGCCGATTACGGCGATGGCAAGGCCCATGACCGCATTATCGGAGCCAAGCCCGACCAGACCGGCAAAGCCGAACATGAACAGCGCGGCGCCGGCCAGATACCACCAGGGCTGCGGCTTGGCCGGCCCGCTGGCCAGCAACTGGTCCAGCGCCGCCTGCGCCTCTGTTGGAGACGGCACGACGATCGGCTTTTCGTCCGATTCCTTCACTTCGATATCCTGGCTCGACAGCGCGAGCTTGAACGCGGCCCCGCCCAGCCAGAGCAGGACGCGCTTGGCGCGCCCTGCGGGCACCGGCTTTGCTTGCACCTGATCCAAGGCCCCTCCCCTCAGACATCGTCAGCCAATGCGGGGCACTGGCCGTCAGGGGCGAAGCCTATCAGGCGGACAGCCTGAAAGTCCATAGCAGCGGGAAAATTGGATTCTGTGTCAATCGGATCGATTTCGGTCGACGGTGGAAATCAGGACAATCAAAAAATGTCACGCTGAATTTTTCAATGTTCGATGCCCTGAATTTTTGCATTTTGACATGGAAGATTGGCAATTGATCTGAAATGCCGAACAAATCTGAATTCACTGGATCATTGCTGAAACAGGTTCCGGAATGACGAGTCCGGCACTGTCCCGCCGGCTGGAACCTTAAAGCGCACCCGCCTCGGTGAGGCAACTCACCAGCACGTCGGGATCGATGTTGCCGCCCGACAGCGTGGCGATCACCGTCTTGCCCGTCACGTCCAGCTTGCCGGCCAGCAGCGCCGCCAGCGTCACGCAGCCGCCCGGTTCCACCACCAGCTTCAGCTCGCGGAAGGCGAAGGCGACGGCGCGGGCCACCTCGGCCTCGCTCACCGACACGCCGGTGGCGCCGTGGTGCTGCAACGTGGCGAAGGTGATTTCGGCCATCACCAGCGTCTGCAGCGCGTCGCAGCGGGTGGGGCCGGGGTTTTCCACCGGCAGGATGCGCCCGGCCGCCAGGCTGCGGCAAACATCGTCATAGCCTTCCGGCTCCACGATCACGATCGGCAGCTGGCTGCCGGCGGCAAACCCGCCCGACAGGCCGCCGCCGCCGCAGCAGGTGAGTGCCAGATCGGCCGTCTCTCCGCGCGCGGCCAGCTGCGCCACCGCCTCCAGCCCCGCGGTGCCCTGGCCGGCGATGATCAGCGGATCGGCGAACGGCGGCACGATGATGGCGCCGCGCGCTTCGGCAAGGCCGGCGGCGATGGTCTCGCGCGCTTCGGTCAGCCGGTCATAGAACACCACCTCGGCACCATCGGCGCGCGTGCGCTCCACCTTCAGCTTCGGCGCGTCGCTGGGCATCACGATCACCGCCGGCATGCCCAGCAGCTTCGCCGCACGCGCCACCCCTTGCGCATGGTTGCCCGACGAATAGGCCACCACGCCGCCGCGCCGGCCTTCCGGGGGAATCGCCAGCAGCCGGTTCATGGCGCCGCGGAACTTGAAACTGCCGGTCAGCTGCAGATTTTCCGCCTTGAACCAGATGCGGCCGCCGGTGATCGCATCCAGCGCCGGACTGTTGATGATCGGCGTGGTGACGGGCCAATGGCCCAGCCGCTGCGACGCCTTGACCACATCATCATGAAAAACCGGCGAAGCCATTGAAAAAACGCCCTTTCACATTTTTGTCACAAGTATGGCAAGCCGTTGAAAGGCCACGTTTAAACCGGCTTTTTCACTGTAACAAAATTCTTCTTTACAGCAGCGGGCATTGCCCATAACAACGCCCTCCGCTGCCCCATGGGACTTCCACCGCAAGGCAGCTTTGGTGTCAATGCCGGCGATCGGCCGGAGAGGACTTTCGGGACCTTTCCAGTCAAGCGCGCAGCGGCGACATGCTTTGCCCACCCGGAGGTCCCTTGAGTTGCTCAAGCACCATAACGCGCTGGGGGTAGCGCTGGCTCTGCGTCCAACGCAGCCCGTCACCCTCGTCCGCCCGCACGCCGCACGCCGCGCTGCCCGATTCTTCCTGTCGAAGTTTCCGGGCACCTCGATGTATGCCGTGAAGGCGAACCCTTCCGCTGATCTGATCCGCACCCTGTGGGATGCCGGCCTGACGCACTATGATGTGGCGTCGATTGCCGAAGTCCGCCTGGTGCGCGACGTGGCCCCCAACGCCGTGCTGTGCTTCATGCACCCGATCAAGGCGCCGGAGGCCATTGCCGAGGCCTATCATCTGCACGGCGTGCGGGTGTTCAGCCTCGATTCGATCGACGAGCTGGAAAAGATCGTTGCCGCCACGTCCACCAATGGTGTCGCGGCGACTGATCTCACCTTGTGCGTGCGTCTGCGCGTCTCGTCCTCGCATTCCAAGCTCAGCCTCGCCTCCAAGTTCGGCGTGCCGGCCGATGAAGCCGCGCCGGTGCTGATGGCCGCCCGTCAGGTTGCCGATGCGCTGGGCATCTGCTTCCATGTCGGCAGCCAGGCGATGAGCCCGCAGGCCTATGGCGATGCCATGACCCAGGTGCGTGCCGCCATCGTCGCGGCCGGCGTCACCGTTGACATCGTCGATGTCGGCGGCGGCTTCCCGTCGCATTATCCGGGCATGGAGCCGGGCCGGCTGGAGGCCTATTTCGAGGTGATCCACCGCGCCTTCGAAGCGCTGCCGATTTCCTATTCGGCCGAGCTGTGGTGCGAGCCGGGCCGCGCCCTGTGCGCCGAATATTCGTCGGTGCTGGTGCGTGTCGAAGCCCGCAAGGGTGATGTGCTCTACATCAACGACGGTGCCTATGGCGCGCTGTTCGATGCCGCGCACATCGATTGGCGCTTCCCGGTCGAGCTGGTGCGCGACACCGAAAGCCGGGCGCGCCCCATCGAATTCAGCTTCTGGGGTCCGACCTGCGACGACATGGATTTCATGCGCGGGCCGTTCGCCCTGCCGGCCGACATCGCCGCTGGCGATTATGTCGAGATCGGCATGCTGGGTGCCTATGGCGCGGCGATGCGCACCGGTTTCAACGGCTTCACCGCCGGCGAGACGGTGATCGTGTCGGACGAGCCGATGGCGACGCTCTACACTGTCACGGAAGAGTCTTCGGACAAGATTATCCAGCTGCGTTCGAAGTGAACTTCACCGCCCCCGCCTGACATTGATCCGGCGGGGGCGCTTTCCCCGCTCGGCGCCGGGCTCCACCGGCCGCGGGCGGCGCATCTTCGGACGCGCCGGGCCATCCCCTTGTCAGGAGCCTTCTTGCGATGAGTGAACTGAACCACGTCGTTTCCGAACTGACCCCCGCCGAGCGCCAGCGCAAGGCCGAGCTGCTGTCAACGCTGGTCGAGCATATCGACATCACCAGCTTCGATGCCCGCCCGATCGTCGACGGCATGGCGAAGATGAGCTTCACCAGCCGCGATCTGGCGCGCGCCACCAGCATCTACAACCAGATGCTGGCCGATCCCGATTGCACCATCTTCCTGGTCATCGCCGGCTCCACCTCGGCCGGCGGCTGCATGGACCTCTATGCCGAACTGGTGAAGAACAACATGGTCGATGGCATCGTCGCCACCGGCGCCACCATCGTGGACATGGATTTCTTCGAAGGCCTGGGCCACAAGCATTATCAGGCGCTGGAAGTGCCGGATGACGACACGCTGCGCTCCCTCCTCATCGACCGCATCTATGACACCTATATCGATGAAGAAGCGCTGCAGGACACCGATCACACCATCTTCGAGATCGCCAACAGCCTGGAACCCAAGGCCTATTCCAGCCGCGCCTTCATCCGCGAGATGGGCAAATATCTGACGCAGCACGGCAAGAAGGAGAACAGCCTCGTCAAGCTGGCCTATGAGCATGACGTGCCGATCTTCTGCCCGGCCTTTGTCGATTCCTCGGCGGGTTTCGGCCTCGTCAAGCATCAGGTTGAGCGCGCCAAGGCCGGCCAGCCATACATGATGCTGGATGCCATCGCCGATTTCCGCGAACTCACCGACATCAAGATCAAGGCCGGCACCACCGGCCTGCTGATGATCGGCGGCGGCGTGCCGAAGAACTTCATCCAGGATACGGTGGTCTGCGCCGAAATCCTTGGCCACCACGATGTCGAAGTGCACAAATATGCCGTGCAGATCACGGTGGCCGACGTGCGCGACGGTGCCTGCTCGTCCTCCACGCTGCAGGAAGCCGCCTCGTGGGGCAAGGTCAACACCGGCATCGAGCAGATGGTGTTCGCCGAAGCCGGCAGCGTGATGCCGCTGCTGGCCAGCGACGCCTATCACCGCGGCCACTGGAAGGCCCGCGCCAAGCGTGCGTGGGGCAAGCTGTTCGCGTAATCGCGAACGGGGGGCAAGCTGTTCGCGTAATCGCGAACGGGGGGCAAATTGTTCAGCTGAACCTTTCTCCGGTTTGACAAACCCCGCCAGACCAAAGAACCCTCCCCCTTCAACCGGGGAGGGTTTTTTCATGTCACACGCGATCCTGACGCCAATGCTGGCGCTGGCCGGCTGGACCATGCTGGTCTGGCTGTGGATGTACGCCACGCGCATTCCAGCGATGAACCGGGCCCGGATCGATGGCGCGAAGCTGGTGGGGGCCACCGGCGGTTCGCTGCGCAACGATCTGGTCGCCGCCGGCGAGGTGAAGGCGAGCTGGGTCGCCGACAATTACAACCATCTGATGGAACAGCCGACGATCTTCTATGCCACCTGCCTCGCGCTGGCGGTGATGGGGGAAAGCGGCGGCACCGCGCTGGCGCTGGCCTGGGGCTATACGGGCCTGCGCATCGCGCACAGCCTGGTGCAGATCCTGTCCAACCGGGTGGTGGTGCGCTTCCTGGTGTTCGCGCTCGCCTCCCTGTGCCTGATCGGCCTGGTGATGATCGGGCTGGGTGCCGCGATGGGGTGAGGGATTGCCGGCGCGTCCTGCGCCGGCCCCTCCGCCTCAGCCCGTCTCGTACCGCCAGTTCAGCCGCTTACCCCCGGCGCTCTGCGCCACCGTCGTGGCGATGCGCGTCCCGCTCGCGCGCCTAACCCCGTTCGAAGCGCGCCACCAGTTCGACATGGGCCGACCAGCGGAACTGCGCCACCGGCCACAGCGTCGTCAGCCGATAGCCGGCCTCCATCAGGATCTTCGCATCGCGGCCGAACGTGTTGGGATTGCACGACACCGCCACCACCAACGGCACCGCAGATGCAGCCAAGGCCCGCGCCTGCGCTTCGGCCCCGGCGCGCGGCGGATCGAACACCACGGCATCCAGCCCGGCCAGTTCGCGGCCGTCCAGCGGGCGGCGGAACAGGTCGCGGTGCTGCACCTCCACCCGGCGGCCGGCCCGCCGCGCCGCCGCGCCCAGCGCCATCACCGCCGGCCCGGCCGCATCGACGGCGATCACGCCCGCCCCCTGGCTCAGCGGCAGCGCAAAGGTGCCCAGCCCGCAGAACAGATCGGCGACGCGCCTGGCCCCGCCCACCGCTGCCAGCACCGCTGACACCAGCGCCGCCTCCCCTTCCCGCGTTGCCTGCAGGAAGGGATTGACCGGCAGTGCCACGTCCACCCCGCCCATGCGCAGTGTCGGCGTGCGCGCCTCCACCAGCGTGTCGATGCCGCCCGGCCCTTCCACCGACAGGCGCGCCAGATCATGGGCGGCGGCAAAGCCGGTCAGCGCCTCGATCGCGGCCAGCCCGTCGGCCGCAACATTGGCCAGCAGCACATCCACCCCGGCATCCGACAAGGTGAGCGCAATGCCGGCGCCCTGCCCATCCTTCAGGCGCGCGCGCAGCAGCGCCTTCAGCGGCGCCAGCAGCGCCATCAGATCGGGGTGCAGCACCGGGCAATCGGCGATGTCGATCAGCGCATGCGTGCCTTCGCTGTGGAACCCCAGGATCAGCTTGCCGCCGCGCTTCAGCGCCTTCAGGCTGGCCCGGCGCCGACTGCGCGGCGGCGACAGCGCGATGGCGCGCACATCGGCCGGCAGCGCCACCACCCGGCCCAGCCGGTCAGCCACGAAATCGCCATAGGAGGCATCGTCCATATGCTGCATCTGGCAGCCGCCACAGGCCGGATAATGGGCGCACACCGGCGCCGCGTGGTGCAGGCCGGGGATGATGCGCGGCGGATCCGATGCGAAATCGACCGTGTCGCCCACGGCGCTGAGCGGCACATAACGGCCATCATCGCTGATGCCGTCGCCGCGCGCCGCCAGGCGGACGATGGGGCGGATATCGCTCACAGGCTGGCCAGCACGGCGGGCAGGCCGGCGACCAGATCATCGGCAATGCCGCCCGGCCCAAGGCGTTGCCCGGCCTCCCCATGCAGCCAGGCCGCGGTTTGCGCCGCTTCGAAAGGCGGCAGGCCTTGCGCGATCAGGGCGGCGACCATGCCGGCCAGCACATCGCCCGATCCGGCGGTGGCCAGCCAGGGCGCGGCATGGGTGTTGATGGCGGCCCGGCCATCGGGCGCGGCGATGATCGTCGCCGCCCCCTTCAGCAGCACGACCGCGCCGCTGTGGCGGGCGGCAGCCTGCACCGCGGCCAGCCGGTCGCTGCCCACCGGGCCGAACAACTGGGTGAATTCGCCTTCGTGCGGGGTGAGCACGGCCGGTGCCCCGATCGGCCCGGCAGCCAGCAGGCGCAGCGCGCCGGCATCGATCACGATTGGCTTGCCGGCCCAGCGCAAGCGCTTCAGCCAGCCGCGCGCCCGGGCATCGGCCGCCATGCCCGGCCCGATCACCACCGCACCCAGCCGCGCGTCGGTCAGCAGGGTCGCCGCCTCGTCATCACTGCGCCGCATCAGCGCCAGCGCCGGCAGATGATCGCCGCTGCCGGCCAATGTCACCAGCCCGGCCCCGGTGCGCAGCGCCGCCAGCCCGGCAAGGCCCGCAGCGCCGCCGTGGCCGGGCGTGCCTTCCACCACCATCACCCAGCCGCGATGATATTTGTGGGTGTCGCGCGGGGGCCGCAGCAGACGCGGGCGCGCGGTGAACGAAAGCGCGCCGGGGATGGCGATGCCCAGATCGATCACCGCCAGCCGCCCGCCCAGCGCCGCGCCCTCGCCCAGCACATGGCCCGGCTTGGCCGCGCCCAGCGCCAGGGTGAGATCGGCCGCAAGCGGCGCGCCCAGCGCCGCGCCGGTATCGGCAGCAAGGCCCGATGCGATGTCGATGGCGACAATGCGGGCGCGCCCGCCGCGCAGCCGGTCTAGCGCCGCCTGCATGGCCGCTGGCAGCGGCCGGGCGAGCCCGGTGCCCAGCAGCGCATCAATGATCAGCGGCGCTGCCGGCGCCTGCGCCAGCGGCACCACCGGGCCCGTCCAACGCGCCGCCATGCTGGCGGCCGGCTCCGCCGTGGGCAGCCCATCGGCTGCCACCGTCACCGCCACCCCGGCCGCTTGCAGCAGCAGGGCAATGCCATAGCCATCACCGCCATTGTTGCCCGGCCCGCACAGCACGGTGGCGCGGGCGGCCGGCGCATAGGCCAGGATGGCCCGGGCACAGCCGGCGGCAGCGCGCTCCATCAGCGTCAGCGCCGCCGTGCCGGCCGCGATGGCATCGGCTTCGGCGGCACGCATGGCCGCAGCGGTCAGGATCGGGGCACCGGATTCGCAGATGAACATCGCCGCCTTGTCACAAAGCCTTGCGCTGGGCACAAGGCCGGTCATGACGACGCCGTTCACCATCCGCCCCGTGCGCAGCGAAGACGCGGCCGAACTGGCCGATCTGCTCAACGCCATCATTGCCCGCGGCGGCACCACGGCCTTCGAAATCCCGTTCACGCCCGGCCAGCTGCACGATGCCTATCTGATCGGGCCAAAGGTCCATTGCTGCTTCGTGGCGCAGGCTGACGGTGCGCTGCTGGGCTTCCAGACATTGGGCACGCAGAACTTCCTGCCGGCCGAAATTGCTGACATCGCCACCTTCACGCGGCTGGGCGGCACGCAGCGCGGCATCGGCACGGCGCTGTTCGCCGCCACCTGCGCACGCGCCCGCGAACTCGGGCTGACAGCGATCAACGCCACCATCCGCGCCGACAATGCCGGCGGCCTCGCCTTCTACAGCCGCATGGGCTTCATCGATCACGAAGTGGTGGTGCAGGTGCCACTGCAGGACGGCACGCCGGTGGACCGCGTGCGCAAGCGCTTCCGGCTCTGAAACCCCCTCCCCGCGGCGGGGAGAGCGTTCGTCAGATATCGGCAAACACGTGGGTTTCGGCCGCCGCGCCGGGGTGCGTGACGGCCCCCAGCCGCGCCGGGCCGACGGTCTGCGCGAATTTCCAGATCGCGCCGGACTGGTAATCGGTGCTGCGCGGCACCCATTGTTCGCGGCGGGCGGCCAGCGTCGCCGCGTCCACCTCCAGTTCGATGGTGCCGGCCTCGGCATCGATGGCGATGATGTCGCCATCTTCCACCAGCGCGATCGGGCCGCCCAGCGCTGCTTCAGGCCCCACGTGCCCGATGCAGAAACCGCGTGTCGCGCCCGAAAAACGGCCATCGGTGATCAGCGCCACCTGCTCGCCCAGGCCAAGGCCATAGAGCGCGGCCGTCGTTGACAGCATCTCGCGCATGCCGGGGCCGCCGCGCGGGCCTTCGTAACGGATGACGATGACGCAGCCCGGCACGATGCCGCGCTCCTCCACCACCTTGAAGGCGTCTTCCTCGCAATCGAACACGCGCGCCGGCCCGCGGAACTGCAATTTCTTCATGCCCGCCACCTTCACGATGGCACCATCGGGGGCGAGGCTGCCCTTCAGGCCGACAACGCCGCCGGTGGGCGTGATCGGGCTGGCGACCTCATAGATCACCTTCTGGTCCGGGTTCCACGTGATCTCGTCGATGTTCTCGGCCAGCGTCTTGCCGGTGACGGTCAGGCAGTCACCATGGATGAAGCCGGCATCGAACAGAGTCTTGAGCACCATGTAGACGCCGCCGGCATCATACATATCCTTCGCCACATATTTCCCGCCGGGCTTCAGGTCGGCGATGTAGGGCGTGGTCTTGAAGATCTCGGCCATGTCGAACAGGTCGAACTTCACGCCGCATTCGTTGGCCATGGCCGGCAGGTGCAGCGCGGCGTTGGTGGAGCCGCCGGTCGCCGCCACGATGCGCGCTGCATTTTCAAAGGCTTCGCGCGTGCAGATGTCACGCGGCCGCAGGTTGCGTTCCAGCAGCGTCATGATCTGCTTGCCGGCGGCAATGGCGATATCGGCGCGGCTGCCATAGGGCGCCGGCGCCATGTTGCTGTTGGGCAGGGACAGGCCGATCGCCTCCCCCACACAGGCCATGGTGTTGGCGGTATATTGGCCGCCGCAGGCGCCGTGGCCGGGGCAGGCCACTTTTTCCAGTGCCGACAACCGGGCGATCGGGCAGTTGCCGGCCGCAAAGCCGCCCACCGCCTCGAACACGTCCACCACCGTCACATCCTTGTCCTCGAAGCGGCCGGGCAGGATCGATCCGCCATAGACGAAGATGCTGGGCACATTCAGCCGCAGCATCGCCATCATAATGCCGGGCAGGCTCTTGTCGCAGCCGGCAAAGCCGATCAGCGCGTCATAACAATGGCCTCGCATGGAAAGTTCAACCGAATCGGCAATGCAATCCCGGCTGACCAGGCTGGCCTTCATGCCCTGGTGGCCCATGGCGATCCCGTCCGTCACCGTGATCGTGTTGAACCGGCGCGGCATGCCGCCCGCTTCGTTCACCCCGATCCGCGCGGCATCGGCCTGCGCATCGAGCGTGGTGTTGCACGGCGCCGAATCATTCCCGGCCGAAGCAATGCCCACGAACGGCCGGCCGATCTCCTCCTCCGACAGGCCCATCGCATAATAATAGCTGCGATGCGGCGCGCGCTCCGGACCCACCGAAACATGGCGGGATGGCAGCTTTGACTTGTCGAATCTTGTCATGTCAGGGCCTCATTCGATAACAATATTGCCCTGCCTCAGCGGTGGCGGTGGGTCAAGGCGGAAGCGACGCACAGGCCTGCCGCGCCGCAGCCCCCGTCCCGCCGCCTACAGGCCGCGCCGCACCGAAGCGATGCAATCCGCCAGGATATGCGTCCACCGCGCCACGCCTTCTTTCGTGCGCAGCCCGTCGTTGCGCACTTCGATGCCGAGATAGGGGATGCCTGCCGCTTCGGCATGGCGGTCCATCGTGTAGTTGAGGGTGGCCCCCGAATAGGGCTGGTTGTCACCAACGTGCAGCCCGCGGGCGGCAAGCGCGACCAGGGCAAGGCGGGCGGCACGGCTGTCGTGGTTGTAAAGAATGCCGACGGGCCAGGGCCGGTCTTCTTCGGGCACGCTGGCCAGCGCCGGCGTGAAGCTGTGGATTGAGACGATCAGAGCCGGGCGGCGGCTGGCGACGTGATCGGCGATGGCGTTGTGATAGGGCGTGTGAATGGCGGCAAGCCGCAGTTCGCGTTCGACGTCGGGGATATTCCAGTTGCCCGCGATGATATGGCCATCGCTGCTGGCCGGGATGGCGCCCAGATCGGCCGGATCGCGGTTGAGATCGACGACAAGGCGCGAGACAGTGGCGATGATGGCCGGGGCAGCAAGCGCGCGGGCGAGCCGCCGGGTCAGCGCATCGGTGCCGATATCGATGGCGACATGATCGTGCAGCAGGGCCGGCGCGATGCCCAGATCGATGCCGGGCGGCACGTCGTTGGCGGCATGGTCTGCCACCAGCAGCATGTCGGCGGTGCCGGGGAGGATGTCGGGCAGGCGCATGGGCAGGCCATACGCGCATCGCGGCACGGAAAAAAGGCCCGGTGGCGAACCACCGGGCCTTGAGGGGCATCCTGGGAGGAGGATGGAAGGAAGAAAATGTCCCGGCGAACCGGGCGCCGATTACTGGCCGCTGGTGGCGGTCGACAGGGCGGCGAGATCGGTGCCGAGCAGCTTGGCGGCGGCAGCGAACTTCTTGCCGGCTTCGAACTTGGCGTCTTCGGCGCACAGCTTTTCGCCGGTGGCGACGAGCTGCAGAACCTTGCCGGCATCAACGTCGGTCTTGCCCTGGACAAGGGTGCGGATCTGGGCCGGGGTGGCCTTGCAGCTGACCGGGGCAGCGGCGACGGCCGGGGTGGCGGCGATGGCGGCGGCGGTGATGGCGAGAGCGAACAGACGGGTCATGGTTTTTCTCCTGTTGCAGCCGAAAGGGGGCGGCTGTGGGCAAAATCTGCAGGAGATCCGAGTGGCGCCTGCCCCGGCTGAGGGGGGGAGGTTGAGCCGCGGTTGAGCGCCACTCAGATCAACTGAAGGCGTATCTAAGTCAGGCTCAAAAGTCCGTCAACAGCTATTTTGCGCCAAACTCAGTTTGGTGCGGTGCAGCATATAAATATCAATGACTTAGGCAAATAACGTAGGCAGAATATTGCACTGCATTTGCCAAAATGCGCGGTGTTTCGAGTGCGACTCGGCTGACGCGTCAGAGAATATGGGTGGGGCACAGCCACCAGCCGCTGCCGCCCAGCCGGGCCGCGGCGGCATCGCGCCGGGCCGGCGTGTCATACAGGGCAAGGCAGGTCGCGCCCGATCCGCTCATCCGCACCAGCCTCGCCTCTCCGTCCGCGGCCAGTGCCGCCAGCACCGTGGCGATCACCGGCTGCAACGCGGCCGCCGCCGCCGTCATGTCGTTGCGCAGGCAGGCCAGCGGCGCCGCCGGATCGATGCCGCCATGATCCACCTGGTCCCAGCCGGCGAAAACCGGCCCGGTCGCCACCGCCACACGCGGATTGACCAGCAGCACCGGCGTGCCCGCCACCGCCTGCGGCCACGGCGTCAGCTCGTCACCCTTGCCGGCACCCAGGCAGGTCTGGCTGTGCACGCACACCGGCACATCGGCCCCCAGCGGCGCGGCAAGGCGCGCCAGCCGTTCCAGCGGCCAGTGCAGGCGCCACAGCCGGTTGAGCAGGCGCAGCGCTGCCGCCGCATCGGCCGAACCGCCGCCCAGCCCGGCCGCCACCGGGATATGCTTTTCCAGATGCAGGCGCGCGCCCTGCCCCACGCCGGCCGCCGCCGCCAGCGCCCGCGCCGCCCGCAGCACCAGATTGTCATCCCCCACGTCGGCGGCTGCGGCGGTGGGGCCCGACAGGGTGAGCGACAGCGTGTCGGCCAGTTCGCCATTCAGCATGTCGCCGAACGCGGTGAAGGCGAACACGCTTTCCAGATCGTGATAGCCATCGGCGCGCCGCCGCCGCAGGTGCAGCGCCAGGTTGATCTTGGCCGGGGCGGGTTCAAGCATCATCGCGCCCGGGCCTGTGGCGCGGCGTCAGGCGCGGCGCAAGCCCCTAGTTGCGGGCCAGCATCGCCGGGGCGGCATCCAGGCCATAGTCCAGCCGCGCCTGCAGCCGGCGCTTTTCCTCGGCCTCGCCGGCCATCGCCAGCGCCTGCCGCCAGCGGAAGCGCGCTTCGATCCGCCGGCCCTGCTGCCACAGGGCGTCGCCCAAATGGCCGGTGATGGTCGCATCCTGCGGTTCCAGCGCGATGGCGCGTTCCAGCGTCACCACCGCCGTGTCGACATCGCCGGCCTTCAACTGCATCCAGCCCAGCGAATCGATGATGCCGCCATCGCCGGGCCGCAGCCGGGCGGCGCGTTCGATCAGGGTGCGGGCCTTCGCCCCCTCCTCCCCGCGTTCCAGCAGGCCATAGCCCAGCGTGTTGAGCACCGCCGGCTCGTCAGGGAACAGCGCCAGCGCGGCTTCGAAATCGGCGCGGGCGCCCGGCCAGTCCCCGCCGCGATCGCGCATCAGGCCGCGCAGGAAATGGAGGTTCCACGCCGAAGCACCCATGCCGGCACCGAACCGGTCAATCGCGGTGCCATAGGCGCGGGCCGCATCGGCAAAGCGATCGGCCCGGCGGTGCCAATTGGCCAGCCCGGCCCAATCATCGGCGGTGGCGCCCGGCGCCTCGGCGGCACGCAGCAACAGCTCGCCGGCCGCCGCCGTCTGCCCGGCATCGTCCAGCACTTCGGCCCGGCGCGCGCGCACCGCCTCGTCCAGCCCCAGCCCGGCCGGCACCCTGTCGAGCGCTGCCAGCGCCGCCTGCGGCTGGCCGGCGCTGCCCAGCATGTCGCCCAGCGTCAGCCAGGTCAGCGGCAGTTCGGGGGCCATGAAGCTGCCCAGCCGCGCGAACATCACCGCCAGATCATCGGAGCGTTCGCGCGCCAGATCGGTCGCCAGCCGCGCCGCCATCCAGGCCAGGCCCTGCCGCGGATCGGCCGCCAACGGGCCAAGGCGCTTGCCGGCCAGCAGCCGCTCGCGCGCGGCAGCGGTCGGGCGGTCACCGGCCGAAAGCACGGCCAGCGCCTCGTCGCGCTTGCCGGCCATCAGCAGCGCATCGGCCTGGCCCTGGCGCAGGAACATCAGCGCCGGGCCGCCGCCGGCCCGGGCCTGGCGATAGGCGGTCGCCGCTTCATCCCAGCGGCCCAGGCTGGCCAGCACATGGGCGCGCTGTTCGGCAACATAGCCGCGCAGAAAGCCCTGATAACGCTGCGGATCGAGCAGGGTGAGCGCCAGAGCGGCATCGCCCCGCGCCGCCGCCAGCCAGCCATCGATGATCGGCCCGGCCACCATCGGCCAGCCCTGCGCGCCCAGCCTGGCGCGCAGGCTGGCGGCCAACGGCCAGTCCCTGCGGGTCACCGCCTCGGCAATGCGGGTGAAGGTGACATCGGGATCACTGGCCCCCGCCGCGCTCAGGCTGCGCGCCAGGGCAAAGGCGTGGGCGCTGTCACCGCTGGCCACCGCCAGTTCCCAGGCGCGGCGGGTGACCATCACCGACGGATCAGCGCTGCGCGCCGCCTCCATCAGCCGCGCCGCCAGCCCGACATCCTTGTCCATCTCAGCATAGCGGCCGACGACATAGGCATGGAGCGGGGAATCCCCGCCGGGCCCGGGCCGGGCGGCACGGGCGGGGGCAGCGGCCGCGAGGGCGGCAAGGATCAACAGGGCGGTGCGCATGTAGAGTTGACGATGGCGGGGTGCGGGCGGGTTGTCGAGGGGGGGGTGTTTGCTGACAGGCCCGGTTGCCGCTCGTGCCGAGCTTGTCGAGGCACATCGCGCGCTTTGGGTTGGACTGTGTGGGCGCGGCCGGCGGCGGAGCCGCCGAGTCCGCTGGCAGGGCGAAGGAAGGAAGGAAGAAGAAAGAAGAAAGGCGGAGGCGTGGCGGAGCCACGCCGTCGGACGACACACGAAAAAGGCGGTTGGAGAGCCGCCTTTTTTGGTCGCCGGCCGAGCTTGCGCCTGTGGGCGCGCGGCACGCGCGCTCCCGGCGCTGCGCTACATATTCGGATAGTTCGGCCCGCCGCCGCCTTCCGGCACCACCCACACGATATTCTGCGTCATGTCCTTGATATCACATGTCTTGCAATGCACGCAGTTCTGCGCGTTGATCTGCAGGCGCGGCGCGTTGTCCTCCACGCCCACGATCTCGTACACGCCGGCCGGGCAGTAACGCTGTGCCGGCTCGTCATAGAGCGCGTAGTTGACCTCGATCGGCACCGACGGATCTTTCAGCGTCAGGTGGCAGGGCTGGTCTTCCTCGTGGTTGGTATTCGACAGGAACACGCTGGAAAGCCGGTCAAAGCTGATCACGCCATCGGGCTTGGGATAGGTGATCTTGGGCGCCGCGTCCTTGCGGCGCATGTGGGTGTTGTCTGGCGACAGCTTGAACGTGAACGGCAGCTCGTAACCGAGATATTCCATCCACATCATCACGCCGCCCAGCGCGGTGCCGACCACGTTGCCGAATTTCTCGACCGCCGGCAGCACGTTGCGCACCATCTTCAGCTCTTCATACACCCAGCTCTTCTTGTAGGCGGCGTCATAATCCTTCAGCTCGTCACCGCCGCGCTGGGCCGCGATGGCCGCCACGGCGCATTCGGCCGCCATCATGCCGGTCTTCATCGCGGTGTGGCTGCCCTTGATGCGCGGCACGTTCAGGAAGCCGGCCGAGCAGCCGATCAGCGCGCCGCCGGGGAAGGCCAGTTTCGGCACCGCCTGCCAGCCGCCATCGTTGATGGCGCGCGCGCCATAGCTCACGCGGCGGCCGCCTTCCAAGATCTCGCGCACCGCCGGGTGGGTCTTCCAGCGCTGGAACTCCTCGAACGGAGAGAGGTGCGGGTTGTCATAATTCAGCCACACCGAAAAGCCGATCGCCACCTGGCCATTCGCCTGGTGATAGATGAAGCCGCCGCCATTGGCGTCGGACAGCGGCCAGCCCTGGCTGTGGATCACCCGGCCCGGCACATGTTTTTCGGCCGGGATGTCCCACAATTCCTTCAGGCCGATGCCATAGATCTGCGGCTGGCTGTTCTTCCTGAGGTCGTAACGCTGGATGATCTGCTTCGAAAGATGCCCGCGCGCGCCTTCGGCGAAGAAGGTGTACTTGGCGTGGATTTCCAGACCCGGGGTCCAGCTGTCCTTCTTCGAGCCATCCTTGGCGATACCCATGTCCCCGGTGGCGACACCCTTCACGCTGCCATCATCGTTGTAGAGCACTTCGGCGGCGGCAAAGCCGGGGAAAATCTCCACGCCCAGGCCTTCGGCCTGCTGCGCCAGCCAGCGCGTCAGATTGCCGAGCGAGACCGTGTAGCAGCCCTTGTTCTGCATGAACGGCGGCAGCAGCGCGTGCGGGAAATCATATTTCTTCTCGCCCGTCAGCACCCAATGGTGGTTTTCCGTCACCGGCACGGTCAGCGGCGAATCCATCGTCCGCCAATCGGGCAGCAGTTCGTCGAGCGCGCGCGGATCGACAACAGCACCCGAAAGAATGTGGGCGCCGATCTCGCTGCCCTTTTCCAGCACGCACACCGAAAGTTCGATGCCCAACGCCTGCGCTTGCTGCTTGGCCCGGATCGCTGCCGACAGGCCGGAAGGCCCGCCGCCCACGATCACCAGGTCATACGGCATCGATTCCCGTTCGCTCACGTGTCTTGTCCCTTCACGGCGCAAGGCGCTTCAGGCTGGCGCAATATTGACTCGCCTGAACAGATAGCGACCCTGCAAAGGCTTGACCAGACACGCAAGCTGACGCTTTTTGTCCGCCGTGTCCGGCCCCACCCCCCATCTGCCCGCGATCGACCCTGCCCAGGCACTGGCCTTTCTGGTGGCGGCCGGGTGCGATACGGCGGTGGACGACACGCCGCGCCGCTGGCTGGCACCGCCGCCCGAACGCGCGCCACCGGAGTCAGTGGCATCACCGGCCCCGGCCCCGGCCCCTGCCGCGCCGCGGGCCGCCGCCAAGGCCGCGCCCGTTGCCGCCGACCATCCGGCGCTGGCCTGTGCCGACGTGCCGGCGCTGCTCGCCCTGCTCGGCCGCTTTCCCGATGCCCGCACCCGGTCGCCGCTGCTGTATGACGGCAATCTCGATGCCCGCATCTGGGTGCTGATCGACCGGCCGGATGCCGACAGCGACCATCGCAGCACCATCGATCGCATGCTGGCCGCCATCGGGCTCGATTGGACCGGGGCCGCGCTCGTCAGCCGCCTGCCGTGGCCGACACCGGGCGATGGTGAGCCGACGCCGCAGGCGCTCACCCGCTTTGCCCCCGTGGTGGAGCGCCTTGCCCATTTCGCCCGGCCCAGCCACATCCTCGCACTGGGCCAATGCGCCGCCGAGATCGCCGGGCCGGAAGCACGCCGCGCCAGCAGCCGCGGCCTGTGGCATGAGTGGGCCGGCGCCAAGCTGATGCCGTCCATCCACCCGCGCACCATGGCCGGCAATGTCGAACTGAAGCGCCAGGCCTTCGAGCATCTGAAGGCCTTCAAGGCGGCGCTGGCATGAGAAGGTTTGCGGCCCTGTGGCTGGCGCTGATGCCGGCTGCCGCCGCAGCCATCACGGTTCCCAGCGTGCTGCTGCCGCCCACCCCGCCGCCGCTCACGCCGTTGCCGCCAGCCTCGCAGCCGCTGCTCACCGTCACCGCCGATCGGCCGGGCATCACCGCCCGCCAGCGGCTGGTGCCGCCGCAATTGACCGAGGCGGAGCGGGCAGCGTGGCGGCAGGTGTTCCTTGATCTGGATGCCGGCCGGTTCGCCGCCGTGGAGCGGGCGCTGGCCGCGTTGCCGGCCAGCCTGCTCAGCGAAACCGCCCGCGCCGGGCTGATTGTGGCGAGGAACGGCGGCCGGCAGAGCCGCGCCGATCTGGTCGCCTGGCTCAGCGCCAATCCCGATCAGCCGCTGGGCGGCAGGATCGCCCGCATTGCCGATGGCCTGCCCGGTGCCGACAGTGCGCCGCTGCCGCTGCTGCCCGAAGTGCGCCCGTTCCGCACGGCGGTGGCCGCGCCCCGGTTCGATACGCTGCCGCAGGATGGCGATCTCACCGCGCGCCTGAAGCCGCTGCTGGCCGCCGACCGCAACGAGGAGGCGGAACGGCTGTGGCTGGCGCAGGCGCCCAGCCTTTCCCCCTTCGCGCGCGCCGATCTGGCGGCCCGCATTGCCTGGAACCATTATCGCATGGGCGATGATCCGGCGGCCTGGCGGATGGGGCTGGAGGCGGCCGCCGCGCTGGGGCCCGGCGCCTCTGACGGCGCGTGGACCGCCGGGCTCGCCGCTTTCCGGCTGGGGCGCTGGCGCGATGCCGCCCAGGCCTTCGACATGGTGACCAGCGGCAGTGAGGACGCGCGCGCCGCCGGGGCCTTCTGGGCTGGGCGCAGCTGGGGCATGGCCGGCAATCCCGCCAACAGTGCCGACCGGCTGCGCAAAGCCGCCGGGTTCGTTGCCAGCTTCTATGGCCTGCTCGCCCGCCGCACGCTGGGGCAGGATCAGGGGCTGGATTGGCGCGAGCCGGATTTCATCAGCGCCGACTGGAATTTCCTGCAGGATCTGCCCGGCGCGCGCCGGGCTGCGGCGCTGGTGGAGATCGGCCAGCTCGGCCTGGCCGACCGTGAACTGCGCTATCTGGCGGCCACCGCACCGGCGGAGGCCTATCCGGCCATCTTGCGGCTCGCCGCCCGGCTCGATCTGCCGGCGACGCAGTACAGCCTCGCCACCAAGCCGCCGGTGGGCCTCACCGCGCCGCTGTCGGCCCGGTTCCCGGCGCCGGAATGGGTGCCGTTCCGTGGCTGGCGGGTGCCGCGCAGCCTGGCCTTTGCCCATGCGTTGCAGGAATCGGCCTTCATCACCACCGCCACCAGCCGCACCGGCGCGAAAGGTCTGATGCAGCTGATGCCCGACACGCAGGATCTGGTGAACCGCCGCATCCTGAAGGAAGCCCCCGATGCCGCCGCCGTTATCGGGGACATGGCCGATCCCGCCTATAGTTTCGAAGCCGGCCAGACCTATCTGGAAGTGCTGGGCAAGATGCCGATCACCGCCGGCCTGCTGCCCAAGATCATTGCCGCCTACAACGCCGGGCCGGGCGCAGTGCAGACCTGGAACCGCACGCTCGACGATCAGGGCGACCCGCTGCTGTTCATCGAATCCATCCCCTATCGCGAGACGCGCCACTATGTGGAGATCGTGATGCGCAACCTGTGGATGTACGAACTGCGCGATGGCCAGCTGCCGGCCTCGCTGGAGGCAATCGCGCAGGGCCTGTGGCCGCGCCTGCCCAATCTGGGCGGCCCGCTGGCCGTCAAGCGCGATCCGCTGCCGATCCGCCCGCGCCCCGAACCCGGCAGCTTCCAGCCGGAACGCTGGCCCAGCGATGATCGTGCCGTGGCCGGCGGCAAATAAGCCTCACGCCTGCTGGGCGATGCTCAGCAGATTGCCTTCGCTGTCGGCAAACCAGGCCAGCCGCGTCTTTCCGTCAGGCGCGGTCCACAGGGCGGATGCATCCTGGCCCATGCCGTCGTAGATATTCATGGTGACGCCGCGTGCGCCAAGTGCCGCCACTGTGGCGGCCGCATCGGCCACCTGCCAGCCCAGCACCGGGTGGCTGCCGGGCTGCCAGCCGGGAATGGCGGTCAGCCGCACAATCCCCGCCTCCCCGGCAAACTGGTCCCCGAAATCGTCGCTTTCGCTCAGCCTCAGCCCCAGCACCGGGCCGAGCACGGTTTCGTAAAAGGCCCTGGCCCGCGCCCGGTCGGCCACGCAGACCATCGCCATCACCACATTCGTCATGTTGCGCCTCCCCCCGCGATGGCGAATTGTCCACCATGACAACACCGCAATCAACAGCTTAGCGTGGCACCCATGCCCATCGACGAATCGCTTGCCTTCGTGCCCCTGAACATCGCCATCGCGACGGTGAGCGACACGCGCGATGCCGCAACCGACCGGTCGGGCGACACGCTGGCCGGCCGCATCACCGCCGGCGGCCATGTGCTTGCCGCCCGCGCCATCATCCGCGACGAGGTGCCCCTTCTGGCGGCGCAGCTGAACGCCTGGATAGATGATCCGCACATCGATGTGATCATCACCACCGGCGGCACCGGCGTGACCGGGCGCGACGTCACGCCGGAAGCGCTCGATCAGGTCATCGAAAAGCCCATCCCCGGCTTTGGCGAGCTGTTCCGCTGGCTCAGCTTCCAGAGCATCGGCACCTCCACCATCCAGTCGCGCGCCTGCGCCGGGCTGGCACGCGGCACCTATATCTTCTGCCTGCCCGGCTCCACCGGCGCCGTGAAGGACGGGTGGGACGGCATCCTGGCCACCCAGCTCGATGCGCGGCACCGGCCGTGCAATTTCGTCGAGCTGATCCCGCGCCTGCGGGAGCGCTAGGCCCCGTGCGTTACTTCCTCGACTGCGAATTCAATGGCTTTGACGGACCGCTGATCTCGATCGCGCTGGTACCGGAGGCCGAGGATCACGCGGAATTCTATGCCGTGCTGCCCTGCCACCGGCCGCAGCGCTGGGTGGAGGAGCATGTGATGCCGCACCTGGGCGCGGTGCCGCACAGCCGTGCCGACGTGGTGGCGGCGCTGACCGCCTATCTGATCGGCGATCCCGCCCCGGTGCTGATCGCCGACTGGCCGGAGGATATCGCGCACGCCGCCGCCCTGCTCGCCTTCCGCGGCCGGCGTTCGCTGCCGCAGGTGCGCTTTGATCTGATCAACCTGCCCGGTTTCGACACCGCCAGCATGAGCCGCCGCCCCCACAACGCCCTGGCCGACGCGCGGGCGCTGCGGGACGAAATCCTGATCCGCGAGGCGATGGCCATGGGCAATGTTTCGGCCTGAGGGCACCAGCCCGGCGCGCTGACGCCGCATTGCCCGCCATTCGGCGATTTCGCTTTCAACGCGATTTTGTTCCTGTTATGTTCGGCCTGAAGGAGCAGGCCTATGGCGATCAGCAGCGGGCGCGGTGCGACACGGAACGATGTGCCCACCCGCTTCGGCCTCGCCGCCCGCGAAGACGATGGCGACTGGCTGGACGCTGCCGGTGTGGTGGACGGCGCGCCGCCACCCCTGCGCACCACGGTCACGGTGGAACGCCCGCGCCGCATCATCACCCGCAACCAATCCCCCGATGTGCCGTTCGACCGCTCGATCAATGCCTATCGCGGCTGCGAGCATGGCTGCATCTATTGCTTCGCCCGGCCCACCCACGCCTTTCACGACCTGTCGCCCGGCCGCGATTTCGAAAGCCGCCTGTTCGCCAAGCCGGACGCGGCGGCGCTGCTGAAGGCCGAACTGGGCGCGCGCGGCTATCAGTGCGCGCCGATCGCGCTGGGCACCAACACCGATCCCTACCAGCCGATCGAGCGCGACTGGCAGATCACGCGGGCGGTGCTGGAAGTGCTCGCCGCCTGTGATCACCCCGTCACCATCACCACCAAGTCTGACCGGGTGTGCCGCGACATCGACCTGTTGGCGCCGATGGCGGCGCGCGGCCTGGCGGCGGTGATGATCAGCGTCACCAGCCTTGATCCCCGCCTTGCCCGCCTGATGGAGCCGCGCGCCGCCACCCCGCCGCGCCGCATCGCCGCCATCCGCCGCCTGAATGAGGCGGGCGTACCCGTGTTCGTCTCACTCTCCCCGATGATCCCGGCGCTGAACGATCACGAGATCGAAGCCATCCTCGCCGCCGCTGCCGACGCCGGCGCGCAAGGCGCCTATTCCATCCCCGTGCGCCTGCCGCACGAGGTGGCGCCGCTGTTCCGCGACTGGCTCGGCACCCATTTCCCCGACCGTGCCGAGCGCATCATGCACCATATCCAGGAGATGCGCGGCGGCCGCGACAACGACCCCAATTTCTTCAGCCGCTTCCGCGCCGCCGGGCCCTATGCCGCGCTGATGCGCCAGCGGTTCGAACGCGCCTGCGCCGCCCACGGCCTCAGCCGCGAACGCATCCCGCTCGACACCACGCGCTTCCGCCCGCCCACGGACCAGCTGTCATTGTTCTGACGGGAACAGCCGGCGTGCTTGCGCGTTTGGGGGGGGATGGAGGTGCCGCATGCCACGCCCACGCGACCATGAAGACGAAGACAACAGCGAACAGCGCGAGGCCGATCAGGCCCAAGTGGTTGCCGATGATGCCCTGCACCCCGATGACGGCCCCGATCCGCTGGACAGCGAAAAACCGCACGGCGGCCTGACCGACGATGATGGCGATGTGCACGACACGGTGGACATGATGAAGCAGATGCTCACCTCCGGCCATGTCGACATGGGTGCCTTTGCCGGCGAACCGCTGATGGACGATGGCGACGGGGCGATGCCGGGCACGCCGGCCGGGCCAATGGATGGCGACTTCGACGACGAGATGATGGGCAGCCTGCCCGACGACATGGACGACATTGCAGACACCGGCGAAGACCCGCTCGCCGCCGTCGTCAGCGACGATGATGGCGAGGATGACGCCGGCTGATCCGCGTGTTGACCCCTTGCCCGCCCATGGCATCATGCGGGCATGACCATCAGCCTTGATCAGTTCCTGGCCGTCGATATCCGCGCCGGCACCGTGATCGCCGCCGAGCCTTTCCCCGAAGCCCGCAAGCCCGCCATCAAGCTGTGGATCGATTTCGGGCCGGACATCGGCACGAAGAAGACCTCCGCCCAGATCACCGTCCACTACACGCCGGACGCGCTGATCGGCCGCCAGGTCATCGCCGTCGTCAACTTCCCGCCCCGCCAGATCGGCAACTACATGAGCGAGGTGCTGGTGCTCGGCGTGTCAGACGCTGATGGCGGCATCGCGCTGCTCGCCCCCGACATGCCGGTGCCCAACGGCGGGCGCATGCACTGAATCACGCCGTCGGCAGCTTGTAATCCTTGTACTGCTCGCGCAGCGCCACCTTGAGCAGCTTGCCGGTCGCGGTGTGGGGCAGGCTGTCCACCACCAGCACATCGTCGGGCGTCCACCATTTGGCGATCTTGCCGTCGAGATAGGCGAGCACGCTGTCCTTGCTCACCTGCACGCCGGCCTTGGGCACCACCAGCAGCAGCGGGCGCTCGTCCCACTTGGGGTGGTGCACGCCGATCACGCAGGCCTCCGCCACGCCGGGCGCGCCGACGGCGACATTTTCCAGATCGATCGACGACACCCATTCGCCGCCGGACTTGATCACATCCTTGGCGCGGTCAACGATCTGCATATAGCCGAGCGGATCGAGCGTCGCGACATCGCCGGTATCGAACCAGCCGTCCTCGAACGCCGAGGCGCCATCGCCCTTGAAATAGCTGCCCACCACCCAGGGCCCGCGCACCAGCAGCCGGCCAAAGGCCTTGCCGTCGCGCGGCAGTTCCTGGCCGTCGTCATCGACGATCTTCATCTCGACGCCGAAAATGCCGCGGCCCTGCTTGATGCGGACATCGAGCTGTTCGTTGTAACCTATTGAATCGGTTTCCGGCGTGCCAGCGCCCACCGTGCCGAGCGGGGACAATTCGGTCATCCCCCACAGCTGCAGCACGCGCACGCCGAGCTGATCGTAACGCTCGATCATCGCGCGCGGCACGGCGGAGCCGCCGATGGCAGTTCGTTCAAGCTTGCCAAGGGTTTCGCCGGTTTTCTCAAGATGCTGCATCATGCCCAGCCAGATGGTCGGCACGGCCAGCGCCAGATCAACCTCCTCCTCCACGATCAGCGTGTGCAGCGTGGGCGGATCGAAATGCGGGCCGTTCATCACCAGCTTCGCCCCGGCGCAGGCCGCGGTGTAGGGGATTGACCAGGCGTTGGCGTGATACATCGGCGCGATCGGCAGCACGGTGGTGCGCGCGCTCATGCCGAACGTGTCGGTGGCGCAGGCCGCCATGGCGTGCAGCACGTTGGAGCGGTGGCTGTATTGCACGCCCTTGGGATTGCCGGTGGTGCCGCTGGTGTAGCACAGGCCGGCCGGCGCGGTTTCCGGCACCTCGGTCCAGCCGGCATCGGGTTCGGCCGCCAGCAGCTCCTCATAGCAGAGCAGGTTCAGGCTGCAGTCGGCCGGCATATGGGCCCGGTCGGTCAGCAGCACATAATGTTCGACCGTCGTCAGGCTGGGGGCCAGCTTCTCGACCAGCTTCACGAAGGTCAGATCAAAGAACAGCACCCGGTCTTCGGCGTGGTTGGCGATGTAGATGATCTGCTCTTCGAACAGGCGCGGGTTGATGGTGTGGGCCACGCCGCCCATGCCGGAAATGCCGTACCAGCTTTCGACATGACGCCATGTGTTCCAGGCCAGCGTGGCGATGCGGTCCCCCGGCTGCATGCCCAGGCGGCGCAGGGCGCCGGCCACCTGGCGGGCGCGGCCGCGCACCTCCGCCCAGTTGGTGCGGTGCTTCGGCCCTTCGCACGACAGCGACACGATCTCGCGCTGCGGGTGATAGGTGGCGGCGTGGTCGATCAATTTCCACACCAGCAAGGGCCAATCCTGCATCGTGCCGTGCATGTTCATCCTCCCCGGCGCTGGCGATCATCCCCGGCCGCGCCCTTCCCACGCTTTCATAGCCGCCACATTACAGCTGCGAAAGGGGCTTGACGTGCAGAACATTATGGGAACATAAGCGAGGGAACAAAAACGGAACGAATCACGGAGACAGGCAATGACCATGATGCTGATGCTGCTGGCCTGCACGGCCACCTGGGCGCTGATGGCGCTGATGCTGGGCGATGCCCGCGAAGGGCTGCTGTCGGCGCTGAAGGGCCGGCCGGTTCAGGGCGGTGGCTGGATGCCGTCGCCGGTGCGGGTGTCGGTGGGGCGCGACGCTTCGCGCGCTTTCAGCCGGGCATAACTGGCCACCGAAAACGGCAGCAGCGCGGCGTAGGCGGTGACGACCAGCAACAGGGTCGGCCACGGATTGGTGAAGGCGGCGCCGGCAAACAGGCCGATGCCGGCCAGCGCCGGCAGCCGCCACGACCGCCGCAGCCGCAGGGAGCTCCAGCTGTAGCTCGGCAGGCTCGACACCATCAGGAAGGCCGTGCCCACGGTGGTGACGGCCACGATGGTGGCCCGCAGCGACAGATCGTCGAACAGGGCCGGGGCCAGCCAGAATTGCACATACAGCGGCGCCAGCGTCAGGCCCGCGCCGGCCGGTGCCGGAATCCCGGTCAGATAGCCCAGGCGCTTGTGGGGCTGATCTTCGGCATCGATCTGCGAATTGAAGCGCGCCAGCCGCAGCGCGCAGGCAATGGCGTTGGACAGCGCGATCACCCAGCCCAGATTGCCCGGCAGATATTGCAGCGCCCACAGATAGAGCACCAGCGTGGGCGCCACCCCGAACGCCGTGGCGTCCGACAGCGAATCAAGCTCGGCACCGAAACGGCTGGTGCCCTTCAGCAGCCGGGCGATGCGGCCATCGATGCCGTCCAGCACGCCGGCCAAGATGATGGCACCAACCGCCTTTTCCCATTCCCCGCCCATGGCAAAGCGCACCGCGGTCAGGCCGCAGCACAGCGCCAGCACCGTCACCGCATTGGGGATGAGGGCGCGCAGCGTGATGCCCTGGCGGCGGGGAACGCGGGTGATCATTGCGGCAGCATCAGCGGCAATCGGCCAGGTTGCAAGCCGGCACGCCCTATTGCGCCTGGGCGCCCTGCATCAGGGGCGTGCCCTTCACGGCCAGGATCGTCTCTCCGGCGATGGCGCGCTGGCCCACGGCGACAGCCGGCACATAGCCCGCCGGCAGGAACACATCGACGCGGCTGCCGAAGCGGATCAGGCCGAAACGTTCGCCCACCTTCAGCATCTGGCCGACATCAACCCACTTCATGATGCGCCGTGCCACCAGGCCGGCGATCTGGGTGAAGCCCACCCGCACGCCGCCGGCATCTTCCATGACGAAATATTGCCGCTCATTCTCGTCGCTGGCCTTGTCGAGATCGGCGTTGAGGAACTTGCCGGGCACATAGACAATGCGGGTCAGGCGGCCGGCGATCGGCGCGCGGTTCACGTGCACATCGAACACGTTCATGAACACCGAAATGCGCGTCATCTGCCCCGGTGCCAGCCCGCCTTCGCCCAGCAGCTGGCGCGGCACCTCGATGTTGGTGATCAGGCTGATCAGGCCATCGGCCGGCGACACGATCAGATTTTCGCCCACCGGCGTCACCCGCACCGGATCGCGGAAGAAGGCTGCCACCCAGATGGCCAGGCCGAGCAGAATGAAGCTCACCGCAGTCCACTGCATCACCAGCCCGGCCAGCATCACCGCCACCAGCACGATCCCAAGGAACTTGCGGCCTTCCGGGTGCATGTCAGGCAGGCGATATTTGGCGGATTCGCCCGGCACCAGCGGCAGCGGGCCGGCCGGAATTTCCGGCGGCGCCGCCGGTACGGGGGCCACCACCGGTTCCACCGGCAGCAATTCCGTCGGCACCGAAGGCGTTTCGTCCGGCAACTTGTCGTCCGGCGGCGTGTTGTCACTGTTGGTCATCGCGCCGCTTTACCCGTCTGGCCCCCCGGTTGCAATTCGCCGCCGATTGCGCGGCGCCCGGCGATGCGCCACAGGGCGGGGATGATCCGATCCCTTCTGCTGTTCTGCGGCTCGCGCCCCGGCCACGATCCCGCCCATGCCGAACTCGCCGCCGGGCTGGGCCGCCTGTGCGCCGCGCACGGCGTCACCCTGGTCTATGGCGGCGGCCAGGTCGGCCTGATGGGGGTGGCGGCGCGGGCCTGCAAGGCCGAAGGCGGCACGGTGATCGGCATCATCCCGCGCCTGCTGATGACCAGCGAAGTCGCGCAGGACGGGCTTGACGAGCTGCACATTGTCGAGACCTTCCACGAGCGCAAGGCCCTGATGCACCGCCTGTCGGATGCGATCATCGCCCTGCCCGGCAGCATCGGCACGCTGGACGAGCTGTTCGAAAGCCTGACCTGGCGGGAACTGGGCATCCACGACAAGCCGATCTGGCTGCTGGGCGGCAACGGCTATTGGCAGCCGCTGCACGCGCTGCTGGCCCATATCGCCGCCGCGGGCTTTGGGCCGCCCCACCTCGACCGGCTGGCGCAGCCGCTGGAAAATCTTGAAAGCCTGTCGGAAAAGTTGGGGTATCAAGGGGATGCCGGCCATTGACCGGCTCTGCCCCGACCTCATAGAACACTGCTTCAATAGGTCGCACAAACGTCAGGAAGCGGACAATGCCGAAGATCAAGGTCGAAAACCCCGTCGTCGAACTCGATGGCGACGAGATGACCCGCATCATCTGGCAATGGATCCGGGAGCAGCTGATCCTGCCCTATCTGGATGTCGATCTGAAATATTATGATCTGGGCATCGAACACCGCGACGACACCAACGACAAGGTGACGGTCGAATCCGCCAACGCCATCAAGGAATATGGCGTGGGCGTGAAGTGCGCCACCATCACGCCCGACGAAGCGCGCGTGAAGGAATTCGGCCTGAAGCGCATGTGGAAATCGCCGAACGGCACCATCCGCAACATCCTGGGCGGTGTCGTCTTCCGCGAACCCATCGTCATCAAGTCCGTGCCCCGTCTGGTGCCGGGCTGGACCGATCCGATTGTCATCGGCCGCCACGCCTTTGGTGACCAGTATCGCGCCACCGATTTCAAGGTGCCCGGCCCCGGCAAGCTGACAATGCGCTGGGAAGCCCACGACGGCTCCAGCGTGATCGAGGAGGAGGTGTTCGAATTCCCCTCCGCCGGTGTCGCCATGGGCATGTACAATCTGGACGATTCCATCCGCGATTTCGCCCGCGCCTGCCTGAACTATGGCCTGGATCGCGGCTGGCCGGTGTATCTGTCCACCAAGAACACCATCCTGAAAGCCTATGACGGCCGCTTCAAGGATCTGTTCGAGGAAATCTACACGGAGGAATTCAAGCCGCAGTTCCGCAAGGCCGGCATCGTTTACGAACATCGCCTGATCGACGATCTGGTCGCCTCGGCGCTGAAGTGGTCGGGCAAGTTCATCTGGGCCTGCAAGAATTATGATGGCGACGTGCAGTCCGACATGGTGGCGCAGGGCTATGGCAGCCTTGGCCTGATGACCTCCATCCTGATGACGCCCGATGGCAAGACTGTTGAGGCCGAAGCCGCCCACGGCACCGTCACCCGCCATTACCGCATGCACCAGGAAGGCAAGCCGACCAGCACCAACCCGATTGCCAGCATCTTCGCCTGGACCGGCGGCCTGAAGCACCGTGGCAAGCTGGACAACACGCCGGAGGTGACGAAGTTCGCCGCCGCGCTGGAACGCATCTGCGTCGAAACGGTGGAATCGGGCGCGATGACCAAGGATCTGGCGCTGCTGATCGGCCCTGATCAGGCCTGGATGACAACGGAGAAATTCTTCGAAGCCATCCGCGCCAATCTCGACGCGGCCATCGCCAAGGGGCTGTAACACCGCTCTTGCCCTGCCCTGCCCGCCGGCCCAAAAGACCGCGAGGACAGGAGAGCAAGATGCAGGATTTCGCGATCAACCGCCGCCAGTTGCTGGCGGGCACCGCTGGCGCCGCCGTTCTGGGGGGCACCGGCGGGCCCGCCCTGGCCCAATCCAGCGCCGACATGCAGCTGCTGGCGCTGTTCGATGCGATGTTCGCCGAAGGCATCGCCGCCTCGCCGGAACGCGCCACTTCGCTGGGGCTGGACACCGGGGCCAATGCCGGGCTGAAATCGCAGCTGTCCGATTACAGCCGGGCCGGCCGCGCCGCCGACCTGGCGCTGGCCAAGAGCCAGCTCGCCCGGCTGCGCGCGATCCCGGCCGCCCAGCTGTCGCAGCCGCGCCAGCTTGACCGCGATGTCGTGGAATATGATCTGTCGCGCCGCGTCGCCAACGAGGACCGTTTCCCCTTCGGCAGTGCCGGCGGCAATTTCGAACCCTATGTGCTGACCCACAGCGAAGGCGCATACCGCAGTGTGCCGGGCTTCCTGGAAAGCCAGCACCGCGTCGCCAGCAAGGATGATGCCGAGGCCTGGCTGTCCCGCCTGTCGGCCTTTGCCACCGCGCTCGACCAGAACAGCCAGCGCCTCAGGCAGGAAGCCGCCATGGGCGTGCTGCCGCCGGCCTTCCTGCTCGATCTGGCGCTGCCGCAGATGCAGCGCCTGCGCGGCACCCCGGCCGACCAGTCGGTGCTGGTCACGGCGCTGGCCCGCAAGGCGGCCGACGCGCATGTGGAGGGCGACTGGGCGGCGCGTGCCGCCCGGATCGTCAGCGGCGCGGTGATGCCGGCGCTCGATCGCCAGATCGCCACTGTGACCGCGCTGCGCGGCAAGGCGAGCATGGATGCCGGCGTGTGGAAACTGCCCGATGGCGATGCCTATTATGATGCCGCGGTCAAATCCTCCACCACCACCGATTACACGGCCGAGGAGGTGCACCAGCTCGGCCTTGCCCAGGTGGCCGACATTTCCGCCCAGATCGACACGCTGCTGAAGGGCCAGGGCCTCAGCCAGGGCAGTGTCGGCCAGCGGCTGGTGGCGCTGAACGAGCGGCCCGATCAGGTCTATCCCAACACCGATGCCGGCAAGGAAATGCTGCTGAACGAGCTGCGCGGCCATGCCGCCGCCATGTATCCGCGCCTTGACAAACTGTTCCTGTCCCAGCCCAAATCGCGTCTGGACGTGCGCCGCGTGCCGCCGGCCATCCAGGAAGGCGGCGCCGGTGCCTATTACCAGGCCGGCACCGTGGACGGCAGCCGCAACGGCACCTTTTTCATCAATCTGACCGACAGTTTCGACCGGCCCAAGTTCGGCCTGCCCACCGTCACCTTCCACGAAGGCGTGCCCGGCCACCATTTCCAGGTGATGCTGGCGCTGGAAAGCCCGGATGTGCCGCCGATCCGCCGCCGCGCCGGCTATTCCGCCTATACCGAAGGCTGGGGCCTCTATGCCGAAACCCTGGCAGACGAAATCGGCTATTACGAAGGCAACCCGCTCGGCCGCATCGGTTATCTGCAAAGCCTTATGTTCCGCGCCACGCGCCTGGTGGTTGATACCGGCATCCACCACAAGCGCTGGACCAAGGATCAGGCCATCGACTGGATGGTGGGGGCCACCGGCTTTGCCAAGGGCCGCACCACCCGCGAGATCGTGCGCTATGCCGCCGCGCCCGGCCAGGCGCTCAGCTACAAGATCGGTCACACGCGCTGGGTGGAGCTGCGCAACCGGGTGAAGGCCAAGCAGGGCGACAGGTTCGATATCCGCCAGTTCCACGAGATCCTGCGGCTGGGCGCCATGCCGCTGGTGCTGCTGGAGCGCGAGGTGATGCGCCGCGCGTAGTTCGCGCCGGCGTGACATTGCCGGCGCCTGCCGCCATGGTGTGAGCCATGGCGCTCGATCTCGCCTCGTCGTACTTCAAGGACATGGTGCTCGTGCTGGGCGCCACCGGCCTTGTCATCCCGGCCTTCGCAGCGCTGCGCATCTCGCCGGTGATCGGCTTCATCCTGGTCGGCATTGCCGCCGGTCCGTTTGGGCTGGGCCAGCTGCCCGGCCTGCACTGGCTGGCGCTGTCCAGCCCTGACAGTCTGGCCGCGCCGGCCGAACTGGGTGTTGCCCTGCTGCTGTTCGCGCTGGGGCTGGAGCTGAGCCTTGAGCGCATCCGCACCATGCGCAGCCTGATTTTCGGGCTGGGCAGCGTGCAGATGCTGCTGTGCGCCGGGCTGATCGGCCTGGTGCTGCATCTGGCCGGCCTGCCGCTGCCCGCCGTGGCGGCCGTCGCTGCCGCGCTCGCCCTGTCCTCCACCGCTGTCGGGCTGCAACTGCTTTCGGCCAGCGGCCGCATCAACAGCCAGGCCGGCCGCCGCACCTTGGGCGTGCTGCTGTTCCAGGATCTGGCCATCGCGCCGATCCTGCTGCTGATCGCGGCCGGCAGCGATGGTGCCAGCTTTGGTTCCAGCCTGGCCATCGGAGTCGCCGCGCTGGCCGGCATCGCCCTGTTCGCCCGCCACGCCGTGCCGCCGCTGTTCCTGCAGGCGGCGCGCACCCGCCGTTCCGAACTGTTCCTCGCTGCCGCGCTCGTTGTCCTCATCGCCTCGGCAGCCACGGCGGCGGCGGCCGGCCTGTCGCCGGCGGTGGGGGCGCTCACCGCCGGGCTGATGCTGTCCACCAGCGATTATCGCCGCCAGATCGAAGCGGCGATCACGCCGTTCGAAGGCCTGCTGCTCGGCGTGTTCCTGATCTGGGTGGGCAGCGGCCTCGATCTGGGGGCGATTGCCGCCAATCCCTGGCCGGTGCTGGGCGGCGCTGCCACGGTGCTGGCGATCAAGGGCGCTGCCATCCACCTGCTGCTGCGCTTGCACGGCCAGCGCGGCGGGGTGGCCGGCCATGTCGCGCTGCTGCTGGCCAGCCCGTCCGAAACCAGCCTGATCGTGCTGGGCGCTGCCGCCGCTGCCGGGCTGGTTGGCGGCCAGACCTTGCAGACGGCGCTGGCCGTCGCCTCCCTCACCCTTGCGCTGGCGCCGCTGCTGGGCCTGGCCGGTGCGCGGCTGGAAGGCCGGGCCGCAGCCGATCATGCCGATCTGCCGGCCGCCCCTGCCCCGCAGCAGACGGTGATCATCGGCTATGGCCGCGTTGGCCGACTGGTGGCGCAGATGCTCGACATGCACGGCCAGCCCTGGCTCGCCGTGGACAGCGACCCAGACGAGGTGCAGCAGCTGAAACGCGCCGGCGTGCCGGTGATCTATGGCGACGCGCGCCGGCCGGAACTGCTCGACAGGCTGAAGCTGGATCAGGCCCGCGCCGTGGTGCTGACCATCGACGACATGCGCATGCTTGATCTGCTGATCCGCCGCATCCGCGCTGCCCACCCCGAATTGTGCATCGTGGCGCGCGCCCGCGATGCCGATCACGCCTCCATGCTCTATGCCGTCGGTGCCACCGATGCCGTACCCGAAACCGTGGAGAGCAGCCTGCAACTGGCCGAAGCGGTGCTGGTCGATCTGGGCGTGCCGATGGGGCCGGTGATTGCCTCCATCCACGAAAAGCGCGACGAACTGCGCACCCAGATCAAGGGCAGCGGCACCGCACCGAAGCGGCCACCGCTGCGCACGCTGCGGCGCGGGAAAGTCTGATCCCGCCCGTCCACGGGCGGAGCCTTGCCGTCAGGCGGCGAGCGCGGCCTTCACGGCGGCAATGGCATCGGCCGCCTTGTCGCCATCCGGGCCGCCGGCCTGCGCCATGTCCGGCCGGCCGCCGCCGCCCTGGCCGCCGAGTGCGGCTGCCGCGACGCGCACCAGGTCCACGGCCGAGCGGGTGGCGACCAGATCGTCGGTGACGCCCACGGCCACGCTGGCGCGGCCATCGTTGACGGCGACGATCACGGCGACACCGCTGCCCAGCGCCTGCTTGGCCTCATCAACCAGACCGCGCAGCGCCTTGGCTTCCAGCCCATCCAGCACCTGGCCCTGGAAGGCGATACCATTGATGGTTTCGGGGCCAGCCTTGGGGCCGCCGGGACCGGCCAGTGCCAGCGCCTTCTTGGCATCGGCCAGATCACGCTCCAGCCGCTTGCGCTCGTCGATCAGCGCGGCGAGGCGGGCCGGCACATCCTCGGGCCGCGACTTGATCGCGGCCGCGGCCTCCAGCAGCAGCGCCTCACGGCCGTTCAACCATTCGCGCGCGGCGATGCCGGTCTTGCCCTCGATCCGGCGCACGCCGCTGGCGACGGCGCTTTCGGCAGTGATCTTGAGCAGGCCGATATCACCCAGCGCATCGACATGGGTGCCGCCGCACAGTTCGACGCTGAAATTGCCTGCATCCTCACCCACGCCCATGGAAAGCACGCGCACCTCGTCGCCATATTTCTCCCCGAACAGCGCCATGGCGCCGGCGGCGATGGCGGCATCGGGCGTCATCAGCTTGGTGGAGACGGCGCGGTTGGCCAGCACCTGGGCGTTCACATCGGCTTCGATCTGCGCCAGTTCGGCCGGGGTGACGGCCTTCTGGTGCGAAAAGTCGAAGCGCAGATAATCCTCGCCGACAAAGCTGCCCTTCTGGGTGACATGGGTGCCCAGGCGGTTGCGCAGGGCGGCGTGCAGCAGATGGGTGGCGCTGTGGGCGCGGCGGTGGGCGCCGCGCAGGGACGCGTTGACATCCAGCTTCACCACGTCGCCCACCGCGATCGGCCCGGCGGTGAGGGTGACATCGTGCAGGTGCAGCTTGCCCAGCGCCTTGCGGGTGTCGGCCACCGGGGCGGACAGGCCGTCGCCCCAGCTGATGGTGCCGGCATCGCCGGACTGGCCGCCGCTTTCGGCATAGAAAGGCGTCTGGTTGGTGACGACGACAATCTTGTCCCCGGCGTTGGCGGTCGCGATGGCCTGGCCATCCTTCACCAGTGCCACCACCTGCGCTTCGCCGGTGAGGCCGGTGTAGCCGATGAATTCGGTGGCGCCGTGAGCTTCGGCAATGTCGAACCACACGGCGGCATCCTTGGCCTCGCCGGAACCGCTCCACGCGGCGCGGGCCTGGCGGCGCTGTTCGGCCATGGCGGCATCAAAGCCGGCGCGATCCACGGCGATGCCGCGGGCGCGCAGCGCGTCCTCGGTCAGGTCATAGGGGAAGCCGAACGTGTCATAGAGCTTGAAGGCGACATCACCCGGCAGCGTGCCACCAGCGGACAGGCCGGCGGTGGCCTCTTCCAGCAGGCCAAGGCCGCGCTCCAGCGTCTGGCGGAAGCGGGTTTCCTCCAGCTTCAGCGTCTCCTCGATCAGCGACTGGGCGCGGGCGAGTTCCGGGTAGGCCTGGCCCATGGTGGCGACCAGCGCCGGGACCAGCTGGTGCATCAGCGGATCTTTGGAGCCGAGCAGGTGGGCATGGCGCATGGCGCGGCGCATGATGCGGCGCAGCACATAGCCGCGCCCTTCGTTGGCCGGCAGCACGCCATCGGCCACCAGGAAGCCGGACGAGCGCAGATGGTCGGCGATGACCCGGTGCGAGGCACGGGCTTCGGCCGAAACGGCGCGGCCCACCTTGTCCTCGCTGGCGGCGATCAGCGTCTTGAACGTGTCGGTATCATAATTGTCGTGCACGCCCTGCAGCACGGCGGCGATGCGCTCCAGGCCCATGCCGGTATCGATGCTGGGGCGCGGCAGATCGAGCCGCGTCTCGCGATCGACCTGCTCATATTGCATGAACACCAGGTTCCAGATCTCGACGAAACGGTCGCCATCCTCATCCGGGCTGCCGGGCGGGCCACCGAAGATATGATCGCCATGATCCCAGAAGATTTCCGAACAGGGGCCGCACGGGCCGGTATCGCCCATCGACCAGAAATTGTCGTTGGTGGCGATGCGGATGATCTTGTCTTCCGGCAGGCCGGCGATCTTCTTCCACAGGGCGGCGGCTTCATCGTCGGTGTGATAGACGGTGACGCACAGGCGGTTCTTGTCCAGGCCCCATTCGCGGGTCAGCAGATCCCAGGCCAGGGTGATGGCCTGTTCCTTGAAATAGTCGCCGAACGAGAAATTGCCCAGCATTTCAAAAAAGGTGTGGTGGCGGGCGGTGTAGCCCACATTGTCCAGATCATTGTGCTTGCCGCCGGCGCGCACGCATTTCTGGCTGGATGCGGCCTGACTGTAGGGGCGGGTTTCCAGGCCGGTGAACACGTTCTTGAACGGCACCATGCCGGCGTTGGTGAACATCAGCGTCGGATCATTCTGCGGCACCAGCGGCGCCGACGGCACGGCGGTGTGGCCGGCCTTGACGAAATGATCGAGGAAGCTCTTGCGGATGTCGTTGGACGAGATCATGCCGCAGCGCTTAACGCCCTCCCGCCCCAGCGTAAAGGGCAGCTTGGCGCGGGCGGCAATCAGGCGTGCGCGGTGACCAGCCACACGGCGGCAGGCAGCGCCACCTCGCCGTCCACCAGGAAGGGCCGCACCGCCGCTGCCAGCGGCGCATGGGCGGCCTCTCCCAGGCCGGCTTCGCGCACCGCCTTTGCCGCCGGGCCGATGCGCAGATTGAACGTCACCGCATCATTGATCGGATCCGCGCCAGTGCCGACCCGCATCGCGAACGGCAGGGAATGAAAGGCGGGATCACGCCAGCCGGCGGCTTCCAGCAGGCTGGCAACGCGCGCGGCATCGGCAAAGGCGAAGGGGCCGGGCGCGTGCGGATCGGATGGCGGCTGCGCCGGCAGCAGATCGGCCAGCGCCGTGAGCGGGAGCGTTGCCCACAGATTGCGCCCCGGCGGCTGCCAGCAGGCGAACACCAGCCGGCCGCCCGGCGCGGCGAGGCCGTGGAGATGGGCGAAGGCCGCGCCGGGATCGGCAAAGAACATCACGCCAAAGCGCGAGACGATCAGATCGAAGCCGCTCTCCTCCGCCCAGACCGAGGCATCGGCGGCGAGGAATTCGGCATCGCTGAGCAGGGCTTCGGCGCGTTCGCGGGCGCGGGCCAGCAGGGGCTCGGAAATGTCGAGGCCGATGGCGTGGCCGTCCTCCCCCACTGCCGATTCGATGGCGAGCGTGGTTTCGCCGGCGCCGCAGCCGATATCGAGCACGCGTTCCCCCGGCTGCGGGCTGGCCGCCGCCAGCAGCGCGCCGGTGACGGGGGTGAGTGCGGTGTCCATGCGCTCCTGCATCATCACCCAGGTCTCCCCGACCTTGCCGTTCCAATAGGCGATCTGATCGGCGTTGTTCTGCGGGATGGACATGGTTTGACTTGGCTCCTCTTGCCGCAATGCTTGCTCTTGGCCGCGCGCAAGGTCAATGTGGGGGCATGGTGTTCCGTGTGTTCCTGTCTGCCGCGCTGCTGCTGACGGCCCTGCCCGCCCCCGCGCTGGCCCAGACGGCACCGCCCCCGGCATCACCGGCCGCAGACAGCGAGATCAGCGTGACAGCCGATCGTTTGCGGCGCGAGCAGTTGCGGGCGCAGGCGCAGGCCTATATCGCCGCCGCCCTGCAGAGCGCCGGCGGCCACCAGCATGCCCGCTGGACCCAGGCGGTGTGCGCCAAGGCGGTTGGCGTGTCGCCCGCCGCCGGGCAAATATTCACCGACCGGGTGGCGGCGGTGGCGCGCTTCGTGGGCGTGCCGGTGGCCAGGCCGGGCTGCACGCCCAACATCGCGCTGGTGTTCACGCCGGCACCGATCGCGATGATGGCGGCGATCAACAAGCGCGAGCATGGTTCGCTCGACACGCTGCCGGAGGCCGAGCGCGTGCAGCTGCAGCGCAAGGATCTGGTGGTGCGCTGGTGGCATTTCACCCGCGAGGACGCCTATGACGGCAAGCGTTATGACACAGCGGCGCTGGGCGGCAGTGCCCAGATCCCGCTGGCCGGCGACCTGAATTTCAACTCCAGCGCCCGCGCCAGCCGCATCCGGGAGCAGACGCAGACGGTGATCACCGGAGCCGTGGTGCTGGTGGACACGGGGCGGATCGGCACGGTGGACGTGGCGGCGCTGGTCGATCATGTCGCGATGGCGGCGATGGCCAAGCTGAAGCTGAACCCCGATGGCCGGCCCAAGCCCAGCATCATGGGCCTGTTCGATCCGGCCGGCCCCCGCGTGGCCGGCTTCACGGCCGAGGATGAGGCGTTTCTGGACGCCTATTATCACAGCGACGCCGATGGCAGCGGTTTCGAGCAGCGGGTGCAGATGGCCGGGCTGATGACGAAAGCGGCGCTGACCGGGGCCAAGCCCGAGACCAAGAACGAGGCCAAGACCGGGGCCGACAGCACGCCGCCGCGCTGAGGCCCGGAGCCGCCGGGTGCCACGAAAAAGGGGCGGCCAGTGGGAGCCGCCCCTTTCGTGGGAACCCGTGTTGAAGCGCCGCTTACATGTCGTCGGTATCGTCTTCTGCCGAGGGGCCGACCAGCAGCGCGTCGGAGATGCCGGCGGCATTGTCGCGGATGATCTTTTCGATCTTCGCGCACACCTCAGGATTTTCCTTCAGATATTTCTTGGCGTTCTCGCGGCCCTGGCCGATGCGGATGCTGTCGTGGCTGAACCACGCGCCCGATTTTTCGACAACGCCGGCCTTGACGCCGAGATCGAGAATCTCGCCGATCTTGGAGACGCCTTCGCCGTACATGATGTCGAATTCCACCTGCTTGAACGGCGGCGCCACCTTGTTCTTGACGACCTTCACGCGGGTGGTGTTGCCGACGATATCGTCACGATCCTTGATCTGGCCGGTGCGGCGGATGTCGAGACGGACGGAGGCATAGAATTTCAGCGCGTTGCCGCCGGTGGTGGTTTCCGGGTTGCCGTACATCACGCCGATCTTCATGCGCAGCTGGTTGATGAAGATGACCAGGCAGCGGGAACGGCTGATCGAGCCGGTGAGCTTGCGCAGCGACTGCGACATCAGGCGGGCCTGCAGGCCGACATGGCTGTCGCCCATCTCGCCTTCGATTTCGGCGCGCGGCACCAGGGCTGCCACCGAATCGACCACCAGCACGTCGATGGCGTTGGAGCGCACCAGCGTGTCGACGATTTCCAGCGCCTGCTCGCCCGTGTCGGGCTGCGAGACGATCAGTTCATCGATGTTGACGCCCAGCTTCTTGGCATAGACCGGATCCAGCGCATGTTCGGCGTCGACAAAGGCCGCAGTGCCGCCGTTCTTCTGGGCTTCGGCAATCGCGTGCAGCGCCAGCGTGGTCTTGCCGGAGCTTTCCGGACCATAGATTTCGACGACCCGGCCGCGCGGCAGGCCGCCGATGCCGAGCGCGATGTCGAGGCCGAGCGAGCCGGTGGAGATCGCCTCCACCTCCATCGCGTCACGCTGGCCGAGCTTCATCACCGAGCCCTTGCCGAACGCGCGATCAATCTGCGCCAGGGCCGCTTCCAGAGCTTTTTGCCGATCCATTCCCGATTCCACCACTTTCAAAGCCGATGCCATGACCCGGTTCCTTCCCTGAAGCCGCCACTATCCTACGTCAACGGCTTTTCCTGTACCGCAAATGTTCTGTGAGAACAAGAG
Source organism: Sphingomonadales bacterium (assembly GCA_037131365.1). Classification (GTDB taxonomy): domain Bacteria; phylum Pseudomonadota; class Alphaproteobacteria; order Sphingomonadales; family Sphingomonadaceae; genus Sandarakinorhabdus. The sequence continues at coordinate 147,660 of JBAXRE010000002.1, forward strand.
GCGAACAGACGGGATTTTTCAGGGCGTGGGCGGGCGCGCGTCGGCGATGGCCGCCACCAGATCAGCCAGAGCGAACGGCTTGGCCAGAAAGCGTATGCCCAGCGCCACGGCGTCGCGGTGGCGCGGCAGTTCGGCATAGCCGGACATCAGCACGATGCCCATTTCGGGGCGCAGGCGCGAGGCTTCGAAGGCGAGTTCAACGCCGTCGATGCCGGGCATCATCACGTCGGACACCAGCACATCGAAGGCGGCACCATCGCGCAATATGGCGAGCGCGGCCATGGCATCGCCGGCGCTGGTCACCACGCAGCCCTTGCGCTCCAGGCCGCGCGCGAACACGGCGCGCACCGAAGGCTCATCCTCCACCAGCAGAACGGTGCGCCCTGACGGCAACGCGGCGGCGGCGCGTTTGGGCAGGCTCTGCACGGGCGCCGGTGCGGCGGCGCGCGGCCGGCCGGGCAGATAGACCGAAAAGGTGGTGCCGCGCCCGCCTGGCCCGGCCTTGGCAAAGATATAGCCGTCGGACTGTTTGACGATGCCATAGACGGTGGACAGGCCCAGCCCCGTCCCCTGCCCTTGCGGCTTGGTGGAGAAAAAGGGTTCGAAGATCTTGGGCACGATGTCAGACGGGATGCCGCTGCCGGTATCGGTGACATCGATGGCGACGAAATCGATCGCCGGCATCATCTCGTGGCCCAGCGCGGCGACATTGCGGCGCGGCACGTCGGCGATGCGGATCAGCAGGCTGCCCTGCCCGTCCATGGCATCGCGGGCGTTGACCGCGAGATTGACGATCACCTGCTCCATCTGCCCGGCATCGGCGCGCACGGCAAAACGGCCCTTGGGCGCTGCGATCGCCAGATCGATCGCCGGCCCCAGCAGCTTGACCAGCAAGGGGCGCAGATCATTGACCAGATCGCTGACGCACAGCAATTGCCGGCGCTGCGGCTGCTGGCGGGCAAAGGCGAGCAGCTGGGCGACCAGATCGGCGCCGCGCCGGCCGTTGCGCAGGATTTCGGCCACGGCATCGGCATCGGCGCCGGGTTCAACCCGGTCCTGCAACTGTTCGGCATTGCCCTGAATGGCCAGCAGCAGATTGTTGAAATCATGGGCGATGCCGCCGGCCAACTGGCCCACGGCCTGCAGGCGGTTCACCGCGGCGACCTGATTTTCCAGCCTTATCTGTTCGCGGATATCGCGCATGGCAATGATGGCCGGGCCGCCCAGGTTGGTCGGCGTGGGGATGACATGGATGTCGCGCACCTCGTCCGGCCGGTCGGCCAGCGCCAGCCGCAGCGTGTGCGCCTCCCCGCCGGCCAGCACATCGGCCACGGCCCGGGTGAGCAGTTCGGCATCATCGGCGACCAGCATGGCTTCGGGCCGCATGCCCAGCCGCCAGCCGGCACCAGCCGTGGCCCTGAGCGCATCATTGCCGCTGGTGATGCGGCCCGACGAATCGAGCAGACCCACCGCCAGCGGCAGGTTCATCAGCAGCGGGCCGATGCGCGGGGTGGAGAGGCCTTCGGCATAGGGCGCCGGCCAGACGCCACTGACGGGCTGGAACATCATCCAGTCCCTCACGGCAGCGGGGGCGGTGTCTTCAGGAATAGCGCTGCTCCTCCCACGGATCGCCATCATTGTGATAGCCGCGCACTTCCCAGAAGCCGGGCTGGTCCACGGCCAGGAACTCGATGCGCACCAGCCACTTGGCCGATTTCCAGAAATACCAGCGCGGGATGATGGCGCGCACCGGGCCGCCATGGTCGCGGCTCAGCGGCACGCCATCATGGCTGTGGGCGATCAGGCAATCCGCGCCGGCAAAGCGGTCCAGCGTGACATTGGTGGTATAGCCATCGGCCCCGTGCAACAGCACCACATTGGCGGCCGGCAGGGGCTGCACCACCGACAGGAGATGCTGCGTCGACACCCCATCCCAGCGGTTGTCGAAACGCGACCATTGGGTGACGCAGTGGATGTCGGACACGTCGCTCACCTGCGGCTGGGCCTGATATTCATCCCAATCCCAGCTCGTCGGCCTCGCCACCGCGCCGTCAATCTTCAGCCGCCATTCCGATTTCGCGATGTCGGGCTTCACGCCCAGATCCAGCACCGGCCAGTTGGTGACAAGGCGCTGGCCGGGCGGCAGGCGGTTGGAATGATCGGGATCGGCCTGGCCGGTGAGCAGCCGGCGGCTTGTCGCCCAGGCTTGCTTGATGGCGATCAGCTTGTCCTTGATGCCATCCGCCATCTGATCACCCCTTGTCCCGCAGCAACCGCGCCTTGTCCCGCTGCCAGTCGCGTTCCTTGGCGGTGTCCCGCTTGTCGTGCAGCTTCTTGCCCTTGCCCAGCGCCAGTTCCACCTTGGCGCGGCCGACTGGATTGAAATAGATCGACAAGGGCACCAATGTCATCCCCTGCCGGGTGACGGCGCTGTTCATCTTTTCGATCTGGCGGCCATGCAGCAGCAGCTTGCGCGGCCGCTTGGGCTCGTGGTTGAAGATGTTGCCGTGGGAAAATTCCTGGATGGTGGCGTTGATCAGCCACATCTGGCCGTCTTTCACTTCGGCAAAGCTTTCGGCGATGCTGGCCTGGCCGACGCGCAGCGACTTCACCTCGGTGCCGGTGAGCTGGATGCCGGCCTCCACCACATCCTCGATATAATATTCGAAGCGGGCGCGGCGGTTTTCCGCGACCAGCCTGGTCTTCACCCCCGTTTCAGGCTTGGGCCGCACCATCAGATCAGGCCGGCGTGCACCAGCGCAGCGTCAACGGCGGCCCTGGCAGCGGCGGACGGCGGGGTGATCGGCAGGCGGACATCGGGGGCCATGCGGCCCAAACGGCTGAGGGCGTATTTGGTTGGGCCCGGCGACGTGTCGCTGAACAGCGCGGCGTGCAGGGGCTGCAACTTGTCGTTGATGGCGAGCGCGGCGGCATAGTCGCCGGCCAGGCAGGCGTTCTGCAGATCGGCACACAGGCGCGGCGCGACATTGGCGGAGACGGAGATCGCCCCCACCCCGCCCTGCGCGTTGAAGCCCAGCGCCATGTCGTCATTGCCGGAAAGCTGAACAAAATCTGGCCCGCAGGCCAGACGCTGCTGGGCGACACGGGCGATGTTGCCGGTGGCATCCTTCACGCCGACGACGCGCGGCAGTTGCGCCAGCGCCGCCATCGTCTCAACGCTCATATCGGCCACGGAGCGGCCGGGGATGTTGTAGATGATGATCGGCAGGCCGCAGGCATCGTGCAGGGCGGTGAAATGCGCGATCAGTCCGGACTGGCTGGGCTTGTTGTAATAGGGCACGACGATCAGCGCGGCATCGGCACCCACTTTTTCGGCATGGGCCAGATGGGCGATGGCGGTGCGGGTGTCGTTGCTGCCGCAGCCGGCGATCACCGGCACACGCTTGGCCGCCGCCTCAACGCAGGCGGTGATCACCGCATAATGTTCCTCGTGGGTGAGGGTGGGCGATTCCCCGGTGGTGCCCACCGGCACCAGCGCGTGGCTGCCTTCATTGATCTGCCAATCGACATGGGCAGCAAAGCCATCGAGATCGACGGCGCCATCCTTGAACGGCGTCACCAGCGCCGGCATCGAACCCTTCAGGGAAAGTCCATTCATTGCCTGTTCCTCGGCCGCATCCTATCACAGGCGGCATGTTCGATGCGCGTGATAGAAGCGGGTGGGGGGCACTGTCCAGCGTTGCCGCTGCGGTGATCGTGGCGGCGGCGGCCGCGCCGCTGGGCGCACAGGCCATCGGTGCTGCCACCATCGCCCGTTATCAGGCCCGGCTGGCCGACAACGAGGCCGGGCGGTTCGCGGCCTTTTCCGCCTCCCCGCTGCTGCCGACGCAAAGCGTGCCGGTGCTGGACGAGGTGGTGACGTGGGACCGGCTGCGGCGCGATGCCTACAAGGGCAGCTTCAGCGAATATGCGGCCTTCCTTGCTGCCCATGCCGATTGGCCGGCGGCCACCACCATCCGGCGGCTGGCCGAACGCAGCATCACGGATGAAACGCCGCCGGCCGAGATCATCCGCCATTTCAACAAGCTGCCGCCGCTGACCGCCGAGGCGAAATGGCGGCTTGCCCAGGCGCTGGCCGCCACCGGCCAGGCGGCACCGGCGGCAGGCTGGGCGCGCGATGCCTGGGATTCAGCCGGGCTGGACGACGCGCAAGAAGCCCGGCTGCTCGCCCAGTTCGACGGCGTGCTGCGCCCCGAAGACCATGCCAGCCGCATGGACCGGCTGCTGTGGGCCGATCGCACCACGCCGGCCGGGCGGATGCTGCCGCGCGTCGATACCGACACGCGGCTGTGGGCGCTGGCCCGCATCGCGCTGCGCCGCAATGCGCCCGATGTGGCGAACCGACTGGGCGTGGTGCCGGACCGGCTGCGGCGGGAGGCCGGGCTGCTGCTGGACGAGGCGCAGTGGCTGCTCCGCAACAACCGCACTGCCGAGGCGCAGGCGCTGCTGGTGATGACGCCGACCCCGCGTGTCGCCGGCGGGCAGCTCACCGTGGGCCTCGAAAGCTGGCTGAAGGCGCGGCTGGAGATCGGCCGGGCGCTGTGGCGCAGCGGCGATGTGGAAACGGCGCGCGCCGTGCTGGCCGGGCACGGGCTGGATGCAGCGAAGATGGCGGCGCGGCCGGTGGCGGAGCGCGGCCTGCTGCTCGACAGCGAGTGGCTGGCCGGCTGGCTGGCGCTGCGGCGGCTGAACCAGCCGAGCCAGGCGCTTGGCCATTTCCGCACGGCGCGCGCGGTTGCACAGGCGCCGATCAGCCAGGCCCGCAGCGATTACTGGGCCGGCCGCGCGGCCGAGGCCGCCGGCCAGAAGGATCTCGCCCGCCAATATTATGCCGCCGCCGCCGTCCATCCGGATTATTTCTACGGCCAGTTGGCCAGCGAACGGCTGGGCAAGCCGCTCAGCATCGCCGCCCCGCCCCTGCCCGCCGCCGACGCGGTGAGCGCCGGCAATTTCCGCGCCGAAGGGCGGGTGCGCGCCATCTTCGCGCTGGCCGATGTCGACCGCGCCCGCCAGACGATCTTCCTGAAACAGCTGGCCGACACGTCGGACACGCCGGCCCGCGCCGCGCTGGTGGCGGGGCTGGCCGGGCCGCTGAACCGGCCGGATGCGGGCGTCCACGCCGGCAAGGCGGCGCGCGGCACGGCGGAGCTTTCGATGATTTCGGCCGCCTTCCCGGTGATCGCGCTGCCGCCGGAACTGATGCCCCGCTTCCCCATCATCCACGCCATCACCCGCCAGGAAAGCCAGTTCGACCGCGCGGCGCGCTCCAGCGCCAATGCGCTGGGCATGATGCAGCTGGTGCCGGCAACGGCGGCCGAACAGGCGCAAAAGCTTGGCCTGCCCGCCAGCCCGGCCAGCCGGCTGACCGACGATCCGGTGTGGAACGTCACGCTGGGCAGCGCCTATGTGCTGCGCCTGCGCGATACCTATGGCGGCTCGATGCCGCTGGCGGTCGCCGCCTACAACGCCGGGCCGGGCAATGTGCGCCGGTTCATCGCGCAATTGGGCGATCCCAAGGATGGCGACATCGTCGATTGGATCGAGAGCATCCCCTTTGCCGAAACGCGCAACTATGTGCAGCGCGTGCTGGAAAATGCCGTGGTGTATGAAACGCTTTATCCGGACCGCGCGGTGACGAAGGGGCCGAACCGGCTGAGCGAATGGCTGGGGAAGAGCACGCCGGGGTGACGAACAGCGGACGGAAAAGCGCGGGTCACCCCAATTTCTTCCCCAGCGCCTTCTCCGCCACCTTCAGCAAGGCCGGCTCAGGCTCCGGCCAGGTCAGATCCACGCCGGCCCCCAGCGTGTCGCAGATGATCTCCAGCGCGTGCACCCGCGCCCATTTCTTGTCGCCGGCCGCCACGACGTGCCACGGCGCCGCCGGCGGGGAGCAGTGGGCGAACATGTCCTGATAGGCCTCGACATAATCGTCGCGCTTTGACCGGTTGTGGTAATCCGCCAGGCCCGTCTTCCAGCGCTTCCACGGCGTGGTGATCCGCTCTGCCAGGCGCCTGTCCTGCTCGGCCTGGCTGATGTGCAGGAAGATCTTGGCGATGCGCACGCCGTCGGCCATCAGCAGCGCCTCGAAATCGTTGATTTCCTTGTAGGCGGCGCGCCAGCGCGGCTCGGGCGTGAAGCCGTCCACCCGCTCCACCAGCACCCGGCCATACCAGGTGCGATCGAACACGGCGATCTCGCGATTGCCGGGCAGGCGCTGCCAGAAGCGCCACAGATAATGATGCGCGGCCTCCTCCCGCGTCGGCGCCGCGATCGGCCACACCTTGCAGTAACGCGGATCAAGCGGCGAGGAGAGCCGCGTCACCAGCCCGCCCTTGCCGGACGCATCCCAGCCTTCCAGCGCAACAATGGCCTTCAGCCCCTGCGCGATATAGGCGGCCTGGATCAGCTCCAGCCGGTGCTGCAGGGCTTCCAGCCGCGCCTCATACTGGTCGCGGGGCAGATCGTGATCGGTTTCGAAGGCGGCGAGTGTGTGCGGGCTCATGGGCCAAGGCTAACGCAGGCCTTGCCACATTCCCACCCCCTGCCCCCTCCGGGCAGGCGGGAGGGGCCGGGGGCGGGACTTAATCCACCACCCGAATATGCAACTCCCGCAGCTGCTTCATCGTCACCGGCGCAGGCGCGTTCATCATCAGGTCTTCGGCCTTCTGCGTCATCGGGAAGACGATGACCTCGCGGATGTTGGGTTCATCCGCGATCAGCATGACCATGCGGTCCACGCCTGGGGCCGAACCGCCGTGCGGCGGCGCGCCGAACTTGAAGGCGTTGATCATGCCGGAGAAATTCTCGTCCACCTGGGCCTGGGTGTAGCCAGCGATTTCGAACGCCTTGTACATGATGTCCGGCCGATGGTTGCGGATCGCGCCCGACGACAGCTCCACGCCGTTGCAGACGATGTCGTACTGATAGGCCTTGATGGTCAGCGGGTCCTGCGTCTCCAGCGCTTCCAGCTCGCCCTGCGGCATGCTGAACGGGTTGTGGCTGAAGTCGATCTTCTTCGCGTCCTCATCATATTCGAACATCGGGAAATCGACGATCCAGCAGAATTTATACGCATTCTGCTCGATGAGGCCGAGTTCCGTGCCGACGCGGGTGCGCGCCAAGCCGGCCAGCTTCGCCGCCTGGGCTTCCTTGCCGGCAGCGAAGAAGCAGCCATCATCGGGGCCGAGGCCGAGCGCATCATAGAGCGCGATCATGCCGGCTTCGCCATGGTTCTTGGCGATGGGGCCGCCGAACTCGCCCGCTTTCCTGGTGACATAACCGAGGCCGGCATAGCCTTCGGCCTTGGCCCAATCATTCATGTCGTCGAAGAATTTGCGGCTCTTTTCCGCGGTGTTCGGCGCAGGAATCGCGCGCACCACGTTGCCGCTCTCCACCATCTTGGCGAAGATGCCGAAGCCGGAACCGACAAAGTGGCTCGACACATCGGTGATGATCAGCGGGTTGCGAAGATCAGGCTTGTCGTTGCCGTACTTCAGCATCGATTCGGCGTAAGGGATGCGCGGGAAGGCACCCTTGGTCACCGCCCAGGGTTCGCGCCCGCCGAAGCCGGCGAATTCCTCGAACACGCCGGCCAGCACCGGTTCGATGGCGGCGAACACATCGTCCTGCGTCACGAAGCTCATCTCGAAATCGAGCTGGTAGAATTCGCCCGGGCTGCGGTCGGCACGGGCGTCTTCATCGCGGAAGCAGGGGGCGATCTGGAAATAACGGTCAAAGCCGGCCACCATCAGCAGCTGCTTGAACATCTGCGGCGCCTGCGGCAGCGCGTAGAACTTGCCGGGATGCACGCGGCTGGGCACGAGGTAATCGCGCGCACCTTCCGGGCTGCTCGCGGTCAGGATCGGCGTCTGGAACTCGGTGAAGCCCTGCGCGATCATGCGGCGGCGCAGGCTCGCAATCACCTGGCTGCGCAGCATGATATTCTGGTGCAGGCGCTCGCGGCGCAGATCGAGGAAGCGATACTTCAGGCGGATGTCTTCCGGATATTCGGCGTCACCGGCCACTGGCATCGGCAGCTCGTCCGCCGCCGATTGCACCATGATTTCCTTGGCGCGCACTTCCACTTCGCCGGTCGGCAGGCGGGCGTTGATGGCGCCGGCCTCGCGCAGCACCACCTCGCCGGTGATCGTCACCACCGATTCCACCCGGATCCGGTCCAGCACCGGGAAGGCCAGCGACGACGGGCCGGCGACGATCTGGGTGATGCCGTGATGATCACGCAGATCGACGAACAGGACGCCGCCATGATCGCGCTTCCTGTGCACCCAGCCCGACAAACGGACGGCCTGGCCGGCATCGGCAGCGCGCAGTGCGGCGCAAGTGTGGGTGCGATACATGTGCATGTGTTTGGCGCTCTGACAGCAGATAGTGGCGTGGAAGCCGAATGCGGCCTGACACACGCTTGCAGCCATTTCGTCAAGGCCTTGCGTGTCAATCGTCCCGAACCGACGCACTTATGCGGCGATATCGACCTTCCATAACTCGCGTTCACCCTTGTGAAACTCGTTCTTGTAATTGAGCTTGCCATCACCCTTGGCTTCCCAGAAATCAGACCACCAAGTGCGAACCGCATCATTGCTTTCACCGGTGAACTGCCATTCGCCCTGGTTGGGATCAAAGAAGGCAGTGAGCGAGTTCGAACTGCTGTTGAAGGCGAAAGCATGGCCGCCAGCCTTCTTGCCTGTAGCGCAGTAAATATAGACACCCGGGACTGACAATACCGTGTTGATGACATCCTCGCGCGTGCGGAGCCCGGTGAATTTTCGCAAACCCTTGCCACCTTGGCGAGACGTAACCATGATATCGTAACCCTCCATGGTCTTATCGTTTATAGTTCGTCTCGTCTGGTGAACCTCAAGCACATTCATAATAGTCTTCGCATCAAGTATCTCGTATACTGTATCGCTATATTTCCAATTGTTAGTAAGAACGGATTTCACCCACATCCGACAAGCTTCAAGACAAACGCCTGGCGCATCGCTACCAGCGATCGTCAATATGCTGCCCTGACTCACCAGTGTTTTTTCAATCATTAACACTCTCCTCTAATTCTTGATTGGATTGTCATGCCAACTTGGCAGGTGGTCAAGGGGGACGCGATATCGTGCCGTCCCACGCTCCCACTAGCCTCTGGGCGCGGTTCGCATTATGACGCGCCATGCAGATTCATCCGCTGGTGACGGACACCGCGACACTCGAAGCTCTTTGCGCCAGATGGGCCGACGCCGATTTCATCGCGGTCGACACCGAATTCATGCGCGAAAGCACCTATTATCCCGATCTGTGCCTGGTGCAGGTTGCCTGCCTGAACGAGGCGGCGGCGATCGATCCCAAAAGCCCTGATCTGGATCTGGCCCCGCTGCTCAAGCTGCTGGTGGACGAACCGGTGCTGAAAGTGTTCCACGCCGGCGGCCAGGATCTGGAAATCATCTACAACCTCACCGGCAAGACGCCGGCCCCGCTGTTCGACACGCAGATCGCCGCCATGGCGCTGGGGCTGGGGGAGCAGATCGGTTACACCAACCTGGTCGCCGCCTATTCCAACATCCAGATCGACAAGGGCGCCCGCTTCACCGATTGGGCGCGGCGGCCGCTGAACGACCGCCAGATCGATTATGCCATCGGCGACGTGACGCATCTGGCCCGCATCTTTCCCAAGATGGTCGAAAAATTGCGCCGCACCGGCCGCGGCGACTGGCTGGACGAGGAGATGGCGCGCGCCTGCGATCCCGCCACCTATGCCAATGATCCGGAACGCGCCTGGCTGCGCCTGCGCCTGCCGAGCCGCAAGCCCGACGTGCTGGGCCGGCTGAAGGCGCTGGCGCGCTGGCGCGAACTGGAAGCGCAGGACAAGGATGTGCCGCGCGGCCGCATCGTCAAGGACGAGACGCTGGCCGATCTCGCCTCCTCCCCGCCGCGCAGCCAGGCCGATCTGGCCAAGGTGCGCGGGCTTTCGGCGGCCTGGGCCGGCAACGCCATCGGCGCGCGCCTGTTGCAGGCGCTGGAGGAAGCGCAGCCGCTGAGCCCGGAGGAAATGCCGGCGCGCGAACCGCAGCGGCCGGGCCTCACCTCCGAAGGCGCGCTGATTGCCGATCTGCTCAAGCTGCTGCTGAAGATCCGCGCCAAGGAAGCCGGCGTCGCCCCGCGCCTGATCGTGCGCGCCGATGATCTGGAACTGCTCGCCGCCGGCCAGCGCCAGGGACTCGACATGCTGGTCGGCTGGCGCCGCGACATTTTCGGTGCCGATGCGCTGGCGCTGGTCGAAGGCCGGCTGGGCTTCGCCGTGGCCGACGGCAAGCTGAAGATGACGAGCCTGGCCGGCGACTAGGCCGGGCCGGGTTCAAGCAGCGGCGGACGGCGACCAGCCTCAGGCGATGACCAGTTTCGCGCTGAGCCCCAGTGCGCTGGCCAGCAGGCGCAGGCGGCGCTGCACGGCGTCGCCGCCGGCCAGATCGGCATGGGCGGCACCCACGTGCAGCCGCAGCGTGTCGCCATCACGCACCAGCCGGCTGGCGGCCAGGCCCACCGGCGTGCCGCCGGTCAGGCGCTGCCCCAGCCGCAGCGCCAGGCCCCAGGCCCAGGCCCGGGCCAGCAGCGGCGGCGGCGCCAGCAGGGCCAGCGTCGCCATCACCGGCGCGCCGGCCTCGCCGCCGAAATTATGGTGCAGGGCGCAGGCCAGCGCCGCGCGTTCGGCGGCGGTGACAGCCACCCAATTGCCGTGCAGCGCCACATCGACGCCGCGTTCCGGGCGGAAATCCGGATGGGCGCGCCAGGCGATGTCTGAAAGCAGGCAGGCCGCCAGCCGCAGCCGACGATCGGCCGCCGGTTCGCCGGCAAACAGCCCGTCCATCCAGTCGAACAGCATGTCGCCATGTTCGGGAAAGCGGCCCTGCCGCGCCCCTTCGGCGCGTGCCGCGCTGATCAGCGGATCGGCCCCGCGCTCGGCCGCCGGCAGCCCGTCGTACAACAGGCCTTCGCGCAGGCCAAAGCCCGAGGCGATGACGCTGGACGAGCCCAGCTTCTTCACCACCGCCGCCAGCAGCATCGCCGCCCCCGGCAGCGACGGCAGCCGCGCGGTGGACAGGTGCGGCACGGCCTTCAGCGTCGAAAGATCGGTGTGGGCAAGGCTGCGGAACAGCTTGGCCGGCGCCCCGGCCGGCATTTCATATTGGTGTACGATGGGCAGCGGATGGCCGGTCAGCCAGATGTGGATCTGGGCCAGCGCCCGCCACGATCCGCCCACCATGTAAAAGGGTTTGCCCCTCCCCTCCCCCGCCCAGTCGACAGTGTCGAGCGCCCTGGCAATGAACGGCCCCAGCGCCCGCCGGTCGCGCTTGCGCACCGCGTCCAGCCGCAGCGCGCCGATCGGCAGGCTGATGCGCTGGCCCATGCCGCCGCCGGCCACCCTGACCAGTTCCAGGCTGCCGCCGCCCAGATCACCCACCACGCCATCGGCATCGGGAATGCCTGACACCAGGCCCAGCGCGGCGCCGCGTGCTTCGGTCTCGCCGTCGATCACCTCGATCGCCAGGCCGCATTCGTCGCGCACCCGGTTGATGAAGGCCTGGCCGTTCTTCGCCTCGCGCACGGCCGCCGTCGCCACGGTGCGCACATCGGCAATGCCCATCGCCTGCACCAGCGCCGCAAAGCGCCTGAGGCCGGCCACCGCCACGTTCATCGCCGCATCGCTCATGCGGCCGCTCACCGCGAGGCCACGGCCCAGACCGGCCATCACCTTCTCGTTGAACATGGTTTCGGGCACGCGGGTGCGGCCGCGATAGACGACAAGGCGGATGGAATTGCTGCCGATGTCGATGATGGCGCAGCGTTCGTCGGCCGCGACAGACGCCGCTGGGGCAACCATGTCCATCAGCGGATCACGCCAGCCCGGCCGCGTCGCGGGCGTCGGTCAGATCATCGGTCTCGTCGGGCAGTTCCAGCACCGGCACGGCGCTGCTGTCGGCCATGTGGCCGCGGCCCGACAGCGAGGGATTGTCCATGAAATAGCGGTGCAGGTTGAACGGCGCATCGCGCCCGGCCTCGATGCGGGTGTAGCGGCCATCGGCCTGCATCTCCCAGCTCTGCTGATTGTCCTTCAGATTGGCCAGCATCACCTGATCCAGAACCTGGGCGTGCACGGTGGGATTTTCGATCGGCACCATGATCTCCACCCGGCGATCAAGGTTGCGCGGCATCCAGTCGGCCGAGCTGATAAACACGCGGGCGTGGCGGCTGGGCAGTTCATGGCCATTGCCGAACACGCAGATGCGGCTGTGTTCCAGGAAGCGCCCGATCACCGATCGCACGCGGATATTGTCCGACAGGCCGGGCACCTGCGGGCGCAGGCAGCAGATGCCGCGCACGATCAGATCAATCTCCACGCCGGCGGCGCTGGCCTCGTACAGCTTCTCGATGATGCCGGTGTCCACCAGGCTGTTCAGCTTCACCCAGATCGCCGCCGGACGGCCGGCGCGGGCGTGGGCGATCTCCTCGTCGATCAGGCCATAGAGGTGGCTGCGCAGCGCCAACGGCGCCATCGCCAGCTTTTCCAGCCGCGTCGGCTGCACATAGCCGGTGATATAGTTCATCACCTGCGCCGCATCGCGGGCCAGCACCGGGTTGGCGGTGAAGAACGACAGATCGGTGTAGATGCGCGCGGTGATCGGGTGATAATTGCCGGTGCCGAAATGGACATAGGTGGCAATCGCCGCCCCTTCGCGGCGCACCACCATCGACAGCTTGGCGTGCGTCTTCCACTCCACAAAGCCGTAAACAACCTGCACGCCGGCGCGTTCCAGCTCGCTGGCCCAGCGGATATTCTGCTCCTCGTCGAACCGCGCCTTCAGCTCGACAACGGCGGTGACCGACTTGCCGGCCTCCGCCGCGTCGATCAGGGCGCGCACGATGGGGCTGTTCTTGCCGGCGCGGTACAGCGTCTGCTTGATGGCGATCACGTCGGGATCGGCGGCGGCCTGGCGCAGGAAGGCCAGCACCACTTCAAAGCTTTCATAAGGATGGTGGATCACCAGATCCTTGGCGCGGATGGCGGCAAAACAATCGCCGCCATGTTCGCGGATGCGTTCCGGGAAGCGCGGCGTGTGCGGGGCGAACTTCAGGTCGGGCCGGTCCTCGTCGACCAGCAGGGCCAGATCGTTGATGCCCAGCACGCCGGAAACCAGGATGGTGTCGCGCCCTTCCACCCCCAGCTGGCTCTTGACCAGGGCGAGCAGGCTTTCCGGCGCATTCTCCTCCATGGTGAGGTGGATCACCTCGCCGCGCCGCCGTCGCTTCAGTGCGGTCTGGTAGAAGCGCACCAGATCCTCGGCCTCTTCCTCCACTTCGATGTCGCTGTCGCGGATCACCCGGAAGGCGCCGTCTCCCACCAGATCATAGCCAGGGAAAAGCTGGCCGAAAAAGGCGCGGATGGTGTTTTCCAGGCTGATCCAGCGCACGCCGGCCTGGGCATTGCCGCCGCGGCCGCCCGGCAGGCGGATGAAGCGCGGCAGCATCGCCGGCAGCATCAGCAGGGCGCGCAAGATCTCGTCATCCGACTGGCGGCGCAGTTCGAGGATCAGCGAGAAGCCCTTGTTCGGAATGAACGGGAACGGGTGGGCCGGATCGATCGCCTGCGGCGTGAGCACCGGGAAGATCTGATCGAGGAAATGGGTTTCCAGCCACGCGCGTTCCGCCTTGGTGAGCTTTTCGGCGGTGATCACGTGGAAATCGGCGCGGGTCAGCTCGCGGGTCAGATGGGTCCAGACGCGCTGCTGCTCCTCCATCAGCGCGTCGGCGCGTTCGGAAATGGCAACCAGCTGCTGGGCCGGGGTCATGCCTTCGGGGGTGAGCGTTTCGATGTTGCCGCGCACCTGGCCGCGCAGGCCGGCGACACGCACCATGTAGAATTCGTCGAGATTGTTGCCCGAAATCGACAGGAAGCGCAGCCGTTCCAGCAGCGGGTGGGCGGTGTTCATGGCTTCGGCCAGCACACGCTCGTTGAACGACAGCCACGACAGCTCCCGGTTGATGTAGCGATGGCTGGGCGGGATGGCGCGGGCGACAGTCATGGCGCCTGCTTTACCGCGCGCCTGCGCGCATGGGTAGGCTCAAAAGCCGAATTCGCCCTGCCCGTCGACAATCTCGCGCGCCAGCGGGATGGTGACGGCGCGGCGGCGGGCCAGCGCGGCGGCATCCAGCGCATCGACGACGCTGCGCGCCGCTGTCAGGCTGCGTTCGATGCGCACCACCAGCCAGCGGATCAGATCCTCCCCCACCTTGATGCCGCGTTCGGCGAACAACTTGGCCAGCACCAGGGCCAGCAGCTCGTCATCCGGTTCGCCCAGCCGCACCTGCGGGGTGGCAGCCAGCCGGCTGGCCAGATCGGGCAGGCCATGCCGCCAGTCGCGCGGGGCCAGCCGGCTGGTGAGCAGCAGCGGCGTCTCCGCACGGGCGGCGTTCCAGGCGTGGAACAGGCCTTCGGGATCGGCATGTTCGGCCGATTCGATCACGGTGCCGGCATGATGGGCGGCAAACCAGCGCGCCAGATGCGTCTTGCCGCTGCCTTCCGGCCCGATCACCAGCGTGACCGGCACCGGCCACAAGGCCGGGCTGGCCAGCCAGGCGGCGGCGGCGCGATTGGCTTCGGTGACAGCCAGCGAGGCGGGGCGGTGATCGACCGGCCACGCCAGCGGCAGCGCCGGCTCGGGCACGGCTGTCATTGCGCCGGCTTGGGGCGCGGTGCGGGCGGCGGCGGCGCGGCCGGCCGGGGTGCGGGCTTTGCCGCCGCCGGCACCACCGGCGGCTTGCGCCGCAGCACCAGCGCCTCGCCAAGCGGCTCCAGCGTCCAGCCGCGCGGGGCCAGCGCGGCGCGCAGGGCTGCCTCACCGCCGGCCAGCGCCACCGCGATCTGGCTGGTGCCGCCCACCGCCAGTTGCCGCACCGTCACATCGCCCGAAAGGTCGCGCAGCACGCGTTCGGCAGCGGCCAGGCTGGCGGCATCGGGGGTGATGGCGGAAACCAGGATGGTCTCGGCCGCCGGCGGCGGCGTGCCGATCACCACATCGGCGGCGACAATCGATCCCACGTCCACCGCCATGTCGGGATTGGCGCGCAGCTTGCCGTCGCGCAGCCCCTGCGCATAGAGCGCATCCAGCCCGCGCACGCCTTCGTCCAGCAGCCGGGCCAGCCCGGCCTCGCTGCCCACCCGCAGCGCCAGTCGGCCCAGTTCCACGCCGGCCGGGCCGTGGCGGGCGATGAACAGGGCGCGGATCGGGCCGCCGGGCCAGCTGCGCGTCAGCCGCGCTTCGGCCACCAGCACGTCCACCGTATCGAACCTTGTGATGATGCTGCGCCAGGCGGCGGGATCGGTGCGCCGCGCCTGCGCCGCACTCAGCCACAGATTGTCGGCCGGCGCGCCGGTGGGCAGCACATAATCGATCGGCGTGACATTGCCCTGCCAGCGCGCCCAGGCATCGCGCCACGGCGTCTTCACCTGCGTCACCTGCGCGGCGCCGCCATCGATCAACAGCGGCAGCAGCAGCAGCGGGGGTGACTGGGTGCGCGCCGCGCCGCCCAGATGATCGGCCGCACGGCTGCGATCGAACACCACGCCCAGCCGCGCGATATAGCGGGTGGCGGAAAAACGCTCGCCCTGGCTTTCGATGCCCGCCACCATGGCATCGATCTGCCCATCGGAAAGTTTCGGTGCCTGTTCCTCCGGTTGGCAGACCAGCCGCGACCACAGGGTGGGCCAGGCCCGGCGCATGGCCTGCGTCCACGCGATCCGCCGGGCTTCGTCCACCGATCGGGCCGTCACATCGACATCGATGCCGCCCACGGCATAGGCATTGCCGGCCGCAGCGGTGGCCGCCGGCGGGGCGGCCGGTGCCGGGGCCGGCGGCGTCTGGGCCAGGCCGACAGCGGCGACAGCGGCGACAGCGGCCAGCATCAGGAGGGCACGGGGTTTCACCCGCGCTGTTTAGGGCGCTGCGGCCCTGCTTGCCAAGCGCAGTGATGCTGGCGCTGGGCGGCAACTGGCGCTATGGCGGCGCCCATGACGGAAAAACGCCCCCTGACATACGCTGATGCCGGCGTGGACATCGCTGCCGGCAACGCGCTGGTGAAGGCCATCGCGCCGCTGGCGCGCGCCACGGCGCGGCCGGGTGCGGATGCCGAACTGGGCGGCTTCGGCGGCTTTTTCGATCCCAGAGCCGCCGGCTACAAGGATCCGCTGCTGGTCGCCGCCAACGACGGGGTCGGCACCAAGCTCAAGCTCGCCATCGACACCGGCCGGCACGACACGGTGGGCATTGATCTGGTGGCCATGTGCGTCAACGATCTCATCGTGCAGGGTGCCGAACCCTTGTTCTTCCTCGATTATTTTGCCACCGGCAAATTGGAGAACGGCATTGCCGCCCGTGTTGTCGCCGGCATTGCCGATGGCTGCCGCCAGGCCGGCTGCGCCCTGATCGGCGGCGAGACGGCGGAAATGCCGGGCATGTATGCGGCCGGCGATTATGATCTGGCCGGCTTCGCCGTCGGCGCGGTCGAGCGCGGCGAGCAGTTGACCGGCGATGGCGTGACGCCGGGCCAGCTCATCGTCGGTGTCGCCTCCTCGGGCGCGCACAGCAATGGCTACAGCCTGATCCGCCGCATCCTGGAACGCTCCGGCGCCAGCCTCGACGCGCCGGCCCCGTTCGATACCAGCCGCAGCCTGGCCGAGGCGCTGCTGAAGCCCACCCGCATCTATGTGAAGCCGCTGCTGCCGCTGATCCGCGCCGGGCGCATCAAGGCGCTGGCCCACATCACCGGCGGCGGTTTCCTTGAAAATATCCCGCGCGTGCTGCCCGAAGGCAGCCGCGCCCTGATCGCCGCCCCCACGCTGCCGCCGCTGTTCGACTGGCTGCGCGCCGAAGGCGGCGTCGCGGCGGCCGAAATGGCGCGCACCTTCAATTGCGGCACCGGCATGGTGCTGGTGGTGGAACGCGGCGAGGCCGAAGCGGTGATCGCCGCGCTGGCCGCCGCCGGCGAACAGGCCGCCGTGATCGGGGAGATCATCGCCGGCGCCAAGGGCTGCGACGTCCACGGCGCCCCCGGCCAGTGGGGCGAGGCCGCCGCCTGGACGGCCAGCCACGATGCCTGAGCGGGCCCGCGTCGGCGTCCTCATCTCCGGGCGCGGCAGCAACATGGCCGCCCTGCTCTACGCCAGCCGCCTGTACGACTGCCCCTACGAGATCGTGGTTGTCGGCAGCAATGATCCCGATGCTGCGGGCCTCGCGCTGGCGCAGGCCGAAGGCGTGCCGACCTTCGCGCACAGCCACAAGGGCCTGAAGCGCGCCGAGTTTGACGCGATGATCACCGCCGAGCTGGAACAGGCCGGAGTCACCCATATCGCGCTCGCCGGCTATATGCGGCTGCTCTCGGCGGCGTTCGTGGCGCACTGGGCCGGGCGCTGCCTCAACATCCACCCGTCCCTGCTGCCCAGGCACAAGGGCCTGCACACCCACGCCGCCGTGCTGGCCGCCGGTGAGGCGGAGACCGGCTGCACCGTCCATGTCGTCACCCCCGAACTGGATGATGGCCCGATCCTGGGCCAGGCCCGCATCGCCGTGCTGCCCGGCGACAGCGAGGCCAGCCTGGCCACCCGCGTCCAATATGCCGAACACCAGCTCTACCCGCGCGTGCTGGCCGATTTCGTCAGCGCGGCTGATAGGCCGGAAGCGCTGCTGGAACGGGTGCGCGGTCTGGCGCTGGCGCTGCCGGCTGCGGCCGAGAAACTCTCCCACGGCATGCCAGCCTTCTTTGTGGAGGGCGGCAAATTCTTCGCCTATTTCACGCAAGATCACCACGGCGACGGCATCATCGCCCTGCTCGTCAAGCTCTCCGGCCAGGACGAGGCCGCCATGCTGATCGATCAGGATCCGGAGCGTTTCTACCGCCCCAAATATTTCGGCCCCGCCGGCTGGGTGGGCATCGTGCTGACAGGTGGGCCGGACTGGGCGATGATCGAGACGATGCTGGCTGCGGCCTGGCGACTGTGCGCGCCGCGCCGGCTGGCCATGCTGCCGTTCTGACGGCGATGCGCGTCACGCCCGCCGTTGCCGCCCAATTGCTGGCGCTGAACGCCGCCCACGAGATCGAAACAGCGCCGCTTTCGGCCGCCGGCCTGCAACAACTGCTGGACCGAAGCTGGCATCTGGGGCTGGCCGGCGGTGATGGCGCGGCCGGCTTCCTGATCGCGCTGGACGACAGCAGCGCCCACGACGGCATCAATTTCCAGTGGTTCAAGGCCCGCCACAAGCGCTTTGTCTATATCGACCGCATCATCGTTGCCGCCGCCGCGCGCGGCCAGGGCGTGGCCCGCAGCCTCTATGATGCGCTGTTCCGCCGGGCGGCGGCAGCCGGCGTGCCGCTGATCGGCTGCGAGGTGAACTGCGATCCGCCCAACCCGGCCTCCGATGGCTTTCACGCCCGGCTGGGCTTTGCCGAGGTTGGGCGCGCGTGGCTGCCGGGCGGCACCAAGCAGGTGCGCTATCTGGCCCGCACGACCAGCGACTGGCCCGGCTGAGGGCGGCCGCAACCCCATTGCTGCGCCGCGGCGGCTCCCCTATTCCGGGCGGGCACGCGCCGCGATCACGGCCGCGCTGCCATTTGGGGGACAATCGTCATGCAAACATCGATACTGGCCGCGCTTGCCGGCCTGGCCAGCCTTGTGACCCAGCCGGTGCTGGCCCAGGCCGCGCCTGCCGCCGCCGCACCGATCCCGCTGGTCATCAACGCCAAGGGGCCCAACGGGATGAGCGATCTGCCGATGGGCGTGAAGCGCATTCCCGACAGCAATATCGTCGTATCCGGCCACCAGAAGGGCGGCGCGCTGGGCATGTTGTTCGGCGTTGTCGGCATGGCGGTGCAGAGCGCGGCCAACACGCAGGCCGGTGCCAACCGCACCAACGACATCCAGGACGCGCTGCGCTTTGATGTGGCCGGCAAGACCAGCGAGCTGACGGCCAGCATAATGGCCGAAGAGGCGTTCCGCGGCGCCTTCACGCTGGTGCCTGAGGCGACCCCATCGGCGATGGTGGTGACGCCCTATGTCGTGCTCACCTACGTCAACGACAGCGATGTGCGCCCCTATATCGTGCTGAAGACCAAGCTGGACACCGGCACCGCCAGCGAAAAGCCCAAGACGATCAAATATTTCTGCTGCGAAGGCCCGGCCATGCCATTGACAGGTGACGGCAGCCTGACAGCAAACAACGGCGAGAAGCTGAAGGCGCTGCTGACAGCCGAGCTGGACACCGCCGTCCGCCTGATGCTGACCGACCGCCACCTGCCGTTCGCCCGCAACGACGATGCCCGGCTCGACATCAACGGCTCGCTGCCTTTCGTCGGCAAGCCGTTCAAGTGGCGCGGCTGGGATCTGGGCAGCTTCAAGGATTACCGCCTGATCGAGTTCCGTGGCGGCGTCATGGTCTTCGGCGGGGTCCATGCCGTCGAGCCGGGCGCGATGGAGATCACGCCGTTCGTGAAGAAGAAGTGAGCCAAGGCCACCCCTGCGGAGCGCGCGCACCCAAGCGCCTCCCCTGCCAGGGGAGGATCAAAAGAAAAGGGCCGCAGCGTGGTGCTGCGGCCCTTTTCCTTGCGCGATGGTGCGTGCGCTCAGCCGACGATTTCGGTCTGCGCAAAGAAATAGGCGATTTCGATCGCCGCGTTCTCGTCGCTGTCGGAACCGTGGACGGTGTTGGCTTCGATCGATTCGGCCAGCTCCTTGCGGATGGTGCCGGCATCGGCGTTGGCCGGGTTGGTGGCGCCCATGATGGCGCGATAGGCCGGAACAGCGTCTTCACCTTCCAGTACCTGCACGACCACCGGGCCGCTGATCATGAAGGCGACCAGTTCGCCGAAGAAGCCGCGCTCGCGGTGGACGGCGTAGAAGCCTTCGGCCTGGGCCTGGGTCAGCTGCAGGCGCTTCTGCGCGACGATGCGCAGGCCGGCGGCTTCGATCATCGCGTTCACCTTGCCGGTGATGTTGCGGCGGGTGGCATCGGGCTTGATGATCGAAAAGGTGCGGGTGATCGCCATGGGGAAATCCTTGTTGCAATGCGGGATAAGGGGATTGCGCGGCCCCCTACAGGGGGAGGCCGGAAATGGCAAGCGGGTTGGGAGAACCCGCGCAGGCCGGGCCTGCCGAAGGCGATGGCGCTGTGGCGATCCGCCTTCGACAGGCTCAGGCTGAGCGGGAGTCTTGGGGCAGCGGCTGTCAGCCTTCGAAATTGTCCGCCACGAACCGGTCGAGCAGGCGCACGCCGAAGCCGGTGGCGCCCTTTTCGTGCAGCGCGCCGGGCTTGGACGACCACACGGTGCCGGCCACATCCAGATGCGCCCATTTCACGCCGGGCTTCAGGAAGCGGGCGATGAACTGGGCCGCGCTGATCGAGCCGCCTTCGCGCGGGCCGACATTCTTCATGTCGGCAATGTCGCTGTCGATCAGCTTGTCATAGGCGTCGCCGATCGGCATCCGCCACAATTTCTCGCCCACGGCGCTGCCGGCGGCATTCAGCTGCGCGGCAAGGCCATCATCGTTGCAGAACATGCCGGCATGTTCATGACCCAGGCTGATGATGATCGCACCGGTGAGCGTGGCCAGATCGACGACGATCTCCGGATTGAACGTCTCCTGCGCCCACCAGATCGCATCGCACAGCACCAGCCGGCCTTCGGCATCGGTGTTGATCACTTCCACCGTCTGGCCGTTCATGGTGGTGACCACATCGCCGGGGCGCTGGGCATTGCCATCGGGCATGTTCTCGACCAGGCCGACGACGCCGACCACATGTGCCTTCGCCTTGCGGGCGGCGAGCGCGTGCATGGCACCTGTGACAGCCCCTGCCCCGCCCATGTCCCACTTCATGTCTTCCATGCCGGCCGGCGGCTTCAGGCTGATGCCGCCGGTATCAAAGGTGACTCCCTTGCCGACGAACACCACCGGCTTCACATCATCCCGGCCGGTGCCGTTCCAGCGCATCGCCAACATGCGCGCCGGCCGCACCGAACCTTGCGCGACGCCCAGCAGCGCGCCCATGCCAAGGCGCTTCATCTCGGCATCATCAAGGATGATGAGCTCGACGCCCAGTGCGGCCAGATCCAGCGCCTGTTCGACGAAGCTTTCCGGATAGAGGATGTTGGGCGGCAGGGTGACGAGCGTGCGGGTGCGGGCCACGCCGCCGGCAATGCCCATCAGCCGCTCGTGCGCGGCGGCCGTGTCACCGCCGCCAACGATGGTCAGGCTGGCCAGCGTCGGCTTCTGCTTGTCCTTCATTTTCGTGCGATACTGGTCGAACCGCCACGAGCGCAGCACGGCGCCGTGGGCCAGATGCGCGGCCAGCGTGCCGGCGATGCTGCCGGTCACGTCAACAGTGGCGCTGGTCTCGCCGCTGGTCAACAGCCTGGCGGCAATCGCGCCGCCGATGCGTTCGGCCACGCCGGCATCCAGCTTGTCCGCCGCGCCGGTGCCCACCACCAGCAGGCGCCTGGCGCTCACGCCGGCCGGGGCCAGCAGTTCCACGCTGCTGCCGGCATCGCCTTCGAAGCGCGCGGCGGCGATGGCGGCGGTGACGGCCCCGCCCGATGCGGCATCGGCCGCCGCCGCACCGGCCGACAGGGCACCATCCGGCCCGGCCAGCACGACCAGGGCGGCGGCGGGATCGGCGGCGGCGGCGGCATAACGGATGACAAGCATGAAAAACCCTTTGCGATTCGGTAGGCTGACCTGATTAGGCGCTCTGGCAGGTGCCGCCAAGCTGGTGGTTGCAGCCCCGCCATGGCCCGGCTATCGACGTGGCGGTGAGCGTCCCGAGCCCCCTTCCCGCCCACCGCACCGGCCTGCTGCTGGCGGCAGCCATGCTGGCCCTGCTGCCGGTGCCGGCGCTGGCGCAGCGCATGTCGCCGGCGCTGTGGGGCAACCGCGAGCCGGCCAACCGCGATCCCGATGCGCCGGTGGTGAAATCCGATCTGCCGGCCCCGGGCGACACGGTCGATTTCGAAGCCGACGAGATGCGTTACGACGAAATCCGCCAGCTGGTCAGCGCCAGCGGCCGGGTGCGGGTGTCGCGCGACGGCTATGTGCTGGTGGCCGATCAGGTGGAATATACCCGCGGCGCCGGCGGCAAGGATGGCGAGGTTGTGGCGATCGGCAATGTGCAGATCACCGATCCCGCCGGCAACCAGGCGCTGGGGGACCGCATCGTCCTCACCGATTCCCTGCGCGACGGCGCCATTGCCAACATGTTGCTGGTGCTGAACGACGGCGGCCGGCTGGGGGCGCGGGCGGCGCGGCGCGGCGGCGGGCGCTACACCATGGACCACGCCGTCTATTCCCCGTGCGCGGTTGTCGATGGCAG
This sequence comes from Sphingomonadales bacterium, assembly GCA_037131365.1. Taxonomy (GTDB): domain Bacteria; phylum Pseudomonadota; class Alphaproteobacteria; order Sphingomonadales; family Sphingomonadaceae; genus Sandarakinorhabdus. The sequence goes on from JBAXRE010000002.1 coordinate 170,096, forward strand.
CGGCTGCCCGCAGACGCCGGTGTGGAAGATCAAGGCGGTGCGGATCGTCTATGATCAGAAGCGCCACCGCATCAGCTATCACGATGCCAGCCTTGAGATGTTCGGCCTGCCGCTGGTGTTTCTGCCCGGCCTGTCCCACCCCGATGGCGATGCGGCGCGCGCGTCGGGCGTGCTGGTGCCGGCCGTGGAAATCCAGCGCCAGCTGGGGCTGGGGGTTTCCATCCCCACCCATTTCGCGCTGGGCCCGGATCACGACATCACGCTGACCCCGTGGCTCTACACCGCCACCAACCCGGCGCTGGCCTTCCAGGCGCGGCGGCTGCTGGCCGATGGCCCGGTGCAGGTGGACGGCATGTTCACCGTGTCGCGCCGCTTCGATCTGGCCGCAGACGGCGTCACCCAGATCGATCGCGGCGAGCAGTTCCGCGGCTATCTGGGCGTCAAGGGCCAGCTGCAGCACAACAGCCAATGGCGATCGGTGTTCTCCGTGCGGCTGACCACCGACGACACGTTCAACCGCCGCTATGGCCTGGGCTTCGACGACACGCTGCGATCCTCCTACGCGCTGGAACGTGTCACCGATGAAAGCTGGCTGTCGGTATCGGCCTGGTATTTCCAGGGCCTGCGCGCCAGTGACCGCGCCGGCGAAATCCCGCTGGCGCTGCCGCTCATCGATTATGACTGGCGCCCGGATTGGGATGTTGCCGGCGGCCGCTTGCGCTTTGGTGCCAATTCGCTGCTGCTCACCCGCACCAATGGGCAGGACATGTTCCGCGCGCTGGGCTGGGCGCGCTGGGATCGCAGCGTCATCACCCCGCTCGGCCAGCGGGTGACGTTCAGCGGGCTGGCGCGCGGCGATCTGTATGACGTGCGCAACAGCGCGCTCGCCACCTTCCCCGATTATGCCGGCCGCAACGGCTGGCGCGGGCGCGGCCTGGCGCTGGCGGCGGTGGATGTCAGCTGGCCGCTGATCGGCCCGGCTCTGGGCGGGGAGCAGGTGATCACCCCGCGCGTGCAGCTGGTGCTGGCGCCGCGCGTGCCCAATGCCGGCTTCCCCAACGAAGATGCCCGCGCCTTCGAACTGGAAGACATCAGCCTGTTCGATCTGAACCGCTCGGCCGGGCTTGATCGGGTCGAAAGCGGCAGCCGCATCACCTATGGCACCGAATATACGCTCGACCGGCCGGGCTGGCAGCTGCGCGCCGAAATCGGCCAGTCGGCCCGGCTGGACGGCGATGGCAGCGAATTCGCCTTCGGCACCGGCGTGCGCGGCCGCTTTTCCGATATCGTTGGCCGCACCAGCCTGAAGATCGGCCGCCTGCTGGAGCTGAGCCACCGCTATCGGCTCGACAAGGACAATTTCGCCATCCGCCGCAACGAGATCGACGTGATGATCGGCGGCCGGCGCACCTATGTGTCGGCGGCCTATATCCGGCTCAACCGCAATGTCACGCTGGAGGATCTGGAAGACCGGCAGGAACTGCGCATCGCCGGCCGCCTGGCCTTTGCGCGTTACTGGGCGCTGTTCGGCAACGCCATTGTCGATCTCACGACGCGGTCCGAAAATCCGCTGTCCAACGCCGATGGCTTCCGCGCCATCCGCCACCGCATCGGCATCCAGTATGAAGACGAATGCTTCAAGTTCGGCATCGGCTGGCGCCGCGACTATGTGGGCGACCGCGATTTCCGCCCCGGCAACAATTTCCAGATCAGCATCGCCTTCAAGACGCTGGGCCAGTAAGGCGGATTTCAGCATCCGTTCAGGCCCGCCGCGCCATCAGCCGCCGTGTGTGGTCCAAACAAGCGCTTTCCCCCCACGCCGCCCATGCGCTAAGGGGCGTGCATCCCAAAAGCGAGGCGCGCCACGCGCTGCGGAGCATGTGAATGACGGTGAAGTTGTCGAACAGCCTAAGGGCCACGCTGGTGATGGCGCTGGCAACGGTGGCAGTGGTGCCGCTGGCCGGCCCGCTGGGCCAGGGCGCGCTGTTCGCGCAGGCCGCCAACCGCAGCTTTTCCGCCGATGATCTGCCCGAAATCGCCCTGATGGGCGATGTCGATCCGACGCTGCGCAAGGCCCAGGCCATCGTCAATGGCGATGTCATCACCGATACCGATATCGATCAGCGCCTGGCGCTGGTGCTCACCGCCAATGGCGGCAAGATCGACGAGGCCGAACGCCAGCGCCTGCGCCTGCAGATCATCCGCAACCTGATCGACGAAAAGCTGGAACTGCAGGCCGCCGACGAGAATGACATCCGCATCAATGATGGCGAGGTGCAGCGCAGTTACGAACGCGTGGCGCAGAATTTCAAGCGCAGCCCGGCCCAGTTCGATGCCTATCTCAAGCAGAGTGGCTCGTCGGCCAACAGCCTGAAGGCGCAGATCAAGGCCGAAATGGCGTGGAGCCGCGTGCTGCGGCGCAAGGTGGAACCGCTGGTCAACGTCGGCGACGACGAGGTGCAGCAGGTCATCGACAAGCTGAACGCCGCCAAGGGCAAGGATGAATATCATGTCGGCGAAATCTTCCTGTCGGCCACACCGGAAAACCGCGACGCGGTGATGGAGGATGCGGCGCGCATCGTCGGCCAGATCCGCGGCGGGGCCAGCTTCGTCGCCTATGCCCGCCAGTTCTCCGAAGCCTCCACCGCCGGCATCGGCGGCGATCTGGGCTGGGTGCGCGGTGAACAGCTGAACGATGCGGTGGCCCCGGTGGTTGCGACGCTGCAGCCCGGCCAGATCACCGATCCGATCCCCGTCACCGGCGGCGTGGCCATCATGTCGCTGCTGGAAAAGCGCCAGGTGCTGGCCGCCGATCCGCTGATGGCGCAATTGAGCCTGAAGCAGCTGACCATTCCGCTGAAGCCCGAGACCACCGAGGCGCAGGCCCGCGCCCGTGTCGCCGAAATCGGCACGCTCACCCAGAATATGGGCGGCTGCGGCGGCGTTGACGCGCTGGCGAAGAAGCTGGGCGCCGACGTCGCCACCAACGATGCGGTGCGCATGAAGGATCTGCCGGCAACGCTGCAGGGCATCCTGGGCCGCATGTCGATCGGCGAGGCAACCCCGGCCTTCGGTTCGGCCGAAGAGGGCCTGCGCGTGCTGGTGCTGTGCGGCCGCGACGACAGCGCGGTGCAGGCCAAGGCGCCGAATTTCGACGAGATCTATGCCCAGATGAACGAGGAGCGGGTGAACAGCCGTGCCCGCCGCTTCCTGCGCGATCTGCGGCGCGACGCCATCGTCGATTATCGTTGATGGCCGGTTTGGCCCCGCTGGCGGTTTCGATCGGCGATCCTGCCGGCATCGGCCCCGAAATCATCGCCGGGGCCTGGGAACGGCGCCGCGAGGCCGGCCTGCCGCCGTTCCTGGCCATCGGTGACGCCCGCGCCATCCGCGCCGTGTGGGACGGGCCGATTGCCGTGCTGGCCGATCCCGCCGCCGCCGCTGCCGCCTTCGATACGGCGCTGCCGCTGATCCAGGTGGATGATCCGGGCGAGATCGTGCCGGGGGAGCCCAATCTGCCCGGTGCCCGCTGCGCGCTTGACAGTCTGGAACTGGCCTGCGGCCTCACGCGGCAGGGCATGGCCTCTGCGCTGGTCACCGGGCCGGTGTCGAAAGCGCAATTGTTCGCCATCGGCTTTGCCTATCCGGGCCAGACCGAATTCGTCGCCGAACGCTGCGGGGTGGCTTCAGCCAACGCGGTGATGATGCTGGCCGGGCCGTCGCTGCGCACCGTGCCGCTCACCGTGCATGTGCCGCTGGCCGAGGTGCCGCGGCTGGTCACCACCGATCTGATTGTGGCGCGCGCCCGTATCACCGCCCGCGCCCTGGTCCGCGATTTCGGCATCGAAACGCCGCGGCTGGCGATTGCCGGGCTGAACCCCCACGCCGGGGAGAATGGCGCGCTGGGCCGCGAGGAGATCGAGATCATCCGCCCGGCCATCGAGATGCTGCGCGCCGAAGGGCTGGAGGTGCTGGGGCCGCTGCCGGCCGACACCATGTTCCACGCCGCCGCGCGGGCGCGCTATGATGCGGCGCTGTGCCTGTATCATGATCAGGCGCTGATCCCGCTGAAGGCGCTGCATTTCGAAGACGGCGTGAACATGACGCTGGGCCTGCCGATCGTGCGCACCTCCCCCGATCATGGCACCGCCTTCGATATCGCCGGCAAGGGGCTGGCCACCCCCAGCGCCATGATTGCCGCCATCCGCATGGCCGGCGCCTGCGCGACGCGCCGCGCAGGCTGATGATGCAGCGCCCCACCCGCTCATGCCGAGCTTGTCGAGGCACCGACCGGCTGTGGTGCGTGCCTCTACAAGCTCGGCATGGGCGGGTGTTGTTTTGTGGTGCAGCAGCATGAGCCTCAGTGATCTGCCGCCGCTGCGCGAGGTGATCGCGGCGCACGGGCTCAATGCCAAGAAGACGCTCGGCCAGAATTTCCTCACCGATACCAATCTGCTTGACCGCATCGCGCGCATTCCCGGCATCGGCGGCGGAGACCATGTCTATGAGGTCGGCCCCGGCCCCGGCGGCCTCACCCGCGCCCTGCTGCGCACCGGGGCACGCGTGGTCGCCGTCGAACGCGACGACCGCGCCCTGCCCGCGCTCGCCGAACTGGCGGCAGCGGCCGAGGGGCGGCTGATGGTGGTGGGCGATGATGCCATGGCGATCGATGCCCGCGCGCTGGCCGGCGACGGTGCCCATATCGTCGCCAACCTGCCCTACAATATCGGCACCGCCCTGTTCACCGGCTGGCTGGCCGGGCCGGAATGGCCGCCGTGGTGGGCCAGCCTGACCCTGATGTTCCAGAAGGAAGTGGCCCAGCGCATCGTCGCCGCGCCGGGCAGCAATGCCTATGGCCGCCTGGCCGTGCTGGCGCAGTGGCGCGCCACCCCGCGCATCGCGCTCACCGTGCCGGCGCGCGCCTTCGTGCCGGCGCCCAAGGTGGAAAGCGCCGTCGTCCATCTGGTGCCGGCCCCGCCGCTGAGCAGCGCCCATCCGGCCCGCCTCGCCGCCCTGACGGCGGCCGCCTTTGGCCAACGCCGCAAGATGCTGCGCGCCAGCCTGAAGAGCCTGCCCGGCGCGCTGGAGGCGATGGAGGCGGAAGGGATCAAGGCCGAAGCCCGGGCCGAGACAGTGCCGGTGGAGGCGTTTGCGCGGGCCGCAGCGCGGTTGTCCGCATAAAGCCTTCGTCATCCTGAAACAAGTTCAGGATGACGAGCGCTTTTGATCAGGGCTGCGCCGTCTTCGGCTTGTCCGCCACTGCCGCCTGTGCAACCGCCTTGGCAATCGCGCCTTCCAGGCGGCTGGCGGCGCTGCAATCGGCCTTGCACAGCGCCTTGATGCGGGCGAGGTTGATCTGCGCCCGGGTCGTCGCGCCGCGCGCCACCAGTGCCCGGCCCTGGCCTTCCAGCGCGCCGATGTCCGACGGGTTCAGCGCCAGCGCCTCGCGATAATATTTCACTGCCTTGCCGGGCAGGCCCAGCTTTTCATAGGCCTGGGCGATGCCGGCAAAGGCCGACACATTGCGCGGATCACTGGCCAGTGCGGCTTCGAAACTGTCGATGGCGTCCTGCGGCTTGCCGGCGGCCAGCGCTGCCTGCCCGGCCGCCGCCAGCTGCACCGACACCGGCTTCAGCTGGTCATCGCGGGCGGGCGCGGCGGCAGCCGCCGTGGCCAGCAGCATCGTGGTCAGCAGGGCAAGCGCACGCATCACGTTCTCCTTGTCAGCCCCTTGTTATCAAAGCCGTGATGACTGTGCGATGAAAAAGCCGTCGCAGCCATCATCGGCCGGGGTGAGCACCCGGCTGCGCCATGGCCCCATGCCGAACACGTCGGCCAGCTGCGCCTCCCCTTCCGGCGGCAGCAGCGAGCAGACGATATAGACCAGCCGCCCGCCGGGCTTCAGCAGCGAAGCGCCAAGGCCAATGAGCATCGCCTGCGTCTGCACCAGCCGCTCCAGCCGGGCCGGGGTCAGGCGCCAGCGGCTTTCGGGGTTGCGCCGCCAGGTGCCGCTGCCCGAACAGGGCGCATCGATCAGCACGGCATCGCACTGGCCTTCCAGATCGGCCAGCCCCTGCCGCTCGGCCCCCGGATTGAGCAGGCGGGTTTCCACCGTCACCCCGGCCCGCTCCGCGCGCGGGGCGAGCTGGCTGAGCCGGGCGCGATCGGTGTCGCAGGCGATCAGCCGGCCCTTGCCGTTCATGTCGGTGGCCAGCGCCAGCGTCTTGCCGCCGGCCCCGGCGCACAGGTCCACCACCGTCTCGCCAGCGCGGCCCCCCAGGGTGGCAGCGGCAATCTGGCTGCCGGCATCCTGCACCTCGATGGCGCCGGCCTGATATTCGGCCAAGGCCTCGACATTGGTGCCGGATGGCAGGCGCACGCCGCTGGCCGTCCTCGGCAGCGTCTCCCAATCCGGATGATCGGCGAGCACGGCCGCCCGCGTGCTGCGCATGGCGTTGACCCGCACGTCAAGCGGGGCGCGGTCGAGCAGGGCGGCGGCCTGCCGCTCCGCATCGGGGCCGAAGCGGGCGATCAGCAGCCGTTCCAGCCATTGCGGCGCAACGCCCGGCGCGGCGGCCGGCTCGCCATGCACCAGCGCCGCCGGCGCATGGCCGGAGGCGCCGAACAGGCCGAGCAGTTCGGGATCATGGGCGCGGGCATGGCCGATCACGGCGGCGCGGCCGGAGACCGGGCGTTCGCCCAGCGAGCGGATCACGGCGAACACATGGTCGCGCACGGCCCGCCTGTCCTTCGATCCGGCATAGCGGCGGGCCGCAAAATAGCGCTGGATGATGGTGTCGGCCGCCGCCCCGCCATCGCGCGCGGCGATGATCACCTGGTCCAGGATCTCGATGGCGGCGGCCAGGCGCGCGGCGGGCGTCACCCGGCAGTCGGATAGTTGGGCGATTCGCGGGTGATCGTCACGTCGTGGACGTGGCTTTCCTTCAGCCCGGCGTTGGTGATGCGGATGAATTCGGCCCGGCTGCGGAACTCCTCCAGCGTGGCCGATCCGGTGTAGCCCATCGCCGCCTTCACCCCGCCCACCAGCTGGTGCAACACATTGGCCGCCGGGCCCTTGTAGGGCACCTGGCCTTCGATGCCTTCCGGCACCAGCTTCAGCTGATCCTTGATGTCCTGCTGGAAATAGCGGTCGGCCGACCCGCGCGCCATCGCGCCGACGCTGCCCATGCCGCGATAGGCCTTGTAGCTGCGGCCCTGCCACAGGAAGGTTTCGCCGGGCGCTTCCTCGGTACCGGCCAGCAGGCTGCCGACCATCACGGCGCTGGCCCCGGCGGCAAGCGCCTTGGCGACATCGCCACTGGTGCGCAGGCCGCCATCGGCGATCACCGGGATGCCCCGCGCCCACGCGGCTTCGGCAGTGTCCATGATCGCGGTCAGCTGCGGCACGCCAACGCCGGCAACCACGCGGGTGGTGCAGATCGAACCCGGGCCGATGCCCACCTTGATGCCATCGGCGCCGGCATCGATCAGGGCCAGCGCAGCGGCGGCGGTCGCCACATTGCCGGCGATCACCTGCGCCGAATTGCTGTGCTTCTTGATGCGCGCCACGGCTTCGGCCACGCGGTCGCTGTGGCCGTGGGCGGTATCAACGATGATCAGATCGCATTCGGCATCCAGCAGCGCCTCGGTGCGTTCAAAGCCGGCATCGCCCACGGTGGTGGCGGCGGCGACGCGCAGGCGGCCGGCGGCATCCTTGGTGGCGCTGGGGTGGTTCACCGCGCGCACAATGTCCTTCATGGTGATCAGGCCGATGCAGTGGCCGGCATCGTCCACCACGATCAGCTTTTCGATGCGGTGGTTGTGCAGCAGGCGGCGGCATTCGTCTTCCGACACGCCGGAGCGCACGGTGACAAGATTTTCGCGCGTCATCAGCTCGGCAATCGGCTGCGCGTCATCCTCAGCAAAGCGCAGGTCGCGGTTGGTGACGATGCCGACAAGCCGGCCGGGCGCGCCGCCGGGGCCAACTTTTTCCACCACCGGAAAGCCGGAAATGCCGTGATTGGCCATCAGCGCCCGGGCATCGGCCAGCGTCTGATCCGGCGTCAGCGTGATCGGGTTGACCACCATGCCGCTTTCAAAACGCTTGACCTGGCGCACGGCCAGCGCCTGTTCGGCCACGGTCAGGTTGCGGTGCAGCACGCCGATACCGCCCAGCTGCGCCAGTGCGATCGCCATATTGGCTTCCGTCACCGTGTCCATCGCCGCCGAAAGAATCGGGATGTTCAGGCTGATGCCCTGGGTCACTTTCGTCGCGGTGTTGGCCATCGACGGCAGCACGGCAGAGGCGGCAGGCACCAGCAGCACATCGTCGAAGGTCAGGCCCAGCCGAGGTTCCTTGATACGGGACGACATGACGGCGGCGACTCCTCTGGCAGCGTGGGGTGGGCCTCCATAGGGGTGAAGGGCGCACATGAAAAGAGCGCGCTGCGTGATCGCAGCGCGCTCCCGTTCACAGCCTGTGGCGGCGGGCTTATGCCGCCGTCAGCAGCACGGTGTAGAATTGCGCCATCTGGGCGCGCTGGCCGCCCTTGACGGCATCGAACGCGGCCTTGGCAGCGGCCTTGTCACCCATCTTCATCAGCGCCGCGCCCATGCGCAGGTTGACCGTGTCCTGATCGATGCCGGTGGCACCGATCAGCGCCTTGTAGAATCCGACCGCCTTTTCATACTGGCCAAGATTGGCCAGCGTGTCGGCCACCACCAGGCCGATGCGCGGGCTGGTCTTGGCTTCCTTTTCCAGGCCGGGCAGCGCCGCCTTGGTTTCGGCATTCTTGGCGGATGCCAGCTTCACCATTTCCGCCACGTTGACCTTGGTCGGATCCAGCAGCTTCTTGGCGATGGCATCCTTCAGGATCGCATCGGCCTCGTTCGGCATGCCGCGTTCGATGGCGGCATCGGCATATTCCAGATAATTGTTGGCGGTGGCCAGCGCGCCGGCGGCGGCCATCAGGCGGCCCCAATCCAGCAGCGTGTTGTTGTCCATGCTGCCGCCGCGCTGCTTCACCAGTTCGATCGACAGATTATAGCTCTTGGGTTCCGGGAAGGCCTTCACCCAGCTCAGCAGCGCCGGCATGATCTTGTCCTCCATCTTGGAGTCAAGCACGGTCTGGGCGCGGAATTCATACCAGCTGCGATCGCCCTTCTGGCCGGCGGCCTCGCGCAGATCGATGGCCTTGGTGAGCAGTTCCACCACGCGCGGCGAATTCTTCAGCGCCGCGTTGACGCTGGCGGCCTGCACGGTGATGTCCACATCGTCGGGCTTGTTGGCAAGGTAGAATTCATACCATTTCCACGCCGTCTGGTAATCCTTGCGGTTCGACGCCAGGCCGGCGATGAACTTGGAGAAATTCACCTTTTCATCCAGCGAGATCGACGGCGCTTCGGCGGCTTCCAGCAGCGCTTCCTCAAGCTTGGCATTGTCCTTCAGATTCTGGGCCGAGAACAGCTTGAGCTTGGCGAGGATCAGCGCGTCGTCCTTCTCCACCCGCGGCAGTGCCTTGGCCTCTTCCAGCTTGGCCAGCGCACCGGCATGATCGCCGGCCTGCTGCAACTTCTGGATGGCGATCACTGCCGCCAGCACCGGCCGCGACAGTTTCGGCGGCGCCGGCTTTTCGGTCTTCTGGGCCAGCGCCGGGCCAGCCGCGCCAACAGCAGCGGTGCCCAGCACCAGTGCGATGGCAGTGGCAAGAGTCTTCATGGAAAATGCCTCCCTCGAGCAGTTTGGCTTGGGCTAAGCTGTCCTCCGCCCGGCGTCAACCAGACGAGAGCGTTAGCCTGCCCCTGCCAGCGACAAGATGAACATTCGTTGAGTTTTTCCGTGGCCGGCTTGCGAATGCAGCCACGCGTGCGCAATCATCGCCGCCATGACTGCCGCCCTGCCCGTATCGCCGCTTGCCGGCCTGCCGCCGCGGTTTCTGGCCGGCCTGGTGCTGGCGCTGGTGGCCGGCAGCGCCTTCCTGCTGGCCGCGCCGCTTACCGATGACGGTGTCAGGGTGGCCCTGAAAGGCAGCGGCGTCGCGCTGCTGGCGCTCGCCGCGCTGCAACTGCCGGTGCCGGGCGCGCGCTGGCTGGCGGCGATCATGGCGCTGGGCGCGATGGGCGACGTGCTGCTCGACATCAAATTCCTGGCCGGTGCCATCAGCTTTGCCGCCGCGCACCTGGTTGGCATCAGCTTCTATGCGCAGCACCGCCGCGCCGGTGCCGATCGGCTGGTGCCGGGCCTGATCCTGGCCTGGGGCCTGATCATGCCGTTCGCGCTGATCCCGGTGGGTGATGATCTGTGGCCGGCGCTGATCTATGCGCTGCTGCTCACCCTGATGGCTGCCAGCCTGTGGTGCAGCCGCTTCCCGCGCTTGGCCGCGCTGGGCGCACTGGCCTTCATCGCATCCGACACGCTGCTGGTGCTGCGCCTGGGCGGCGGCGCGCTGCTGGGCGGCAGCGCCGATGGCGCGCTGGTGTGGATCCTCTATTTCGGCGGCCAGTGGCTGATCACGCTGGGCGTCGGGCGCGGCCTGCTGGCGCGCGCCCGCAGCAGCCCTCATGCGTCGCTGGTGCCGTCCTCGGCCTGAGCTTCGGCCCCATCATCATCGCCGTCCCCGGCCGGAATCAGCGCGGCGGAGACGACATGTTCATCGTCCGCCACCTTGAACAGGGTCACGCCGTTGGTGGAGCGGCCCATGATGCGGATGTCGGCCGCGCGCAGGCGGATCAGCTTGGCCTGATCGGTCACCAGCATCACATCGTCACCATCGCGGGCGGTGAAGCTGGCCAGCACGTCGCCGTTGCGATCATTCTCGGCAATGTTGCGGATGCCCTGCCCGCCCCGGCCCGACTGGCGATACTCGAACGCCGATGAGCGCTTGCCATAGCCATTGGCGGTGACGGTGAGGATGAACTCCTCGGCCGCCGCAAACTGGCCCATGCGGGTTTCGGACAGCGCGCGCTCGCCCGGATCGCCCTTCCAGGCGGCCGCCTTCAGATAATCCTCGCGCTCCTGCGGGCTGGCGTCAAAGCCCTTCAGGATCGCCATCGACACCACCTCGTCGCCGGCGCCCAGCGTCATGCCGCGCACGCCGGTGGAGGTGCGCGACTGGAATTCGCGCACATCGCTGACCGGGAAGCGGATGGCCTTGCCGCTCTTTGCGGCCAGGAACACATCGTCGGCCTCGTCACACAGGCTGACGCCGATCAGCCGGTCATCATCGCCCTCCTCAAAGCGGATGGCGAGCTTGCCGGCGGTCGGCACGTTGGTGAAGGCATCCATGGCGTTGCGCCGCACATAGCCCTGCGCGGTGGCGAACATCACGTGCAGCCGGCCCCATTCGGCCTCATTCTCCGGCAGCGGCAGCACGCTGGTGATGGTCTCACCCTCGGCCAGCGGCAGCATGTTGTTGAGCGGCTTGCCGCGCGCCTGGGGGCTGCCCTGCGGCAGACGCCACACTTTCAGGCGATAGGCCTTGCCGGCTGAGGAGAAGAACAGCACCGGGTTGTGCGTCGAGGTGACGAACAGGGTGGTGATGGCATCCTCATCCTTGGTGCCCATGGCGTTGCGGCCCTTGCCGCCGCGATTCTGGGCGCGATATTCGCCCAGCGGCACCCGCTTGATCCAGCCCGACATGGTGACGGTGACCACCATGTCCTCACGCGCGATCAGATCCTCATCATCGATGTCGTCGGCATCGAACACCAGTTCGGTGCGGCGCTTGGAGGTGAATTCGTCCGACACCGCATCCAGCTCGGCGCGCAGCACGCGGCGCAGGCGGGCGCGATCGGTGAGGATGTCGAGCAGATCGGCGATGGTGCCGGCCAGTTCCTTCAACTCGTTGCCGATCTCGTCGCGGCCCAGCGCGGTGAGCTTTTGCAGGCGCAGATCCAGGATGGCGCGCACCTGGGCTTCCGAAAGGCGGATGACGGCGGCGTCCACATCGGCGGTGCCGGCTTCGACCAGCGCCAGATAGGGGCGGATTTCGCTCGCCTCCCACTCCCGCGCCATCAGCGCCTCGCGCGCTTCGGCCGGGCTGGCGCTGGCGCGGATCAGGCGCACCACCTCATCAAGATTGGCAACCGCGATCACCAGGCCGATGAGCAGATGGGCGCGTTCGCGCGCCTTCATCAGCTCATATTTGGAGCGGCGGGTGATGACCTGCTCGCGGAATTCGACAAAGGCCTGGATGATGTCCTTCAGGCCCATCAGTTCCGGGCGGCCGCCACGGATGGCCAGCATGTTGAAGGCAAAGCTCTGCTGCGCCGGGGTGTAGCGCCACAGCTGGTTCAGCACCACATCGGCCACGGCATCGCGCTTCAGATCCAGCACGATGCGCACGCCTTCGCGGTTGCTCTCGTCGCGCAGGTCAGACACGCCTTCGATGCGCTTGTCCTTCACCGCCTCGGCGATTTTTTCGACGAGCGCGTTCTTGCCCTGCTGATAGGGGATTTCGGTGAGCACGATGGCGCGCTTGTCGCCGCGGCCTTCCTCCACCACGTGGCGCGATCGGATGCGGATGGAGCCGCGCCCGGTCTCATAGGCCTGGCGCAATTGGCTGGAGCCAAGGATGATGCCACCGGTGGGGAAATCCGGGGCCGGGATGTGGTGCATCAGGCCATCGACGCTGATCAGCGGATCATCAAGCCAGGCCCGCACCGCATCGACCACCTCGCCCAGATTGTGCGGCGGAATGTTGGTCGCCATGCCGACAGCGATGCCGCCGGCACCATTGACCAGCAGGTTGGGGAAGCGCGCCGGCAACACCGTCGGCTCGTTTTCCGAACCGTCGTAGTTGGGGATATAATCGACCGTGTCCTTCTCGATATCGGCGAGCAGGGCTTCGGCCGATTTCGCCAGCCGCGCTTCTGTGTAGCGCATGGCCGCCGGGGCATCCGGGTCCATCGATCCGAAATTGCCCTGGCCGTCGATCAGCGGCAGCCGCATCGACCAATCCTGCACCATGCGGGCCAGCGCGTCATAGATCGCGCTGTCGCCGTGCGGGTGATATTTGCCCATCACGTCGCCGACGATGCGGGCCGATTTGCGATAGGGCTTGCCGTGGGTGAAGCCGTTTTCGTAGCTGCCCCACAGGATGCGGCGGTGCACCGGCTTCAGGCCGTCACGCACATCGGGCAGCGCGCGCGCGACGATCACCGACATGGCATAATCAAGGAAACTTGTCCGCATCTCCGAAACGATGGAGATGGGCTGGATATCGGGCTCACCAGCCGGGGGATTAATCGTTGATTCCATTGTGCTTTTCTGATGCCTTCCGCACGCGGTCCAAGCGTTGCTTCCGCTTAAGGGAAAGTGTCACAAAAGGCCAGTGGAAAGGCGGAATTCAGCGGGCCGCCACAAGCCCACGAAACAGCGCAATGCCAAGATTGGCGCGCAGCAACGGCCCGTTGATCGAAAGGTCAGGCCAGGGGGCGATGCAATGGGCCGCATGAGCGTCGATGGCGGCGAAGGCGGCATGGTTCCTCGGGCAGTCCGGGCACCGCATCGGCAAAGCGGCGGCCGGCGCCGACAGCGTGATGGCCGGCAGCGCGAAGCCGGCGCGCCGCATCGCCCTATTCCGCCGCCACCGCCATGTTCGGCACCGCCACGAAGCCCTTGCGCTTCGCGATGCGCGCTTCGATCTCAGGGCGGAAATGGCGGATCAGGCCCTGGATCGGCCAGGCGGCAGCGTCACCCAGGGCGCAGATGGTGTGGCCTTCGACCTGCGTGGTCACATCCAGCAGCATGTCGATCTCGTGCGGTTCGGCATCGCCTTTGACCAGCCGTTCCATCACCCGCCACATCCAGCCGGTGCCTTCGCGGCACGGCGTGCACTGGCCGCAGCTTTCATGCTTGTAGAAATAGCTCAGGCGGGCAATGGCGCGCACGATGTCGGTGGACTTGTCCATCACGATCACCGCCGCCGTGCCCAGGCCCGATTTCAGATCGCGCAGGCCGTCAAAATCCATCGGCGCGTCCATGATCTGGTGCGCCGGCACCAGCGGCACCGAAGAACCACCGGGGATGACGGCGAGCAGATTGTCCCAGCCGCCACGGATGCCGCCGCAGTGGCTGTCGATCAGCTCGCGGAACGGCAGGCCCATCGCCTCCTCAACCACACACGGCTTGTTCACGTGGCCGCTGATCTGGAACAGCTTGGTGCCTTCGTTCTTCGGCCGGCCGATGGCGGCAAACCATTCCGGCGAACGGCGCAGGATGGTCGGCACCACGGCAATGGACTCGACATTGTTCACCGTCGTCGGGTTGCCATAAAGGCCGGCACCGGCCGGGAACGGCGGCTTCAGGCGCGGCTGGCCCTTCTTGCCTTCCAGGCTTTCGATCATCGCGGTTTCTTCGCCGCAGATATAGGCGCCGGCGCCGCGATGCACGACGACATCGAAATCATAACCGCTGCCGCAGGCGTTGCGGCCGATCAGGCCGGCGGCATAGGCCTCCTGCACGGCGGCCATCAGCACCTTGGCCTCGGCGATATATTCGCCGCGGATATAGATGAAGGCAGCGCGCGCCCGCATGGCAAAGCCGGCGATCAGCGCGCCTTCGATCAGCTTGTGCGGATCGTGGCGGATGATCTCGCGGTCCTTGCAGGAACCGGGCTCGGATTCATCGGCGTTGATGACGAGGTAGGACGGCCGGTCCGGGTTCGGCGTCTTCGGCATGAAGCTCCACTTCATGCCGGTCGGGAAACCCGCCCCGCCGCGCCCGCGCAGGCCGCTGGCCTTCACCGCATCGATCAGGGCATCGGGCCCAACGCTCATCAGATCCTTGGTGTCGGCCCAGTCACCGCGCGTTTTCGCGGCCTCCAGAGTCCACGGCTGAAAGCCATAGAGGTTGGTGAAGATGCGATCCTTGTCAGCCAGCATCACACCATCTCCTTCAGCGTCGTCGGGCCGCCTTCGGGGCACGAGGCGGTGCGGCCGATCTGGCTGCCCACCGGCGGCCTCTCCCCGCGCGCCAGCATGTCCAGAATGGCGGTCATGCTGTCGTAGGTCAGGTCTTCATGATTGTGATCGTTGATCTGCACCATCGGCGCATTGGCGCAGGCGCCCAGGCATTCGACTTCGGTGAGGGTGAACAGGCCGTCGGCGGTGGTGCCGCCCTTCGTCATCCCCTTGTCCTTGCAGGCGCGGATGATGTCGTCAGAGCCGCGCAGCATGCACGGCGTGGTGCCGCACACCTGCACATGGAAGCGGCCCACCGGCTTCAGATTGTACATGGTGTAGAAGCTGGCGACTTCGTAGGCGCGGATATAGGGCATGCCGATCTGGGCGGCGACGAATTCGATCACCGGCACCGGCAGCCAGGCGATGCCGGTCTGTTCGCGCACCTGATACTGCGCCAGCCACAGCAAGGGCATGATGGCGCTGGCCTGCCGGCCGGGCGGATAGAGGCCGATCAGGCGCTGCGCTTCGGCGGCGTTCTCAGGCGTCCAGTTGAAGTCCATGAAATCGCTCACCGGTCCACCTCGCCGAACACGATGTCCAGGCTGCCCAGAATCGCCGGCGCGTCGGCCAGCATATGGCCCTTGCACAGGAAATCCATCGCCTGCAGATGCGCCATGCCGGTGGCCCGGATATGGCAGCGCGCTGGCTTGTTGGTGCCGTCGGCGACCAGATAGATGCCGAATTCGCCCTTGGGGCTTTCGGTGCCGACATAGGTGTCACCGGCCGGCACGTGCAGGCCTTCGGTATACAGCTTGAAATGATGGATCAGCGCTTCCATCGATCGCTTCATCTCGCTGCGCGACGGCGGCGCCACCTTGCGGTTGAGCGTGATGTGGCGGCCTGCCGGCATCGCCCTGGCGCACTGGCGGATGATCTTCAGGCTTTCGCGCATTTCCTGCATCCGCACCATGAAGCGGGCATAGCAGTCCCCGTCGTTTGACACCGGCACGTCGAAATCCATCTCGGCATAGGCATCATAGGGCTGCGACTTGCGCAGGTCCCAGGCCACGCCCGAGGCGCGGATGCACGGGCCGGTGAAGCCCCAGCGGATGGCGTCTTCCTTGGAGATGATGCCGATATCGACATTGCGCTGCTTGAAGATGCGGTTGTCGGCAACCAGCGCCTGCATCTCGTCAAGCACGCGCGGGAAGCCGTCGCACCAGTCCAGAATGTCCTGCAGCAGGCCGTCCGGAATATCCTTGGCCACGCCGCCGGGGCGGAACCAGGCGGCATGGAAGCGCGCGCCCGACACACGCTCGTAAAACTCCATCAGCTTTTCGCGTTCCTCGAACAGCCACAGGATCGGCGTCATCGCGCCCACGTCCATCGCGTGCGTGGTGGTGTTGAGGATATGGTTCAGGATGCGGGTGATTTCCGCAAACATCGTGCGCAGATACTTGGCGCGCAGCGGCACTTCGATGCCGGCCAGCTTCTCCACGGCGAGCACATAGCTGTGCTCCATGCACATCGGGGAGACATAATCGAGGCGGTCCATATAGGGCAGCGCCTGCAGATAGGTCTTGTACTCGATCAGCTTTTCGGTGCCGCGGTGGAGCAGGCCAATGTGCGGATCGCAGCGTTCGATGATCTCGCCGTCCAGCTCCATCACCAGGCGCAGCACGCCGTGGGCCGCCGGGTGCTGCGGCCCGAAGTTGATCATGTAGTTCTGGATTTCGTTGCCCGGCTTGGGGGGCAGCACGTCCGCCGTGTCGGCAGCCGTCCAGGCGACACCGGCGTTTCCCAGGCTGGTCATTTCGCTTGCGCCTTCTCGTCACCCGGCAGCACATAATCCGTGCCGTCCCAGGGGCTGAGGAAATCGAAACTGCGGAAATCCTGGGCCAGCTTCACCGGCTCATAGACCACGCGCTTGTGCTCTTCCGACCAGCGCAGTTCGACATGCCCGGTCAGCGGGAAATCCTTGCGGAACGGATGGCCTTCAAAGCCATAATCGGTGAGGATGCGGCGCATGTCCGGATTGCCGGTGAACATCACGCCATAGCAATCCCAGGTCTCGCGCTCGTACCAGCCGGCGTTGGGATAGACATCGGTGAGTGAGGGCACCGGCGCCGCGCCGTCGGTGGACAGACGGATGCGCAGCCGCAGATTGTGCGCCATCGACAGCAGGTGGGTGACAATCTCGAACCGCTCGGCGCGCTCGGGATAATCGGCACCGCAGATGTCGATCAGCTGGTTCAGCTTCAGATCTTCGGCATCGCGCAGCTTCAGCACCACCTCGACCAGCCGGTCGCGCTGCACAGTCACGGCGACATCGCCGCAATGTTCGTCCACCGCGATCAGCGCGTCGCCCAGCAGATCGGTCAGCCGGGCGCCGATGCCGCTGTGCGCGGCGGTCACCGGCCAGCTGTGCTTGCCCAGTTCAGGCGCAACAATCGTCATGATTTATCGCTCGAAAACGCCGACGCGGCGGATCTTCCGCTGCAGGGCGAGGATGCCATAGAGCAGCGCCTCGGCAGTCGGCGGGCAGCCGGGCACATAGATATCCACCGGCACGATACGGTCACAGCCGCGCACCACCGAATAGCTGTAATGATAATAGCCGCCGCCATTGGCGCAGCTGCCCATCGAGATCACGTAGCGCGGCTCGGCCATCTGGTCGTACACGCGGCGCAGCGCCGGGGCCATCTTGTTGCACAAGGTGCCGGCGACGATCATCACGTCGCTCTGGCGGGGCGAAGCGCGCGGGGCGACACCGAAGCGCTCCAGATCGTAACGCGGCATGTTGGTGTGCATCATTTCGACCGCGCAGCAGGCGAGGCCGAACGTCATCCACCACAGGCTGCCGGTGCGCGCCCAGTGAAACAGATCCTCGGTCGAGGTGACGAGGAACCCCTTGTCGGCCACTTCGGCATCGACATCGGCCAGAAACCCGTCGCGGTTGCCCGGCGGCAGGATCACGCCGCCTTTGGTGACGGCCAGATCAGAGGAGTCGCTCATTCCCACTCCAGCGCTCCCACCTTCCAGGCGTAGATCAGGCCGATGCCCAGTTCGCCCAGGAATTCCATCATCGCCCACCAGGCATCAACGCCGCCCCAGTGCAGGCTGATCGCCCACGGGAACAGGAAGGCGGCTTCCAGATCGAAGACGATGAACAGGATGGCGACAAGGTAGAACTGCACATCGAACTTGGTGCGCGCATCCGAAAAGGCCGGGAAGCCGCTTTCATATTCCGACAGTTTCACCGCTTCCGGCTTGGCGGTGCCGATCAGGCCCGACACGGCAATGGGCGCCGACACGAAGATCAGCGCGAACGCGATTCCGACTGCGAAGAACAGCAGAACCGGCAGATATTCCGATGCAATGGCCGACATGGGCCTGGGCGCTTCCAACAGCTGTTGCGATGCACCATGATTAGACCGCCTGCCCCGCCCCGGCAACCTCCAAGCGGCCAAAAATGCGACATTTTGTCAGGTCTGCGGCACTGGTGGGGCCGTCCGCCAGCGCCGCACAGGCTCAGCGCAGCGCGCCCGCTATCACTTTGTGCAGGCGGGATTGGACGGCCTGATTCCCGGCGATGATCTCGCGCCGGCCCACCATCGCCTCCTGCCCGCGGAAATCGCTGATGAAACCGCCGGCTTCCTTGATCAGCAGGATGCCGGCGGCGATATCCCAATAGGACAGGCCGGTTTCCCAGAAGCCATCAAAGCGCCCGGCCGCCACCCACGCCATGTCGAGGCTGGCCGCACCGAAGCGGCGCACGCCGGCCACTTCCGGCATCACCGCGTTCAGGATGGCGCTGAACTGGGCACGGTCGCCATGGCCCTGATAGGGGATGCCGGTGGCGATCAGGCAATCGTTCAGCTCGCGCCGGCCCGACACGCGCAGGCGCTGCGTCTGCAGCCAGGCACCGCGGCCTTTTTCCGCCCAATAGCTTTCGCCGGTGAGCGGCTGGTGGATCAGGCCGGCGGTGATCTCGCCGTCCACTTCGGCGGCGATGGAGATGGCGAAGTGCGGAATGCCGTGCAGGAAGTTGGAGGTGCCATCCAGCGGATCGACGATCCAGCGGCAGCGCTCGTCAGTGCCCTTGATCTCGCCGCCCTCCTCCAGCACCAGGCCCCAATCCGGCCGGGCATGGCGCAGCACTTCCACCACGCTGGCTTCGGCGGCCTTGTCGGCATTGGAGACGAAATCAGCCGGGCCCTTGCGGCTGACCTGCAGCGCATCCACCTCCCCGAAATCGCGGCGCAGGCGCGGTGCGGCCTTGCGCGCGGCCTTTTCCATGACGGTGATCAGCGACGAATGGGCGACCATGGAGCATGTCCTTCCGGCCGGGCGTGTGCCGCGCGGCCGTGCGAGTGGGGATGGAGGATGGGAAAGAGCGGCTGGGGCCTTAGCGCAAGTGGGGGGTGGGGGCAAGTTGGCTGCCTGTCATGCCGGCCTTACCAGCCCAGCACATCCCCGAAGGCCGCCACCCCGGCGCCCGGCCCGCCCTCATGCTCCCACACCGCGCGCACCACGGCGATGAAATCCGCGCCCGCCGCCACGATCGGCGCGGCATTGTCGGGGAAGATCCCGCCGATCGCCACGCACGGCAATTGGCTGATGGTGATCCACCAGCTCAGGATGTCCGGCGTCGGGCGATAGTTCGACGGCTTGGTGGTGGTGTCGTAAAAGGCGCCGAACGCCACATAATCAGCGCCCTGCTCGCCGGCTTCCATGGCGAGGTGGCGGCTGTCGTGGCAGGTGCGGCCGATCTGGGCCATCGGCCCAAGCAGCGCGCGCGCTTCGGCGATGCTGCCATCGCCCTGCCCCAGATGCACCCCGTCCGCGCCGGCCTGCTTGGCCAGATCGGCGCGGTCATTCAGGATGAAGGCGACATCGGCGGCGCGGCACACCGGCAGCAGCGCCTCGCAGGCGCGCAGCACCTGATCATCGGGCACGTCTTTCAGCCGCAGCTGGAAGGCCGCCACCGGGCCGCCGTCCAGCGCCGCCTTCAGACTGTCCACGAAGGCCGGCAGCACGATCTGCGGCGGCGAGACGATGTACAGCTGGCACGCCGGCCGCGGATCCTGATCGAACCGGTCGGCGAAGTCGCTGGGCAGCGGGATGAGGTCGTCGTGGTCGGTCATTTCCATCCTTCGTCATGCTGAACTTGTTTCAGCATCCATGGGAGTGAGGCTCCACAAGCACGCTTGGCGGGGCATACTCCCATGGATCCTGAACCAAGTTCAGGATGACGGGTCCTAATGAATTCACGCCTTGCCCAGATAGATGTCGACGATCCGGTCCAGCATCGCCATCGCGTCGGCGCGCGGGCGCTGGAAGGTGTTGCGGCCGATGATGCTGCCGTTGCCGCCGCCGTCGCGGATGGCGATGGCATCTTCGAACACCGCATCGGTGCCCTTCGTGGCACCGCCGGAGAACACCACCAGGCGGCGGCCGTTCAGGCAGGATTTCACCACATGCGCGACACGGGCCGCCTGGGTGGACCAATCGCCGCCCTCATAGGCCTTCACCGCATCCTTCTGCTCGATATGCGCGGACGGCAGCTTCACCTTGATGATGTGCGCGCCCATCAGCGCCGCCATGTGCGCGGCATAGGCGCCGACATCGAGGGCGAGTTCACCCTCCTTCGACAGCTTGCCGCCGCGCGGGTAGGACCACAGCACGGTGGCGAGGCCGACCGCCTTGGCTTCGGACGCCAGCTCGCGGAATTCCTCCATCATGTCGAACACATCGTCGGCACCCGGATAGATGGTGAAGCCGATGGCCGAGCAGCCGAGGCGCAGCGCGTCGTGCACGGTGCCCGTCACCGCCTGGTTGATGCCGGTGGCGTGGCTGTTGCTGCTGTTCACCTTCAGGATGGTCGGGATCTGCCCGGCGAACGTGTCGGCACCCGCCTCGATCATGCCCAGCGGCGCGGCATAGGCCGACAGGCCGGCATCGATGGCGAGCTGGAAATGATAATGCGGGTCGTACGCGTCCGGGTTGGGCGCAAAGCTGCGCGCCGGGCCATGTTCAAAGCCCTGATCGACGGGCAGGATCACCAGCTTGCCGGTGCCGCCCAGCCGGCCCTGCATCAGGATGCGTGCCAGATTGGCCTTGGTGCCGGGGCTGTCGCTCTCATAATTGGCCAGGATGGCCTTGACGGCAGGCGTGATCGACATGGGCGGGTTCCCTCTTAGCGTTGCAGAGCCTCGACTCCGGGCAGCGGCTTGCCTTCCATCCACTCCAGAAAGGCACCGCCCGCAGTCGAAATGAAACTGAAATCCTGCGTGACGCCGGCATGGGCCAGCGCCGCGACCGTATCACCGCCGCCGGCCACCGTCAGCAGGCTGCCGCCCTGGGTGAGCGCGGCGGCCGTGCGGGCCAGCGCCACCGTGGCGGCATCGAAGGGCGGGATTTCAAACGCGCCCATCGGCCCGTTCCACACACAGGTGGCGCAGATCTTCAGGGCATCACCCAGCGCCTCCACCGCCGCCGGGCCGATGTCGAGGATCATCTCGTCGGCCGCGATATCGTGGATATTGGCGACACGGTTTTCGGCGTGGGCCTTGAACTCCTTGGCCACCACCACATCGTACGGCAGGTGGATGGTGCATCCCGCCGCCTCGGCCCGGGCCATGATGTCGAGCGCGGTGTCCTTCAGATCATGCTCGCACAGCGATTTCGCCGTATCGATGCCGCGCGCCGCCAGGAAGGTGTTGGCCATGCCGCCGCCGATCATCAGATGATCGACCTTGTCCACCAGATGGGTCAGCACGTCGATCTTGCTCGACACCTTGGCGCCGCCAACGATGGCCGCGACCGGGCGCTTCGGGCTGCCAAGCGCGGCCTCCAGCGCCCGCAGTTCCGCTTCCATCGTCCGCCCGGCAAAGGCCGGCAGCACATGGGCAAGGCCTTCGGTGCTGGCATGGGCGCGGTGGGCAGCGGAAAAGGCATCGTTGACGTAAAAATCGCCAAGCCTGGCCATCGCGGCGACGAAGGCCGGATCATTGGCCTCCTCCCCGGCGTGGAAGCGCGTGTTCTCCAGCACCGCCACACCGCCTTCCGGCAGCGCGGCAAGTGCCGCCTTGGCGGCATCGCCCACGCAATCCGCGATGAACGCCACCGGCCGGCCCAGCACATCGGCCAGCGCCGCCGCGACCGGGGCCAGGCTGTTCGCCGTGTCCCACCCCTTGGGCCGGCCGAAGTGCGAGAGCACCGCCACCCGCGCCCCGGCATCGGCCAGCGCCGCGATCGTCGGCACGGCAGCGCGCAGGCGGGTGGTGTCCCCCACCTGTCCGCCGGCCATCGGCACGTTCAGATCGGCGCGGACCAGAACGGTCTTGCCGCGCAGGGCCGGCATGTCATCGATGGTGCGGAAATTGGGCATCGTTCAGAGGAACTTGCCCATCGCCACGGCGGTATCGGCCATGCGGTTGGAGAAGCCCCATTCATTGTCATACCAGCTCAGCACGCGCACCATGTTGCCGCCGATGACCGCGGTTTCCAGGCTGTCCACGGTGGACGAGGCCGGGCTGTGGTTGAAATCGATGGAAACCAAAGGTTCGATGGCGAAATCGAGCACGCCCTTCAGTTCGCCATTGGCGGCAGCCTGAAGCACGGCGTTCACCTCCTCCTTGGTGGTGGCGCGGCCGGCTTCGAACGTCAGGTCCACCACCGAAACGTTCGGCGTCGGCACGCGGATGGCCGAACCGTCGAGCTTGCCCTTCAGCTGCGGCAGCACCTCACCCACGGCGCGGGCGGCGCCGGTGGTGGTGGGGATCATCGACAGCGCAGCGGCACGGGCGCGGCGCGGATCGTCGTGGATCTGATCAAGGATCTTCTGATCGTTGGTATAGGCGTGCACCGTCGTCATCAGGCCCTTGACGATGCCGAATTCGCGATCGAGCACCATGGCCACCGGGGCCAGGCAATTGGTGGTGCACGAGGCGTTGGAAACGATGTTGTGCTCGGCGGTCAATTGCGCGTGGTTGACGCCGTAAACCACGGTCAGATCGACATTCTTGCCCGGCGCGGAGATCAGCACCTTCTTCGCGCCTGCCGTGATATGGGCACCGGCCTTGGCGGCATCGGTGAAGAAGCCGGTGCATTCCAGCGCGATATCCACGCCCATGGCGGCGTGGGGCAGCCTGGCCGGATCACGCTCGGCCGTCACGGCGATGCGCTTGCCGTTCACCACGATCGCATCACCATCGACGCTCACCGTGCCGGGGAAGGCCCCGTGCACACTGTCGCGCGCCAGCAGGCGGGCGTTGGCCTGCGGGGACGCCAGATCGTTGATCGCCACCACTTCGATATCGGTGCGGCCGGATTCGATGATGGCGCGCAGCACGTTGCGGCCGATGCGTCCGAAGCCGTTGATTGCAACCTTCACCGCCATGTTCATCGTTCCTTCGTTGTCAGCGGCCCAGACGGGCCATGATGCGCGCGGCGATGGCCGGCGCGGTCAAACCATATTCGGCATAGAGCCGCTCGGCCGGGGCCGAGGCACCGAAATGATCGATGCCGATATTGATCCCGTCGCTGCCGGTCCAGCGTTCCCAGCCCATGGTCACGCCGGCTTCCACCGACACCTTGAGGGCCTCGGCCGGCAGCAGATCGGCGCGGTAGGCGGCGTCCTGTGCCGCAAAAGCCTCCCAGCAGGGCATCGACACGACGTCGCAGCCCAAGCCCTGCGCTTCCAGCAGCGCTGCAGCTTCGGCAGCGATATGCACTTCGGAACCGGTGGCGACCAGCACGACAGCACGCGCCGCCGTGGCCGCCTGCAAGCGATACGCCCCGCGCGCGCTGCGGTTCTGTTCGGCATCGCGGCGCAGCGGCGGCAGATTCTGCCGCGACAGGGCCAGAACGGCGGGGCGCTTGGGATCGGCCAGCGCGCAGGCCCAGGCTTCGGCGGTTTCCACCGCATCGGCCGGACGCCACACCGAAAGATTCGGAATGGCGCGCAGGCTCGCGACATGCTCGATCGGCTGGTGGGTGGGGCCATCCTCGCCCAGGCCGATGCTGTCGTGGGTGAGAACATGGACCACGCGCACCTGCTGGATCGCCGCCATGCGGATGGCGTTGCGCATATAATCCGAAAACACCAGGAAGGTGCCGCCATAGGGGATCACCCCGCCGTGCAGCGCCATGCCGTTCATGGCGGCGGCCATGCCGAATTCGCGGATGCCATAATGCACATAACGGCCGCTGTAATCGGCGGCGGTGAACAGCGTCTGGCCCTTGGCCCTGGTGTTGTTCGAACCGGTCAGGTCCGCCGAACCGCCGAGCAGTTCGGGCAGCGCCGGCACCAGGGCTTCCAGGGCCATTTCGCTGGCCTTGCGGGTGGCGACCTTGGGCGGATCGCCGGCCAGCGCCGCCAGATAGGCCGGCATCGGATCATGGGCCGGCAACACGCCGTCCATGCGGCGGGTGAATTCGGCGGCGTGCGGGCTGGCGGCGAGGCGCGCGTCCCATTCGGCGCGGGCGGCAGCGCCCCTGGCCCCAAGGCTTTCCCACCAGGCCTTGATGTCGGCGGGGATTTCAAACGGGCCGTATTCCCAGCCCAGCGCGGCGCGGGCGCCTTCGATCTCCTTGGCACCCAGCGGGCTGCCGTGGCTGCCGCTGGTGCCGGCCTTGGTCGGCGCGCCCTTGCCGATGGTGGTCTTCGCCGCAATCAGGCTGGGGCGCGGATCGGCCCTGGCGGCGGAAAGCGCGGCATCGATGCTGGCAAAATCATGGCCGTCGCAGGCCACCACGTGCCAACCGGCGGCATCGAAGCGCTTGGCCATGTCTTCCGACGAGGCAAGGCTGACCGGGCCGTCGATGGAGATGCCATTGTCATCCCAGATCAGATTCAGGCGGCCGAGCTTGAGGTGGCCGGCCAGCGAAATCGCTTCCTGGCTGATGCCTTCCATCAGGCAGCCATCGCCGGCAATCACCCAGGTGTGGTGATCGACAAGGCCATCACCGAACACGCCGTTCAGGTGCCGCTCCGCCATCGCCATGCCGACAGCCATGGCCAGGCCCTGCCCCAGCGGGCCGGTGGTGCATTCGACGCCCGGCAATTCGGTGTTTTCGGGGTGGCCGGCGCAGGGGCTGTGCCACTGGCGGAAACGCTTGATGTCGTCCAGCGTCGGCTGGGCATAGCCGGTCAGATGCAGCAGCGCATAGATCAGCATGGAACCATGGCCGGCGGACAGCACGAACCTGTCACGATCCGGCCAGCGCGGGGCGGCGGGATCGAACTTGAGATGATTGGCAAACAGCACGGTGGCGACATCGGCCATGCCCATCGGCATGCCGGGGTGGCCACTGTTGGCAGCTTCAACGGCGTCCATGGCCAGCGCGCGGATGGCGTTGGCGCAGCGCGAAAATTCGGTCATCGGCGGCCGTTCCTGTCAAGCGAAGGCCACACGAGCGCGAAGGCGGCGCGGCCGGGATTGATTCCCATGTTGCGCGCGGCTTTGGCCCAGCGCGCAAGCGCCCGTCAACCTTGCTGTTGCCGTTGCCCGGCTTTGGCCCCGGGATCGGCCTGCTGCCGCATCTTGACCAAGGCTGATATTTTACCTTATGAATGCCGCCCAAGTGTTTGAACCGGCGGGGGAGCAGGGGCAATTTCGGAACTGACAGGCCTGTTTGTGCGTCTCGAAGCCGCTTTGGCTGCGCTGGAAGCGCGCCGGGCGGAGGACGCCGCTGCCGCCGCTGCCGAAGCTGCCGCTGCCGCTGCCGGCAAGGCCCGCCTCACCCGCATCGAAAACGCCGCCGCCGAAGCCGTGCGCGCGCTTGACCAGCTGATCGGGCAGGAGTGACGCCATGGGCCAGGCACTGATCGCGGTTTCCGGGCGCAATTATCGCATCAGCTGCCGCGATGGGGACGAGGCCCGGGTGACGGGCCTGGGCGGCGAACTCGCCGCCCGCGCCGACCAGTTGACCAAGGCGCTGGGCGTGATGCCGGAAAGCCAGCTGCTGATCATGACGGCGCTGATGCTGGCCGACGAGCTGGCCGATGCCCGCGCCGGCCTCGCGCCGCCGCCGGCCGCCGTGCCGATGGTCGACATCACCCGCCTCACCCGCATCGTCGAGAAGCTGGAAGCCCTGGCTGCATCTTGAGCTTTTGCGGGCGGACGCCTATATCAACAGGTGGCGGGAACTGCCCGGTACGAGCGAGCAAGCATCCCTGAGGCGATAATCATCCTATCGGGGGCTGGCACTGGGTGGATCCTGGTCCACCACAACTGGTTCCCACCTGACGTTACTGGCGTCAGAGGATCTTCAAGGCCAACGGCCCATGGTGGTCCCGCCACATCTCCCACAGGGCGACCATGACCAAGATCGCGCTCCGCCGCCATTATCGCGCCGCCCGCGCCGCCTTCGTGGCCGGGCTGACCCCCGGCATGCGGGAGCAGATGGAACGCCGGCTGGCCGACGTGATCGCGCCGGCGCTGACCGGCCACCGCATGGCCGGAACCTATGCCGCTGTCCGCGACGAGATTGACCCGGTGTGGATCGAAAAGCGTGGCCCCCATGCCTTCCCGCGCATCGCCGGGCCTGAGCTTGTGTTCCATCAGGCCGAATGGCGTGATCTGCGGCCCGGCTTCAACGCCATCCCGGAACCGCCGGCAACCGCGCCAATTGTCCATCCCGATCTGCTGCTGGTGCCGCTGCTCGCCGTGACGCTGGATGGCGTGCGGCTGGGCCAGGGCCGCGGCTATTATGACCGCGCGCTCGCCCGGCTGCGCGCCCGCCAGCCGGTGCTGGCCATCGGCATCGCCTGGGAATGCCAGATCGCTCCCGCCCTGCCCGCCGATCCGTGGGACATGCCGCTCGACATGGTCGCGACACCGGAGCGTCTGGTCGATTGCCGCAAAACCGGATAAGGCCGCGCGCCATGGATCTGGCCCCGCATCGCATTCCCCCCGAACCCACCTGGCGCAAGCCGGTCGGGATGCTGGGCCTGATCGTCTATATCGCGGTCTATGCCGTTGTTGTGTCGGTGCTGTTCGATTCCCTGGCCGGTGCCGGCCGCGCCATCGAAACCGCCGCCTATGCCGTTGCCGGCATCGCCTGGGTGGCGCCGCTGAAGCCCTTGTTCCTGTGGATGAACACCGGCCGCTGGAGCCGCAAATGAGCGTGAAGCCGTCCAGCGAATGCCAGACCATGGCAGAGGTGCGCGCCGGCGTTGACGCGCTTGATCTTGAACTGGTGGCGCTGCTTGCCCGCCGCTTCGGCTATATGGACGCCGCCGCCCGCATCAAGCCCAGCCGCTCCCACGTGCGCGACGAAGCCCGCAAGGCGCAGGTGATCGCCAATGCCAGCGCCGCTGCTGCCGCCGCCGGCCTGCCAGCGGGCCTGGCCGAAGCGCTGTGGGAGGTGCTGGTCGAAGCCTCCATCGCGCATGAACTGGGCGTGTGGGACGCGCTGCGCGCCGCTTCGGCGCCAGACGCCGCCTGAAACAAAAAACCGCGCCAAACCAAAGGGTTTGACGCGGTTTTTGTCGCAGCGGATGGCCATTGTCCTGATGGACAGTGGCGCGAGTGACGGGGCTCGAACCCGCGACCTTCGGCGTGACAGGCCGACGCTCTAACCGACTGAGCTACACCCGCTTGCGCTGTGGAGCCGCGCAGATATGGGGGCAGGCCCGCCCTGTCAAGCAGAGTTTGCCCGGCCACAGCACAGCATATTGTGGACAAGTCGAAATCGGTTAGGAAGCGGGGATGGATACGACCCCGAAGCCGCCAAACCCCGAAGCCGCCGTCGCCCGCCTGCTGGCGCTGATGCAGTTGGAGGAGATCGAGACTGATCTGTTCCGCGGCCAATCCACCGATGAAGGCTGGATCCGCGTCTATGGCGGCCAGGTGGTGGCGCAGGCGCTGATGGCCGCCAGCCGCACCGTTCCGGCCGAGCGCCTGTGCCACAGCCTGCACAGCTATTTCATCCGCCCCGGCGATCCCAAGCTGCCCATCGTCTACAAGGTGGAGCGCGATCGCGACGGCGCCGGCTTCACCACCCGCCGCGTCGTGGCGATCCAGAAGGGCCGGCCGATCTTCAACATGGCGGCCAGCTTCCAGGTGCCGGAAACCGGCCTGGAACATGCCGTGTCGCCGCCGTCGGACGTGCCGCATCCGGAGAGCCTGGAAAGCGATTCGGAATGGGCGCGGCGCAACGCCCCCCATGCGCCGGAGCCGTGGCGCACGATCTGGCTGACCCGCGAACGCCCGCTGGACGTGCGCAATGTCGATCCCGATGATTTCTTCAACCCGCAACAGCGCCCGCCGCAGCAGCGCCACTGGGTGCGGCTGGCCGCTGCGCTGCCGCCCGCAGCCGCTGCCGATCCGGCGTTGCAGCGCTGCCTGTTCGCCTATGCCAGCGATATGACATTGCTCGACACCTGCCTGGCACCGCACGCCATCAGCTGGGCCAACCCGGCGCTGCAATCGGCCAGCCTTGATCATGCCATCTGGTTCAACGCCACGCCCGACATGGGCACGTGGCAGCTGTTCGATCAGGATTCGCCGATGGCCGCCGGCGGGCGCGGCATCAACCGCGCCATCGTGCATGATATCGGCGGCCATCCTATTGCGTGCGTGATGCAGGAAGGGCTGATACGCTACCGCCCGTGACCCGGCGCAAATCCTTCATCCAGCGACTGAAACGGCCGGCCTTCCTGACGGCGCTGGGGCCGGGGCTGGTGACGGGGGCGGCCGACGACGATCCTTCCGGCATCGCCACCTATTCCCAGGCCGGCGCGGTGTTCGGCCTGTCGCTGTTGTGGACAGTGGTGCTCACCCTGCCCTTCATGGCGGTGTTCCAGTCCATCTGTGCCCGCATCGCGCGGGTGACGGGCGTGGGCCTGGCCCGCAACATCCGCCAGCTGCTGCCGCGGCCGGTGACGATCCTGCTGGTGGTGATGCTGCTGGCGGCCAACATCTTCAACATTTCGGCCGATTTCGCGGCGATGGGGGCGGCGGCGGCGCTGGTCACCGGCCTGCCGGCCGGCCCGCAAGCGGCGGCGCTGGCGCTGCTGTCGCTGGGGCTGCAATTGTTCGTGCCCTATCACCGCTATGTCGGCCTGCTGAAATGGCTCACCCTGTCGCTGTTCGCCTATGTTGCCGTGGTGATGGTGGTGGGCGCGCCGTGGGGCCAGGTGCTGCGCGCCATCGTGCTGCCGCGCTATGTCGCCGATGCCGGCATGGCCACCATGGTGGTGGCGGTGTTCGGCACCACCATCAGCCCCTATCTCTTCTTCTGGCAGAGCGCGCAGGAGATCGAGGAAATGGCCCTGCACGACAAGCAGAGCCTGATCAGCCGGCCCGCCACCGCCCGCGCCGAGCTGGCGCGCATCGGTGTCGACACCTGGGTGGGCATGGGCTTTTCCAACATCGTGGCGCTGTCCATCATGCTGGCCACCGCTGTCACCCTGCATGCCCATGGCATCACCAACATCAGCTCGGCCGCCGAAGCCGCCGCGGCGCTGCGCCCGATTGCCGGCGATCTGGCCTTCGCGCTGTTTGCCGCCGGCATCCTGGGCACCGGGCTGCTGGCCGTGCCGGTGCTGGCCGGTTCGGCCGCCTATGCGCTGTCGGAGCTGATGGGCTGGCGCGCCGGGCTGGAGCTGGCCCCGCGCCAGGCGCTGGGCTTTTACGGGGTGATCACGCTGGCCATGGCTGGCGCGCTGGGGCTGGCCCAATCCGGCATCGATCCCATCCGCGCGCTGGTATGGAGCGCGGTGACCAACGGGCTGGTGGCGGTGCCGATGATGGCGGCGATCATGGCGCTGGCGGTGTGCCAAAGGGTGATGGGCCGGTTTGCGGTGCGCGGCCTTTATGCCGTGCTGGGCTGGGCTTCGGTGGCGCTGATGGCCCTCGCCGGCGCTGCCATGATCATGCTTTAGCGCCAAACACCGCCTTGAACTTGGCCTCGTCGATGCCGCCTTCCCAGCGTGCCACCACGATGCAGGCCACCGCATTGCCGATGAAATTGGTCAGCGCCCGGCATTCCGACATGAAACGGTCGATGCCCAGGATCAGCGCCATGCCGGCCACCGGCACCGAAGGCACCACCGACAGCGTGGCGGCCAGCGTGATGAAGCCCGCCCCGGTCACCCCCGCTGCGCCTTTTGACGAGATCATCGCCACCAGCAGCAGCGCCAGCTGCTCGCCAAGGCTCAGATCGATGCCGCAGGCCTGGGCGATGAACAGGCTGGCCAGCGTCATGTAGATGTTGGTGCCATCCAGATTGAAGCTGTAGCCGGTGGGCACCACCAGCCCCACGATGGTCTGCGGGCAGCCGGCCTCCTCCATCCGGCGCATCAGGCCGGGCAGCGCGCTTTCCGAACTCGATGTGCCCAGCACCAGCAGCAATTCGGTCTTGAGGTACCCGATCAGCGTGAAGATGGAGAAGCCGGCCCGCCAGCCGATCGCGCCCAGCACGATCACCACGAACAGCGCCGCGGTGCCATAGAAACAGGCGATCAGCAGCGCCAGATTGGCAATCGCCCCCACCCCGAACTTGCCGATGGTGAAGGCAAAGGCGCCGAACGCCCCGATCGGCGCTGCCGCCATGAACATCGAAGTCAGCCGGAACAGGCCGGCCTGGCCGGCACCCAGCACCGCCAGCAAGGGCGCCCCCGGCGCGCCGACCAGCGCCAGCGCCGTGCCCAGGCCGATCGCCAGGAACAGCACCTGCAGCATATTGGCTTCGGTGAACGGCGACAGGATGGAATCGGGGATGATCGCCATCAGGAACGGCACGATGCCCCCCTCCCCCGCCTTTTTCACATAGGTGGCAACCGATCCGGCATCGAGCGCGGCGACATCGACCCCCAGCCCCGCCCCCGGCCGCACCACATTGGCCACGACCATGCCGATCACCAGCGCCAGCGTGGACACGGCGAGGAAATAGACCAGCGCCCGCCCCGCCACGCGCCCCACCGCGCCCAGATCGCGCATATGGGCAATGCCGGTGACGATGGTGACAAACACCAGCGGCGCCACCACCAGCTTGACCAGCTTGATGAAGGCATCGCCCAGCGGTTTCAGCGCCACGCCGGTATCCGGCGCATAATGGCCGATCAGGCCGCCGACGATGATCGCCGCCAGCACCTGCACATAAAGCTGCCGCCACAGCGGCCGCGAGATGGTGACTGTCTCCCCCATGGCTGCCACCCTTATCGGCCGCCGTGCCGCATTGCCAGTGGCGATGCGCCGGCATAGATTTTCCATCCGAAACTGGAGGGAATATCATGGCCACGCTCACCCGCCCCGAAGGCACCGAAGCCGAAGACCTCGCCCTGTCGCGCCGCGCCGTGCTGATCGCCGCCGGCTATGCCGCGTTCGACATTGCCGCCAACGCCGAACCGATCACCACGCCCGATACCGGGCTGGTCACGGGATGGGAAACCCTGCCCGGCGGCCTGCCGGCCTTTGTGGCGCGGCCAGCGGCCAAGGGCCGCCACCCGGCAGTGATCGTGGTGAACGAGATTTTCGGCGTGCACGAATGGATCAAGGATGTCTGCCGCCGCTTCGCGCAATTGGGTTATGTCGCCATCGCGCCGGAATATTTCTTCCGCGGCGATCCCGATCATCTGCTGTCAAAGTCGATGGACTTTGCCGTGATCCGCCCGATCGTGGCCAAGGCCGGGCTGGAACAGGTGATGGGCGACACCAAAACCACGCTGGACTGGCTGGCGGCGCAGGGCTTTGTCAACAGGCAGCGGCTGGCCATCACCGGCTTCTGCTGGGGCGGCGGCATCACCTGGATGGCAGCGGCGCGCTTCCCGGAACTCAAGGCCGGCGGCGCCTGGTATGGCGGCCTGAAGGGCAATCCCGGCCCGGAAAACCGCAAGTTCCCCATGGACGTGGTGGCCGATCTGAAGGTGCCGGTGCTGGGCCTTTATGGCGGGCTCGACAAGGGAATTCCGGTGGCTGACGTGGAGGCGATGCGCGAAAAGCTGAAGGGCACGAACAGCCGTATCGAGCTTTACCCGGATGCCGATCACGGCTTCCTCGCCGATTATCGCCCCAGCTACAACGCGGCCGCCGGCAAGGATGCGTGGGCCAAGCTGCTGGCGCATTTCAAGGCGAACGGGGTGTGATCTGAAAGCCAAACCCCGCGTCGGGCGCGGGGTGACGGGTGAATTTGACCGAAAAACCCCGTCGCCCCGCACTTGGATAGCGGGGCTTGGCTTTCTTGTCCCTCAGTTGCAAAAACAATCCATGGAAAAGGGCGGCTGGGTTTACATCATGGCCAACCGCTATCGCGGCGGCATGTATGTCGGCGTGACGGCCAACCTTGTCGCCCGGGTCCAGCAACATCGTGATGGCATTGGCTCAGCGCACGTGGATGATTTCGGCAAGCTGCGGCTGGTTTATCAGGAGCGGCACGACGCGATCGAGGCTGCGATCCGGCGGGAGAAGCTGTTGAAACGCTGGAAGCGCGAATGGAAGTTCGCGTTGATCGAGAAGGACAATCCCGAATGGCGGGATTTGTGGGACGAGTGGTTTCCGCCAATCCCACCAGAGTTCACGTCGCCCCGCACTTGATGCGGGGCTTGGCTTCACCCTTCTCCGGCCGAAATAGCCAAGCCCCGCATCAAGTGCGGGGCGACGGTTGTTTTAGACGGAATCCTAAAACCCCACGAACCGCGCCGCCTCGTCCACGCTCTTGCGTTCCGACACCACGGCGTTGGCGGGGAAGCTCTCGTCCGGCCAGCCGATGGCAATCGCCTTCATGATCACCTGGTCGTCGGCGATCCCGGCATGTTCGCGCACCACGGGCGATTGCATGATGCCCTGGCTGTTGATCACCGCGCCCAGCCCGCGCGACCAGGCGGCGTTGACCAGTGCGGTCGAAACCGCGCCGCAATCGAACGGCGTGTCGTCGCTGCCCGCCAGCACCTTGTCATAGGTGATGATCACGCACACCGGCGCGTCGAACTGGCGGAAGCCGCGCAGCACCCAGTCCTGCCGGGCCGGCGCATCGTCGCGGGCGATGCCCATGGCGCTGAACAATTGCTTGGCCACGCCGATCTGCCGCTCGCGGTGGACGCCTTCGAACGCCGTGCCGGTGCGGAACTCGCGGCTATGCGGCACGCCGGCCATGTTACGTTCGGTATTGCCGGCGCGGATGCGGTTCAGCGGCTCCCCCGTCACCACGGTGAAATTCCACGGCTGGGTGTTCATCGACGACGGGCTGCGCATGGCCAGCGCCAAAATCTCCGCGACCAGCGCCTTCGGCACCGGCTTGTCGAGGAAGCCGCGGATCGAGCGCCGGCCCAGCACCACCTCGTCATAACCCATCACCATCCGCGCACCCTCTCTGCGATTGCCGTGCCTGCCGCGTGTCCCGACGCCCAGGCCCACTGGAAATTATAGCCTCCCAGCCAGCCGGTAACGTCCACCGCCTCGCCGATCGCGAACAGCCCTTCAATATGATTGGCCATCATGCTGCGCGACGACAGGCCGGCGGTGTCGATGCCGCCGGCCGTCACCTCCGCCTTGGCAAAGCCTTCGGTGCCATCGGGCCGGAAGGCCCAGGCCTTCAGCCGCTGCATGGCCTGGGCAAGCGCCGCATCCTTCTGGCTTGCCATGTCGCCGGCCAGCGCCAGCTCGTCCGACAGGGCGGTGGCCAGCCGTTCCGGCAGCGCACTGGCCAGCACGCTCTTCAGCCCCGCCTTGGGCCGCGCGCGCTTGGCGCTCACCAGCCAGTCGGCCGGCGCATCGGGCAGGAAATCCACCGCAATCGCCTCCCCGTGCCGCCAATAGCTCGATACCTGCAGCATGGCCGGGCCAGACAGGCCGCGATGGGTGAACAGCGCCGCCTCGCGGAAGGCCGCCTTGCCGGCCTTGGCCACCACTTCGGCGGCCACCCCGGCCAGTTCCCGGAACAGCGCCTCCGCCCCCGGCAGGGTGAACGGCACCAGCGCCGGGCGCGGCGGGATGATCTTCAGGCCGAACTGTTTGCCCAGCTGGTAGGCAAAGCCGGTCGCGCCCAGCTTGGGAATGGCCGGCCCGCCGGTGGCGATCACCAGATTGGGCGCGGTGAAGCTGCCGGCGCTGGTGGTGACGGTGAAGCGGCCATCGGCGTGGGTGACGGCGCTGATCGCCGCCCCGAAGGCGAAATCCACGCGGCCGGCCGCGCACTCGTCCATCAGCATGGCGACGATCTGCTTGGCCGAACCGTCGCAGAACAATTGCCCCAGCGTCTTTTCGTGGAAGGCGATGCCATGTTTCTGCACCAGCGCGGCGAAATCCGCCGGCGTGTAGCGCGACAGGGCCGAGCGGGCGAAATGGCGGTTCTCGCTGAGATAACGATCCGGCGCGGCGCCGATGTTGGTGAAATTGCAGCGGCCACCGCCGGAAATCAGGATCTTCTTCCCCGGATCAGCATTGTGGTCGATCACCAGCGCGCGCGCGCCGGCCTGGCCCGCAGTGGCCGCACAGAACAGGCCGGCACCGCCGGCGCCAAGGATGATCGCATCATGCATGATGCAGCGGCCCTAGCCCGCGACCGGCCGGTTTGAAAGCGCCAACAAGGCCATTGCAACAGGGCGGAAAGCCGCTATATCAGCCGCATTCCATCGTGTGGGGCAATAGCTCAGATGGGAGAGCGCAGCAATCGCACTGCTGAGGTCAGGGGTTCGATTCCCCTTTGCTCCACCACTTTTCCCGCCAGTCCGCACCGCCAGCACGCCCGCCAGATCTGGCCGGGGCGGCTCCGGCCCGTTGCTCTGGCATCACCGTTTCGCCCCCGCCGCTGATGCATTTCTGCAACAATTGGCGCGGGACATTACTATTTTGCAATGTTGTGCTTGAACGCCGGCCGGCCGGCGCTAAGTCCACGCTCCTCACCGCAGTCAGGAGTGTCTTGCATGAAGTTCAACGTTGCGTTGGCCGTGGCCGCCATGGCGCTGTCCACCTCTGCCCAGGCCGCAAAGACCAGCCTGTGGGCCGAAGCCCGCACCGGCGTCGATTCCGCTGGCGAAGCCGGCGACCGCAACACCGGCCTGCTCTATGGCGTGGCCGCCGGTTTCGACGAGAAGGTTACCGATCAGGGCTTCTTCGGCCTCGCCGCCGGCATCGCCGGTTCGACGATCGAAGATTGCAGCGCCGGCTTCTGCGGCAAGGCTGGCCGCGATCTGGAAGTGCTGTTCCGCGCCGGCGCCTATGCGGGTGCGCGCACCAAAGTCGTGCTGTTCGGCGGCTATGCCAACGGCCGCTATCAGGCCCGCATCGCCAACGTCACCTATGGCTTCAACGACGATGGCTGGCGCATCGGCACCGGTGTCGAACGCACGATCAGCGGCAACATCTATGGCAAGATCGAATATCGCTACACCGATTACGGCAAGGCCAAGGTCAACGGCACCGTGATCCAGGCCGGCGACCGCCACCAGGGCAGCATTTCGGTCGGCATCCGCTTCTGATCCGCGCCTGCGGGCGGCCTTGCGGGGGGGGGGGGACGGCGAACAGCAGCGCCGTTCCCCCCCCTCGCGTTCTGGGTATAATTGCCATCCCATCGATCTGGCGCAACATTGCTAGGCTGGCCGCTTCCCTGAAGGAGGCGTCACTGCCATGCTGATCAGCGTCATCATCACCCTCATCGTCGTTGGCCTGCTGCTGTGGCTGGTCAACAACAAGCTGCCGATGGACGGCACCATCAAGTCGATCATCAACATCGTCGTGATCATCGCCGTCGTCATCTGGCTGCTGCGCGTGTTCGGCATCGCGACCTTCTGACCCGGCCCGCGCGCGACCGCTTGGCGCTGGTGGCGACAGCGGCTACACCCCGCTCGTGACCAGCGCCGCCACCCTCTTCTTCGCCGTCGTGGTGATGGCAATCATCATCGCCGTCCGCTATCTCGCGGTGTCGGGCGCCTTTGCCTGGATCACGGCGCGGCGCGGCGTCGTCGCCGGCCCGGCCGATCCGAAGAAGCGCCGCCTGCAGATTGCGAACGAGATCCGCTGGTCGCTCATCTCCGCCATCATCTACGCCATCCCCGCCGGCCTGGCGCTGGAAGCCTGGCGCGCGCTGGGCTGGACGCTGCTCACCACCCGGCTCGACACGCCGCTGGCCATCACCTGGTTCCCGCTCTCCATCCTCGTCTATCTGTTACTGCACGACAGCTGGTTTTACTGGACGCACCGCTGGATGCATCAACCCCGGCTGTTCAAGGCTGCCCACGCCGTCCACCACGCCAGCCGGCCGCCCACCGCCTGGGCCGCGATGAGCTTCCACCCGTGGGAGGCGATTTCCGGTGCCATCCTGATCCCGGCGCTGATGTTCATCATCCCCATCCATGTCGGCGCGCTCGCCGTCGTGATGCTGGTCGCCACCATCATGGGTGTGACGAACCACATGGGGTGGGAGATGTTTCCGCAGCGCTGGGTGGACGGCTGGTTCGGCCGCCACATGATCTCGGCCTCCCACCACGAGGCGCACCACCGCCACTACAACTGCAACTATGGCCTCTATTTCCGCTTCTGGGACAAGCTGTGCGGCACCGATCGCGGCCTTGCATCCTGGACCCGGCAGGCGTAGTCCACACTCTTCCCCGGGGTGCCGGCGTTACCGGCTGAGAGTGGGCGATATGGCCCAGACCCGCTGAACCTGATCCGGTTGACACCGGCGGAGGGAGGGACTGCCAGCGGGCGCCCCCCATCCGTCTTCCCTGAAGGACGCGAGCCATGGCCGATATCAACAGCAAGCTGGAAATGCCCGTCACCACCGGGCCGCTGCCGGGCAGCCGCAAGATCCATGTGGCCGGCACCATCCATCCCGATATCCGCGTTGCCATGCGCGAAGTGGCGCTCGATCCGTCGGCCAATGAACCGCCGGTGCGCATCTATGATTCGTCGGGCCCCTATACCGATGCCAATGCCACCATCGATATCGCCGCCGGCCTGCCGCCCCTGCGCACCCCCTGGATCGAAGCGCGCGGCGACGTCGAACGCTATCCCGGCCGCGAAGTGAAGCCGGAAGACAATGGCGTCGCCAACGTGCCCGGCGGCGCTTCTGGTCGTGCCGGCTCCGCCGGCGGGGCCGACGTGGCGGAATTCCCCAACGTGGTGAAAACCCCGCTGCGCGCCAAGGCCGGCCAGGCCGTCACCCAGATCGCCTATGCCCGGCGCGGCATCATCACGCCGGAAATGGAATATGTCGCCATCCGCGAAAATGTCGGCCGCGCGCGAGCCGAGGGCCTGATCCGCGACGGCGAAAGCTTCGGCGCCGAAATCCCCGATTATGTCACCCCGGAATTCGTGCGCGACGAAATCGCCCGCGGCCGCGCCATCATCCCGGCCAACATCAACCACCCCGAAGCCGAACCGATGATCATCGGCCGCAACTTCCTGGTGAAGATCAACGCCAACATCGGCAACAGCGCCGTCGCCTCATCCGTGGCGCAGGAAGTGGAAAAAATGGTGTGGGCCGCCCGCTGGGGCGCAGACAACATCATGGACCTTTCCACGGGCCGCAACATCCACAACACCCGCGAATGGATCCTGCGCAACAGCCCCGTGCCGATCGGCACCGTGCCCATCTATCAGGCGCTGGAAAAGGTGAACGGCATCGCCGAAGACCTGACCTGGGAAGTGTATCGCGACACCCTGATCGAACAGGCCGAACAGGGCGTCGATTATTTCACCATCCACGCCGGCGTGCGCCTGGCCTATGTGCCGATGACGGCCAATCGCGTCACCGGCATCGTCTCGCGCGGCGGCTCGATCATGGCGAAATGGTGCCTTGCCCACCACAAGGAAAATTTCCTCTACACCCACTTCCGCGAGATCTGCGAGATCATGCGCGCCTACGACGTGTCCTTCTCCCTCGGCGACGGCCTGCGCCCCGGCTCCATCGCCGATGCCAATGATCGCGCCCAGTTCGCCGAGCTCGAAACCCTCGGCGAGCTCACGAAGATCGCCTGGGAACACGACTGCCAGGTGATGATCGAAGGCCCCGGCCACGTGCCGATGCACAAGATCAAGGTGAACATGGAAAAGCAGCTGGCCGAATGCGGCGAAGCGCCCTTCTACACATTGGGGCCGCTCACCACCGATATCGCACCGGGCTATGACCATATCACCAGCGGCATCGGCGCCGCCATGATCGGCTGGTTCGGCACCGCCATGCTCTGCTACGTCACGCCCAAGGAACATCTCGGCCTGCCCGACCGCGACGACGTGAAAGTGGGCGTCATCACCTACAAACTCGCCGCCCACGCCGCCGACCTCGCCAAAGGCCACCCCGGCGCCCAACTGCGCGACGACGCCCTCTCCCGCGCCCGCTTCGAATTCCGCTGGCGCGACCAGTTCAACCTCAGCCTGGACCCGGAAACCGCCCTGGCCTACCACGACGAAACCCTGCCCGCCGAAGGCGCCAAAGTCGCCCACTTCTGCTCCATGTGCGGGCCAAAATTCTGCTCGATGAAAATCACCCAAGACGTGCGCGACTACGCCGCCAAACAGAACAGCACCGAAATGCTGGAAGCCGGCATGGCCGAAAAGAGCGCCGAGTTCCGGGCGAAGGGCAGCGCGATCTATTTGCCGGCGGCGGAGTGAGCTGAGGCAGGCCTCTCCCCCGTGGGGGAGAGGCCTGCATCTGAGGAAGCCGGATTCGAGAGACGCGCAGTGAGCGCGGCCCGGGTTAGGGGTAGCAACACTCGCGGCTCCAGAACTACCACATACTGACAGCTAATAGGTAACCGGTCGCGCTGGCTTTCATCCTAATTTTAGGCCAAGGCCCTGCTCCAATAGGTACGTCAATTCATGGGCGATCAGGTGCCGATGGTAAGAACTAAGCCGCTGGATCTAACCAGCTCTAACATCGTAAACTTTCAGATATTTCAATCGCCCCGTTGAGCTTTCATGGCGTTTTACCAACAATTCTACTGAACCACTGCTAAGAAATCTTTGAAGTGCACTCATTCTAAGACTATCCGTAATCAACGCTAAAATAGTTGAAGAGCGTGCATTTTCATCTAATTCAAATGATATTGGGCGACCTTCATCAAATACAAAAATTCTTCCCTTGAACGTGTTTGTATTATAACTAGAAATCATTCCTCTAATGACAATTGCGCCTTCTGTTTCACGCGTATAAGCTGCATATTGATATGTAAGAGCGTCCAAACCACGCCCCACAGAAAGGCTTTTTCGGCCCAATCTTGCAACAAGATTAGCCTCTTTGGCAGTTTTACTGCCAATAATGGGCCTATGCATGTCAATCACGGCATTTTCTGTCTTCTCAATCAGGCTATCTAATTTTGCCTCAGTTAATGCCGAAGCCTCTTGCCGACCCTTGACGAGCTGACCAATCGATTTGTTAAAATCAACATGGTGGCCGGTTATTTCATGTACGATGTAATCATAAACGGAATAAATTAAATGTCCGAACGGTGTATCTTTGGGCGCAGTTCCTGCTGCAAAAATACCTGCAATAACAGTTGCTGTTATTTCCCAGCTACCCTTTACAGGTGTTGTTGACAAAATCTGTACGCCCTTCAATGAAGGGGCCTGAGTTATTATTTCCCCATTCAAAACCAAATGAGCGGAAAGCGCTAGAGAGCGTTGAAACCCTAGTAGCGCTCGAGATACATCATAAAGATCAATTTCACTATTGTCGGATAATCCCCCTTTGTAAATTAACGTTATGTCCAACATAATCCCTCTAATCTTAAATAACTCTGAAACTTTACCCCGTGTGGGACAACAAGTATGGATCGGCGTTTTTTCAGTCACGAGAACATCAAAACAACGGCCCTAACTTTTATGTTCTAAAAAGCACAGAATTTTTCAGCAATCAATCTTTCGTGTATGCGGTGTATCGGGAAGCAGTAAGCTCCGGCTAAATTTCAAAAGGGTGCAGGGACTGTGTCCCTGCCCGCCGGAGGCCCCCTTCTTGTTCCTCCGTCGAACCCGCGCCCCCTCAAGCCGCGATATGCACCCGGTTCCGGCCGGCGCGTTTGGCGCGGTACATGGCGAGGTCGGCGGCTTGGAGGGCGTCGGGGAGGTGGGGGTTGGCGCGGCCGGCGATGCCGACGCTGGCGGTGATGCGGATGGTGGTGCCCGTGTGATCGGGCACGTGCAGTTGTTCGATGCCGCGGCGGATCACGTTGGCGCGGGCGGTAGCGGCGCTGTCGTCGGCGCCGGCGAGGAAGACGGCGAATTCCTCGCCGCCGATGCGGCCGACCAGGTCGCCTTCGCGGGCGAGGGCGCGCAGGGTTTGGGCGATTGCGCACAGCACGCTGTCCCCCACGCCGTGGCCGTGGGTGTCGTTGATGGCTTTGAAGTGATCGAGATCGACGACGAGGATGCGGCCGGCGCGCTGGCTGTGCCGTGTGGCGGCGGCGGTGAGGAAGGCGGCGCGGTTGAGCAGGCCGGTGAGATGATCGGTTTCGGCCAGGGTTTTCATGCGGGCGTAGGCGGCGGACAGTTCGGCGTTGAGTTCGCCGACGCGGGCGGATTGGCGGGCGAGTGACCAGCTGATCGGCCCGGAGAGCAGCAGCGGCAGCAGCGTGCCGAGCACCCAGTAGGGCCAGGGGATGGCCAGCCCGGGCAGGCGGGACATCAGCGCCATCACCGCCAGCGTGACGCTGACGGACACCGCGACGGCGCGGATGACCTGCCCCCAGATGTTGTTGCCCCCTGCCCTCATCCGTGTGATCGCTGGTCTGCGCTCCCCTGCGGCCTGCGCGCAATATAGCAGCAACGTGCCGGAAGTCCTTGGCTATATCGGCGTGGTGGCGGCGGCAGCGGCAAACTGCCTCCATCGTGGCGGCGATTGCCGGGGCCGGTTCAGGCGGCCTGCCGGCCCGGCCCGCCGGCGCGCATCTGCTCTTGCACCAGCAGTTCCTGGGCGACCAGTTCCGAAACCTTGGGCACCAGCGGCGTGAACGGCGTGTCGCGGGTGAGGCCATATTCGGCGCGCACCTCGGCCAGCGGGCGGTGGATCTGCTGTTCGAAGGCGATGAACTGGAGGGATTTTGCCCGCCGCCCGAAGGCCCAGCCATCGGTGATCGCGTCCATGGCCGGCTGGATCAGCCAGGGATCGACCAGCGCGGCGTGGCCCATGATGACAGACAGGGTTATCGCCGAATAGGGATAGTCCATCTGGGCCAGCTGGAAGGCCTGCAGGGCGAGTTCGTGGAACGGCTGGGTGGTATAGCCGGTGAGGACATGGTGGAGATCGTGGGTTTGATAGCCGCGCAGCACCTTGTATTTCAGCACGGCCGGCAGGCGGGCCAGCTTGCCGGAGGCTTCGAAATCGGCGGTGAGCAGGGCGTAGCCGGCGGCGAGCTTTTCGGCGAGGCCGTTTGACACCATGTGATCGCGCCAGGCCGCGCCCAGCGTGCCGGGCGCGCAATCGGCGAGCTGCGACAGGGCGAAATCGGGCGCCATCCACGCCGCCTGCGCCAGCGGGCCATGTTCGGGATGTTCGGTGATGGCGCTGACATACTTGTCAATCGCGTCTTGCGGGGCGGTTTCCCACCATTCGTTGAACAGCAGATGCACGCCGTAGCGATAGAAATCGTCCATGGCGGTGAGCAATTTCTCACCAAACACGCGGTCGATCCTGGGCATGCGGCGTCTCCCGATGACATGGGCGCGAGTGTGGCATGGGCAGGGTGTGGCGGCAAGGCGCGCCGGCCGCGCGGCAGGTGCATTGCGCTCCCGGCCGGGCGTGGCATAAGCGGCGCGACGCCGCTGCACCCGGAGCCCGGACGTGAATTTTCTGCTGATCACGCTTGACCAGTTTCGCGGTGATTGCCTGGGCGCGGCGGGCCATCCGCTGGTGCGCACGCCGCATCTGGACCGGCTGGCGGCGGCCGGCGTGCGCTTTGCCCGGCATTACAGCAATGCCGCGCCGTGCGGGCCGGGCCGCGCCTGCCTGTACACCGGCATGTACCAGATGAACAATCGCGTGGTGGCCAATGGCACCCCGCTGGATGCGCGCTTTGACAATGTGGCGCTGGCGGCGCGGCGGGCCGGGCTTGATCCCACCTTGTTCGGCTACACCGATCAGAGCGTCGATCCGCGCCAGACCGCCGGGCCGGATGATCCCCGGCTGGAAAGCTATGAAGGCGTGTTGCCGGGCTTTGCGCTGGGCGAATTTTCGCGCCCCGGCCATCCGACGGCCTGGCTGGAATTTCTGCGGGCGCAGGGCCACGAGGTGAGCGACGATTGGCGCGAGGCGGCGGCAAGCGAGCCGCAGCGGCCGGCGCAGCACAGCATCAGCGCCTGGCTGACCGATCGTTTCCTGGATTGGCTGCCGCAGCAGCACGGGCCGTGGTTTGCGCATCTCAGCCATATCCGCCCGCATGAACCCTTTGCGGCGGCCGGCGAATTTGCCCGCGCCTATGATCCGGCCGCGTGCCCGCCGCCGATTGCGCCGGCGGCCGATTGCCATCCGTTCCACCAGCGGCTGCAGCAGGTGGACGGGCTGGCGGCCCCGCGTGACCCGGCGGCGATGGCCGACATCCAGGCGCAATATTATGGCATGATCAGCGAGGTGGACGCGCAGCTGGGCCGGGTGTGGGACTGGCTGGAAGCCAATGGCCAGTGGGACGAGACCTTCATCATCGTGACGTCTGACCATGGCGAAAATCTGGGCGATCATGGCCTGATCCAGAAATGCGCCTGGTTCGAAGCCAGCTATCACGTGCCGGCGATCATCCGCGATCCGCGCCGGCCGGCGGGCCATGGCCGGCAGGTGGATGCCTTCACCGAAGCCGTGGACATTCTGCCGACCCTGGCCGAAGCGATGGGCATTCCGGTGCCGCTGCAATGTGATGGCCTGCCGCTCACCCCGTTTCTGGACGGCGGCGACCCGCCCTTCTGGCGCCAGGCTGCGCATTGGGAATGGGATTGGCGCTACACCCACATTCCGGCCGGGCCGCACGCCTGGCCGTGGGACCGGCGGCTGGAAGACAAGACGCTGCTGGTGCATCGTGACGAGACGATCGGTTATGTGCAGTTCGGCAATGGTTCGGCGGTGGCCTTTGATCTGGCCGCCGATCCGAGCTGGCGCACCCGGCTGACCGATCCGGTGCGGCTGCTGGCGGCGGCGCAGGCCCTGCTGGGCTGGCGCGCCTGCCATGCCGATCGCACGCTGACAGGATTGTTGATCGAAGCCGGCGGTATCGGCCGCTGGCCGCCCATGCCGGCCAATTGGGGAGTGACCGATGCCGCCTGAAGCCTTTGCCACCATCGACGCGCTGATCACCCGGTTGGAGGCCTGGTCGCACCAGCCTTCGGTGGAGGTGGCCGGGCTGACCGAGCTGGACCATGGCCTGCAATGCGCCGAAACGCTGGCACAGGAGGTGCCGGGCGATGACGCGCTGGCCATTGCCGGGCTGGTGCATGATATCGGCCACCACATCACCTCGGCCGCCAGCCATGCCGAAGATGGCGCGGCGCTGCTGGAAGGCCTGCTGGGCCCGCGCGTTGCCGCCATTGTCGGCCTGCATGTGGCGGCCAAGCGCTATCTGGTGACGACCGATCCGGCCTACCGCGCCCTGCTGTCGCCGGGCAGCGTGGAAACATTGCGCCTGCAAGGCGGCGACATGAGCCCAGGGGAAGTGGCGGATTTCGAAGCCCGGCCCTGGTGGCAGGATGCGGTGCGGCTGCGCCGGGCCGATGAAGCCGCCAAGCAGGTGGGGCGGCAGACGCGCAGCCTGAGCGACTGGTTGCCGGCGCTGCGCCAGTTGGCGGCATGATCTGGCAGTCCGTCGCGATTGACGATGCTGCGCTGGGCCGGCGCGGCGCGGCGGATTGGCGGCAAGCGGGTGACGGCCTGCGCCCCCACCGGCTGCCGGCATGGACTGATGCGCAGATGCCGGATCCGGCGCTGCAGCTGATGGCGGCGATGGCATCGGGGGTGCGGCTGGTGCTGCGCAGCGACACGCGGGCGCTGCAGCTGGACGTCGAATGCACCGGCTTCGAAGTGGAGGGCACGGCGCCGCGGCCGGTGGTGTTTGATCTGCTGGTCGATGGCCGGCTGCACGCGCGCCGGCATGACGGGAATGCCGCCACGCTGATCGTCGGCACGCCGCCGGCGGTGCGCCTTGCGCCCGGCAGCGCCAGCGTGCTGGATTTTGGCGCGCTGCCCGAAGGGGAAAAGACGATCGAGATCTGGCTGCCGCATGCCGCACAGCTGGCGGTGCGCGGCCTGCGGCTCTCGGCCGGCGCCAGCCTGTCCGCCGCGCCGGCCGGCCGCCGCTGGGAGCATTATGGCAGCTCGATCAGCCATGCCATGGACGCCGACGGGCCGAGCGAGACCTGGCCGGCGCTGGCGGCGCGGGCGCGCGGCCTTGATCTGCAGCTGCTGGGCTTTGCCGGCCAGTGCCTGCTCGACAGCCTGGTGGCGCGCAGCATCGCGGCGACACCGGCCGATGTGATCAGCCTGAAACTGGGGATCAACATCGTCAATCAGGATGCCATGCGCGAACGCAGCTTCGTGGCGGCGGTGCATGGCTTTCTGGACACGATCCGCGACGCCCAGCCCGACGTGCCGATCCTGATCATCTCCCCCATCCATTGCGCCATGGCCGAAACCGCACCGGGGCCGACGCTGCGGCGGGTCAGCGATGGCCGGGTGCAGTTTTTCCACAGCGAACGGCCGGCGGCGCTGGCGGCGGGTGCCCTCACCCTGGTGCGCATCCGCGAACTGCTGGCGGCGATCGTGGCACGGCGCCGCGATGCCAATCTGCGCTATGTTGACGGGCTGCAGCTGTTCGGCGCCGGGGACGCGCCTCTGCTGCATGATGGCCTGCACCCCGATGCGCAGGGCCAGCGGCTGCTGGCCGAACGCTTTCTGGCCCGGATGGGTGACAACTGGCCGGGGAGGACTGACGATGCCGGATGACGCGCCTTCG
The DNA here is from genome assembly GCA_037131365.1 of Sphingomonadales bacterium. Taxonomy (GTDB): domain Bacteria; phylum Pseudomonadota; class Alphaproteobacteria; order Sphingomonadales; family Sphingomonadaceae; genus Sandarakinorhabdus. The sequence continues at coordinate 214,875 of JBAXRE010000002.1, forward strand.
CCGGCCGGCCACCGCGACCGGCTGCGCCAGCGGCTGCTGTCGGGCGGCGGCGACGGCTTCCATGATTATGAGCTGCTGGAATATCTGCTGGCCCTGGCCATTCCGCGGCAGGATACCAAGCCGCTGGCCAAGCGCCTGCTGGACGAGTTCGGCAGCCTGGCAGCACTGATCGCCGCCACCCCGGAAGAGCTGAAGCGCGTTGACGGGCTGGGCGACGGTGCGGCGGCCGCCATCAAGTTCGTGGAGGCCGTGATGCTGCGCTCCCTGCGCACGGCGGCGCTCGACCGGCCGGTGCTCAGCGGCTGGCAGGCGCTGCTGGATTATCTCCACGCCAGCCTGGCGCACCGGCCGACCGAGCAGTTCCGGGTGATTTTCCTGAACAACCGCAACATCATGATCCGCGACGAGGTGATGAATGACGGCACGGTGAACGCCGCGCCAGTGTACCCGCGCGAGATCGTCAAGCGCGCGCTCGATCTGGGGGCGGCGGCGCTGGTGCTGGTGCACAACCACCCTTCCGGCGATCCGCAGCCCAGCCGCGACGACATCCAGATGACGCGCGCCATCATCGAAGCCGGCCGCCACCTGGGGCTGAACGTGCATGACCATGTGATCATCGGCGCGAGCGGCCATGTTTCGATGCGCGCCCAAGGCCTTATCTAGCGGCCGATCCGGCATATACGCGATTAAGACCTTGCGTTGACACCAAGGCTGCCCCCACATCAGCGCAGCAGCTTCGGGGGACGGATGACGGCCACAACGGCCTTTGACGAGATGTTCGGGCAAGGCGGCGGCTATGACGCCCGCTCACCCGCAGGTGTGACCGCAGCCTATCACGCCATCCGCCAGTGGCTGGCCGACAGCCCGGCCGAACTGATGGCGGCGCGGCGGGCGCAGGCGGAATTGTTCTTCCGCCGCATCGGCATCACCTTTGCCGTTTATGGCGACGCGCAGGCCACCGAACGGCTGATCCCGTTCGACATCGTGCCGCGCATCATGTCCCGCCCGGAATGGACCGGGCTGGAGCGCGGGCTGAAGCAGCGCGTGGCCGCGCTCAACGCCTTTCTGGCCGATATCTATGGCCCGCGCGAAATCCTGAAAGCCGGCATCATCCCGCCGGAACTGGTGCTGATGAACCCGGCCTATTGCCTGCAGATGGTGGGCCGCAAGCCGCCGGGCGGCGTGTGGGTGCATATCGCCGGCATCGATCTGGTGCGCACCGGGGCGGATGATTTCTATGTGCTGGAAGACAATGCCCGCACCCCGTCCGGCGTGTCCTACATGCTGGAAAACCGCGAGGTGATGCTGAAGCTGGTGCCGGAACTGTTTGATCAGGTGAAGGTGGCGCCGGTGGAAACCTATCCGGAAGCGCTGCTGGAAACGCTGGCCAGCGTCTCCCCGCGCAGCCGCCGCGGCAGCCAGCCAACCTGTGTGCTGCTCACTCCCGGCCAGTACAACAGCGCTTTCTATGAACACAGCTTCCTGGCCGACAAATTGGGCATCGAGCTGGTGGAGGGCAACGATCTGTTCGTGCGCGACGACGTTGTGTTCATGCGCACCACCGAGGGCCCGCAGCGGGTGGACGTGATCTACCGCCGGGTGGACGACGCCTTCATCGATCCGCTGGTGTTCAACCCGGATTCGATGCTGGGCGTGCCCGGCCTGATGGCCGCCTATGCCGCCGGCAATGTCACGCTGGCCAACGCCGTGGGCACCGGCATTGCCGACGACAAGGCGATCTACAGCTATATGCCGGAGATCATCCGCTTCTATACGGGTGAGGATGCCATCCTCTCCAACGTGCCGACCTGGCGCTGCCGGGAGCCGGAAGCGCTGATGTATGTGCTGGATCATCTGCCCGAACTGGTGGTGAAGGAAGTCGATGGGTCGGGCGGCTATGGCATGCTCGTCGGCCCGCACGCGCCGCGCGCCACCATCGCCGCCTTTGCCGCCAAGCTGAAGGCCAACCCGGAAAAATTCATCGCCCAGCCGACCCTGGCGCTCTCCACCTGCCCCACCGCCACCGATGCCGGCATCGCGCCGCGCCATGTCGATCTGCGCCCGTTCGTGCTGACCGGCACGGATGGCGTGCGCATCGTGCCCGGCGGGCTGACGCGGGTGGCGATGACGGCGGGGAGTTTGGTGGTGAATTCGAGCCAAGGCGGCGGCACGAAGGACACGTGGGTGGTTGATGAGTGAGGGGCGCACACATCACCTCTCCCCTTGTGGGAGAGGTCGAGAGACGCGCGGAACGCGCGGCCCGGGAGAGGGGTTGGCCAGCGCGCATCCCCTCTCCCGGCTCGCTGCGCGAGTCCGACCTCTCCCACAAGGGGAGAGGTAAGATGCTCTCCCGCACCGCCGGCAACCTCTTCTGGATGGGCCGCTATGTCGAGCGCGCCGATTTCACCGCGCGCCTGATCGAGGCGACGCAGCGGCTGGCTGCCCTGCCCTCCTCCTACGGCGGTGCCTCCAACGCCTGGGAATCGGCGCTGGCCGCCGCCTGCCAGATCGATGCCTTCGCCGCCACCGGCCTTGCCGTCGACGAGCATGATGTCACCGAATATCTCACCCTGAACGCCGCCAACCCCTCCTCCATCCGGTCGTGCCTGGAAGCCGCGCGCTCCAACGCCCGCGCCGTGCGCACGGCGATGACGGAGGAAGGCTGGGAAGCGATCAACACCGCCTGGCTGGAGGTGAGCCGTTACGGCACCCACCTTTCGAGCCGCGAAACGCTGGCGCAGCTGATCGAATATGTGAAGCATGCGATCGCGGCATTTGATGGCGCCAACCACCGCACCATGCAGCGCGGCGATGCCTTCTGGTTCACCAATCTTGGCGCCGCCATCGAACGCGCCGACAATTCGGCCCGGCTGCTCGACGTGAAATATCATCTGCTGCTGCCGCGCGACGAGCCGGTGGGCGGCTCCCTCGATTATTTCCAGTGGACGACGATCCTGCGCACCGTTTCGGCGATGACCGCCTATCGCTGGGTGTACAACGACAGCGTGAAACCGTGGCTGGTCGCCGATCTGCTCATCCTCAACCGCCAGATCCCGCGCAGCCTCGCCGCCTGTTACGACGATATCCTGCGCCATCTGGATCTGCTGGCCCACAAGAGCGGCCGGCGCGGCCAGGCCCACCGGCTGGCCAGTGCCGGCCATGCCCGCCTGTCGGGCGGCACTATCGATGCCATCTTCGGGCAAGGGCTGCACGAATTCCTCACCCAGTTCATTGCCGACAACAACCGGCTGGGTGAAGCCATTGCCGAACAATATCTGTTCTGACCGGTTGAGGCCAACAGCATGCGCATCCGGGTCGATTATTCCACCGTCTATGATTATGAGCGGCCGGCCAGCAACGTGCTGCAATTGCTGCGCCTGCAGCCCAGCGGCCATGACGGGCAGCATATTGTCCACTGGCGGATCGACAGCGATTGCGACGGCCATCTGCGCGCCAGCGAGGATGCGTTCGGCAATGTCACCCACATGTTCTACCCCGATGGGCTGGTGAACCGGCTGGCCCTGCATGTCACCGGGGAGGTGGACACGCGCGAAACCCACGGCGTGCTCACCGGCACGCACGAGCCGCTGCCGGCAATGGCCTGGCTGCGGCAGAGCGACCTCACCCGCCCCGATGCCGGCGTGCAGGCCCTGGCCCGGCAGATCGACAGCGGTGACGCGCTCGCCAACTGCCACCGGCTGACAGCGCATCTGTTCGCCGCCATGAGCTTTGATCCCGATGCCACCCATGCCCATTCCGATGCCGCCCATGCGCTGGCGATCCGGGCCGGGGTCTGCCAGGATTATGCCCATATCTTCCTGTCGGTGGTGCGCACGCTGGGCATTCCGGCGCGCTATGTTTCTGGCCATCTGGTGCGGGCCGACGGCATGATCACCCAGCCCGCCGGCCATGCCTGGGCCGAAGCGCTGATCCCCGATCTGGGCTGGGTGGCGTTCGATCCCACCAACGGCGTGTGCGCGACAGAGGCCTATCTGCGCGTTGCCGTTGGGCTGGATTACCGCGACGCCGCCCCGGTGCGCGGTGCCCGGCGCGGCGGCGGCATGGAAACCATGGCCGTGGCGGTGACCACCCGCGACGTCGCCGCCCACCCGTCCCAAGTGCAGGTGCAAAGCCAATCCTGACCTGCTAACGGACCGGCCATGACCTATTGTGTTGGCATCCTTGTTCGCGAAGGCCTGGTGTTGATGGCCGACACCCGCACCAACGCCGGCGTGGACAATATCTCCTCCTACCGCAAGCTGCGGGTGATGGAGCATGGGCCCGACCGGGTGATCATGTGCGCTTCGGCCGGATCACTTTCCGTCACCCAGAGCGCGCTGTCGCGCGTGGCGCTGGGCGTGCTGATGCCCGACACCGGGGAGCGCGAGATGCTGGCCGACGTGCCGACCGTGTTCCGCGCCGCGCAGCTGGTCGGCCAGGCGCTGTCTGACGCCAAGGCGGAGATTGACCGCGTGGTGAAGGACGACAATGTCTACACTGATGCCACATTGCTGCTGGCCGGCAGCATCGGCGGGCGGCGGCCGCGGCTGTTCCTGATCTATGGCGCCGGCAATTTCATCGAATGCCAAGGCGACACGCCCTATCTGCAGATCGGCGAGCACAAATATGGCAAGCCGGTGCTCGACCGCATGGTCACCTATGAAACGCCGATATCGGAAGCGATGAAGGTGGGACTGATCAGCTTTTCGGCGACGATGCGGTCAAACCTCGCCGTCGGCCTGCCGATCGACATCGCCACCATCCGCACCGGCCGGTCCGATCTGGAACTGATCCACCGCATCGAGGCCGACGACGCCTATTATTCCGAACTGAACAGCCGCTGGTCCAACGCGCTCAGGGCGGCGGCGGCGGCGATCCCGCTGCCGCAATATGCCAGCCAGCCGGAGCAGGAATTGCGGAACTAGGGGGCGCATTGCGCCACATACAATTCGTCATCCCGGACTTGATCCGGGATCCATGGGAGGAAGCCCCGAAATGCGCGCATTGCGAGGCGCACTCCCATGGATCCTGAAACGAGTTCAGGATGACGAGCGCTTTTGTCTCAGGCGGTCGCCAACCCCGCCGCCGGCTTCTCCCGCGTCACCCACAGCATCACCGCCAGCACCAGGCCAACCACGCTCACCGCCGTCATCGACAGATAGCCCCAGGCGGCGTGGCCATCCTTGGCCAGCGCATCATAGAAATAGCCCGAGATGAAGGTGGTGAAGGCCTGCGCCGGGGCGGAGGCCAGCGCCATGTAGATCATCTGCGCCGTCGCGGTCTTTTCATCGCCCATCATCTGGTTGACCAGCCGCATCGCGCCCAGGAACACCGCCGCGAAGGTGCCGGCGTGCAGCACCTGCAGCGGCCACAGCAGGATTTCCGGCGGCAGGAAGGCCATCGCCGTCCAGCGGATGATGCAGGCAATCGCGCCGACCAGGATCAGGGTTTCAGAGGCAAAGCGGCTCGACCACTGCCCCAGGAACATCAGGAACAGCACCTCCACCGCCACGCCGACCGACCAGAGATTGCCGGCCACTGCCTGGCTGATGGCCTGGTCCTTCGTCCAGATCAGCACGCCAAAGCCATAGAAATAGCCGTGGGTGGCCTGCAGGATGCCGGCGGCAAAGATCAGCAGGGCAAAGCGCCGGTTCTTCAGCAGGCTGACCCCTTCCTTCAGGCGGCCGAGGAAATCGCCCTCCTCATTGCCCTCCACCGGCTCCTTCGGCATCACGAAGGCCGCGCCGATCAGCGTGATCGACACGCCCAGCAGCCAGGCCCAGATCGCCCACGGGCCATAGCCGCCCACCAGCGCCCCGACACTCGACGAGCCGACGATGAACGCACCCGATGCCAGCCCACGCGCCACGCCATAGGGCGGCAGGCCGGTCTTGGTCAGGCGGATCAGCGCCGCCTCCACCGCCGGCAGCAGGCCCCAGAAGCCCACATCCATCAGCAGGATGATGCCGAACACCGGCCAGAAACCGCGCACGAACCACAGCGCGGCAAAACCGGCGGTGAGCAGCACGGAGAACAGGAACAGCGGCGCGCGCTTGTCGCTCTGCCCGGCGGCCCAGGCGGCGGTGAGCGGCCCGGCGACGATGCGCGACAGGCCGCCGATGGTCAGCACCAGGCTGATCTGCACGCCGGTGAAGCCCTGCGTCGAATCCAGCCAGGTCGGCAGGTGCGGCACCAGCGCCCCGAAGCCGGCAAAGAACAGGCACGACAGCAAGGTGGCGCGCACGGCGTCGGCGGAGAGTTTCTGCGGGGATGATTCGGCCATGCCGCTCCATGGCAGGCTGCAATCACCCTGTCATCTGTATGGCGTGACATGGTTGCGCGCCTGCGCCACTGTCTGGCGGCAAACCACCATAGGGGAGACGCAGCCATGGCCCTTCCGGCCCTTTTTGACCTCACCGGGCAGACCGCCCTGATCACCGGTTCCAGCCGCGGCATCGGCAAGGCCATCGCCCACCGCATGGCCGAACATGGCGCCAATGTGGTGATCTCCAGCCGCAAGGCCGACGCCTGCGAGGCGGCGCGCGACGAGATCAACGCCGCTGTGGGGCGCGAGGCCGCGATTTCCGTGCCGGCCAACATCGCCAGCAAGGAAAGTCTTCAGGCGCTGGTCGATGCCACCATCGCCAAATGGGGCCAGATCGATCATCTCATCTGCAACGCCGCCTCCAACCCTTATTATGGCCCGCAGGCCGGCATTTCGGATGAAGCCTTCACCAAGATCCTGCAGAACAACATCGTGTCCAACCACTGGCTGATCTCGATGGTCGCCCCGGCGATGCGGGCGCGCAAGGATGGCACCATCACCATCATCAGCTCGATCGGCGGCCTGCGCGGTTCCACCATCATCGGCGCCTATTGCATCTCGAAGGCGGCCGACATGCAGCTCACCCGCAACCTCGCTTGCGAATATGGGCCGGACAATGTGCGCGTGAACTGCATCGCGCCCGGCCTGATCAAGACCGATTTTGCCAAGGCGCTGTGGGACGATCCCGAAACGCTGAAGCGCTCCACCGCCACCGCCCCGCTGAAGCGCATCGGCGTGCCCGACGAGATCGCCGGCATGGCGGTGTTCCTGGCCGGCAAGGCCGGTGCCTTCACCACGGGCCAGAATTTCGTGATCGATGGCGGCGTGACAGTGGCCTGACAGCCGCCCGTCAGGGCTGGGATGCCAGATCGAACATGATGGTCACCTGCGCCGACAGCGTCACCTCGCCCGGCTGCACCGGGGTGGCGGCGGCGTCGGCGGCCACCATGCGCATCATCGGGCGCGGGCCGGGATCGGGGGCAGCGCCGCCTTCGCTGATGCTGGTGATGCGCCCCAGCTTCAGGCCGGCGGCCCGGGCATAGAGTTCGGCCCGCGCCCGCGCCTTGATGACAGCGGCGGCGCGGGCGGCATCCAGCGCCGCATCGGGATCGGCGATGGTGAAATCCGGGCCCTGCACCTCGTTGGCACCGGCCTTCACCGCCGCATCGACCAGCTTGCCGGCATCGGCCAGCCGGCCGGTGCGCAGGCTGATGGCGTTGCGGGCCTGGTAACCGGTGAGGATCGGGGCCTGTTCGGGCACATAGCGATATTGCGGCGACAGGCTGAGGCCCGTCGTCTGCACATCCTGCCCGGCCACGCCGGCGGCCTTCAGCGCGGCCAGCACCGCCGTCATCCGCGCCGCGTTGGCGGCCATCGCTTCGGCAGCCGTAGTGGCGGTGGTGGTGACACCGGCCGTCACCCGCACCAGATCGGGCGCGCGCGCCACATCGGCGCTGGCGGTGACGCTCAGGCTGGCCGGTGCCGGATCGGCCAGCGCCGGGGCGGCCAGCAGCAGCAGCGGGGTGAAAAGCAGGGCGGAAACAGGGGGAACACGCATCTGGCATCTCCGTTGGGTGATGGGGGGTGGGATGATGATGGCGCGACACTGCGCCGCCGTCACCCCCCTGTCTGCTGCCGGCGTTCGGGGGCAAAAAACGGCGAATATTTGTCAAGTGTTGCTCAGTTCCGCCTTTTTGCTGCCACGGGAATGCGATACAGGAAGACACTTGCATGCGGTGATGTATTTCGATAATACACCAACGCAGAGGAACCATGCTCATGAACGCGCACAACAACGTCCCCACCCCTGCCGGTGCGGAGGCGTATGAATTTTCCTCTGAAGGCGCAGGCGGCCGGCGCTGGCTGAAGCCGTCGCTGATCGCGCTGGCCGTGGTCCTGTCGGGCGTGGCCGGCTGGAAGGCGTTCGCGCCCCGCCCGGCGGCGGCCCCGGCGGCAGCGGCGGTGAGCAACCTGCCGGAAGTCACCGTGATGGTGCCGGGTGCGATCATGATGGCCGACGAGATCACCGCACCGGGCAGCATCGCGGCCAAGCGTGATGCCGCCGTGGGCGTGCAGGGCGAAGGCGGCCGTGTCGTGCGCGTGGCGGTGGAACCGGGCCAGAGCGTTGCCGCCGGCCAGGTGCTGGCCCAGATCGACCGCCAGGTGCAGACCCAGCAGATCGCCCAGCTCGCCGCCGGCGTGCGCCAGGCGGAGGCGGATGCCCGCCTGGCCGAAGCCAATCTTGCCCGCGCCGAAAGCCTGGTGGCCAAGGGTTTCATCAGCCGCGCCGACATTGATCAGCGCACCGCCGCCCGTGATGGCGCGGTGGCGCGTGTCGCCGTGGCGCGCGCGCAGCTGGGCGGTGCCCGCGAAAGCGCCGACCGGCTGGACGTGCGGGCCCCGCGCGCCGGGCTGGTGCTGGCCCGCAATGTCGAAGCCGGCCAGGTGGTCGGCCCCGGTTCGGGCCCGCTGTTCCGCATCGCCGAAGGCGGCACGCTGGAAATGCGCGCGCTGGTGTCCGAACAGGATCTGGCCCGCCTGAAGACCGGCCAGAGCGCCGAGGTGACGCCAGTGGGCGGCACCACCGGCTACAAGGGCCGCATCTGGCTGATCGATCCGGTGATCGATCCCAACAGCCGCCAGGGCATCGCCCGTATCGAGGTGCCCTATACCCCCGCCCTGCGCGTCGGTGCCTTCGCCCGCGCCCGCATCATGGCCGGCCAGGCCAGCCGGCCGCTGCTGCCGCAATCGGCGGTGCTGGCCGATGCGGACGGCAATTATGTGATGGTGCTGGGTGCCGGCGACAAGGTGGAACGCCGCGCGGTCACCGTGGGCGCCATTGGTGATGATGGTGTCGGCATTGCCCGCGGCCTGACCGGCGGCGAGAAGGTGGTGGCCAGCGCCGGCGCCTTCCTGAAGCCGGGTGACAAGGTGCGCCCGGTGTTCGCGCCGGCGGCCGCCCCGACGCCGGCCTCCGCACCCGCCAAGGCAGGCTGATCCCGATGCGCAACATTTCCGCCTGGTCGATCAAGAATCCGGTGCCACCGCTGGTGCTGTTCGCGCTGCTGCTGCTGGCCGGCGTGCTGTCGTTCCGCGCCATGGACGTCAACAACCAGCCGGATGTGGAATTCCCGGCCGCGCAGGTGCTGGTCAGCCAGCCCGGCGCCGCGCCGGTGGAGCTGGAAAGCCAGGTCACCCAGCGGGTTGAGGCGGCGGTGCGCAACATCACCGGGGTGGACGAGGTCAACAGCTTCGTGTCGGAAGGCAGCAGCCGCACCATGGTGCAGTTCGCCATCGGCACCCCGATTGACCGCGCCGTGAACGACGTGCGCGATGCCATCGCCAACATCCGCTCCGACCTGCCGCAGGGCATCCTGCAGCCGCAGGTCAGCCGCATGGACATGGCCGGCGGCCCCATCGCCTATTTCTCGGTCGAATCCACCGCGATGACGCTGGAGGAGCTGAGCTGGTTCGTCGACAACACGGTCGCCAAGCGCCTGCTCGGCATTTCGGGCATGGCCCAGGTGCGCCGTTCGGGCGGGGTGAGCCGCGAGATCCGCGTCATCCTCGATCCCGATCGCATGCAGGCCTATGGCGTCACCGCCTCGCAGGTGAATGCGCAGCTGCGCCAGATCAATGTCAACGCCGCCGGCGGCCGCGCCGAAATCGCCGGTGCCGAACAATCGGTGCGCGTGCTGGGCAATGCCCGCAACGCCGTCGGCCTGGCCGACACCCAGATCAGCCTGGGCCCCGGCCGCAACATCCGCCTGGGCGACATTGCCGAGGTCCGCGATTCCTATGCCGAACAGCGCTCCGTCTCCAAGATGGGCGGCCGCCAGGTGCTCAGCTTCTCGATGACGAAGGCCAAGGGCGCTTCGGACGTGACGGTCTATGACGCGGCGGTGAAGGAAATCGACAAGCTGCGCGCCGCCTATCCGCAGGTGAAATTCCGGCTGATCTTCACCAATGTCGATTACACCAAGATGCAGTATCATGGCGCCATCGACGCCATGATCGAAGGCGCCGTGCTGGCGGTGATCGTGGTGTTCCTGTTCCTGCGGGATTGGCGCGCGACGCTGATTTCGGCGCTGGCCATCCCGCTTTCGGCCATCCCCACCTTCTGGTTCCTTGATGCCTGGCTGGGCTTCAGCCTCAACCAGCTGTCGCTGCTGGCGCTGTCGCTGGTCGCCGGGGTGCTGGTGGACGATGCCATCGTCGAGATCGAGAATATCGTGCGCCACATGCGCATGGGCAAGACCGCCTATCAGGCGGCGATGGACGCGGCCGACGAGATCGGCCTGGCCGTGGTCGCCACCACCATGTCGATCGTCGCGGTGTTCCTGCCGGTGGCGCTGATGCCGGGCATTTCCGGCCAGTTCTTCAAGAATTTCGGCGCGACCGTTGCGGTTTCGGTGCTGATCAGCCTCGCCGTCGCCCGCCTGATCACCCCGATGCTGGCCGCCTATTTCCTGAAGAGCCAGGGCGAGGCCAACCACGGCGATGCCAAGTGGATCGGCAGCTACATGAAGATCCTGAAATGGGCGCTGCTGCACCGCAAGACCACGGTGTTCGTGATCGGTGGCCTGGCGCTGGCATCGACAGTGGCGCTGTTCGTGATGATGCCCAAGACGTTCCAGCCCGATGTGGACAACAGCGACAGCCAGATCAACATCGCGCTGCCGCCGGGGGTGACGCTGAACCAGACCGAAGCCGTCGTCGATCAGGCGCTGGCCGTGCTCAACCGCTCGCCCGATCTGGAAAAGGCCTTTGCCGACGTCAAGGTGGGTGGCGGCAACATCTATGTGACGCTGAAGGAAGACCGTTCGATGCACCGCATCGATTGGGAACGCGCCATGGCCGAAAAGCTGGCGCTGATCCCGGATGCGCGCATCGGCTTTTCCAGCCAGGGCGGTGGCCCGCCGGGCGGCCGCGACATCCAGATCACGCTGACCGGCGATGATCCCGACGCGCTGGACCGCGCCGCGCAGAGCGTGGTCGCCGAAATGCGCTCCATGCGCGAACTGCGCCAGCCGCGCATCGATGGCGAACTGCAGCGCCCGGAAATCACCATCAAGCCGCGCTTTGATCTGGCGGCCGACATGGGGGTGACCACCGCCGCGCTGTCGGAAGCCATCCGCATCGCGACCTTGGGTGACATCGATCAGAATGTCGCCAAGTTCAGCATCGGCGACCGCCAGATCCCGATCCGGGTGGCGCTGAACGAAGCGTCGCGCCGCAACCTGTCCACCATCCAGAACCTGCCGGTGCCGCGCCAGAGCGGCGGCACCGTGCCGCTGAAGGTGGTGGCCGATATCAGCTTTGGCGCCGGGCCGACCGAAATCCGCCGCTACAACCAGCAGCGCCGCGTGCTGATCGGCGCCGATATCGGGCCCGGCCTCGTCACCGGCGAAGTGCAGGCCAAGGTGGACGCGCTGCCCAGCCTGAAGAATCTGCCGCGCGGCGTCGAAAAGGTGCAGCTGGGCATGCAGAAGTGGATGGGCGAGCTCATCCAGAACTTCATCCTGGCCGTGATCGCCGGCATCGTGATGGTGTTTGCGGTGCTGGTGCTGCTCTACAAGCGGGTGCTGCCGCCGTTCGTCAACATGATGTCGCTGCTGCTGGCCCCGCTTGGCGGCCTTGCCACCCTCGCCCTGTTCGGCAAGCCGATCTCCATGCCGGTGTTCATCGGCCTGCTGATGCTGCTGGGCATTGTCGCCAAGAACTCCATCCTGCTCGTCGACATGGCGATCGAGGAAATGGGCAAGGGCGTGCCCAAGCTGGAGGCCATTCTGGAAGCCGGCCACAAGCGCGTGCAGCCGATCATCATGACCACGGTCGCGATGGTGGCGGGCATGATGCCAGTAGCGCTGGCGCTGGGCGGCGACGGTTCGTGGCGCGCGCCGATGGGCATCGTTGTCATCGGCGGCCTGGTGGTTTCGACGGCGCTGACGCTGGTGATCGTGCCGGCCGGCTTCTCGATCGCGGTGTCGGTGGAAGAATGGCTGGCGCCGCGCCTCAAGCGCCTGTTCCTCAACGACGAAGGCTCTGGCAAGGTGGGCCAAACCTCGCCAGCGGAGTGAGCCCGTCCTGAACGCCTTCCTGCCGGAATCGCCCTTCCACCGGATGCGGCTGTTCGCGACGCTGCTGCTGGCAGCGATGGCGGCGCTGTTCATCGCCTGCCTGGTGTGGCCGCAGGCCCATCCCGCCGTGCCGTGGCTGCGCGCCTTTGCCGAAGCCGCCATGGTGGGCGGGCTGGCCGATTGGTTTGCCGTCACCGCGCTGTTCCGGCGGCCGCTGGGCCTGCCGATCCCGCACACCGCCATCATCCCCGAACACAAGGACCGGCTGGGCGAAACCCTGGCCCAGTTCATGAAGGACAATTTCCTGCAGCCACGGGTGGTGGCCCGCCGGCTGGATGATGCCGATCTGGCCGGCGTGATCGCGCGCTGGCTGATGGCACCGCAGGATGACGGCAGCCGCCGGCGGCGCGGCCTTGCCCCGCTGGTCGGCCAGCTGATCGACGGGCTGGATGATCCGTCCATCGCCCGTGCCGTGGAGGAGCTGGCCCGCGGCCGGCTGCAGGCGATGGCGCTGTCACCGGTTGTTGCCGATGCCGTGGACACGCTGGTTGCCGGCGGCCGCCATGCGCTGATCATCGATGCCGCCACCGAATGGGGGCTGGCGGTGATCGTCGATGAAGCCCCGCACATCCGCGGCATGGTGGCCGAACGCACCAACTGGCTGCTGCGGCTGGCCGGTGCCGATGAATCGCTGTCGTCCACGATGATCAGTTCGGTGCAGCGGCTGCTGGTGGAAATCCGCCATGATCCCGATCACCCGGTGCGCCACAAGCTGGTGGACGCCTTCCGGCAATGGACATTCGATCTGCGCCACGATCCCGAAGCCCAGGCCAAGGTGGAAGGCTTCAAGGATGATCTGCTGGCGAACCCGGCGATGGCGGCCTGGGTGAACGGCCTGTGGGATGCGGCGCGCGGTGCGCTGGCCGCCAGCCTGCAGGATCCGGCCGGCAACCGTCTGGGCGGCGCGCTGGTCACGCTGGGCAGCCGCATCGCACATGATGAGGGCCTGAAAGCCGGCCTCAACACCGCCCTGCGCCGCGCGGTCGCCGGCCTGGCCAATAGCCACGGCGATGATATCGTGAAGCTGGTGTCCGACACTGTGCGCGGCTGGGATGCCGATACGGTGACCGACAAGGTGGAACAGGCGGTGGGCCGCGATTTGCAGTTCATCCGCATCAACGGCACGCTGATCGGTGGCAGCATCGGATTGGCCATTCACGCCGTCGCTTATTTTGTCCTCGTGCCACGCTGGGTGCATTGATGCTTGATCGTCAGCCGTCGCTTTCCCACCCCGCCCTCGCCCTGCGGCCGGCGCGCGCCGAAGATTGGCCGGCGCTGTTCGCCGCCGCCAGCGACCCGCTGATCTGGGCCGGCCATCCGGCCAACGACCGCTGGCAGGAACCGGTGTTCCGCGCCTTCTTCGAGGACGGACTGGCCAGCGGCGGCATGCTGGTGGCCACCGCGCCGGATACCGGCGAAATCATCGGCTCTTCCCGCTTCGATTTCGGCCGCTGCCTTGATGGCGAGGTGGAGGTGGGCTGGACCTTCCTAGTGCGACGCCACTGGGGCGGACGTTCCAACCACGTGATGAAGGCGCTGATGCTGGGCCACGCCCTGCAGGCGGTGGAGCGCGTGGTGCTGATGATCGGGGAAACCAACATCCGCAGCCGCACGGCCTGTGAACGCATCGGCGGGGTGCTGACCGGGCGGGAATGGGTGGCCAACCTGTCCACCGGCCCGGTGAACCATGTCGTCTATGCCGTGGACCGCGCCGGCTTTGCCGCCGGGCCGCTGGCGGGATTGTGGGCGGAGCGGATTACCGCCTGACCCAACTCCCTCCCCACAGGGGGGGAGGGAGTTTGGGCGCCCCCTCAGTTCACATCGACCAGATTGTCATCCGAATTGCGGTCGACATATTTGTTGTACGGATCGATGCCCGCCACGGTCGGCTTGTCCTTGCTGATCAGCACCAGGGTCTGGCGGCCGGTCGTCACCGGCAGGCGGGTCATCAGCAGCACATTCTGCTTGCCGAAAGCGCCCTGCCCCGGCCGCGCCGTGAACAGGCCGATATCGATGCTGTCGGCCAGCAGGGCGGCGGTCTCCACGCCCTTGCCATCGGCGTAGAGCTTGTCGGCATTCACCGTCAGCCTTGTTTCCCAGCGGCCATCGGGCAGCTTGCGCGTCGTCGCCGTGGTCGCCTTCAGGTCATACAGGGTGATGCGGTCGAACAGGTCGCTCACCAGCTGGCGTTCGGCATCGTTGCGGGCGAGGCTGCGGAAGCCATCGACCAGCACGGTCGAGCGCGGATAGGGCTGGCCCTTGAACTTGTGCTCGGCCAGCAGCCGGGCCAGCATCGCGTTCACCCGGTGCTCACCCAGCCGGTCGGCCAGCAGATACATCACCAGGCTGCCCTTGCGGTAATGGATATAGGGCTGGTTCTCCACCCGGGCGAGCGGCAGCTCCTCGATCAGCTCGCCGCCGCGGCTGCGCAGATAGCTGTCCAGCTCGAACTTCAGGAAGCGGCGGATCTTGTCCTCGCCATACAGGCGCTTCATCACCATCAGCGCCGAATATTGCGCCATGGTTTCCACCAGCAGCGTGCCGCCCTGCATTTCGGCGCTGATGATCTGGTGGCCCCAATATTGGTGGCCGATCTCGTGCGCCGTCACATAGGTGACGTAATCGATCTTGTCGGGATCGGCATTGCTGGCCAGGAAGCCGATGCTTTCCGAAAAGGGCACGGTGCCGGCAAAGGCCTGAGCAAAGCTTTCATAGCCGGGGAATTCGATGATGCGGGCATAATCGAACTGGTACGGCCCGAAATTCTGCCGGTAATAGCCCAGCGCCGCCTTCATCGCCGCCAGCATCGTATCGACATTATAGGCGTGGCTGGGGTGGTAATAGACCGTCAGCTTCACGCCATCGGCATCCGCGCTCTTCTGCGCATAGGCGGCCGATTGCACCGAGAAGAACGACAGGATTGGCTGCGGCGAGACGAACCGCGCGATGCGGCGGCCGCCTTCCACCCGGTCTTCCAGCTTGCGGCCCGGCGCGATCGGCGTCTGGCTGGCGATCGTGGAAACCGTGATGTCGCTGTTCACCCAATCGGCATTGCCCAGATAATTGCGCGCCTGCGCCGCCGTGTCCTCCAGCTTGGGCAGGCGCCGTTCCGGCGGCAGGCCATATTTGCGCCGCTTGGCCCGGTCTTGCAGGATGCCGTCGCGGCTCATGCCCACTTGCGGCATGAAATCGCTGTTGTTCACAAAACTGCCGTTGGCGATGACATTGGTGTCGTCCCCGCTGGCAACAAAGCCCTGCTGCTGCCGGCTGATGGCAAAATCCACCGCCAGCCGCGCGCCCGGCGGCAGCGGCCGATCAAAGCGGTAGATGCGATAGTTGTACACCGTGTCGTTCAGCGTCATCCGCGCACCGGGCACGGTGATGCTGTCGATCTGGCCCTTGGTGGCCGCCAGCCGCAGATGCAGCTGCTCAAGCGGCGCGCCGGTGTCGTTCACCAGGCGCAGCTGCCCGGCCGAAACCATGCGGCGCTGATCGGGATAAAGATCCACCCGCACCCGCACATCGGTGGTGGACGGCTGCTTCAGCGTTTCATAGCGCAGATAGCGTTTCTCGTAATTGGCCAGCCGCAGATCACGGTCATCCCGGGTCCGATATTCATTCAGCACGTTGGTGTTGTGGAAAATCCACGCCCCGCTGGCTCCGGCCCCGGCGACGCCGGCCAGGATCAGCGCCAGCGGCCAGCCCGGCAGCCGGCGCGGCAGCGCGCGCAGGCGCGGCAGCAGCGATACGTCCGTCCCGCGCCGCCACAGCAGGTGGGCCAGCACCGCCAGCACCAGCGCCACGCAGCTCCAGTACAGGCGCAGCCACCAGCCGCCGACTGCCCCGATCTGGTCGCCGTTGATCCCGCTGTACTGGGCCGGCGGGGTGGCGCCATAATTGTAGAGCGGATGTTCAAAGCCGATGGTTGAAAGCGTGATGGTGGCGACCAGATAGACCACCATGATCGCCCAGCCGACATATTTGCCGGGGGACAGCGCCTGCACGAACACCGCCAGGATCGCCAGCTGCACCACGAAGACGCCGTTGGGGATCACATACCAGGCCAGATATTGCAGCGGCTGCAGATCGGTGACCCCGCGCGCCAGCTGCACGATCATCGCCGCCAGCATGGAAA
Source organism: Sphingomonadales bacterium (assembly GCA_037131365.1). Lineage (GTDB taxonomy): Bacteria > Pseudomonadota > Alphaproteobacteria > Sphingomonadales > Sphingomonadaceae > Sandarakinorhabdus. Next base: position 231,475 of record JBAXRE010000002.1, read on the forward strand.
TGATCAGGCTGGTGAACAGCACGCCGGCCACCGCCAGCACCTTGGGCACCAGATAGGCCCAGTTCGGCAGCGCGGTGGAATCGGCAATCTCGTGGAAGCGCGTGTCACGGTCGCGCCACACCACCTCGCCGGCGTAATAGATGGCGATGATGATCGGGAACAGGGTGAAGCTGCCCGCCAGCTGCCCGATCAGCGCGAAGGTGAGCGGCCGCGCCGGCGTGCCATAAATCTCGTTGGCGAAGATCAGCGATCCGGCGCTGTTGAACAGCCCGATCAGCAGCAGCACGATGAAGGCCGGGCTTTTGAACACCAGCGCCATTTCAAAGCGGATGCGCGCCAGCAGCCGGGCCAGCGCAGCAGCGCGCGGGCGCGGCGCCGGCAGCTGCGCCACCAGTTGCGGCGCCACGGCAGCGGCCTTGGCGGCTTTCTTCGCGGCGCGGGCCGCCGCACGCGGCGACAGGCCGGCATCGGCAAAGCGGAAACGCCAGCCGGCAAAGCCCAGCGCCGCCAGCGCCACACCGAACCAGATGGCGCGGTTGATCAGCAGGATGCTGGTGATCGGCGGCGTCAGGCCGTTGCGTTCGGCCGCCGTCCAATAGCGGGTGGCGTTGCCCACCGCGGCGATGCCGAACGGTTCCACCATGCCGGCCAGCTCGCGCAGTTCCGGCTTGGTGCGCAGGAAGCTGTTGAGGACAAGATAAAGCACCAGGAAGACGACAACGCCGACATAGGAATACATCATCGACCGGGTGAGCGTGGCCACCGCAAAGAAGATCGCCGCCGTCAGCAGCACGTTGGGCACGGCCAGCACGAAATAGGCAAAGCCATAGTCAGATAGCCGGTTCGGCCCCAGCGTTTCGGGATCAAGCCACGGCATCAGCGATCCGATGAACATCGCCAGCGGCACCACGGCAAAGGCCAGGATGCCGGCCAGCGCCGCACCGGTGAAGCGCCCGAACAGATAATCGAACCGGCTCACCCGCGTGGCGCGCACCATCGGCGCAAAGCCGCTTTCATCGTCGCGCACCACCACATTCGCCACGAAGGCCGTGGTGACGAACATGAAGAACAGCGACAATATCTGGTGCACCTGGGCAATCGCCGTCGGCGCGTTGACATGGACATTGCCGCCCGATCCGATCTTGATCTCCTCCACCGTGACAGAGCCGAAGGTGAGCAGGAAGAACAGGATGCAGACCACCCAGAACACCGGGTTCTTGAGCTGATAGCGCAGCTCGAAACGCGCGATCGATCCGAACATCGGCGTCAGGCCGCCACGGCTGCGGGGGTGCGGCGGCTTTTCGCCAGCGTCGCGAAATAGACATCCTCCAGCCCGCCGGTCACTGCCGTGAAGCCCTGGCCGGGATCGATTTCCGACAGGATGTGGACGATGGTGCGCCCGGCGAACAGCCGGGTGGAAATCACCTCGTGCGCGGCCTTCACCGCCTCCAGCTCGTCGCGCCGGATGGTCTTGGCCCACACGCTGCCGCGCGCGCGTTCGATCAGATCCAGCGGCGCGCCTTCCAGCTGGATGCGCCCGGCGGCCAGCACCGCCATGCGCGGGCACAGATCGGCCACATCCTCGACGATGTGGGTCGAAAGGATCACCACCACATTCTCGCCAATCTCGGCCAGCAGATTGAGGAAACGGTTGCGCTCCTCCGGGTCAAGGCCGGCGGTCGGCTCGTCAACGATGATCAGGCGCGGATTGCCGATCAGCGCCTGGGCGATGCCGAAACGCTGGCGCATCCCGCCCGAAAAGCCGGCAATCGCCTTGCTGCGCACCGCCCACAAATTGGTCTGGTTGAGCAGCGTCTCCACCGTCGCCTTGCGCTCGCCGGCCGAAGCGATGCCCTTCAGCACGCACATATGCTCCAGCATGGCATAGGCCGAAACGCGCGGATACACGCCGAAATCCTGCGGCAGATAGCCCAGCGTCTCGCGCAGAAGCGCCGGGTTGGCGATCACGTCGATATCCCCGAACCTGATGCTGCCGGCGGTCGGCGTCTGCAACGTCGCCACCGTGCGCATCAGCGTCGATTTGCCGGCGCCATTGGGGCCAAGCAGGCCGAACATGCCGTTCGGGATTGTCAGGTTCACATCATCCAGCGCCCTGGTGCCGTTGGCATAGACATGGGTCACTCCCGACAATTGCAACATGGCGCGCGATTCCTCCCGTTGAACCGCCGTTGCATAGCAGCTGTATTAGATAAGTAAAGCGGTCACCGCATTGCCAAAGCCCCGGTGTTTCGCCACTGTCGCGCGCAAATTCCTTGGGGGAACCGCGATGACACGCACCATCTTCGCCGGGCTGACCGCCCTTGCAGCCACCCTGGCCGCCACCCTGGCCGCCCTGCCGGCCAGCGCCGCCCCGGCCGATACGGTCCGCGAATCCGTGCGCAGCTGGCGCGTGGCCAATGAACGGCAATTGCTGTCGGATTACAGCGGCTTCGTGGCCATGCCCAGCATCGCCAGCACCCTGGCCGATGTGGACCGCAACGCCGATGTGCTGGAACAGCAACTGAAACGGCGCGGCTTCACCACCACCCAGCTGCGCGCCAAACCCGGCACCCCGGCCAGCGTGTTCGGCGAACGCAAGACGCCCGGCGCCCGGCGCACCATCCTGTTCTATGCCCATTATGACGGGCAGCCGGTGAACCAGCCCGGCTGGCTCGATCCGCCCTTCCAGCCAACCCTGCGCACCGCGCCGCCGGCCAGCCAGAAGGTCTATCCCGCCAGCGCCGCCCGCCTCGATCCCGAATGGCGGCTGCACGGCCGCACCACCGGCGACGACAAGTCCACCATCGCCGTCACCCTGTGGGCGCTGGACGCGCTCGCCGCCAAGGGGCTGAAAGCCGGCGTCAACATCAAGATCCTGTGGGAAGGCGAGGAAGAGGCCGGCTCCCCGCATTTCGGCGACATCGTGCGCGCCAACAAGGCCCTGCTCGCCGCCGATCTGCTGATCATGGGCGACGGGCCGATGCACCAATCCGGCCGGCCGCTGGTATCAGGCGGCAACCGCGGCATCATCGATTTCGAAGCCACCGTCTATGGCCCGGCCCGCGCCCTGCACGACGGCCATTATGGCAATTGGGTGCCCAGCCCCACCGTGATGATCGCCGATCTTGTCATGCAGCTGCGCGACGAGAATGGCACGATCAAGATCCCCGGCCTCGCCAGCGAAGTGCCACCCCGCTCCGCCGCCGACACCGCCGCCCTCGCCGCGCTGCCGCCGGTGGAGGCCCAGCTGAAACGCGATCTCGCCCTCGCCCGCACCATCGGGCCGGACCGCATCGCCGATGGCTATCTCGCCCCCACGCTGAACGTGCGCGCCATTCACGGCGGCGACACCAAATCCCCCGCCGCCAACGCCATTGCCACCCAGGCCTGGGCCAGCTTCGATATCCGCCTCGCCCCCGGCCAGACCATGGCCCACGTGAAAGACACCACCGAAGCCTATCTCACCGCCCAAGGCTGGCACATCATCCGCACCGATCCCGACACCGCCACGCGGCTGGCCCACCCGAAACTGCTGAAGCTGACGTGGGGGGACGGCGGCTCCGTCGCGGTGAAAGTCCCGCTCGACACACCCGCCGCCCAGGCCGTCATCGCCGCCATCACCCGCAGCACCGGCGGCCCACCCGTGCAAATGCCGATCATGGGCGGCACCACCCCGTTCGCCGAAATCGTCGAAGCCCTGAACGCCCCGATGATCGGAGTGTCCGTCGCCAACGCCGACGACAACCAACACGCGGCCAACGAGAATATCCGCCTGGGCAATCTGTGGGACGGGATCGAGATTTACGCGGCGCTGCTGGCGGATACGAAGTGGTGAGGCCCTAAACCTCTCTCCCGTTCGGGGAGAGGGAGGAGCCCTCCGGGCAATGGTGGGAGGGTGAGAGTTAGGGCCAAGGCAAGAGGCCTCCGGCGGGCAGGGACGCAGTCCCTGCACCCGTTAGCTCTCATCAAGCGCATATCAGTTAGCATCTCTACAAGTGTCCACTAGACGTTCCAGCCAGTCGACGCTACGATTTCACACATTTCCAACTTGATGGCTAAGAGAGCAAGGCGCTCTCCGCAGCAGGCGCATATACAGGCAGAAATCAGACTCGGGGGATTTCTTTATGGACGTAATAAAATTTAAGTCATTAATGGAACAACTTATCAAACAAGAAACAGATTTGCAGATCGAAAATATATTAACTGGCATGCATCATACTCTCAGTAATTTGGCTAACAATCCAGGTCAGGCTGAATTCCAAATTCAGATTGCTCAGTTAGTGATAGATTTAGACACTGCTACTAACCAACTTCGTGCAGAACATAATCCTATTTTTCGTCGTTATTTAATGGAAATTGGTGCTCTGCCGTATTTCAGCAAAATGATGTATAATCAGATTACCACTATGATTGCAACAAATGCGATGACTCCAGCTGTCGCCCTGCAGAATTTGAGTAATTTTAAATCGGAACGGTCGAATTTTATCCAACAACTAAATAATATGCAATCTGCGATGCAGCAGTTGAATTTTGGTGAAGAAGAAATTGAATCTGGCGAAGCACAAGTAGGTTTCCGGATACCCAGAGAACTGTTTAACAACGAACTTGAAGGTTGGATCAGCGAGCTTAGAGAGTTGCGGCGCTTTGTGAGAGCGTTTTCTGAATTGGCAACAGGTGCAGCTGAACGGATCAAAATTGGGCAAATTTCTACGACGGACCCCTTGATATTCTTCGCGTTAGCTGCCCCGACCGTAGCAGCAATCGGCAAAGCCGTATCTTGGTCGCTCGATCAATGGAAAAAAGTCGAAGACATTCGAAAAGTGAGGGCAGAAACGGCGAAAATAAATGAAACTCTAGGTGGGCAGATGGATGATCTGATCTCACAGTTCGACGAAAGAATAACGGCGTCAGTCAACGCAGCGATTGAACAACACGCACATGAATTGGTCAAACCGGGGGCTGAGCCGGGACGAGTTCAAGAACAACTCCAAGACATTATTTTTGCGCTTCATGGACTGGTAGCGCGAATCGAAAGGGGAATGACTATTGAACTAAAATATTTACCGCCGTCTGCCGAAACTCTTGAACGAAATCCGGCTGAGGCCACGGCCTTTGCCGACCTAAACGAAATAGTATCTCAACTATACTTCCCAGAACGGTCCCATTCACCTGTTATCTCTTTGCCGAGGCAAAGCAGAGACGCGACCGCAGAAGTCGGAAACATTTGACTACAAAAATCTACAATTTAGTGCCGTGCTCCGATCTAAAGAATCGAAAATGGGCGCGGCCCTTTGGCTCTGTAGACACGATCAGGCAGTGGGTGCAGGGACTGTGTCCCTGCCCGCCGGAGGCCCCCTGCTTGGTTCTCCGTCCCGCAGAGCGCCGCTACGCCTCCTCATCCGCCAGTGACGCCCCGTCGATGACGGCGCAGAGCCGCTCGGCGCTGGCCAACAGCACGATGCGGGCGCGACTGTTCCGCTTGCGTCAAGAGCGCGACGGGGAGGAATGAAGCGGGACCCCGGATCAAGTCCGGGGTGACGGGCGCTGGTGCGGCATGGGCGCACTTGAAAACGAACGGGTGCAGGGACTGCGTCCCTGCCCGCCGGAGGCCACCTTTCCTGGCTCTTCCCCTACCCCGGAAAGCCGCCGGTTTGGCGCAGCGCCTCGGCCACGGCGAGGCCGGCGGACATGGCGAGGTTCATGGAGCGGACAGCGCCTTGCATCGGCAGGCGGATGCGGGCCGGGCAGGCGGTGTGGACGTGATCCGGCACGCCGGCGCTTTCCTTGCCGAACAGCAGGATATCGTCGCTGCGGAAGGCGAAGTGGTAGGCGTTTTCGCTGGATTTGGTGGTGAGGAGGACGAGGCGGGCGTTGCCGGTGGTGGCGAGGAAGGCCGGCCAATCGGCGTGGCGGGTGATGTGGACGTGATCGATATAGTCCATCGCGGTGCGGCGGACGCGGGCATCATCCCAGGCGAAGCCCAGCGGCTCGATCAGGTCGACAGGCACGCCCAGGCAGGCACCGAGGCGCAGGACGGCGCCGACATTGCCGGCGATTTCGGGTTGGTAGAGGGCGATGCGCATGGGTGTCGCAATGCCCCGCTCAGGCTGAGCTTGTCGAGGGCTTGTGGAGGGCCTTCAGGCGGCGCTTTGGCAATCCGGCTTCGACGGGTTCAGCCTGCGCGGGTGATTCTGGGGCGGGCGCTGGCTCAGCGCAGATTGCCCACGGCGCGCTGGATGCGCTTGCAGGCTTCCTCCAGCGCGGCGTCTGACGTCGCATAGCTGATGCGGAAGGCGGGGGAGCCGCCGAACGCCGCGCCATGCACCACCGCGACGCCTTCGGCTTCCAGCAGATAGGCGGCGACGTCTTCATCGTTGGTCAGCACGCTGCCGGTGGGCGTTGTCTTGCCGATCAGGCCGCTGCAATCGGGATAGACATAGAAGGCGCCTTCCGGGCGCGGGCAGATCAGGCCGGGTGTCTGGTTCAGCATGCTCACCACCAGGTCGCGGCGGCGCTGGAAGGCAAGGTTGCGTTCCGCCAGGAAGCTCTGATCGCCGTTCAGCGCGGCCACCGTGGCGGCCATGGAGATGGAGCAGGGGTTGGAGGTGGACTGCGACTGCAGCTTGGCCATCGCCTTGATGATCCAGGCCGGGCCGCCGGCAAAGCCGATGCGCCAGCCGGTCATGGCATAGGCCTTGGAGGCGCCGTTCACCGTCAGCGTGCGGTCATACAGGCCGGGCTCCACCTCGGCCAGCGTGCCGAAATCAAAGCCGTCGTAGACGATATGTTCATACATGTCGTCGGCCAGCACCAGCACGTGGGGATGGCGCATCAGCACGTCCGCAAGCGCTTTGAGCTCGGCGCGGGTGTAGGCAGCGCCGGTGGGGTTGGACGGCGAGTTGAAGATGAACCAGCGCGTGCGCGGGGTGATGGCGGCATCAAGCTGGGCGGGGGTGAGCTTGAAGCCCTGATCGACGCCGCAGTTGATCACCACCGGGGTGGCGCCCGCAAGGCTGACGATATCGGGGTAAGACACCCAATAGGGCGCCGGGATCACCACCTCGTCACCCGGATCGAGCGTGGCCAGCAGGGCGTTGAAGATGGTGTGCTTGCCGCCGGAATTGATGCTGATCTGGTCGAGCGCGTAATCCAGATTGTTGTCGCGCTTGAACTTGGCCTGCACGGCGGCCTTGCATTCGGGGGTGCCATCGACACCGGTATATTTGGTCTGGCCGGCGCGGATGGCGGCGATCGCGGCGTCCTTCACGAAATCCGGCGTGTCGAAATCTGGCTCGCCGGCGCCCAGGCCGATGATGTCACGGCCCTGCCGCTTCAGCTCCGCCGCCTTGTTGGTCACCGCGATGGTGGGCGACGGCTGGATGCGGTTGATGGCGGCAGAGGTGCGGTTCATGGCGTGTGCCCCGGACAGGAGGATGCGGGCGTCCGTTTAGCGGCCCGGAGCGCCGGCGCGCAAGCCTTGGCAGCAATGTGTCGGAAAATCTTACATGCGGCGTGCCAGATGTGGGGCGTGATTTTCGCCATACCATTGTTTTCACATGAATTTGGCAGACCGTGAACAATTGGCACGCACTTTGCATAGCATTTTTCGTCATTCACTCTGGGGGAATTTGACATGCGTACCAACACGATCATCGCTGCGGCGGCTCTGGGTTTTGCGGCGCTGGCGACGCCGGCTGCGGCCGTGAACAAGGTGACGAATGGCAGCTTCGAAACCGGCACCTTCTCGGGCTGGAGCCAGTTCGGTGACACCAGCTTCACCGGCACCATCCAGGGCAGCTTTGGCTGCTGCGCGCCGACGGACGGCAACTGGCAGGCGATCTTTGGCCCGGTCAGCGGCTTTGGCGGCATTTCGCAGATCATCACCGGCGGCGCCGGCAGCTACACCGTGTCGTTCGACATGGGCAACGATTCTGGTGCGGGCAACAGCGTGTCGTTCGGTGGCACCACCCTGCTGAGCAACATTCCCAACCAGGCCTTCACCCACTACAGCTTCACGGTGACGACGGCCGCCAACCCGGTGCTGAGCTTCAGCTTCTTCAACCCGCCGGCCTATTATTCCCTCGACAATGTCGTGGTGACGTCGAACGTTCCGGAAGCCGCGACCTGGGCGATGCTGATCGCCGGTTTCGGCCTGACCGGTGCGGTGTCGCGCCGCCGCCGCACTGCCGTCGCCGCCTGATCGGCGCAGCAGATCCGATGCGAAAGGGCGGCCCGCGCTGGCCGCCCTTTTTCATGTCAATCGCGCCCGCACCAGCACGCGCAGGGCGTTGCCGATCCACACATCGCCGCCCAGTTCGGCCGCAGTGAGCGGCGCTTCGACAGCGCGGCCTTCGGCCAGCAACAGGGATGGCAAGCCAATCGAACGGCCGGCGGCACTGTGGCAGGCATGGAGACGTCTCACGGGGGAGATGAGTTGTGCGTAATCCGGTCAAGTCGATGGCAAAGGGCGTCGGCAAACTGATGGGCAAGCAGCCAAAGGGCCGGCCCGATCCGTCAAATTCGCTTTATGCCGAACTCTACAATGTGTGGCCTGATGGCACGGCGGCCAGTTTCGACCTGCACCGGGCCGACACCGCGACCAAGGACAATCTGGCCCGCGGCGCCATGCTCGACAGCTGGGCCTATGAGGAGTTCAAGGACGCCTGTGACAGGGCCGGCTATGAACTGAACCCCGGCCATTTCGGCACCTATCCGCCGCCGATCCCCGCCGGCTGGTCACCATCGGAAACGGCGCTGAAGGGCCTGTTTGCCAAGAACCGCTGGAACAATGATTTCATGCACTTCATGGTCGCCCGGCTGAAGCATCTGGGGCGGCTGCGGCCCTGATCCTTATCCGCCCATGCGGCGGATATGGTGCCACAGGCGTTCGACCAGCCGGTCGTCGGGATCCCAGCCCAGCATGTCCATCGGATCATCGACGAACACCGAAAGCCCCTTGATGTCGCAGAAACGCGGCGTGCCGCACTGATCGTCGATCAGATATTGGATGCCGCAGCTTTCCATCCCGGCCTCGCGGGCCAGCATCTCGGCGGCGGCGATCAGGTTGGGCGGCGGTTCGGCACGGCGGCTGCGCCGTGTGGCCAGCGGCTGGCGGCGGGCGGCATCGGCCGACATCAGCTGATCAACCCCGATCTGCACATCCAGCGCATAAAGGCAGCGGCCGCCCAGCACCTCGATATGGGTGATGGTGCCGCCGCGCGGGCGCACCACCGCCTGCACCAGCCACAGGCCATTGGCGCTGACCGGCACATCGCCATAGGCAATGGCGGTTTCCAGCTCGTCGCGATTGTCGAAACGGTGCTGATCGGTGCTGAATTCGCCGATATCGGCGCGGATCACCAGCGGAAAGCCGATGGCGACGGCGGCGATCATCATCGCATCGCTGTCGTGGACAACGCGGGTGGCCGGGCTGGCCAGGCCCAGCCGGTTGATCAGTGCCAGCTGGCGGGCGCGACTGCTGTCGATCGCCATCGCATCGGCGCCGTTCAGCACCAGCGCGCCCTGGCCGGCCCAGTGATCGAGCAGCGCCATGGCATAATGCGCCGGGTGCGGCTGGCCGGCGAAGGTGGCGCTCATGGCGACACGGTTGAAGATCACCGGCGCCGGCGCACGGCCGCTGATGGGATCGAACACATGGCCGGCGGTGTTGATCGACAGATAATCGATGCCGGCCCGTTCCAGCGCCGAAAACAGCGGCTGGAAGCGGTAGGGATGATCGTGAAGGATGGCGATCTGGTGCATTGGGCGTCCCCGGCCTGCCACGAACGCGCTGACCCTATTGCACCCTATAGCGGGGGTGGGAGTAGAATTCCCCTCAGGAGCAATACCTAATAGGGCAAGCCCTTATTACGGCAGCGCAAGCTTCGGCGCGAAACAGGTCCCAGTCCACACTGGAAGGGGCCGATCTTCATGCCTGCCACGCTGGCACTCTCCGCAAGCCTGTTCCTTGCCATGGCGCTGGCCCTGGCCGGGATGATGCAGGCGGCCGACAGCGGCTTTGCCGTCCACATGGCGATCATGGCGCTGGCGGCGCTGATCGCCGCCCTGTGGGTGGCGCGCGGCCGCCCGCTGCCCGCCGATGAAAGCCATTATGATGATGAACCGATCCGCTGGGGGGTGATCGCCACCACCTTCTGGGGTGTCGTTGGCCTGCTCGCGGGCCTGTATATCGCATTGCAACTGGCGTGGCCGGCGCTGAACCTGGGGCTGGAATATACCACATTCGGCCGGCTGCGGCCGCTGCACACGTCGGCGGTGATCTTCGCCTTTGGCGGCAACGCGCTGATCTGCACCAGCTTCTATGTGGTGCAGCGCACCTGCCGGGCGCGGCTGGCCTTCCCGCGCCTCGCCCGATTCGTGTTCTGGGGCTATCAATTGTTCATCGTGCTGGCCGCCACCGGTTACGTGATGGGCATCACCGAAGGGCGCGAATATGCCGAGCCGGAATGGTATGTCGATCTGTGGCTGACGGTCGTCTGGGTCGCCTATCTGCTGGTGTTCGGCGGCACCATCATCAAGCGGCGTGAACCGCATATCTACGTCGCCAACTGGTTCTACCTCGCCTTCATCATCACCGTGGCGATGCTGCACATCGTCAACAATCTGTCGATGCCGGTCAGCTGGGTCGGCTCCAAGAGCTATTCGGCTTTTGCCGGCGTGCAGGATGCGCTCACCCAATGGTGGTATGGCCACAACGCGGTCGGCTTTTTCCTCACCGCCGGCTTCCTGGCCATGATGTATTATTTCGTGCCCAAGCAGGCGGAGCGGCCGGTCTATTCCTACCGCCTGTCGATCATCCACTTCTGGTCGCTGATCTTCCTCTACATCTGGGCCGGCCCGCACCATCTCCACTACACCGCCCTGCCCGATTGGGCGCAGAGCCTGGGCATGGTGTTCAGCGTCATGCTGTGGATGCCGTCGTGGGGCGGCATGATCAACGGCCTGATGACGCTGAACGGCGCGTGGGAGAAGATCCGCACCGATCCGATCCTGCGCATGATGGTGCTGGCGCTGGCCTTCTACGGCATGAGCACCTTCGAAGGCCCGATGATGTCGATCAAGTCGGTCAACAGCCTGTCGCACTACACCGATTGGACCATCGGCCATGTCCATTCCGGCGCGCTGGGCTGGAACGGCATGATCACCTTTGCCTGCATGTACTATTTGGCGCCGCGCCTGTGGCACCGCCAGCGCCTGTACAGCCTGCGCCTGATCAACTGGCACTTCTGGCTCGCGACCGCCGGCATCGTTTTCTACACCGCATCGATGTGGGTGGCCGGCCTGACGGAAGGGCTGATGTGGCGCGAATATGGCGCCGATGGCTATCTGGTGAACAGCTTTGCCGAAACCGTGGCGGCTGTGCACCCGATGTATCTGCTGCGCGGGCTGGGCGGCCTGCTCTATCTGGCGGGCGCGCTGATCTTTGCCTTCAACATCGCGATGACCATCGCCGGCCGGCAGCGCGCCGAAGCCCCGATGAGCCAGCCTCGCTTCAACCCCGCCGCCGACCGGCCGCTACCTGCCCCTGCCCTGGCGGGCGGCCTGCAGCAGGCTGAATGAGGGAGGACCACATGGCTGCCAAACCCGGCTTTTCCCACCGCACGCTGGAACGCAACATCACGTTGCTCGGCCTGTGCGCCCTCGTCGCCGTCGCCATCGGCGGCATCGTGGAGATCGCGCCCTTGTTCTGGGTCGATTCCACGGTGGAGAAGGTGGAGGGCATGCGCCCCTACACCCCGCTCGAACTGGCGGGGCGCAACATCTATATCCGCGAAGGCTGCTACGTCTGCCACAGCCAGATGATCCGCCCGTTCAAGGACGAGGTGGAGCGCTATGGCCATTACAGCCTGGCCGCCGAGTCCATGTATGATCACCCCTTCCAGTGGGGATCAAAGCGCACCGGGCCGGATCTTGCCCGCGTCGGCGGCCGCTATTCCGACGAATGGCACCGCCAGCATCTGAAGAATCCGCGTGAGCTGGTGCCGGAATCGGTGATGCCGCCTTATGCCTTCCTGGCCGAAAAGCCGCTGCAGCCCGGCGACATGGCCGCGCATCTGAAGGCCCTGCGCGCCGTGGGCGTGCCCTACAGCGATGCCGATATCGCCCACGCCAATGCCGATCTGAAACTGCAGGCAACCCAGGATGGTGATGGCAGTGATCTCGCCCGGCGTTACCCCAAGTCGCAGGTGCGCGATTACGACGGCAATCCGGCGCGGCTGACCGAGATGGATGCGCTGATCGCCTATCTGCAGATGCTGGGCACGCTGGTCGATACCAGGGCGGCGGCAGCGCAGGAGCAGCCGCAATGAGCGATTATGACACGCTGCGCCATCTGGCTGACAGCTGGGGGCTGGTGGCGATGGGGGTGCTGTTCGTCGGCTTCGTCGGCTGGGCGCTGCGCCCGGCGGCGCGGCCCCGCCACGCCGAAGCCGCCACCATGATTTTCAATGACGAGGAGCAGGGCCGGTGACGGATCACAAACCCCGTATCGACGAGGCCACCGGCACGCATCTGGTCGGCCACGAATGGGACGGGATCGAGGAGCTGGACACACCGCTGCCGCGCTGGTGGGTCTATATCTTTGCTGCGACCGTGGTGTTTGCCGCCGGTTACGTGGTCGCCTACCCCGCCCTGCCCGATCGCCCCGGCGCGACCGGCTGGACCAGCCATGGCCAGCTCGATGCGGCGCTGAAGGCCGAAGCTGCCGCCCGCGCCCCGCTGGTGAACGCCATTGCCGCCACCGATATCACCCAGCTGGCCGCCAAACCGGCGCTGATGCGCAGTGCCATCGAAGGCGGGCGCGCCGCTTTCAAGGTGAATTGCGTGCCGTGCCACGGCACCGGCGCGGCAGGCGGCAAGGGCTATCCCAACCTCAACGATGATGACTGGCTGTGGGGCGGGGACATTGCAGCCATCCAGACCACCTTGCGCCACGGCATCCGCAGCCCCGGCGACGAGGCGACGCGCTTCAGCCAGATGCCGTCGTTCGGGGACATTTTGTCGAAGGCGCAGATCGGCCAGCTTGTCGCCCATGTCCGCGTCATTTCCGGGCAGGACAAGCCGAGCCGCGCTTCGCAGGCCGGCGCCGCGCTGTTTGCCGAAAATTGCGCCAGCTGCCACGGCGAGGATGGCAAGGGCAATCGCGAGTTCGGCGCGCCCAACCTCACCGATGGCATCTGGCTTTATGGCGGGGACCGGGCGACGCTGACCACCACCATCACCAAGGCGCGGTTCGGCGTGATGCCGCACTGGGCCGGCCGGCTGGATGATGTGACGATCAAGATGCTCGCCGCCTACGTCCATTCGCTGGGCGGCGGCGAGGCCACGCCCAAGGCAGGCAATGTCGGCGCTTGATCTCATCAACCCGGCCAGCGGCCTCTATCGCCGCCGCGAGCCAGTGTTCCCGCGCGTGGTGGATGGCCGCTTCCGCCGGCTGAAATGGGCGGTGATGGCCCTGTGCCTGGCCGTTTACTACATCACGCCCTGGCTGCGCTGGGATCGCGGGCCTTATGCGCCCGATCAGGCCGTGCTGGTCGATCTCGCCGGCCGCCGCTTCTTCATGTTCGATATCGAAATCTGGCCGCAGGAATTTTCCTATGTCGCCGGCCTGCTGATCATGGCCGGGGTCGGCCTGTTCCTCGTCACCTCCGCCGTGGGGCGGGCCTGGTGCGGCTATGCCTGCCCGCAGACAGTGTGGACCGATCTGTTCTTGGCAGTAGAACGCTGGATCGATGGCGACCGCAACGCGCAGATGAAGCTGAACGCCGCGCCGTGGAGCGCCGCCAAGCTCGGCCGCCGGCTGGCCAAGTGGAGCATCTGGGCCGTCATCGCCATGGCGACGGGGGGTGCGTGGATCTTCTATTTCGCCGATGCGCCCACCCTGGCCCGCGCCTTTGCCAGCGGTACGGCCGCGCCGGTCGCCTATGCCACCGTCGCCATTCTCACCGCCACCACCTTCATCTTCGGCGGCTTCATGCGCGAGCAATTGTGCATCTACATGTGCCCGTGGCCGCGTATCCAGACGGCGATGCTGGATGAAAAATCGCTGATCGTCACCTACCGCGACTGGCGCGGCGAACCGCGCACGCACGGGGTGAAGAAGGCGGCCGCCGCGCCGGCGGGGGACTGCATCGATTGCGGTGCCTGTGTCGCCGTCTGCCCCACCGGCATCGATATCCGGGGCGGGCCGCAGATCGGCTGCATCAACTGCGCGCTGTGCATCGATGCCTGCGACGCGGTGATGGAAAAGTTGCACCGCCCGCGCGGCCTGATCGATTATCTCAACCTCGACGATGAAAAGCGCGAGCGCGCCGGCGGCGCGGCGCGGCCGATCCTGAAGACGCTGCTGCGCCCGCGCACCCTCATCTATTTCGCCGTCTGGGCCGGCATCGGGCTGACCATGCTGTTCTTCCTGGGGCAGCGCACACGGTTGGCCATGGATGTCGCCCAGGATCGCAACCCGATGGTCGTCACCCTTTCCGACGGGCAGGTGCGCAACGGCTGGACGCTGAAATTCCGCAACATGGAAAGCCGGCCGCGCCGCGTGGACCTCGCCATGACCGGCCTGCCCGACGCGCTGCTGTGGACCGACGCCATGGACCGCCGCGCCGCCGGCCGCCATGTCGCCGTCGCGCTGGCGGCCGATGCCACCACAAGGCTGCACCTTTATGTCGCCGCGCCGAAGCGGGTTTCGGGCGAGACCCCCTTCACCCTCACGGCGACACCGCGCGATGCCGTGCCCGGCAGCCGGCAAGCCCGCGCCGCCACCCGCACCCTGACATTCGTCCGCCAGTGAGGTCTGCCATGAACGCTGCCGCCCAACCCATCACCGCCAAGCCATTCACGGGACGCCATGCGGCGGCGATGTTCGTCGCCTTTTTCGGCGTCGTCATCGCCGTCAACATCAGCATGGCGCGGCTGGCCAGCGGCACCTTCAGCGGAACGGTGGTGGACAACAGCTATGTCGCCAGCCAGGAGTTCAACCGCTGGCTGGCCGACGCGCGCCGGCAGGCGGCGCTGGGCTGGGCCACGCCGGTCAGCCTGGACGCGGCCCGCCATGTCAGGGTCGGCGTGCCGGGCGCGGGCTTCACGGTCAGCGGCACCGCCCACCACCCGCTTGGCCGCGCCGCCGATGTGCCGCTGCGCTTTGCCCGCCACGGCAGCTTCTTTGTTGCCGCCACGCCGCTGCCTGCCGGCCGCTGGCAGCTGCGCATCGACGTGCGGCGCGGCCGCGCCGTGAAGAAGCTGGCGCTGGTGCTGGCATGACCGCAGCCAGCACCCCCAAGGCCGCCAACCCGCTCGCCGAAGCCCGCTTCGCCGTGCCTGGCATGCGCTGCGCCGGGTGCATATCAAAGCTGGAAACCGGCCTGGCCGCCGTGCCCGGCATTGCCGCCGCACGGGTGAATTTCACCGCCAAACAGGTGCGCATCAGCCACGATCCGGCGCTGGCCACCCCGGCGCTGGTCAAGGCCTTTGCCGCTCTGGGGTTCGAGGCCAGCCCGCTCAGCGACCTCGCCGGCCCTGACAGCGAGGCGCGGGCGCTGGTCAAGAGCCTTGCTGTCGCCGGTTTTGCCGCCATGAACATCATGCTGCTGTCGGTCTCGGTCTGGTCCGGCGCCGGCGGGCTGACGCGCGACCTGTTCCACTGGCTTTCCGCGCTGATCGCCCTGCCCGCCATCGCCTATGCCGGCCAGCCCTTCTATCGCTCGGCGCTGCGCGCGCTGAAGGCCGGCCACACCAACATGGACGTGCCGATCGCCATCGGCGTCACCCTGGCCACTGCGCTGTCGCTGTTCGAAACCGTCCGCCACGGCGCCCACGCCTATTTCGACAGCGCGGTGATGCTGCTGTTCTTCCTGCTTGCCGGCCGCTGGCTGGATGCGGTGATGCGGGACCGGGCGCGGGACGGGGTGAGCGCGCTGCTGAAGCACATGGCCGCCGGCGCACTGGTGGTGGAGGGCGACGGCCGCAGCCGCTGGGTCGCCGCCCCTGATCTCGTGCCCGGCATGACCATGCTGGTGGCCAGCGGTGAGCGCCTTGCCGCCGATGGCATCATCACCCGGGGCCGCAGCCATTTCGACCAGTCGCTGATCACCGGCGAGGCCATGCCGGTGGCCTGTGCGACCGGCGGCACGGTGCTGGCCGGCACGCTGAACTGCGGCAATGCCGTGGAGGTGCGTGTGACGGCCGCCGGCGCCGACACCAGCATCGCCGATATCGCCCGGCTGATGCAGGAGGCGGCGCAGGGCCGCTCCCGCTATGTCCGCATCGCCGATCGCGCCGCGCGGCTGTATGCGCCGGCCGTCCATGCGCTGGCGCTGGCCAGTTTCATCGGCTGGATGGTCGCCGGGGCCGGCTGGCACGCCTCCCTGCTGATCGCGGTCGCGGTGTTGATCATCACCTGCCCGTGCGCCCTTGGCCTTGCCGTGCCCGCCGCCCAGATCGTCGCGGCCGGCGCGCTGATGAAGGCCGGCGTGCTGGTGAAGGATGGCAGCGCGCTGGAGCGCCTGGCCGAAGCCGATGTGGCGGTGTTCGACAAGACCGGCACGCTCACCCGCGGCGCTCCCGTGCTGCTTGGCCTTGATCACCTCAGCCCCGCCCAGGCCGGCATCGCGCTGGCGCTGGCGCAAACCAGCCGCCATCCGCTCGCCGAAGCGCTGCGCACGGCGCTGGTGGCCGCCGGCACGGTGCCGCAACCGGTCTCGGGCATCAGCGAAACGCCGGGCGAAGGCGTGAGCGGCCAGTGGGTGGGCCAGCGCGTCCGCCTCGGCCGCCCGCACGGCGCCGGGGACAATATGGCGACCGCCCTCCAAATCGGCGATGCGCCCGAAATCATCATCGCCTTCACCGATCCGCTGCGCCCCGATGCCGCCGCCACCCTGGCCGCGCTTGCCGGCCTTGGCCTGCCGGCGCAGATCCTGTCCGGGGATCGGCCCGGCGCGGTGGCGGCGGTGGCGGCGGCGCTGGGCATTGCCGGCACCGGCGGCCTCACCCCGGCGGAGAAACTGGCGGCGATCAGGGCGTTGAAGGCGCAGGGGCGGCGCGTGCTGATGGTGGGTGACGGCCTGAACGACGGCCCTGCCCTTGCCGCCGGCCATGTCGCAATGGCGCCCGGTTCGGCGGCAGACGCCAGCCAGAACGCCGCCGACGCGGTGTTCTTGGGTGCCAGCCTCGCCCCCGTCGCCGCCGCCATCCGCACCGCGCGCGCCACGCGGGCGGTCGTGCGCCAGAATTTCGCGCTGGCCATCGGTTACAACATCATCGCGGTGCCGCTCGCCATCGCCGGCCAGGTGACGCCGCTGATCGCCGCGCTCGCCATGTCCGGCTCCTCCCTCATCGTCGTCGCCAATGCGCTGCGGCTGAAAGGGGCCGCAAGGTGAACGGCATCCTCTTCCTCATCCCGATCGCGCTCGGCCTTGGCCTGCTCGGCCTGTTCGCCTTCTTCTGGGCGGTGGGGCGCGGCCAGTTCGATGATCTCGATGGCGCGGCCTTACGCATCTTCATGGATGACGGCGATGATGGCGGCGATGATGCTGCGCCGTGAACCACTGGCCCATCTGCCGGCGCTGCTGGCGCTGATCCTTGCCGCCAGTGCCGGGCCGGCCCGTGCGCAGACCATGCTGTCCCTGTGTGCCGGCGGCAGCCGGCCCGGCCCGGTGCAGCCGCGCCGCGAATGCGACGCCGTCTGCCACGTCAGCTGCGCGCGGGGGCGACGGTCAGGCCGGCTCTGACGAAGCGGCAGCGCCGGCCAGTTCGGCCATGCGCGCCGTGAACGCGATCTTCAGCGCGTCCGACAGCGAGTTCACCCCCAGTTTGGACATCAGATTGGCGCGGTGGATCTCCACCGTGCGCGGGGAAATGCCCAGATCATAGGCGATCACCTTGTTGGACTGGCCTTCCACCAGGCCATTCAGCACGTCGCGTTCGCGCGGCGTAAGGCAATTCAGCTGGGCGCGGGCCTGATCGGCCAGCCGCTCCAGTTCGGCCCGGCCCTCGTTGCGCATCATCGCCTGATCAAGCGCGGCGATCATCGCCATCTTCTCGAACGGCTTTTCCAGAAAATCGACCGCACCGGCCTTCATCGCCCGCACCGCCAGGCCGACATCGCCATGGCCGGTGATGATGATCACCGGCAGCACGATGCCGCGATCCTTCAGCGCCTGCTGCACGGCGAGGCCATCAAGGCCCGACAGGCGCACGTCCAGCAGCACGCAGCCCGGTGCCAGCTGGCCGGCGACGCGCAGGAAATCCTCGCCGCAGTCGAACGTCTCGACCTCATAGCCCGATGTTCTCAGCATGAACCCGACAGAGCGGCGCACCGCCGCCTCGTCGTCGACCAGATAGACGCGCTTCTCAGCCATCTTGCGGTTCCTCGGCCAGTTCCAGGGTGAAATGAAAGGCGGTGCCGCCGAAATCCGATGGTTCGGCCCAGATGCGGCCGCCATGCGCTTCGATGATGGTGCGGCAGATCGAAAGCCCCAGGCCCATGCCCTTTTCCTTCGAGGTGTTAAACGGCTGGAACAGCACGGCCTCCACTTCGGGGGCCAGGCCCGGCCCGCTGTCGGCCACTGTCACCTCCACCATGCCGTCGCGCACCGGCCGGCTGCGCACCGCGATCTGCTGGCGCGGGCTGCGCTGCATCGCCTCCACCGCGTTGCGGATCAGGTTGAGCAGCACCTGCTGGATCTGGATGCGGTCGCACAGCACCCGGTCAACGGCGGGATCAAGCCTGATGTCGAGATCAAGCGCGCTCGGCCCGGTGCCGGTCAGCGCCAGTGCGGCGGCCTCTGTCACCAGCCGGCGCAGCCGCTCGACCCGGCGCTCGCTCTCGCCGCGGCTGATGAATTCGCGCAGGCGGCGCACGATCTGGCCGGCGCGCAGCGCCTGCTGGCTGGCATCGGCCAGCGCCTCGCGCACCAGGGCGATGTCCTCAGGGCTGGGCATGCCATCTTCGCCCAGCAGGCTGCGCGCACCTTCGGCATAGCTGGCGATGGCGGTGAGCGGCTGGTTCAGCTCGTGCGCCAGCGCGCTGGCCAGGCTGCCCATCGCCGAGACGCGGCTGATGTGGGACAGTTCACCCTGCAGGTCGTTCAGCCGGCGCTCGGCGCGCTGGCGTTCGGTCAGGTCGCGGATGAAGCCGGTGAACAGCCGGCCGCGATCGCCCCGCGCCTCCCCCACCGACAATTCGATCGGAAAGGTGCTGCCGTCGCGCCGCCGCGCCGTCGTCACCCGGCCGATGCCGATGACATGCGCCTCCCCGGTGTCCATATAATGCTGCATATAATCATCGTGCCGGTCACGATCCGGATTGGGCATCAGGCTGCGCACATTCTGGCCGACCACCTCGCTTTCCTCATAACCGAACATCTTGTGGGCGGCTTCGCTGAACAGCAGGATGGTGCCGTCCTCATCGATGACGATCATCGCATCGGGCACGGTGGCCAGGATCGTAGCCTGCAAGGCATCGGCGCTGTCGATCAGCGCGGAAGCGGGTTTGGTCGGGCTGTCAAGAAATGGGCACACGGTTTGGGAATAGTGACCGGTTTGGCAAACAATTCAACGTCAATATTGGCAGGATCAGTGCGCCAGCAGCAGCGGCAGCGTGGCGGTGGTGATCAGATCCCGCGTCACCCCGCCCAACACGGTTTCCCGCAGCCGGCTGTGGCCATAGGCGCCCATCACCAGGGTGCGGGCCGAAAGTTCGGCGGCGGCATGCAACAGCGCCACCGAGATGCGGCGGCCCTTGGCCGGCCATTCGTGCACATCCACCGCCAACCCGTGGCGCGACAGATATTGCGCTGCCGCGCGCGCGGCGATGCCGGGGTGATCATCACTCACCTCGACAATATGGACAGCAGACGCGCGCCGCAGCAGCGGCAGGGCGGTGCGCAGCGCATGCGCCGCTTCCGGGGAGCCGTTCCACGCCACCAGCGCCGGGCCATCCAGCGCCAGGCCGCCCACGCCCTGCGGCACCATCAGCAGCGGGCAGCGCGTGTACATCACCACATCGCCCACGATCGGCAGCGGTTCGCGCGCACCGCGGCGCACGGCCAGCGGCTGCGAGACGATCACCAGATCGGCCAGCATCGCCTGCTCGATCAGATTTTCAACAACATGGCCATCCTGGTGGCGCCAATCCCAGGGCACGCCGCTGCGGGCCAGTTGCGCCTCGATCCCCAGCCGCAGCGCCTTGTCCTGATCGTGCAGCGTGTCGATCACGGCGGCCAGGCCGAACATGTTGCCCAGCGGATCGGCGCCATAGGCCTCGTTCGGGCTGACCTGCACGCACGACAGATGCGCGCCGGTCTGCTGCGCCAGATCCAGGGCGACGGCCAGCCGGTCGGCCTGTCCATCGTCATCGTGGATGTGGAGCAGGATATTCTTCATAGAGGGCCGTTCCCGTTGCGCATGAGGCGGCCTGCCGATGCCTTGCCGTTTTACGCGCGTGGGTGCGGCACTGACTGTACGCAGATTCCCGGAAGGGGTTTGCCGCAGGGCCTGATGCCGCCGCCAGATGCCCCTTTGCCTTCACGGCGGCTCTGGCGTATCGGGCAGCGCCATGATGACGACGAACCTGCTCCGCCTGCGCCGCCCCGATGATTGGCATGTGCACCTGCGCGACGGGCCGATGCTGGCCGCCGTGGCCGATGCCACCGCCCGCCAGTTCGCGCGCGCCATCGTCATGCCCAATCTGAAGCCGCCGGTGACGACCGCCGCCGCCGCCGCCGCCTATCGGGATCGCATCCGCGCCGCCGTTTCGCCGGGCATCACCTTTGAACCGCTGATGACCTGCTATCTGGTCGACGGCATTGATCCGGGCGAACTGGTGCGCGGCCACGCGGAGGGTATCTTCACCGCCGCCAAGCTCTACCCGGCGCACGCCAC
Source organism: Sphingomonadales bacterium (assembly GCA_037131365.1). GTDB lineage: Bacteria > Pseudomonadota > Alphaproteobacteria > Sphingomonadales > Sphingomonadaceae > Sandarakinorhabdus. The sequence continues at coordinate 252,379 of JBAXRE010000002.1, forward strand.
CACCAACAGCGCCCACGGCGTGACGGACGTGCGCCACATCTATCCGGCGCTGGACGCGATGCAGCGCATTGGCATGCCGCTGCTGATCCACGGTGAGGTGACCGATCACACGGTGGACATTTTCGACCGCGAGGCGGTGTTCATCGAACGCACGCTGAAACAGGTGGTCGCCGATTTCCCCGCCCTGAAGATCGTGTTCGAACATATCACCACCAAGGATGCCGCCGAATTCGTGCGCGACAGCGGCCCGAACATCGCCGCCACCATCACGCCGCACCATCTGGCCTTCAACCGCAACGCCATGTTCGAAGGCGGCATCCGCCCGCATTTCTATTGCCTGCCGGTTGCCAAGCGCGAAATCCACCGCCTCGCCCTGCGCGCCGCCGCCACCAGCGGCAGCCCGAAATTCTTCCTCGGCACCGACAGCGCGCCCCACGGTGTTGAGGCCAAGGAAAGCGATTGCGGCTGCGCCGGCATCTACAACGCGCCCTTCGCCATCGAAAGCTATGCCAAGACGTTCGAGGAGGAAGGCGCGCTTGGGCATCTGGAAGCCTTCGCCAGCGTGAATGGTCCGCGTTTCTATGGCCTGCCGCTGAACGAGGACATGATCACGCTGGAGCGCGTGCCCACCCCGGTGCCCGCCCGCCTGCCCGCCGCCGGCACCGAACTGGTGCCGTTCCACGCCGGCGAGACGCTCGACTGGCGCTTTGTCGGCTGAGCATCCTTACCGGGGCGCGCGGGCGGCGCTGGCCACCCAGCACGGCAAGGCGCTCGCGCTCGGCCCGCCGCTGCAGCGCCGGCTGGGGCTGATCGTTGAGCCGGTCGCCATCGATACCGATGCGTTCGGCACCTTCACCGGCACCCGCCCGCGCACCGGCACCGCCGCCGAGGCCGCCCTGGCCAAGGCGCGGGCCGGGATGGCGGCATCCGGCCTTGATCTGGGGCTGGCCAGCGAAGGCAGTTTCGGCCCGCACCCATGGCTGCCCTTCGGCGCCGGCGGCGTGGAGACTTTGGCCTTCATTGATGCACCGCGCGGCCTTGAGCTCACCGTGTCGGCCGTCTCGCGCCGCACCAATTTCGCCCAGCACGCAGTGACGGCCGGCGAAGACATCGCCCCCTTCCTCGCCCGTATCGGCTTTCCCGCCCACGCGCTGGTGGTGAAGGATGCTGAAGGCGCGGTGCTGGCCAGCGGCGTGCAGACGATGGCAGCGCTGGCGCCATTGGCCTGGCCCGGCAACCGCATCGAAACCGACATGCGCGCCCATCTCAACCCCACCCGCATGGCCGCGATCCGCAGCCTCGCCGGCCGGCTGGCGGCGCGGCTGGCCAGCCGGTGCCCGGCATGCGGCTGCCCCGGCTGGGGCCAGGTCGACGTGGTGCGCGGCCTGCCCTGCTCCTCCTGCGCACAGCCAACGCAGGGCATCGCAAACATCGTCGATGGCTGCGGCGCCTGCGGCCACCAGCAGTCGCGGCCGCGCCCGGATGGCGTCACGGCGGCCAGCCCGGCGAGCTGTGATTGGTGCAATCCGTGATCCCGGCTCGCTGCGCTCGGAGCTTCACCCCAACCCCATCTGCCGCCCGGCCAGATCGAGCATGATCTCCTCCGATCCGCCGCCGATGGCGTTCACCCGCACCTCGCGGTAGATGCGCTCCACCTTGGAACCGGTGATGAAGCTGGCCCCGCCCAGCACCTGCGCCGCCTCGCGCGCCACATGTTCCAGCATGCGGGTGGCCTGCACCTTCAGCATGGCATAATCGGCCGGCACGCCCACGCCCAACCGGTGCTGGTGGGCGCACAGATCGACCCAGGCCTGCGTCGCGCCGATCTGGCGGGCGCAATCGGCCAGCTTGATGCGGATGGACTGGTGCGCGCCCAGCCGCTTGCCAAAGGTCTCGCGGCTCTGCGCCCAGTCCATCGCCTCTTTCAGCGCCACCCGCGCCATCGCGCAGCAGCCATGCGCCATGCCCAGCCGTTCGCTGTTGAAATTGCGCATGATCCCGATGAAGCCGCCATTTTCCGGCCCGATCAGATTTTCCGGCGGCACCTCGACATTGTCGAAATACACCGCCGCCGTGTCGGAACAGCGCCAGCCCATCTTGTCCAGCCTTGTGCGCGACACGCCGGGCCGGTCCGTCTCGATCAGCATCAGCGAAATGCCGCCCATGCCCGCGCCGCCGGTGCGCACCGCCACCGTCATGTAATCGGCGCGCATGCCGCTGGTGATGAACATCTTGCTGCCGTTGACGACGTACTTGTTGCCCACTTTCTCGGCACGCGTCTTCAGTTGCGCCACGTCCGATCCGCCCGAAGGCTCGGTGATGGCGAGGGAAATGATCTTCTCGCCGGCCAGCACCTCGGGCGCGATGCGGCGCTTCATCTCGTCACTGCCCAGCGCCAGGATCGGCGGCAGGCCGATGCCGTGGGTCATCAGGCTGGCCCCCAGCCCGCCGGCACCGGCCGCGGCCAGCTCTTCCGATTGGGCGAGCCCATGAAAGACGTTGAAGCCTTCCGAATGGCCGCCAAACTCCTCCGGATAGTTCAGGCCCAATATGCCCGCCGCCGCCGCCTTCTTGTGCAGTTCGCGCGGCAGTTCGCCTTCGGCTTCCCAGCGGTCGATATGGGGCAGCACCTCGGCCGCCATGAAGCGCCGCACGCTCTGCGCCACCGCCTCGTGCGTCTCGTCATAGAAGGGCGAGCGCGCCCGCCACTCATCAAAACTGATCGTCATGCCCTGCCCTCTCTGGTCAGCCCAGTGTGCCCTTGCTAGCCTTGGCAATCTGCCTTGGGAAAACGACAGGACGACCATGAAGACTGCGATTTTTGCCGCCCTCCTCCTCGCCGGCACCGCTGCTGCCGCCGCCACCCCGTTCGAACCGACCGACATCTACCGCATCAGCATGACCGACGCGGTCGCTGTCAGCCCCGATGGCGGTAACATCCTGTTCACCCGCATGCAGTTCGACATCCAGACCGACCGGCGCACCGCCGAATGGTGGGTGGCGAAGATCGCGCCGAACGGGCTGGACAAGCGGCTGCTGATCGGCGCGCAGGCCGGTGCGGCGGGCGCGGTGTGGGCCCCCGACGGCAAGCGCATCGCCTATGTCGCGCCGTTCGCCGGCAAGCCGCAGATCTGGGTGATGGACGTGTCGGAAGGCGTCGGCCGCCCGCTCACCAGCGGCACCCTGGCCCCGCAGGGCCTGGCCTGGAGCCCGGACGGCAGCCGCATCGCCTTCACCGCCCGCGTTGAAACCACGCCGCCGAGCATCGCCGGCATGCCGGCCAAGCCCGCCGGCGCGACCTGGGCGCCGGAGCCGCGCGTCGTCACCGATTTCCGCTGGCGCACCAATGATGGCGGCTGGATAAAGGCCGGGGCCGACCAGTTGTTCGTGGTGGCCGTCGGCGGCGGCACGCCCACCCAGCTGACCAAGGGGGACAGCGACCAGATCGAAGGCGGCGCCAGTTGGGCCCCCGATGGCCAGAGCCTGATCTATTCCGCCGCCGTGCGCCCCGGCAATGATGCCATTGCCGGCGAAACCGATGTCTATCGCATCAATGCCAGCGGCGGCGCGCCGGAACGGCTGACCAGCATCGATGGCAGCGAGGCCGGTGCCGAACTCGCCCCCGATGGCCAGACCCTGGCCTGGGTTGGCCAACCCAAGACCACGAAATTCTACAGCCAGCCCGCCCTGTTCGTGCGCCGCGCCGGGGGCGAACCGGTCAACCTCACCGCCGCGCTCGACCGGCCGGTCAGCGGCTTCCACTGGGCCAAGGACGGCAAGTCGCTGCTGGTCAGCTATGGCGATGCCGGGCTGGTGCGCGTCGCCAGCATCCCCGTCTCCGGCGGCCCGGCCAGGATCGTGGTGCCGGCGATTGGCAGCACCCGCCTCTATCTGCCCTCCTCCGGCGGCGCGTGGAGCGTGTCGGACAGCGGCGACATCCATGCCTTCACCACGGTGGAGGCCGACCGGCCGGCGGCGCTGGGCGTGATGAAGGGCGGCAAATTGATCGGCCGGATCGATTTCAACAGCGCCTGGCGCGCCGACAAGCAGATCGGCGCCATGGAGCGCATCACGTGGAAAGCGCCCGATGGCCTGCCCATCGAAGGCTGGATCCAGTATCCGCCGAATTTCGATCCGGCGAAGAAATATCCGGTGGCGCTGGAAATCCATGGCGGCCCGAACGGCGATTACGGCCCCTATTTCTCCATCACCCATCAGCTTTATGCCGCGGCCGGCTATGTCGTGCTGTGGTCCAACCCGCGCGGATCAACCGGTTATGGGGAGAAGTTCGCCAACGGCATCACGCCGGAATATGGCGGCGAATATCCCGGCCCCGATCATGACGACCTGATGGCCGGCGTGGACGAAGTGCTGAAGCGGCCGTGGGCCGATGCCCGCAACCAGTTCATCGGCGGCGGCTCCGGCGGCGGCGTGCTCACCACCTATGCCATCGGCAAGACCGACCGGTTCAACGCGGCCGCCGCGCTGCGCCCCGTCACCGACTGGTCGATCCAGGCGCTGACCAGCGACCTTTCGGCGGTCACCCTGTCCAACTGGGTGGTCGGCAATCCGTGGGACAACCGCGATCTCTACTGGCGGCGCTCCACCTTCTCGATGGTCGGCAAGGTGAAGACGCCCACGCTGCTGATCACCGGCGAATCCGATTATCGCACCCCCATCGCCCAGACCGAGGCCTATTATCAGGCGCTGAAGGTGCGCGGCGTGCCGGCGATGATGGTGCGCCTGCCCGAAGCCACCCACGGCATGGGCCGGCCATCGCAATGGCTGCAATCCAACCTGGCGGTGATCAACTGGTACAACCGCTTCCGCAAGTAAGGGGGGACTTCGTGCGGCGCGGCCCCCGGATCATGTCCGGCGCGGCCGGCGGCGGAGCCGCCGAGTCCGCTGGGGGGAGGAAGGAAGGAAGGAAGAAGGAAGAAAGGGCGTGGCGGAGCCACGCCGTCGGACAAATCAAAAAGGGGCGGCTGTTGGGCCGCCCCTTTTCGTTTGCCGTCCGATCTTGTCGGAGCCGGCGGATGACGCTCTGCGTTATCCGCTCGCCCGACTGCGATCAGAACCGGAACCGGGCACCCACACGCACCTGCCACAGCGACTGCTGCGTGAACAGCGTCTGGACCGGGGCGGTCGGGACGGTGCCGCTGCGCGCCGTGTAGATATACTGGGCGCACGGGGCCGCCGCCACGGTGTTGGCCACACCGCTGCCGACGGTGGCCGAGCAGGCCACGTTCACCAGCTGACCATAATAGGGGAAGGCCACCTGGCGCAGCGAGCCCCAATCCTTGTTCAGCATGTTCAGGATGTTTTCGAAGTCAGCAAAGGCTTCGAACTTGCCACCCGGCACGAACGGCATCGGCAGTTCCTGACGGATCGACAGGTCCAGCTTGTTGAAGCGCGGGCTGCGGCCGATGTTCTTCGGCGCGATCTGACCCTGGTAGTTCTTCAGATCGCTGTTCAGGATCAGCGACTGGAAGGTCGCGAAATCGAAGGTCGCCGGATAGAAGACCTTCGGATCCGCCGTCGCCGAGGTGACGTTCGGCACATACATCAGATAACGGCTCGAGGTGCCCAGCGTGCCGAACACCGGCTGCGGGAAGGCGCCCGACGGGTCGTTCATCGTGTAGCTGAAGCGCTGGCCCGACATGCTGTTGTAGAACAGCTCGATGTGGGTGTTGTTGTCACCGAACAGCTTGTGGTCATAGCTCGCCGTCAGACGCAGGCTGTTGTCGCGCTGATAGTTGGAGATGCCATAGGCCGCATTGTTCGGATCGATGCCCGACGCCGCGTTGCCGTAGTTCGAAGCCGCCACCGACGAGGTGCCCGAGCTCAGATCCTTGGCGCGCTGGATGGTGTAGGCACCGGCGATGCGGAAGCCATTGTCCCAACGCTTGTCGAACTTGGCGACGATGTTCCAGCTGTAACCCAGGTTGGTGTTGGTCAGCATGAAATCGTTGTTCGACGAGGTGTCGCCCGGGTAGTTCAGGTAACGCAGGCGGCCATCCGGCGTGGTCTGCTGGCCCGTCGCGGTGTTCAGCACGCGGCGCACGTCCACCCAGGTCAGGGCGTTTTCAACGCGCGAGTAGACGACGTCGCCGCCGAAGCGCCAGCCATCACCCAGCACACCCAGATCGGCGTTGTAATCGACCGAGGCGGCAAAGCGCCACTGCGACGGCAGCTTGAAGTTCGGATCCAGCTCGTTGGTCGGCGCCAGGCCGGCACCCTGGGTCTTGATCACGTTGATCAGGGCCTGCGGGATGCCGGTGCCGCCGGTCACGCCGTTCAGCGTGGCCGCGCCCAGCGTGGCGACGTCGGTCGGCAGCAGGCCGGTCAGGCCGCTGATCGCATAGCCGGTGGCGGTGCGGCTGACCTGGATGCGGCCGAGCGTCGGCCCCGGGTTCGAATAGTTGTTCGAAACCCAGACCAACGGGCTGCCGCCGCCGAACTTGCCGATGCTGCCGCGCACCTGCAGGCGCTCGGTCGGCTTCCAGTTCAGCGCGAAGCGCGGCTGGAACAGGCCGCGGCCGTTCAGGGTAGCGGTGTTGGCAAAACCTTCACGCGCCACGAAGTCGGCGTTGTAGAACGGCACGTCCGACGTGTCGAACAGGTCGTAACGCACGCCGCCGGTCAGGGTCAGCGTGTTGGTCACGTCAACCGTGTCCATCAGGCCGAAGGTCCAGCTGTTGTTGGAGAAGTTCGCCGCCACGGTGTCGATGCCGCCACGCAGCGGCACGGCGATATCGAGACGGTTGGCGTTTTGGGCGTTGAAATCGGCCGTGCTGTCGAAATACCAGTCACCCGAAACGCGCTGGGCGAACAGGTTGTACACATTCTGCGTGCGACGTTCGGCGATGAACTTCAGGCTGTGCTCGCCCAGCTTAAGATTGGCCTGGAATTCGACGTTCAGGCCATTGCTCTTCAGCTGGTTGGCCTGGCGGCTGATGTCCGGACCGAAGGCGATGCGGCCCACACCGTTGGAGCAGGCGGTCAGGCTGCCACCGGCCGGGTTCGACGGATCGAGGCAGACGGTGAACTGGCCAAGGGTGGTGCCGTTGTAGGGCTGCTGCAGGCGGGTGTAGTTGGTGTAGGACACGCGCAGCTGGGTCGAGAAATTCTCGCTCCACTGGTCGTTCAGCTGCACCACGCCGAAGTGGTTGATCGAACCCAGGCTGTAGCTGTTCGACTGCAGCGACAGGGTCGGGTTGTTGGCGCCGACCTGGCTGTCACCGGTCTGGCCGGCCAGAATGGTGCCCTTGTTGTAGATGTAGGTGGCCGCCATGCGGTGGCCTTCGGCGATGTTCCAGTCGATCTTGGCGACGACCTTGTCGTCGGTTTCCGGTACGGCGCTCGGCACGCCCAGCGGATCATACTTGTAGGTGTTCTTCGAGGTGGCGGTGATGGCATCAACCGACGACTGGGCGATGCCCAGCGTGCTGGCCACCACGTTGGCCGGGGTCTTGTCGCGCAGGCGTTCCCAGGTCACGGCGAAGAACAGCTTGTCCTTGATGATCGGGCCGGTCAGCTGCATGCCGACGTTCTGCGATTCAAAACTGCGGTCGAAGCGGACGCCGCGGCTGTTCTTGCCGCGCAGGCTGTCGCCCGAATAGGTGTAGAAGCCGGTGCCGTGCAGCTGGTTGGTGCCCGACTTCAGCTGCGTGTTGATGGCGCCGCCCTGGAAGAAGCCCTGCTGGATATCAACCGGCGCGGTTTCGACCGAGAATTCGCTGATGGCGTCCAGCGGCACCGGGCCGCGCGACGAGGCGAGACCGCCCGATTCCAGGCCGAACGGGTCGCCGAAGGCGATGCCGTCAACCGTGATGCGGTTGAAGCGGTTGTTCTGGCCGGCGATCGAGATGGCGCCGCCGTTGGTGGGATCAAGCGTGACCATCGGATCGCGCGCGGCGAGGTTGCGGATGTCGCGGTTGACGTTGGACACGCCGCGGATGTCGCGCTCGCTCAGCACGGTGGCCGGGCCGCTGGCGATGGTGATGGCGCTGCGCTGGCGGGCGGCGGTGACGGTGATGGTCTTGCCGGCCGAAGCGAGCATGACTTCCAGACGCTGGCCGACGCCGGCGGTCAGGCTGTCAAGCGTGTCGGTGGCGGCGTCATAGCCCGGGGCTTCGACGGTGACGCTGTAAGGGCCGCCCAGACGCAGGCCGGTGGCGTTGAATTCGCCGTTGGCACCCGAGGTCTGCACGACGCGGGTGCCCGACGGGGTGTGGATGATGGTGACGGTCGCGCCGGCGATCGCCTTGGACTGTTCGTTGACGATGGCGCCGCGGATCGACGACGTGGTTTCCTGCGCGTGGACGGCAGCAGGCAGGAAAGCAAGCGGAGCGGCAAGCGCGGCAAGCGCAACACCAAGACGAAGATGACGCATAGGGACCCCCGGGGGTTGGTGACAAGGACAGGCGTGGAGCAAACGCCGCGGACAGGAATCGCACCTGACCAGACGATGAACTGGCCCTTGCCGGCGAATTATGACACTTGTGTTACATTGATGTGGTCATGATGTGACGCGGGCCGCGCGTGGCAAGATGCTGGTGCGGTGTTGCGGTGCAGCAACACCGCGGCGCGGCCAGCGGGTGCGCCGCGCGCTGACTTGCGCAAGGTCGGCCAGCGGGTGCGCGCGGCACGGAGGGAGGAAGAAAGGGGGCGTGGCAAAGCCACGCCGTCGGACGAGTCAAAAAGGGCGGAAACGGCCCGCCCATTTTGCTCGCCGGCCGCACTTGCGCGAGTCCGTGTCCATCGCTGCGCGATGGTCACTGGCCGCGCTGCGTGGTGGGCGGTGAGGGGCTCGAACCCCCGACCCTCTCCGTGTAAAGAAGACGCTCTACCAACTGAGCTAACCGCCCGCGCCCCGCGCCCCTAGCCGCCACAATCCAAACGTGCAACCTTGGCCGGCATGGGGCAGCTCGACACCATCCAGACCGCCGTTTTCATCGCCCTCACCATCGCCATGGCGCTGGCCACCATCTGGCAGGTGAAGCGCATGAGCCGCCGGCAGGGCAAGCGCTCCGCCGCCAACGGCACGCGCGAATATTTCCTCGCCGGCGGCGGCCTCAGCTGGCCGTTCATCGCCGGATCGATCACGCTCACCAACCTGTCCACCGATCAGCTGGTCGGCATGAACGGCCAGCAGATGCTGCTGCTGGCCTGGTGGGAATTGTCGGCCGTCGCCGGGCTCGCCATCCTCGCGCTTGTCTTCCTGCCGGTCTATTACCGCGAAGGCTGCACCACGACGACGGAACTGCTGCAGAAACGCTATGGCTCCCCCGCCCTGCGGGCGCTCGTCTCGGGCCTGTTCCTCGCCGGCAATCTGCTGATTTACCTGCCGATCACCCTTTACACCGGCGCTTTGTTCCTGCGCACCGTGTCGGGCGCCGATCTGCCGCTGCTTCCCCTCGCGGCGGTGCTGGGAGTGGCGGGTTCGCTCTATGCCATCCTCGGCGGCCTGCGCGCCGTGGCGGTGTATGACACGATTGCCGGCGTCGGCGTGCTTGGTTCGGCCATTGCCATTGTCTGGCTGGCGCTGTCGGCCATCGGCTTCGATTTTTCCGGCATCCCGGCCGAACGGCTGACCCTGATCGGCGGGCCGGACAGCCCGATCCCGTGGCCCACCCTGCTCACCGGCATGATCTTCATCCAGACCTTCTATTGGTCCACCAACCAGAACATCACCCAGCGGGCGATGGCGGCCCCCAACTTGCGCGAAGGCCAGAAGGGCGTGTTCGCCGCCGGGCTGATCCGGCTGGCCATCGTGCCGGCCATCGTGGTGCTGCCCGGCATCGCCAGCTGGAAATTGTTCGGGCCGCTGGGAGACAAGGCCTATGGCACCATCGTCGCCACGGTGATGCCCACCTGGGCATCGGGCGCGTTCGCGGCGTTCATGGCCGCCGCCGTCCTCACCCACTATACCTCCATCCTGAACAGCACGACGACCTTGTGGGTGTGCGACATCCACGAGGCCTATATCGCCCGCAACCCCAATGTCGCCCGGCTCAACACCTTCATCTCGCTCGGCTTCGTCGCCATCTCCATCGCGCTGGTGCCGCTGTATGAAGGGGCGGCCTCCATCATCAACCTCGTCCAGCAGCTGAACGGCCTGCTCTCCATGCCGATCCTCGCCGCCTTCATCTGCGGGCTGCTGTTCACCGGCATCCGCGCCGGCGCGGTGATGCTGGCGCTGCTGTTCGGCGTGGGCCTCTATGCCGTCTTCACCTTCCTGTGGACGCCCACCCACTATATCCACCTGATGCTGGTGACATTGCTGGCCTCCATCGCCGCGGCGCTGATCATCAATCGGCTGCTGGGCGGCACGGCACGGTTGCGGCATCGCGCCGGGGGCGGCAATATGGCCGCACCCACCCATGGCTGAGGGCCCGAAATGTTTGACAAGCTCTTCCTGGAGCATCCGCGCTGCGTGAACGAAACCTATGCGGAGCATATGGGCGCCGCCTTTGGCGTGGGCCGCCGCATGTTCGTCGCCAGCCTGAAATGTTTCATACACGGGATCGTGCCCGCCCTCTACAAGACGGCAGGTTCGGATGCGGTCGTGGCGCTGCACAAGGAGATCGCGCCGCGCAAATATGACCAGCCGACCTTCTGATCCCGACCGGAGCCTGCAATCATGACCGACAGCCTGGGTTTTTCGCCGCAACGCCTGGCCAGGCTGGATGCGCATCTGGCGGAAAAATATCTGGCGCCGCGCCGGCTGCCGTGCGCGCTGACTCTGGTGGCCCGCCACGGCGAGATCGCGCATCTGGGCGTGCAGGGCCTCGCTGATGTCGAGCGCGGCATTCCGGCCCGGGAAGACACGATCTTCCGCATCTATTCGATGACCAAACCGATCACATCGGTGGCGCTGATGATGCTGGTGGAGCAGGGCAAGATCGCCCTCGATGATCCGGTGCACCGTTATATCCCGGAATGGAAGAACCTCGGAATCTATGTTGCCGGCACCCACCGCATGGGCTTCCAGACCCGGCCCACCTCGGGCCCGATGCGGGTGATCGACCTGATGCGCCACACCGCCGGCCTCACCTATGGCTTCCAGCTGCGCACCAATGTCGATGAAGCCTATCGCCGCGAGAAGATCGGCGAGATCGAGAAGGCCGGCACGCTGGAGGACATGATCAGGACGCTGGCGAAATTGCCGCTGGAATTCCCGCCCGGTGAGGCGTGGAATTATTCGGTGGCGACCGATGTCGTCGGCTGGCTGGTGCAGGTCGTTTCCGGCCGGCCGTTCGAGCAGTTCCTGGCCGAGGAAATCTTCCAGCCGCTCGGCATGGTCGATACCGGCTTCCATGTGCGCGAAGGCCAGGGCCACCGCTTTGCCGCCTGCTACCAGCTGGGCCGCGATGGCACCATCGCGCTGCAGGATGATCCCACCACTTCCAGCTTCCTGCATCCCCCCACCTTCGTCTCCGGCGGCGGCGGGCTGGTCTCCACCGCACACGACTATCTGCAGTTTGCGAGGATGCTGGCCAATGGCGGCACGCTGAACGGCCACCGCATCATCAGCCGCAAGACGCTGGACCTGATGACCGCCAACCACCTGCCCGGCGGCGTCGATCTGCCGGCCATGAGCCGCAGCCTGTTTTCCGAAGCCCAATATGATGGCACCGGCTTTGGCCTGGGCTTTGGCGTCACCACCGCAAGCCACAAGACGATGATGCCCGGCAGCACCGGCGATTATTTCTGGGGCGGCGCGGCCAGCACCTTCTTCTGGGTGGACCCGGAGGAAGACATCATCGGCATCTTCATGACCCAGTTCATGCCCTCCTCCACATGGCCGGTGCGCAAGGAAATGCGCACCATGGTCTATGCGGCGCTGGACGATTGATTGCCCACAGGAGACCAGCCATGACCGATTATGTGCCCCCCAAGGTGTGGACCTGGGACAAGGAAAGCGGCGGGCGCTTTGCCGCCATCAACCGGCCGATCGCCGGCGCCACCCAAGACAAGCCCCTGCCCGTCGGCACGCATCCGTTCCAGCTCTACAGCCTGGGCACGCCCAACGGCGTGAAGGTGACGGTGATGCTGGAGGAGCTGCTGGCCGCCGGCCATGCGGGCGCCGAATATGATGCCTGGCTGATCAACATCGGCGCAGGTGACCAGTTCGGTTCGGGCTTTGTGGATGTGAACCCGAACAGCAAGATCCCGGCGCTGGTCGATCATTCGACCAACCCGCCCACCCGCCTGTTCGAAAGCGGCGCCATGCTGGTCTATCTGGCGGAAAAATTCGGCGCCTTCCTGCCGACCGACCATCACGCCCGCACCGAGGCCTTGTGCTGGCTGTTCTGGCAGATGGGCTCCGCGCCCTTCCTCGGCGGCGGTTTCGGCCATTTCTATGCCTATGCCCCCACCAAACAGGAATATCCGATCAACCGCTATGCCATGGAGGTGAAGCGGCAGATGGACGTGCTCGACCGGCATCTGGCGGCGAACGACTATATGGCCGGCAGCGCGTACAGCATCGCCGACATGGCGATCTGGCCCTGGTATGGCGCGCTGGCGCTCGGCCTGCTCTATGAAGCCGGCGAGTTCCTGGATGTCGCCAGCTACACCAATGTCGTGCGCTGGACGAAACAGATCGCCGAGCGCCCGGCGGTGAAGCGCGGCCGCATGGTCAACCGCGTGTTCGGGGAGCCGGCGAGCCAGCTGCACGAACGCCACGACGCCAGCGATTTCGACACCAAGACGCAGGACAAGATCGGCAAGCCGGCATGAGCGAGGCTGCCGCAACCGGGATGCCGCAGCCGCCGGACACCGGCCCGGAAGGCTCCCTCTCCCACAGTCTTGCCCAGCGCCGCATCCACCGTTTCGAACCCGGCCATGCCGTGATCGAATATGAAGTGCTGCCGGCGATCTGCCATTCCGGCGGGGTCGCACAGGGCGGCTTCGTTGCCGGCTGGATCGATGCCGCCATGGCGCACGCGGTGATGGCGAAATATGGCGTGGGCCGCGTGCCGATCAGCCTGGAACTGAAGGTGAGCTATTTCGCGCCGGCCAATCCCGGCCGGGTGCTGGCCGAAGCCTGGATCGAAAAGGCCGGCGGCCGCACGCTGTTTGCCGAAGGCCGGCTGACGACGCTGGACGGCAAGGTGCTGGCCAAGGCGAGCAGCACCATAAGCCTGATCGATACGGCGAAAGTGGCGGCCCGGATGGTGTGACGTTTTAAGGCTTCGTCATCCTGAACTTGTTTCAGGATCCATGGGAGTGCGCCCCGCAATGCGCGCCTGTGGAGACTTCCTCCCATGGATGCTGAAACAAGTTCAGCATGACGAAGGAAAGAGAGCGACCCCCTACCGCTCCGGCCTGATATCAATCCGGATGCTCACCCACGTCCCCACCTGATAATCGCCGTTCACGCGCGGCGGTTTCACCCGGAACTGCCACGATGCCTCTGTGACGGCATAGCCGAGGCCGGAGCCGGGTGATTCGCCGATCGGGCGGCAATCCTCCACCTTGAACCGCGGCGCGGTGCGGCAGGCGATCAGGCCATAGGCGCCGGCCTGGTTGCCGCCGCGCGCCTTGCGCAGATAGAAGCTCAGCTCCTGATCAGTCGGCTCGCGCTGCCATTCGGCGGCATAGAGCTTGGTGCCATCGGGCGCGGTGCCGACGACGGCGCTGTCGGGCGGGCCGCCGGCATCGGCCAGTTCGGCCGGTGCCTCCTGGGCGGGCACTTTCGCCAGATCAAAGCCGCGCAGGGCCGGATCGCCAAAGCTCCACTTCGCCGGCGCAGCATTGGGCACGGAGACGATGGGCTTGGGCTGCGGCGCGGTGCGCTTCGGCGTCGGCTGCGCCTTCTGCTGCTTTTCCGGCTTGGGCCGCGACTTTTCGCGCTGCGGCGACGGATTGGCGATATTCACCGCCACCATCGATGTCACCCCCGGCTTGCCCTTGGGCTCGGCCGGCGCCAGCCACATCAGCAGCAGGATGAGGATGACATGCAGCACCCCCACCACCAGCAGCACCGACACACGGCGGCGTTCCGGCAACACGCCGGGTGCGGGAATCAGGAAGGAGGCGGTTTGGGCGTTCAAACGGGCAGCGGATCGAGGGGCGGGAGCGCCACCCCTAAACCGCGCTGTATGAACGGCGCTAGTCCAGATTTGGCCGCAGCAGCTGTTCGGCGCGGGCCAGGCTCACCCCGGCACGCGCGGCATAATCCGCCACCTGATCCGGCCCGATGCGGGCGACGCCGAAATAGGCCGCCTGCGGATGGGCAAAATACATCCCCGAAACCGCGGCGGTGGGCAGCATGGCGAAACTGTCGGTCAGGGTGATGCCGGCGCGTTCCTCCACCTGCATCAGATGGAAGATGCTGCGCTTCATGCTGTGCTCAGGGCAGGCCGGATAGCCGGGGGCCGGGCGGATGCCGGTGTAACGCTCGCGGATCAGATCCTCGTTCGACATTTTGTTGCCCTGCTCGTGGCCCCAGATCTCGCGGCGCACGCGCTCGTGCAGATATTCGGCAAAGGCCTCGGCCAGCCGGTCGGCCAGCGCCTTCAGCAGGATATCGTTGTAATCATCATTGGCGGCCTTGAAGCGGGCCAGCTGTTCGTCAATCCCTTCTCCCGCCTGCACGGCAAAGCAGCCCAGCCAGTCAGCCTCCGGGTGGATGAAATCGGCCAGGCACATATTCGCGCGGCCCCCAGATTCTTTGGCCCGCTTGGCGATCTGCTGGCGCAGCATCGGCAGGCGCGCCCGCACCTCGCCGCGCCGTTCATCGGCGAACAGCAGCACATCATCGCCATCCCGCCGCGCCGGCCAGATGCCGACAACGCCCTTGGGTCGCAGCCACTGTTCCTGCGCGATCGTCGCCAGCATCGCCTGCGCATCGGCAAACAGGCTGGTGGCACTGGCGCCCACCACATCGTCACTCAGGATCGCCGGGTAATTGCCGTGCAGTTCCCAGGCGCGGAAGAAGGGCGTCCAGTCGATATAGGGGATCAGCATGTCCACCGTCACATCGGCGATGGTCATCACGCCGGTGAAGCGCGGCGGCACCGGCGGGTGGGCGGCGAAATCGGGCTGGAAGGCGTTGGCGCGGGCCTGCTCCAGGCTGACCAGCGCGGACTGGCCGGCGCCGGCGCGGCTGTCGCGGATCTTCTGATATTCTGCCGCCGTCTCGGCGACAAAATCGTCTTTCAGCGTGTCCGACACCAATGTGCCCGCCACGCCAACCGCGCGGCTGGCATCAAGCACATGGACAACCGGGCCGTCATAAGCCGGCGCGATCCTCAGCGCGGTGTGGACCCGGCTGGTGGTGGCGCCGCCGATCAGCAGCGGCATGGTCATGCCGATCCGCTGCATCTCGCTGGCCACATGCACCATCTCGTCCAGGCTGGGCGTGATCAGGCCCGACAGGCCGATCATGTCGGCATTGTGCGTGCGCGCCGCATCCAGGATCGTCTGCGCCGGCACCATGACGCCCAGATCGATCACCTCGAAATTGTTGCACTGGAGGACAACGCCAACGATATTCTTGCCGATATCGTGCACATCGCCCTTCACCGTCGCCATGACGATGCGGCCCTTGGTCGACGCGCCGACCTGCTTTTCCGCTTCGATGTACGGCAGCAGCAGGGCGACGGCCTTCTTCATCACGCGGGCGGATTTCACCACCTGCGGCAGGAACATCTTGCCGGCGCCGAACAGATCGCCAACCACATTCATGCCGGCCATCAACGGGCCTTCGATCACATCGATGGGGCGGGTGGCGGACTGGCGGGCCTCCTCGGTATCCGCCTCCACAAAGGCATCGATGCCCTTCACCAGCGCATGTTCCAGCCGCTTGGCCACCGGCCAACCGCGCCACTCCTCGGCGGCCGGATCGGCGGCCTTGGCCGGGCCGCCCTTGAAGCGGTCGGCCGCCGCCAGCAGCCGGTCGGTGGCATCCGGCCGGCGGTTGAGCACCACATCCTCGCAGAGATCGCGCAATTCCGGATCGATGGCGTCGTACACGTCCAGCTGCCCGGCGTTGACGATGCCCATGTCCATGCCGGCCTGAACGGCGTGATAGAGGAACACGCTGTGCATCGCCCGGCGCACCGGTTCGTTGCCACGGAAGCTGAACGACAGGTTGGAGACCCCGCCGGAGATATGGGCGTGCGGGCAGCGGCGGCGGATTTCGGCACAGGCCTCGATGAAATCCACCCCGTAATTGTTGTGCTCCTCGATCCCCGTCGCCACCGCGAAGATGTTGGGATCAAAGATGATATCCTCCGGCGGAAAGCCAATGCCGGTGAGCAGGCGGTAGGCGCGCTCGCAGATTTCCACCTTGCGCGCGGCGGTATCGGCCTGGCCCTGTTCGTCAAAGGCCATCACCACCACGGCGGCGCCGTAGCGCAGGCATTTTCGCGCCTGCGCCAGGAACGGCCCCTCGCCTTCCTTCATGCTGATCGAATTGACGATTCCCTTGCCAGCCAGGCACTTCAGGCCGGCTTCGATCACGCTCCATTTTGACGAATCCACCATCACCGGCACGCGCGCGATGTCCGGCTCGGCGGCGATCAGGTTGAGGAAGGTGACCATCGCGGCCTCGCTGTCGAGCAGGCCTTCATCCATGTTGATGTCGATGATCTGGGCGCCATTTTCGACCTGCTGGCGCGCCACTTCCACGGCAGCGGTGTAATCGCCGTTCAGGATCAGCTTCTTGAACGCCGCCGATCCGGTGACGTTGGTGCGCTCGCCGATGTTGATGAAACTTGCCGTCGTCATGCCGCGAACCTGTGCGCCTCCAGACCGGACAGGCGCAGCGCCGGTTCCGGGTGGGGGATCACCCGCGCCGGCAGCCCCGCCACCGCGCGCGCCATCGCCGCGATATGCGCCGGCGTGTTGCCGCAGCAGCCGCCCACGATGTTGACGAGGCCTTCCTCGGCCCAGCCCCGGATCAGGCCGGCGGTGGTGTCCGGCAGCTCGTCATAAGCGCCCATGTCGTTGGGCAGGCCGGCGTTGGGATAGGTCATGATGAGCGTGTCGGCGATGCGGGCCAGCGCCTGCACATGCGGGCGCAGTTCGGTCGCGCCGAAGGAACAGTTGAGGCCAACGGCCACCGGCTTCACATGGGCGATCGAGTGCCAGAAGGCCTCCACCGTCTGGCCGCTGAGGTTGCGCCCCGCCAGATCGGTCAGAGTCATCGACAGCATCACCGGCACGTCCGTCCCGCGCGCGTCGGCGGCTTCGGCGGCGGCAAAGGCGGCGGCCTTGGCATTGAGCGTGTCGAACACCGTCTCGATGAGGATGAAATCCACCCCGCCATCGAGCAGCGCATCAATCTGTTCGCGATAAACGTCCTTCACGCCGTCGAAAGTGACTTCGCGGTAGCCGGGGTCGCTCACGCGCGGGGAGAGGGAGAGTGTCTTGTTGGTCGGCCCGATGCTGCCGGCCACCCAGCGGGGCTTGCCGTCGGCCGCGATGGCGGCGTCAACACAGCGGCGGATGATGCCGGCAGCGGCCAGGTTGATCGCGCGCACCCGCTCCTCCAGCCCATAATCGGCCTGGCTGATGCGGTTGGCGTTGAACGTGTTGGTGGCAAGCAGATCGGCCCCGGCGGCGATATAGCGGTTGCAGATGCCGGCGATATCGTCGGGCCGTGTCAGGTTCAGCAGATCATTGTTGCCCTTCTGATCGTGGTTGCTGGCGATGCTGCCGGCATAGTCCGTGCCCTTCAGGCCCAGCGCCTGCACGGCCGTGCCATAGGGGCCATCCTTGATCAGAATGCGCGCCGCGGCGGCAGCGCGCAAATCAGCGGCAGCGGTCATGCGCGTGTCTCCTCCACCGGCCGCACGCCCAGTAGATGGCAGATGGCATAGCTCAGCTCGGCCCGGTTCAGCGTGTAGAAGTGGAAATGGCGCACGCCGCCGGCATAGAGGCGGCGCGACAGTTCGGCGGCCACGGTGGCGGCGACCAGCTGGCGCGCGGCCGGCTTGTCGTCCAGCCCGCCGAACAGCTGTGCCATCCAGGCGGGCACATGGGTGTTGCAGCTCGCCGCCATGCGCCGCAAGTTGGCGAAATTGGTCACCGGCAGGATGCCCGGCACCAGCTCCATGGCCAGGCCGGCAGCCGCCACCCGGTCGCGGAAGCGGAAGAAACTGTCGGGCTCAAAGAAGAACTGGCTGATCGCCCGGGTCGCCCCGGCATCATGCTTGGCCTTCAGCGCATCGAGATCGGCCTGCGGGCTCGCCGCTTCGGGGTGCACTTCCGGATAGCAGCTCACCGAAATCTCGAAATCATGGCGGCGCTTCAGCGCGGCGACCAGTTCGGCGGCGCTGGCATGGCCGCCGGGCACGGGGGTGAAGCGTCTCTCTCCACCCGGCGGGTCCCCGCGCAGCGCCACGATATGGCGCACGCCCGCATCCCAATAGGCGTCGGCAATCGCATCCAGCTCGTCCGCGGTGGCGTTCACGCAGGTCAGGTGCGCGGCGGCCGGCACCGGCGTCTCGCTGGCGATGCGCGCCACCGTGGCATGGGTGCGCTCCCGCGTCGTGCCGCCGGCGCCATAGGTGACGGAAAAGAAGCGTGGGGCCAGCGGCACCAGCGTTTCCACCGCCTGCCACAAAGTTTCCTGCATCGCCGGGGTCTTCGGCGGGAAAAATTCGAACGACACCGCCAGATCGCCCGGCAGATCGGCAAACAGCGGGCCGTTCAGGGCGCGCGCGGCTTCGGCCATCTGGCTGAGGGTGAGGCTCATCGCGCCGCCTCCCCCAGCCAGATCGTCACGCCCAGCGCATCCGGCGCATCCGGCGGCAGCCGGCCGGCCACCCGCGCCGCCAGCCCGGCACCGCGCATCCAGCCGATGATCGCCTCGTCGGCAAAGCCCAGGCGCAGATGGCGGCGCTCCACCCGCAATTCCTCGCGGGCGTGCGGCATCAGATCGATCACCAGCAGCCGGCCGCCGGGGCGCAGCACCCGCGCGCCCTCTTCGATCACGGCGGCGGGATCATCGGCATAATGCAGCACCTGGTGCAGGACGAGCGTGTCACACGCGCCGGCGCTCAGCGGCAGATTGTACATGTCGCCGGTCTGCACCCGCGCGGCGGTCAGGCCGGCGGCATCCAGCCGGTTGCGCGCCAGCCGCAGCATTTCCGGGTTGCGGTCCAGCCCCAGCGCGCTGCGCGCGCGCGGGCCCAGCAGCTCGATCATCCGGCCGGTGCCGGTGCCGACATCCACCAGATCGCCCAGCCCGGCATCGCCCAGCGCCGCCACGATCGCGGCTTCCACCGCCGCCTCGCTGCTGTGGAGCGAGCGTTCCTGCTGCCATTCGCCGGCATGGGCGGCAAACCAGCTGTCCACCGCCGCCGCCCGGTCGGCGCGCACCACGGCCAGGCGCGCCCGGTCGGCAGCGCCCAGATCGGCGGCGCCGGGCAGATGCGCCCCCAGCGCGGTGATCGCCTGCAAGGCCGGGCCGCTGATCGCCGCCGGCCCCGGCCGCACGAACACCCATGCGCCTTCGCGCACGCGCTCCACCAGGCCCGATTCGGCCAGAATGCGCAGATGGCGGGAGACTCGCGGCTGGCTTTGCTGCAAAACCTGCGCGATTTCGCCCACCGCCAGCTCCATCCCCTGCACCAGCAGCAGGATGCGCAGCCGGCTGGGGTCTCCGATGGCGCGAAAGATGGCGAGCAGCTGTTCCATGCCGCCCCTCTACTCCAGCATAACGACATAAAGCAATCTTTATGTGATGCCCGGCCTGTCACGCCGCTGCCTTGTCGTGGCCCCGCCATTCGTGGCACTGTCCGGCCATGGCCCGCTTCCCCCGTCCGGCACTTGCCCTGCTGCTTCTCCTGCCCGCCTGCGTGGCCAAACCCAGCACCGATCTGGCCCGGGCCGAGGCGGATCCGTGGGAGGCGTCCAACCGCCGCGTCTATAATTTCAACAAGGGCCTTGATCGCTGGGTGGTGCGCCCGATCGCCGTGTCCTACCGCGCCGTGGTGCCCAAGCCGGCGCGCACCGCCGTCACCAACGCCTATGGCAACTATGGTGAGCCGGCCAATTTCGCCAACGCCGTGCTGCAAGGCAAGCTGGCGCAGGCGTTCCGCACGCTCGACCGCTTCCTGCTCAACACCACGCTGGGCGTCGGCGGCATCGCCGATGTCGCCACCGATCTCGGCCGCCCGCGCGAACCGGCGGATTTCGGCCTCACCCTGGCGCACTGGGGGGTGAAATCCGGGCCCTATGTGGTGCTGCCGCTGTTCGGCCCCTCCACCTTGCGCGACGGCATCGCCTTCCCGGTGGATTTCTTCGTCGATCCCGCCGATTTCACCCGCAACGCCTTCCTCCACCCCGGCTGGGACGTGCGCATCGGCATGACCGCCGGCCGCGTGATCAATTTCCGCAACCAGCTGATCGAAACCGGCGCCGATCAGCTGCTGGCCGAAAGCCTGGACGATTATGCGCTGACACGGTCCGCCTATTTGCAGCGCCGCCGGCTGCAGTTGCTGGGCGGCCAGTTACCGGCAGCGGACGACCCGTTTGCCGATCCGGCTGACCCGCCGCCTAAGCCCTGATCGCGCAGCCCATCACCAGCGGGGTGAGTTTGCGCAGCGCGCCGAACGCCGGCTCCTCCTCTTGGCCGGGCAGAGGATCGAGGCGGAAGCCGGCCTGCTGCACCAGCAGCGCCGAGGGGCGATCAAGATTGCAGCCCACCGCCACCACGCGCTGCACCGGGTTCAGCCGGCGCTGCCAGCGCTGGCGCTGCGGATCGTCGGACAGCACATGTTCCAGAAACAGGAAGCGGCCGCCGGGTTTCAGCACGCGCCGCACCTCGGCCAGCACCTGCCCCACATCCTGCACCGAACACAGGGTGAGGCAGCAGACCACCGTGTCGAAACTGGCGTCGGCAAACGGCAGGCGTTCGCCCGCGCCGGGCACCGATGTGATCGGCACCGGGCTTTGTACCAGCCGCGCCGCCGCCCGCCGGTTCATGCCTTCGGATGGCTCGACCACGGTGAGGCGGCTGACCTGCGCCGGATCATAGAAGGGCAAGGTCGCACCCGATCCGAAGCCGATTTCCAGCACCGCGCCGCTGGCCGCGCTCACCAGCGCCTGGCGGCGGCGCATGATGTTGGGATGGCCGAGCGCCTTGTCGAGCACCCAGGGAAAGATGGTTTCGGAATAAAGGCCCATGGCGCGATGGTGGCACGGGCTTGGCGCCGCGCCAAGCGGCGCCTATCGTGCGCGCCATGCGCACGCTGCTTTTTCTCTGTGTCATCCTCGCCCTCGCCGGGTGCAGCAAGACGGCCGAAGCGCCGTCAGGCAATGAGCAGGCAGTGATCGACAAGGCCAATGCCGATGTGGCGGCAGCAGAGGCTGAGGCTGGGGCGGCGAAGTAAGGCGCGCCCGGCTCCTCCCCCTTTGGGGGAGGGGGACCACGCGCAGCGTGGTGGAGGGGGCGGGTGCCGGGACCGTATTTGGGCGCTGACGGGGAATATCTTCCGTCTCCCCGGGGAGGGGCGAAAAAAGCGCCAACCTGCCCCCTCCTTGCGAAGCAGGGAGGGGCTGGGGGAGGGTTTTGCGGATTGGGCGCAAATTGGGCGCGGCCGGCGGCACAGCCGCCGAGTCCGCTTGAGGCGCGAAGGAAGGAAGAAAGAAAGAGCGTGGCAGAGCCACGCCGTCGAACACGCAAAAAGGGCGGGGGTTTTGGCCCCCGCCCTTTTTCGTGTCGGCCGGATTTCGTTGAGTCTGGCCACAGCGCTCCGAGCTGTGGCCAGCCAACTCAATCTTAGAAATCCATGCCGCCCATGCCGCCCATGCCGCCGGGCATGCCGCCGGCCGCCGGCTTGTCGTCAGCCGGCAGATCGGTGATGGCAGCTTCGGTGGTGATCAGCAGCGAGGCCACCGAAGCGGCATCCTGCAGGGCAGTGCGGACAACCTTGGTCGGGTCGATCACGCCGGCCACCACCAGATTTTCATACACCTCGGTCTGGGCGTTGAAGCCGATGGTGACATCGCCGCCTTCCAGCAGCTTGCCGGCCACCACGCCGCCATCATGGCCGGCGTTGCTGGCGATCTGGCGCAACGGAGTCTGGATGGCGCGGCGGATGATGTCGATGCCGCGGGTCTGGTCGTCGTTGGCGCCCTTCAGGCCGTCCAGGGCCTTGGTGGCATAGAGCAGCGCCGTGCCGCCGCCCGGAACAATGCCTTCTTCCACCGCAGCGCGGGTGGCGTGCAGGGCATCATCAACGCGGTCCTTGCGCTCCTTGACTTCGACTTCCGTCGAACCGCCAACCTTCAGCACGGCCACACCGCCAGCCAGCTTGGCCAGACGCTCCTGCAGCTTCTCGCGGTCATAGTCGCTGGTGGTGACTTCGATCTGGGCGCGGATCTGTTCCACGCGCGCCTTGATCTGATCGGCCGAACCTTCGCCATCGACGATGGTGGTGTTGTCCTTGTCGATGGTGACGCGCTTGGCCTTGCCCAGCATCGGCAGCGTGACATTTTCCAGCTTGATGCCCAGATCTTCGCTGATCATCTCGCCGGCGGTCAGGATGGCGATGTCTTCCAGCATGGCCTTGCGGCGATCACCGAAGCCCGGCGCCTTGACGGCAGCGACCTTCAGGCCGCCGCGCAGCTTGTTGACCACCAGGGTGGCCAGCGCTTCGCCTTCCACGTCTTCGGCGATGATGAGCAGCGGACGGCCCGACTGCACCACGGCTTCCAGCACGGGGAGCATCGCCTGCAGGTTCGAAAGCTTCTTTTCGTGGATCAGGATGTAGGGGTTGTCGAGCTCGACCTGCATCTTCTCGGCATTGGTGATGAAGTAGGGGCTCAGATAGCCACGGTCGAACTGCATGCCTTCGACCACGTCCAGCTCGCTGTCCATGCCCTTGGCTTCTTCGACGGTGATGACGCCTTCCTTGCCAACCTTTTCCATGGCCTTGGCGATCATGTCGCCAATTTCACGCTCGCCATTGGCCGAGATGGTCCCGACCTGGGCGATTTCCGACGAGCCGGCGACCGGCTTCGAACGGGCCTTGAGGTCTTCGACAACCTTGCCGACAGCCATGTCGATGCCGCGCTTCAGATCCATCGGGTTCATGCCGGCGGCGACCGACTTCATGCCTTCGCGCACGATGGCCTGGGCCAGCACGGTGGCGGTGGTGGTGCCGTCACCGGCCGCGTCGTTGGTCTTGGAAGCGACTTCGCGCACCATCTGGGCGCCAAGATTCTCGAACCGATCCTTCAGTTCGATTTCCTTCGCCACCGACACACCGTCCTTGGTGATGCGCGGCGCGCCGAACGACTTTTCAATGACGACGTTGCGGCCCTTGGGGCCCAGCGTCACCTTCACGGCATCGGCGAGGATATCCACGCCGCGGATGATGCGCTCACGCGCGTTACGGCCAAATTGCACGTCCTTGGCAGCCATGTGTCTTGCTCCTAAAATATCGTTGGAATTCAGCGAATTGGGTTGGGCTTAGCCCATGATCCCCAAGATATCGCTTTCCTTCATGATCAGCAGGTCTTCGCCGTTCAGCTTGACCTCGGTGCCCGACCACTTGCCGAACAGGATGCGGTCACCGGCCTTCACTTCCAGCGGGGTGACGGTGCCATTCTCGGCGCGGGCGCCGGTGCCGACAGCGACGATCTCGCCTTCCTGCGGCTTTTCCTTGGCGCTGTCCGGAATGATGATGCCGCCGGCCGTCTTGGCTTCAGCTTCGACGCGGCGGACCAGCACGCGGTCATGGAGTGGACGGAATGCCATGTTTCCCTCTTTCGTTTTGAAGTTCTCGCCGCTGTTGGCACTCACGTCAAACGAGTGCCAGCGGCTGATCCGGCATATGGGTGTGCGCCTCTGCCGCGTCAAGGGGCGGCCCGGCTGCGGCAAAATTCACCAGCCGGCTGCTGGACTTTGCCGCGTCGCCCGACAAGATGGGCGCATGCCTTGCCGCCCCGTCCTGCGCCGCAGCGCAGCCGCCCTTGCCCTGTGTGCCCAGCTCAGCCTGGCCGCCTGCGGGGGTGGCGGCAGCAGCACCGGCAGCACCGCCGGCACCGGCAGCACGGCCCCCACCACGCCAACCGCGCAATGTACGCTGCGCGATCGGCAATTGTGGGCCGAAGCGCAGATCCGCGCCAATTATCTGTTCCCCGATGATCTGCCGGCCAGCCTTGATCCCGCGCCCTATGCCACGGTGCAGGCCTATATCGATGCCCTCACCGCCACGGCGCGGGCGGCGGGCAAGGATCGCGGCTTCACCTATCTCACCTCGATCGCGCAGGAAGATGCCTTCTATGCCACCGGGCAGACGGCGGCGCTGGGCATCCGCGTGTTCTACGACAGCGCCAACGCCCGCGCTTTCGTGCTGGATGTCTATGAAAGCGGCCCGGCCTATGCCGCCGGCTTCCGGCGCGGGGCGGAGATCATTGCCATTGGCACCACATCTGACGTGCTGGTGCCGGTGGCCACCTTGTTCGCGCAGGGCGGTGCCGCCGCCGTGTCCGACGCGCTGGGGCCAAGCACGGCCGGCGTCACCCGCACCCTGCGCTTCAGCCTGCCGGATGGGGAGCGCACCCGCACCGTCACCAAGACCAATTTCGACATTCCGCCGGTCTCGCCCGATTTCGGCGTGCAGGTCTTCACCGAACCGGCCGGCAAGGTGGGCTATGTCAACCTGCGCACCTTCATCTCCAGCGCCGAAACCCCGCTGCGCGCCGCCTTCAACCGCTTCCGCAGCGAAGGTGCGTCCCGCATCATCCTGGATTTCCGCTACAATGGCGGCGGCCTGGTGAGCATTGCCGAGCTGACCGGCGATCTGCTCGGCGGCAACCGCCTGCCCAGCGACGTGTTCAGCTACACTGTCTTCCGGCCGTCGCTCTCCGCCAACAATGCCACCCGCCTGTTCACCCCGGGCAGCGACTCCACCGCCCCCACTGATCTGGCCGTCATCGCCACCGGGGCCACCGCCTCGGCCAGCGAGCTGGTGACCAATGCCATGCTGCCCTGGCTCCAGAACCGGCTGACCCTGGTGGGCGCCAACAGCTATGGCAAGCCGGTCGGCCAGATCGCCGTCGACCGCGCCGCCTGCGACGACCGGCTGCGCATCATTGCCTTTGCCACCCAGAATGCCAGCCGGCAGGGCGATTATTACACCGGCCTTGCCCCCTATCTGCCCTCGCGCGGCGGCAAGACCTGCGCCGCGGCCGACCAGTATCAGCAGGCCATCGGCCGCAACGAGGCCTCGGTTGCCGCCGCTGTCGGCGCTGTCACCGGCGGCAGCTGCCCCGCCATCGCGGCGGCTGCGGACAGCCTGAGCGAACAGTCCCTCGGCCGCCAGCCGCTGCTCGCCCGCGAGCCGACTGCCGTGCAGCGGGAACTGCCGGGGACGTTCTGAGGCGCGCTTCTCACACCCTGAGCAGCTGCTTGCCGAAATTCTTGCCTTCGAACAGGCGCCGCAGCGTCGCCGGGCAGTTTTCAAAGCCTTCCGCCACATCCTCGGCGGTCTTCAGCTTGCCGGCGGCCATCAGCCTGGCCAGTTCCGCCACGCCCTCGCCATAGCGCCGGGCGAAATCGAGGATGATGAAGCCTTCCATCCGCGCGCGCATCACGGTGAGGTTCATATAGTTGCTCAGGCCCGGCTGGCGGTTGTCGGCGGTGTCGTTGTAGCTGGAAATGCCGCCGCACAGCACCACCCGCGCGTTCAGTGCCAGATTGGCCAGCGCCGCATCCAGGATCGCGCCGCCGACATTTTCGAACACCACATTCACGCCGCCCGGCGCATGCTGCCGGATGGCCCGCGCCACATTGCCGGCGCGGTAATCGATGCAGGCGTCCGCCCCGGCCTGTTCGACAACCCAGCGGCACTTGTCCGCACCGCCGGCGATGCCGATCACGGTGCAGCCCAGCGCCTTGGCCACCTGCACCACCACACTGCCGGTCGCGCCCGCCGCGCCCGACACCAGCACCGTGTCCCCCGCCTTGGGCTGGCCGATTTCGGTGAGGCCGAACCAGGCCGTCAGCCCGGTCACGCCGAACACGCCGAGCGCCTGTTCCGGCGTGATGCCGGCGCGCAGCTTCGTCACCGGCCCGGTCTCGGTCATGCCGTCGCTCAAGGAATGTTCCTGCCAGCCGAACGTGCCCTGCACGATATCGCCCACGGCAAAGCCGGGATGGCGGCTTTCGACCACCGCCCCGATCCCGCCGGCGCGCACCACGCCGCCGATCGGCACGGCCGGCAGATAGGTGTCCCCGCCCAGCCAGCCGCGCTGGGTGGGATCGAAGGAGAAATGCGTGAGTTTGACGAGGAACTGGCCGTCGCCCACGTCCGGCAGCGGCACGGTGACAAGTTCGAAATCACTGTCCTGCAAAGGGCCGTTCGGGCGGGCTGCCAGCAGCCAGCGGCGGGTGGTGGTCATGTGTCTCTCCCCTGTTGTGTGGGCAGACTGTGCCCTTGCCGGCGTCGTGCAGCAATCACCAATCCCGCTCACGCGTCGACACGCTCGGCATGAGCGGGATTGCGTTGGTGGCAGACACCCTCCCCCAGCCCCTCCCTGCTTCGCAAGGAGGGGAGAGGATTATTTGAACAAGCTGCCCAATATCCCCCGCACCAGGCTTTTCCCCAGACTGCCTGCCACCTGCCGGCCCAGCGAACTGGCCGCTGCCGTCACCGCGCTTTGCACCGCCTTTTCCGTGGCGCTTGGCCGGGCGGCGGCGCGGGCCTGGGCGGCGGCCAGCCGCGCGGCGTCGCGCTCGCGCTGGGCTTGCAGGCGCGCCTCCTCCTTTGCCGCCTGCGCGTCCAGCTTGGCTTGCAGCGCCGCCTGCTTCTCGGCCTCGGCCTGGGCGGCGGCCGCCTCGCGCTTCATCGCCAGCAGTTCGGCGGCGGATTCGCGGTCCACCACCTCCTCATATTTACCGGCGAAGGGGGAGGCGTTGATGATCTCGGCGCGTTCGGCCGGCGTCAGCGGGCCGATGCGGCTGCGCGGCGGGGCTATGCGGGTGCGCTCGACCGGGCTGGGCGCGCCGTCGGGCTGCAGGGTGGAGACCAGCGCCTCCCCCACCTTCAGTTCGGTTATGGCCGACGCCACGTCGAGGCGCGGGTTGGGCCGGAACGTCTCGGCGGCGCTCTTGATGGCGCGGGCGTCGCGCGGGGTGAAGGCGCGCAGCGCGTGCTGCACCCGGTTGCCGAGTTGGCCCGCCACCTTTTCCGGAATGTCGATCGGGTTCTGGGTGACGAAATAGACGCCGACGCCCTTGGAGCGGATCAGCCGCACCACCTGCTCCACCTTGTCGAGCAGCGCGTCAGGCGCTTCGTCAAACAACAGATGCGCCTCATCGAAGAAGAAGACGAGGCGCGGCTTGTCGGGATCGCCCACCTCGGGCAGCGTTTCGAACAGTTCCGACAGCAGCCAGAGCAGGAAGGTGGCATAGAGGCGCGGCGACTGCATCAGTCTGTCGGCCGCCAGGATGTTCACCCGGCCCCGCCCCTTGGCATCCAGCGCGATGAAATCGCTGATGTCGAACGCCGGCTCGCCAAAGAAGGCGGCGCCGCCCTGCGCTTCCAGGGTGAGCAGCTGGCGCTGGATCGCGCCGACGCTGGCCTTGGTCACATTGCCGTACTGCGCCGCCAGTTCACCGGCATTGTCCGCACACCAGGCCAGCATGGCGCGCAGATCGGCCATGTCGAGCAGCAGCAATTTCTGATCATCGGCATAGCGGAAAGCGACGCTGAGCACGCCTTCCTGCGTGTCATTCAGCCCCATCAGGCGCGACAGCAGCAGCGGCCCCATTTCGGAAATGGTGGTGCGGATCGGGTGGCCGGATTGGCCGAACAGATCCCAGAACACCACCGGCATGGCTTCCCAGTCGTAATCGTCGATCTTCAGCTCCATGGCGCGTTGGCCGGTCCACGCCGCGGCCTCGCTGCCGGCCTTGGCCATGCCGGCGATATCGCCCTTCACATCGGCCAGGAACACCGGCACGCCGGCGCGGGCAAAGCCTTCGGCCAGCCCTTGCAGCGTGACGGTCTTGCCGGTGCCGGTGGCCCCCGCGATCAGGCCGTGGCGGTTGGCGCGCTTCAGCACCAGTGATTGCGGGGCTTGCGTGTCAGACAGGCCGATGAACAGGGAATCGGTCATGCGGGAAACTCCTCAGGCGAGGAGTTTCAGCGCGGCGGCGGCATCACGTCCAGTCTGAACATATCGGGCCGGGCATAATGGCCGCTGGCATCGAAATCGAAGCGGGCGCGCACGATGTCGGCCAGATCCACGTCCACGATCAGCAAGCCTTCGCCGCCGCGCAGCGGCCCAGCCAGCACCTCGCCCATTGGCGAGACGATCAGGCTGCCGCCGGCGATGATCGGCGCATCCACCGGCCGGTCGCGCAGGGTGATCGGGTCGCCCAGCGCCGTTTCGGTGCCGGGCACATATTGGCAGGCAGAAACGACGAAGCAGCGGCCTTCGTGGGCGATGTGGCGCATCGCCACCTCCCACTGCGGGCGCTCGTCCACCGTGGGTGCGGCCCAGATGGTGACGCCCTGCCCGTACAGGGCGAGCCTGAGCGGGGCCATGAAATTTTCCCAGCAGATCACCGGCGCGATGCGCCCCACCGGGCTGGCGAAGCTGATCACATCCTCCGCCCCGCCCTGCCCCCACACCAGCCGTTCGGCCGCCGTGGGCATCAGCTTGCGGCGCATGCCGGCGAAACTGCCGTCGGGCGCAAAATGCAGCGCGCAGCAATAGAGCGTCGCGCCCTGCCGGACGATCGCACCCACCACCATTGTGCAGCCGATGGCGGCGGCGAGCTCGCTCAAGCTGGCGATTTCCGGGCCATCGGGTTCGATCGCCTGTTCCCAATAACGCTTGAACGCGTCGCGCCCGGCCGGCGTGCGATAGCCCAGCCGCACGCCGAAATCCGTGCCCTTGGGATAGCCGCCAAGCAGGGCTTCGGGCAGCACCAGCAGGTCGGGCTTTGCCGCGATCAGTTCGTCGCGGCGTTCGAGCAGCGCAGCCAGCGTTTCGGCGGTGGTGGCCCGGCTGCCCAGTTGCAGCGCGGCGAGGCGGGCAGTGCCGGTGGGGATGCTGGTCATGCTCTCTCCAATCGGGCCAGGGCCCAGTGCGCGGCGTCGGCGACCACGGCGTCGTCGCTGTTCAGATGCGCGGCGACATGCGGGCGCAGCGCGGCATCGCCGCTGTTGCCGGCGGCATAAAGGCAGTTGCGGATGAAGCGGTTGACCCCAATGCGCTTGATCGCGGAGCCGGAGAACAGCGCGCGGAAGCTGGCGTCGTCCAGCGCCAGCAGTTCGGCGAGCTTGGGCGCGGTCAGTTCGGCGCGCGGCAGGAAGGCCGGCTCCTCGGTGGCCTTGGCAAAGCGGTTCCACGGGCAGACCGACAGGCAATCATCGCAGCCATAGATGCGGTTGGCCATGGGGGCGCGGAATTCGTCCGGGATCGGCCCGGCGTGCTCGATGGTCAGATAGGCGAGGCAGCGCCGGGCATCGAGGCGGTAGGGCGCGGGAAAGGCCTCCGTCGGGCAGGCCGTCTGGCAGCGGGCGCAGCTGCCGCAGCGGTTCGCATGGGCTGCGTCCGCCGGCAGATCGAGCGTGGTGTAGATGGCGCCGAGGAACAGCCAGCTGCCATGGGAGCGGGACACAAGATTGGTGTGCTTGCCCTGCCAGCCCAGCCCGGCAGCGGCGGCCAGCGGCTTTTCCATCACCGGCGCGGTGTCCACAAACACCTTCACATCGCCCCCGGCCGTCGCCACCAGCCAGCGCGCCAGCGCCTTCAGCCGCTTCTTGATCAGATCATGATAGTCGCGGTTCCACGCGTAAACCGAGATGACGCCGGTATCGCCTTGCCCCGCCAGCCGCAGCGGATCGAGCGGCGGCGCATAGCTGGTGCCGAGCATGATGACGGAGCGGACATCCGGCCACAGGCCCTGCGGGCTGGCGCGCTCGTCGGCACGGGCTGCCATCCAGATCATGTCGCCGTGGCAGCCGTCTGCCAGCCATTGCCGCAGCCGCGCGCCGGCCTCAGGCACCGCGTCGGCGGCGGTCACGCCGATGTCGGCAAAGCCCAGGGCACGTGCTTCGGCAGCCAGTGCCGCCTTCAGGCCAGCGTCGCCAGCCAATCGACCACCAATGCCCCCACGCGGCTCTCCAGTTCGCCCCAGAACAGCCAGTGCGGCGCGTGTGGCAGCTCGTGATAATCGATGCGCCCGGTCAGCCGCCGCGCCGTCGCCCGCGCGATGCCGGGCGGGGTGATGCGGTCGGCCGTGCCCACGATCACCAGCGCCGGCTGGTTCAGCCGGGCATGATCGACGCGCGTGACATTGCCGAACAGCGGCGGCAGCGCCATTTCGGCCAGCACCCGGCCCGAATCCCACACCAGCGCCGCGATCTCCGCCTGGGTCACCTCTTCCGGCACGCCGTTGAAGATGCCCCAGCGCGCGCCGGCCGCGTCACACAGGGTCGGCTTTTCCCACCAGCCCCATTTCAGCACGACATTCTTCAGCGTCTTGGCCGGATCAAGGCTGGGGGCCTGGCTGTTGGCCGCCGCCGCCGGCGACAGCAGCACCAGCCCCGCATGCGGAATGCGCTGCGCCACCAGCTGCGCCAGCAGGCCGCCCATCGAATGGCCGAGGATGATCGGCGGTTCGCCAAGCTTGCCGGCTTCGGCCACCAGATGATCGACATAGGCGGTGATCGACAGCTCGGTGAGCGCCGGGTGCGGCGGCAGGCTGGCCGGGCGGTCATGGAACAGCACGAACGGCGCATGGGTGCGGTGGCCGGCGGCCTCCAGCAGCGGGCGCAGCCGGTCGAACGTGGCCGGGGTGGACCACATGCCGTGGATGAGGAGGATCGGCGACTTCAGCACACCACGCCTGTCGAGGCCAGCACACCCAGCGTGACGATGTCAGACGCCGAGGCGTTCATCGGCACGATCTGCACCGGGGAGCCCATGTTGACCAGCATCGGGCCGACCACGCGCAGATTGGCGACCTCCTTGATCAGCTTGGCCGAGATGTTGGCGCTGTGCAGGCCGGGCATGATCAGCACATTGGCCGGGCCGGAAAGCCGGCTGAACGGATATTGCTGGCGCATCGCCGGGTTCAGCGCCACGTCGGCCGACATTTCGCCTTCATATTCGAAACCGACCTGGCGGCTGTCGAGCAGTTTCACCGCCTCGCGCATGCCATCGACGATGCTGCCGCGCGGGTTGCCGAAATTGGAATAGGACAGGAAGGCGACGCGCGGCTCCACCCCCAGCCGGCGGGCGACGGCAGCGGTTTCCACCGCGATGTCAGCCAGCAGCGTGGCATCGGGCCGCTCTGTCACCGTGGTGTCGGCGATGAAGATCGTCTGCTGCTTGCCCACCAGCATGTGGATGCCGAACGGGCGGTGGCCGGGCGTCGGATCGATCACCTGGCGCACCTGGCGATAGGTGGTGGCAAAGTTGCGGGTGACGCCGGTGAGCATCAGATCGGCTTCCCCCATCGCCACCAGCAGCGCGCCGAACACATTGCGCTCGTGATTGACCATGCGCTGCACGTCGCGGTGCAACATGCCGCGCCGCTGCAGCCGGGCATAAAGATGATCGACCATGCGCGGCACCAGCGGCGAGATGGCGCTGTTGTGCACTTCGAAACTGTCGGGATCTTCCACCCCCAGCCGGGCGAGGCCTTCGCGCACCGGGCCTTCGCGGCCAACCAGCACCGGCGTGCCATAGCCGCTGTTGCGCCAGTTGATGGCAGCGCGCAGCACCACCTCCTGCTCGGCTTCAGCAAACACGGCGCGGCGCGGCCGGCTCTGCGCCGTGTCGATCGCCGCCTGCAGGATCGACGTGGTGGGATTGAGCCGCCCGCGCAGTTCCTGGGCGTAAGCCTCCTCGTCAAAGAAGGGCTTCTTGGCCGCGCCCGATGCCATCGCCGCCTTGGCGACCGCGATCGGCACATGTTCGATCAGGCGCGGATCGAAGGGGGCGGGAATGATATATTCCGGGCCGAAATTGCGCGCCTTGCCGCCATAGGCTGCCGCCACCTCATCAGGCACCGGCATGCGCGCCAGGCTGGCGATGGCGTTGGCGGCGGCCAGCTTCATCTGCTCGTTGATGGCGGTGGCCCGCACATCCAGCGCGCCCCGGAACAGATAGGGGAAGCACAGCACATTGTTGACCTGGTTGGGATAATCGCTGCGGCCCGTCGCCACGATCGCATCCGAACGCACGGCGTGCACCTCTTCCGGGGTGATTTCCGGATCAGGGTTGGCCATGGCAAAGATGATCGGGTTGGCGGCCATGCTGGCCACCATCGCCGGGCTCACCGCGCCCTGCTGGCTCAGGCCGAAGAACACATCGGCCCCCACCATCGCGGCGGAAAGGTCACGCGCGTCGGTCACGGCGGCATGGGCCGATTTCCACTGGTTCATGCCCTTTTCGCGGCCAACGTAAATCACGCCCGACGTGTCGCACATGATCACGTTTCTCACGCCGAACAGCTTCACCAGTTCCACGCAGGCGATGGCGGCAGCGCCGGCGCCGTTCACCACCAATTTCACGTCTTCCGGCTTGCGGCCGGTCAGGTGCAGCGCGTTGATCAGGCCGGCGGCCGCCACGATGGCGGTGCCATGCTGGTCATCGTGGAACACCGGGATGTTCATCCGCTCCTTCAGGGTCGATTCGATGATGAAGCATTCCGGGGCCTTGATGTCCTCAAGGTTGATGCCGCCGAAGCTCGGCTCCAGCAGCTCCACGCAGGCGATGAACTTGTCGACATCCTCGGTGGCGACTTCCAGATCGATGCTGTCGATGTCGGCAAAGCGCTTGAACAGCACCGCCTTGCCTTCCATCACCGGCTTGGATGCCAGCGCGCCCAGATTGCCCAGGCCCAAAATGGCGGTGCCGTTGGAGATGACGGCGACCAGATTGCCCTTGATCGTGTAATCATAGGCGCTGTCGGGATCGGCGGCGATGGCCCGCACCGGCGCGGCCACGCCGGGCGAATAGGCGAGCGACAGATCGCGCTGCGTCGCCATCGGTTTGGAGGCGATGATCTCGATCTTTCCGGCCTTGCCGGTGCGGTGGTAGTTCAGCGCCTCGCGGTCGCCGAAATCCTTGCCGCCGAAGTCGTTGTCGTTCTGATTGCTCATCGCTGCATCCCGAGTTTCCAGCACGGATAGGATTGTGGCAGCAAAGGGGCAAGTGTCTTGGCAGCGCAGCCGATCTGGCGCTGGCCCCTTTGCGGCTGCGCGCCCCCGCGCTATCGCAGGGGCCGTGAGCAACGCTTCCCCCATGATGGCGCAATATCTGGCGCTGAAAGCCCAGGCGCCGGATGCCCTGCTGTTCTTCCGCATGGGCGATTTCTATGAATTGTTCTTCGATGATGCGGTGGCCGCCGCCGCCACGCTCGACATCGCGCTCACCCGGCGCGGCGAACATGCCGGGGAGCCGGTGCCGATGTGCGGCGTGCCCGTCCATGCCCATGAAGCCTATCTTGCCCGCCTGATCCGCGCCGGCCACCGGGTGGCGGTGGCCGAACAGGTCGAAACCCCGGCGCAGGCCAAGGCGCGCGGCGGCAAATCGCTGGTGGCGCGCGATATTGTAAGGGTCGTCACGCCGGGCACCGTCACCGAAAGCGGCCTGCTGGAGCCGCGCCGCGCCAACTGGCTGGCCGCCATCGCCGGGGAGGGCAGCGCCGCCGGCCTCGCCTGGCTCGATCTGTCCACCGGCGCCTTCCACACCCGCGCCGGCCCGCTGGCCGACCTGAAGGGCGAGATCGCCCGCCTTGCGCCGGCCGAATTGCTGGTGCCCGAAGGCGCGGCGCTGGCCGGCACCGCGCGCCCGGCCGCCGATTTTTCCGCCGCCCGCGCCGAATCCACCCTGAAATCCCGCTTCGGCGTCGCCACGCTGGATGGCTGGGGCGATTTCACCGCGCCGGAACTGGCCGCCGCCGGTGCCCTGCTCGCCTACACCGCCGAAACCGCCCGCGCCGCGGCACCGCTGATCCTGCCGCCGCGCCGCGAACTGGCCGGCAGCCGCATGGCCATCGATGCCGCGACCCGGGCCAGCCTGGAACTGCCGCGCAGCCATGGCCGCCACAGCCTGGAAGCCGCCTGCGACCGCACGGTCACCGCCGCCGGTGCCCGCCAGTGGGGGGAGGATCTGGCCGCCCCGCTCACCGATGTCGCCGCCATCACTGCCCGCCATGCGTCGGTCGGCTGGTTCCTTGCCGATCCCATCACCCGCGCCGCCACCCGCGACACGCTGGCCGGCCTGCCCGATATCGCCCGCGCGCTCGCCCGCCTCACCATCGGCCGCTGGAGCCCGCGCGATCTGGGCCAGCTGGGCCAGGGCCTGGCCCGCGCCGCCGCACTGCGGGAGGCGCTGGGCGCGCGCGCCAGCCTCGCCGGATTGCCGGCCCTGCTCGGCGACACGCTGGCCCGGATCGGCACCGGCCTGGCCGCCCTCACCGACCAATTGGCGCACACGCTGGTGGAAGAACCGCCGCTGGAACTGCCCGGTGCCATCCGCCCCGGCTTTGACGCCGCGCTCGATAGCTTGCGCGACACCGCCCGCGATGGCCGCAGCGCCGTCGCCGCACTGGAAGCCCGGCTGAAGGCCGAAACCGGCATCAGCGCGCTGAAGATCCGCCACAACAATGTGCTGGGCTATCATATCGAGGTGCCGGCCGCGCGCGCCGATCCGCTGCTGCGCGCCGATTCGGGCTTCATCCACCGCCAGACCATGGCCGGCGCGGTGCGCTTCACCTCGCCGGAACTTGGCGAACTTGCCGCCCGCATCGCCAGCGCCGCCGATCATGCGCTCGCCGCCGAAGCCGCCCATCTTGAGGAATTGCGCGATGCCGTGCTGGCCCACACGCACAGCCTGGCCGCCACCGCCGCTGGCCTTGCCCGGCTCGACGTCGCGGCCGCGCTTGCCGAACTCGCCGCATCCGAAAACTGGTGCCAGCCCATGGTGGACGCCAGCACCGCCTTCCACATCGAAGCCGGCCGCCACCCGGTGGTGGAATTTGCCGTGCGTTCGGGGGGCAATCGCTTCACGCCCAATGATTGCGACCTGTCGGCCGATCGCCGCGTCTGGCTGGTCACCGGCCCCAACATGGCCGGCAAATCCACCTTCCTGCGCCAGAATGCGCTGATCGCCGTGCTGGCCCAGGCCGGCAGCTATGTGCCCGCGGCATCCACCCATATCGGCGTGGTGGACCGGCTCTACAGCCGCGTCGGCGCGTCCGACGATCTGGCGCAGGGCCGCTCAACCTTCATGGTGGAGATGGTGGAAACGGCGGCCATCCTTTCGGGCGCGAGCCAGCGCAGCCTCGTCATCCTGGATGAAGTGGGGCGCGGCACCTCCACCTATGATGGCCTCGCCATCGCCTGGGCGGTGCTGGAATCCGTCCACGACGATCTGGCCTGCCGCTGCCTGTTCGCCACCCATTATCACGAGCTGGTGCCGCTGACGGCCAAGCTCGCCAGCCTCGCCAGCGTCACCGTGAAGGTGCGCGAATGGAAAGGCGATCTCGTCTTCCTGCATCAGGTCGCGCCCGGCAGTGCCGACAAGAGCTATGGCCTCGCCGTCGCCCGCCTCGCCGGCATTCCCGCCCCCGTCCTCACCCGCGCCCGCGCCATCCTCACGCGGCTGGAGGCCCGGCGTGACCAGACCGGCGGCATTGCAGCGGGCGTGGACAGCCTGCCCCTGTTCGCCGCCCCGGCCGCCGCGCCGGGCGACGACGTGCGCGACCGGCTGGCGGCGATTGATCCCGACAATATCACCCCGCGCGAGGCGCTTGATCTGCTCGCCGAACTGAAGGCGCTGGCCGGGCCAAGCCAGCCTTGAGCGCACGCGCCCGGCGCCGGCCCCCCATTCTTCACCCTTGACCGCCCCGCCCCGCCCCGCCACCACCGCGCCATGACAGGCTGGCATTTCTGGATCGATCGCGGCGGCACCTTCACCGATATCGTCGCGCTGCGCCCGGATGGCGCGCTGGCCACGGCCAAGCTGCTGTCTCACGCGCCCGAACATTATGACGATGCGGCGCTGGCCGGCATCGCCCGTCTGCGCGGAGGCGATCCCGCCCCCATCGCCGCCGTGCGCATGGGCACCACCGTGGCCACCAACGCGCTGCTGGAGCGCAAAGGCGCGCCCACCGTGCTGGCCATCACGCGCGGCCACCGCGACGCGCTGAGCATCGGCCACCAGGCAAGGCCCGACATTTTCGCGCTGGAGATCATCAAGCCCGAACCGCTGCACGCCGCCGTGATCGAGATTGACGAGCGGGTGAGCGCCGAAGGCGAGGTGCTGCGCCCGCTGGACGAAGCCGCCGCGCGGGCGGCGCTGCAAGCCGCGTTCGCTGCCGGCTATCGCAGCCTGGCCGTGGCCTGCCTGCACGGCCACGCCCATCCGGCGCACGAAGCGCGCGTGGCCGCCATCGCCCGCAGCCTTGGCTTCACGCAGGTGACGTGCAGCCACGATGTCGGCGCCGTGATCCGGCTGGTGCCGCGCGCCAACACCGCCGTGGTGGATGCCTATCTGTCACCGCCCTTGCGCGATTATGTCACCCGCGTGGCCGATGGCCTGCCCGGCGTGAACCTGGCCTTCATGCAATCGAACGGCGGCCTCGCCCGGCCCAGCCATTTCCAGGGCCGCGACGCGATCCTGTCAGGCCCGGCCGGCGGCATTGTCGGCATGGCGGCAGCAGGGCGCAGCGCCGGTGAAAGCCGCCTGATCGGTTTCGACATGGGCGGCACCTCCACCGATGTCTCGCTGTACGACGGCCAATATGAACGCGCCGACGAGGTGATCATCGCCGGCGTGCCGATGCGCGTGCCGATGCTGAAAATCGATACGGTGGCGGCCGGCGGCGGCTCCATCATCAGCCACACGGGCGGCCGCCTGAAGGTCGGCCCGGAAAGCGCCGGTGCCGTGCCCGGCCCGGCCGCCTATTGCCGCGGCGGCCCGCTGACGGTGACGGACGCGAACGTGATGCTGGGCATATTGCAGCCCGGCCTGTTCCCGGCGCTGTTCGGCCCTGATGGCACCCAGCCGCTGGATGCCGATGCCGTGCGCACCGGCTTTGCCGCACTGGCAGCGCGCACCGCGCAGACGCCGGAACAGGTGGCGGAAGGCGCGCGGGCGATCGCGGTGGAAACCATGGCGCAGGCCATCCGCCGCATCTCCATCGCGCGCGGCCATGATGCCGCCGATTACACCCTGGCCTGCTTTGGCGGTGCCGGCGGCCAGCACGCCTGCGCCATCGCCGATCAGCTCGGCATGCGCCGCATCCTCATCCACCCGCTTGCCGGCCTGCTGTCGGCCTTCGGCATCGGGCTGGCCGAAATCCGGGTGGTGCGCCAGCGCAGCCTGAACTGGCCGCTGGCCGCTGATGTCGATCTGGCCGCGCCGGCGGCGCAGTTGGCGGAACAGGCCCGCGCCGCGCTTGCCGCGCAGGGCGAG
Organism: Sphingomonadales bacterium; assembly: GCA_037131365.1. GTDB lineage: Bacteria > Pseudomonadota > Alphaproteobacteria > Sphingomonadales > Sphingomonadaceae > Sandarakinorhabdus. Next base: position 289,801 of record JBAXRE010000002.1, read on the forward strand.
GCTGCGGCCGAGGTGCGGGTGCTGGCGCGGATCCGCTATGCCGGGTCAGACAGCGGCATCGATCTGCCGCTCGCCGCGCCTGCTGCCCTGGCCGCCGCCTTCGCGGCCGAGCAGACAAGGCGCTATGGCTTTGCAGTGGCCGATGCGGCGCTTGTAGTGGATTCCCTACTCGCCGAAGCAGTCGGAAACAGCCCGGAATTGCCGAATTTGCCGGCAAAACGCACCGAAACATTGCCCGAACCGGCGATTTTCGATGTCGTTTTCGGCGGAAAACGCGCGCCTTGCGCCTTCCACAACCGCGCCGATCTGCCCGTCGGCTGGTCAGTCGCCGGCCCGGCGGTGATCATCGACGATGCCGGCACCACCCTGGTCGAACCCGGCTGGCAGGCCCGGGTCGATGCCGCCGCCAACCTGATCCTGACGCGCCTGTCACCGCTTGCCGCCGGGGAAAGGGCGGAAGGCGGTGACGCCAGCCCCACCGATGATCGGGGGGGAGCGGCGCAACAGCCCGATCCCATCCGCCTCGAACTGTTCGCCAACCGCTTCATGGCCATCGCCGAGGAAATGGGAGAAGCCCTGAAAACAACGGCTTGGAGCGTGAACATCAAGGAGCGTCTGGATTTTTCCTGCGCCCTGTTCGATGGCCACGGCCAGCTGGTGGCGAACGCCCCGCACATGCCGGTGCACCTGGGCTCCATGGGGGACAGTGTGCGCACGGTGATGGGCAAATGGGCCGCGAGCGCACGCGGAATCCACCCCGGCGATGCCTTCGTGCTCAACAATCCGTTCGCCGGCGGCACCCATCTGCCCGATGTCACTGTTGTCATGCCGGTTTTTGCCGGGGGCAGCGCCCCGTCCTTCTGGGTGGCGGCGCGCGGCCATCAGGCCGATATTGGCGGCATCACCCCCGGATCGATGCCGCCCGACAGCACATCGATTGCCGAGGAAGGCGTGCTGATCGACAATATCCTGTTGATCGACAAGGGCAATTTCCTTGAGGGCGAGATGGTCGCGCTGCTCTCCGCCGGCACGTGGCCGGCGCGCGATCCGGCCCGCTGCATCGGCGATCTGAAAGCGCAGGCCGCCGCCTGCAGCCGCGGTGCGCAGGCGCTGGCGGCCCTGTGTGCGGCAGCAGGTGAAGCCACGGTCGCCGCCTTCATGCGCCATGTGCAGGATGACGCCGAACGCTCTGTTCGGGAAGCCATTTCCGGCCTCAGCGACGGAAGTTGCACGGTGGAGATGGACAATGGTGGCCGCATTGCCGTCAGCATCCGCATCGACCGCGCCGCCCGCAGCGCCACCATCGATTTCACCGGCACATCGGCGCAGCTGCCCGACAATTTCAACGCGCCCTTTTCGGTGGCGCAGGCCGCTGTGCTCTATGTCTTCCGCTGCCTTGCCGGCAGTGCGCTGCCGATGAATGATGGCTGCATGCGGCCGCTGCAAGTGATTGCGCCGGAAGGGACTTTGCTGCGCCCGGCGCACCCGGCGGCGGTCGTCGCCGGCAATGTCGAGACCAGCCAGATCATCACCGACGCGCTGTTCGGCGCGCTCGGCCGGCTGGCGGCATCGCAGGGCACGATGAACAATTTCACCTTCGGCAACGCCGCCCACCAATATTATGAGACGATCTGCGGCGGTGCCGGCGCCGGCGTGGACGGTGCCGGCCGCGGCTTTGCGGGTGCCAGCGCGGTGCAGACCCACATGACCAACAGCCGCCTGACCGATCCCGAAATATTGGAAACCCGCTTTCCGGTTTTGGTTGAAGAATTCGGTACAAGGCCTTGTTCAGGCGGGGCTGGTGCCTTCCCCGGCGGCGACGGCACCATCCGCCGCATCCGCTTCCGGGAGGCGATGACCGCCTCCCTCCTCTCCGGCCGCCGGCGCACAAGGCCGTTCGGCTTGGCCGGCGGCAGCGATGCCCAGCCCGGCAGTGCCCGCATCGAACGCAGCGATGGCCGCATCGAGACGCTGGCCGCCTGCGGGCGGGCCGATCTGCAACCCGGCGATTGCATCGTGATCGAAACGCCGGGCGGCGGCGGTTATGGGGAACCGGCATGAGCGGTGAGGCACAATCCCCTGTTCCCGAAGGCTTTTCGCTGCACACGCGGTCAAGCCCGGTCACTGATGCCTGGGCACCGATATACGCAAGCATCACCCCCGCCGCCTTCATCCTGGGCCTGCGCATCGCGGCCGCCCACTGCAATTCACGGGGCCTGCTGCACGGCGGCGTGATCGCGGCATTGGCAGACAATGCCATGGGCCTGTCGCTGGCCACCCGGTGCGACCCGCCGGCCAGCCCGGTCACCACCAGCCTGTCGGTGGATTATTTCGGCAAGGCCGCAATCGGCGCCTGGCTGACGTTCGAGACCGATCATGTCTCACAACAGGGGCAAAATGGTTTCACTCATGCGCTGGTGAAGGCCGATGGCGTCGCCGTCGCCCGCGCTTCGGCCGTGTTCCGGCTGCTGCGATGAGCGCGCTTGCCAACCTGTGGCCGCTGGCCGGCATCGCCATTGTCGTCATCGGCTTTGCGGTGCGCGCCAATCCGCTCGCCGTGGTGGTGGCCGCCGCCTTCGGATCGGGGCTGGGCGCCGGCCTTTCGGTGCCCGAGGTGATTGCCGCGATGGGCAAGGCCTTCCATCAGAACCGCTATGTCTCCGTGCCGTGGATCACCTTGCCGGTGATCGGCCTGATGGAGCGCGCCGGCCTGCAGGACCAGGCAGCGGCGCTGATCGCCCGCACGCGCACGGCTACAACGTCACGCATCCTGTTGATTTATCTGGGAATGCGCCAGATCACGGCGGCGCTGGGCCTCACCCAGATTGCCGGCCATGCCCAGACGGTGCGGCCGCTGCTCGCCCCGATGGTGGAGGCGGCAGCAGCGCGCGACAACCCCGCCATCACCGAGGCGGAGCGCAACGACGTGAAGGCGATGGCAGCGGCGACGGACAATATCGGCATCTTCTTCGGGGAGGACATCTTCCTCGCCATCGCCTCCATCCTGCTGATCAAGGGCTTTCTGGAAAGCGCCAACATCATCGTGCAACCCTTTGAATTGTCGGTGTGGGCCATTCCCAGCGCGATTGCCGCCTTCGCCGTGCATGGCCTGCGGCTGGCACGGATGAAATGATCGGCCTGCCCGTCCTCTACGCGCTTGCCGGCGCCATCTTTGCCGGCTGGGCCATCGCCACGTTGCGCGACAGCGCGCACCCCAGGCGCGTGCTGGGTGCCGCCTTCTGGGGCCTGTTGGCAGCCGAATTCCTCGCTGGTGATGCGTTCGGCGACATGGGCAACGGCCTGCTCCTCCTCGCCCTTGTCGCGCTGGCGCTGGCTGGTGGGCCGGGCAAGGGGAAGCCCGCCACCACCGCGCCGCAGGAACGCCAGGCCTCGGCCGCCAAGCGCGGCAACCGTCTGTTCCTGCCGGCGCTGATCATGCCCGGCGTGGCGCTGGGCGGCACCTTCCTGTTCCCCTATCTGGGCGATGTCATTGATCCCAAACAGGTCACGCTGATCAGCCTGGGCCTGGGCACCATCATCGCCGTGGCCGTGCTGATGGCGTGGACGCGCCCGCCGGCGAGCGCGCCGGTGAGCGAAGGGCGGCGGCTGGCCGAAGGTGTCGGCTGGGCGATGATCCTGCCGCAGATGCTGGCCAGCCTGGGCGCGCTGTTCGCTGCGGCCGGCGTGGGGGACATCGTCGGCAGCCTGGCGCCGATGGCCATTCCGGAGGGCAGCCGGCTTGCCGCCGTGGTGGTGTTCACCGGCGGCATGGCGCTGTTCACCATGCTGATGGGCAATGCCTTTGCCGCCTTCCCGGTGATGATGGGCGGCATCGGCCTGCCGGTGCTGGTGCATGGCATGGGGGCCAGCCCCACGGTGGTTGGTGCGGTTGGCATGCTGGCCGGTTTCTGCGGCACCTTGCTCAGCCCGATGGCGGCGAATTTCAACATCGTGCCGGCGGCACTGCTCGGCCTTCCTGATCGTTATGCGGTCATCCGCGCGCAATGGCGAACCGCCGTGCCATTGTGGCTGTTCAACACCGGCGTGATCTGGGGGTTTGCATTCCGATGAGGCTGGACAGGGCAGCGGCCGCCCGCATGGCGGGGATCGCGTTGGGGCATGTGACGCGCGAATATCCGCACAAGCTGGATCACGTGATGGCCGGGGACGACGACGCCCGCACGCCCCGCGATCTGCACCCGATGTTCTTTGGCAGCTTCGATTGGCACAGCTGCGTGCATGGCTGGTGGCTGCTGATGAAATTGGCGCAGGATTTCCCCGATCATGCCCGCGCCGCCGAAACCCGCACATTGGCGGCTACAACCTTCACGGCCGAAAAGGTCGCCATCGAGCGCGCCTATCTCGCCCGGCCGGAATCGCGCGGCTTTGAACGGCCTTATGGCTGGGCCTGGCTGCTGATGCTGCATGCCGAAATGGCATTTGCGAACAATGATCTTGCGCCAGTTCTTCAACCGTTCGCGCAGGATTTCGCCGCGCGGCTGCGCCAGATGCTGGCCAGCTTCACCTACCCCATCCGCACCGGCGCGCACGGCAACACCGCCTTCGCGCTGGTGCTGGCCGCCGAATGGGCGAAGGATCACGATCCCGCCCTGCTGGCCGACATGGCCGCCGCTGCCGAGCGCTGGTACGGCGCCGACAACGACGCCCAGGCATGGGAGCCTGATGGCGATGCCTTCCTGTCCCCCACGCTGATGGCGGCACTGGCGATGGCAGTGCTGCTGCCGCCCGATCGCTTCCGGCCGTGGTTCGCCGCCTTCCTGCCCCGCGCGGCGCAGCAGCAGCCGGCCAGCCTGTTCACGCCGGCGACCGTGTCTGACCGCTCGGACGGCAAGATCGCGCATCTGGATGGCCTCAACCTGTCGCGCGCCTGGGCCTTCCGCCGGCTGGCGGCGGCGCTGGGCGATGCTGATCCGTCCGCCCCGGTGCTGCATGCTGCGGCCGAGGCGCATCTGGCCGCCGCCCTGCCCCATATTGCCGGCGATTATGCCGGCGAACATTGGCTGGCGACATTCGCCCTGCTGGCATTGACCGCCTGATGACGCGGCGGCGGGCCCTGGCGCTGGTTGCAGCCCCGGCCCTCGCCGCAACGCTGCTGGGCCGGGCGAGTGGATCGATACATAGGGCCGGGTGTGGCTGACAGCGCGCGCGGCACGGCGCGGCTGGATTACGCGCCGCGATAGGGCGGCTTGCCCGCGCGTGGCGGGCCACCGGGCCCGCGCGGGCGCGGCGGCGGCCGATCTTCGCGGTATTGGGGCGGGCCGGCCGGGCTGATGTCGATCTGGTCCTCCGCGCTGCGGCCCTGGCGGGTGGCGTGGCGCTTGAGGGCGACGACAAAGCGTTCGGCCATATCGGGATGGATTTCCACCAAGGTTTCGGACGGCAGGATGCGGATCGTGCCGATATCGGGCTTGGTGACACCGCCGCGGCGGCAGAGCAGCGGGATGATCCAGCGCGGATCGGCATTCTGGCGGCGGCCGACAGCGAGGCGGAACCACACGCCTTCGCGGCCACCATCGTCGGCGCGCTGCGGGCGGGCGTCATTGCCCTCGCGGCGCTCGCGGCGCTCGGCGCGCGGTGCCGGGCCGGCGTCCACCAGCTCCTCGGCCTGCGGCAGGCGGGCGCGGTGGACGCGCACCAGCGCGGCGGCGATTTCGTCAACGCCGTGCTTGGCAAGCAATTCCTCGCCCAGGCGCTTGTCCTCATCATCCAGCGCGCCGATGCCTTCGCCAATACTGTCCAGCAGGCGGGCGCGGTCCTGCATGGCGATGGCCTCCACCGTTGGCACCGGCACCCACTGCGCTTTCACGCCGGCCCCTTGCAGCATGCGCTCCACGCGGCGGCGGGCGGGATAGGGCACCACCAGCACGGCCGTGCCCTTGGCGCCGGCGCGCCCGGTGCGGCCGGAGCGGTGCTGCAGGGTTTCGGCATCGCGCGGCACTTCGACATGGATGACCAGTGACAGACCGGGCAGATCGATGCCGCGCGCGGCCACGTCGGTGGCCACACAAAGGCGGGCGCGGCGGTCGCGCAGCGCCTGCAGGGCCTGGTTGCGTTCGGATTGGCTGTGCTCGCCCGACAGCGCGACGGCGGCGAAGCCGCGCTCCACCAGGCTGGCGTGCAGGCGGCGGACATTGTCCCGCGTGGCGCAGAACAGCATCGCTGTCGGCGCCTCGTGAAAGCGCAGCAGGTTGACGACAGCGGATTCGATATCGGCCGGCGCGGTGGCGACACATTGATAGCTGATGTCGGCATGGGCGGTGGTGCGCCCGGCGGTGGACAGGCGCAGCGCGTCCTTCTGGTAATCGCGGGCCAGTTCGGCAATGCCCTTGGGCATGGTGGCCGAGAACATCAGGGTGCGGCGTTCCGGGGGAGCGGCATCCAGGATTTCTTCCAGATCCTCGCGGAAGCCCATGTCGAGCATCTCGTCGGCCTCGTCGAGGACGACCGCCTTGCAGGCCGACAGGATCAGCGCGCCGCGTTCGAGGTGATCGCGCAGGCGGCCAGGCGTGCCGACGACGATATGGGCACCTGCGGCGAGCGCCCGGCGCTCCACCTGCTGGTTCATGCCGCCGACACAGGTGGCGATGCGGCCGCGCGCCGGGGCGTAGAGCCAATCCAGTTCCTTGGCGACCTGCAAGGCGAGTTCGCGGGTGGGGGCGATCACCAGCGCCAGCGGGCGGGCCGGCGGCGGCAAGGCTTCGGCGCCGCCGAGCAGATCGTCGGCCATGGCCAGGCCGAAGGCGACCGTCTTGCCCGAACCGGTTTGGGCGGAGACGAGCAGATCGCGGCCGCGCGCCTCCTCGGCGATCACGGCGGTCTGGACGGGGGTGAGTTCTTCGTAGCCGCGGGCGGCAATAGCCCGGGCCAGCGGCGCGGGGAGTGATTCCATTGTCATTGCGGGCCTATGGCGCAAAAGCGCCGGAAAGGCGAATCAGGGCACATGAAACAACGGACAGGCGGCTGGATCCCCTCCCTGCACGCAGGGAGGGGCTGGGGGAGGGTTGGTGCCGACGGGATGCGCCTGGTGGTGAGCACCCTCCCCCGACCCCTCCCTGCGAGCAGGGAGGGGAGAGAGCTGGCTCAATAAACCTCGAACAGCCCGGCCGCGCCCATGCCGCCGCCGACGCACATCGTCACGACCACATATTTGGCACCGCGGCGCTTGCCTTCGATCAGGGCGTGGCCGGTGCAGCGGGCACCGGTCATGCCATAGGGGTGGCCGATCGAGATCGAGCCGCCGTTGACGTTGAGCAGATCAGGATCGATGCCCAGCACGTCGGCGCAGTGCAGCACCTGCACGGCGAACGCTTCGTTCAGTTCCCACAGGCCGATGTCGTTCATGGTCAGGCCGTTGGCCTTCAGCAGCTTGGGGATGGCATAGATGGGGCCGATGCCCATCTCGTCCGGCTCCAGGCCGGCCACTGCCATGCCGCGATAGGCGCCCAGCGGGGTGAGGCCGCGGCGGGCGGCTTCCTTGGCTTCCATCAGCACGCTGGCCGAGGCGCCGTCCGAAAGCTGGCTGGCGTTGCCGGCGGTGATGCAGCCGCCTTCGATCACCGGCTTCAGGCCCTTCAGGCCCTCCAGCGTGGTTTCCGGGCGGTTGCCTTCATCTTTGGTCAGCGTGATCTCGTGGGTGGTGACCTCCTTGGTCTCCTTGTTGACCATCGCCATGGTGGCGGTCATCGGCACGATTTCATCGTCGAACTTGCCGGCGGCCTGGGCGGCGGCGGTGCGCATCTGGCTCTGATAGCCATATTCGTCCTGGCGATCGCGGCTGACGTTGTAGCGCTTGGCAACCACTTCGGCGGTTTGCAGCATCGGCATGTAGATGGCCGGGTGCATGGCAACCAGGCTGGGATCGGCGCCGGTGCGCATCTTGTCGTTCTGCACCATCGAGATGCTGTCGACACCCGCGCCGATGCAGATGGTCATGCCATCAACCATGATCTGCTTGGCCGCCGTCGCGATCGACATCACGCCCGACGAGCACTGGCGGTCGATCGACTGGCCCGCCACGGTGACCGGCAGGCCGGCGCGCAGCAGCGAGGTGCGGGCGATGTTGCCGCCCTGCACGCCCTGCTGCAGGGCGCAGCCCATCACCACATCGTCAACCTCGGCACCGTCGATGCCGGCGCGCTGCACGGCGTGGGCGATGGCATGGCCGGCCAAGGTCGGCGACGGGGTGGCATTGAATGCGCCGCGATAGGCCCGGCCGATGGGGGTGCGGGCGGTGGAAACGATAACGGCTTCACGCATGGAAAAATCCTTTCAATCCAATTCTGTCCCTTTCCCCTTGCGGGAGAGGGAGGGTGAGGGGTTGTTACCCCACGTACTGCAACGTGATCCATTCGGCGGCCAGCGCCGGCTTGGTTTCACCATCGATTTCCACGGTGATGGCGGTGGTGGTCTGCCAGGCGCCATCGGGCCGCTGGCTCACATCGGCGATGGTGAAACGGCCGCGCACTTTGGAGCCGGATTTCACCGGCGCCATGAAGCGCACCTTGTTCAGGCCATAGTTCACCCCCATGCGCGTGCCCTTGATGCCCGGCATGGCCGAATAGGCCATCACGCTGAGCAGGCTGAGCGTCAGATAGCCATGGGCGATGGTGGTGCCGAACGGCGTCTGCGCCGCCAGTTCCGGATTGACGTGGATGAACTGGTGATCGCCGGTCACTTCGGCAAAGGCGTCGATCTTGGATTGCGGCACGTCGATCCAGTCCGACACGCCCACTTCGGTTCCGGCGAGCGCACGGTATTCGTCGAGCGTCAGCGATTTTCCGGCCATGGTCATCTCCCCAAATGTCTTTGGCCCAGCCTAGGCCGCGGTTGACGGGCACGTCAACTGCCGCAGACCCTCACAGAAATGGCCCTATCTGCCCCGCGTTCCGTTCAAATCGGTCGCAACCTTTGGTGCAGATACGGTGGCCGGGCGGTAACCCCGGAATGTCGCAGCAAGGAAGGCTTGCCCCGTGTCGATGTTCGCTGCCCTGCCCGTGCCCGATCTGCAATCCATGGCCCTGCTGGTGTCCGGCATCGCCCTGCTGATCGCCGCCCGCCGCCGCCCGGCCTGAACCAACAGCGCGCCAACCCGATTGCCCGGCGCGCGCTGCAGCCGATCACCAGCATCTGGCGCTTTGACACAATCGGCGCGTGACCCGCGCCGGCACCCGGCCTAAACCGCCGCCATGACCGACTCAGTTGCCACCATGCGCGCCCTGCACCGGGCGCCCGAAGCCGATGTGCTGGCCGGGCTTTTGCCCGCCGCCACCCTCTCCCCCGCCATCCGCGCCGATGTGGAACGCCGCGCCCACACGCTGCTTTCCGATCTGCGCGCTGCGCAAGGCGCGGGCTGGGTCAACCGCTTCCTGCACCAATATCAGCTGAACACCGCCGAAGGCGTGGCGCTGCTCAGCCTGGCCGAAGCCTTTCTGCGCGTGCCCGACACCGCGACGGCCGATCTGCTGATCCGCGACAAGCTGGGCACGCCCGACTGGTCGGACCATCTGGGCGACTCGGATTCGGCGCTGGTCAATTCCGCCACCTGGGGGCTGGTCATCACCCGTGCGCTGGTTGCCGATGATGGCCGCGCCAGCGTGCTGAAGCGCCTGATCGCCCGCGCCGGGGAGCCGTTCGTGCGCCAGGGCGTGGGCGCTGCCATGCGGCTGATGGGCCAGGTGTTCGTGATGGGCCGCACCATCGAAGAAGCCCTCGCCCGCGCCGACGACAAGGACAATCGCGGCTTCACCGCCAGTTTCGACATGCTGGGTGAAGCCGCGCGCACCTTCGAGGATGGGGAGCGCTATTTCGCCAGCTACCGCGCCGCCATCGCCGCCGTCGGCCGGCAGGCCAACCGTGCCAATGCCATCACGGCGCGCCATTCCATTTCGGTAAAGCTGTCGGCCCTGCACCCGCGCTATGAAACCGCGCATGCCGCCACCTGCGTGCCGGCGCTGATCGCCATGCTGAACAGGCTGGCAGATGATGCCGCCGCCGCCGGCATCGGCCTGACCGTGGATGCCGAAGAGCAGGACCGGCTGGAGATGAGTCTGGACATCATCGCCGCCGTCGCCCGGCAGCCGCGCCCGGGTTGGGGTGGCCTCGGCATGGCAGTCCAGGCCTATGGCAAGCGCGCCCGCGCCGTGATCGCCTGGGCCGGCGCGCTGGCTGGGGAGACCGGCACGCAGTTGACGGTGCGGCTGGTCAAGGGCGCTTATTGGGACAGCGAGATCAAGCGCACGCAGGAACAGGGGCTGAGCGACTATCCGCTGTTCACGCGCAAGGCCGCGACCGACGTGTCCTACCTCGCCTGCGCGGCCGACATGCTGGCCGATCCCCGGCTCTATCCGGCCTTTGCCACCCACAATGCGCTCACCGTTGCCACCATCATGGAATGGGCGGCCCAGCAGAACCGCACCGATTTCGAATTCCAGCGCCTGCACGGCATGGGCGAAGGCCTGTTCGAACGGCTGGTGCGCGAACAGGGCCAGCGTTGCCGCACCTATGCGCCTGTCGGCGGCCATCGCGACCTGCTGGCCTATCTGGTGCGCCGCCTGCTGGAAAATGGCGCAAACTCCAGCTTTGTCCACCAATTGGCCGATACCAGCGTTTCCGACGACGTGCTGCTGGCCGATCCGGCGGACAAGATCCGCAGTGTAAGCGGCAGCCCGCACCCTTCGATCCCGCTGCCGGCCGCGCTCTATGGCGACAGCCGCACCAACAGCGCCGGCATCGATCTGGGTGACGCGCGCATCCTGGCGGGCCTTGCCGCGCATGTTGGCCAGTTCCGCCTGCCGCCGCCGCCAGCGCCCGGCGATGCTGCCGCCGCCATCACCGCGGCCGATGCCGCCTTCCCGGCCTGGGCGCAGCGCCCGGTTGCCGAGCGTGCCGCCATGCTGGAGCGGCTGGCCGACCTGCTGGAACGCGACCGCAATGACCTGATGGCCGTGCTGGTGCAGGAAGCGAAGAAGACCCTGCCCGACGCGCTGGCCGAAGTGCGCGAGGCGGTGGATTTCTGCCGCTATTACGCCGCCGAAGCCCGCCGCATCATGGTGCCGACCCTGCTGCCCGGGCCGACCGGGGAGCGCAACGAGCTGCAGCTGGCCCCGCGCGGCGTGTTCGCCGCGATCGCGCCGTGGAATTTCCCGCTGGCGATCTTCCTCGGCCAGGTGACGGCAGCACTGGTGGCCGGCAACACGGTCGTCGCCAAGCCGGCGCCGCAGACCCCGGTGATCGCCGCCATGGCGCACGCACTGGCGCTGGAGGCCGGCGTGCCGGCGGCGGTGTTCGGCCTTGTCACCGGCGGCGGCGAGGTGGGCGACGCGCTGGTGCGCCATCCGCGCATCATGGGCGTGGCCTTCACCGGCTCCACCGCCACGGCGCGGCGCATCGCCCGCGCCCTGCTGGATGACGAAACGCGCCCGCTGGTGCCGCTGATTGCGGAAACCGGCGGGATCAACGCCATGATCGTCGATTCGACCGCGCTCACCGAACAGGTGGTCGCCGATGTCATCACCTCGGCCTTCCGCTCCGCCGGCCAGCGCTGTTCGGCGCTGCGGCTGCTGCTGGTTCAGGAGGATGTGGCGGAGCGCACGCTGGCCATGCTGAAGGGTGCCATGGACGGCCTGGTGCTGGGCGACACAGTGGACCCCACCGTCGATGTCGGCCCGGTGATCGATGCCGCCGCCTACGACCGGCTGGAAACCTATCGGCAGGCCCAGAAGAAGAATCGCTGGGTCCACACCCTGCCGGCCAGCGACACGCCCAATCTGATCCCGCCGACCATCATCCGGCTGGATGCCGCCAGCGATCTGAAAGCGGAATGGTTCGGGCCGCTGCTGCATGTCGCCACCTGGCCGGCGGGCAAGCTGGCAGAGACGGTCGCGGCCATCAACGCCAGCGGCTATGGCCTGACCATGGGGCTGCACAGCCGCATCGCCAGCGTGGCGGCCGAGGTGACGGCGCAGGCCGCCGTGGGCAATCTCTATATCAACCGGTCGATGATCGGGGCGGTGGTGGGCAGCCAGCCATTCGGCGGCGAAGGCCTGTCGGGCACCGGGTTCAAGGCCGGCGGGCCGCATTATCTGCTGCGCTTCCTCACCGAACGCACCGTTTCCACCGACACCACCAGCGCCGGCGGCAACGCCACCCTGCTCAGCATCGCGGACGACGCCTGACCGAAAGCGGCCGGCCGCCCGGTTACGGGCGACCGGCCAGCCGGCACGGCCTCAGGATCAGGCCGCGACAATCGCCGGGCGGCGGCGGCGCATCGATCCCACCATGCCAAAGCCGGTGACGAGCATGGCCCAGGTGGCCGGTTCCGGCACGGCACCGCCGCCCGGATCGATGCCATCAAGGGCAGTCACCCGGATCACGATGTCGTCGTGGTCGTCGTCGATGTTGGTCAGCTGGTCGTCAAAGCCCAGGTACAACACGTTGGTCAGGTAATTGCCCTGCGCATCGCGCGGAATGAAGATGCCGAATTCGCCGGTGCCGATGCCGCGGTTGGTGGCACCGCCGGACGAATTGAACACCCAATCGTTGATCGCGCCGGCGGTGTACGACAGGTCGCTGCCGAACGGCACGGCGTTCCAGCCCGAATCAGTTTCGGTGTAGCTCACCCCGCCGGGGCCGCCGGCGCTGAAGCTGTCCTGAAAGCCGCTTTCCGAACCCATATAGGCAAAGCTCAGGATGGCGTTGCCGGTGAGGCTGATGCTGGCGCCGGTGGACGTGTATTTCGTCAAACCAAGACCAGCGAGCTGTGATTGAAAATCATTGTTGCCCGGAATGTCGACCACCGGCGATCCGATGCTGACATTGAACTGTACAGTTGCAGCAACCGGCGCGGCCAGCATCATGCCGACGGCGGCGAGCAAAGTCCCTGTGGCCTTCATGGTCCCATCCTCCCGTTGATAATGCTGGACGGGCAGACCCCCTGCCAACAGCAAAATTTTTTTATGGGAGGTTCACTCTTTTTCGAAGAGCGGAATATCCGCATCGGGAAAAGTCACCACGACCGGGATTATTTTCGCAAACTACCTATTCAGGTGGGACGCACCGATGTCTGCGTAGGATCCACCAGCGACCCGTCGGGCGCGGCAGTGAATGTGGTCTGCGTGGGATAGGCGAAGCCGATCTTCAGGTCGGCAAAGCGGCGCAGGATCGCCAGCGCCACCGCCTGGCGGGCTGCCGCCATGGCCGCGAATTCCACCTGGGTGACGAAGAAGATCAGCTCATAATCGATGCTGGAGGCGGCAAAGCCGGCAAAATTGGCGCGATCGAAACGGCAATCGGGCGTGGCGCTGACGATGGCCTCCATCTCGCCGGGCAGCGCCGCCAGCACGTCGGGCGGGGTCTGGTAGGTCAGCGACAGGGTGAAGGCCACCCGCCGTTCGGTGATGCGGCGCAGATTGGCAACCTGCTGTTCCAGCAGCTTGGTGTTGGCCATGATCAACTGCTCACCCGACAGCGCGCGGATGCGGGTGGTCTTCAGGCCGATATGTTCAACCGTGCCGGTGGACGCGCCATAGCTGATGGTGTCGCCCACCCGGAACGGCCGGTCGAACAGGATGGCCAGCGCGGCGAACAGATCGGAGAAGATGCCCTGCGCGGCCAGGCCGATGGCGATGCCGCCAACCCCAAGGCCGGCGACCAGCGCGGTGACGTTCACGCCCAGATTGTCGAGCACCAGGATCGCCGCCAGCAGCCAGACGACGACATTGACCAGCACGGTGATGACGCCCATCGCGCTCGACAGCGCCAGCTGATCCTCGCCGTCGCCGCCGGCCTTGCGGCCGATCAGGCCCAGCACCAGTTCGCGCAGCCACAGCGCCGCCTGCACGGCGATGGCAACCGTGAACAGCCGGTCAGCCAGCAGCACCAACACGCCGGGCGGTGCCACCGCATTGGTGGCGGCTGCCAGCGCCACCGCGGCCAGGAACAGCACCAGCGTGCGCTTCACCAGCGCGCGCGGCAGGCTGGGCCCACCGCCGGCGGTGGCCGGCAGGAAGCGCAGCAGCAGGGCGCGCAGCACGAACAGGCCAGCGAACACCGCAATGCCGACAGCGGTGCCAACCAGCGCCTCGCTGCTGTCGTTCACCAGCCAGTTCAGGCTGTCGCCGAACGCCGCCTCGATCCGGGTGACAGCGCGGGTGACGGGATCGCCGGCCAGCAGCATCAGGCCACCGCCTCGGCCAGCGCCGGGGCCAGCCACGCCGGCCGGCGCACGCTGACCCGCGCGTCCCCCAGGCTGAGCGGCAGGGCCGCCGCCTCCAGCCGCAGATGGACAAAGGCCGATGCACCGCGCCGGCTGCGCAGCCTGCCGCAGCTGCGGCCTTCGGCATCCTTCACCTCGGCCGCGTCACCGGGATCGCCGTCCAGCGTCACCGGCACCAGCCGGCGGCGAACCTTGTCGCGGTGGTGCATGCGGGCGGTGTTTTCCTGGCCGACATAGCAGCCCTTGGTGAAGCTGACCCCGCCCAGCAGGTCGGCGCCGGTTTCCAGCCACAGCAGCTCGTCGCTGCCGATATCTTCACTGTCCGGCACGCCGACCGCGTGGCGGTGCGCATCCCAGGCGTCGGCACCAGCGGGCGCACTGCCGGCCGCGCCGATCCAGCGCCCGCCCAGCGCCGGCAGCCGCGGATCGCCGTGCGCATCCGCCGGCCAGGCCGCCAGCACGGCCAGATCGTCGCGCCGGGCGATGGTGACGGCGCGGCGCAGCTTGTACATGGTCAGCCGCCTGGCCAGCGCATCGGCCTTGGCGGCGGCGACATCGATCTGCACGCCCTCCGCCCCGCCATCATGCAGGATGAAATCGAACAGCGCCTTGCCTTGCGGGGAGAGCAGGCCGGCATAGAGTGAACGGCCGGGGGCGAGCAGCGCGGTGTCGTTGGTGATCAGGCCTTGCAGGAAGTCGCGGGCGTCGGCGCCCGCCACGGCGATCACGGCACGGTTTTCAAGGGCAATCGGGGTCATGCCCCCACAGATAGGGCGGCGCGCCGGCTTTGGGAATGCCGCACACAAAAGCCCGCCGCAGGGCGCTTGACTTTCACCGCAGCTTTCCCCAATGGGAGCGCCTTCGCCGCGCCGGCCATGGCCTCGCGTGGGCACCACTGTTTTTCGGAACCGGAACCATGGCCAAGCCGACGACCATCAAGATCAAGCTCGTGTCCACCGCCGACACCGGCTATTATTATGTCACCAAGAAGAACCCGCGCACGCAGACCGACAAGCTGCTGTTCCGCAAGTACGACCCGGTGGCGCGCAAGCACGTCGATTTCAAGGAAGCCAAGATCAAGTAAGCGCACCCGCGCTGGCTTTCGGGCTGAACAAGAGGGCTGGCGGCAACGCCGGCCCTTTTTGCGTTGGTGCCCGCGACGTTCGCCGCGCTTGGCAGGGCCTGCCGCAGCGACTAGGGCTGCTGCCGTGCTCAAGGACCGCCCTTCCCCCAACGATCCGGCCGTGCTGGCGCTGCAGGCGCTCGCCCATGTGGCCGGCGATGAGGATATGGGGCCGCGTTTCCTGGCGCTGACCGGTATGGACGTGGGCGAACTGCGCGCGCAGGCCGGCCAGCCGGCGACGCTGGCGGCGCTGCTCGATTTCCTGATGGCGAACGAACCCGATCTGGTGGCCACGGCCGAAGCCATCGGCGTGACGCCGGATACGCTGGCCAAGGCCGCGCGCAAGCTTGGAGGCGACTGGTGACATCACGACCGCTCATCGTTTCGGATTGCGATGGCGTGCTGCTGCACTTCATCGCGCCGTTTGTCGATTATCTGCGCGATATCCACGGCCTGACGCTGCGGATGGAAAATTTTGCCCTCACCGGCAATGTGCGCCACCCGGATGGCACGCCGGTGGACGCCAGGGAATTTCCGCCGCTGCTCGATGGCTTCTTCACCACCCACATGCCGCAGCAGACACCGATTCCCGGCGCTGCCGACGCGCTGGCCAGCCTGGCGCGGGATTGTGACGTGGTGGTGCTGACCAACATCGCCGATCATCATGCGCAGCGGCGCACGGCCGAACTCGCCCGCATGGGCATGCCCTATCGCGTGATCGGCAACCAGGGCGGCAAGGGCGCGCCGTTGAAGAAATTGCTCGACGAATTCCAGCCGTCAGAGGCCATTTTCATCGACGATCTGCCGCCCAACCACACATCGGTGAAGGCGCATGTGCCGCATGTCCACCGCCTGCACATGGTGGCCGAGCACGAGGTGCGCCACCTGATCCCCGCCTCGCCGGACGCGCACGCCCGCCATGATGAGTGGCCGGCCATGCTGTCCCACATCGAAACCATCCTGAAAGGCTGATCCATGACCCCCGAACAGAAGCTCGCTGACCTTGGCATCACCCTGCCCGGCGCCGCCGCGCCGGCTGCCAATTATGTGCCCACGGTGATCGCCGGCAATCTGATGCATATTTCCGGCCAGATCCCCTTTGCCGAGGATGGCAGCCTGATGAAGGGCCGGCTGGGTGACACGGTGGATGTGGCCTATGGCCAGGCCGCCGCGCGCCGCTGCGCCGTGGGCCTGATCGCCCAGATGAAGACGGCGCTGGGCGATCTGTCGCGCGTCACGCGCGTGGTGAAGCTGGGCGTGTTCGTGGCCAGCCATCCCGATTTCACCTCCCAGCCGGAAGTGGGCAATGGCGCGTCTGACCTGATGGTCGAGGTGTTCGGTGATGCCGGCCGCCATGCCCGCGCCGCCGTGGGCGTGGCCGTGCTGCCGCGCGGTGTTGCGGTTGAAGTCGACGCGGTTGTCGAGATCGCCTGATGGAATGGCGGGTGCGCGTTCTGGGCAAGGCCAGCGACGTATCGCTGGCCGACTGGAACGCCTGCGCCGGCCCGGCCAATCCGTTCGCGCAAGCCGAATTTTTCCGCGCGCTTGAGGATTCGGGCAGCGCGGCGGCGCGCACCGGCTGGCAGCCCGTGCATCTGGTCGCCGACGATGCCGATGGCCGCCCGGCCGGCATCATGCCCTGCTATCTGAAGACGCACAGCCAGGGCGAATATGTGTTCGATCACAGCTGGGCCGACGCGTTCGAGCGGGCGGGCGGGCGCTATTATCCCAAGCTGCAGGCCGCCTTCCCGTTCACGCCGGCCACGGG
The DNA here is from genome assembly GCA_037131365.1 of Sphingomonadales bacterium. Taxonomy (GTDB): domain Bacteria; phylum Pseudomonadota; class Alphaproteobacteria; order Sphingomonadales; family Sphingomonadaceae; genus Sandarakinorhabdus. Next base: position 306,925 of record JBAXRE010000002.1, read on the forward strand.
CCCGCGCCTGCTGCTGCGCGATGCGGCGGCCGGCCCGGCCCTGATCCGCGCGGCGGAGCAAGTGACCGAATCGAACGATTTCTCCAGCGCCCACGCCACCTTCATCACGCCCGAACAGCAGCCGCTGTTCCGCGATGCCGGCTGGCTGATCCGCATGGGCGAGCAGTTCCACTGGCAGAACGACAATTATCGCGATTTCGGCGATTTCCTCGCCGCTCTGTCCTCCTCCCGCCGCAAGATGATCCGGAAAGAGCGCGAGCGGGCGGTGGCCGGCCTGGAGATCATCCACCTCAGCGGCCGCGACATCACGGAGGCGCACTGGGACGCATTCTGGACCTTCTATCAGGACACCGGCGCCCGCAAATGGGGCCAGCCCTACCTCAAGCGCAGTTTCTTCAGCCTGATCGGCGAAGCGATGGGGGATCGCACGTTGCTGATGCTGGCCCTGCGCGGCGACCGGCCGATTGCCGGGGCATTGAATTTCATTGGCGATGAATGCCTGTACGGCCGCTATTGGGGCTGCACGGAGGATGTGCCCTTCCTGCATTTCGAGCTGTGCTATTATCAGGCCATCGAATGGGCGATCGCCAATGGCCGCGCCCGGGTTGAGGCCGGCGCGCAAGGCCAGCACAAATTGGCGCGCGGCTATCGCCCCACCCCGGTCATTTCCGCCCATTATCTGGCCAACCCCGGTTTCCGCGCCGCCGTGGCGGATTTCCTGTCGCGGGAGACGAAGCAGATGATCGAGGAGATGGAATTTCTGGCGCAGCATGCGCCGTTCAGGCATGATCAAGGTTGAAGGGTATTTGAAAGCCTCATGCGACTGTCCCTCGCCATAATCCTTGCTGTCGGCATCACCGCTGCCGTCGCCTCTGGCCGCGCCCGTGCCGGCGAATTGGTGCGCCTGCCCGATGCCGCCCGCGATGCGGTGATCGAAGCCGCAGCGCGCGGGCCGGAAAAGCCCGCGGTGTTCACGCCCGAACAGGCGCAGCGCGATTCGCTGCTCAGCCGGTCACTTTACCCGGAATTCTATGGCCGGGCCGGCCCCGGCGGCATGCCGGTGCGCGATGGCAAGGTGCATGGCGAAATGACGATGTTTGCCGGCAGCGGCGGCACCGCGGGCTTTGCCGGCACCGCCATCATCCCGGTCGGCCAGAACAGCACCGCCATGGTCAGCGTGATGCAGGGCACCAGCCGCTATGGCAACACGCAGGGCTTTGCCTTCGGCTTTTCCACCGGCAGCAGCGGCAACGGCATGTCGGGCAGCCTTGGCTATGGCAACTCGCCGTTCGGCTATGGCTATGGCGGTTATGGCTATGGCGGCTATGGCCTCGGCATCCTTGGTGGCTATGGCCCGTCCATGCCCGGCTTTGGCCGCTTTGGCCGCCGTCACTGGTAACGCCGGGGCTGCCGCTCAGTCAGACAGCGCGATATTGTCGATCAGCCGCGTGGTGCCGATCACCCCGGCGCCCATCAGCCGCGCGCCCGGTGCCGCTGCGCCCAGGCTGTGCAGCGTTTCGCCGTCGACGAGTTCCAGATAGTCCAGCCGCACAAAGCCGGCGGCCTTGATCGTGCGCTCGCCAGCGGCAAGCGCGGCGGCCACCGGCATCCCGGCGCGGACGGCATCGCGCGTCGCCAGCAGCGCCCGCGGCAGCGCCAGCGCCCGGGCGCGCTCGTCGGCCGACAGATAGGCGTTGCGGCTGGACAGCGCCAAACCATCATGGTCGCGCACGATGGCGCAGCCGTGGATGGCCGTGCCGATATCAAGATCGGCGGCCATGCGCCGGATGATCGCCAGCTGCTGCCAGTCCTTCTCCCCGAACACCGCGACATCGGCCTCGGCGGCCGCCAGCAGCTTGGCGACGACGGTGGCGACCCCGTCGAAATGGCCGGGCCGCACCCGACCGCAGAGCAGATCGGGCAGGCCGGAGACGCGCACGAAGCTGGCAAAGCCCGGCGGGTACATGGTGGCGACATCGGGGGCATAGAGCAGGCGGCAGCCGGCGCCGGCCAGTTTTTCGGCATCGCCGGCTTCATCACGCGGATAGCGTTCAAGATCCTCGCCGGGGCCGAACTGCTTGGGATTGACGAAAATGGAGGCGACCGCGACATCGGCCAGGGTGAGCGCCTTGGTGACCAGCGCCAGATGGCCGGCGTGCAGCGCGCCCATCGTCGGCACGAAAGCGGTGCGCTGCCCCTCCCGCCGCCAGCCACGGATGGCGGCACGCAATTCGGCCGGAGTGCGAACGATCTGAAGCGGAGAAGCCATGCGGTTGTAACGCTGTTGCCGTTGACAGTGTGGCAGGCCTGTGGGCGATAGGCGCGAGGACTGCAAGGGTCCGGTGGGCATCAATCGGGTTGAGGTGTGGTTGTGACTGCGCATGTGATCGTTCTGGCCAACGAAAAGGGCGGAACCGGCAAATCGACAACGGCCGTGCATATCGGTGTGGCGCTGGCGCTGGCCGGGCACCGCACCGCGCTGATCGATCTCGACGGCCGCCAGCGCACCTCCACCCGCTATCTGGAAAACCGCTGGCTGCATGCCCAGCGCATCGGCATGGCGCTGCCCGCGCCCGATGTCGCCTTGGTCGCTGATGGCGAGGGGGCGGAGGCCGAGCTGGCGTTGCGGCTGGATCAGGCCAGCGCCGCCGTTGATTTTCTGGTGATCGATTCGCCCGGCCGCGATTCGGCGCTGGCCCGTGCCGCCATGGCCCGCGCCGACACGCTGGTGACCCCGATCAATGACAGCTTCATCGATTTCGATCTGATCGGCGAAGTTGACGGCGAAACCTATGCCGTGAAGAAGCCCAGCTTCTATGCCGAACTGGTGTGGGAAGCCCGCACCCGCCGCGCCCGCCAGGAAGGCCGCCAGATGGAATGGGTGGTGCTGCGCAACCGCCTGTCCAACCTGGATGCCCGCAACAAGCAGCGTGTGGGTGCCGCGCTGGATTCGCTGTCAAAGCGCATCGGTTTCCGGGTGCTGCCCGGCCTGTCGGAACGCGTGATCTTCCGCGAATTCTTCCCGCAGGGGCTCACCCTGCTCGACCGCGCCGCCCTCACCGAATTCTCGCTCAGCCATGTCGCGGCGCGCAACGAACTGCGCGCCCTGATTGCCGGGCTGAACCTGCCCGGCAACGTGGAACTCGCCGCCTGATGGGGCTGGCCCTTCTGGCTGTGCTGGGGCTGGCGTGGTGGCTGCACCGCGATGGCCTGCTGGTGCCCAATCTGGTGCGGCTGGGCGGCACCGCCGCACTGGGCCTGCTGGCGTTCCGGCTGCTCACCACCGGCCGGGTGGTGATGGCGCTGGTGGCGGCGGCGGCGGCCTTTGCTTGGTTCGTCTGGCACAAGCGCGAACCCCGCGCCCTGGCCCAGGCCGCCCGGCTGCTCGGCGTGGCCAGCGATGCGCCGGCTGACGTGGTGTGGGCGGCGTGGCGGCAGGCGATGCAGACGGCCCACCCCGATGCCGGCGGCAGTGCCGAGGCCGCCCAGGCCCTGACCGCCGCCCGCGACCTGCTGGTGGCGGCGGCGGAAAAACGCCGGGTTTCCGGTGATTGACAGCGCCGCCCGCGGTCGCAATCAAGCCTTGCCGCCTGTGATCAAAAGGATGTGTTGCGTTGAGCCACCAGTTCCACCCCACGGCCCTTCGCGAATATGACATTCGCGGCATTGTTGGCGACAGCCTGACCGAAGCCGACGCGCGCGCCGTGGGCCGCAGTTTCGGCACCGCCGTGCGCCGCGCCGGCGGCACGCAGGTCTGCCTGGGCCGCGATGGGCGCGACAGCAGCCCCGCCCTGGCCAGCGCTGTGGCCGCAGGGCTGATGGCGGCGGGCTGCGATGTGATCGATGTCGGCCTCGGCCCGACACCGATGCTTTATTACAGCGTGTTCGCGTTTGGCGCCGATGCCGGCCTGATGGTGACCGGCAGCCACAATCCGCCGAACTGGAACGGCTGCAAGATGATGCTGAAAAGCCGGCCGTTCTTCGGCGCCGACATCCGCGCACTGGGCGCGATGGCCGCCAGCGGCGATTGGGAAATCGGCCAGGGCAGCATCGCCAGCCGGCCCGTGATGGATGATTATGTGCAGGCCCTCGCCGCCGATTTCCGGGGGCGGGCGTTCACCATCGCCTGGGATTGCGGCAATGGCGTCGCCGGGCCGGTGGTGGAGAGGCTGACGAAGATCCTGCCCGGCACCCACCATCTGCTGTTCACCGAGGTTGACGGCCATTTCCCCAACCACCACCCCGATCCCACGGTGGAGGCCAATCTGGCCGATCTGAAGCGCACCGTGCTGGAAAAGGGCTGCGATTTCGGCGTCGCCTTCGATGGCGATGCCGATCGCATCGGGGCGGTCGATGGCCAGGGCCGCGTGGTGTGGGGCGATCAATTGCTCGGCATCCTCGCCGAACCGGTGCTGCGCGAACTGCCGGGTTCGCCGATCATCGCCGACGTGAAGGCCAGCCAGGCGCTGTTCGACCGCATTGCCGAACTGGGCGGCGTGCCTGAGATGTGGAAGACCGGCCACAGCCTGATCAAGGCGCGCATGAAGGACGTGGGCGCGCCCATCGCCGGCGAAATGAGCGGCCATATCTTCTTCGCCCACCGCTGGTACGGCGTGGACGACGGCATCTTGGGCGCTGTCCGCCTGATCGAGGCGGTGGCCCTGCTCGGCGGCTCGCTGACCGCGCTGAAGGACGCGATGCCGGCGATGGTCAACACGCCGGAAATGCGCTTCCAGTCGAGCGAGGCGCGCAAGTTCGAAGTGGTGGCCGAAGTGCTGGCGCGGCTGCAGGCCGAAGGCGCGGCGGTGAACGAGACCGACGGCGCGCGGGTGATGCGCGCGGACGGCTGGTGGCTGCTGCGCGCATCGAACACGCAGGATGTGCTGGTCGCCCGTGTTGAAGCGCGTGACGAAGCCGCGCTGGCACGGTTGCAGGCCGAACTGGACGCACAACTGGCGCTGTCGGGCGTGAAAGCGGTGGCGGTGGCGCATTGAGGCCACTGGCCCCGCTGCGCCCAATCGCCTAAGCCCCATCACATGAGCATCTGGGCGACACTGGCCGGCACGGCGCTGGGCCTGGTGATCGGCGGGCCGTTGGGGGCGCTGGCCGGTGCGGCAGCGGGCGGCGCTGTCGATGCCGTGCGCGCCCGGGCCGCCAACCCGGAACGCCGGCGCGTCGCCTTCACCATCGCCGCCATCGCGCTCGCCGCCAAGATGGCCTCCGCCGACGGCATTGCCTCCCCGGCCGAATTCGCCACCTTCCAGCGCCTGTTCCGTGTCGATCCCCGCGAAGCCGGCAACGCCCGCCGCTTTTACGACATGGCCAAGCAATCGGTGGCCGGCTTCGAAGCCTATGCCGCGCAGGCCGCCGAATTGCTGGGGCCGGGTTCGGCGACACTGGAAGATCTGCTCGACGCACTGTGGATGATCGCCGCTGTCGATGGCTTTCACGAGGCGGAGCTGGCCTATCTGGAAGCCGTCGCCGCCCGGCTGGGCTTTGACGAGGCCGCGCAGGCGCGCATCCGCCGCCGCCACCTCGCGCCATCGGCCGATGATCCCTGGGCGGTGCTGGGGGTGGAGCCGGGCAGCGACGCCGCCGCCATCCGCGCCGCCTATCATGCGCTGGTCAAACGCTATCACCCCGATCGCGCGCTGGCCGAAGGCGTGCCATCCGAATTCATCCGCGTATCGGAACTGCGCATGGCCGACATCAATGCCGCCTATGACCGGCTGACGGGACGCCGTCGATGAAACCCCTGCATCTTGCCGCCATTCTGGCCATCGATGTCGTGTGGGGCTTCAATGTCGTCGCCGTGAAGGAAGGCGTGATGTCGGCCGGGCCGATGACCGCCGTGCTGCTGCGCTATGTGGTGGCCACGCTGGTCTGCCTGCCGTTCATCCGCTGGCTGCCCGGCCGCATGGCGCTGATCCTGGCCACCGGCTTCATCGCCGGGGCGCTGTTCATGGGGCTGGGCGGATTGAGCTTCGCGCTGGCCGACAATGTCTCGGCGCTGGCCATTGTCGGCCAACTGGGCGTGCCGTTCAGCCTGATCCTCGCCGTCATCTTCATGAAGGAGGAGATCCGCTGGCCGCGCATCACCGCCATCGCGCTGTGTTTCCTGGGCGTGGTGGTGATGGGCTTTGATCCGGCGATCGCCCATGAACGGGTCGGCATCCTGCTCACCGCTGCGGCCTCGCTGTGCTGGGCGGTGGGCAATCTCTTGTTCCGCCGCCTGCAGGGCGTGCCGGTGCTGGTCATCCACGGCTGGCTCGGGCTGGTCGCCATCCCGGTGATGGCAACCCTGGCCTGGCTGTTCGAGCCGGCGAAACTGGCCGCCATTCCCGATCTGCCGCTCAGCACCTGGGGCTGGGTGGCGTATTCCGGCATCATGTCCAGCCTGGTCGGCCATGGCGGGATGACCTGGCTGTTCCAGCGTTACCCGGTCGCCACCGTCTCGCCGCTCACCCTGCCCACCCCGCTGATTTCCGTCACCATCGCGGTGATCATCTATCACACGCCGATCACCGGCCAGATGCTGGTGGGCGGGCTGTTGACGCTGGTGGGCGTTGCCATCATCACCATCCGCACCGCACAGCGCCGCGACAGCGACGTGCCGGTGGAGCCGACATGATCCAGCGCGCCAGCCCCAATTTCAACGACCGGCAACTGCCCGTCGCCATCCTCGTCCTCCACTATACCGGCATGACCAGCGGGGCAGAGGCCATCGACTGGCTGGCCAACCCGGCCTCCGGCGTGTCGGCCCATTATGTCGTCGCCGAAGACGGCACGGTGATTCAAATGGTGGACGAGGCCAAGCGCGCCTGGCACGCCGGCCGCAGTTACTGGCGCGGCATCACCGACGTGAACAGCGCCAGCATCGGCATCGAGATCGTCAATACCGGCCACGAGTTCGGCTATGTGCCCTTCCCCGGCCCGCAGATGGACGCTGTCCACGCGCTGGTGGCCGGCATCTGCGCCCGCCACGCCATCACGCCCGGCAATGTGGTGGGCCACAGCGACATCGCGCCAACCCGCAAGGAAGACCCGGGCGAGCTGTTCGACTGGCCCCGCCTCGCCCACGCCGGCCTTGCCGCCGCGCCCCGCCCCTGCATGGACCCGAACTGGAGCGACCCCGGCACGCTGGCCGCGCTCGGCCGCTATGGCTATGACATCACCACGCCGGAAGCCGCCGTCATCGCCTTCCAGCGCCACCACCGCCCGGCGCGTTTCGACGGGGTGATTGATGCCGAAACCCGCAACCTTCTGAAGGGCCTGCTGCTCGCCGAGGGGTTGTAACGCCGGCCCGGCTGCCGCATCACTGCGGCGGGGTGACGATCGTTACGGGGGGGGGCGTCATGATCCACGCGGCCTATCTGCTGCAGATGATGGACGATATCGCCGGCCTGATGGGCCAGGGGCCGGATGCGCTGTGCCGCCTGCATGATCATGGCGGCTTCGTGCTGTCAGGGGCCATGGCCGCCGATCTCAACATGGGCTTTCTGACCCGCCTGTCGCCGCGTGCGGAGTTCGACGAGATGCTGGCAGCGGTGCGGGCCCGCGGTGCCCCAGCCACGCTGCTGATCGAGGACGGTGCGGACGAGGTCCGCCACTGGGCGGCAGCGGCCGGCCTGCGCGACAGCGGGCGGATGCCGGTGATGGAACGGCCGGCCGATCCGGTTGACGTGCCGCCGGGCATCGCCGTGCGCCGCGCGGCGCCGGCCGAAATGGCGATTGGCAACCGCCTGGCGGCTGCGGCCTTCGGCCTGGATGAAACCCAATGCCATATCGCGATGCCGGCAGCGGCCCTGGCCAACCCTGACAATGAATTGTGGATTGCCGAAATCGCCGGCGCGCCGGTCGGCTGCGGCCTGTTCATCCGCACTGGCCACCATGTCGGCGTCTACAGGCTGTCGGTGGCGGCCGCGCACCAGCGCCGGGGTGTCGGCGGCGCCGTGCTGGCGGCGGCGATGGCCGATCATCTCGACACCGGCGCAGACCGCTTCACGCTCGGCGCGACGCCCACGGGCCAAAGGCTGTGCGAACGGCTCGGCTTCCGGGTGGTCAGCCAGCCCCACATCCACCTGATCGGCGCTGCGGCGCCATTGGCCTGACGGCCAAAAAAGCGGCCGGCACGCGGGCGAGCGGCCGGCCGCCAGTGTTCATCCGGGCGGCCACAAGGAGGGGTGCCGCCGGCGGGGGTCGAAACCGGTCGCGATGGACAACCGGCCGATGGCCCCGCATCTGGCATGGGCTGCCAAAAATTGCAAGTCTGTAATGTTCAGGTTGCGCCCGGCTTGCGCGCGCCGAGCGGTAGATCATGGCCGCCGAAATCCAGCGTCGATTTCGACACGATGTCCCCCAGCGCATCGACGATCAGGCGCAGGCGGCGCTTGTCGGTGGCGAAGGTGATGCGAAACGTGCCAAAATCCTCATCGACACCAGCTTCCACCCACGAGGTGATCAGGCGGCCGGCCAGCATCGGCTGCACCTGATCCGGCTGCAATTTCAGCCCTTCGGCGATGATTTCGGCCGGCACGGTGAAGGCCTGCCCCCCACCCCCTTCTGCTGCTTCGATTTCGATCATGGCCGCTGCCATGGCGCGGGCGCGGCGGAAATGCTAGGGGACTGGTGCGATCACGTCGTCGGGCGGCCGCGTCGGGAGCAATCCCGCCGAGGAAAGTCCGGGCTCCACGGAACGCGGTGCCGGGTAACGCCCGGCGGTTCTGGTTCGCCAGGATCAGGGACAGTGCCACAGAGAAGAGACCGCCGATGGGCCCGGTTCGTCCGGGAGACAGGCAAGGGTGAAACGGTGCGGCAAGAGCGCACCGCGCGATGGGCAACCAAAGCGGCACGGCAAACCCCACCGGGAGCAAGACCGAATAGGGATGGCGCGCGGGGGCAACCCCGCAGGGCGGGAACCGGCCCAGTCATCCGGGTTGGTTGCTGGAGGCGGCGGGCAACCGCCGTCCGAGAGGAATGGTCGCCCAGGGGCTTTACGGCTCTGGACAGAACCCGGCTTACAGACGGCGTATCGCAGCCCGGCTGGCCACAACGCGCAAGCGTTGTGGCCAGCCGGGCAAGATCGGCCGGGCTGGCTGCCGGCGCGCCGCCGGCAGAACAGCTTCGACGGCGTGGCTCCGCCACGCCCCTTCCTCTTTCTGCTGTTTCCTGAACCCGGCGGCTCTGCCGCCAGCCGCGCCCGCAAGCGCCACCTATACCGGCAACGCGTCAAACGCCGCTGTCAGCCGCGGCGTCTCGCTCTGGAACGGCACAGTGCCGTGCCAGGCGTAGGAAGGGAACAGCGCCAGCCGGCCGGCCACCGGCGTGATGATGCGGCGCGGCGCCAGATCGAGGCCGAGCTTCTGATCGGGCACGCCGAAGGTGAGCTTGCCGGCATCGCCGTCCACGCCCACTTCCGGCGGCAATGACACATAGAAGGCGGAGCTGAGCCAGCCGCGCGGGTGGACATGGTTGACATGAAAGCCCTGGCCCCTGAGCCGCACCGACCAGCCGCCCAGCAGGCGCACCCGCCCGGTGAGCCGGCCGAGGAAGGGATGATCGGGATCGGGCCGCAGGCGGGAGAGCGCCGCGTGGATGGTCTCCCGCAGGGCATCGCGGAAGGCGATCAGCACCGGATCGGTGGTGGCGAACAGGTCACCCGGCGTCTGAGTGCCGCCGCGCAGAGTCTGTTCGGCCGGCGCGTTCAGCATGACGTGCCGGCGTTCCAGCACCGCCTTCAGATCGGCCAGGAAGGCCGGCGTGCTGGCCCAGCCGCGCGGCGTGACCAGATCGGTGGCCGAGACCATCGTCTCGTAATCCAGCAGCCACTGTTCGCGCGCATCGCCCATCAGCCGCCAGGCGGTGCCCAGCAGCGCCCAGCCGGTCTGTTCCAGCGGGCGCAATCTGGCGGCCCGCGTGGCTGCCTGCTCGGCCTCGTCGGTGCTGCCCTGCCGCAGCGCGGCCCAGGCCCGGTGCGCGGCAAAGCCGGCGTCGTCGGGAAAGCGCGCCTCCTCCTCCCGGCAGCGGGCCAGATAGGCAGGATAATCACCCGCCAGCCGCAGCGCGGTCAGCCGGGCCATGCGCCAGGCCGGTTGCCCGCCGGTGGCAGCTTCGGCCTGCGCCGCCCAGGCGGCCGTGCGCTCGGCATCGCCCAGCCCGATGGCGGCAGTGATCGCCGCCTGCCACAGATCGGCCGGCGCATCCGGCCCCAGCGCCGCATCCCACAGGCCCAGTGCCGCCGCCCGGTCGGCCCCCTCGCTGGCCTGCATCATCAGAAAGCTCATCGCGGTGAGCACCGGGTGATGCTGCGGCCAGCGCGCCAGCACATCGCGATAGGCGGCCATGGCTTCGCCCAGCCGGCCGGCCTCCACCAGGATGTCGCCGCGCTGTGCAGCCAGCGTCGGGTCCGCCGCCGGCGCGGCGGCGAGTGTGGCCAGCGCCGCGTCGAAATCGCGCTGTTGCATCAGTGCAACGGCCAGGCGCAGCCGCGCCGCCGCATCGTCGGGGCGGCTGGCCAGCGCCTTGCCCAAAAGGCTGCGCGCGTCGGCTTCATTGCCGCGCGATTGCGCCAGCGCGCCGGCAGCGGCCAGCACGCGCGGGGTTTCACCCTCCACCGCCCGCACCCGCCCCAGCGCGGCGGCAGCGGCATCAAGTTCGCAGCGTTCCTGCGCGACCAGCGCCAGATTGTACCAGGCCTCGCCATGGCCGGGCGCGGCGGCAACGGCGGCCTCCAGTTCCTGCGCAGCTTCTGCCAGCCGGCCCTGGCGTTGCAGGAACAGGCCATGGCTGTTGCGATAGCCGGGGTTGCGCGGATTGGCGGCGATGGCGGCGGCAAAGCATTGTTCGGCCGCATCGGCGCGGCCCAGCGCCTGCGCGGTGAGCGCCGCCACATAGAGCGAATCGGGATGCTGCTGCCCGGCCTGCGACAGGCGGGCGAGCAAGGCGCCGGCCTGGCCCGGCTGGCCGGCGCGCAGGGCCGCCAGCGCCTGCTGCAGTATGGCAAGATCATTGGCATGCATCGTCACGGGCCCCTTCAGCCAGAGCGCAGCAATGCCACACCGGCATCCCGTTCGAACAGATAGAGCAGCACCCGCGCCGCCTGCCCGCGGCGGCCATCCAGCCCGCCATCGCGCTCCACCAGCAGCCGGGCATCGTCGCGGGCCATCTGCACAAATTTCTGCACGCGTTCGGGATCGGCAAAACGGAAGGCCTCCTCGCCCGACTGGCGGGTGCCGAGGATCTCGCCGGCGCCGCGCAGCTTCAGATCCTCCTCGGCAATGCGGAAGCCGTCATTGGTCTCGCGCATCAGCTTCAGCCGGCTGCGTGCGGTTTCCGACAAATCCTCGCCGCGCAGCAGCAGGCACACGCTCTGGCCGCTGCCGCGCCCGACCCGCCCGCGCAGCTGGTGCAGCTGGGCAAGGCCAAAGCGTTCGGCCGCCTCGATGATCATCAGCGTGGCGTTCGGCACGTCCACCCCCACCTCGATCACCGTTGTTGCCACCAGCACGGCCAGCCGCCCGGCGGCGAAATCGGCCATCACCGCATCCTTGTCCGGCCCCTTCATCTTGCCGTGGACCAGGCCGACCTTGTCCGCCCCCAGCCGCACCTTCAGGAAGGCCGCGCGGGTGGTGGCGGCCGCTTCGTCCTCATCCTCGGTGCCGTCCACCAGCGGGCACACCCAATAGGCCTGGCCGCCCTGTTCGACATGGCGGGCGAGGCCGGCAATCACATCCTCCACCCGCGCCTGCGCCGTCACCCGCGTTTCGATCGGCTGGCGGCCGGGCGGGCGCTCGTCGATCTGGCTCTGGTCCATTTCGCCAAAGCGGGTGAGCGCCAGGCTGCGCGGGATCGGCGTCGCCGTCATCGCCAGCACATGCGGCGGCACCCGGCCCTTGGCCGCCAGCAGCAGCCGCTGGGCCACGCCAAAGCGATGCTGTTCATCAACGACGACAAGGCCAAGATCCTGATAGGCCACACTGTCCTGAAAAATGGCATGGGTGCCGACAAGCATGTCGATCCGCCCTTCGGCCAGATCGGCCAGCAGCGCCTCGCGCGCCTTGCCCTTGTCGCGCCCGGTCAGCAGTTCGATCCGCACCGGCAGGCCGGCGGCCAGCTTGCACAAGGTCGCATGGTGCTGGCGGGCGAGGATTTCGGTGGGCGCCAGCAGCGCCGCCTGGGTGCCAGCCTCCACCGCCGTCAGCATGGCGATCAGGCCCACCAGCGTCTTGCCCGAACCCACATCGCCTTGCAGCAGGCGCAGCATCGGCTGGGCCTGCGCCATGTCGCCGGTGATTTCTGCCACCACGCGGTTTTGCGCGCCGGTCAATTGCCACGGCAGGCCGGCGCGCAGCGGCGCCACCAGCCGGCCGTCACCCACCAGCGCCCGCCCGCGCCGGGCGCGCGTGTCCAGCCGCACCAGCAGCAGCGCCAGCTGGTTGGCCAGCAATTCGTCATAGGCCAGCCGGTCGCGGCCCCCTTCCAGCTTGTGCGCGGCCGTCAGCGCCTCGCCAAAGCCCGGCCAGCCATATTTTTCCAGCACGCTGGGTTCGATCCATTCGGCCAGCGCCGGCACGCGGGTGAGCGCTTCGGCCACCAGCTGGGTCATGCGGCGGTTGGTGATGCCTTCGGTCAGCGGATAGACCGGTTCGCGTGAAGGAGGCAGCGCCGCGCCGTCCATCGCCATCACCTCCGGATGGGCGATCTGCAATTTCTGGCCATAACGGTCGAGCTTGCCGATGATGCGCTTTTCAACGCCGATCGGCAGCCTGGTCTGCGCCCATGTCGCGCTTTGCCCGAAGAAGGTCAGATCCACCCACTGGCCGCCGCGATCGACGGCGGCCACCCGCAAGGGGCTGCGCGGGCCGCCGCGATCATGGCGCGCCGGGGTGAGCGGCACCACCACCGGCCGGCCCACCATCGTTTCGTCAACGTGGGTGACGGCGAGGCGATCGATCACCATCGTCGGCAGGTGAAAGGCCAGATCAACGGCGCGGGTGATCTTCAGCCGCGCCAATTGCCGCACCTGTGCCGAACCGACGCCTTTCAGCGCGGCAACTTCGGCGAACAGGGGGTTGAGGATGGCCGGGCGCATGTTATGGCCTCACCTGATAGCACCGCGCCGGCGATTTGGAATGCCCGCGCGGCCATTCTGCTATGAAGGGCAGCGCCGTGAACGACAATAATATCGATCCCATGGAGTTGCGGCTGCGCAAGGCCAAGTATCGCGCCAGCCACCGTGGCACCAAGGAAGCCGATCTGGTGGTGGGCGGCTATTTCGACCGCCACCATGCCGGCTGGAGCGAGGCGGATCTGGCCTGGTTCGAAGTGCTGCTGGAAGAGCAGGATGTCGACATCCTGGCCTGGGCCTTCGGCACTGCCGCCGTGCCGGCCCGCCTGGCGGGGGACTTGATGCTGGCCCTGAAGAAACTCGATTATGTTCAGGTCACCAAATAAGCGTTTCGGCGCCGGGAGCGCGGCGCAATGATTGATCTTCCGCGTTTCGTGGCGGCAAAGCGGCCCGTCACACTGGCGCGTTGCGCGGCCGGCTATCTGCCGTGGCTGATGGCCGACGTGGCGCGCGCCGCCAAGGGCCGCGCCTGGTTCATCGCGGCCGACGAGGCGCAGGCCCGCAGCCTGGCCGAGGCCGCCAGCTATTTCGCCCCCGAAATCGCCGTCACGATCCTGCCGGCCTGGGATTGCCTGCCTTATGACCGCGCCTCCCCGTCGCTGAAATGCGCGGCCGAGCGTGTGGCGGCGCTGGCGGCGTTGGCCGAACCCCAGTCGGGCGCCGAACTGGTGATCACCACGGTCAACAGCATCACCCAGCGCTGTGTCGCCAAGCCGCGCATCGCCAGCCTGTCGGCCCGGCTGAAGCCCGGCAGCCGCATCGATCGCAATGCGCTGGCGCTGAAGCTGGCGGCCAATGGCTTCGTGCGCGTCGACACGGTGGTGGAGCCCGGCGAATATGCCCTGCGCGGCGGCCTGGTGGACGTGATGCCGGCCGGCCAGGACTATGCGCTGCGGCTGGATTTCTTCGGCGACGAGATCGAGACCATCCGGCGCTTCGATCCCGCCACCCAGCGCAGCCTGGGCCCGGCCGACGGCTTTGACCTGCTGCCGGTTTCCGAAGTGCTGCTGGATGCCGACCGCATCCGCACCTTCCGTTCCGGCTGGCTGGACAAGTTCGGGGCCGCCGCAACCGCCGATCCGCTGTACGAGGCGGTCAGCGATGGCCGGCGGCTGGCCGGAATGGAACATTGGCTGCCGCTGTTCGAACCGCAGCTGGTCACGCTGTTCGACTGGCTGGGCGAGGATGACGTGCTGGTGCGCGACGGCGGGGCCGACAAGGCTGCGGCCGACCGTTTCGACGCCATCAGCGACTATCACGACAACCGCACCGCCGCGCTCACCCAAAAGAAGGGCAGCTATCGCCCGCTGGCCCCCGACGCGCTCTACCTGTCGCGCGGCGAGTGGGCGGAGCGGCTCGCCGCCCACGCCGTGCATGCGTCCACCCCGCACATGGTTGCCGATGGCACGCTGTTCGCCATCGATTGCGACGCGGTGCCGGCCCGCGATTTCGCACCGGAACGGGTGGCGCAGGCCAATGGCGGCCCGCCGGTCTATACCGCGATCAAGGCCCATATCGAGGCGCGGCGCGACGCCGGCGACCGGGTGATCCTGGCCAGCTATTCGGCCGGGGCGCGCGAGCGGCTGCGCGGCCTGTTGGCCGATGAGGGCGTGCAGCGCATCGTCACCGCCGATCACTGGCAGGAGGTGCAGGGCCTGGCCGCCGCGGGGCAGATCGTGCTGACCGTGCTGCCGCTGGATCATGGCTTCACCCGGCAGGAACCGCGCGGCAGCCTGACCCTGCTGACCGAGCAGGACATGCTGGGCGACCGGCTGGTCAGGAAGGCGCGTTCGGCACGCAAGGCCGATGCCTTCATGGCCGAACTGGCGATGCTGACGCCGGGCGATCTGATCGTCCACCGCGACCATGGCATCGGGCGTTACGAAGGGCTGACCACCATCCCGATCGGCGGCAAGCCGCACGACTGCGTGGCCTTGTCGTACGACGGCGGCGACAAGCTTTATGTGCCGGTCGAAAATATCGACGTGCTGACGCGCTATGGCAGCGACAGCGAAGGCGTCGGCCTCGACAAGCTGGGCGGGGTGGCGTGGAGCCAGCGCAAGGCGCGGATGAAGAACCGCATCCGCGAGATCGCGGGTGAACTTCTGGCCACCGCTGCCGCCCGTGCCCTGCGGGAAGGCGAGCCGGTGACGATCGATCCGGGCGGCATGGCCGCCTTTGTCGACCGCTTCCCCTATGCCGAGACTGACGACCAGTTGAAGGCCATTGGCGACGTGGTCGATGATCTCACCTCCGGCCGGCCGATGGACCGGCTGGTGTGCGGCGATGTCGGCTTCGGCAAGACCGAGGTGGCGCTGCGGGCGGCCTATGCCGCCGCGCTGTCGGGCATGCAGGTCGCCGTCGTCTGCCCGACAACCCTGCTCGCCCGCCAGCATTTCCAGAATTTCCGCGAGCGCTTCACCGGCCTGCCGGTGGAGGTGCGCCACCTGTCCCGCCTGGTCACGGCAGCGGACGCCAAATCGGCCCGCGACGGGCTGGCCGACGGCACCGTGGACATCATTGTCGGCACCCACGCCATCCTGGCCAAATCGGTCGAGTTCAAGCGGCTGGGGCTGGTGATCGTTGATGAGGAGCAGCGCTTCGGCGTCGTCCACAAGGAACGGCTGAAGGCGCTGAAGGCCGATGTCCATGTGCTGACGCTGACCGCGACGCCGATCCCGCGCACGCTGCAGATGGCGCTGACGGGCTTGCGCGAAATGTCGATCATCGCCACGCCGCCGGTCGATCGCCTCGCCGTGCGCACCTATGTGATGCCGTTCGACGAGGTGGTGATCCGCGAGGCGCTGCTGCGCGAACATTATCGCGGCGGCCAGAGTTTCTTCGTGGTGCCGCGCATTTCCGATCTTGCCGATATCGAGCAGTTCATCCGCGAGCAGGTGCCGGAGGTGAAGCCGATCACCGCCCACGGCCAGATGGCGCCATCGGAGGTGGAGGAGCGGATGAGCGCCTTCTACGACAAGCGCTATGACGTGCTGCTCTCCACCACCATCATCGAATCCGGGCTCGACATCCCGTCGGCCAACACGCTGATCGTCCACCGTGCCGACCGCTTTGGCCTCGCCCAGCTTTACCAGATCCGCGGGCGCGTCGGGCGCGGCAAGACCCGGGCCTATGCCTATCTGACGACCGCCGCCGGCCAGTCGATCACCGAAGGCGCCGAAAAGCGCCTGCAGGTGCTGAGCCAGCTCGACACGCTGGGCGCCGGTTTCCAGCTGGCCAGCCATGATCTTGATCAGCGCGGCGCCGGCAATCTGC
The DNA here is from genome assembly GCA_037131365.1 of Sphingomonadales bacterium. Classification (GTDB taxonomy): domain Bacteria; phylum Pseudomonadota; class Alphaproteobacteria; order Sphingomonadales; family Sphingomonadaceae; genus Sandarakinorhabdus. The sequence continues at coordinate 323,327 of JBAXRE010000002.1, forward strand.
TGGGCGACGAGCAATCCGGCCACATCAAGGAAATCGGTTTCGAACTCTACCAGTCGATGCTGGAGGAGGCGATCCTGGAGGCGCGCGCCGAAGCCGCCGGCATGAAGCCGCCGGCCGAGGCCTTCTCTCCGCAGATCACCGCCGAAGTGCCGATCCTGATCCCCGAACAATATGTGCCCGATCTCAACGTGCGCATGGCCCTGTATCGCCGCCTCAACGAGATCGACGGGCGCGGCGCCATCGACAGCCTGGCCGCCGAGATCATCGACCGTTTCGGCCCGCTGCCGATGGAGGTGGACAATCTGCTGGCCGTCATCGAGATCAAGCAGGCCTGCATCACCGCCTGCGTCGCCCGGCTTGAGGCCGGACGCAAGGGTGCGCTCGTCACTTTCCAGAACGACCGTTTCCCCAATCCGCAGGGGCTGATGGACTATATCGAGCGGCTGGGCGCGCGCGCCAAGCTGCGGCCGGATCACAAATTGTTCATCGCTGCCGACTGGGGTGAGGACAAGGGCCGGCTGAAGGGCGCGCTGGCGGTGGCATCGGCGCTGGCCAAGCTGGCCGGCGGGGCCAGGCTGAAACCCGCCCCGGTGGCGGCCAGCACTGCCACGGCCCAGGGCAAGCCGCTGCCGCCAAAGCCGCCGGTCCCCAAGGCCCCGGCCCGGCCGGCGGTGTTCAAATCCAAGTTCAACCGGCGCTGATCAGGCCGCTGTCGGCTGCACCCGGCGGCGGCTGCAAAAGCCGGTCAACGCGGCTTCGTCGAGCGGCGGGGCGACGCAGAAGCCCTGCACCCCCTGGCAGCCGGCGTCGCGCGCGGCGGCGAGCTGGACATCATCTTCAATGCCTTCGGCCACCACGGTCAGGCCCAGCCGCCGCGCGGTGGCGATCATGCCTTCGACGACGATGCGTTCGCGTTCGCTGCCGGTCAGGCCCTGCGCCAGGCTGCGGTCAAGCTTGATCGTGTCCACCGGGAGCCGCGCCAGCCGCGCCAGACTGGAATAGCCGGCGCCGAAATCATCAAGCGCGATGCCCACCCCGTCGCGGCGCAGCAGCGACAGCGTGGCGGCAGCGGCATCAAGATCGTGGATGATGGCCTCTTCCGTCACCTCGATCACCAGCCGGCGCGGCGACAGGCCCGATGTCGCCAGATCATGCGCCAGCGAACCGATGAATTCGGGATCGGCCAGATCGGCGGCGGTGACGTTCAGCGACAGTTTCAGATCGGCCATCGCGCCGGTCCACGCCGCCGCCGTGGCGATGGCGCGGGCGCGGATGTGGCGGCCGACGGCCAGCGCCAGTTCGGCCGACGCAGCGGTTTCCAGCAGCGTGATCGCCGAAAGCCGGCCGTGGGACGGATGATCCCAGCGCGACAGCGCCTCCACGCCGCGCACGCTCTGATCGGCCAGATTGGCCTGCGGCTGGAACAGGATGGTGATGCCGCCGGTTTTCAGGGCCCCGAACAGATCGGATTCCAGATCGGCGCGGCGGGCCAGCGCATCACGGTCATTGTCCTGATGAAAGCGCGCCACCGCACCCGGTTCCCGGCCGCGCGCGTCAGACAGGGCGATGCTGGCCTCCCGCACCAGCGCGGCAGCCGCAAGGCCCGGATCCTCCCCCGCGCCGCCCGCATCCAGCCAGGCAATGCCCGCCCGGCCGGACACGTGGATCAGGCGGTCATCAATGGCAAAGGGCCGCTCGAACCCCCTGAGCAGCCGGCGCGCCAGCCGTTCCAGCCCGTCGCCGCCGCCATTGCCGGCGATGGCCAGCGCGAACTCCCCCGCCGTCAGCCGGGCCAGCAGGCGCTGCTCACCGGCGGCGGTCACACTGGTGGCGATGGGCGCAAGCCGGCGGGCGATGGCGGCCAGCAGGCGGTCGCCCACATCGCGGCCATAGATGGTGTTGATCTGCGAAAACCGGCCGATGCCGATCGCCATCGCCCCGCAGGGCAGGCCGGCGGCGCGCTGTTCGGCCAGCCAGCGTGCCAGCCGTTCGGCACTGGCCAGGCCGGTCAGCCGATCAAGGTCGCCGGCCTCGCTGGCGGCCGGGGTGGCGGCTGCGGCGGCCAGCCGATCGGCATGGCGGCCGGCCAGTTGCAGCGCCGTGGCAAAACTGTCGGACCCGAAGGGGGAAACCATCACCGATGTGGCACCGGCATCGCGGGCCGCGCCGGCGGCACTGGCATCACCGCGCGACAGCAGCACCAGCATGGCGCCGCGGCGGTTTTCGACCATGGCGCCCAGCGCCTGCGCGGCCGACAGCCCGGCCGTGAGCGCGCCGCGCGCATCGACGATCACGATGCGCACCGGTTCGCTGGCAAAGCGGCCTGAGGCGAGTTCGGGCCGGCGCTCGATCTGCGGAGTGTGGCCGGCGGTGCGCACCATCCCGGCCACATCGTCGGCATAGCGCGGCGACACGATCAGCACCGGTTCGGCGTGTTGACCCCCCATGCGACAAGATCCGCCCGCTGTTACGCCATTTACTACGCCCCTACGATGCAATGCCGCAGCGGCGCTGTCCACCCCGAAGCGGGGCCTGCGCGGCGGCAATGGTGCAAAACATCTTGCCATTCGCCGCCGGCCTGCCACAGGCTGCGTCCATGCTTGCCGCCGGCACCGCTGATCCTGCCTCGCCGCCCAGGGGCCATGCGCTGGTCGATCCGTTCGGCCGCGCCATCACCTATGTCCGCATTTCGGTGACCGACCGCTGCGATTTCCGCTGCGTCTATTGCATGTCGGAACATATGACCTTCCTGCCCCGCGCCGAGGTGCTGAGCCTGGAGGAGATTGACAGGCTGGCATCCGCCTTCATCCGGCGCGGCACCCGCCGCATCCGCCTGACCGGCGGCGAGCCGCTGGTGCGGCGCGGCATCATCGATCTGGTGACCAGCCTGGGCCGCCATGTGACATCCGGCGCATTGGACGAGCTGACGCTGACCAGCAACGGCAGCCAGATGGGCCGCCATGCCGAAGCGCTGTTCGCTGCCGGCGTGCGCCGGGTGAACATCAGCCTCGACACGCTGGACGCAGACAAGTTCGCCCGCATCACCCGCTGGGGCCGCCTGCGCCAAGTGCTGGACGGAATTGCGGCGGCGCGGGACGCCGGGCTGAAGGTGAAGCTGAACACCGTGGCACTGGCCGGCGAGAACGCCGACGAGATCGAGGCGCTGATGGCCTTCGCCGCCGCCGGCGGCCATGATCTGACCCTGATCGAGACCATGCCGCTGGGCGAGATTGATGGCGACCGGGTGGATCAATATCTGCCGCTGTCGCAGGTGCGCCGCCGCCTCGCCGAGCGCTTCACGCTGACCGACCTGCCGCACCGCACCGGCGGCCCGGCCCGCTATGTGCGGGTGGAGGAGCTTGGCCTGCAGCTGGGCTTCATCACGCCGCTCACCCACAATTTCTGCGAAAGCTGCAACCGCGTGCGGGTGACGGCGACCGGGCAATTGTTCATGTGCCTGGGCCAGGATGACCAGGCCGATCTGAAGGCGGTGCTGCGCCGTGCCGGCAGTGACGCCGCCGCCATCGACGCCGCGCTGGATGAAGCCATCGGCCGCAAGCCCAAGGGCCATGATTTCGTAATCGAACGGCGCGGAGCCCAGCCGGCGGTCGCCCGCCACATGAGCCTGACCGGCGGCTGACCGGGCAAGACGGGGAACCCACGGCCATGAAACTCGCGCTGCTCGCTTCCGACAGCCATGTCGCCCGCGCTGCGGCCGACGCCCTGCGCAAGACGCACGAATTCGTCGCCGTGCGCGATGCCGACGTGGTGGTGGCGCTGGGCGGTGACGGCTTTCTGCTGCACTGCCTGCACGAGGCGATGCAGGTGCAGGATCCCAAGCCGATGTTCGGCATGAACCGCGGCACTGTCGGCTTCCTGATGAACGATTTCAAATCCGGCGCGCTGGAAGCCCGGGTGGCCGCCGCCAAGGCCGTCACCCTGCACCCGCTGGCGATGACGGCCACCACGGCGGCGGGCGAGACCGTCACCCACCCCGCCATCAACGAGGTGTCGCTGCTGCGCGAAACCCGCCAGGCCGCCAAGATCGGCATCGCCATCGACGGCAAGATGCGCATGGAGGAACTGATCTGCGACGGTGTGCTGGTGGCGACTCCGGCCGGCTCCACCGCCTACAACCTGTCCGCCAACGGCCCGATCCTGCCGCTGGAGGCCGACCTGCTGGCGCTCACCCCGATCTCCCCCTTCCGCCCCCGGCGCTGGCGCGGCGCGCTGCTGCCGGCCGCCAGCGTGGTGGAGTTCGAAGTGCGCGAGGCCCGCAAGCGCCCGGTGTCGGCCGTGGCCGATCAGCGCGAGGTGCGCGACGTGGCCCATGTGAAGATCGCCATCGACCGTTCGATCAGCCTGACCCTGCTGTTCGACCCCGAATATGCGCTGGATGACCGCATCAGCCTGGAACAGTTCGCCAGCTGAACGAACGGCAATTTTGCGCTTGGCAAGCCTGCCCGCCCCCGCTAAGTGGGCGCTCCCACGCTGTTCCTCGGTAGCTCAGCGGTAGAGCCCTCGACTGTTAATCGAGTTGTCGCAGGTTCGAATCCTGCCCGGGGAGCCAGCGTGGGGAGTGAACGGCTGGACGTGTCGCGCCTTTTTGCGCTGACTTGTCACCCCTCCCCCAAATTGTTCCCCAAAAATTGCTCGCGCTTGCCAGCTTGAACGGCTCTTCCTGCCATCGCACAATGTCGGTTCTCGGGGGAGATTCTATGCGCGCCGCTATCGTCATCATCGCCCCCATGATGCTTGCGGCCTATGGCACGATGTGCTGGCCGAAGGTCAGCCATGCGGCCTGCATCGCATCGAGCGCCTGATGCGCCAGCAGGCGCTGAAGGCACGACCGCGCCGGCGCGGTCTGCCCAAGGACGATGGCCAGCGATCGGTGATCGCCGAGAACGTTCTGGACCGCCAGTTCAGCGCCGAGGCGCCGAACCACAAGTGGGTAGCTGACTTCACCTACATCTGGACTGCAGAGGGCTGGCTGTATGTGGCTGCCGTGATCGACCTGTTCTCGCGCCGCGTCGTGGGCTGATCGATGAGCGCGACGATGACGGCGCAGTTCGTCACCGACGCGCTGATGATGCAGCACGGCGTCGGGGTAAGCCCGACGCCTTGCTGCATCATTCGGACCAGGGCAGCCAATACACCAGCGAGCAGTTCCAGCGGCTGATGGCCGATAACGGCGTGACCTGTTCGATGAGCCGTTCAGGCAACGTCTGGGACAACGCAGCCATGGAGAGCTTCTTCTCTTCGCTGAAGACCGAGCGGATCGCGCGCAAAACCTATCGCACGCGAAATCAGGCAAAGGCCGCGGTGTTCGATTACATCGCACGATTCTACAATCCCACACGCAGGCACTCCACCTTGGGGTATCTCAGCCCCATCGGCTTCGAGCGGCAGGCTGATGCAGCCAAAGCTTGTGTCCATCAAACCGGCAGCAGCTCACCGGGCCAGCGATCGCAGCGACGGCAGCCCGGCTCTGATCCCCGCTGAATGAAACCAGAGTGTCAGGTCACCGGCGATAAGCCCAGCCATAGACAGGCGCTACCACGACCACCGGAGCGCCGACATAGCCATAACCCAGTCCCCAGCCATGATAGGCCGGCAGCGGCAGCGCAACCACAGGCGCATAGAAGCCAGCATTCGCCCAGCCGGCATAGCGAGCAGGTCCAGGACCATAGCCGTACGGCGCATTGCGATAGCCGCCATAACCATAACCCGGCGCCGAGTGCTCATAACCGTTGCGCCCACCAAAGCCGCCGATGTCGACGCGGCCACCATAGCCGACGCGGCCGGCATATCCATTGCGAGCGGGATCATTGTCGCGATAACCGCGATCTGGGCCACCGTCGTGTCCGCGATCATTGTCACGATAGCCACGGTCTGAACGGTGCTCGCTTGCGCTGTCATCCTGGCGAGCGCCACCATTGTGGTAAGCGTGGCCAGACCGATCACCACCTCGGCTGTCCGCCGGTTGGACAGTGCCGCTCTGCGCCGCCGGGGCAGGAGCGCCGCCGCCCACCGGAGCGGCAGCCAGGGCAGCGGTAATTCCAATGTTCGCAGCGACCGCAGCTCCGAACATCAATTGGGCAAGTTTCGACATGATTGCGCCTTTCAAAATCATGAAGGGGTTCGGCAAGAAAGCGGGGTGGGTGCCATAGGCACCCACCCCAAGTGCGCGGGCGGTTGGCTGCTGTTGAACACCAGCCAGTCTGTGGCCAAGGGACGGGATCCCCGGCCACATGCATTACATGCCGCCGCCCCCGATGCTGTTGACCGAGTTGTTACCAATGGCCTGAGCAGCCGTGGTGTTGCCGCTGTTGCGGATCATGCTGCCCGAAGCCGCGCCCACCGGGTTCATGGCGAAGGCATTAGATGCCTGTGCCACGACGGCACCGCCATTGACCTGGTTGCTCGAGATAACGCTGGACGGGATGCCAGCACTCCAGGTTGCCATGGTCAGGGTGTTGGTTGCGGCGTTACCAAAGGCCACGGCAGAAGCCGTGTTGTTGCTAAGCGAGGCCGACGAATTCAACACCGATCCGGCCGGCTGGGCCCCTGACCCCGAAAGCCCCGCTGTGTAAGCAACATTCAAGGCCTTAGCGGTCACAGAACTCATGTTCTCCTGAGAGTTCAGGACAACGGCTCCTGCCGATGCTCCGTTTGTCCCCATGGTGGTCGAGGGAGCCGTGAAACCGTTGAAGGCCACGTTGACAGTGTAGTTAAGCGCATTCGAAGCCGAGTTGCCGCGTGCCAATGCGGTGGTCGTATTGCCTTCAACGGCGACGCTGCTGGCCGATGCGGCAGTAGTCGCAGGGGTCGCCGCTGTCAGATCAAGTTTGTAGACGCTGTTCGAGGCTTCAGCAGTGACAACCGTGTCACTGAACTGCCGGTTGCCAAGTGCAGCTGTTGCACCGTTATTGGTGGCCGAAACCGCAAGGCTGTTGGCGACGCGGTTCGCTGACGCTTCGGCTGTCGTCGTGTTCTTCGACAAGGTGGACGTGCCATTCAGGAGGTTCGGCGTGGTTGCATTGGAAGCGACATTATCCAGATTGCCGGCTACCGTCTTGGCCGTGCTGTTGAGAGTGCCGGTCGCATTCTGGTTGTTGTCCAGCGCATAATCGGCGCTTGTGCCCATCATCCCATCGACACTGGCCCGGTTCATCGAGCCAACACCATTAACCGCCAAGCCCGACACAGACACAGTATTGGAAGCATTGTTGATCACCCCCAATGCGGTGTTGTTGTTGCCGTTCAGGGCAATCGTCGAACCCGATGAAGCCATGGTGGCACGGAGCGCCATGTCCGACGTGGCGTTCACGTGTGCGCCCACGCCCGACTGGTTGTTTTCCAGTGCCGCCGTCGGATCGATGCCCGAAGCCCCCGCACCCACGAACGTCAACTGCGCCCTGTTGGTGGCGGAGTTGCCCAACGCTTCGCCAAACTGCGTGTTGTTTGACACCGAAACCTGCGAGCCCGTAACGGAACCCGCCACACCGGCACCATAGGTTGCATAAACATTGGTGGTCGAACTGGCGGTGGGATCCAGCGTCTGCGAGTTGTTGAGGCCGAAGTTAGCCTGGGTTGGGCTGAGGGCCGCCGTTCTGGCCGCAGTCACGTCACCGGTCACCGTGGTGGCTGATGCTGTCAGTGTGTTGGTGCCAACGTTGCTGATCGCAGAACCGCGAACGATGTTGCCGGTTACCGCGACAGCATCGGACGAGATGTTGCCGCTGAAATTGACGGTAATGCCGGCATCTGCACCAACAGCGCCCGGTGTTGTGCCACCAGGGAGGGTTTGGGTGGCACCGATCAAGGACGCGACACTGGCGCCGCTGTTCTGGTTGTTGACGACGGCGCCACTGCTGGTCAGCGTCGTGGCCGACAGCGCGAGGCTGTTTGCCGCCTTGTTGCTGGTGGCAAAGGCATCCTGCATGTTCCCCGTGGAGGCAACCGACGAGTTCGACGAATTGCCCGTGATCGCTGTCCGCACCGTGATCGGGTCGTTCAGTTGAGCCGTGATCTTCGACGACCTGCTGTCTTGACGGTTGACGACGGCAAAAGCCGCATCGGCCTGCAATCGATCAGCCTGCCCGCCGATGTTGCCTGCAGCCGTTGTCAGCGTGGTTGCCGAACCAGTCAGCGCGTTGGTGGCTGAGGCACCATCCGCCAGGGCCTGCGCCCGGTTGTTGGAGGTGGACACCGACGAATCAGCGAGTGCACCACCGATGGTGGTTGCGGCCGACGCAGGAGCGGTTCTCGTGACGCTCGCCACGACATCTGCGGAACCCGACACCAGCTGAGTGTTGGCGATGACGGCCGCAGGGGCAGAGAGGCCCTGGCCCCCGCCATTCGACAAGGTGCCACCGACAGCCAAAGTGGTTGTGTTGGCAGCAACGGCCCCCTGCGCCTGTGCGGTCACCGCATTGCGATCATTGTTGATGGAGCTGCCGTTCGAGACCTGGCCTGTGACACCAACGCTGAAACCAGCAGTCGCATCGGTGGTCGCCGTCACGGTGGACGAGATCAGCTGGCCATTCAGCGTGGCATAAGCGCCGTTTACATTGCCCGCAGGGGACGCCCCGCCGGAATTAATCGAGGCAGCAGACCCGCTAGCCGGTGCGGACACGCTGATGGTCGTCGCCGTGGCCGCCAGGGTGTTGGTGACCGTTCCGCCGGTGGCCCGCGATTGCAGCATGTTGTCCGTCAACGATGCTGATGACCCCGCCGTGGCCCCCAAAGACGCGGCCGTGATGCCGGCCTGGCCACTGGTGAAGGCCGAGACGGTGCTTCCTGCATCGCCTGCCTGCGCGCTGACAATGGCCACACCTGTGCCCACCGTCGTGCCGGACAGGGCAACGCTGTTGCCTGCCGTGCTGCCCGCGGCAGTTGCGGCCTGCATGTTGTTGGTAACATCAAGCGAGGCACTGTTGGTTGCCCCGGCGACGAGCGTCACCGCAGAGCCCGCGGTGTTGGCTTGCACGATGGTGGCCGTGTTGGCCTGGCTGCTGCTCAACAGCGCCGCACCGGTGGCGCTAACATCGGCGGTCGGCAGTATCTGGGCAGTTGCGCTGCCTGTGCCCAGCGTCAGCGTGGTGCCGGTGAGGTTCATGCTCTGCGTCAGGCTGTTGGCGGTTGCGATGGCAGCGTCGGCGCTGCCGTTCACGCTCAGACCGCTGCCCGTCGTGGCACCCGCTGTCAGGTTGATTTGGGTATCGAGAGACGTTGCCCCAACCACGAGCGGCGTACCGCTGTTCTGCTGCTGCGCAGCCAGGGTCGCCATAGTCGAATTGGTGGCGAAATCAGTGTCGCTCACCGCAGAGGTCGCGCCGTTGGCGGTTGCCGCTACGCGATTCACCGCGCCCGAAATGGTCAACGGCGAACGCTGCGTGACACCGGTGGTCAACGTCACCCTGGTGCTGGTCGTTTGGGCACTCGTATCCTGCCCAGTGCTCTGTTTGACCGCGATCCCGGACGTCGTGGCGGTGGCCGCAGCGGCAGAGTCAGCGAGCGAGGACGCTGCTGAGTTGTTGATTGCAGTGGCCGTGGTGGCACTGTTGGCGATCGTCACGCTGGTGTTGCTCACCGCGACCCCGCCGCCAGCCGTGTCGCTGGCAGTACCTACCGTTGCAATGGCGCCCGCACCTGAATCTTGATTGACGACAACCCGGGCTTGGACCGTGGGATCAAGCTGCACGCCAGTCGCTGTGGTCGTGACCTGCTGGGCATAAGCACTGTTGGCCATACCCAAAAGCATAATCGTGCTGACACCCTGCAGCAGGCTCAATTTCTTGGATTTCAAAGTCGACATTGTCTCTTCTTCCCCCTTCTGGTACTACTTGGTGATAATTAGTTTCGCCAATGCTTGCGCGCCGGGCCCTTCCCGGTAAATGGTCGCATCTGTAGAACCCGGCCGCCAAGTAATGGACATGGCAGACAGAGCGACACCTTGGCCGCGCAAGGCGGATGCCAAGTTGGATATGCGCTGATCGGTCAACCGAGCGCGCTGTGTGGGATCGAGGTTTTCGGAATCGCGGGTCACCAGAACAATCTGGATCTGCCCCGACATGCCCGCCAAACTGCCCAGGATGACCTGTGCAGGACCTGCCAATTTGGCCTCGCCAATTTCAAACGGGATCTGAACCGTCCGCACCGCTGCCTGCGCCGACCCTGAAACGGCATTCAACGAAACGCCCCTCGGGTCCGGCTTTGCTGACGCAGCCGACTGCGGTGCCGATACCGGTGCAGACTGCGGCGCGACTGGCGGGCCGGCAACCGCGGCAGGCCTCGCCGCTGGCATCGCAGCGGGAGAGGACGGCGCCAACTTCGACGCCAACTGGGGCGACGGCGCCGTGGCACCAGCAGTTGCCGAAATCTTTACCATCTCGCCGAAAAGCTGCTCAGATGTCTTGGGCTGGATTTCTGTTGTGCGCAGCGCCAGGCAAGGCCCGGGATCCACCCCCGTTACGCGGCCGACCAGTTTGACCGCCGCCTCTTCAATTGCAGCACGAATGCCAAGCTGAAGCGGTTCCTGCCCCTTTTGGCCGACGTTGATATCAACCAGGTTCAACCCAAAAAACCGGAAGGTATTTGCGCCAACTTCATAGCCACTGAACTGCTTGGACAGGCTGATCGCATCCACGACGAGCAGCGTTTTCGTGTCCACGATCCTCAGATCGACAGCTACGCTTTCCGTGAAGGTTCGCCGCTTGGCGCCGATATTGTTCAAATACGCTTCGGCACCGCCCGACGAAATGTTGAAGTTAACTTCCGAAATGCCGCCGACGATATAGAAGTCCGAAGCCTGAACAGTGCCGCCGTAATAAGGCAGCCAAGGCACTTTCTGGCCGTTTGCCTCCTGCATCTCGCCATTGCCGAGCTGCCGGCGATCCATGTAACCAATCTCTCGCTCGGCAATGGATGCGTCAAAGCGCTCCGCAATTCGGACCATTCCGCCCATTTTGCCAAGCGCCGAGTACAGCATCAGCGAGCCGCCTTGCGTGACCACGCTGCCTTCGTTGATCGAATAGCGACCCGTGAAATCCTTGACGTCTCCCACACCGATCACCACAGGACGGCGGCCGCTGGAGCCCAGCTTTGCAGTGAAGCAGGCGAGCACAGCTTCCATCGGCGTCACATTCGCACGGGCCGGCGGACCGATCTGAATCGGCACCTCACCGCGGGCAACGCGCTGCACCTGCACACCTGCAAGATTTGTTGCGCAGGCCGACAGATTAGCCAACAGAACGACTGACGCTGCAACGCGAAAGCGACGCGTAGAAGTTGCGAACATCAGCAATTCCAATCTCTGGCCGAGCAGCCATGCTCTACCTCGATACACCGGTTACGGATGCGAACCCGCAGGCGGTCGATCCGTTGACGCTGGCATCCTGAACGCCGGGATTGGACTGATATGTGTTCAAGACTTGTCGGGTCGTGTTGCCAGACGCAGATGCAAGCGAATCCCCGGTGGCGGCACTGCTCACAAGGCCCCAGTTTTCCTGACCGCTGTTGAGAACGGTTCTGTAAGGGTCCTGCTGGGCTGCGACAGAACTGGTGTTCTGGTTTCCGACTGCGCTGCTGGTCGGGCCGGTTGACGCTGGCGTGTTCGCGGTGGCGGCATTGCTCCCCCCGTTACCCGCCGCATTCGCCGCGTTGGAACAATTAAAATTGTTCTGATTTTGGATATTTGTGACTGCGGAGCTGTAGAAGCCGGATTGCTGCTTGCGCCGCAGGTCCTCGATGTAGGCGCGGTTCGCCAACTCGGCCGTCGTCTGAAATTGCCAGGAGGCGTTCTCGCCCACGCCATTGCCGTTCGCACTGACCGACAGAGCCAGCATGGTGAACGCCAATCCAATGTGAATTTTCTTGCTCACCGTTGCGGCCCCGACCCAGTGCGATACGACATTCTGTTCTCGACGATGGTCAATCGACCATATCTGACCAGATGTCAACGCTTTATTAATCAGATTTGCATTCTATCTGATTTCACCATGCCTGCACCCAGAGCCGACGCCGGTCGTTCGGTCCGGAACCGGGGGATCACAGGTCCGACAGCAGCTCTTTGCCTTGAATCTGCACAGAAATCGGCAATGTCTCCGCTCCGGCTACGCGCAAACGATCGAAAATTCTCGCTCAGCGTTCGTTCCTGGGGCGACCCTTCGCCACTCTTTGCTGATGCGCCCCACGTCCACGCGCCCGCTGCGGGACAGCGCGGTGACGGCCACACTGCGGTATTGTCGCGTGCTGCAGCGCACCTCGATCTGCGAGAGCAACTCCGCGATTTGCGGATCCTGCACGTACAGGATCTTCGACGTGTACAGCGCCTTGCGGTGGCCCCGTTGGATTGCCGAATGATCGACAAGCAGGACAAACTCTTCATTCCACGTGACAATCCGCCAATCGGCGGCGCCGGCCGGCATTGCAACCAGCGCAGCGCATAAAGCCATGTACGCCCTGTTCATTCCCGCACCTCGCGCCATTGCGGCATCGTGTTTGCCCACCCAGGATGCACCCGTTCGCCATGGATTGGCGGTCAGCCTTTGAAGCCACGATCAGCGACGTGGCTACTTATGCCATGGCTTGCCTGTCAATCATTTGTTGGCGAATTAAAATCAGATATGAGCTTTTTCTGATTGCACTTGATGGGAGAATCTGGAACGTGGCCGCAAGGGAGCGGTTATGAACAAATTTGTCTTCGTGTGCGTGATGGGGCTGGCGGTTTGCGGCTGCGCCTCAAAACGGAACGTCGCCCGGCAGGTTTCCGAACTTGAGATGCGGCGTTTGGCGGTGGAGATGGGCTTGGCCGATCGGATCACGAAGACGGAGGCCAATGTGGCCACCGTGGCGTCCGGTGTTGCGCAGGTGGAGGCAACAGCCAACACCGCGCTTGCCACGTCGAAAGCGGCGCTCAAACTGGCCGAGGGCAAATTCAACTTCACGCCCGTGGCTGCCGAGCAGGTCTTTTTGTTTGATCGTGGGTCGAGCAAGTTGAGCCGTGATGCACAGGCCAGGCTTTCAATGCTTGCAGCGAATTTGAAGGCCAACAACATGAACGTGCAGATCGAAATCCAGGGCCACACGGACTCCGTTGGCAGTGCAAAGCTGAACCAGGATGTCGGCTTGTTGCGGGCTGGAAACGTGCGTACCTTCCTCTATCTGCAAGGCGTGGCGCTTAATCGAATGTCGGTTGTGTCGATGGGGGATACCGCCCCGGTTGGCACCAATGAGACGGCATCAGGGCGCGCTGCAAATCGGCGCGTGGTCATGCTTTTCAAGATGTAATCGGCAGTCGCCATTTTGCCGGCCTTTTATTGCGTCGCGTTGCCAGATATGGCACTCGATGTGCGACGTTGAGGTTGGGTTTCTGGCTGACGTGGCAGGCGCGGGCGCTTCCTTGGATCCGATCCTTGTCCAGCATGAAGTGAATGGTTCCAGATGAAGAACACATCCATCTCGCGTGTCTGCATCGTCGACGACGATTCGGATTTCGTAGAATTTCTTGGCCAGTATCTCGGCGTGCGCGGACTGACGGCGACGGGATTCGCGACGGCAGAAGCGCTGCTCAAATCTGACGCTGTCGACAGCTTCGATTTTTTCATTCTCGATCTGGGGCTGCCGGGCATCGATGGCGTCGACCTGATCACGCTCCTCCGTGCACGCTCGGATGTTGGCATCCTGGTGATCAGCGGCAGAATGGGGCCGGATGCTTTCAACTCCGCACTCCTGGCTGGTGCGGACATGTTCATCAACAAGCCCATACGGTTTGACCAAGTTTATAACGCCATCGCCTCGGTCGGCCGACGCGTGTCGCTGCGCGTTGGCGGCAATCCGCCGTGGCGCCTGTTGATCAAGCGCTCCGAGCTCATTGCCCCCAACGGAGCCATTGTTCACCTCACACCGGTTGAACTCAGGATTCTTTCGCGTTTGTTCGAAGTGCCGTCAGAGATGGTTACCCGCCAGCAGTTGGGCGATGCCGCTGGCATCATCAGCAACGGCGACGATCGCAATCTCGATTCCGCTATCTTTCGCCTGCGCCGAAAGATAGAGAAAGACACAGCGCAACCTTCCCCGCTGAAAACGGTGCATGGCGTTGGTTACCAGGTTTTGAAACCAATCGAGACCATTCACGCTTGAGCGCGCTCACCAATGCATCAATCGCTAAACCTTGTTGATTTGACCTTCGCCTACGTAGGCCTGCTCGGGGCATTCAGCGCCGCGCAGGTGATGCTTCTGACGCGCCGCAACCGCGTGATGGTCGGCCTTTGGCTTGGCGCGAGCTTCTTTTCCGCCCTGGGCCTGGTCAACACAGCCCACTTCTTGGCCGCCTCCAAATGGGGGGACTTGTCCGTCTATGGGGTTTTCGCGTCGCAAACAGGCGGCCTTCTGCGATTTTTGGCTCTCCACTACCGCGGGCGCTCCTTCAATAGAAACAGCTACGCGGAAGCATTCTTCCTGTTTTCAGTGCTTGCGATGCCGCTGATCGTGATCCCGACCTTAAGCCCGTATCGGCTCATGATTGGATCAGCCATTGGCATGTCGACAGCCTGTGCCTGCGGTGTTGCGGCACTCTTCAATCCGGCTCTCAAATTCGCCAACAGGCAGCCCGTAGCAATGATTTTGTTTGGCATGGCCGTTGGAGTAATAGGCCTCCTCTATCGCGTCTTGACCGCGTACCCCTTCACCACAGATCAGACATTCGTTGGCCCGTCTTACACGCAGACCGTCGGGCTTGTCGTCCTGATCATGATCAGTTTTGTGCTGCAAGTTGGTTTTACCGGAGTGATCACGGAAATGCGGGCGCGGGAAGAAGCGCTGAAGGACCGCTCCGCGGTTCGGATCAGTCAGCGCACGCTGCAATTGCAAGAACGCGCCGTTGAAACCGCCCGGGTTGCCCAGGCACGTCTTGATCTTGTTCAAATTCTCTCGCACGAGGTGCGGCAACCTATCAGCAACGCGCAAGCTTCCCTTCAATCAATCAACCTAAAATTCCGATCATTGAAGCAACTTCCTCCCGGCGCATATTTTGCATTGGAGCGTGCGCAAAATTCTCTGGAAGATATTAATCTTTCCTTATCAAACATTATCGTGGCTTCAACCATTATTTCTGTTGAACGCAAGTGGGACAGTCAAGAAATCGATGCTTACGAAATTCTCGAAATGTCGATATTGGATCTTCCACCAGCTCAACAGGCTCGCATCAAAAACTTTCATACAGACGGCGCTTTTTATTTTGAGAGTGTCTCGATCTTGCTGCGATTGGCGTTTCAGAATATTTTACACCATGCGACTCAATTTTCTCGGCCGGACACGGATATTGATGTGAACGTGAGTGTGGATTATTCTCATGAGCTGATTGTTTTTGATATCGGGTTCATTCCAGCAAGTGGAGAACTCCTGTCTCAGAGCGTCTTCGAACGACGCCCGATCAGTGACACCGAACGCGCCAGCACTTCATCACTCGGCCTGTTTGTGGTTCGTCAAATCATGCGCGAGTTGGGCGGCGAGGTCCAATTGCTTAACCCGGCGCCAGACTACCTGAACTTCCGACTTACCCTGGCCTGTTAGACCGATGCCCCCCCTTTCCTGCGCACAGCGCCAGATCGCCGAGTATTTGTCAAATGAGTGATTTCGGTGCCATCGAAAACTGGCGGTTGCTATATTATGCAGAGCTTGTGGCATTCTCGATTGTTATGCTGCTTCTGCTAAAGTCGCAGTTAAATAAAGCAATCATTGCTTGGATCGGGCCCAACATAGCCACTATCTTTATACACAATTCAGTCTTTCTTTTCTCTTCATCAGATAGCTCAAATGCTGTTTCATTTTCCGTATTTTTGTCAAACTTGATCTTAATTTCTGCCCATTATTATGCTGTAAACTTCAGTAGGAAGCCTGCGCTTGCTGCAGTAGTTTTACCAGCTTCCATTATTTTCTTGTGGACATTTTTGGATTATCTTGGATATCGATTTTTGGCATCGTTCGTTGCCAATGCTGGCACATCTGCGTTTGTGTTGATGTGCGCCTGGGCAACTCACAAGAATATATTATGGAAAAATATACGCTATCGTAATGTCCTCATTGCAGGGTTCATCGCCAGCGCGGGCAAATTTTTCTGGCGCGGCATGCTATTTTTTACCAACCGCAGCGGTGATGGATTTGAAATTGACAGCGCCACCGCTCAGGTTGGAATGCTGCTGATCCTGTTGGCCTCTATCCTGCAGCAAATTGGCTTCATCGGCGTTGTGGTCAACTACGAGTACCGGATTCGCCGCCGAAAGGACCGGGAGCGCGCAGAGGCGATGGAACTCGGCCGCGGCATTGCCGAGCAACAACGTGCCATGGAAAGAGTGGCCACTGAACGCCGCGATATGATCGGTCTTCTGACCCATGAAGTTCGCCAACCGATCAATAACGCGCAGGCGGCACTTCAAGCGCTTGCTCTTGAATTCACAGGCGCCTCGCAGGCTGACGGGGTGTTGCGCTCCTCCGTCGCGCGCGCCCAGATGGTGCTCGATGGGATCACCCTCGCAATCTCAAATGCAATTCTTGGCGTGTCGTTGATTGATAACGATCTTTCCATCACGGCCATTGCTTCAGACGCCGTCGAAATTGCTGAACTCGCCCTCAGCGATTGTCCGACGGAGCAGCTCCACCGTGTCATCCTTCAATCCCCTGACGGCGGGGTGTTCAGCAATCTCGATCCCGTTCTGATCCGGCTCGCGCTGCGCAATCTCTTCGACAATGCCCTCAAATATTCCCCGCCTGACAGCTCGGTGAATGTGGAGATCGTGCAGGATGATGAAAGGCTTGGCGCATCCATAAAGGTCTCCAACCAGATCAAGGCCACTACCATTCTCAGTGACAACATATTTGAACACCGCGTGAGAGGATCAACCGCCGATACTGAAGGGTCAGGACACGGACTTTTTCTGGTACGGAAAGTGGCGGCTGCGCACAATGGCGATATTTCCTACAGCGTTACGGACAATCAGCGCGTGACGTTCGATCTGTTTTTGCCAGACTGATTTCATTTGACCTGACCCCCTGATTTTCCTCCACGATCGATGAGACTCCGGCCCTTGGAGAGGACGGACGATGAAGCGAGCGAGGTTTACGGAAGAGCAGATCATCGGAATTTTGAAGGAGGCCAAGGCGGGCGTGAAGACGCCTGATCTGGCCCGGCGACACGGCGCTTCGGAAGCGACGATCTACAACTGGAAGTCCAAATATGGCGGGCTGGAGGTCTCTGAGGCCAAGCGGCTGCTGGCTGACACGATGCTCGACAACGCTGCGCTGAAGGACCTTCTGTCAAAAAAATGGTAGCGCCTGCCGCGATGCGGGAAGCGGTTGCCCATCTTCAGGCCAGCCTGGGGATGGCCGGCAATCCTCCCGCCATATTTGCCCGGCGGCGGCCATGCCTGCTGCCGTGCCCGCTGCAGCGCGTGAGGCGCATTGCCGTATTTATACGACAAATAATATGCGATCTCAACCCGCATTTCCTGAAATTATAAAACAACAATCACGTTGGTTTATGTTTTGCGAATATTGAAATCACATCATCATAAACTGATCAAAACATCAGTAACGACGCCCTGTCCACTATGTGCTTCTGCATTTTGCAAGCACGATTCTCACGAATTATTTCATTTTTAGGACGCATCCATGAAGCTGCTCAGGCGCACGTATCTGGCCACTGCTGCCATCGGTTCGATGGCCCTGTTTGCCAGCGCCGCATTGGCAAGCCCCGCGGTTGACAGCGTCAACAACGCCATGCTGGACACTATTCGCGCCAGCGCTGCCACAACGCCGCCGCCGCGGGCGGCGCGCGCGATCAGCATGGTGGGCATCGCGATGTTCGATGCGGTGAACGCTTCGTCCGGCCTCGCTTATCAGCCTTACAGCTACACCGGGCCGGCGGTGTCCGGCCTGTCGCAGGATGCCGTCGCCCTGGCATCGGGCTACACGATGATGGCCAATTTGTTTCCCACCCTTGCGGCCGATCTGACCACGCAGATGCAGGCCAAGTTGGCCACCCTGTCGCTCAGCGATACGCAACGCGCCGCCAGCGTCGCGTTCGGGCAGTCGATTGCCAACAACCTGTTTGCGGCGCGCGCCAGCGATGGCAGCGCGACAGCGCAGGTGCCCTATGTCGCCGGGTCCAGCCTGGGCAGCTTTCAACCCACCCAGCCAACCAACCCGACCCTGCCGAACTGGGGCAAGGTGACGCCGTTTGGCGTGGCCAGCAGCAGCCAGTTCGATGTCGGGCCGCCGCCGGCCATTGGTTCGGCCGAATGGCTGGCGAGTTACAACCAGGTCAAGACACTGGGCTGCAGCACATGCGGCACCGTGGATCAAAAGACGATTGCCACCTTCTGGGCCGATGGCGGCGGCACCTTCACGCCGCCGGGCCACTGGCTGTCCATCACCACTGGCCTGACCAAGGACCTGACGACGCTGGAAGCCGCGCGGGCGACGGCGATCGTGGGCGCTGCGGTGGCCGATGCCGGCATCACGGCCTGGCAGACGAAATACACCTACAACGCCTGGAGGCCGATCACCGCAATCCGCGCCTGAACCACGGCCACCTGCGGGGCCGAAGGCGATCCCACCTGGACCCCCTTCCTCGCCACCCCCAATTTCCCGTCGTACACATCAGGGCACAGCACGTTCTCGGGCGGTGCCGCGGGGGCATTGGCCAGCTTCTTCGGCACCGATCAGATGCTGTTCTGCACGCCGGCAGACCCCAAGTCCGGCCTCACTGGCCAGCGTTGCTTTGCCAACTTCTCGGAAGCGGCAGCGGAAGCCGGCATCAGCCGCATCTATGGTGGCATCCATTTCGAATTCGACGATTCCCGTGCGATCCTGGCCGGCGAGCAGATTGGTGCCTATATCGAGGCCAATTATTTCGGCCTGGCCAGGGCCGGCGCCTACACGGGCTATGACGGGATCATTTCGGGCACGTCGGGCCTGACGATCGTTGCCGATGCGGAAATTCTTGGCGGCGTGAACAGCTACACCGGCAGAACGGTGATTTATTCCGGCGCGTCATTGTCCTTGCGGGGTGCAGGGTCCATTGCCGCATCAAGCGGTGTCACGGCCAACGGCACATTCGACATCAGCGCCACCGACGCCGGCGCCCGCATCACCAGCCTTTCCGGTATCGGGAACGTCGTGCTGGGCAGCCAGCAATTGACCCTCACCAATGCGTCCGAAAGCTTCGCCGGCGTCATCTCGGGCGCTGGCTCGCTTGGCTTGGAACAGGGCACGCTCACGCTTGCCGGGGTCAACAGCTTCACCGGCAGAACGGCGATTTCGTCCGGCGCCGCACTGTCCCTGCAAGGTTCAGGGTCCATTGCCGCGTCGAGCGGAGTCGCGGCCAACGGCACATTCGACATCAGCGCCACCAGCGCCGGCGCCCGCATCACCAGCCTTTCCGGTACCGGGAGGGTCGAACTGGGCAGCCAGCGGTTGACCCTCACCAATGCCTCCGAAAGCTTCACCGGCGTCATCGCGGGTGCCGGCTCGCTTGGTCTGGAACAGGGCACGCTCACGCTGGGCAGCGCCAACAGCTATGCCGGCGGCACCATTGTGAATGGCGGCACCGTCAGGATTACCAACAGCGCGGCCTTGGGCACGGGCACTGTCAACTTTGCCGGCGGCACGAGCCTGGTGGCCGGCACCGCCGGCCTTGCCCTGGCCAACGGCATCGTGACACGCGGCACGCTTGCCATCGACAGCGGCGCCGGGGCCTCCACATTCACGCTTGGCGGCGCCGTGAGCGGCAGCGGCGGCATCGCCAAGCAGGGCACCGGTGTCCTGACAATGGCCGGTGCCAGCAGCTACACCGGTGCAACCAGCGTGCTGGCGGGGACTCTGAACGTGACGGGGTCGTTGGCGTCGGTGGTCACCGTCACGGCGGGCGCGGCCGCAACCGGCAACGGCCGGGTCGCAAGCCTGTCGGTGCTGGCCGGGGCCACCATCAATCCCGGCGCGCCGGGCTCAACCGACGTGGCGACCCTGACGGTTGCCGGCGCGGCGACGCTGGCGGGCACGTTCACCGCCGATGTGACGAGCCTGGGCAATGATCGGATCACGGCCGGCGGCGCGCTCACCCTTGGCGGCGCGTTGGTCGTCAATCGATCGGCGCAGGCCAGCTTCCTGACCTTCAACCAGGTCTATACGCTGGCCAGCGGTGCCACGCGGTCGGGCAGCTTCGCCACCGTCAGCGGCCTTGGCAATTTCGGCATCGCGTTTGCGCCTGTCGTTGAATATGGCGCCACGCAGGCCAGCCTGCGGCTTGCGCCCAACAGCCTGGTAGCCATCGGCACCCAGTTTGGCGGCTTGAACGGCAACGCGCTGGAAACAGCCCGGGCGATCGATGGTGCCGTGGCCGCCGGCTACAACCCGCAGCCGCTCTTTGCCGTCTATGCCACTGCCGGCGCCGCCTTGCCGCGCACGCTGGCCGAAATGTCGGGGGAACAACGGGCAACGGAACGGCGCGTGGTGCTCGACAGCAACCGTGTCTTCCGCGAAACGGCCCTCGATCGGCTCAACCAGGGAACCACGGCCTTCGGCAGCCAGCAGGTGAAAACCGGTGCCGTGACCGTTTGGCTGCGTGGGGCTGCCGCCGGGACCAGAGCCGATACCAGCGGTGCCGCCACCGCCTTCAAGACCGCGCAACTTGGCGTGCTGACGGGTGTGGATTTCGCCCGCAACAACGTCACGATCGGCGCCGCCTTCCATTACACGACCACCGATGTGACCTTCCGGGTTCTGGGCGGCAGCAGCCGCGTCGAGACAGTGGGCGCGACCGCCTATGCCGGCTGGCGACAGGCGGACAAGGGCGTGGTGATCAACGCTGGTGCCAGCGTGTCGGGCGCCCGCACCAGCGGCAACCGGGCCGTGACGCTGACCGGCTTTGGCCAGACATTGAACGGGAATGCGCTTGGCACAACCTACCAGCTGTTTGCAGAACTGGCCTATGATCTGGCCAAATCAGGCAACACGCGCATCGAACCCTTCGTGCGCGGCAGCACAATTACGGCGGACATGGGGGCGAGCGTGGAAAGCGGCGGATCGGCGGCGCTGTCGTCCCCGTCGCAACATTATCATCTTGCCGTGGTGAACGCCGGTGTGCGCGTTGCCACTGCAGTGGACGGCGGCGCCATCAGCCTGAATGCCAGCGCGTCGGTGCAATCGACGAGCGGATCGCGCGACGCCGCAACGCTGCTGGGCCTGTCTGGCACCGGCCAATATGGCAACATCCGCTCCGTCGCGATGGATCCGACGGCCTTGCAGATCCAGGCCGGCACCGCGTTCAGGCTGTCGGGCAAGGCTCGGCTTGGCGTTGATTATGTTGGCCTTTATGGACGGAACAACAATGATTACGGGGCCCGTGCCACGCTCGACGTGGCATTCTGATCCCCGGCTGTGGCGTGGGGCCAGTGCCTGCCCCCCACGCCAAGGGGGCTCTCCCACGCCGCTCCTTGGCAGCTCAGCGGTAGCGCCCTCGACGGTCAATCACGTTGTCGCAGGCTCGAATCCGGCCAGGTGCCCGCGCGGCCCACCCCGTCAGGCGGCGCCATCGGCTGGACAGTGCCGAGCGCCGCCGCCGCCACCGCGCCATGCCCCGCAAATGTCCAGCAGCGGGAGATGTGCCCTGCCGACGATGCCCGCAACCCCTGCGCCGTGCGGACCATCTCGACATCGCCGGGCTCCATCTGGCGGGCCAGCCCCGTGCGCTTGGCGTGGGCTTCCTTAGCAACCCAGAAGGCAAGGGCTTCGGCTGCCGCCTCCGTCGCCGGCAGGCGTGCCAGCCAGTCCCGCTCGCGCGGGGTCATCAGGTCCCGTGGTGGCGGCGGCGCGGTGCACGGCTCGATGTCGACACCGATCGGCTCCCGCGCAAGGCCAACCAGGCACAGCGGTCCCTGCCCTGACACGCTGACAAACCAGCCCCCGGGAGCCGTGACAACCGGGGCGCCCAGCGCGGAACGCGCCAGCCTTACCGCATCGGGGTGAACTCCGGCGGCCCAGGCCAGCAGCGCCTTGACCAGGCGCCGGCGGGCAAGCCGGAAGGCCGCATCGGCACGCCCGGCAAAATCACCGAGATCGCGCGGTGACAGCGTCGCCCCTGCCATCAGTTGCACCGCCGCCGCACTGTCGGGCCGGGTGATGAGGCACAGCGGCCCCGTCCACTGCTCGCGCCGGCAATCCCATGTGCCGTCCCGCCACAGCGGCCCGCAAGACGGCGGCGCGGCGGCAGCGGCGCGGGGCAGCGTCATGCGGCGGGAGACAGTTGCGCCGGCGAACCATCCCATGAGGTGCCGGCCGGCAGCTGTTCGCCCTTCATCACGACCGAAAGATCGCCAAGCTGGGCATCATCACCGATTTCGGCATCATAAAGGATGATCGCATAGGAACCGATGGTGGCGCGGTTGCCTATCTTCACACCGCTCACCTTCATCACCCGATCCTCGAACAGATGCGTCTGGATGCCGGCAAAATCGTTGATGGCGACATCATCGCCGATCTCGACGAGATCGGCTTCGGTGATGTCGGTGGAATCAAGATAGCAGCGCTTGCCCACCCGGCTGCCCATGAGCCGGAAGAACAGCGGCAGCCACGCGGTGCCGCGCAGCGGCTCCAGCAGGTTCGGCACCGCAAGATTCTCGTAAGTGGCGGTGACCAGCTCGGTCCGCCACACGAAGGTGCTCCACAGCGGCTGTGTCGTAGGCCGGTAGCGGCCCATGACGATCCATTTGAGCGCGACCACCGACAGCCCGCAGGCCAGGGCAAAGCCGATATACAGGAAGGGAAAGGCCAGCGCCGTCAGCAGCTCGGAATGCTCCATGTCGTCGATGTCGCCGACGACCGAGAGCAGCAGGCTGAAGAAGATCAGGAAGATCGTCAGCGACAGGATCACGCGGACAGATTCGATCGCAAGCCTGGTGGCGATCAGCCGGCGCGAAGGGCTGAACAGGGCCCCTTCGTCGAACAGGCCGACAATCTGGCGGACCGGCAGCGCCAGGGGCGGAGAGCCGAACCAGGTGCCGTTGCTCGCTTCGGCCGCCCGGTTCCGGGGCGGTTTGGACAGCACGCCAATCAGGACCCCGTCGCCAATCGTGGTGCCGGTGGGCAGCAGCGCAGAATTGCCGATGAAGCTGCGCCGGCCGATGCGGGTGGGCTCCAGCCGGATCATGCCGCGCTCGATGCGCGCGGCGCCGAACAGCACGGCATCGGCGATGAAGCTCTCCGGCCCGATCTCGACAAGATCAGGAACGATGGACGCCGCCGTCGAAATCTCGGCCCGGCGGCCGACCTTGACCCCAAGCGCACGATACCAGGGGGCAACAAAAAGCGTGGCGTAGATGGGATGCAGCAGACGCAGGGCAAGATCGTTGATCTGCTGCACGAACCAGAAACGGACATAGAAGCCGCTGTCGAGGCGATAGCGGCCGGGGCTGACCCGGCCCATGATCAGGTGCTTGGCGGCCACCGTGAGCAGGCACATCAGCAGCACATAGGTGGTCGCCAGGAACGGCGCGACCAGCAGATAGGTGTAGCCCGTTGTGGCCCAATCAAATTCGATCAGCATGATCAGGCCCGGCGCGATGGGCAGGATCGCGACAACCGGCAGCAGCAGGGCGGCGATCGCCAGCGCGATGCCGGTCGGCAGGCTCCAGCTGCCCGGATGCGCCGCGGGGCCGCCGTGATCGGCCATCCGGCCGGTCGGCTTCGCCGGCGAACCGTCCCAGACCTCGCCATCGGGGATGCGCTGGCCCGGTGGCAGCGAAGACAGATCCTCCAGCGCCGCGCCGGCACCGACCGTCGCATTGCGGCCAACCACCGCCATCGAGCCGACGAAGGCACCGGCTTCGACCGTCACCGGGCCGATGATCAGCCTGCCGCGCTCCACCGCGCTCATCGCCAGCACTGCGCTGTCGCTGACAATCGCGTCGTCGCCAATGCTGACAAGATCGGCTGCATCGATGTTCACGCGGCCGATGAAGGCGTTCTGGCCGATCCGGGCGCCGAGCAGGCGGAAATAGGTCCGGATCATCGGCGTGCCCGCCAGATAGGGCGTGGCGATCACCTCCGAGAAGCGCCGGACAAACCACCAGCGGAAATAATATGCCCCCCACAGCGGATATTCGCCGGCCTTGAAGCGGCCGATGACTGTCCACTTCACGCCCAGTGACAGCAGCATCGCCAGGGGCGGAATGAAGATGAAGCTGAACCCGCTCAGCAGCAGGGCGGACACCCGGTCATCCTCGGTCGCAAGCAGGGTGTAGGCAAGATAGGGGAAGAACCACTGCAAGCCTGCCACGGCATAGATGGGGATCAGCGCCACTGTCTGCGCGATGATGCACAGCCAGCGTTTCCATTCGGCAATCCGCGCAAAGCTGCTGGCATCGTTGTGCGCGACGCGCGCGCCCTGGCCCAGCCGCTGCGCCAGGGCGCGGATCGTTGGCGCGGCATAGAGATCCTGCAGCGACACGCCTTCGAACCCGGGCACCTTGCGCAGTGCGGAGACGAGACGCGCCGCCTTCAGCGAGTGGCCGCCAAGATCCTCGAACAGATCGTCCAGCACCGAAATCCGGCGCGGCGCGAAAGCCTCTGCCCAGATCGCATGCAGGACCGTCTCCACCGGAGTTGCCGGGGCCACGATCGCCCGGTCCTGCGCCGGCTGCACGTCCGGCCGCAGCAGCGCCTTGCGGTCCACCTTGCCCGACGCGGGCAGCGTCGGAAAGCGATCAAGCTGCTGATAGGCGGCCGGCCGCATATAGTTGGGCAAACGCGCCCGCACGCGGGCGCGCGCCGCGTCGATATCGATGGCCGCACCGGCGCGCGCCACCAGGAAGGCGGCGAGAAACTCGGCGCCATCATCGTCGCGGAACAGGTTGACCACCGCTTGCGCAATATCCGGATCGTCGGCGACAACCGCTTCGATCTCGGCCAGTTCGACACGGAACCCGCGGATTTTGACCTGCGTGTCGATCCGCCCGATGAAATCAATCTCGCCCACCGCATCGAGCCGGACAAGGTCGCCGGAGCGGTAGATGCGCGCGTGGCTGCCATCGGGCAGGGTGAAGGGGGTCTGGACGAATTTCTCGGCGGTCAGATCCTCCCGGCCGACATAGCCGGCACCGACACCCGGGCCGCCGATCACCAGTTCGCCTTCGGTGCCGGCCGGCACAGGCCAAAGCTTTTCGTCGACAATCCAGGCCGTGTAGCCGGGAAGCGGCCGCCCGATCGTGACGCGCCGGCCGGGCTGGACTTCGGTCCAGGTGGCCGTCACGGAGGTTTCGGTCGGCCCATAAGTGTTGAGCATGCGCAGGCCCGGCCGGGCCCAGCGCTCGACCAGATCGGGTGGACACGCCTCACCGCCCAGATTGAGCAGACGCAGTTGCGGCATCGCCTCCTCCACCAGCGTAAGGAGGGACGGCACGACATGCCAGACCGTCACGCCGGCCGCCGCGAGCACGCGCGCCATGTCAGGCCCGGCTTGCGCCAGACTTTCCGACGCGACGAGCAGTTCGGCACCAACGAAGAAGGCGCTCCACATCGTCTCAACCGACATGTCGAAGGCCAGACTGAAACCGCCGAAGACCCTGTCGTCAGGATCGAGCGCGAGGATCGTACTTTCGGAGCGGACCAGATGGCAGGCGTTGCGGTGGGTGATCATCACCCCCTTGGGCCGGCCGGTCGTCCCCGAGGTGTAGATGATATAGGCCAGATCATCGGGCGTGCTGCCGGTTTCGGCGCGCGGCATCGGCGTCGCCGGCTGCGCCGCCAGTTCGCCCAGAGCCTGGCCGAGCACCAGCGCCGGGATGGTCATTTCGGCGGCGCGATCCTGCTCGGTGACAACCAGAACGGCACCGCTGTCTTCGGCAATATAGGCTATGCGGTCTTGCGGATAGGACCAGTCAACCGGGACATAGCAAGCCCCCGCCCACAGCGTGCCGAGGATGGCCATATACTGGTCAAGCCCGCGCGGCAGGCAGATGACGACGCGGTCGCCCCGTTTGACACCGATCTGGCGCAACTGGCGGGCAAAGCGCAGACTGCGCTCGCGCAAGTCCAGATAGTCGAGCGTTGTGCGGCGGATGCTGTCCGGATCGGTGCCGAGCAGGCGCAAGGCGATCCGGCCGGCTGCGCGATCACAGGTCTGATCAAAGATTTCGTGCAGCAGCTCGTCGCGGGCATAAGGTTCGCCATCGCGCAGTGCCGGGCCGGGCGCGATCGGATCAAATATAAATGTGCCGCCCTGTTGTGTCCCCGAGCCGCCCTCTTCTTCCGCAAAGCGCATGACGATCCTTTGTCCTTCGCCGGCTGCTGAGGCCAACCAGGGCCTGTCGGCACTGTGCATGCGGTTTCACCGGAAATCTTATATCCGACGGCGGCGCGCCCGCAATATGCGCCGCAATAAGAGTGTGTTCGGCATATTCCGCCTTGCCGCGACCGCGGGATCTTGCTCCGCCCGCAATCGCGGCAGGTGGAGCTGGTGTGCCGAGGTCAAACTGTCTGCCGCCTGAACATGGGCGCGGCGTTCGGCCAGGGCCTGCCCCGGCGATTGTGATTGCACGCGGTTTCGACAGCGCGATTTTCTGACATTGCTGTGCAACATTCACCCTGGCGAAAGCCCGCGCGTGGCAGCGTGGGCCAGTTTCCGTTGAAAGGCCTTGCCGCCATGTTGCCCCGTGCCGCCCTCCTCCTGCTTGCCGCAACCCTCGCCGGGTGCAGCTATCCCGATTATGTGTCGGGCACCGCTCCCAGCTATCCATCGGGCTATCAGCCGACGATGGGCGGCTATGCCACCGAATGGCCGGCGCAGCCGGGCGCGCTGTGGGGGCCGGAGGATGTGCCCAACATCGCGGTGTTCCGCGAACCGCTCAGCGCCTATGGCCGCTGGCTGCAATCGCCGCAGTGGGGCGTGGTGTTCGTGCCCAACGTGCCGCAGGGCTGGCGTCCATATCAGAACGGCCAGTGGATGGAGAATCGCTTCTGGCTGTCGGGCGATCCCTGGGGCTGGGCGACCGACCATTATGGCCGCTGGGGCTTTGACGAGGCGATGGGCTGGGTGTGGGTGCCCGATACGGCCTGGGGCCCCAGCTGGGTGGCCTGGCGCGAGGCTGATGAGGTTGTGGGCTGGGCACCGATCCCGCCGCGCGTGAGCTGGAGCGTGGGCTTCGGCTTTGGCGGCGGCTGGGGCTATGACAGCTGGAACAGCTGGTATGGCCCGTCTTGGGTGTGGGTGCCGCGCAGCTATTTCTACACCCGCGGCTTTGGCGGGCGCATCCTGCCGTGGAACAGTGGCATCAGCTGGTGGGGCCGCAGCCACTGGCAGCACGCGCCCTATCTGGGCTGGAACCGGCCGTGGGATCGCAGCTGGGGCTGGCGCGCGCCGCGCGGTTACGCCGGCGGTGGCTACACTGGCGGCTATGCCGGCGGCAATCGCGCCTATGGCAATTATCGCGGCAACAACAGCTGGGGCGGCGGCAGCTGGGGCAGCAACAATTGGGGCAATCGCGGCTGGAGCCAGCCGCGTCAGGGCAGCCCCGGCAGCATCGGTGACCGGATCGGCCGCGACATGACCGGCCGGCCGCCCTATGGCGGCGGCGGGATGGGCCGGCCGATGGGCGGCGGCCGCGGCTGGGGCGGCGGCGGCGGTGGCCATCGCCGCTTCAGCGATGCCGACATGCCGGATGCGCCGCAGCTGGGCCAGGCCGATCCCGGCCCGCAGCAGAGCGCAGCCGCCGGGCGCGACGGAAATTGGCAGGATCGGGTGCGGCAGGACCGGGCCGAGGAGCGCGTGCTGACGTCGCCGCCGGTCAGCCAGGCCAACAACTGGCAATCGGGCGCCTGGCAGGGCCGCGGCCAGCAGGAGATGGTGATGCGCACGCCGCAGCCATCCTACCAGCCGCCGCGCCCGGCCTATCAGCCGCCGCAGCAAAGCTCTTCGCCGCCGCGCTTTGAACGGCCGCCGGAAGCGCCGCGACCGGCGATGCGGACCGAAAGCTACCAGCGCTCACCGGAAAGTCACGAACAGCCGCACTGATCCGGCGGCCGGCACCACCAGGCAAAGGCCGCTTGCTGCCGCTGGGCAACGAAGGCGCGGGCGGCCGGGCCGGTCCAATCGGTCGGGGCATCGCTGCGGCCCACCCACCAGCCCTGCCCCGGCAGCCGATCCGATTCGCGCACCACCAGCACGGCCAGCTCCGGCTCGCCGCGGGCGCGGCCCTCGCTGTCGATCTGGTCGAGCAGGCGGCACAGCGCCCGCATCTTTGGCCGGCTGAAACGATGGCCCAGCGCCAGCAGCATTTCGGAATAGGACAGGTCGCGCCCGGCGCGTGCCGCCACGACCAGCAGCGCGCGAATGTCGGGCAGATCAGCGGGCGTCACCATGAAGGGCCTGCCTGCCACGCCCTGCCGGCCATGCCCAGCCGCAAAAAACCACCGGCTGGCCCAGCGCCAGCCGGCGGCGTTCACTTGTGCCGGCCCTCAGCCCTGCGGCGGACGGGGCAGCGGCCTGCGCCGGTTGAAGCGTTGGCGGGCCGGCCGCGCAGCCGGCCGAATCGCCGCGGCGCGCATGGATGACAGCACCGCCCCCGCCTGCTAACGCTTGCCGCCATGACCGTTTATCTCCACGAGGGCGATCTGCCCGCCGACGTCCTCGCCCCCGGCCCGGTTGCGGTCGACACCGAAACCATGGGGCTGAACCCGCACCGTGACCGGCTGTGCCTGCTGCAGATCAGCGACGGCCATGGTGACGAGCATCTCGTGCGCTTTGCCGCCGGCCACTATGATGCGCCCAATCTGAAGGCCGTGCTGGCCGATCCGGCGCGGCTGAAGCTGATGCACTTCGCCCGCTTTGACGTGGCGGTGATCCACAAGTTCCTCGGCGTGTGGGCCACGCCGGTGTTCTGCACCAAGATCGCATCGAAGCTGGTGCGCACCTACACCGATCGCCACGGCCTGAAGGATCTGCTGAAGGAAACCGTGGGGGTGGAGATTTCCAAGCAGCAGCAATCGTCGGACTGGGGCGCGGCCGAACTCAGCGAAGCCCAGCGCGAATATGCCGCCAGCGACGTGCGCTTCCTGCACCGCGCCCACGAGGTGCTGGTGCGCCGGCTGGAGCGCGAGGGCCGCACCCAGCTGGCCCAGGCCTGTTTCGATTTCCTGCCGGCCCGCGCCGAACTCGATCTGGTCGGCTGGGACGAGCAGGACATCTTTGCCCACATGTGAGCCCGGTGTCCGCCAGCCTCCCCGATGCGGCGCGGCCGCGCTCCCGCCGGATGGCGGCGGCCCTGCCCGGCAGCGCCCACGACCGGCGCATGACGGCGCTGAAATTCGCGCTGCCCACCGCCGCCTTTGCGCTGGGCATGGCGATCCTGATCTGGCCGCTGGTCAGCGGGCAGGAATTCTCCTTCCTGCTCGCCAAGGATCAGGTGGCAGTGGCCTCCGAACGGCTGCGGGTGGACAGCGCCGAATATCGCGGCAAGACCGCCGCCGGGGAGGCCTTTGCCATCAGCGCCGGCAGCGCCATCCAGCGCACCAGCGCCGATCCGGTGGTGGAGATGACGGGGCTTGCCGCCCGGCTTGACGGCAAGGACGGGCCGGCCACCGTCAACGCGCCATCCGGCCGCTATTTCCTCGACGAGGACCGGCTGGAGGTTGCAGGGCCGGTGAAGTTGCGGTCCGACGGCGGCTACACGGTCGATGCCGAAACCGTGGAGATCGACCTCAAGCGCCGCACGGTGAAAACCGATGATCCGGTCACCGGCCGGCTGCCGATGGGCAGTTTCCGCGCCGCCCGCATGACCGGCGACCTGGCCGGCAAGCGGGTCAGCCTGATCGGCAATGTTCACTTGCGCATCATCCAGCGCGGCGGCAAGGGGTAGCCATGCGCCCCCTCATCGCCCTGATGCTCCTTGGCCTGGCGGCTCCGGCCGTGGCCCAGCGTTTCGACAGCAACGCGCCGATCGACGTTGACGCTGGCCGCATCGACGTGGCCGACAACGACAATGAGGCGATTTTTTCCGGCGCTGTTGTCATCCGTCAGGGCAGCATGATCCTGAATGCCGATCGTGTGCGCATCACCTATGCCAAGGATGCCGCCGGCAATCCGCAGGTGCAGCGGCTGGATGCACTGGGCAATGTGCGCATCCGGCAGGACAATATGCGCGCCACGTCGAACAGCGGCATCTATGACGTCAATGCCCGGCTGGTGACGCTGCTGGGCAATGTGAAGATGGACCGCGACACCAACCATCTCGAAGGCGCGCGCGTGGTCTGGAACCTCGCCACCCGCACCAGCAGCTTCGACGCGCGCTCCGCCGCCAACCCCGGCGGACGGGTGACAGGCCGGTTCACGGTGCCGCAAAAGCCGAACTGAGCCGGGCGGACTGGGACTGCGTCCCTGCCCGCCGCAGGCCATTATTCTCTGTTCAACCCAAAGACCGCAGCGCCTCCCGCACCGCATCGGGCCGTTCCAGCGGCAGGAAGTGCGTTGTGCCGGCGATCCGACTGGCACTCACGCACGCCGGGTGCGCCGCAAAGGCCGCCAGTTCCGCGTCGCGCACGGTGGACCCTTCGTCGCCGGCAAGCAGGATGAACGGGCAGCGCACCGCCGCCAGCGCCGGCTCCACGTTGGGTGACACGGCGCGGAAGGTGGCGGATTCGAACGCCGGCGCACAGGCAAGATCAACGCCGTCCGCCGTCGCGATCAGGCCGCCAGCCAGATAGGCATCAAGATCGGCATCGCTCCAGGTGCGGAACACGCCGCGGCCGTGATAGGCGGCGCGGGCATCGGCGCGGCTGGGGAAGCTGCTGCGCCGCCGGGCCGCCTGATCGGCCATCGGGTTGGGCACCGCCGCACCGGCGCGCACTTGCGCCGCGACATCGAACGGCAGCATCGGCGGATCGATCAGCACCAACCCGGCCACACGGTCGGGGCGCAGGCTGGCGGCGAGCAGCGACACGGTGGCGCCCATGGAATGGCCGGCCAGGATCCAGGCGGTGCCGGCATCGATCACGTCGATCAGCGCCAGCAGGTCGGCGGCGAAATCATCCCAACTGGCGAGCTTTGCCGGGTCGCGGTCCAGCCCGGTGAAGCCATGGCCGCGCGCATCGCTGGCGGTGATGGCGAAGCGGTCGGCCAGCGGCGCCAGCAGGCCGGCATAAAGCTGGGCGTTCATGCCGGTGGCGTGGGCAAAGTGCAGGCGCTGCCCCTGCCCGGCCTGCAAGGCGGAGACCGGCCCGGCCGGCGTGCTGATCGTGATGCGCTCCATGGGGTCAGCGATAGCAGCGTGGGCGCTGTCAGCCAGTGCGCTGATTTGCCAGCCAGCGCGCCAGGATGGCGCCGTTCCGGGCCAGCAGCGCCGGATCGCGCTGGGCCGGCGCTGTCATGATCGCGGTGTCGAGCACGGTGTCGATGGGGCTGGCGGCGCGGATGGCGGGAAGGCCGGCGCACAGCCGCACGATCATCGCCCGGGCCAGCGCCGCATTGCCGTGCATCACCGCGAGGATGTTGGTCACATCGACATCATCGCCTTCGTGCCAGCAATCAAAGTCCGTCACCATCGCGGCGAGCGCGTAGGGCAGCTCCGCCTCGCGCGCCAGCTTGGCTTCCGGCATCGCCGTCATGCCGACAAGGTCGCAGCCCCAGGCCCGGTGCAGCCGGCTTTCGGCGCGGGTGGAAAAGGCCGGGCCTTCCATGGCCAGATAGGTCGCGCCGCGATGTACGCGCCCGCCGGCCGCCGCCACCGCATCGGCGACCAGGGCGGACAGGCGCGGGCAGGTGGGATCGGCCATCGGCACATGGCCCACGAGGCCGGTATCGAAGAAGCTTGCCGGCCGGCCAACGGTGCGATCGATGAACTGGTCCACCACCACGAAATCGCCCGGCGCCATGGCAGCGTTCAATGATCCCACCGCCGACACCGCCAGCAGATCGGTCACCCCCAGCCGCTTCAGCGCATCGATATTGGCGCGCACGTTCAGGCGGCCGGGCGGGATGCGGTGGCCGCGCCCGTGCCGGGGCAGGAAGCGCACGTCGATGCCGGCGATCTGCCCGCACAATATCGCGTCCGACGGCTCACCCCACGGCGTCTCCACCGTCACCCATTCGCCGTCTTCCAGCCCGTCGATGGCATAGAGGCCGGAGCCGCCGATGACACCGAGGCACCAGCTCACAGGCTGGCCCGGCGGCCGTCGATCGGCCAGCGTTCCAGCGTGCCGTCCTCGTCAGCCACGAAGAAGGCATCGTGCAGCGCCACGGTGGGATCGACATGGCCGGGCTGCAGCCAGACCAGATCGCCTTCCGTCACGCCGCCGGGCGGGATGATGGCCCCATGTTCATCGCCCATCGGCCGATAGGCGCTGCCCGCGGGCTGCACCACCCGCTGGCCGGGGCCATTGGGGTGCAGCGCCTTGTGGCCGGCATCGCAGGTCACATGGCTGGCATGGTTGGCCGACACCACGCTGGCTGCCAGATACAGCGCTGGCGCGAACGGCAGGTCGCCCAGATCGCCATATTCAACGTCCATCAGCGCATAGCTGCCGGCCTGGATTTCGGTGTAGACGCCGGCAGCCAGATCCATGTGGGCGGTGCCGGTGCCGCCGCCGGTCACCTGCCCCGGCGCCAGGCCGGCGACCGTCAATTCCGCCACCAGTTCCCGCAACCGCTCGCTCCACGCCGCGTGTGCCGCCGCGCGCTCGGCCGGCAGCATATGCTGGTGATGGCCGCAATAGGCCTGGATGCCGCCATACGTCAGGCCGGCCAGCGCGGGGATTTGCGCGGCCAGCGCGGCGGCGGCCGCAGGCGCCACGCCGGCACGGGTCATGCCGGGATCGACATCGACATAGATGGTCAGCGCGCCGCCGGCAGCGGCTGCCGCCGCACTGGCCGCCCGCAATTGCGCTTCGCTGTCCACCACCGCCGCAACGTGGGCCCGGGCCGACAGCGCTGCCAGCCGTGCCCAGCCCCAGGGCGGCACCGGCACAGTCACCAGCACATCGGTGATGCCGCCGGCGACGAAGCTCTCCGCCTCCCCCACCGTCTGGCAACACACACCCACGGCGCCCAGCGCCACCTGTTCGCGCGCCAGCCGGCTGCACTTGTGCATCTTGCCATGGGCGCGCAGGCGCACGCCTTTCGCATCGCAGGCCGCCTGCATGGCGGCAAGATTGGCCGCCATCACCGCCCGCCTGACAACCAGCACAGGGGTGACCGGCGGTTTCACCCGCGCAAGATATTCACAGACTGGTTGCATCGCCCACCCTTTCCGCCTGGCCTCGTCTTGCCGCGCCGGGCGGATTGAGTCAAAGAGCGCGGCCAACAGGGGTCACATTACGGAGCTTCCATGTCTGTCCAACCCGTGGTGATCATCACCGGTGCGTCTTCCGGCGTGGGCCTGTGGGCCGCCAAATCGCTCGCCGAACGGGGCTGGCTGGTGATCATGGCCTGCCGCAATCTCGAAAAGGCCGAAGCCGCCGCCGCCGAAGTGGGCATCCCGGCCGAACGCCGCCGCATCATGCCCATCGATCTGGGTGACCAGGCCAGCGTGCGCCGCTTTGCCGAAGCGTTCCACGCCCTCGGCCTGCCGCTCGACGCGCTGCTGCTCAACGCCGCCGTCTATCTGCCGCGCGCCACCGAGCCGCAGCGCAGCCCGGAAGGTTACGAGATCAGCGTCGCCACCAATTATTTCGGCCACTTCCTGCTTGCCCACCTGCTGATCGGCGATCTGAAGGCCGCGAACGGCCGCCTCGCGGGCCCGTCGCGCCTGATCACGCTGGGCACCGTCACGGCCAACAGCGAGGAGTTTGGCGGCAAGGTGCCGATCCCGGCCCCGGCCGACCTGGGCGACCTCGCCGGCCTTGCCGCCGGTTTCAAGGCCCCCATCGCCATGATCGACGGGAAGGCCTTCAAGCCGGGCAAGGCCTACAAGGACAGCAAGCTCGCCTGCATGATCATGAACCGCGAGTTCCAGAAGCGCTGGGCCGATACCGGCGTCGTCTTCAACACCCTCTACCCCGGCTGCGTCGCCGACACCCCGCTGTTCCGCCACACCCCGCCCGCGTTCCAGAAGATCTTCCCCTGGTTCCAGAAGAACATCACCAAGGGCTATGTCAGCCAGCCGCTGGCCGGCGAACGCACCGCGATGGTGGTGGCAGACCCGGCCTTCGCCAGCCAGTCCGGCGTGCACTGGAGCTGGGGCAACCGCCAGAAGGAAGGCCGCCAGGCCTTCGCCCAGCCGCTCTCGGCGCGCGGTACCAATGAAGCGCGCAACGAGCGGCTGTGGGATCTGACGATGCAGGCGGTGGGGCTGGCGTAACAGAGGCCTCCGGCGGGCAGGGCCTGAGGCCCTGCACCCACTTTCGTTTTCAGGTGCGCTTTGCCGGAATGTCGGCTCTCTGCCCCATTTGCAGACAGCAACGTCCACCGTCGCCCCGGATCACGTCCGGGGTGACGAAGCTGGAATGAAAACGAACGGGTGCAGGGACCGTGTCCCTGCCCGCCGGAGGCCGTTCTGCCGTTATCCGTCCTTCGTCTCGCCCTGCTGCGGGGTGAGGCCATAGCGCGCCACCAGTGTCCACACGTGCGGCGGGATCATGTTCTTCATCATGCCCGGCGCTTCGCGGCGCAGGTGGAGGATGGTTTCGATCGCCTTCATCTCCACCCGGGCGCGGCCGAATTCCTTGCCCTTGGGGCCGACGATCGGCATCAGTGCGCCCACGATCGGCCGCACCCATTTCGGCATGCGGCGCAGCGGCAGGCCGCCGGCGGCGCGTTCGGTGTTGGCGAGGAAGCCCTTCACCGGCCCGGCGCGCTTGCTGCCATCGGGCTTGCCATTGTCCTCCGTGTCCGAAAGCGCCACCTCGTCGCCCAGCAGGCCGAGCAGTTCGGCGCCGCGATCGTTGCGCACCAGCAGCCACTGGTCACCGGTGCCGCCCATATAGCCCACCGTGATGTCAGCCAGGCTGTTGGTGTAATCCACGCAGGTGCGGCAGGTGAGCGGGAAGAAATCCGGCCGCAGGTCTGACAGCGGCAGCATCAGGAACGGGATATCCTTGCGGCGGCCGTCGTCGAAGCGCAGCTCGACATGATAATCGGCCTTGAATTCCAGATAGGTGATGGTCTCCGGCTGGTCAGACAGCAGGCTCAGGAACTCGTGGAAATTCTCGGTCGTGGTGTTGTCGCTGCACGGCGTGCCGATCACGTAAATGCGCTCAAAGCCCAGCTTGGCCTCCAGCCGGCGCAGGGCGTGGATCTGGCAGGGGATGCCGATGATGCCGATGCGGGTGAAGCCGGCGGCGCGGGCCGGTTCCAGCAGGGCGAGCAGCGGCGCATAGCCCATGCGCATGCCGCGCACCTTGGCCATGGCCTCGGGCCGCGTCACCATCACCGGGCGGGGCCGCCACTTGTCGTCCGGGTCGGGTGCCATGGTCAGCACGGCCTGAACCGCGCCGGTTTCCAGCAGGCGCTCGCCCAGCCGGCTGGTGATGCCGGTCCACTGCGCGCCCACGCTGGGGCGCTTCAGCCGCGCCTTGGCCATGCGCTGGAACGGGCCGAAGAAAAGCTCGTCAGCGCGGGCTTCATCGCGGGCGCGGCCGTGGACCTGGGCTTCCATCGCCGCATAATCCGGCTTGATGAACTGGCAGGCGGTGCCGCAATCGCTGGGCGTCGCGGTGCGCGACACGCCGCAATCGGTGCACAGCCCGCGCGGGGCGGCGGGCGCGAAATCGGGCGCGATCAGGCCGGTGTCAGTCACATTGATCCCCACGTTGCTTGGCCCCCCTGCTCAGGCGCGCTGTTAGCGCCCTGCCCCTCACATCCGCAAGGGCGAAGCATAGCCGGTCAGCTCCAGATAGCCGCGCCCGCCCGGAACGGTGACAGCCCCTTCCCAATACACCGGCCCGCCGCTCATCCGGCTGTCGAGCTCCTGATCCGGCATCAGCGGCGTGACCGGCAGGTCGCGCCAAACCCCGCCGACGCGCAGCGCCACGGTGGGGCGCACCGGCCAGCGCGCCTGGCTGCGCGGGCTTTGCCACCAGCCGGCAGCCTGCCAGCGCACATCCCCGGGCGTCAGCACGGTCAGCCGGCCATCGGGCGCGCGCTGGCTGCCGCCGGCCCACAGCGGCCGGCCATCGGCGGCGCGGACGCGGAACAGGGTGATGGCGCTGCCATCATCCATGTTCAGGCCCAGCCAGTCCCAACCCACCGCGCGCGGGTTGAGCAGGGTGGACGACCATTCGCGATCAAGCCACGCCTCGCCGGTGACCGGCTTTCCATCCAGCCGGCCGGCCACGGCAAGGTGCGGCCAGCTGTAATAATGGCTGGCCTCACCCGCGCCCGGCCCCTTGCGGCTGAAGCCGCCATCGCCTTGCAGGATCACGGCCTGGGTTGGCGTGAAGGCCAGATCGAAGGCAAAGCCGTCACCGCTCAGCCTGGCGTGCAGCTTGCCGTCGCGGCCGCGCCACAGCCGCCAATCGTCAACCGCCACATCCATGTCCCCCACCCGCGCGCTGGCCAGGCCAAAGCCGGCGCGCGCGATGCGGGCGGCGCGGCGCAGCCGGCCGTGGCCGGGATCCGACAGGGCGGCATGGGCAAAGATCACCTGCCGCGGCACGAAGGCCGAGGGGTTGGGCGTGTCGAGATCAGGACGGGAGCGGAAGAAAGTGATCTGGAAGCCGCGTTTGCCGGCCGGCGTGTCGAGCCAGCCGGTCACATACCACCATTCGGTGCGGAAATCGGGATGGGCACCGTGATCGGCCGGAAAGCGCAGCACCGCGCCGGGGCGCACCGGCGCGAAGGTGGCGGCCAGCAGCAGCGGCAGCATCAACAGGGCAAGCAGGCGCCGCATCACCAATCCGCCCGCACGGCCTGCAGCGCCCGCCCGCCCAGCGCGCGCCGGCCGGCGATGATGGCGGTGCCGCCGGCACACAGCACCAGCGCCGCCACCAGCCCGGCCAGCAGCGGCCACGGCAGCGCCAGATCCATCGTCCAGTGAAAGCTCTGCGGGTTGACGACGCGCACCAGCACCAGCGCCATCACCAGCCCCAGCGACAGGCCGGCAAGTGCGCCGATCAGGCCCAGCCCCGCCCCTTCCAGCCCCAGCATGACCAGGATCGGCCGCCGCCCGACGCCAACATGGCGCAGCATGCCGAATTCGCGCAGCCGCGCCAGCACCTGGGCGGAAAAGCTGGTGGCAACGCCGATCAGGCCGATGATGATGGCAATCGCCTCCAGCGCATAGGTGACGGCAAAGCTGCGATCAAAGATGGTCAGCGCCACCTGGCGCATCTCCCCCGGGCGGCCGAACTGGGCCTGGCCCTGCACGGCCGCCGGCAGTGCTGCTTGCAGGGCGGACTGCACAGTGCCGGCATCGGCACCGGGCTGCAGATCGAAACTGGCTTCGGTGGCGCTGGCATCGCCGGTGAAGCGGCGATAATCGGCAAGCGGCACGATGATCGCGCCCCATTGCCGGGCATAATCGCGCCAGATGCCGGCCACGAACAGCCGGCGGGGGGCGCCGCCGATCACCAGGGTGCGCACCTCCCCCACCCGCCAGCCATAAAGCCAGGCCAGCGGTTCCGAAATCAGCGCGCGGCTGCTGCCGGCCGGCGCGGGGCCATCCGCCCGGGCGATGATCGGCACGCTCGCCGCGCCGCCCTGCGCCATCAGCGCCACGGCCGGCCGCGCCGGATCGACACGCACCGGCAACACGCGCTGGAAGCGGACATGGGCCAGGCCCGGCACCGCCGCCAGCCGGGCCTGATCGGCCGGCGCGATGCCGCCGGCCTCCGCCCCTTCGAGGTGGAGATAAAGATCAGATGGCAGCACCGCCACCAGCCAATCATCGACACTGTGGCGGAAGCTGGCCACCATCACCGCCATCGCCACCATCAAGGCTGTTGACGCCACAATGCCCGACAGGGCCAGACCGGCCGCCTGCGGCACGCCCCACAGCCGCCGCACCGCCAGATCGAGCGGCAGCCACGACGATCCGCGCTGCGCCAGCGGGGCCAGCAGCAGCCGCGCCAGCGCCGGCATCAACGCCACGCCGCCGGCCAGCAGCAGCGCCATCGCGGCAT
>JBAXRE010000003.1:0-305817 GCA_037131365.1 Sphingomonadales bacterium
CACCGCAGCGGCAGGCGCGGCCGGCGCCGGGGCGGGCGCAGCCGCCGCAGGGGCCGGTGCGGGCGCCGGTGCGGGTGCCGGGGTCGGCTCGGGCGGGGCTTCGCCGGGACGGTGCAGCACGCGGGCGCGCTTCACCTCCACCACAACCTGCTTGGAGCGGCCGTGGCTGAACTGCTGCTTGACCTTGCCGACCTCGACCGACTTGTTCAGGCCGAGGGGGGCACGCATGCCAAGCTTGGGTTTGTTGTCGTCACTCATAGTCCGCCGCCTAATGCCTCTCGCCGCCGTTTGCCGCAACCTCTGTTGCGCCATCCTGGCCGCTCTCTGTCGTTTCTTCGGTCGTTTCGTCGTCAGTCGCGCCGTCGGCTCGGGCGGCAAAGCCCGCCAGCCGGTCAAGATCGCCAAGCACGCGCGCTGCCGCGCCGTCGTCGATCAGCGCCAGGTGCACCACATTGTCCCGCCCCAGCGCCGCCGACAGCGCGTCGCGCGACAGCGGCACCCGGCGGTGCGGAATATCCTCGCCCAGGCTTTCGCCCACGGCGCGGGCCATGCCGTCGATACGGTCACTGCCGTCAGGGCGGGCGTCGGCCGCGTGGAGCACGGCAAACACCTTGCCCTTCGCCAGCGCCTCGCGCACCCGGTCGCCCCCCAATATGAGGGTGCCGGCGCGCTTTTCCAAGCCCAGCCGGGCCAGCAGCCGCTGTTCCAGCGCCGCCGCGATGCGGTCACCCAGATCGTCGGCAAGGCGGAAGCTGGCGCCCTTGAAGGCCCGCGCCAGTGCGCCGCGCAGCCGGCCGCGCGCCGCCACCGAATCGAACAGGGCACGATCGGCGCAGATCCACGCGCCGCGGCCGGGCAGCCGTTCCGACCAATCGGCCGCAACCTGCCCGTCCGGCCCCAGCGCCAGCCGGATCAGGCCGGTGCGCGGGGCAGACTCGCCCGAAAGGATGCAGCGGCGCTGGGGATCTGCCCGGCTGCCGCCATCCTGGGATCGTGCCGGTGATTGCCGGTTCAGACGATCATTGGTTTCCATCCGCTGACGCGTCCTCCCCGCCGTCAGCGGTTTCTTCGTCAGCGAACCAGTGCGCGCGTGCCGCCATGATGATGCGGTTGCCATCCTCGTCCGACAGGCCGAATTCCTTCAGAACGCCCGAACGGCCGACGAGTTCATCGGTGGCGAGGTCGCCCAGATCGTCGAGGGTGAGGATGGACTTCTTGCCGAGCACGACCAGCATGGCTTCGGTCAGGCCCTGGATGGCGGCGAGATCATCCGACACGCCCAGAGTGCGGCGCTCCTCGCGGGCCGCGGCCTCGCGGCGCTCCAGCGCCTCGACGGCACGGTTCTGCAGCTCGGTGGCCAGATCGTCGTCAAAGCCTTCGATGCTGGCGACTTCGGCCAGATCCACGTAAGCCACTTCTTCCAGTTCGGAGAAGCCTTCGGCGACCAGCAGCTGGGCCAGCGTCTCGTCGACGTCCAGCTCGTTCTGGAACATTTCCGACTTCTCGACGAACTCCTTCTGGCGGCGCTCGCTCTCGTCGGCTTCGGTCATGATGTCGATCTGCTTGCCGGTCAGCGCCGAGGCGAGACGCACATTCTGGCCGCGGCGGCCGATGGCGAGGCTGAGCTGATCGTCGGGCACCACCACATCGATGCGGCCTTCTTCCTCGTCCAGCACCACCTTCGACACTTCCGCCGGCTGCAGCGCGTTCACCACGAAGGTGGCGGTGTCGGGCGACCACGGGATGATGTCGATCTTTTCGCCCTGCAGTTCCTGCACGACGGCCTGCACGCGGCTGCCCTTCATGCCGACGCAGGCGCCGACCGGATCGATCGAGCCATCGCGGCTGATCACGCCGATCTTGGCGCGGCTGCCCGGATCGCGGGCCACGGCCTTGATCTCGATGATGCCGTCATAGATTTCCGGCACTTCCTGGGCGAACAGCTTCTTCATGTAATCGCCGTGGGCGCGCGACAGGAAGATCTGCGGCCCGCGCGGTTCGCGGCGGACGGACAGGATCAGGCTGCGCACCCGGTCGCCCGGCTTCAGCACTTCGCGCGGGATCTGCTGGTCGCGGCGGATGACGCCTTCGGCCTTGCCCAGATCAACAACGACGTGACCGAATTCGGCGCGCTTGACGAGGCCGGTGATGATCTCGCCCTGACGGTCCTTGAATTCCTCATACTGGCGCTCGCGCTCGGCATCGCGCACCTTCTGCACGATCACCTGCTTGGCGCCCTGGGCGGCGATGCGGCCGAACTCCACAGGCGGCAGCGGATCGACGACATAGGAGCCCAGCTCGGCCGCCTTGTCCTTCTTCAGCGCATCCTTCAGGCTGATCTGCTTGAAGAAATCTTCCGGTTCCTCAACCACTTCCAGCACGCGCCACAGGCGGGTTTCGCCGGTCTTGGGATCGATCTTGGCGCGGATGTCGTTTTCGGCGCCATAGCGGGCGCGGGCGGCGCGCTGGATGGCGTCTTCCATCGCTTCGATCACGATGCCGCGATCGATCGACTTTTCGCGGGCGACGGCGTCGGCGATCGCCAGCAGTTCGGCGCGGTTGGCAGTGAGCGCGTTTGTGGCCATGTCAGTCCTCGTCAATCCTCGGCAATGTCGGTGTCGGGGGTTTCATTGTCGTTGTCGGCAACATCGCTGGCGCCGCTTTCGATGATCTCGTCGGCGCCCGTCGGATCGAGCGGCCGGGCCGCGGCGATCAGCCGGTTGGTCAGCACCAGCTTGGCTGCCGTCACATTGGCCAGCGGCAGGCGCATGTCCTCGCCGTCCTTGCCGGTGAGCAGCACATGGTCGCCGTCCAGGCCGACAATGTCGCCGGTGGCGCGGCCGCGGCCATCAAGCTTGGGCTCCAGCTTCAGCTTGACCTCGTGGCCAACCCATTTTTCCCAGTCGCCGCGCCGGGTGAGCGGGCGGTCGATGCCGGGCGACGACACTTCCAGCGCATATTCGCCGCTGATCGGATCGGCGGCGTCAAGCGGTTCATCTAGCGCCCGCGACAGGCGTGCGCACTGGTCGATGGTCATCTGCCCGGTCGCCGGGTCTTCGGCCATCACCTGCAGCGTCAGGCTGCCGGGCTGGCCGTTCAGCTGGATGCGCACGAGTTCCAGGCCCATCGCCGCCACCACGGGGGCAATGATGCCATGCAGTCGGGCATCGAGATCGGTTGCGGCCAAGGGCAGGCGACTCCGGAAACAAAAATGCCGTGGCCAAGCGGTTCGAGTGCTGCGCGGCGGGGCCGGGCAGCCTGCAAACCATCAGCCATGCAGGAATGGGAGCGCCTATACGTCAGTCGGGGCCGGCAGGCAATGGGGAAGGGCGCGGCGGCAGAATCAAGGTGAATGCTCTTAACACCTGGTGAAGAATCCGCTACTGAGGTTGCCTTAAAGGAAATTTCAACAATTGCGAAAGCGGCACACATGCGGAGCCAACAGCGGTACGGAACATCTCTGGCGATTGTCGCCGGTGTGGCGGCGCTGATGGTCTTGCCGGCGCCGGCCGCGGCCGTCACCCGCATCTATATCAA
Organism: Sphingomonadales bacterium; assembly: GCA_037131365.1. Classification (GTDB taxonomy): domain Bacteria; phylum Pseudomonadota; class Alphaproteobacteria; order Sphingomonadales; family Sphingomonadaceae; genus Sandarakinorhabdus. The sequence goes on from JBAXRE010000003.1 coordinate 3,538, forward strand.
CGATCCCACCATTCCGGTCACCGCGATCAACACGCTGGTGATGGGGGCCAAATACCGGATCTCGTCGGTGAACTTCGATCAGTCGCTGGATTCGGGCGGCGGCACCCAGAATGTGCCGGGCGGGCCCAATTTCATCAGCGCCAATCTCGGCAACGTCGCCCAGCTCAACAACGTCACCTACCGCTTCGCGCTGACCAACACGCCCGGCCAGGGCATTGTCTTTGCCCTCACAAACCCCAAGAATGTCACCACCAGCCTGGCGTGGGGCAGTTTCACGCCGGCGCTCTCCCCCGTGCCGACCGTGGCCAGCGCCACGCTGCGGGCGGCGACGGCGACCGGGCAGACCCCGGGCAGCGCGCTTTCGCCCGGACAGCTGCGCATGAACGCGCTGCACATCGAAATCACCAGCCGGCTGCGCAATGCCCAGAATTACCAGCCGCTGGTCACGCTGTCCGATCTCAGCTTCGTGGCCAGCAACCCGGCCGATGTCGCGCTGTTCGGCACGCTGCAATCCGGCATGTCGGCAACGCCGGCGACTCTGCTGTCCAACAGCACATTCCCCGAAGCCGGCAGCGGCTTTGCCTCGCAATGGCTGCTGGCGGCCGGTGATTTCTGGAGCTTCGGCTGGAGCCTGTCGGGCAAGGTGAATGCCACCCTGGGCAACAGCTTCGCGGCCGGCCAGGCCGGCGATTTCGGGGAACAGGTGAAGCTCACCATTTCCGGCAAGCAGGTGGATTTCATCGATCCGGTGCCCGAACCGGCAAGCTGGTCTTTGCTCCTCGCCGGCTTTGGCAGCATGGGTGCGATGTTGCGTCGCCGCCGGGCGCTTGCGGCCTGACCCTTAACAAGCGCCGGCCACTCCATTAAGAAGGCCCCGTCTGCAATTTTCGGGGCAATAATCTCATGGCTGCAATTCTTGGCAAACTTTCGAACGCGCTGCTCATCGGCCTGCTGCTGATGGTCGGCGTCATCATGGCCTTCCACGGCGGGCTGATCGCTGCCGACGCCGGCACCTGGGTGGCCGGCTTCCTGCGTGTCATCCACGTCTGGGCCGGCATCCTGTGGATCGGGCTGCTCTATTATTTCAACTTCGTGCAGATCCCGACGATGCCGTCGGTCCCGGCCGAACTGAAGCCGGGCGTGACCAAATATATCGCGCCCAAGGCGCTGCTCTATTTCCGTCACGGCTCGCTGCTCACCGTGCTGGCCGGCATCGGCCTGTCGGGCGCCAATCTGATCGGCGCGCTCACCTTCCAGGAAGGCCTGCGCGTCATCGGCCTGGGCATGTGGCTGGGCCTGATCATGGCCTTTAACGTGTGGTTCCTGATCTGGCCGAACCAGAAGATCGCGCTGGGCATCGTTGATGGCACGCCGGAACAGAAGGCCAAGGCCGGCACCACCGCGATGATCTTCAGCCGCACCAACTTCCTGCTGTCGTTCCCCATGCTCTATTGCATGATCGCGCAGCACGCGATCGGCGCTGCCTGATCACCCGGCCGCACCAATGAAAGCGGGGCCGGCATGCCATGCATGTCGGCCCTTTTCTTGTGTCTCGGCGCGTCAGGTGGTGATCGGGCTGCCGGGCAGGCCGGTGGCCGGGGCGCAATCCGGAAACTCGGAATAGGTCGCGCGCCGGCCGTTGCGGCTGATCCACACCCGCAGCGAGGCAAATTCCGGGCAGGGGCGATAGCGCCAGCGGAATTCCCAGCCGTCGGCCCATTGCCGGCCTTCGCGCGGCGCGAAATCGCGGCGCGGATTGCCGGACCGGCGATGATATTCCCCGGCCAGCCGATCGGCGAGCGATGCCGCCTCTGGCGCGGAGATCGCCGGATCATAAAGGCTGAACACGGCCGCAGCGCCCGCCACAAAGGCGGCGATCATCAGCACGAGGCGGCGGCGCGTCACCGGCGCGGTTGTGCCGCAAACGCGCGCGGTGCAAAAGGGGGTATGCGCACCGGGCCGGCCGCCCGGCGCCGGCCCCAGCTATCCGTTGACAAGGTTGGGGCCATCCTCTATCGCCGCGCCTTCGTTCGGGGCCAGGATCATCCGATTCTGGGCCTGGGGCTTGTTTGAAACTCTTTTATCAAGGCTGTAGTCATGTTCGCAGTGGTGCGCACCGGCGGCAAGCAATACCGGGTCGCAGACGGTGACAAGATCATCGTTGAAAAGATCGAGGGCGAGGCCGGCGCTGCTGTCGCGCTGGAAACCCTGATGACCGGCGAAGGCGCCGCGATCAGCATGGGCGGCACTGTCACGGCCGAGATCGTTGCCCAGACCAAGGGTGACAAGGTGATCGTCTTCAAGAAGAAGCGTCGCCACAATTATCGCCGCAAGAACGGCCACCGTCAGCAGTTGACGGTGATCAAGATCACCTCGGTCGCCTGACCGGTTAGCGGGAGCACCCCACCATGGCTCACAAGAAAGCAGGCGGCTCGTCCAAGAACGGTCGCGATTCGGAAAGCAAGCGCCTTGGCGTGAAGCGCTTTGGCGGCCAGGCCGTCAACGCCGGCACCATCATCATCCGCCAGCGTGGCACCCCCACGCATGCCGGCCGCAACGTCGGCATCGGCAAGGATCACACCCTGTATGCGCTGGCCACCGGCACCGTGGAATTCCACACCGGCAAGCTGGGCCGCAAATATGTGTCGGTGAACCCGGTGGCGGAACCGCTTGCGGCTGAATAAGCCCGGCGCCTTTTTCGCTTGATTTGAAAAAAGGGGAGCTGGGCAACCGGCTCCCCTTTTTGCTTTTGAAGGCCTCCCATGCAGTTTCTCGATCAGGCCAAGATCTTCGTGCAGTCCGGCATGGGCGGCGATGGCGCCGTGTCGTTCCGGCGCGAGAAATTCGTCGAATATGGCGGCCCCGATGGCGGTGATGGCGGCAAGGGCGGGGACATCATCTTCGAATGTGTCGATGGCCTGAACACGCTGATCGATTTCCGCTACACTCAGCATTTCAAGGCCAAGCGCGGCAGCCACGGCATGGGCCGCAACCGCACCGGGCCGGGCGGCGACGATCTGATCATCCAGGTGCCGGTGGGCACGCAGATCCTGGCGGATGACGAGGAGCGCACGCTGATCGTGGACATGACCCGCATCGGCCAGCGCGCCATCCTGCTGAAGGGCGGCGACGGCGGCAAGGGCAACGATCATTACAAGACCAGCACGAACCGCGCCCCGCGCCAGTTCCAGCCCGGCTTTCCCGGCAAGGAAATGTGGATCTGGCTGCGGCTGAAGCTGCTGGCCGATGTCGGCCTGGTCGGCCAGCCGAATGCCGGCAAATCCAGCCTGATCAATGCCATTTCCAACACCAAGGCCAAGGTGGGCAATTATGCCTTCACCACACTGAAGCCGCAGCTGGGCGTGGTGGGCCACAAGGGCAAGGAACTGGTGATGGCCGATATTCCCGGCCTGATCGCCGGTGCGGCCGAAGGCGTTGGCATTGGTGACCGCTTCCTTGGCCATATCGAGCGTTGCCGCGTGCTGCTGCACCTGGTGGACGCCAGCCAGCCCGGCCCGGTGGACCAGTGGCGCGTGGTGCGCGAGGAATTGTCGGCCTATGGCGGCGGCCTTGATGGCAAGCCGGAGATCTTGGCGCTGTCCAAGGCCGATCTGGTCACCCCGCAGGCGCTTGCCGCCAAGAAGCGCGCGCTGGAACAGGCCAGCGGTGCCCAAGTGTTTTGCATCAGCGCGGCAACCAAGCAGGGCACCGAACCCGTGCTCGACAAGCTGATGGAAATCGCCGGCCGGGCGCAGGCGATGAAGCAGGCGGACGACAGGCCGTGGTCACCGCTCTGAACACGCCGGCTGCCGCCTTCGCGCCCTCCGCCTGCCCGCGGCTGGTGGTGAAGATCGGTTCGTCGCTGTTGGTGGATGGTGATGGCGCGGTGCGGCGGGCCTGGCTTGCCGGTGTGGCCGCCGACATTGCCGAACGGCGCGCGGCGGGCCAGCAGATCGTCGTGGTCTCCTCCGGCGCGATTGCGCTCGGTGCCCGCCGGCTGAAGCTGGAAAAGGGTGGCCGCGCCAGCCTGGAAGATGCGCAGGCCGCTGCCGCCGTCGGCCAGGTCGCGCTGGCCGGCGTGTGGGAGGCGTTGCTCGCTGCCGAGGGGATGACGGCGGCGCAGGTGCTGCTCACACTGGGCGATCTTGAAGACCGGCGGCGTTACCTGAATGTCGCGGCCACCATCGCCCGGCTGCTCGATCTTGGCGCCGTGCCGGTGCTGAACGAGAATGACACGGTGGCCACCACCGAAATCCGCTTTGGCGACAATGACCGGCTGGCAGCGCGGGCCGGCCAGGCCGCCGGCGCGACTGGCGTCATCCTGCTGTCCGACGTCGATGGCCTCTACACCGCCAACCCGGCCAAGGACCCGAAAGCGACCCGCATCGCCATCGTCGAGGCGCTGACGCCGGAGATCATGGCGATGGCGACCGGGGAGACGCGCTCGGGCATGGGATCGGGCGGCATGGCGGCGAAATTGCTGGCCGCACAAATGGCCGGGGCGGCCGGCATCGCGCTCGCCATCTGCGACGGCCGGGTGCAGCGCCCGCTCAGCCACTTTGCCGAAGCCGGCGGCGGCACGCTGTTCCTGCCGCCGCGCGCCGCAAAGGGCCGCAAGGCCTGGCTCGCCGGGCGCATCACCGTCGCCGGCAGCATCACGGTCGATGCCGGCGCGGCCGCCGCGCTCAGGCGCGGGGCTTCGCTGCTGGCGGCCGGTGTCACTGGGGTGGACGGCCGCTTCCGGCGCGGCGATGTCGTCGCCATCCTCGGCCCGGCCGGCGACGCGCTGGGGCGGGGTCTGGCCGGCTATGATGCCGATGATGCCCGTGCCATTCAGGGCCTGCGCGGCGATGCCCAGGCCGCCGTGCTGGGCTATGCGCCGCGTGCCGCCCTCGTCCGCGCCGATCATCTGGTGCTGATATGACGCTGATTCCCGCCATGGCGCGCGCCGCCCGCGCGGCCCTGCCGGCGCTGGCTGCGGCCCCCACCGCGCAGAAGGCCGCCGCCATCCGCGCCGCCGCCGCGCAGATCCGGGCGCGCAGCGATGAACTGCTGGCCGCCAACCAGGCCGATGTTGCCGCCGCCACCGGCCTGTCGGCCGCGCTGGCCGATCGGCTGGAGCTGGATGCGGCGCGCATCGCAGGCATTGCCGCCGGCCTCGACACGGTGGCGGCGCTGCCCGATCCGGTGGGCGAGGTGATCGCGCGCTGGAGCCGCCCCAACGGGCTGCAGTTCGAACGCGTGCGCGTGCCGCTGGGCGTGATCGGCATCATTTATGAAAGCCGCCCCGGCGTCACCGCCGATGCCGCCGCCCTGTGCCTGATGGCCGGCAACGCCTGCCTGCTGCGCGGCGGTTCGGAAGCGGCGCGCTCCAACAGGCTGCTGCTTGATTGTGTCGCCCATGGCCTGGCCGAAGCCGGGCTGCCGGCCGCAGCCGTGCAGATGGTGCCGGCCGGGGACCGCGCGCTGGTGGGCGACATGCTGGCGGCGCACGGCCTGATCGACGTGATCATCCCGCGCGGCGGCAAGGGGCTGGTGGCGCGCGTGCAGGCCGAGGCGCGGGTGCCGGTGCTGGCGCATCTGGATGGCATCAATCATGTCTATGTCGATGCCAGTGCCGATCCAGACACGGCGGTGGCGATCGTCGTCAACAGCAAGCTGCGGCGCACGGCGGTGTGCGGTGCGATGGAGACGCTGCTGATCGATGCCGCCGCGCCGGCCGATCTCAAGCGCCGGCTGGTGACAGCACTGCTCGACGGTGGTTGCGAACTGCGCGGTGATGCGGCGGTGCAGGCGCTGGACAGCCGGGTGGTGCCAGCCGCGCCGGAGGATTGGGACACCGAATATCTCGACGCCATCGCCAGTGTGGCCGAAGTGGACGGGGTGGACGGTGCCATCGCCCACATCAGCGCCCACGGCAGCCAGCACACCGAATCGGTCGTGGCCGAAGCTGCTGCGGTGGCAGAACGCTTCCTGGCCCGCATCGATGCCGCCATCGTGCTCCACAACGCCTCCACCCAATTTGCCGACGGCGGCGAGTTCGGCTTCGGCGCCGAGATCGGCATCGCCACGGGCCGCCTCCACGCCCGCGGCCCGGTGGCGCTGGAAGGCCTGACCATCTTCAAGACGCTGGTGCGCGGCACTGGCCAGGTGCGGCCGTGATGAGCTATGATGGAGCCATGGATGCCCGCCGCACCAATCCGCCGCCGTCGCCGCCGTCCCAGCCTGTGGAATGGGTGGAAGAGCCGCTGACCGCTGACGACATCGCGGCCTGTGAAGAGGCCGAGGCCCAGATCGCGCGCGGCGAATGGGTGGACGGGGCTGTCGCGATGGCCGAGCTTGACGCCATGATCGCGCGTCATCGTGCACGTGCCCGGCGCAGTTGATTCGTGAATCTGCTGTATTCGCAGGCGGCCCTCGCCGATCTGCGACGTATCGATGCCTGGTTGTCGGCCATTGAGGCGGATCTGGCAGCCGATGCGCAGGCGGCGATCCGGCAGCGGATCCGCGATTTGCTGGCCAACCCGGCCATCGGTTCGCCCCTCCGCGGCGGCCGCCGCAAGCTCGCCGAGCGCCGCTTCAATTATCTCATCCTCTATCGCCGCGATGGCGACGCGGTGACGATCCTGCGCATCCGCTACGCCCGCGAGGATTGGCGCTGATGGCGCGCATCGGCATTCTGGGGGGCAGCTTCAACCCGGCGCATGGCGCGCACCGCCATATCAGTCTGGAGGCGATGCGGCAGTTGCGGCTGGACGACGTGTGGTGGCTGGTCTCCCCGCGCAATCCGCTGAAATCAGCCGACGGCATGGCGCCGCTGGCAACCCGTGTCAAACGGGCGAAGGCCGTGGCGCGCCACCCGCGCATCCGCGTCTCCGCGCTGGAGGAGCAGCTCGGCACCCGCTTTGCCGTCGATACGGTGGCCGCGCTGCAACGCCGCTTCCCGCAGCACCAGTTCGTGTGGATCGGCGGCGGTGACATCGTGGCCGAACTGCACCGCTGGCGCCACTGGCGGCGTTTCCTGAATCGCATCCCGCTGGCCGTGCTGCCGCGCCCCGCTGTGTCGCTGCTCGGCGCGCCTGCGCTCAGTTGGGCCGGCTGGTCGCCCACGCCGCCTTCACGCTGGACGCAAGCGCCGCTGCCGGCGATAATCAGGCTGCACTCCCGCTTGCGGCCAGAATCGGCTACAGCGATCCGACGCAACGATCCCGACTGGGCCCAGCCGGCCCGATTTGATGAAAAGGCAAAGCCGTTTTGACCAGGACTGACCGCGTGGACGAGCTCCACGCCATGATCATGAAAAGCCTTGACGACGATCAGGCGGTCGATCCGGTGTCGATCCCGCTGGCCGGCAAGACCAGCATCGCCGATCACATGGTGGTGGCCAGTGGCCGCAGCGGCCGCCAGGTGGCATCGATGGCCATGAAGATCGCCGACAGGGTGAAGGCCGATTTCGGCCGCAGCGTGCGCGTGCAGGGCCTGCCCGCCGCCGATTGGGTGCTGATCGATTGCGGGGACATCATTGTCCACATCTTCCGGCCCGACGTGCGCACCTTCTATAATCTGGAAAAAATGTGGGGCCTTGACGACGCGCCCAACCCGTCGCCGGCGTTCGCCCCCGTCACCTGAGTGAAGCTGCACGTCATCGCGCGCGGCCGCATCGGCCAGTCGCCGGAAGCCGATCTCGTCCAGCGTTATGCCGTCCGCCTGAAGGGGCGGCTGGCCATCACCGAAATCGCCGACACTGCGCCGTGGCCGGCCTTTGGCGGCGGCCGCACCGTGGTGCTCGACGAACGCGGCAAGGATCTGCCTTCGGCCGAACTTGCCGCGCTGCTCGGCCGCTGGCGCGATGATGGCGCGCGCGAGGTGCGCTTCCTGATCGGCGCGGCCGATGGCCATGATGCGCCAACCCGGGCGCAGGCCGATCTGCTGCTGGGCTTTGGCCGCGCCACCTGGCCGCACATGCTGGTGCGCGCCATGCTGGCCGAACAGCTGTACCGCGCCATCGCCATTCTTGATGGCCACCCCTATCATCGCGCGTGAAGCCGGGGCCTGACCCATTCACCCGTGCGCAAGGCCGCAGGGTGTAGCGCTGGGGCGCAACTCTGCTATTCTGCTGTCACAATCTGTCACGAGTCTGCCCCCTGATGAACCTGAAGAACAGCTGGAAGATCGCCCTGCCGCTGGCGGCGCTGTTGCTGGTGCCGGGCTATGCCGCGGTGCAGGCCGCATCCGAAAGCGACACCTACAAGGAACTCGACGCGCTGATGGACGTGTTCGAGCGGGTGCGCGCCACCTATGTTGACAAGGTGGACGACAAGACGCTGATCCGCGGTGCCATCAACGGCATGCTGCAAAGCCTCGATCCGCACTCCTCCTATCTCGACGGGCGCGATTACGCGACGCTGAAGCAGACTACGGATGGCGAATATTCCGGCCTTGGCCTCACCGTCACCTCGGAAGACGGCGCGGTGAAGGTGGTGACCCCCACCGACGACACGCCGGCGTTCAAGGCCGGCATCAAGTCTGGCGACTATATCACCCATCTTGATGACGAGCTGATCTATGGCGGCACGCTGAACGAGGCCGTGGACAAGATGCGCGGGCCGGCCGGCACCAAGATCAAGCTGACCATCGTGCGCCCGGGCGAGGCCAAGCCGCTGGAATTCACCCTCACCCGCGAGGTGGTGGTGATCAAGCCGGTGAAGTGGGAAACCCGCGGCAATGTGGGGATGATCCGCATCTCCACCTTCAACAACAAGACCGGTGACGCCACCCGCGACGCGGTGGAGGCCATCAAGGCCAAGCTGGGCGGCAATGTCGTCGGCTATGTGATCGATCTGCGTTCCAACCCCGGCGGCCTGCTGGATGAAGCCATCAAGGTGTCGGACGTGTTTCTGGAATCGGGCGAGGTCGTCTCCGAACGCCGCCGGGCCAAGAATGATGTCGATCGCTATTTCGCCAAGCCCGGTGATCTGACCGATGGCAAGCCGATCGTCGTGCTGGTGGATGAAGGCACTGCGTCCGCTGCCGAGATCGTGGCGGGCGCGTTGCAGGATCATCGCCGGGCGCTGATTCTGGGCCAGCGCAGCTTTGGCAAGGGCAGCGTGCAGACCGTGTTCCCGCTGACGGCCGAAACCGCGCTGCGGCTGACGACGGCGCGTTACTTCACCCCGTCGGGCCGCAGTGTGCAGGAAAATGGCATCGAACCCGATGTGCCGGTGCCGCAGCTTTCCGATCCGCGCGTGGCCGAACGCAAGCCGCTGCGCGAGGCCGATCTGAAGAAGCATCTGATCAACGAGATCAAGGACGCCACCGACAAGCTGGTCGAGCAGGACAGCGTTCAGGATCCGCGCTTCATCGCCAAGCCCGATGATCTGAAGGCCAAGGGCATATTGGATTACCAGCTGGATTATGCCACGCGGCTGATCGCACGGCTGGGCCCGCCGGCACCGCCGCCGGTGCAGGTTGCGGCGACGCCGCCCAAGGCGGGAACGCGGTGATTGCAGCTGTCATCGTCGGCGGCTAAGCCCGCCGCGACGCTTCCTCCGATCAGGATACCGCCCGCCGTGCTTCGCCGCCTTTACGACTGGACTTTGGCCAAGGCCGCCGGCCCCGGCGCGGAACGCTGGCTGATGGGCATCAGCTTTGCCGATTCCAGCTTTTTCCCGGTGCCGCCCGACGTCATGCAGATCCCGATGTCGATCGCCCGGCCGGATCGCGCGCTGCGCTATGCCGCCGTCTCCACCGCCGCGTCGGTGCTGGGTGCGCTGCTCGGCTACACGATCGGCGCCCTGCTCTATCAGGCCGTCGGCGTGCCGCTGCTGCATTTCTATGGCTATGAAGACCGGTTTGTCGCCTTCGCGCAGGATATCAAGGCCAACGGCTTCCTGTGGATGCTGGCCTTCGCCTTCCTGCCCATCCCCTACAAGGTGGCGACCATCGCGGCCGGCTCCGTCTCGCTGTCCATCCCGGTGCTGATCGCCGCCTCCCTGCTCGGGCGCGGCGGCCGCTTCTTCCTGGTCGCGCTGGTGCTGCGCCGCTTCGGCGCGCAGGCGCAGCTGCTGATCGACCGCTATTTCAACACGCTGGCGCTGGGCGCGACGGCCCTGTTCGTCGGCGGCTTTGTGGTGGTGCGCTATGCGCTCTGAAACGCGGGCGGCGGCGCTGGTGCTGGCCGGCAGCGCTGCGCTGCTGGGCGGCGCTTATGCGTTCGAACTGATCGGCGGCCTCGCCCCGTGCGAAATGTGCTGGTGGCAGCGTTATGCCCTGATGATCACGGCCGGGCTGGCGCTGCTGGCGCTGCTGGTGCGGCGCGCGCCGGCCAACTGGCTTGCCATCCTCGCGCTGGCGGTGAACGGCGGCATCGCGGCCTTCCACGCCGGGGTGGAGCAGAAATGGTGGCAGGGCCTCACCCGCTGCACGGCGCCGCCGCTGGCCGGGGATGCGAAATCGATGCTGGCCGATATTCTGGCCCAGCCGCTGGTGCGGTGCGACGCCATTGCCTGGCAGATGTTCGGGATTTCCATGGCAGGGTGGAATTTCCTCGTTACCCTGATGCTGGTTGGAGTGGCCACGTGGCTGATGCTGAAACCGCGCTGAAACCCCGCCGTCACCTGCCCGGTGACCGCCGCCCCGACACGCGCGCCATGGTGCGGGTCGATCAGGCCGGCGAACATGGCGCCGCGCGCATCTATGCCGGGCAGCTGGCGGTGATGGGCGGCCGCCACCGCATGGCCGGCGAGATCCGCCACATGGCGGCGCAGGAACAGCGGCATCTGGATGGCATGAACCGCATCCTGACCGCGCGCGGCGTGCGGCCGACGCTGTTTGGCCCCGCCTGGCACATCGCCGGCTTTGCGCTGGGGGCCGGCACCGCGCTGCTGGGCCCCAAGGCGGCGATGGCCTGCACCGAAGCGGTGGAAACCGTGATCGACGAACATTATGGTGAGCAGACCGCCGCCCTGGCTGACGGCAGCGACCCGGAACTGAAGGCGATGATCGACGATTATCGCGCCGACGAGGTGGAGCACCGCGATGCCGCCGCCGCGCACACCGGCGGCGGTGCCTTTCCGGTGCTGGAAGCGCTGATCAAGGCCGGCTGCCGCACCGCGATTGCGGTGGCCAGGCGGATTTAATTCCGGATCTGGCTGCGCATCCGGTAGCGCCCGTTGTCGAGGCCGGAGAACATCTCGGCCACGCCGGGGTGGAAGATCGGATCGCCATCCGGATCGGGCAGCAGATTCTGCTGGCTGACATAAGCCACATAGGCCGATTCATCATTTTCGGCGAACAGGTGATAAAAGGGCTGGTTCTTGTGCGGCCGGATCGCCTCGGGGATCGATTGCCACCATTCCTCGGTGTTGTTGAACACCGGATCGACATCGAAGATCACGCCGCGGAACGGAAACACCCGGTGTTTGACGATATCGCCAATGGTGAAGCGCGCCGGGGTGGGGGCCTCGGCTTGCACTGTTGCGGGTGGGACGGGTCGTTCGCTCATGATGTCGATTTATCAATACCATGTCGGGGCCGGAATGCCCCTTGTCTCCTTAATATAGGAAGGCTTGCCGGCGGATGAAGGGGCAGCATGACGCGTGCCTCGCTGTGCCGGCCATCGCAATCACCGCTTGGCAGCACCCATCCCCTTCGCTATAGCCCCGGCGTCGACTAGCCTTTTGGGGTTTCGCACCGCGGAGAGGTGGCAGAGTGGTCGAATGTACCGCACTCGAAATGCGGCGTGGGTGCAAGCTCACCGTGGGTTCGAATCCCACCCTCTCCGCCATTTTCTCCTCACGATTATCTTCCGCTTCCAGCCGTGTCACTGGCCGGATGCGTGTTCCGGCGTTCGCGGCACGTCCGCTGCCGGCTGCGGCGTGATTGCCGGCGCTGCTCCAGCCCCCCCCGCCGCCCCACCAAAACTGCTGCCGCCCCGGGACGTTATCTTGAAATTCCGCCCGCAAACGGCTTGCCGACGCGGCGGGTTGTAGATTACCAATAATTTAAGTGGGGCGTCGAATGCAGTCTTCCGTGCGTGTTGTTCATCGCTTGCGATTGGTCGGGCCGTTCCGGCTCACCGGGCCTGATGGCGCCCGCATCGAGGTGAGCAGCCGCAAGGGCCGGGCCCTGATGGCCATGCTGGCCATGGCTCCCGATGGCGAACGCACCCGTGGCTGGTTGCAGGACCGGCTGTGGGGCAGCCGCCCGCCGGTGCAGGCCCAGGCCAGCCTGCGGCGCGAACTGGCCAATCTGCGCCTAGCGATCAACGCCCCCGGCGCGCCGCCGCTGCTCGATGCCGATTATCAGCGCGTCTGGCTCGACATGTCGCGGCTTGCCGTCGATGCGCGGGGCGGCAGCGGCAGCGGCAGCGGCGAATTTCTGGAAGGCATTGATCTGCCCGGAGAAGACGGGTTTGAAGACTGGCTGCGCGAACAGCGCCAGGCGCTGGCCAGCGGCGGCGGCAGCGCGCCGGCCGAACCGCCGGCCCCGCCCAGCGTGGCCGATCTGCTGCGTGCCGCGCCGCCATCGCTGCCGGTGCAGCCGTCGATCGCGGTGCTGCCGTTCACCGATCTGTCGCCGGGGCGTGATCTGGGCTTTCTCGCCGAAGGCATCGCCGAAGAGGTGACCGGTGCCCTTGCCCGCTGTTCCACCCTGTTCGTGGTGGCGGCGGGCGGCGGCGACGGGCCGCCCCTGGCCGGCAACCGGCCGGCGCTCAGCCGCCAGCTCGGCGTGCGCTATCTGGTGGAAGGCAGCGTGCGCGGCGATGGCGACCGGGTGCGTGCCAGCCTGCGCCTGATCGACGGGCCGGCCAACCGCCAGCTGTGGGCAGAGAGCTTTGAAGGGCCGCTGTCGGATCTGTTCGGCCTGCAGGATCGCATCGCCGCCACCATCGCGCCGTTGATCGACGCCCGCATCGAAACCGGCGAACGCCAGCGCGCGCTGGCCGGCCCGGTGCCATCGGGGGATGCCTATCTGCTGTTCTGGCGCGCCAATGCGCTGTTCCGGCAGTGGCAGCGCGATGGGGCGGTGGAGGCGCTGCGGCTGACCGGGCAGTTGCTGGCGATGGATCCCGCCAACGCCTGGGGCGCGGCGCTGGGCGCCTTCTGCCACGCCATGACCGTCGCTTCGGGCTGGAGCGACGATCCCGCCCCGCACCGGGCCGAAGCGGCGCGCCTCTATGATCTGGCGCTGCGCCATGGCGGCGACGATCCGTTCGTGCTGGGCTATGCCGCCGGGGTGCAATTGGTGCTGGGCGGCGACCTGGCGGTGGCGGACCGGCTGATCGAACAGGCGCTGGTGCTGCAGCCGTCGTCGTCTGCCACGCTGTTCTGGGGCGGCTGGGTCGATATCGCCAACGGCAATGCCGGGCGCGGCCTGGAACGCTTCCGGATGGCGCTGCGCCTGAACCCGCGATCGGCGGTGCGGCCGTACAATTTCACCGGCATGGCCTTGTGCCTGCTCGCCACCGGCGAAACCGCCGATGCGCTGCTGCTGCTGGGGGAGGCGGTGCAGCATCTGCCGGCCCATCCGCCCACGCTGGCGGCACTGTGCCTGGCGCAGGCGCTTTCGGGCGATGCGGCGGCGGCGGCCGCCACGGCAGCGCGGCTGGCCGAGGCCGGCGGCGTCGAGCGCGCGCTGGTCATGATCCGCGATCCGCGCGCCCGGGCGCTGCTCACCGCGCTGATCCCGAAGGCGGCCTAGGCCGGCCCCCGGGCCAGGCCTTACGCCAGCAGTTCGACATCCCAATAGAGATAATCGCGCCAGGTCTCGTGGCAGTAATGCGGCGGGAAAGCGCGGCCGTGCGCCTGCAACTCGTGCGTTGATGGCTGGGCCGGCCGCGACAGCAGGTGCATATGGGCTTCAGCCGGCGTGCGCCCGCCCTTTTTCAGATTGCACGGCGCGCAGGCGGTGGTGACATTCTCCCACGTCGTGCGGCCGCCATAGGCGCGCGGGATGACATGATCGAAGGTCAGATCGCCGCCCGGCACGCCGCAATATTGGCAAGTGAAGCGGTCACGCAGGAACAGGTTGAACCGGGTGAAGGCCGGGTGGCTGGCCGGCCGCACATATTGGCGCAGCGCGATCACCGATGGCAGCCGCATCCGCACCGACGGGGAGGCGATTTCCCGGTCATATTCGGCGATGATGTCCACCCGTTCCAGAAACGCCGCCTTGATCGCCGTCTGCCACGGCCACAGCGACAGCGGGTAGTAGGACAGCGGGGTGTAATCGGCGTTGAGCACCAGGGCCGGGCATGCCTCCGGCGAGATGAGGCTGCGTTCGGTGACGAATTTCTGCTCGATCAAATCGGCCGTCAGCATCGTGTCCTCCCCATCAACGGGACGGCGATGCGCGTGTCACGGGCCCAGTCGCACAAGGATGGCTTCAGGGGTTCCTTGGCCATCCCAGGGCCGCAGCGCGGCCGTTCCGTGATGCGCGCATCTTTACAACAGATTGTATGTCAGGCCAATGACAGCGCAGGATTTCGTTGTGGATAACGTGGATAAGTCCCCCCTCACCACCCGGTTCGCACCGTCGCCCACCGGCCTGCTGCACCGCGGCCACGCGCTGTCGGCACTTCTGGCGTGGCGGCTGGCGCGCAGCCGTGGCGGGCGCTTCATCTTGCGCATCGAGGATATCGACACCACCCGCTGCCGCCCGCCGTTCGAAGCGGCGATCCTTGCGGACCTGGCCTGGCTCGGCCTGGATTGGGATGGCCCGGTGTGGCGGCAGAGCGAGCGCGGCCCGCACTATCGGGCGGCGCTCGATCGGCTGGTGGCGCTGGGCGTCGCCTACCCCTGTTTCTGCACGCGGGCTGATATCGCCGCTGCCGCCAGCGCCCCGCACGGCCCGGAAGGGCCGGTCTATCCCGGCACCTGCCGCCACCTGCCGGCCGCCGAACGCGCCGACCGGCTGGCGCGCGAGCCGGCGGCGTGGCGGCTCGACATTGGCGCCGCGCTTGCCATCACCGGGCCCCTCACATGGCACGATGGCTGGGCCGGCCGGCAGGCGGCACGGCCGCAGGATGGCGGCGACATCATCATCGCCCGCCGCGACATCGGCACCGCCTATGCGCTGGCCGTGGTGGTGGACGATGCCGCGCAGGGCGTCACCGATGTGGTGCGCGGGGTGGACCTGTTCGCAGCGACCCATGCCCAGCGCCTGCTACAGGCGCTGCTGGGCCTGCCCGCCCCGTGCTATCACCACCACCCGTTGGTGTTGGGCGCCGATGGCAAGCGGCTGGCCAAGCGCGATGCCGGGGAAACGCTGGCGGCGCTGCGGCAGGCAGGCGCACGGCCGGAGGCGGTGGTGGACGGAAATCTTGTCGCACGCCTGCTCGCCGCCTGAGCTTTCGTCGCGGCCGCGCGCCGCGCCCCTATGGCCAACCGCCGCACCCCCCCTGTGCAGCCCGGCAAAGGGTGATAGGGCAGAAGCCATGCAGACTCTGCTCGTCATCTTCATGGTCGCTGCGGCCATCGCCACCCTGGCGGTGCTGGCGCGCGGTATCATCATCATGGCGCGCGGCCAGGATGTGACCGGCGAACAGGCCAACCGGATGATGAGCCTGCGTGTCGGCCTGCAGGCGCTGGCCATCGTGTTCATCGTCATCCTGTTCCTGATCAACCGGCCGGGCTGATCCCGCGCACCGCACCGGGGGCACCGTGGTCAAGCTCAACCGCATCTACACCCGCACCGGCGACGATGGTTCGACCGGGCTGGTTGATGGCAGCCGGGTTTCCAAGGCCAGCCACCGCCCGGTGGTGATGGGCAGTGTTGACGAAGCCAATGCCGCCATCGGCCTCGCCCGCCTTGCCGCCACCCCGGCCACCGACGCGCTGCTGTCGCGCATCCAGAATGATCTGTTCGATCTGGGCGCGGATGTGGCAACGCCCGAAGGCATCGGTGGCGCGCTGCGCATCGTGCCGGCGCAGGTGGCCTGGCTGGAAAGCCAGATCGATGCCGCCACGGCGGCGCTGGCACCCTTGACCAGCTTCATCCTGCCGGCCGGCACGGCGGCCGCCACCCATCTCCACCTCGCCCGCACCATCGTGCGCCGCGCCGAACGCGATGCGGTGGCCGCCGGCGACGAGGTTTCGGCCCCGGCCCGCCACTATCTCAACCGCCTGTCCGACCTGCTGTTCGTGCTCGCCCGGATCGAGAATGCGGCGGCCGGCGGCGATGTGCTGTGGGTGCCCGGCGCCAACCGCTGACGCTGCGGACGGCGCTGCCGGCGCGACAGGTTGACGTTAACGTAAACTTGGGCCTTGACCCTGCAGGACGCATGGGCAATTGCTGGCCCGCACAACAACATTGGGAAGGCCGGCCATGAAGGTGCTCGTCCCCGTCAAGCGGGTGGTGGATTACAACGTCAAGGTGCGGGTGAAGTCGGATCAGACCGGCGTCGAACTCGCCAACATCAAGATGAGCATGAACCCCTTCGACGAGATCGCTGTCGAAGAGGCGATTCGCCTCAAGGAAAAGGGCGTCGCCACCGAAGTGGTGGTCGTCTCCATCGGCGTGCAGCAGTGCACCGAAACGCTGCGCACCGCGCTGGCCATGGGTGCCGATCGCGGCATCCTGGTGCAGACCGACGTGACCACCGAATCGCTGGCCGTCGCCAAGGTGCTGGCCGGCATCGTCGCCGAGGAAGCGCCGGGCCTTGTCATCCTGGGCAAGCAGGCCATCGATGATGATGCCAACCAGACCGGCCAGATGCTCGCCGGCCTGCTCGGCTGGGCGCAGGGCACCTTCGCTTCCAAGCTTGATCCGCAGGGCGACACGGTGAACGTCACCCGCGAAATCGATGGCGGCCTTGAAACCGTGGCGCTGAAGCTGCCGGCGATCGTGACGACCGATCTCCGCCTGAACGAGCCGCGCTACGCCTCGCTGCCCAACATCATGAAGGCGAAGTCCAAGCCGATCGCCAACAAGACCCCGGCCGATTACGGTGTCGACATGACCCCGCGTCTCACCACGCTGAAGGTGACGGAGCCGGCCAAGCGCCAGGCCGGCATCAAGGTGAAGAGCGTCGATGAACTGGTCGCGAAGCTGAAGGAAATGGGAGCCGTCGCATGAGCACGCTGGTTTTGGCCGAACACGACAATGCCGAACTGAAGGACGCCACGCTGGCGGCCGTGACGGCGGCCACCCAGCTGGGCGGCGATGTGCATGTGCTGGTGGCCGGCAGTGGCTGCGGCGCCGTGGCCGAAGCCGCCGCCAAGGTGGCCGGCGTCGCCAAGGTGCTGGTGGCCGACGATGCCGCCTATGGCGCCGCCCTGCCGGAAAATGTCGCGCCGCTGATCGCCGGCCTGATGGCGGGTTATGATGCGTTCGTCGCCCCTGCCACCAGCCGCGGCAAGAATATCGCCCCGCGCGTTGCCGCCGCGCTGGATGTGGCGCAGATCTCCGAGATCCTGTCGGTGGAAGGGCCGGACACCTTCACCCGCCCGATCTATGCCGGCAACGCCATCGCCACCGTGAAGTCGGCGGACGCCAAGAAGGTGATCACCGTGCGCGGCACGGCGTTTGCCAAGGCGGCGACCAGCGGCGGCAGCGCTGCCATCGAAGCCGTCAGCGGCGCCGGCAGCGCCGGCATGTCGAGCTTCGTCGGCGCCGAGCTGACCAAGTCGGCCCGCCCGGAACTCACCGCCGCCAAGATCATCGTGTCGGGCGGCCGTGCGCTCGGTTCGGCGGAAAAGTTCCACGAATATATCGATCCGCTGGCTGACAAGCTGGGTGCTGCGGTTGGTGCCAGCCGCGCGGCCGTCGATGCCGGCTATGCGCCGAACGACTATCAGGTCGGCCAGACCGGCAAGATCGTCGCTCCGGAACTTTATGTCGCCGTCGGCATCTCCGGCGCGATCCAGCATCTGGCCGGCATGAAGGATTCGAAGATCATCGTCGCCATCAACAAGGACGAGGAAGCCCCGATCTTCCAGGTGGCCGATGTCGGCCTGGTGGGCGACCTGTTCACCCTGGTCCCGGAACTGGCCGGCAAGCTGTAAACCCCAGCTTTGCGAAACACGGGGGCCGCCGCCCGGGAGAGCGGCGGCCTCTTTTCGTTTGGGAGGAAGGACGGCGGGCCAGCCCTCACGCCGCGATGGCGCGTTCGATCCAGGCGCGGGTGTCGGGGATGGCGGCTTCCACTTGCGGCAGATCGTTCACGCACAGGAACTTGAACTGCGGCTGGCAGGCGCGGGCCAGATAGGCGCGCACCTGGCGCAGCGGGTAATCATCCACCGCGCCGGTGCGCAGATGGAGATGGTCTTCACCAGTGTGCAGCACGGCATCGCCGGCGGCGATGCAGGCGTGGTTGTGCAGGCCTTGCGGCAGGAATTGCGACACGCAGCGGAAGCGGTGGCCAAGATTGGCGGCAAAGGCGGCGCGGTGCCGGTCGTACAGGCCGGCCAGCACCGACCGGCGCAGCGGGTGGACAACATGGGCAGCCTTGAACAGGCGGCCCGCGCCAAAGCCGGCCAGCCGCGCCGCATTGATCTGGGTGAGGGCGTTGAGCAGCGCCGGATCATCGCGGCTGGCCGGATCGGCGGCGATGGCGCTGTGGTCCACCCAGGCCCCGCGCAGCACCGGGCGGCCATTGCGGAACACGTCGCCCGGTGTCAGCGGCCCGGTGAGGAAGACGTCGTCGTTGAAATAGACGAAGCGTTCGGCCAGCCCGGGGATGCGCCACAGCAGGGTTTCGATGGCCAGCGAGTTGAAGGTGGGCAGCGCGGCTTCAAAGCCGGCAAACAAGGTCAGATGATCAACGATGCGGATGCGGGCGACCAGTTCGGCCGGCAATCGCGACAGATCCGGCTGCTGGGCATCGGTGATGATCCAGATGCGGCCCAGCCACGGCGCGTGGTTGGCGATGGAGCGCAGGCAATAGCCCAGCTCGTCGTTGCAGGCCCAGCGGTGGGGATTGATGGCGTTGGGGTTGCGCGGCGCGGCCGGCTGATGGCGCTGACGCCGGGCGACATGGGCCGGATCGTCGCCATCGACCCAGGTGATGACGGCGTCGATGCGCGCGTCGCTGGCAATCGTCATTCGTCCCGTCCCGGCGTGTGTTGTGGTCCGCCATGATCGAACAGGACGTGCGCGGCTGTGCGGCGCGGGGCCGGCCAAGTCAAGCCGGCGCGCAAACGCCGCCGCTCCCGCTGCGGAAGCGGCGGCGCCGGGCGGGGGTGTCAGCCGGCCGCGCCGCGCATGAACGCCGGCACCGGGCCGATGTCCTTGCCGGCGGCGCGCGCCGTGCGGGCGGCGGTGGCGATGAATTCCCACACCGTCTTGTCGAAACCCGGATCAACCTTGTCCTGCCAGCGGTCCATGTCGGCATACATGCCGGCGCTGCGGGTCCACATCGCTTCGGTGGCGTTGCGGCTGAAGGGTTCCAGCAGCGTGAACCATTCCCGCACGAAGGCCAGCGCCTGATCGCTGGCCGGGTCGAGCGGCATGGCGGCGGCGATGCGGCTGCCAAGATCGTGCCACTTGGCCGAATAGGCGGCCTGATCCGATTCCTGCCACGCCGGCATGCGGGCCTTCCATTCGGCCTGTTCCTCGGCCGAATAATAGCGATCGACGACGTCTTTCCACGCCTTGGCTTCGTCTGTCATGACCTTGTCTCCATCACGGATGAGCGAGCAGAGCGTCGCGGCATCGAGCGGCTCGCCTCGGCCGATGCGGGACAATGCGGTATCGATCAGCGCGATTGCGGCGCTCACCTCGCTGGCCTGCTCCGCCAGCCGCGTGCGCTGGGCGGCGAGCAGGGCGGCGAGATCGACAGGCTTGCGATCGAACAGGCGCTTGATGTCGCCAAGGGACAGCCCGGCCTTCTTCAGCGCCACGATGCGGTGCACGCGCTCCAGCGCGGCCGCGTCATACAGGCGGCGGCCGCTGTCGGTGCGCAGCGGCGTCACCAGCCCGCGCGCCTCGTAAAAGCGCAGCGCACGCGCGGTGAGGCCGGTGCGGCGGACGACATCGTCGATGGCAAGCGAATCGATCATGGTGGCAGTGTAGCGGTTGACGCTGCGTCAACTGCAAGTGCCCGGCTTCACACTTCCAGCAGCAGCGCTTCCGTTTCGCCGATGCTGGCCGGGGTGCCGACATGGAACCACAGGCCGGGGTGGCTGATGCCGGCCATGCGGCCCGCGTTCAGCGCCTTGTGCCAGGCGCGCCACATGGTGAAGGGTTCCACCGGCTCGCCGTCGAACAGGTGGCGGCTGATGATCTGCACGCCGGAATAGACGAAGGCGGCGAGCTTGTGGCCGCGCCGCGGGGTCAGGCGGCCCAGCCCGTCCATGTGGAAATCGCCGCGGCCGTCATAGCCATGGGCGCGGGCGAGCGGCACGAGCAGGAGCAGCGCGTCCATCGTCGCCGGGTTCCAGGCCTGGGCCAGCAGGCGCAGCGTGTCCACCGGCCCGTCGATCCACATATTGTCGGCATTGATGGTGTAGAAGGCCGGGCCGCGGATCAGCGGCAGCGCCTTGGCAATGCCGCCGCCGGTTTCCAGCAGCAGGGCGCGCTCGTCGGAAATGTCGATCTGTGCCGGCGTCTTGCGGGCGCGCACCGCCGCCTCGATCTGGTCGGCGAAATAATGGGCGTTCACCACCGCATGGCCGATGCCGGCAGCGGCGACGCCGTCCAGCGCGCGGTCGAGCAGGCTCTTGCCGGCCACATCGATCAGCGGCTTGGGGCGGGTGGCGGTGAGCGGGCGCATGCGCTTGCCCAGCCCGGCGGCCATCACCATGGCGGTTTCCGGCAGGGTGCAGGCGATGTGCGGTTTCAGGAACAACGGCGGGCGGATGTTGCTCATGCCGGCACCTGCACGCCAAGCCGGGCGCTGGCCGGCACATGGGCATCGAACCAGACCCGCACCGGGGCGAGGGCGGGGTGCGCCAGATTGGCGGTCACCAATTCCCACAGGCGCGGGTGGAAGCGCGGATAGGCCGGCTTGCCGTCTCGCACATACAGGCGGGTGAACACGCCCAATATCTTGATGTTCCGCTGGGCGGCCAGGATGGCATAGGCGGTGCGGAAGGCGGCCTCATCCACGCCGGGCCGGGCGGCGATGTAGCGGGCGATCATCGCCGCTTCCAGCGCCGGCGACACCACGCGGCGGATATCCTGCAACAGGCTGGCCAGATCATAGGCCGGATGGCCGGCCAGCGCGTCCTGATAATCGAGCAGGCCAAGGCGCTTCAGCCCCGGCCGATCGAGCAGCATCAGATTGTCGGCATGATAATCGCGCAGCACCAGCACCGGGGGATGGGTGAACAGCGCCGGCCACAGCGGCCCCCAGGCGGCATCATAGCCGGGCGCTTCCGTCAGGCCGACAGCGGGCAGATACCAATCGGGGAACAGCCGCGCCTCGCGCAGATATTCGGCCTCGCTGTAGGGCGGCACTTCACCGGGCGCATGGTTGTGCAGTTCGGCGAGGATATCGACAGCGGCGGCATAGATTTCGGCCTCCGCACTGGCATCGGCGGCCAGCACCGGGTTCACCCGCGCATCGCCATAATCTTCCAGCAGGATCAGGCCCTGCGCCAGATCGGTGGCCAGCGGCTGCGGTGCCGAAAAGCCCAGATCGTGGAGCTGCCTGCCGATGGCGAGGAAGGGGCGCGAATCCTCCTTGTCGGGCGGCGCGTCCATCAGCACGGCGGTGCGGCCGGCGAGTTCGACGCGGAAATAGCGCCGGAAGCTGGCGTCCCCGGCGAGCGGGCGCACGGCGGCGCCGCCCCAGCCATGGGCATTCAGGAAGGCGCCGGTGCCGGGCGGCGGGATCATGTCGGCAAGTTTGCTGGCCACCGCTGTTCCCAAGCCGCAGGCGCGCGCCAAGTCAAGCGGCGCGGGCCATCGCCGCTGCCCTCCAGCCGCAGCACCAGGGCATCGGCCGGCAGCCGCGCCCCCAGCCGCTGCGGCCATTCGATCAGCAGCGCCGCATCGGTTTCGAACAGGCCGAGCGCATCGGCCTCGGCCGGATCATCAAGGCGATAGAGATCGACATGCCACACCGGCACCGGCAGATCCTCATAGGGCTGCACCAGCGTGAAGGTGGGCGACGGCACCTCCCCCTGCCAGCCCAGCGCCTGCAGCAGGGCGCGGGCCAGGGTGGACTTGCCGGCCCCCAGCTCGCCTTCCAGCGCGATGATGTCGCCGGGGCGCAGCACGGCGGCCAGCGCGGCGGCGACGCGCGCCGTCTCCGCTGCGCTGGCCAGCATGCGCATGGTCAGAAATCCACCGTCACATAGGCCTGCGCCAGCCGGCCGGGGATCGGCCCATAGGCACCGGCACCGCGCAGGTCATAGCCCTGCTTGTCGAACAGGTTGGTCACCTGCAGGCGCAGCAGCGCATTGTTGCCGGCCAGCTTGAAGCGATAGCGGCCGCCGATATCGAGCACCGCGCGCGGCGGCACCGCCACCAGATTGTTCACCGTCGCCATCTCGCTGCTGCGATAGGCAATGCGTGTGTCGAACGACACGCCGGGGGCGAAGGGCGGGCGCCAATCGGCGCTCACCTCGATGCGCTGGCTGATGGCGCCGACGGGCTTGGCCCCCGTGGCGCTGGCCAGCCCGGCCGGGCTTGTCACCTTCGGCCACAGCCAGACGCCGCCGGCCACCAGGCTCAGGCTGCTGGTCAGCGGCCCGGCCACCGACGCTTCGACACCGCGGTTGACCACGGTGCCGAGCACATCAAAGCGGTTGTTGGCATCCAGGTTGAAATAGGGCTTGGAAATGTCGAACACGCCGGCGACCAGCTTGATCTGATCGGTGAGGGCCAGGCGCAGGCCGGCATCATATTGGCGGGTGCGGATGGCGGGCAGCGCCTCGTTGCGGTTGGCGGCGTTGCCGGGCGCGATGCCGCTTTCCTCCAGCCCGTTCACCGTGCCGGCATAGACCACCAGCCGGTCGCTGACATTGGCCGACAGGGTGAGATTGTAGAGCAGCAGCCGATCCTGCGTCAGCTGCACGCCGCCGGCCTGCCCGTTGCTGCCGGGCAGATCGATGCGCTTCTTGTAATCGGTCCACTGCACGCCGGCGGCCAGTTCGCCCATGTTCAGCCAGCGGCCTTCATAGGCGATGCCGCCGGTGAGCTGGCTGACATGATCATATTGCTGGGCGCTGAAGCGGTTGACCGGCCGGGGCACGACCGACGGCGTGTCGATCTGCACCGGGCCCAGCTCCAGCGTGTCGCTGCCGCCAAAGCGCCGGTCGCCGCTGCGGCCGCGCACGGCAAGGTGGATCAGGTGGCGGCGCGGGCCGTCGTCGATCTGGCGGGTCAGCCGCACCTCGCCGCTGATCGAGGCAAAGGCCAGCAGCGGATCGACGATCACGCGCTGGCGGCCGGTGCGGTCCGGCTGCAGGCCCAGCACCAGATTGGTCATCTGGTCCTCGCGGTTGCGCGACGATCGGAACAGGCCGGTGCGCAGCAGCCAGTCCGGCGCCACCTGCCAGTCGCCGAGCACGCCGATATTGGCGTCAAGACCCTTGCCGTTCACCCATTCCGGGCCAAAACGCTGCCGGCGCGGCAACAGCGGCGGCAGCACGTCGGTCGCGGTCTGGACGGTCAGGCGGTGATCGTCGAGGGTCTGGTGCAGCAGGCTGGCAAAGGGGATCAGGGTGACGCCGGGCGCCGGCTGCCAGCGGGCGATCAGCGTGCCGCCGAAACTGTCTTCCCGCGTCTTGTCCGGCCCGCTTTCGTGGCGCAGCGAACCGCCGAGCCCGAAGCTGAGGTTGGCGGAGACCGGCAGCGTCGCGTCCACCTCGGCATTCATCGTGCCCCAGGCATCAACCGCCAGCAGCGCGCTGCCGGCGGCGCTGTTGCCGGGCCGGCGAAAGCCGAAATCGACAAGGCCGGTGGGGGAGGGGAAGGGGCTGCCCAGCGCCGACAGGCCGACACGGATGGTGGTGGTGCGGCTGATGCGGGTGGACGGCGGGATGACCGGATCGAAATACAGCCCGTCGATGCGCACATTGCCGGCGGCGATGGGCGAAAAGCCGCGCACGCTGGTCTGGTTGTAGATGCCGATCACTTCGCGCCCGATGGTGCTGCCAAAGGCGTCCCCGGCCTGGCGCACGGCATTCTCCCCGGAACGGCTGCCGGTGGCGGCCACGGCGGCCGCGGGCGGCGGAGGCGACAGGTCGGGCGTGTCGGGTTCGGCCGTGGGGGCCGGCGGCGGCGCGGCCTGGGCACCGGCGGCGGCCGGGGCGAGCAGCAAGGCGGCTGCGGCAAGGAGCGGACGAACAGTCATCCTCTGCGATTTGCCGGAACTTGCGCCAACTGCAAGCACCGATGGCCCGGGCGCGGCCAAACCGCTGGAAATCGACAGTCAGACCGGCCGGTCTCACCCGGCCGGCCGCGTCGCAACGGTCAAAAATCGATGGTGAGATAGGCGACCGCCACCCGGCCCCAGATCGGGCGATAGGCACCGGCGCCATAAAGTTCATAGCCCTGCCGGTTGAGCAGATTTTCCACCTGCGCCCGCAGCGTCGCCGAAGCGCCGGCCAGCTTGAAGCGATAGCGGCCGCCGATGGTGATGAATGTGTTGGCCGGGATGGCGACCTGGTTGGAAACGGTCGCCGTCTGGCTGGTGACGTGCAGGGCGCTGATGTCGAACGACACGCCGGGCAGCCAGGGCGGCCGCCAGTCGCCGCTGATCGTGTAGGTCTGGCGGATGGCGCCGACCGGGCGGGGGCCCACACCGGGCACATTGGCGGTGACGCGCGGTGACAGCAGCACGGTGCCGGCCACCACGCTCAATCGCGGGGTCACCGCGCCGCTGAACGAGGCTTCCAGCCCGCGGTTGCGCACCTCGCCCAGTTGCCGGAAGCGGTTGGCGGGATCGAGGTTGAAATAGGGCTTGGCCACTTCGAACAGGCCAACCACCAGCCGCAGATCGCCGGCCGGGTTCCAGCGCAGGCCGGCATCCCATTGCCGGGTGCGGATGGCGGGCAGCGCCTCGTTGCGGTTGGCGGCATTTTCCGGCGCGATGCCGGATTCCTCCAGCCCGGTGACATGGCCGCCATACAGCGCCAGCCGCGCCGTGAGGGTGAGGGCCAGATTGGCGTTGAACAGCAAGGGCCGGGCGCGGGTTTCCACCGGCGCGGCCCCCGGCAGGCCGATGCGCTTGCGGTAATCGCTGTGCTGCACGCCCAGCGACAACTCGCCCACCCCGTCCCAGCGGCCTTCATAACCGGCGGCCAGCGTCCACTGCCGCACCCGGTCGCGTTCCTGTTCGGTGAAGGCGGCGGCGGGCTGCGGCGTGGTGATCGGCGTGGTGAGCGTGACCGGGCCGAGATCGACGGTCTGCGCGCCGCCAAAGCGCCGCCGGGCATCGCGGCCGCGCCCGGCGAGGTGGAACTGGTGGCTGCGCGCGCCCTCCTGCCAACTGCGGGTCAGCCGCACTTCGCCGCTGGTGGAAGCAAACAGCAAGGGCGGATCGACGATCACCTGCGCGCGGGCCCGCCCGTCCGCCTGCACCTCGGTCAGCAGATTGGTATAATCCTCGAAATAGGCCACTGATGATCGGAACAGCCCGGCCTTCAGCGCCCAGCCCGGTGCCAGATCGGCGTTCAGCACGCCGCCGGCGTTCAATTCGGTTTCGCGGGTGCGCTGCCAGCGCGGGCCGTTCCAGAAGGCGCGCGGCAGGCGCGGCGGCAGCGTGTCCCCGGCCGGCAGATAGATGGTCGCCGCTTCGTGGAACGGCGTGTAGGCAAGGCTGACGAAGGGCAGGAATGCGATGCCCGGCGCCGGCCGCCAGCGCGCCAGCAGCGCGCCTTCGTAATAATAGTCACGGGTGCCATCGCCGGCATGATCCAGATCGATGCTGCTGCCCAGCCCCAGGCTGAACCGGTCCGACAGCGGCAGCGCCACATCGGCTTCCAGCGTGCGCGTGCCGAAACTGTCCACGAACAATTGCGCGCTGGCACCCGCCGTGTCGCCGGGCACGCGCAAGCCCAGATCGACAATGCCGGTCGGGCTGGGGAACGGCGAACCGAAGCTGGTGGGGCCAACCCGGATCACGGTGGAGCCGCTGATCCGGCCCGACGGGAAGAAGACCGGATCGAAATAGAGCCCGGCGATGCGGACATTGCCGGCGGCCCGGGGCGAGAAGCCGCGCACATTGCCATCGTCGTACAGGCCGATTTCCTCGCGGCCGATGACGGTGCCAAAGGCATCGCCGGCCTGGCGCACGGCATTCTCGCCGGCCCGGTTGCCGGCGGCGGTGAGTGGTGGCGGCGGCGGCGTTTCCTGGGCGGCGGCCGGCAGTGTGCCCACCAGCGCGGCAATAACAACGAACGGACGCAACTTCACAAACCCACTCCAACACCGTCAAACATTGCAAAAAAGCAATGATGACGGTGCCGGCAAAGGTCAACAGCGTTGCGACCAGCTGCCGCCGGCTGCGATCAGTAGCGGTAATGATCCGGCTTGAACGGGCCGCTGGCGCCGACGCCGATATAGGCGGCCTGCTTGTCCGACAGGGTGGTCAGCGTCACGCCCAGCTTGGCGAGGTGGAGGCGGGCGACCTTCTCGTCGAGGTGCTTGGGCAGCACATAGACGCGGTTCTCGTAACTCTCGCTCTTGGTCCACAGCTCGATCTGGGCCAGCACCTGGTTGGTGAAGCTGGCCGACATCACGAAGCTGGGGTGGCCGGTGGCGCAGCCCAGGTTCACCAGCCGGCCCTTGGCCAGCACGATGATCTGGTTGCCATCGGGGAATTCGACAATGTCGGTGCCCGGCTTCACTTCCGTCCACTTGTAGTTGGACAGGGCGGAAATCTGGATCTCGCTGTCGAAATGGCCGATGTTGCAGACGATGGCGTTGGGCTTCATCGCCATCATGTGCGCGGCGGTGATCACGTCCATGTTGCCGGTGGCGGTGACGAAGATATCAGCGCGCTTCACCGCATCTTCCATCGTCACGACTTCAAAGCCTTCCATGGCGGCCTGCAGCGCGCAGATCGGATCGATTTCCGTCACCATCACGCGCGCGCCGCCGTTGCGCAGGCTGTGCGCCGAACCCTTGCCGACATCGCCAAAGCCGGCGACGCAGGCAACCTTGCCGGCCAGCATCACATCGGTGGCGCGGCGGATGGCGTCCACCAGCGATTCCTTGCAGCCATAAAGATTGTCGAACTTCGACTTGGTGACGCTGTCGTTGACGTTGATCGCCGGGAACGGCAGCCGGCCCTGCTTGGCCAATTCATAGAGGCGGTGGACGCCGGTGGTCGTCTCTTCCGACACGCCCTTCAGATTTTTCACCGTCTCGGTCAGATAACCGGGGCGGGCCTTCACGAACGCCTTCAGCGCGCGCTGGAATTCGACTTCCTCTTCATTCTCCGGTTCGCCCATGGTTTCGCCGGCTTCGAGGCGGGCACCCCACAGCGCGAACATGGTGGCATCGCCGCCGTCATCCAGGATGATGTTGGCGGTGCGGTCACCCCAATCAAAGATGCGGCCGACATAATCCCAGTAATCGGCCAGGCTCTCGCCCTTGATGGCATAGGTGGGGATGCCGGCGGCCACCATGGCGGCGGCGGCATGATCCTGGGTGGAAAAGATGTTGCAGGTGGCCCAGCGCAGCTCCGCGCCCAGCGCCACCAGCGTTTCCATCAGCACCGCGGTCTGGATCGTCATGTGCAGCGAACCGGTGATGCGCGCGCCCTTCAGCGGCTGCGCGGCACCGAATTCCTCGCGCAGCGCCATCAGGCCGGGCATTTCGGTTTCGGCGATGGCGATTTCGCGGCGGCCGAAATCGGCGAGGCTGAGATCCTTGATGGCATGATCGGCCATGGTGCGGTTCCTGTCGGTGAAAGCGGGGGTTTGCGTTTCCCCTACCGGTCGCCGCCTCTGCAAGCAAGTATAAAGATCGCTTTATATGGCCTCACTGGCCAAGGGCGGCGCTCAGGAAATCGATGCCGGCGCGCAGCTTGGGCGGGATCAGCGTGCGGCTGGCATAGAGCAGCCAGGCGTTGCTGCCGAAGGCGCTGCTGGTCGCCTCGTGATCGGGCAGCAGCCGCACCAGCCGGCCGGCGGCGACGGCATCGGCGGCCAGCCAGTCGGTGAGCAATGTTGCGCCCATGCCGGCGATGCAGGCGGCCTTCAGCGCCAGCGGGGAGGATATGGCGATGGGCCCGCCCACAATCACCGTCTCGGCACCGTCATCGGGACGGGAAAAGCGCCAGTCGCGGCGCTGCAGCGGGCCGGCGAACAACAGGCAGGGCCGGCTGGCGAGATCGGCCGGCGTGGTGACCGGCCCGTGCTGCGCCAGCCAGCCGGGTGACGCATAGGCATGATAGCGGCTGGGGTGCAGCGGCAGGCCGATCAAACCGGGCGGGATGGTGGGCGACATGCGGATGGCGATGTCGATCGGCTCGGCCACCACGTCCACCAGCCGGTCGGTGAGGTCCAGCACGATGTCCAGCCCCGGATGCGCGGCCCGCAAGGCCGGCAGCAGCGGCACCAGCCGGATCGTGCCATAGGCGACCGACGCCGACATGCTGAGCCGGCCCGACAGCGTGCTGCCGCGCGCCATTTCGGCAGCGGCGCTGAGGTCGCGCACCAGCGGCTCGACACTGGCGAGATAGCGCGCGCCGGCCTCGGTCAGCGCCAACCGGCGGGTGGAGCGCTGGAACAGCCGGAAGCCGAGTTCGCCTTCCAGCCCGGCAATGGCGCGGCTGACGAGGCTGGGATCGATCAGCCGTTGCCGCGCCACCGGGGCAAAGCCGCCGGCATGGGCGACATCGACAAACAGGGCGAGGGTGGCCAGCTCCATTCATGCAAATATTGCACGAAACTTTGGCGTTCGCAGCGGTTTTTCAGCGTCAGCAGCAGGAATATCCCGGTCTCCAGCGGCAGCACGGCGCTGCCCACCACAGGAGAGAGACCATGACCAGCATCACCAACAGCATCGCCTTCGTCACCGGTGCCAATCGCGGCATCGGCGCCGCGCTGGTTGACGCCCTGCTCGCCGCCGGCGCGGCCCGCGTCTATGCCGCCGCCCGCACCCCCATCGCCCACGCCGATCCGCGCGTGGTGCCGATCACGCTGGACGTGACCGATGCCGCCGCCATCGCCGCTGCCGCCGATCGCGCCGGCGATGTGACGCTGCTGATCAACAATGCCGGCGCGCTGGAGGGCGGCGACATTTTCACCGCCGGCAGCGACGCGCTGGAACGCCAGCTTGCCGTCAACGCGCTCGCCCCGCTGCGCCTCACTGCCGCGCTGGCCCCGGCGCTGCGCCGCAGCCGGGGGGCGGTCGTCACCATCCTGTCGGTCGTCGCCCTGGCCCCGATGCCGGGCCTGGCCAGCTACAGCGCCAGCAAGGCGGCGGCGGCCTCCCTCACCGGCTCCCTGCGCGCCGCGCTGGCGGCGGATGGGGTGAGCGTCCATGCCGTCTATCCCGGCCCGGTTGATACCGACATGGCCGCCGGCATCGATCTGCCCAAGACCAGCCCGGCCGACGTCGCCCGCGACATCCTGGCCGGGGTGGAGTCTGGCGATGCCGAGATTTTCCCCGATGCGTTCAGCCGCCAGATCGCGGCCGGCTGGTACGCCGATCCGCATGCCGTGGCCGCCCAGTTCGCGGCCTGATCACCGCGCATCACGCATGGGGCCGGGCCGGCGACGGCCCGGCCCTTTGGCCTGCGCCATTTCCGGCGCTTGGCGGCAGGTGGCGCGGCGGCTAGACCAGCGGGCATGATGTTCGTCAAAGGAGTTGCCCCGTGCGTTCCATCCTGCTTGCCGCCGCTGTCATGACCGCTGCCACTGCCGCCGCCGCCCCCATCGCCTATCCCGAAACCCCGCGCGGGTTCGAGGTGGAGGCCCGCCACGGCATCGCCGTGCCCGATCCCTATCGCTGGCTGGAAGCCGATGTGCGCACCGATGCCAAGGTGGCCAATTGGGTGGAAGCGCAGAACAAGGTGACGAACGCCTATCTCGCCACGCTGCCCCGGCGGGAGGAGATCCGCCAGCGCCTGACCGCGCTCTACAATTTCGAACGGTTCGGCGTGCCCACCGTGCGCGGCGGCGTGCAGTTCTTCACCCGCAATTCGGGCCTGCAAAACCAGTCCGTGCTCTATGTGCAAGCCCCCGGCGGGGACGCGCGCGTGCTGATCGATCCCAACCCCTGGGCGAAGGACGGCGCCACCGCGCTGGCCGAATGGACCCCGTCGAAGGACGGCCGCCATCTGGCCTATGCCGTGCAGGATGGCGGCACCGACTGGCGCACCATCAAGGTGCGCGACGTCGCCACCGGCACCGATCTGGCCGACAGCCTGGAAGGCGTGAAATACACCGGCGAGGTGGCGTGGCGGCCGGATGGCAGCGGCTTTTATTATTCGCGCTTCCCGGCACCCCCGGCGGGCCAGAAATACCAGTCTGCCACCACCAACGAGGCGATTTATTTCCACCGCATCGGCACGCCGCAGAGCGCCGACGTGATGGCGTTCGCCACGCCCGACACGCCGGCGCTGATGCACCATGCCACGCTGTCGGATGATGGGCGCTGGATGGTGGTCAGCAGCAGCATCAGTTCGGGCGGCAACGCCATCGCGATCGCCGATCTTTCGAAGGGGGAAGCGCCGCGTCCGCTGGTGACCGATCTTGATCGCGACTGGAATTTTGCCGGCGCGCAGGGCGGCACGCTCTATTTCGTCACCAACAAGGATGCGCCGCGCTACCGGATGCTGGCCGTCGATGGCAGCAGCCTGGCCCCCCGCGTGGTGGTGCCTGAAGGCGCCGCGACGATGACCGGCGGTTCCGTGCTCGGCAAGCGGCTGCTGTTGGCGACGCTGGAAGACGCCAAGTCGGTCGTGCGCCTGTATGAGGCCGATGGCACCGCCGTGGGCGTGGTGCCGCTGCCCGGCATCGGCACGGCCGGCGGCTTTGAATCATCGGAAGACGGCGTGACCTGGTTTGCCTTTTCCAGCTTTGCGACGCCGGGTTCGATCTGGCGCTATGATGCCAACAGCAACACAGCGCAGGTGGTGCGCCAGGCCAAGGTGGCATTCAACCCGGCCGATTACACCGTCAGCCAGATCTTCTACCCGTCGAAGGACGGGACGCGCGTGCCGATGTTCGTCGCGCACCGCAAGGATCTCGACATGACGAAGCCGCACCCGACGCTGCTTTACGCCTATGGCGGCTTCAACATCAGCAGCACGCCGGGCTTCAGCGTCTCCCGCCTCGTGTGGATGGAAATGGGCGGCGTGTTCGCCATGGCCAATATCCGCGGCGGCGGCGAATATGGCGCGGCCTGGCATGATGGCGGCCGCCTGCTGAAGAAGCAGAATGTGTTCGACGATTTCATCGCCGCCGGCGAAGCGCTGATCGCCCGTGGCATCACCAGCAAGGGCCAGCTTGCCATCCAGGGCGGCTCCAACGGCGGGCTGCTGATTGGCGCTGTCACCAATCAGCGCCCCGATCTGTTCGCCGCGGCGCTGCCGGCGGTGGGCGTGATGGACATGCTGCGCTATGCCAACTGGACCGCCGGGCGCTATTGGGTGGATGATTATGGCGATGTGACCAAGCCGGAAATCTTTCGCTACAATCTTGGCTACAGCCCCTATCACAACATCGCCGGCGGCAAGGATTATCCGGCGGTGCTGGTGACGACGGCCGACACCGATGACCGGGTCGTGCCCGGCCACAGCTTCAAATATACCGCCGCGCTGCAGGCCGCGCCCACCGGGGACAAGCCGCACCTGATCCGCATCGAAACCCGCGCCGGCCACGGCAGCGGCAAGCCCACCGACAAGGTGATCGCCGAAGCCGCCGACCTGTGGGCGTTTGCGGGTTACTGGACCGGGCTGACGAAATAAGGCGCATCCCCTCTCCCCCTGAACCACCCCACGCGATGTCATCGCGTGGGGACCCCGGTGCGGAAGAGGGGAATTGGCTCATTCCACCCGCTTCGGCCCGCTCGGCCGGGTCAAAATGAACAGGCCGGTGATCGGCAGCACCACCGCCTGGATGATGATCACCCGGGCCGGCGCGCCGACCAAAAACGAGATCCCGAACACCGCCGCCATCGATGCCACCGCCATCAGCTTGGCGCGCGGGGCGATGGCGCGGTGCTGTTCCCAGTTGCGGATCAGCGGGCCGAATGTGCGGTTGGCCAGCAGCCAGGCATGCAGCCGGGGGGAGGAGCGGGCGAAGCAATAGGCCGCAAGCAGCACGAACGGCGTGGTTGGCAGCAGCGGCAGCACCACCCCGGCGATGCCCAGCGCCAATGATGTCAACCCGATGATGATCCACAGCGGCCGGAACATGGCGTCTTGCTAGCAGCGCCGGGCCGGCTTGGCTAACCGGCGCGGGCCAGCGCCGTTGCCGCAGTGCCGCCGCGCGGCGGCAGCACCCAGCTGCGCTTGTCCAGCCGCGTGTCGTCTGGTTCGGGCCGGGCCGGCGCGCTGCCGCTGGCGGCGGGCAGGGCCGTGTTGGCGGTGATGATGCGCGCCAGCATCGCGCGCGTCGCCGTCCACAGCGGCACATGGCCAGTGGCGGCTGCCATGCCGGTGGTGAACAGGCGCACGATCAGCCGGTCGCGCGCCGGGCTGTCGCTGGCGGCAAAGGCGATGCCGATGCGCCCGCCGCCGGCCCGCGCCACCACGCCATCGATGCTGCCCACGCCGCGCAGGCGCACCCGCACCGCTTCGCCCACCGCCAGCCCTTCGCCGGCAAGTGCGATGCCCGATGCCGAAATGTCCAGCCCGCGCGCCACTGTGGCATCGCGGGTGCCGCGCCGCCACACCGCCACCGGCTCGGTCCAGGCGAAACGCTCTTCGGCGCGGGGTGTCGGCCGGGCGATGCACAGCATGGCGGCCAGGAACAGCACGACCAGATTGATCAGCCCCCAGAAGGCGACCATCGGCACCAGCGCGCCCTGCGCCACGAGGCGGGTTTCGGGAATGGCATTGATCACCAGCCCGGCCAGGGTCGCCAGCATCAGCGCGGCGCAGGCGATGAAGATGCCGCGCTGGCTGCCGCCATCGGCGGCGTCGGCGCCCTTGGGCGTCACCTTGAAGGCATGGCCATGCGGTTTCAGCAGCGTCTTCAGGATCACCGGCAGCAGCCGGAAGCTCTGGAATGTGCCCAGCACCTGCACGGCGATCGGGTAATAACGGCCGCCGCCCAGCAGCACGATGCCGCCCACCTGCGCCACCACCATCGGCAGCAGGTGGAAGATGGCGCTCTGCGCCGTCACCCCCACCAGCGGCGGCACATCAAGGAACAGGAACACCAGCGGCGCGATCAGCGATGTCATCAGCAGCAGTGCCTGGCTCAGCCACGCCGTCGGCAGGAAGAACAATCGGTGGATCAGGGCATGGCCGCGCCCCAGCGGGCCGGTGGGCAGGAACAGGATCTGCATCGCCCCCTGCGCCCAGCGCGCGCGCTGCACGAAAAACGCGTCCAGGCTTTCGGGGGCCAGACCAAAGGCCAACGGCTCGTTCAGATAGCGCGTCACATGGCCCTGTTGCAGCAGCGCGAGGCTGAGCAACATGTCTTCGGTGATCGATCCGGCCGGCAGGCCGCCGCCGATGGCGTCCAGCGCCGATCGGCGGGTGATGCTGTTCGATCCGCAGCAGAAGGCGGCATTCCAGCCGTCTCGGCCCGGCATGATGGCTTCGAAAAAGAAACGCTGGTCGTCGGGCAGCGCGCCTTGCAGAGCCAGA
This sequence comes from Sphingomonadales bacterium, assembly GCA_037131365.1. Taxonomy (GTDB): domain Bacteria; phylum Pseudomonadota; class Alphaproteobacteria; order Sphingomonadales; family Sphingomonadaceae; genus Sandarakinorhabdus. The sequence goes on from JBAXRE010000003.1 coordinate 37,205, forward strand.
TTCTGCTGCAACGGATCATGATTGTAGAAACTGTGCGGCACCTGCACGATGCCGATGGCGGGATCGTCAAAAAACCCCATCGTGCGCATCAGAAAGGCGCGCTGCGGCACGAAATCCGCATCGAACACCGCCACGAACGGCGCCGAAGTGACGCTGAGCGCATGGTTGATGTTGCCGGCCTTGGCGTGGGCATTGTCGGGCCGGATGATGTAGCCCGCCCCCTTGGCGGCGCAATAATCGCGCAGCCAGGCCCGGCGGCCATCATCGGCCACCCACACATTCAGATTGGGCCAGTCCAGTGCCAGCGCGCCCAGGATGGTCTTTTCCAGCACCGGCAGCGGTTCGTTGTAGGTGGCGATGATCAGATCAACCGCCGGCCATTCGGCCAGTGGCCGCTGCGCCAGCCGCGCCGCGCCGGCATCGGCCTCCCCGCTGCGGTTGGTGCGGCGGGCCAGGGCGGCGAACAGGATCGCGGCATCGAACAGGCCGAACAGCTCCACCGCCAGACAGGCCAGCGCAAAGGCGAGGCCGCCGCCGCCGGCATCCCAGGGAATGGTGACGCTGAGCCGCCAGTGGAGATAGACCGCCACCACCAGCGCCGCCGCGGCGACGATGCCGATGCGGGTTGCCGGCCGGTCAAGCCCGAACATCGGCGCGGCCGCCAGGCCGGCGATGGTCAGCAGCAGCGGTGCCGCCACCAGCAGCGCCGGTGCCGTGTCGAGCGGCGGCAGCATCACCAGCGCGAAAAGCGCACTTCGGCCAGCCGGCCGACATCGCAGCGCCGGTCGAGCCGGGTTGGCGGCGGCAGCACCACCAGCACGCTGAGCTCGCGGCCGTCGCGCTCCGGATTGGCGGCCAGCATGGCGCCGTCGCGCCGCGCCGCCGCCCCCACGGCCGAAGCGACCGTGCCGTCGATCCAGCTGTCACTGCCGATCAGCCGCACCTTCACCCGCGCGCCGGGCAGCACCGCCTCCATCCGCCGTTCCGGCAGGCTCACTTCCACATAGCGGCGGCGGCAATCGGCCAGTTCGATCAGGCTCGATCCCGGTGCCACCGTCGTGCCCCTGGGTGCCGGCTGCGACCAGACCACGGTGCCGCCGGGCAGCACGGCATCGAAGGCGCTGGCCCGCGCCAGCCGCTCCGTTTCGGCGCTGATCTGCAAGGCCAGTTCGGCCAGCCGCGCCTCGGCATCGGTGGCGACACTTTCCAGCTCCTGCCGGCGCAGCAGCAGCCGGTCGCGCTGCTGGTCGCCATAGGGCGCGTCCATGGCGGCCCCGGCCAGATAGAGGCCGCTGCCGGCGGCCTGCGCCTCGATGCCCAGCGCGTCGGCCTGGTCCTTCAGGGCGGCGCAGCGGCGGGCGGTGGCGACGGCCTGCGCCCGCAACCGGTCGCGCTGGCTGAAGGTGGCAAAGCGCTGTTCGGCCAGTGCTTCGATACGGTCACGCTGCAGGGCGGCTTCGGCGGCTTCGGCCTCGCAGGCGGCCAGCGCCTCGTGCGCGCCGTGGGCGTTCGCCGCCAGCCGCGCCCGCGCCGCCAGCCCGAAATGGGCGGAGCGGCGGGCGAGCCTTGCATCGGCCAGCGCCAGTTCGGCGAGCTGGCGGCGGGCAAGATCGCGCGCGGCGATCAGCGCCGCCTGCTGGCCCTTCAGCGCCGCCAGCGGGCCGGTGTCGTGCAGGCGCGCCGCCACCAGCCGCTGGCTGCGGCTGGCCGCGATGGCGGTGCCGGGCGGCGGCAGATCGCTGGCCACGATGCCGGCGATGGGGGAGGCCATGCGGATGATCGGCGCGTTGACATAGGCCTCGTTGCCAACCTCGCTGGTGACATAGGGCGCAAATGCCCACAGCCCCAGCGCCGCCATCGTTGTGGCCAGCGCCAGCCGGATCCGGTTGGACCGGATGAATGTTTCGAAACGGTCTGCCATCACGCCTCCTGCCCGTGGGGTAACGGGCGGCGGCGGCCGCAGTTTATCCGGCCAGCGCCGCCGAAATCGCTTCCGCCAGGGCGGGATCGCCGGCGGCGATCACCGCGCCGCGGCTGTGCGTGCTCAGCGTCTGGCCCTCCCAATCGGTCATCACCCCGCCGGCACCGGTGACGATCGGCACCAGCGCCGCCCAGTCGTGCAGTTTCAGCCCGGATTCGATCACGGCATCCAGATGCCCGGCCGCCACCAGACCATAATTGTGGCAATCGCCGCCATAGAGCGTGTCGCGCGCCTGCGTGCGCGCGCGTTCGAAGGCGGCGAAATCATCGCCGGCAAAGGCGTGCGGGCTGGTGGTGCCGATGCGGGCGGCGGCGAGCGCACCGCAGGCGCGGACATGGACGCGGGCGCCGTTCAACATCGTTGGCTGATCCGGCCCGGCCAGCCAGCGGTCGCGGATGATGCACTGGTCGATCACGCCCAGCACCGGCTTGCCCTGGTCCAGCAGCCCGATCAGCGTGCCGAACAGCGGCCGGCCGGCAACGAAGGCGCGGGTGCCATCGATGGGATCAAGCACCCAGACGCGCTCGGCATCCGGCCGGTCCTCGCCATATTCCTCGCCGATGACGCCATCATCCGGGCGATATTCGGCGAGCAGGCGGCGGATGGCGGCTTCGGCCTCCTTGTCGGCGGCGGTGACGGGGGAGAAATCCTCCTTGGTCTCCACCAGGAAGGGCCGGCGGAACCACGGCCGGATGGCAGCCCCGGCGGCATCGGCCAGCAGTTCGGCAAGGGCGAGATCGGAAAGGCTCACAGGCCAAGCTCCTTCAGAATGGCCGCGCGGTCGCCATCCAGCGCCGGGGCCGGCGGCCGGGTGGCGGGATCGGCATGGCCCGACAGCTTGATCGGGTTGCCGGCCGCGATCAGCGGCGTGCCATCGGGCAGGGCGGTTTCGATCACCATGTTGCGCGCCCGCACCTGCGGATTGGCCAGCGCCTGGCCGATAGAGTTCAGCGGCCCGCACGGCACCCCGGCGGCCTCCAGCAGCGGCAGCCAGTGCGCGGCCGGCTGGGTGAGCAGCACGCCCTCCAGCACGGCGGCCAGCGCCTCGGCATGGGTGGTGCGCGCCTCGTTGCCGGCAAAGCGCGGATCATCCTGCGGCAGGCCCAGCGCGGTGCACAGGCTGGCAAACAGCTGGTCGTTGCCGGCGGCGATCACGATCGGCGCATCGGCGCACATATAGGCGGCGAACGGCGTGATGCTGGGGTGGCGCGCCCCCAGCGGCCCCGGCGACTGGCCGGTGGCGGCATAGCGCGCGATGGCGTTTTCCAGAATGGCGATCTGGCCATCCAGCATGGCGACATCGACGAACTGGCCGCGCCCGGTGGCATGGCGGTCATGCAGCGCCGCCAGCACGCCGATGACGGTGAACAGGCCGGCAGTGATGTCGCCCACGCTGGTGCCGACTCGCGTGGGCGGGCCGCCGGGGTGCCCGGTGACGCTCATGATCCCGCCCATCGCCTGCACCACCATGTCGTACGCGGCCTTCTGGCTGTCTGGCCCGGTCTGGCCGAAGCCGCTGGTGGCGGCGTGGATCAGGCGCGGATAGCGCGCCGACAGCGCATCCCAGCCATAGCCCAGCCGCGCCATCACGCCGGGGCGGTAATTGTCGATCAGCACGTCGGCACGCTCCAGCAGCGCTTCGAAAATCGCCCGGTCGGCCGGTGCCTTCAGATCGAGCGCGATCGATTGCTTGCCGCGGTTGATGCTGGCGAAATAGGCGCTGTGGCCGCCGACGAACGGGCCATAGGCGCGGGCATCGTCGCCGCCATCGGGCCGTTCCACCTTGATCACCCGCGCGCCCAGATCGGCCAGCACCATGGTGGCATAAGGCCCTGCCAGCACGCGCGACAGGTCGATGACGGTGATATCGTGAAGAGGTCCGGCCATGAAGCTGCTGTAACGCTGTTTTTCCCCCTCGTCACCGCCCTGCCGCGCGCGCTAGACCAGTGTCACAAAGGGGAGTGACAATCATGCGCATGACGATTCTGGCGGCCGTTCTGCTCGGCACCGCCGCCACCGCCCAGCCGATGGCCATGGCCGACAAGGCCGCGACGCTGGATGCCGCGGTGAGCAGCAGCGAACAAATGGCCTGGCTCAAGCAGCTCACCGCCGCTCCCAACCATGTCGATGCCCCGCACAACCGCCAGAATGCCGAAACCATCGCCGGCCTGTTCCGCCAATGGGGCTGGCAGGTGAAGATGGCCGAATATCAGGTGCTCTACCCGACGCCGATCTCCACCGCGCTGGACCTGGTCGGCCCCGTGGCCAAGAAGCTGGGCGGGCAGGAGCCGGGGATCAAGGAAGACGCCACCTCGAACAAGCTCGCCGGCGCGCTGCCGCCTTATGTGGCCTATCAGGGCGATGGCGATGTCACGGCGCCGGTCGTCTATGTCAACTATGGCCTGCCCGCCGATTACGAGGCGCTGGCCCGGCGCGGCATTTCGGTGAAGGGCAAGATCGTCATCGCCCGCTACGGCGGCGGCTGGCGCGGGCTGAAGCCGAAGCTGGCGCAGGAACAGGGGGCCATCGGCTGCCTGATCTATTCCGATCCGCAGCAGGATGGTTATGGCAGTGCCGATACCTATCCAAATGGCGGCGGCCGCCCGCCGGCCGGCGTGCAGCGCGGCAGCGTGGTGGACATGACCACCTATCCGGGTGACCCGCTCACCCCCGGCATCGGCGCGACGAAGGATGCCAAGCGCCTGACCCGCGAGACGGCGGTGACGGTGCTGAAAATCCCCACCCTGCCGATCAGCTATGCCGATGCCACCCAGATCCTCTCCCGCCTGAAGGGCGCGCCGGTGCCGCCGGATTGGCGCGGCGGCCTGCCCTTCCACTATCGCTTCGGCGGCAGTGCCGATGTGAAGGTGCATCTGGCGGTCAAGTCCAATTGGGGCCTGAAAACCGTGCGCGACGTGATTGCCATGCTGCCCGGTTCGTCGAAGGCCGATGAATGGGTGGTGCGCGGCAACCATTATGATGGCTGGGTGTTCGGCGCGGCCGATCCGCTGTCGGGCGAAGTCGCCATGCTGTCGGAAGCCAAGGGGCTGGGCGCGCTGTGGAAGGCCGGCTGGCGGCCGCAGCGCAGCATCGTCTATGCCAGCTGGGACGGGGAGGAGCCGGGCCTGCTCGGCTCGACCGAGTGGGTGGAGGACAATCTCGCCGAGCTCAAGCAGAAGGCCGTCATCTACATCAACAGCGACGGCAATGGCCGCGGCTTTCTGGGCGTGGACGGCAGCCAGCAGTTCACCGGCCTTGTCAGCACGGTGGCCGCCGAGGTGAAGGACCCGCAGACCGGCGTGCCGGTGCTGGATCGCTGGCGCGCCGCCATGCGCGCCGGCGCGTTCGAAGGCCGCCGCATCGATGCCGACGCGCTGGCCGCGGCCGAAAAGGGCGGTGACATGCCGCTCGACGCGCTGGGTTCGGGCAGCGATTACACCGCCTTCCTGCACCATGCCGGGGTGCCCAGCCTGAACGTCGGCTTCGGCGGCGAGGGGGAGAGCGCGGGCTCCTACCACTCGATCTACGACAGCTATGATCATTTCGTGCGCTGGGACGATCCGGGCCTGGCCTATGGCGCGGCGCTGTCCAAGCTCACCGGGCGGCTGGTGCTGAACCTGGCCGATGCCGATGTGCTGCCGCTGCGCTTTGGCCCGCTGGCCGGGGCGGCGCGCTTCTATCTCACCGAAATCCGTGGCCTGATAGACAGCCGCCGCCGCGAGGACATGCGCCGCGCCGGCCTGAGCGCCGATCTGTACAAGCTGGCCAGCGACCCGCGCGATCCGATCGCGCCGCCGGTGGCCAAGGCGGCGACGCCGATGATCGAGCTGGCCGCGCTCGACAACGCCATCGCCCGGCTGGAAGCGGCAGCCAAGGCCTATGATGCCGCCATCGCCGCCAGGGGTGCGGCCCTGACCGACGCGCAGAAGGCCGCGCTCAACGCCAGGCTGAAGGGCATTGATCAGGCGCTGCTCAGCCCGTCGGGCCTGCCGTTCCGGCCGTGGTTCAAGAACGTGCTTTACGCGCCGGGCCGCTTCACCGGCTATGGCGCCAAGACGCTGCCCGGCCTGCGCGAAGCGGTGGAGGAGCGCCGCTTTGACGACGCCAACCAGCAGGCGGCCATCGCCGCCACGGCCTTCAACGATTATGCGGCCCGCCTGGAGGCGGCGGCGGCGGTGCTGAAGTGAAGCGCGCGCTCCTTGCGCTCGCCCTCATCGCCGTGCCGGCGGCGGCGCAGCGGCTGCGCCCGGCCGATGTGGACAAGCTGCCGTCCACGCCGCCAACGTTGACGGAGGCCTATGGCACAGCGCCGGCGCAGGTTGGCGATCTGCGCCTGCCCGATGCCAAGGCGTTCGGCCCCGGCCCCTATCCGGTGGTGATCGTCATCCACGGCGGCTGCTGGTGGAAGGGCTTTGCCACCCGCCAGAATACCGCCGCGCTGGCCAGCCGGCTGACCGAGAAGGGCTTTGCCACCTGGAATATCGAATATCGCCAGGCCGGCGAGACCAAGCCCGACGGCAGCTACAGCGGCGATCCCGGCGCCGGCTGGCCCGGCACCTTCAACGACTGGGCGGCGGCGACCGACCATCTGCGCGAACTGGCCAAGCGCCAGCCGCTTGATCTGGCGCGCGTTGCCGTCACCGGCCACAGCGCCGGGGCGCACGCCGCGCTGTGGGTGGCGGGCCGGGCGAAACTGCCGAAGGACAGCGAGATTGCCAGCCCCGATCCGCTGAAGATCGGTGCGGTGGTGGCCATCGATGGCCCGCCCGATCCGGCCAGCGAACTGGCGCTGTTCGAACAAGGCTGCGGCGTTCCCGCCGGCAAGGCGCTGTTTGGCGGATCGCCCGCCGAGCAGCCCAAGCGCTGGGACGCCGGCACACCGCAGAACCGGCTGCCGCTGGGCATCACGTCGGGCCTCGTCTCGGCCAGCCTGTTCCTTTCCCCCACCGCCGCCGCGCGCTGGGTGACGCAGGCGCGCAAGGGCAAGGACAAGGCCAGCGCCCTCATCCTCGGCGGCACCGGCCATTTCGAGGTGGTCGCGCCGGGCAGCCCGGTGTGGAGCCAGGTCGAACCCTTCCTGATCGAGCAGCTGACGATCCCGAAATGAAGGCGCGTGGCTGACGCGCTGGCCGCGTTGCTGGCCGAGGTGCGGGCCTGCCGGCAGTGCCCGCTGCCCCACGGCCCGCGCCCCATCGTGCAGGCAGCGGCCGGCGCCCGCATCCTGATCATCGGTCAGGCACCGGGCACCGCTGTCCACGCCTCCGGCCTGGCGTGGGATGATCCCAGCGGCGACCGGCTGCGGGAGTGGACGGGCCTTGATCCGGCCATTTTTTACGATCCCGCCCGGGTGGCGCACATGCCGATGGGCTTCTGCTATCCCGGCAAGGGGCCGGCGGCCGATCTGCCGCCGCGCCCCGAATGTGCGCCGCTGTGGCATGATCGGCTGCGGGCGCTGCTGCCCGATGTGCGCCTCACGCTGCTGGTCGGTCACCATGCCATCCGCCGTTATTGGCCGGCCCTGCCGACGATGACGGAGGCGGTGCGGCGCTGGGCGGAGGCGCCGGCCGGGCTGTTCCCGCTGCCGCATCCCAGCTGGCGCAGCACGGTCTGGATGCGGCGCCAGCCGTGGTTCGAAACCGATGTGCTGCCCGCCCTGCGCCAGCGGGTTGCCGCCGCCGTGCAATGACGTAGAAAGACGCGATGAAACTGCTCGCCTCACCGACCTCGCCCTATGCCCGCAAGCTGCGGGTGATCGCCCACGAACTGGGCCTTGCCCTGCCTGTCGAGGACACCACGCCGATGAGCGACCCGGCGGCGCTGCTGGCCGCCAACCCGCTCGGCAAGGTGCCGGCGCTGGTGCTGGAGGATGGCAACGCCATCATCGATTCGCCGGTGATCGCGGCCTGGCTGCTGGCGCAGGTGCCGGGCCAGACATTGAAGCCGGCCAGCGGCGACGGCCATTGGGCCGCGCTGACGACCGAGGCGCTGGCCGACGGCGTGCTCGATGCCGCGATCATCCTGCGCTTCAACATGGCCCAGGGCATCACCGCCGGGCCATGGGTGGAACGCCAGCACCGCGCCATCGAACGCGCGCTCGCCGTGATGAACGGCCGGGTGGGCGGCAGCGCCTTTGCCGGCATCTGCATCGTGGTGGCCTGCGATTACCTGTCGTTCCGTTTCCCGGAACTGGACTGGCGCGCTCACAATCCGGCGCTGGCCGAACTGGCCGACCGCCTGCTGGCCACCCCGGCGTTCGTGGCGACGAAGCCGCCGGCCTAACCGTCCCGCCCGCGCGGCAGGCGGACGGCACCTTCGGGCACGCTCACCCAGGGGTGCCGCCGCTCCTCGAACACGCTGCGCTGGGGCGGCGGGGTTGCCGGATCGGTGAACAGGCCGGCCGGAATCGCGATCAGGCCGGGGTTGAGCGCGGCAGTGTAGCTGATCGTGCTGCCGCACACCGGGCAGAAGCGGTTCACCAGTTCCCGCCCCTTGTCGCTGACGTGGCGGAACTCGCGCGTTTCCCCGCTGATCGCAGCGTCGGTTTCCGCCACCCACACCGCCATCCCGAACGGTGATCCCGATCGGCGCTGGCAATCGGCGCAGTGGCAGATGTTGACCATGGCCGGATCGGCGGCCAGCGCCACGCGGACGCCGCCGCACAGGCACTGGCCGTCGCGCCTCACTTCTTCAGTTCACGCGCCAGCGCCTTGGCCGTCTTCTCGCCATAAGGCGGCTTGAAGCCGGCGAGGCCGGCCAGATCGATCTTCGGCTGGCTGTAGATCGCCTTGGGATGGCTGAATTCCTTGAAGCCGTCGTGGCCATGGTAATTGCCCATGCCGGCCGGGCCGATGCCGCCGAACGGCAGGTCTTCGGCGGAGACGTGGAAGATCACATCATTCACCGTCACCCCGCCCGAAATGGTGCGGTCAAGCACCCGGCGCTGCTCCAGCTCGTCCTGCCCGAACCAGTAGAGGCCCAGCGGCCGGTCGCGGCGGTTGATCTCGTCAATGGCGCCGTCGATGGCATTGTAGGTGCGCACGGGCAGCAGGGGCCCGAAGATTTCCTCCTGCATCACCGTCATCTCGTCGGTGGCATTCCGGATGATGTGCAGCGGCATCTTGTTGGTGTTCTGCTTGGAAAAATCCTCGTCCGCCGGGTTCACCACCACCACGTCGGCACCCTTGGCGCGGGCATCGGCGACATGCGCCTCCAGCCGTTCGCGGTGGCGGGCACCGAGCACGGAGGTGTAATCCGGATTGGCCAGCATGGTGGGGTAGAGCTTGGCCGTGGCGGCCTTCAGGCCTTCGACAATTTCGCCCTCCTTGTCCTGCGGCACCAGCAGATAATCGGGCGCCAGGCAGATCTGGCCGGCGTTCATCAGCTTGCCCATCGCCACCCGCTCGGTGGCGGACGCCACGTCGGCCGAACGGCTGATGATGGTGGGGGATTTGCCGCCCAGTTCCAGGGTCAGCGGCACCAGATTCTTCGCCGCCGCCGCCATCACGTGGCGGGCAACGCTGGTCGCGCCGGTGAAGATGATGTGATCGAACGGCAGTTCGGTGAAGGCGCGGCCCACTTCCGGCCCGCCGGTGATCACCGCGATCTCGGTGGCGTCAAACGCGGCTTCCAGCAGCTCCTTCATCAGGGCCGAGGTGTTCGGCGTATATTCCGACGGCTTGATCATCGCCCGGTTGCCGGCGGCCAGCACCCCGGCCAGCGGCGCGAAGGTGAGGTTCACCGGGAAGTTCCACGGGGACAGAATGCCGACAACGCCCTTGGGCTGCCATTCCACCCGCGCCTTCGCGCCCAGCAGCGCCAGCGGAAAATCGAGGCGGCGCTTTTCCGGCTTCATCCAGGCATCCAGATGCTTCAGCGCATGCTTGAGCGGCTTCACGCTGGCCATGATGTCGGTGACGAGGCTGAGTTCGGTGGAGCGGTGGCCGAAATCCTCGCTCATCGCCGCGGCAAAGCGGTCCTTGGCCGTCAACACCACATCGAGCGCGCGGGCCAGTCGGTCGCGGCGCACGGCGGCGGTGACCGGCAGTTCGGCGGTGAAGCTGGCGCGCTGGGCGTCAAGCACCGCCCGCATCGCGGCGGCGTCTCGTGCATCCCAGGCGGCGGTCTGTGCGGCAGTGGCCATTGGTCATTCTCCCCAAATTTGGGTGCAGCCTAGGCCGGCCGCCGCCATTCGCCAAGCTGCGCCGTTTCGTCAGGCTGGCGAAGGGCCCCAAGTTGCGGCATCACTTGGCAAAACAAAGACGATCCCCGGGGAGTGCGCGAATGTCCAACTGGCCTGCCATGTCGATTGCCGAAGCCCATAAGCTGCTCACGGCGCCGGGGCAGCCGCTGGAGATGGACATTGTGTCCATCCAGGGCCGGCCCACGCGGGTGTGGAAAAATGCGCCGCCCAGCCTTGCCCATTGTGTCGCCGCCGGCCGCGCCCATGGTGACAGGATCTTCCTGGTGCTGGACGATGACCGGGTGAGTTTCGAAGCCTTCGCCCGCGCCACCCTCGCGCTGGCCGAACAGCTGAAGGCCGATGGCCTGCAAAAGGGCGACCGTGTGGCGGTGGTGATGCGCAACCTGCCGGAATGGCCGGTGGCCTTCTATGCCGCCAGCCTGTGCGGCGCCATCGTCACGCCGCTCAACGCCTGGTGGACCGGCGGCGAACTGGAATATGGCCTGACCGACAGCGGCACCAAGATCCTGATGATCGACGCCGAACGCTACAACCGCATCGCCGGCCAGCTGCCGAACTGCCCTGAGCTGGAAAAAATCTATGTCACCCGCGCCAGTGAGCTGGAACTGGGTGATCCCCGCGCCGTGCGGCTGGAAGGCGTGATCGGGCTGCCGGCCAGTTGGGGCGATCTGCCGAACCGCGCCATCCCGGCCGAAGCGCTGGCCCTGCAGCCGGAGGATGACGCCACCATCTTCTACACCAGCGGCACCACCGGCAAGCCGAAGGGCGCGCTGGGCACCCACCGCAACATCTGTTCCAACATCATGGCCAGCGCCAGCAGCGCCGCCCGCAGCTTCCTGCGCCGGGGTGAGGTACCGCCCGCCGCCGATCCGGCCGCGCCGCAGAAGGCGACCCTGCTTTCGGTGCCCTTCTTCCACGCCACCGGCTGCCACGCCGTGCTCAACCCGTCGCTGGTGGCCGGCGTGAAGCTGGTGCTGATGAAGAAGTGGGACGTGGTGGAGGCCATGGGCCTGATCGAGCGCGAGCGCTGCAACTCGGCCGGCGGCGTGCCCACCATCGCCTGGCAGATCCTGGAGCATCCCGACCGCCACAAATATGACCTGTCGAGCCTGGAGGCGGTGTCATACGGCGGTGCGCCCTCCGCGCCCGAACTGGTCCGCCAGATCGCCAAGGAGTTCAAGGCCAAGCCCGGCAACGGCTGGGGCATGACCGAAACCAGCGCCACCTTCACCCATCACATGGCCGAGGATTATGAGCATCGGCCCGACAGTTGCGGGCCGGCCGTGCCGGTGTGCGATCTGCAGGTGCGCGATGCCGATGGCAATGTGCTCGGCCCGAACCAGGTGGGGGAGCTTTATGGCTATGGCCCCAATGTGGTGAAACTCTATTGGAACAAGCCCGAAGCCACCGCCGCCACCTTCATCGACGGCTGGGTGCGCACCGGTGACCTTGCCCGCATCGACGAGGAAGGCTTCTGCTTCATCATCGACCGCGCCAAGGACATGCTGATCCGCGGCGGCGAGAATATCTACTGCGTGGAGGTGGAGAACGCGCTGTACGAACACCCCGCCGTGATGGACGCCGCGCTGGTCGGCCGCCCGCACAAGACGCTGGGTGAGGAGCCGGTGGCCTTTGTGACGCTCAAACCGGGCAGCGAGGCGAGCGAGGAGGAGCTGCGCGCCTTCGTGGCGGCGCGGCAGGCGGCCTTCAAGGTGCCGGTGGCCGTGCATTTCAGCCGCGAGCCGCTGCCGCGCAATGCCAATGGCAAGATCCTGAAGACGGAGTTGAAGAAGCAGGTGGCGGAGATGGCGTGAGCGGGGCTTTCAAGGCGGTAGGCCGCGCCCCGCGCTTGCGCTAAGGAGCGGGCGACTCACCGCAAGCTGGACACGCCCACATGAAATTCTTCGCCGACACCGCCGATGTTGCCGACATTGCCGATCTTGCCGCCACCGGCCTGCTCGACGGTGTCACCACCAACCCCAGCCTGATCGCCAAGTCGGGCCGCAACTTCCTGGAAGTGGTGAAGGAAATCTGCGGGATCGTTGATGGCCCGGTGTCGGCCGAGGTGGTCGCGCTCGATCATGCCACCATGATGAAGGAAGCTGCCGTGCTGCGCGCGCTGGCGCCCAACATCTGCGTGAAGCTGCCGCTGACCATCGATGGCCTGAAGACCTGCAAGGCGCTCACCGCCGAGGGCGTGAAGACCAACGTCACCCTGTGCTTTTCGGCCAATCAGGCGCTGCTCGCCGCCAAGGCCGGCGCGACCTATATCTCGCCGTTCGTCGGCCGGCTGGATGATATCGGCCACGACGGGATGGAGCTGATCCAGGACATCCGCACCATCTACGACAATTATGATTTCAAGACCGAAATCCTCGTCGCCTCGGTGCGCTCGCCGGTGCATGTGCTTGCCGCCGCCCGCATCGGCGCCGATGTCGCCACCATGCCGCCGGCGGTGATCCGCGCGCTGGCCGGCCACGCGCTCACCGAAAAGGGCCTTGCCGCCTTCATGGCGGATTGGGCGAAGACGGGGCAATCGATCCTCTGACCGCAGCCGGCGCGCCTCTGGCGGGCCTGATCGCCCGCTTCCTTGCCGTGTGCAGCGACCAGCGGCGCCTGTCTGTGCACACGCTGCGCGCCTATGGCCACACGCTGGAGCGGTTTGACGATTTCCTTGGCCGCCATCTGGGCGGTGCGGTCAATGGCGGGCGGCTGGCCAGCCTTGCCGCCGCCGATCTGCGCGCTTTCCTCGCCCTGCGCCGCAGCGAAGGCCTGGCGGCCGCGTCACTGGCCCGCGACGTGTCGGCCTTGCAGACATTTTTCGCCTGGGCCCGGCGCAGCGAGGGGCTGGCCTGCGATGCCATCGCCGCGCTGAAGGCGCCGCGCCAGAAACGCCGGCTGCCGCGCGCTGTCAGCCCCGCCGATGTGCGCCAGCTGGTGGGTGTGGTGGGCGATGCCGCTAGGCAACCATGGCTGGCGGCGCGCGACACGGCGGTGCTGCTGCTGCTCTATGGCGCCGGCCTGCGCATCGGGGAGGCGCTGGGCCTGACCGGCGCGGCGCTGCCGCTGGGCGCGGTGATCGCCGTCACCGGCAAGCGGGCGAAAACCCGGGTGGTGCCGCTGCTGCCGCAGGTGCGCGATGCCATCGATGATTATGTGCGGCAGTGCCCGTTCGATCTGGCGGCGTCGCAGCCGCTGTTCCGCGGCGTGAAGGGCGGCGCGCTTGATCCCGGCACGGTGCGCCGGGCGGTGCAGGCGGCGCGCGCCGCGATGGGCCTGCCGGCCAGCGCCACGCCGCACGCGCTGCGGCACAGTTTCGCCACCCATCTGCTGGCGCGCGGCGCCGACCTGCGGCAATTGCAGGAGCTGCTGGGCCATGCCAGCCTGTCCTCCACCCAGATCTACACGGCGGTGGATGCGGCGCAGCTGCTCGATGCCTGGGCGGCGGCGCACCCCCGCGCCGATTGACGCCGCGCCGCTGCCGGCTTGCCGCTTGACTGTCGCCGGCCGCTGCCCGAAGGCAAAGGCGATGACCTCGACCAATTCGCTGACCCGCTGGATCCTGATCGGCCTGGTGACCGGCCTTGCCACCGGCTGGGCGATCAACACCAGCCTGCCCGCTGCAGATGCCAAGCAGGCGGCCTATTATCTGTCGGGCATCACCACGGTGTTCCTGCAGCTGATCAAGATGATCATCGCGCCGCTGGTGCTGGCCACGCTCACCGTCGGCATCGCCCACATGGGGTCGGGCGGAGCGGTGGGCCGCACCTTCGTGCGCACCCTGGCCTGGTTCATCGCCGCCGGCATCGTCAGCCTGGGGCTGGGGATTTTGGTCGTCAATCTGCTCAGCCCCGGGGTCGGCGTCGGTCTGGCGCTGCCGCCCACCGATGCGGCGTCGGGCGTGACGGCCAAGGCCTTCGATTTCATCGAATTTCTGAAGCATATCTTCCCCAAGTCGATCATTGACGCGATGGCCGGCAATGAAGTGCTGCAGATCGTGGTCTTCTCCCTGTTCGCCGGGGTGGCGCTGATCCAGCTTGGCCCCAAGGGCCAGCCGATCATCACCGGGCTGGATGCGGTGATGGAGATGATGCTGGTCGTCACCGGCTATGTGATGAAGCTGGCCCCGGCTGCGGTCTATGCCGCCATCGCCGGCTCGATCGCTGTCGAAGGCCTCGGCATTGTCATCACCTTCGGCAAGTTCGTCGGCGGTTTCTACATCGCGCTCGCCGTGCTGTGGGCGATCCTGTTCGGCGCCGGCGCCGCCGTGCTTGGCACCACTGCCATCCGCCGGCTGATCCCCGAAATCCGCGAGCCCTTCCTGATCACCTTCGCCACCGCCTCGTCGGAAGCGGCCTATCCCAAGCTGCTCGCCGCCATGGAGCGGTTCGGCGTGCCGGGCCGCATCGCCTCCTTCGTGCTGCCGCTGGGCTACAGCTTCAACCTTGATGGCTCGATGATGTATTGCGCCTTTGCCAGCATCTTCATCGCCCAGGCCTATGGCATCGATCTCAGCCTGGGGCAGGAATTCGCCATGCTCGGCCTGCTGATGGTGATGTCGAAAGGCATCGCCGGCGTGCCGCGCGCCTCGCTGGTGGTGATCGCCGCCGTGCTGCCCTATTTCAACATCCCCGAAGCCGGCCTGCTGCTGATCCTTGCCGTCGATCACTTCCTCGACATGGGCCGCAGCGCGACGAACGTGATCGGCAATGCCGTGGCCACCGCCGTGATCGCCAAGTGGGACAAGGGGGAGGACGCGCCGGTCAATTCACCGGCGGTCGCCGGCGGTAACTGAGCGCTTCGGCAATGTGGGCGCGGCGGACGGACCCGTCGCCGGCCAGATCGGCAATCGTCCGCGCCACCCGCAGCACCCGCGCATAGCCGCGGGCGGAGAGGCGCAGGCTGTCGGCGGCCTGGGTCAGCAGGCGCTGGCCTTCCGCATCCGGCGCGGCGTGAGTGTTGAGATGTTCGCCGTCCGCCTCGGCATTGCTGCGCACGCCCGTGCCGGCATAGCGCGCCGTCTGGCGGGAACGCGCGGCGGCCACACGGGCTGCCACATGCGCGCTGGTTTCGGCCGGCGGCGGCAGCGACAGGTCGGCGGCGGAGAGCGCCGGCACCTCGACATGCAGATCGATGCGGTCGAGCAGCGGCCCGGACAGTTTCGACTGGTAATCCGCCGCACAGCGCGGCGCGCGGGCGCAGGCCAGGGCGGGGTCTGACAGATGCCCGCAGCGGCACGGGTTCATCGCCGCGATCAGCTGCACGCGCGCCGGATAGGTGACATGGGCGGCGGCGCGCGCCACCTGCACCTGGCCGGTTTCCAGCGGCTGGCGCAGCGAATCGAGCACGCCGCGCTGGAATTCCGGCAGCTCATCCAGGAACAGCACGCCCAGATGCGCCAGGCTCACCTCGCCCGGCCGTGCCCGCGTGCCGCCGCCCACCAGCGCCGCCATCGAGGCCGAATGATGGGGGGCACGGAACGGCCGGGTGCGCTTCAGCCGGCCCCCCTCCAGCTCGCCGGCCATGGAGGCGACCATGGAGACTTCCAGCGCTTCCGCCGGGGTGAGATCGGGCAGGATGCCGGCCAGCGCAGCGGCGATCAGCGACTTGCCGGAACCGGGCGGGCCGCTCATCAGCAGATTGTGGCCGCCGGCCGCGGCAATCTCGGCGACGCGCTTGGGCGTTTCCTGGCCCTTGATGGCGGCAAAATCCGGCCCGCGCCGCACCGCTTCGGCTTCGGCGCGCTGCGGGGCGGGCAGGATGATCTGCCCCTTCAGATGGTTGATCAGCGCCAGCAGATCGGGCGCAGCCAGCACGTCCACTTCGCCTGCCCAGGCCGCTTCCGGGCCTTGCACCGCCGGGCAGATCAGGCCCAGTTCCTGTGATCCGGCGTGCAGCGCGGCCAGCAGCACGCCCGGCACCGGCAGAATCGCGCCATCCAGCCCCAGTTCGCCCACCGCGACATGGGCATCCAGCGCATCCTGCGGGATCACGCCCAGCGCGCTGAGCAGCCCCAGCGCGATCGGCAGATCATAATGCGATCCTTCCTTGGGCAGATCGGCCGGCGACAGGTTGACGATCACCCGGCGCGGCGGCAGCGACAGGCCGATGGCGTGCAGGGCGGCGGCCACGCGCTCGCGGCTTTCCTTCACCGCCTTGTCGGGCAGGCCAACGGTGACGAACGTCGCCTGCCCGGCGGAAATCTGCACCTGCACATCAACGCTGCGGGCTTCCAGCCCCAGAAACGCCACCGTGCCGACATGGGCCACCATCACTGCGCCTTTCACATGCGTAGTTTCTGACCCGGTGACAGGCGTAGAATCTTCTGCGCTTCCGTGCAAACCCGCCTTATCATTGCCACAGGTGGGCCGTATGGGGTGGCAACGTGAGCAGGCTCTCCTTCCTTGATGCACTGGTGCGGTCAGAACCGTTCCGGGTGTTCCAGATCATTCTGGGCATCCTGCTGCTGCCTGTGGCCTTCATCGTTGGCGTGATCTCGCCGGCGCCGATCGGCATCGTGATCGCCGGCGCCGGCCTGGCGCTGGTGCTGCGCAATTCGCGCTGGGCGCGGCGGCGCTACATCATCCACACCCGCCGCTATCCGCGCGTGCGCCGCGCGGTGGACATCGGCCTGATGCGCGGACGCGCCAAGGCGCAGAAGCGTCGGGAAATTTTACATTCTGCCGAAGCGAAGATTCCACAAGTTCCTGTTTTAAAATAAATTCTGATTCTGGCCCGAAGTTTGCATTACAATTCCCGCGAGGGAATGTCCTGTCAGACGGAGACCGATCATCATGTTGTTCCTGCGCGCCGCTGCCGCCGCAGCCCTTCTGGCCTCCGCTTCGGCGGCCATGGCCACCACGGTCGTGGTGAATTTCGAATCCGCCGCCGTGGGCCTGCCGGCCGGCATGATCAATGGCGTGGTGTTCACCGATTTCCTGGTGGCCAACGCGTTCGGGCCGACGTCGCCGCCCAATTTCATCTACAACAACGGCGCCAACCCGGCGTTTGATTATGCGCCCGGCTTCACCAGCTTCCGCTTCACCGCCGGCGTGTTTTCCGATTCCATCGTGTCGGTCTACAGCGGGCTGGGCGGCACCGGCACGCTGCTGGGCAGTGTCACCGTCACCAACCCGCCGGCATCGCCCAACGCCTTCTCGCCGTGGACGGTCAGCTTCACCGGCATCGGCCAGAGCGTGCTGGTCACGGCCTCGTTCGGCCAGTTCGGCATGGACGATGTCACCCTGGGCGTGGCGGGCAGCGCCGTGCCCGAACCGGCAGGCTGGGCAATGCTGATCGCCGGCTTTGGACTGGCCGGCGCAGTGGCGCGTCGCCGCCGGGCCGTGGCCATCGCCTGATCGCGGCCATTTGCATCCTTTCGGGCGGTGCCGGCAACGGCGCCGCCCGATTCGTTTTGGGCCGCTTCGTTGACACTTTCCCGTGGGGCACCTATCTGAACCCCGCAGGCTGCGATACGTTCACGCGGCCAGGTTCCGTCCTGTTTTGAAAGCTGCCGAATGCTCGGGTTGAACAAGGTCGCGAAGGCGATTTTCGGGTCGTCGAATGATCGCTATCTGAAATCGTTGCGGCCGATCATCAAGCGCATCAACGATCTGGAAGCGACGATCAGCGCGCTGACCGACGAGCAGCTGCAGGCGCAGACGCCCAAGCTGAAGGCCGAACTTGCGGCCGGCAAAAGCCTTGATGACATCCTGCCCGAAGCCTTCGCCACCGTGCGCGAGGCTGCGAAGCGCACGCTGGGCCAGCGCCATTATGATGTGCAGCTGGTCGGCGGCATCGTGCTGCATCGCGGCGAGATCGCCGAAATGCGCACCGGTGAAGGCAAGACGCTGGTGGCGACGCTGGCGGTGTATCTGAACGCGCTCACCGGCAAGGGCGTGCATGTCGTGACCGTGAACGACTATCTGGCCAGCCGCGATGCGGAATGGATGGGCCAGGTCTATCGCTTCCTTGGCCTCAGTGTCGGCACCATCGTGCCCAATCTGGATGATCAGACCCGCCGCGCGGCTTATGCCTGCGACATCACCTATGGCACCAACAACGAATTCGGTTTCGACTATCTGCGCGACAACATGAAATACACGCGCGAGCAGATGGTGCAGCGGCCGTTCGCCTATGCCGTGGTCGACGAGGTCGATTCGGTGCTGATCGACGAGGCGCGCACGCCGCTGATCATTTCCGGCCCCACTGACGACAAGTCGCAGCTCTACACCGCCGTCAACGCCGTGGTGAAGGAACTGGAGCGCGAGGATGTCGAGGTTGATGAGAAGCAGAAATCGGTGATCCTAACCGAAGCCGGCACCGAGAAGGTGGAGCGGATGCTTTCCGCCGCCGGCCTGCTGGACGGCGAAAATCTCTATGATTTCGAAAACACGCAGGTGGTGCACCACCTGAACCAGGCGCTGCGCGCCATCGTCATCTTCCGCCGCGACACCGATTATATCGTGCGCGACGACAAGGTGATCATCATCGATGAATTCACCGGCCGCATGATGGACGGGCGGCGCTGGTCGGAAGGCCTGCACCAGGCCGTGGAGGCCAAGGAAGGCGTGACCATCCAGCCGGAAAACCAGACGCTGGCCAGCATCACCTTCCAGAATTATTTCCGCATGTACCCCAAGCTGGGCGGCATGACCGGCACCGCCAACACCGAAGCGGCGGAATTTTATGACATCTACAAGCTGAATGTCGTCGAGATCCCGACCAACCTGCCGGTGCAGCGCAAGGATGTGGACGACGAATTCTACAAGAACAGCGACGACAAGTACAAAGCCATCGTCAAGGCCATCCGCGAGGCGCAGGGGCGCGGCCAGCCGGTGCTGGTCGGCACCGTCTCCATCGAGAAGAGCGAGCTGCTGTCGGAATTCCTCAAGAAGGAAGGCGTCGCCCATGTCGTGCTGAACGCCCGCTATCACGAGCAGGAAGCCGCCATTGTTGAGCAGGCCGGCCGCATCGGCGCCGTCACCATCGCCACCAACATGGCCGGCCGCGGCACCGACATCAAGCTGGGCGGCAACGAGGAAGCCCGCATCGCGCGCGAGCTGGGCACCATGCCGGCCGGGCCGGAGCGCGAGGCCGCCGAAGCGAAGATCAAGGCCGAGGTGGCAGCGGAAAGCGCGCAGGTGAAGGCCAATGGCGGCCTGTTCGTGCTGGGCACCGAACGCCACGAAAGCCGCCGCATCGACAACCAGCTGCGCGGCCGTTCGGGCCGCCAGGGCGATCCCGGCCTGTCGCGCTTCTATCTGTCGTTGGATGACGATCTGCTGCGCATCTTCGGCCAGCAGAACATGCTGTCGCGCCTGATGAACAACGGGCTGGAAGAGGGTGAGGCCATCATCCACCCGTGGATTTCCAAGGCGATCGAGACGGCTCAGAAGAAGGTGGAAGCCCGCAATTACGACGTCCGCAAGCAGCTGCTGCAGTATGACGACGTGATGAACGACCAGCGCAAGGTGGTTTACGAGCAGCGCGCCGACATCATGGATTCCGATACGGTGGGCGACGTGGTGGTGGACATGCGCCACGAGACGGTGAACGCAATCGTCGCCGCGCGCTGCCCGCTGGGCAGCTATCCCGAACAATGGGATATTGCCGGCCTGCAGGAGGATGTGACCGGCACGCTGGGTCTGGCCATCGACGTGTCGGGCTGGCCGGCCGAAGCCGCCATCGATCCCGAAATCGTGCTGGAACGGCTGATGGAAGCCTCTGACGCGCTGATCGCCGCCAAGGCCGAGACGCTGCCGGCCGAAACCTGGGTGTCGATCGAAAAGAGCTTCCTGCTCCAGGCGCTCGATCACCACTGGAAGGAGCATCTGGCCACGCTGGATTCGCTGCGTTCGGTGATTCACCTGCGCGCCTATGCCCAGAAGACGCCGATCAATGAGTACAAGCGCGAGGCGTTCGCGCTGTTCGAGCGCATGCTGCAGGCGGTGCGCGAGGACGTGACGCGGATGCTGGCCAATGCCCAGTTCTCATTGCAGGCTGATGAGCCGCCGCAGGAACTGCCGTCGTTCGTCACCACCCATATCGATCCGCTGACCGGCCAGAACGACGCCGCTCCGGCCCCGACGATGAACTTCGACGCGTTCGGTTCGTCGCTGCCCGCCAGCATGCTCGCCGCCGCCCAGAGCGCGGCCGAGATGATCGACATCGATCCGGCCGACGTGGCGGAATGGCGCCAGACCGTCAGCCGCAACGCCGAATGCCCCTGCGGTTCGGGCAAGAAGTTCAAGCACTGTCACGGCGCGCTGTAACGCGCCCAACAAAGAGACGCGCTGTAACGCGCCGCTGCCGGATCAGCCCCGCGCCGGGTCGTGGAAGGGCTTGCAGCCGGCGATCGTCACCCGTTCCATCACGCGGCGGGCGGGGAAATAATCGCTGGCGGCAAAATGCTGGGTGGCCCTGTTGTCCCAGAAGGCGATGCTGCCGGCCTGCCAGCGGAACCGGCACTGCAGCTCGGGGTTGGCGGCGGTCGCAAAAAGATGCGCCAGCAGCCGGTCACTTTCGGCGCGGGTCAGCCCCTCGACATGGCTGGTGAAGGCGGTGTTGACGAACAGGGTGGGCGCGCCGGTTTCCGGGTGGGTGCGCACCACCGGGTGGCGCTGCGGCGGATATTTGGCGTGCAGATCGTCCGCCGATTGGCCAAGCCGGCCGGCGAACACCTTGGCGATGTCGTGCACCGCAGTCAGGCCGCGCACGAAGCGCTGCATTTCCGGGCTCAGGGACAGGAAGGCCAGGTGCATGTCGGCGAACAGCGTGTCGCCGCCCACCGCCGGCACCTCGATGGCGCGCAGGATGGAACCAAGCGACGGCGCCTCGCGCCAGGTCACATCGCTGTGCCAGCTGTTCTCGCGGCCCCGGCTGTCGGGCCCATGGGCGATGCGCAGGATTTCCGGGTCGGGCTGATCCTTGGGCGTGGCCGGGTGGATTTCCAGATCACCGAAATGCCGGGCAAAGGCGATATGCTGCGCCGCCGTGAGGTGCTGATCGCGGAAAAAGATCACCTTGTGCGCCAGCAGCGCGGCCCGGATCGCGGGAATATGGTCGCCAACATCGGGGGCGGCGAGATCCACCCCGAAGATCTCCGCGCCGATGGCCGGGGTGAGCGGCCTGATGTCGAGCCCCCCGGCAGTGGCTGTGTTGCGGCTGGCAAGTGTGGCCATGGTCCGTCTCTCCCCCAATCCGTGTGTGCGCCGAGTATTGCGCGCGCCGCAGCAGCCGGCAAGCGCGGCTGGGCCATTGCCCGCCCGCGCCAGTTGCGCAACAACGGGGCAGGATTTCAGGGGCCGGGGGGCTGGCAATGGCAGGGCAGGGGATCACACGGCGGGGCATGCTGGCGGCGGGGGCGGCGCTGGCGGCGGCACCGGCACTGGCGGCAGGGCGCAGCGTCGATCCGCTGCTGGCCATGCCGGCGCGGCAGCTGGCCGGCCTGATCGCGGCGCGCAAGGTGGGTGCCGAGGAGGTGATGCGCGCCGCGCTCGCCGCCATCGCCGCGCACAATCCGGCGCACAATGCCATCGTCCAGCTGCGCGACGGCGATGCGCTGATCGCCGAGGCGCGTGCCTTTGATGCCAGGCCCACGCCCGGCCTGCTCGCCGGCCTGCCGTGGGCGGCGAAGGAATTGCAGCCGGTCGTCGGCTTCCGCGCCACGCAGGGCAGTCTGGCGTTCAAGGACGTGATGGCCAGGGCCGACAGCATCATGGTCCAGCGGCTGCGCGCTGCCGGGGTGATCATGATCGGCAAGACCAACGCGCCGGAATTCGGCCTTGGTTCCCACACCATCAACCGGGTGTTTGGCGCCACCCGCAACGCCTGGAACCTCGGCCGCTCGGCCGGCGGCAGCACCGGTGGCGGCGCGGTGGCGGTTGCCCTGCGCCTGCTGCCGATGGTCGATGGCTCGGATTTCGGCGGCTCCCTGCGCAACCCGGCGGCGTGGAACCATGTGTTCGGCCTGCGCCCCTCGATCGGCACCGTGCCGCAGGAGGGCTGGATATCCGGCATGGGCGTGACGGGCCCGATGGCACGCACTGTCGGCGATCTGGCGCTGCTGCTGTCGGTGCAGGCCGGCCAGCACCCGGATGCCTATCTGTCCCAGCCGGTGGACACTGCCGCCCTGCGCGGCGATCTGGCCAGCAATCCCAAGGGCCTGCGCATCGGCTGGCTGGGCGATTGGGGCGGGCAGGTGCCGCACGATCCGGGCGTGCTGGCGCTGTGCCAGGATGCGCTGGCCGCCTTCCGCACCATGGGCTGCGTGGTCGAGGATGCCGCGCCCGGCATCGCGGTGGAGCCGGTGTGGCAGGCGACGCAGACGCTGCGCAGCTGGAGCTATGGCCCGCAGGTGCAGCCGCTGGCCGAAAATCCCGCCACCCGCGATCTGATCGGCCCGCAGGCGCGGTGGGAGGCCGAAAATGGTCGCGGCATCACCGGCCTGCAGATCAGCGCCGCCGCCCAGGTGCGCAGCGGCTTCACCCGCGCGGTGGAGCAGCTGTTCGGCCGCTTCGACGTGCTGGTCGCGCCGGCGGTGCAGATCTTCCCCTTCCCGGTGGAGCAATTGTGGCCCACCCGCATCAACGGCCAGGACATGCGCACGTACCACGAATGGCAGCTCGGCAATTTCCTGATCACCATGACCGGCCTGCCGTCGCTGGCGGCACCGGCCGGCTTTGGCCCGGATGGCCTGCCCGCCGGCATCCAGATCATCGGCCGGCGCGGCGGCGAGCTGGCGCTGCTCAAGCTCGCCCATGCCTATGAACAGGCGGTGCAGCCGCTGCTGGCCAAGCGCCCGCCGGAACTGGCATGACCGGGGGCATCCGCACGCTTGGCCCGGTCATCGGGGTGGCGCTGCTGGCCGCCGCCACGCTGATCGGCCTGTTCCTTGGCGATCTGCTCGGCGCCGCGCTGGGGCTGGAGGCCAATGTCGGCGGCGTCGGCATCGCCATGCTGCTGCTGATCCTGTTCACCAACCTGCCCGGCCGGCCGGTGACGCCGGCGATGCCGGCAGCGTTCGGGGTGCAGTTCTGGAGCCAGATGTACGTGCCCATCGTCGTCGCCATGGCGGCCCGGCAGAATGTGCTGGCCGCCGTTTCGGGCGGGGTGATGGCGCTGCTGGCCGGGGGGCTGGCCGTCGCGGCCGGATTCGCGCTGGTGCCGTGGCTGGGCCGGCTGGCCCAGCGGCGCGGGGGCCGGTGATGGAGCGGCTGACCAAGTTCGCCGGCGACAACGGCCTGCTCGTCGCCTTCCTGTTCGTCGGCGTCATCATGGCGCTGGCGCATCTGGTCTCCACCCGGCTCACCCGCGGCCGCATCCATGGTTCGGCCATCGCCATTGCCAGCGGCCTGGTGCTGGCCGGGCTGGCCGGGACGGTGACGGGCGGCAAGACCGGTGTTGCCGATCTGCCGCTGCTGGCCGGGGTCGGCGTGCTGGGCGGCAACATGTTCCGCGATTTCGCCATCGTCGCCACCGGCTTCGGCCTGCGCCTCGGTGATCTGCGCCGGGCGGGGCTGGTCGGCGCGCTGTCGGTGCCGCTGGGCGTGGTGCTGTCGTTCGTGGTCGGGGCCGGGGTGGCGCTGGGCTTCGGCATCACCGATCCGGCCGAGGTCACCACCATCGGCGCGGGTGCGGCTACCTATATCGTCGGGCCGGTGACCGGCGCCTCGCTTGGCGTTTCGTCCGCGATCATCTCGCTCAGCATCGCCGCCGGGCTGGTGAAGGCGGTGCTGGTGATGATCCTCACCCCCGTGCTCGCCCGCCGCATCGGCCTCGACAATCCGGTCACCGCCATGGTCTATGGCGGCATCATGGGCACCACCAGCGGGGTGACCGGCGGGCTGGCCGCCACCGATCCGGCGCTGGTGCCCTATGGCGCGATGACCAGCACCTTCTACACCGGCCTTGGCTGCCTGCTGTGCCCGTCGCTGCTCTATCTGGCGGTCAGGGCCGTGCTGCCCGGCTGAGGCGCATCCCATCGCACCGACCGTTGACCTTCGGTGTGGTTGCGGTTAAGGGCGCGCATCCCTGAGCGGGCCATCGGCACGGGCAGGGGATACGACAGACGGCACCGTGTGCGGACGGCCTTCCGGTTCATCGGGGGGCCTTTCGCACTTATGTGATGGAAAATTCCCGCGCGGGGATTGGGCGTCAACGGGGTTCGACTGGAGTAGACCGGGCGCCATGGTGGCGGCTGGTCGAAGCGAGAAGAGAGACGATGCCAACGATCAACCAGTTGATCCGCAAGGGTCGCGTGCCGCAGAAGGCGCGCAACAAGGTGCCGGCCATGGAGGCCAACCCGCAGAAGCGCGGCGTGTGCACCCGCGTTTACACCACCACCCCCAAGAAGCCGAACTCGGCCTTGCGCAAGGTGGCCAAGATCCGTCTGACCAATGGCTTTGAAGTCATCGGCTATATCCCGGGTGAAGGCCACAACCTGCAGGAACACTCGGTCGTGCTGATTCGCGGCGGCCGCGTGAAGGATCTTCCCGGCGTGCGCTACCACATCGTTCGCGGTGTGCTGGACACGCAGGGTGTGAAGAACCGCAAGCAGAGCCGTTCGAAGTACGGCGCGAAGCGTCCGAAGTAAGGGGGATATAGAACATGTCACGTCGTCGTCGCCCCGAAAAGCGCGTCATCCTGCCGGATCCCAAGTTCGGCGATCAGGTGCTGTCCAAGTTCATGAATCTCGTCATGCTGCAGGGCAAGAAGTCGGTGGCCGAATCCATCGTCTACTCGGCCCTGGAAGTGATCGAGACCAAGTCGCGCCGCGAACCGCTGGGCGTGTTCCACGATGCGCTCGCCAATGTCCGTCCGGGCATCGAAGTGCGCAGCCGCCGCGTCGGTGGTGCCACCTACCAGGTTCCGGTCGAAGTGCGTCCGGATCGTGGTCAGGCGCTCGCCATCCGCTGGATCATCTCGGCCGCCCGCAAGCGCAGCGAGCACACGATGGCCGCCCGCCTTTCGGCCGAGCTGCTCGATGCCGCCGCCAACCGCGGTTCCGCCGTGAAGAAGCGCGAAGACACGCACCGGATGGCGGAAGCCAACCGCGCCTTCTCGCACTACCGCTGGTAATCCTGGTGGGGCCGGTGCCGCCTGTGCGGTGCCGGCCCGCCCTCCATTCCCCCCTGACCTGAGGCTTCACCCCATGCCCCGCTCCCACCCGCTTGAGCGTTATCGCAACATCGGCATCATGGCCCACATCGATGCCGGCAAGACGACCACGACCGAGCGCATCCTTTACTACACCGGCAAGTCCTACAAGATCGGCGAAGTGCACGAAGGCACCGCCACCATGGACTGGATGGAGCAGGAGCAGGAGCGCGGCATCACCATCACGTCGGCCGCCACGACCTGCTTCTGGCGCGCCCAGGACGGCAAGGGTGAAGAGCATCGCATCAACATCATCGACACGCCCGGACACGTCGATTTCACCATCGAAGTGGAGCGCAGCCTGCGCGTCCTCGACGGTGCCATCACCTGCTTCGACGGCGTTGCCGGCGTGGAGCCGCAGTCGGAAACCGTGTGGCGCCAGGCTGACAAGTATCGCGTGCCGCGCATGTGCTTCGTCAACAAGCTGGATCGCACCGGTGCCAATTTCGATCGCTGCGTGCAGATGATCAAGGATCGTCTGGGTGCCCGCCCGGCCGTGCTGTATCTGCCGATCGGCCTGGAAAGCGATTTCGTCGGCCTCGTTGACCTCGTCGAAAACCGCGCCATCGTCTGGCTGGAAGAAAGCCTGGGCGCCAAGTTCGAATACAAGGAGATCCCGGACGATTTGAAGGACGCGGCTGCCGCGGCCCGCTCGGAGCTGATCGAAATCGCCGTCGAACAGGACGACGAGGCGATGGAAGCCTATCTGGAAGGCAACGAGCCGGATGTCGCCACGCTGAAGAAGCTGATCCGCAAGGGCACGCTGGCGTTCGATTTCGTGCCGGTGCTGTGCGGTTCGGCGTTCAAGAACAAGGGCGTGCAGCCGCTGCTCGACGCCGTGATCGATTATCTGCCGAGCCCGCTCGACATTCCGCCGGTGGTTGGCATCAACCCCAAGGAAGAAGAAGAAACCCGCCCGGCCTCGGACGATGCGCCGTTCGCCGCGCTGGCCTTCAAGATCATGACCGACCCGTTCGTCGGCACGCTCACCTTCGCCCGCATCTATTCGGGCAAGCTCGAAGCCGCCTCGACCGTGCTCAACTCGGTGAAGGACAAGCGCGAAAAGATCGGCCGCATGCTGCTGATGCACGCCAACAACCGCGAAGACATCAAGGAAGCCATGGCGGGTGACATCGTCGCCCTCGTCGGCCTGAAGGATGTCACCACCGGTGACACGCTGTGCGCCCCGCTGAAGCCGGTCATCCTGGAACGCATGGAATTCCCCGAGCCGGTGATCGAAGTCGCCGTGGAGCCGAAGACCAAGGCCGACCAGGAAAAGATGGGCATCGCCCTCAACCGCCTGGCCCAGGAAGATCCGTCGTTCCGCGTGTCGTCGGACAACGAGAGCGGCCAGACCATCATCAAGGGCATGGGCGAACTCCACCTCGAAATCCTCGTCGACCGCATGCGCCGCGAGTTCAAGGTGGAAGCCAATGTCGGCGCGCCGCAGGTTGCCTATCGCGAAAGCCTCGCGAAGAAGGTCGACATCGATTACACCCACAAGAAGCAGTCGGGCGGCTCCGGCCAGTTCGGCCGCGTCAAGATCACGGTCGAACCGGGTGAGCGCGGCAGCGGTTTCACCTTCGTCGATGAAGTGAAGGGCGGCAACGTGCCGCGCGAATATATCCCGGCTGTCGAAAAGGGCATCCGCGAAGTCGCGTCGTCGGGCCACCTGATCGGCTTCCCGCTGATCGACTTCAAGGCCACCCTGTATGACGGCGCCTATCACGACGTCGACTCGTCGGCGCTGGCGTTCGAAATCACCGGTCGCGGCGCCATGCGCGAAGCGGCCGACAAGGCCGGCATCAAGATCCTCGAACCGATCATGAAGGTCGAGGTGGTGACGCCGGAAGATTATCTGGGTGACGTGATCGGCGACCTCAACAGCCGCCGTGGCCAGATCCAGGGCACCGACACCCGCGGCAACGCGCAGGTGATCGACGCCATGGTGCCGCTGGCCAACATGTTCGGTTACGTGAACAACCTGCGCTCGATGTCGCAGGGTCGCGCCCAGTACACGATGCAGTTCAGCCACTACGACGAAGTGCCGTCGAACGTGGCCGAGGAAATCAAGCTCAAGCTGGCTTGATTTTTCGGGAAAGCCGGCTAGTCACCGCGCCACTGGGCGCGATGATTCGGCCGGTTCCCCGCTGACACACCCCGCGAAGGCGGATCCATCAGGGACCCGCCTGCAATCGTTGAACGTCTCACACGCTGAGCAAGGAAGAAGGTTCAAGGCCATGGCCAAAGCAAAGTTCGAGCGGAACAAGCCGCACTGCAACATCGGGACCATCGGTCACGTCGACCATGGCAAGACCTCGCTGACCGCTGCCATCACCAAGGTGCTGGCCGAAACCGGTGGCGCCACCTTCGTGGACTACGCCAACATCGACAAGGCGCCGGAAGAGCGTGAGCGCGGCATCACCATCTCGACCGCCCACGTCGAGTATGAAACCGCCGAGCGCCACTATGCGCACGTCGATTGCCCCGGCCACGCCGACTATGTGAAGAACATGATCACCGGTGCCGCGCAGATGGACGGCGCCATCCTGGTCGTGTCGGCCACCGACGGCCCGATGCCGCAGACCCGCGAGCACATCCTGCTGGCCAAGCAGGTTGGCGTGCCGGCCATGGTGGTGTTCATGAACAAGGTCGACATGGTTGACGACGCGGAAATCCTCGAGCTCGTCGAGCTGGAAATCCGCGAACTGCTGTCGAAGTATGATTTCCCGGGCGATGACATTCCGATCGTCAAGGGTTCGGCCCTGTGCGCCCTGGAAGGCAAGCAGCCGGAAATCGGCCACGCCGCCATCCTGGAGCTGATGAAGGCCGTTGACGCCTACATCCCGCAGCCGGAGCGTCCGCTGGACAAGCCGTTCCTGATGCCGATCGAAGACGTGTTCTCGATCTCGGGCCGCGGCACCGTGGTGACCGGCCGTGTCGAAACTGGCATCGTCAAGGTTGGCGAAGAACTGGAAATCGTCGGCATCCACGACACCCGCAAGACCGTCTGCACCGGCGTCGAAATGTTCCGCAAGCTGCTCGACCAGGGCCAGGCTGGCGACAACATCGGTGCGCTGCTGCGCGGCGTGGGCCGTGAAGAAGTCGAGCGTGGCCAGGTGCTCTGCAAGCCGGGCTCGATCAAGCCGCACACCGAGTTCACCGCCGAAGTCTACGTGCTGTCGAAGGACGAAGGTGGCCGTCACACGCCGTTCTTTGCCAACTACCGCCCGCAGTTCTACTTCCGCACCACCGACGTCACCGGCACCGTTGAGCTGCCGGAAGGCACCGAGATGGTGATGCCGGGCGACAACGTCCAGCTGAAGGTCAAGCTGATCGCTCCGATCGCCATGGACCAGGGTCTGCGCTTCGCCATTCGCGAAGGCGGCCGTACCGTTGGCGCCGGCGTGGTTGCGTCGATCATCAAGTGAGTGTATGGGGCCGCTTCCCTTGTGGAGCGGTCCCGATTCGTCACGGTAATTCATCGTGATACTGCCGGGTTCCGCGGCTTCATATCGGGACTGGAATTTCTAAGCGGCCGGTGCAACCCCGACCATCCGTCAGGGGTCGCATCGGTCCGCTTTTTTTGAACACGCAAGAGCAACCGCTCTGAAACAACGCTGTTTGACAAGATTGGTGTTATGGACGCTCAGAACATCCGCATTCGCCTGAAGGCTTTCGATCACCGTGTGCTGGACATGGCCACCGGTGAGATCGCTGACACCGCCAAGCGGACCGGTGCTGCGATCCGTGGCCCGATTCCGCTGCCGACGCGCTTCGAGAAGTTCACCGTGAACCGCTCGCCGCACGTCGACAAGAAGAGCCGTGAACAGTTCGAGGTGCGCACCTACAAGCGCCTTCTCGATATTGTTGATCCCACCCCGCAGACGGTTGACGCGCTGATGAAGCTCGATCTGGCCGCCGGCGTGGACGTGGAAATCAAGCTCGGCAAGTAACCGGCCATCCAAATACGCGGAGCGACTTTGGAAGGGTCACGCCCCTCCCCAGCAAGACTGGACGGGGCCTCTGATGAAAGGAATTGGATCATGCGCACAGGCGTGATCGCGAAGAAAATGGGGATGACGCGGATCTTCCGCGAAGACGGCCGGCATGTTCCGGTCACCGTCCTCGCTCTCGAGAACAACCAGGTCGTCGCGGTGAAGACCGACGAGACCGATGGCTACACCGCTGTCCAGCTTGGCGCTGGCGCGAAGAAGGCCAAGAACACCACCAAGCCGGAACGCGGCCACTTCGGCAAGGCCGAGGTCGAGCCCAAGGCCAAGGTGGCGGAATTCCGTGTCGCGGCCGATGCCGTGCTGGAACCGGGCGCCACCATCTCCGCCGATCATTTCGTGCCGGGCCAGATGGTTGACGTCACCGGCGTCACCCAGGGCAAGGGCTTTGCCGGCGTCATGAAGCGCTGGAACTTCGGCGGTCTGCGCGCCACGCACGGCGTCTCGGTCTCGCACCGTTCGCACGGTTCGACCGGCCAGCGCCAGGATCCGGGCAAAGTGTTCAAGGGCAAGAAGATGGCCGGGCACATGGGCGCCCGCCAGCGCACCCAGCAGAACCTGGAAATCGTGTCGACCGACGTCGAGCGCGGCTTGATCTTCGTGATGGGCTCGGTGCCCGGCTCGAAGGGCGGCTGGCTGCTCGTCAAGGACGCCGTCAAGGTTCCCCGCAAGGCGGAAGCCCCCTATCCGGCCGCTCTGAAGACGGTCGCCAACGATGCTCCGGTTGCTGACGTGGCTGATGCCGCGCCGACCGTGGCTGACGAAACCACGGAGGCCTGAGATCATGAAGATTCAGGTGAAGACCCTGGCCGCGGCTGATGCCGGCGAGCTGGAACTTTCGGACGCGGTGTTCGGCAAGGAGCCGCGCCTCGACATCCTGCACCGCGTTGTGACGTGGCAGCTGGAAAAGCGCCGCGGCACGGCCCGCAAGGCGCGGGAACGCAGCGAAGTCGCCCGCACCGGCAAGAAGCTGGGCAACCAGAAGGGTGGTGGTCGTGCCCGTCACGGCAACCGCGCCGCGCCGCAGTTTGTTGGCGGCGGCAAGGCCCATGGCCCGCGCGTCCGCGATTTCAACCCGTCGCTGAACAAGAAGATCCGCCGTCTTGGCCTCGCCACCGCCCTGTCGGTGAAGGCCCAGGAAGGCAAGCTGATCGTGGTGGAAGATCTGAACCTTGGCGACGCCAAGACCAAGGCCTTCATCGCTTCGATGAGCGCGCTGGGCATCACCTCCGGCCTGTTCATCGATGGCGCTGCGGTTGATGTCGGCTTTGCCCGCGCGTCGGCCAACGTGCCGCACATTGATGTGCTGCCGGCGATCGGCGCCAATGTTTACGACATTCTCAAGCACGACACGCTGGTCCTGACCCGCGCTGCCGTCTCGGCTCTGGAGGCTCGGGTCAATGGCTAACATCGATCTCAAGCACTACGACATCGTCGTGAAGCCGGTGATCACCGAGAAGTC
The DNA here is from genome assembly GCA_037131365.1 of Sphingomonadales bacterium. Classification (GTDB taxonomy): domain Bacteria; phylum Pseudomonadota; class Alphaproteobacteria; order Sphingomonadales; family Sphingomonadaceae; genus Sandarakinorhabdus. The sequence goes on from JBAXRE010000003.1 coordinate 68,020, forward strand.
GACGCTGGTGAGCGAATTCAACCAGGTCGTCTTCCAGGTCGCCAAGGATGCCACCAAGCCGCAGATCAAGGCTGCCGTCGAAGCGCTCTATGGCGTGAAGGTGCTGGCCGTGAACACCATGGTGGCCAAGGGCAAGACCAAGCGCTGGCGCGGGCAGGAATATCGCCGTTCCGACGTCAAGAAGGCCGTGGTGACGGTTGCCGATGGCGACCGCATCGACGTGACCACCAGCATCTGAGGGCGGGGACGAGAACCATGGCACTCAAGACTTACAACCCGACCAGCCCCGGCCAGCGCGGCCTGGTGCTGATCGACCGTTCGGCCCTGCACAAGGGTCGTCCGGTCAAGGCGCTGACCGAAGGTCTGAAGAAGACCGGCGGCCGCAACAACAAGGGCCACGCCACCGCGCGCGGCATTGGTGGCGGTCACAAGCGCCTGTACCGTGTCGTCGATTTCAAGCGCCGCCTGTGGGACGTCGCCGCGACCGTCGAACGCCTGGAATATGACCCCAACCGTTCGGCCTTCATCGCCCTGGTGAAGTACGCCGACAAGGAAGGCACCCAGGCCTATATCATTGCCCCGCAGCGCCTCGCCGTCGGCGACAGCGTCATCGCCGGCAAGAAGGTCGACGTGAAGCCGGGCAACGCGATGGAAATCGGCCAGATGCCGGTTGGCACCATCGTCCACAATGTCGAGCTGAAGCCCGGCAAGGGTGGCCAGCTCGCCCGCGCCGCCGGCACCTTCGTGCAGGTGGTGGGCCGCGACAAGGGCATGGTCATCATCCGCCTGAACTCGGGTGAACAGCGCTATGTCCGCGCCGAATGCATGGCGACGGTGGGTGCGGTGTCGAACCCCGACAACAGCAACCAGAATCTCGGCAAGGCCGGCCGCAACCGCTGGATGGGCTATCGCCCGCTGACCCGCGGTGTCGCCAAGAACCCGGTCGACCACCCGCACGGCGGTGGTGAAGGCCGCACCTCGGGCGGTCGTCACCCGGTCACCCCGTGGGGCAAGCCGACCAAGGGTGCCAAGACCCGTTCGAACAAGGCGACGGATCACATGATCATCCGTTCGCGCCACGCCAAGAAGAAGAGGTAAGCGCGCATGAGCCGCTCCGTCTGGAAGGGTCCGTTCGTGGACCTCTCGCTGTTGAAGAAGGCCGAAGCCGCGCAGGGCTCCGGTGCGCGCGCGCCGATCAAGACCTGGTCGCGCCGCTCGACGATCCTGCCGCAGTTCGTTGGTCTCACCTTCAATGTTTACAACGGCAAGAAGCACATCCCGGTCGTCGTCAACGAAGACATGGTCGGCATGAAGCTTGGCGAATTCGCGCCGACCCGCTTCTTCCCCGGCCACGCTGCTGACAAGAAGGGCAAGCGCTGATGTCCAAGCCCAAGTCCCCCCGCAAGGTTGGCGACCGTGAGGCGCTGGCTGTTGCCACCACCATCCGCGGTTCGGCCTACAAGCTGAACCTGGTTGCCGGCCTGATCCGTGGCCGCAAGGCCTCGGACGCGCTGAACATCCTCACCTTCTCCAAGAAGGCGATGGCGGTTGATGTGCGCAAGGTGCTGGCCTCGGCCGTCGCCAATGCCGAAAACAACCACAATCTGGATGTCGACGCCCTGGTGGTGAAGGAAGCCAGCGTGGGCAAGGCGATCACGATGAAGCGCTTCACTCCGCGCGCCCGTGGCCGTGCCGCCGCCATCACCAAGCCGTTCAGCCGTCTGCGCGTCGTCGTGCGCGAAGCCGACGAAGAGGGAGCAAACTAATGGGTCACAAGACGTCCCCCATCGGTCTGCGCCTGCAGATCAACCGCACCTGGGACAGCCGCTGGTTCGCCAAGGGCGATGATTACGGCAACCTGCTGCTGGAAGACCTGCGCATCCGCGAGTTCATCCTGAAGAACCATGGTCAGGCCGCCATCTCCAAGGTGGTGATCGAGCGCCCGGCCAAGCTGTGCCGCGTGTCGATCTATGCCGCCCGCCCGGGTGTCATCATCGGCAAGAAGGGTGCGGACATCGAGAAGCTGCGCAAGCAGATCGCCCAGATGACCCGCAGCGACGTGAGCCTGAACATCGTCGAGATCCGCAAGCCGGAAATCGATGCCAAGCTCGTCGCCGCCGGCGTGGCCGATCAGCTGGAGCGCCGCATCGCGTTCCGCCGCGCCATGAAGCGCGCGGTGCAGTCGGCCCTGCGTCTGGGCGCCGAAGGCATCAAGATCACCTGCTCGGGCCGTCTTGGCGGCGCCGAAATCGCGCGTGTCGAATGGTATCGCGAAGGCCGCGTGCCGCTGCACACGCTGCGCGGCAATGTCGATTATGCCGAGCATCAGGCCCACACCGCCTATGGCGTGTGCGGCGTGAAGGTCTGGATCTTCAAGGGTGAAATCCTCGGCCATGATCCCATGGCCCAGGACCGCCTGATGATGGAAGCCCAGACCTCTGGCGTCCGTCCGGCGCGCTGAGGAGTAAGAAGAGATGCTGCAACCAAAGCGCACCAAGTTCCGCAAGGCGTTCAAGGGCCGTATCCACGGCACCGCCAAGGGTGGCACCGCGCTCAACTTCGGCGCCTTCGGCCTGAAGGCGATGGAGCCGGAGCGGATCACCGCCCGCCAGATCGAAGCGGCCCGCCGCGCGATCTCGCGTCACATCAAGCGCCAGGGCCGTCTGTGGATCCGCGTGTTCCCCGACGTTCCGGTCTCGTCCAAGCCCGCCGAAGTCCGCATGGGCTCGGGCAAGGGTTCGCCCGAATATTGGGTGGCCCGTGTCAAGCCCGGCCGCGTGATGTTCGAACTCGACGGCGTGCCCTATGACGTCGCCGCCGGTGCCTTCGAACGTGCTGCTGCCAAGCTGCCGATCAAGGTCAAGATGGTGGTTCGCCTTGGCGAACCGACGACTCAGGAATAATCGCGATGGCCAACAATTTTGCCGATCTGAAGGTCGCGACCGACGATCAACTCGCCACCCAGCTTTCGGAGCTGAAGCGCGAACAGTTCAACCTGCGGTTCCAGGCGGCCACCGGCCAGCTGGAAAGGCCCGGCCGTGTGCGTGAAGTGCGCCGGACGATCGCCCGCATCAAGACGCTGCAATCGGCCCGCAAAGCCGTGCAGACGGGAGCTTAAGACATGCCGAAGCGTGTTCTGCAGGGCACTTGCGTGTCCGACAAGGGCGACAAGACGGTCGTCGTGCTGGTCGAGCGCAAGGTCGCTCACCCGGTTTACGGCAAGATCATCCGCCGCTCGAAGAAGTATCACGCCCATGACGAGGGCAATGTGATCAAGGCCGGTGACACGGTGCGCATCGAAGAATGCGCCCCGATGTCGAAGCTGAAGACCTGGAAAGTGCTTGAGAAGGTCGGCTGAGCCGATCTCCGGGCAAGTTTTGAACCGTCTGCCAGTCGGAAATTGGCAGACATAATGGAAGGATCGAACGCATGATCCAGATGCAGACGAACCTCGACGTGGCGGACAACAGTGGCGCCAAGCGGGTGATGTGCATCAAGGTCCTGGGTGGTTCCAAGCGCCGCTTTGCCGGCGTGGGCGACATCATTGTGGTGTCGGTCAAGGAAGCCCAGCCCAAGGGCAAGGTGAAAAAGGGTGATGTGCACCGCGCTGTCGTGGTGCGCACCGCCAAGGATATCCGTCGTCCCGACGGTTCGGTGATCCGCTTCGACAGCAATGCTGCCGTGCTGATCAACAAGAACGAAGAACCGATCGGTACCCGCATCTTCGGGCCGGTGGTGCGTGAACTGCGTGCCACGGGTCACATGAAGATCATCAGCCTTGCTCCCGAGGTGCTGTGATGAGCGCTGCCAAGATCAAGAAGGGTGACACGGTCATCGTCCTGTCCGGCAAGGACAAGGGCAAGGAAGGCACCGTGACCCGCAACCTGCCGCGCGAAGGCAAGGTGGTGGTGGCCGGTGTCAACCTGATCACCCGCCACAACAAGCCGAGCCAGGTGAACCCCAACGGCGGTATCGAGCGCGTCGAAGCGCCGATGGCCGTGTCGAAGGTCGCGATCAAGGATCCGACCACCGGTGCCCCCACCCGCGTCGGCTTTGCCGTCGTCGATGGCAAGAAGGTGCGCATCGCCAAGAAGTCGGGAGCCCAGATCGATGGCTGACACCCAGAACCTGACGCGCATGCAGGCGCTGTATGTGAACAGCATCCGCCAGAAGATGGTGGAACTGTTCGGCTACAAGAACATGATGGAAGTGCCGAAGATCGAAAAGATCGTGCTCAACATGGGCGTCGGCGAAGCCACCCAGGACAAGAAGAAGGTCGAACAGGCCGCCGGGGAAATGGCGCTGATCGCTGGCCAGCGGCCGGTGATCTGCCGCGCCAAGAAGTCGGTTGCGCAGTTCAAGCTGCGTGAAGGCATGCCGATCGGCTGCAAGGTCACGCTGCGCCGCGAGCGCATGTATGATTTCCTGGACCGCCTGGTCACGATCGCGCTGCCGCGCGTGAAGGACTTCCGTGGCCTCAGCCCCAAGTCGTTCGATGGCCGTGGCAATTATGCCATGGGCATCAAGGAACAGCTGATCTTCCCGGAGATCAACTATGACCGGATCGACAAGGTGCGCGGCATGGACGTCATCGTCACCACCACCGCAAAGACCGACGAGGAAGCCCGTGCCCTGCTGGCGCTGTTCGGCTTCCCCTTCATTGGTTACACCCTCGAGAAGAAGGCGGCCTGAGCCATGGCAAAGCTTTCCATGATCAACAAGAACGAGCGTCGCAAGGCGATGGTCGTGAAGTACGCCGGCAAATATGCCGTGCTCAAGGCGATCGCCAACGATGAAAGCCGCTCGGATGAAGAGCGTTTCATGGCCCGCCTGAAGATGGCCGAGCTGCCGCGCAATGCCAACCCGACCCGGGTTCGCAACCGCTGCGAGCTGACCGGCCGTCCGCGCGCTTATTACCGCAAGTTCAAGCTTTCGCGCGTCATGCTGCGGGAACTGGCCAACAAGGGCCTGATTCCCGGTGTGACGAAGTCGAGCTGGTAAGGGGAAGACGAGATGTCGATGTCTGATCCTCTGGGCGATATGCTCACCCGGATCCGCAACGGCCAGCAGGCCCGCAAGGATTCGATCGTCACCCCTGCGTCCATGCTGCGTGCGCGCGTTCTGGATGTGCTGCAGCGCGAAGGCTATATCCGGGGCTATGCCTCGGTGGCCGACGGCTCGCACCAGGCCATCCGGATTGACCTGAAATATTTCGAAGGTCGCCCCGCCATCCAGCACCTTGCCCGCGTGTCCAAGCCCGGCCGCCGCGTCTACAGCGGCGCCACCGAGCTGCCGCGCGTGCGCAACGGCCTGGGCATCACCATCGTTTCGACGCCCCAGGGCGTTCTTTCCGACGCGGAAGCGCGTGAAAAGAACGTGGGCGGCGAAGTCCTCTGCCAGGTGTTCTGACCATGTCGCGCATCGGAAAGAAAGCCGTCGCCATTCCGGCCGGCGTCACCGCCACCATCAACGACCGCGTGCTGGTCGCCAAGGGGCCCAAGGGCGAGATGTCGATGCCGCTGGTGGACGACATCAGCTACACCATCGATGGTGGCCAGATCGCGGTTCAGCCCGCGGCCGACACCAAGCGCGCCCGCGCCTTCTGGGGCATGCAGCGCACGCTGGTCAGCAACCTTGTCAACGGTGTGTCGGAAGGCTTCACCAAGACGCTGCTGATCACCGGCGTTGGCTATCGTGCCGCCGTGCAGGGTTCGAACCTCAAGCTGCAGCTCGGCTACAGCCATGATGTCGATTTCCCGATCCCGGCCGGCATCACCATCAAGACGCCGGATCCGACAACCGTGGAAATCAGCGGTTCGGACAAGCAGCGTGTTGGCCAGGTGGCCGCCGAGATCCGTCGCTGGCGCAAGCCCGAGCCGTACAAGGGCAAGGGCATCAAGTATCGCGACGAGTTCATCTTCCGGAAGGAAGGGAAGAAGAAATGAGCAAGCTCACCCCCTTCGAACAGCGCCGTCGCCGCGTGCGCACGGCGATCCGCCTCAAGAGCGGTGGCCGTCCGCGCCTGTCCATCCACCGGTCTTCGCAGCATATCTATGCGCAGATCATCGACGACACCAATGGCGTCACCCTCGCGTCTGCCTCGACCCTCGAGAAGGATGTGCGCGGTGCCACCGGTGCGACCACGGCGGCCGCTGCCGCCGTTGGCCAGCGCCTGGCCGAGCGGGCCAAGGCTGCCGGCGTGTCGGCCGTGGTCTTCGACCGTGGTGGTTTCCTCTTCCATGGCCGCGTGAAGGCGCTGGCCGAGGGCGCCCGCGAGGGCGGGTTGGAGTTCTGAGATGAGCGATGTGATCGAAACGACCGGCGCTGCGCCGGAAGGCGAAGGCCGCGGGCCTGGTGGTGGTCGGGGCCGGGGCCGTGGTGGCCAGGGGCGCGGTGGCAACGACCGTCGTGGTCCGGGTGGTGAACGCGGCCAGCGCCGTGGTCGCGAAGCCTCGGGCGAACCGGCCGGTGAGGAGCTGATCGAAAAGCTCGTCCACATCAACCGCGTCTCCAAGACGGTGAAGGGCGGCAAGCGCTTCGGTTTCGCCGCGCTTGTGGTCGTGGGTGACGGCAAGGGCCGTGTCGGCTTCGGCCATGGCAAGGCCCGCGAAGTGCCGGAAGCCATCGCCAAGGCCACTGCCGCCGCCAAGAAGGCGATGGTCCGTGTCTCGCTGCGCGACGGCCGCACCCTGCACCATGATGGCTTCGGCCACTTCGGCGCCGGCAAGGTCTATGTCCGCTCGGCGACCCAGGGCACCGGCATCATCGCTGGTGGTCCGATGCGCGCCGTGTTCGAATCGCTTGGCGTTTCGGACGTGGTGACCAAGTCGGTCGGCACCAACAACCCCTACAACATGATCCGCGCGACGTTCGCCGCGCTGACCGGCCAGACCAGCCCGAAGAGCGTCGCCCAGCGTCGCGGCAAGAAGGTTGTCGATCTGCTGGCCCGTCGCGGTGACGTTTCGGCCAAGCAGGCCGAAGCCGACGCCGAAGCGGTGGCGTGAGGAGAGATCGGATGGCCAAGATCAAAGTCACCCAGATCGGTTCGCCGATCCGCCGCGCCCCGAACCAGGAAAAAAACCTGATCGGCCTCGGCCTCAACAAGCTGCACCGCAGCCGTGAGCACACTGACACGCCCGAAATCCGCGGCATGATCAAGAAAGTGTCTCACCTGGTGCAGGTTGAAGAGATCGCCTGACCCACGCTTGACGGCGCGCCTTGCCCGCGGGTAAGGCGCGCCTTCCTTTTTTCCATCAGCGCGTAAGCGAAAGCGAGTGCATCCCATGACCACCAAGCTGAACGACCTCCACGACAATCCCGGTGCCCGCAAGGGCCGCGTCCGCGTCGGCCGCGGTATCGGTTCGGGCGTCGGCAAGACCTCGGGTCGCGGCCAGAAGGGCCAGAAGAGCCGTTCGGGCGTTGCCATCAAGGGCTTCGAAGGCGGCCAGATGCCGCTGCACATGCGCATCCCGAAGCGTGGCTTCAACAACATCTTCCGCCTGGAATATGCCGTCATCAACCTCGGCACGCTGCAGTCGGCGATCGATGCCGGCCGGCTTGATGCCAGCCAGGTGATCGATGCCGAAGCGCTGGTGAACAGCGGCGTCCTCAGCCACGCCCGTGATGGTGTGCGCCTGCTCGGCGTCGGTGAACTGACCGCCAAGCTGTCGCTGAAGCTCGCCGGCGCCTCGGCCACCGCCAAGGCGGCTGTCGAAGCTGCGGGTGGTTCGATCGAACTGCCGGCCCCGGCGCCGGCGCCGCTGAGCAAGGACGAGCAGAAGGCCGCCCGCGCCGCCGCCCGTGCCGCGAAGGCCGGCAAGTAAAACAGGCATCGGGTCAATCGACCCCATGGCAATTGCGCCGCGCGTCGCCTACATGGACAGATTCGCGGCGCTTTGCCGTTTCAGTCACGCTTGATCGGGTAGGGTTTCATGGCGACTGCCGCCAAACAGATGGAAGCGAGCCTGTCGCTCGCCAATTTCTCCAAGGCCACCGAGCTGAAGAACCGCATCTGGTTCACGCTCGGGGCGTTGATCGTCTTCCGCCTCATCTCGTTCGTGCCGCTGCCGGGCATTGATCCGCTGGCGCTGTCCAGCCTGTTCCAGCAGACGCGCGGCGGCGTGCTGGATTTCTTCAACATGTTCTCCGGCGGCGCGCTGGAACGCATGAGCCTGATCGCCCTGGGCGTCACCCCCTATATCACCGCTTCCATCGTGGTGCAGCTGCTGACCAGCCTGCTGCCGCAGTTCATGACGCTGAAGAAGGAAGGGGAGGCGGGCCGCAAGACGCTGAACCAGTACACACGCTATGGCACCGTGTTCCTCACCATCGTGCAGGGCTATGGCATCGCGCTCGGCCTTGAAGGCTGGGGCGCCGGCCAGGGCGTGTCCGCCGTGATCGATCCGGGCTGGTTCTTCCGCATCTCCACCGTGATCTCGCTGCTGGGCGGCACCATGTTCCTGATGTGGCTGGGGGAACAGATCACCAGCCGCGGCATCGGCAACGGCATCTCGCTGATCATCATGGCCGGCATTGTCGCCCACTTCCCGACCGCCGTCGGCACGCTGTTCGAACAGGGCCGCACCGGGGCGCTGTCGCCGGGCTTCGTGCTGCTGGTCGGCGTCGTGGCGCTGGCCACCATCGCCGGCATCTGCCTGATGGAGCGCGCCCAGCGCAAGATCCTGATCCAATATCCCAAGCGCCAGATGGGCAACCGCATGTTCCAGGGCGACAGCAGCTTCCTGCCGCTGAAGCTGAACACGGCCGGCGTGATCCCGCCGATCTTCGCCTCCTCGCTGCTGCTGATGCCGCTCACCGTGGCGCAGTTCTTCAGCCAGAAGGGCACGATGCCGGATTGGCTGACGACGGTGACGACGGCGCTGCAGCACGGCGCGCCGCTCTACATGGCGCTCTATGCCGGTGGCATCATCTTCTTCAGCTTCTTCTACACCGCCGTGGTGTTCAACCCGGACGAGACGGCCGAAAATCTCAAGAAATACGGCGGTTTCGTGCCCGGCATCCGCCCCGGCACCCGGACGTCGGAATATCTGGATTTCGTGCTGACCCGCCTGACGGTGATCGGTGCCGCCTATCTGGTCGCCATCTGCCTGCTGCCGGAATTCCTGATCAGCCAGCTGAAAGTGCCCTTCTACTTCGGCGGCACCTCGCTGCTGATCGTCGTCAACGTCACGATGGATACCGTGGCGCAGATCCAGAGCCATCTTCTGGCCCACCAATATGAGGGACTCATCAAGAAGTCCAAACTCCGGGGGAATCGCCGTTGAATCTCATCCTGCTGGGCCCGCCAGGCGCGGGCAAGGGAACCCAGGCCAGCCGCCTCGTCAAGGAACGCGGCATGGTTCAACTTTCCACCGGTGACATGCTGCGCGCCGCGGTTGCGGCCGGCACGCCGGTCGGCCTCGCCGCCAAGGCGGTCATGGATGCCGGCGGCCTGGTTTCGGACGAGATCGTCAACGGCATTCTTTCGGAACGGCTGGACCAGCCCGACGCCCGCGCCGGCTTCATCCTGGATGGCTATCCGCGCACCGACGTGCAGGCCGACGCGCTTGACGCCATGCTGGCCGACAAGGGCCTGCAGATCGATCGCGTGATCGAACTGGTGGTGGACGAGGCGGCGCTGGTTGACCGCATCACCGGCCGTTTCACCTGCGGCAGCTGCGGCGAAGGCTATCACGACCGTTACAAGCAGCCCAAGGTTGCAGGCGTGTGCGACGTGTGCGGCGCGGCCAATTTCAAGCGCCGGGCCGACGACAATGCCGACACGGTGCGCCAGCGCATGGCGGAATATCGCGCCAAGACGGCGCCGATCATCCCGCATTATGAAGGCCGCGGCATCGTCTCGCGCACCGACGGCATGGCGAGCATGGACGCCGTTGCCGCCAGCATCGACGCCATCCTGGACAACTGACTCTGGCGAGAGCGCCGGCTTGACATTCCGGCGACTCACGCTAAACCGCGCGTTCCGATCAATCGGAATGATGAACCGGCGGCCCGTGCGGGCTGTCGGCATATTGCTTTGAGATGGTGCCATCTTGCCCAGGGGCACCGTGGAGCATGAAAGGATAACGACTGTGGCACGTATTGCGGGTGTCAACATCCCGACCAACAAGCGCGTTGAGATCGCGCTCACCTACATCCACGGCATCGGCCGCACCACCGCCAGTCGCCTGGCGGCCGAGCTCGGCTTCCCGCCGGAGCGCCGCGTGCAGGAACTGACCGACGCCGAGATCCTGCTGATCCGTGAAAAGATCGACCGCGAACTCACCGTGGAAGGTGATCTTCGTCGCCAGAACGCGATGAACATCAAGCGCCTGATGGACCTGGCCTGCTATCGCGGCCTGCGTCACCGCAAGGGCCTGCCGGTCCGCGGCCAGCGCACCCACACCAACGCCCGCACCCGCAAGGGCAAGGCCAAGCCGATCGCCGGCAAGAAGAAGTAAGCGCGTCACCGCTGCTCATCCTCTTCTTCTCATCTGGCCCAAGGTTAAGGGATACTCGAAATGGCTCGCGAAGTTGCTCGCATCAAGCGCAGGGAGCGCAAGAACATCACCAGCGGTGTTGCCCATGTCAACGCCAGCTTCAACAACACCATGATCACCATCACCGACGCGCAGGGCAACGCGATTGCCTGGTCGTCGGCCGGCACGATGGGGTTCAAGGGCAGCCGCAAGTCAACGCCGTTCGCGGCGCAGATGGCGGCCGAAGACGCCGGCAAGAAGGCCGCCGAACATGGCGTCCGCACGCTGGAAGTGGAAGTGCGTGGCCCGGGTTCGGGTCGCGAATCGGCGCTGCGCGCGCTGCAGGCGGTGGGTTTCACCATCACGGCCATCCGTGACGTGACGCCGATTCCGCACAACGGCGTCCGTCCGCCCAAGCGCCGCCGCGTCTGAATCTGCCCTGGCGCCGGGCGCTACGCATGGCGCCCAGCGTTTCGCATCAACGTGACAATGGGACGGGCGGGTGACGATCCGCTCCTCCCCAGACCGAGGTGAACATGGCAGTCATCGCCAAGAACTGGACCGAACTGAAGAAGCCCAGCCGCCTGGAGCAGCGCCCCGGCGCTGACGCGCGGCAGAAGGCGGCCTTCGTCGCCGAACCGCTGGAGCGTGGCTTTGGCCTGACGCTGGGCAATGCCCTGCGCCGGGTGCTGCTGTCGTCGCTGCAGGGTGCCGCCATCACCGCCATCAAGATCGATGGCGTGCTGCACGAATTCTCCAGCTTGGCTGGCGTGCGTGAAGACGTGACCGACATCGTGCTGAACATCAAGCAGGTGGCGATCCGCATGGCCGGTGACACCGCCAAGCGCGTCTATCTGAACGCCACCGGCCCCGGCCCGGTCACCGCCGGCCAGATCGCCGTCACCGGCGACATGGAGGTGATGAACAAGGATCTGGTGATCTGCACCCTCGACGAGGGCGCGACGCTGAACATGGAACTCACCATCGAAACCGGCAAGGGCTATGTCCCGGCCAGCGCCAACCGCCCGGCCGATGCGCCGATCGGCCTGGTGCCGGTCGATGCGCTCTACTCGCCGGTGCGCCAGGTCAGCTACAAGGTCGATCCGACCCGCGTCGGCCAGGAACTCGACTATGACAAGCTGACGATCACGGTGGAAACCGATGGCAGCCTGTCGCCGGAAGATGCCCTGGCCTATGGCGCCAAGATCCTGCAGGACCAGCTGCAGCTGTTCGTCAACTTCGAAGACACCGCCGCTGCCGCGCCGGTGGCCCACACCGCCTCGACCGGCGTGGTGGAAGTGGACGACAGCGCCAGCATCAACCGCTACCTCCTCAAGAAGGTGGACGAGCTGGAACTGTCGGTGCGTTCGGCCAACTGCCTGAAGAACGACAACATCATCTACATCGGCGATCTGGTGCAGAAGACCGAGAGCGAGATGCTGCGCACGCCGAACTTCGGCCGCAAGTCGCTGAACGAGATCAAGGAAGTCCTCTCCCAGATGGGCCTGCGCCTCGGCATGGAAATTGCCGGTTGGCCGCCGGAGAATATCGAAGAGATGGCCAAGAAGCTCGAACAAGAGTTCTAAGCCGGTCGGCTGCCAGCAACGCGCAGCGTTGCGGGCAGACTCGACCGATCGGCGGCCGGCGGGTGCCGGCGGTGGCCTCAGCCACCAACGGCAACCCGTCCGACGTCAGCTCGTGGCTTTGCCACGAGCGCGCCGCCAGCAAGGTTACGCTGCCTGAACAGCAGCACAGGGGCATCGGCTGACCCCATCATCAGCCTGGCTCAGGGTGCCTCGCACGGCCCTGATACGAACGGAGTGAACAATCATGCGCCACGGCGTTGCCCACCGCAAACTCGGCCGCACCAGCAGCCATCGCATCGCGATGCTGCGCAACATGGCCGCCGCCCTGATCAAGCACGAGCAGATCAAGACGACGCTGCCCAAGGCCAAGGAACTGCGCCCCTACGTCGAAAAGCTGGTGACGCTGGCCAAGACCGGCGGCCTTTCGAACCGTCGCCTCGCCGATGCCCGCCTGGGTGACGACGCCCAGCTGGCCAAGCTGTTCGACGTGCTCGCCGCGCGCTATGCGGAACGCCAGGGTGGCTACACCCGCGTCATCAAGGCCGGCTTCCGCCGTTCGGATGCGACCGCGATGGCGATCATCGAGTTCGTGGACCGCGATGTCGACGCCAAGGGCCAGGATTCGGGCCCGGTCGAAATCGCCGACGACGAATAAGACTGAGGAAGGATCGCCACCATGACTGACGAAATCGATCTGGGTGCCAACCCCGAAAACGGCTTTGGCGACGAAGGCTTCGACGAACAGTCGATGCCGCAGGTGGCGATCATCACCCAGTATGTGAAGGATCTGTCGTTCGAAAATCCGAACGCCCCGAACAGCCTGCAGGTGCAGGGCCAGCCGCGCATCGACGTGAATGTGGGCGTGAACGCCCAGAAGATCGCCGACGACGTCTATGAGGTCGAACTGAAGATCAGCGCCAAGGCCGACACCGACAGCGGCGCCGCCTTCATGGTGGAACTGCTCTATGCCGGCCTGTTCGGCCTGAAGAATGTGCCGGACGAGGCGCTGGAGCCGTTCTGCATCATTGAAGGCCCGCGCATGCTGTTCCCGTTCGCCCGCCGCATCATCGCCGATGCCGTGCGCGACGGTGGCTTCCCGCCGCTGATGCTGGATCCGATCGATTTCGGTGCGCTGTACATGGCGCAGCAGCAGGGCCAAGTTGGCAACGCGTAAGCACAGCCGGCACTGACGACTTGACGGGCGGCCCTCGGGTCGCCCGTTTTCGTTCGGGGGGCCTCTCAACGCCACCCACCCCCGCTCAGGCTGAGCCTGTCGAAGCCGGCCCGGGTGCGCCGCTGCCATCCGGCTTCGACAGGCTCAGCCTGAGCGGATGGAGCAAGGCCCCCCCCCTCCCGCCTTGCACTTTCCCGCCCAGGCCCTAATCCGAACCGGCAATGTCACTTGTCCGCGCCACCGCCACCATCGGGAGCCTCACCCTCGTCTCCCGCGTCGCCGGTTTCGTGCGCGATGTGCTGCAGGCGTCGCTGATGGGGGCCGGCATGGCGGCAGACGCCTTCCTGATCGCCCAGCGCCTGCCCAATCTGTTCCGCGCCCTGTTTGCCGAAGGTGCCTTTGCCAGCGCCTTCGTGCCGATGTTCAACCGTCAGGTCGGGGCGGATGGCGGCCGCATCGATGGCGCGCGCCGCTTTGCCGAAGATGTGCTGGCCGTGCTGCTGCCGGTGCTGCTGGTCTTCACCGTCATCATGGTCGCCGGGGCCGCGCCGGTGGTGTGGGCGCTCACCGGCGGCTTTCCCGATGCCAGCCCTGAGAAGTTCGCCCTCACCGTCGATTTCACCCGGCTCACCTTCCCCTATCTGCTGCTGATCAGCCTGACCTCGCTGCTCGGCGGCCTGCTCAACTCGGTCGGCCGCTTTGCCGTCAATGCGGCAGCGCCGGTGCTGCTCAACCTCGTGCTCATCGCCGGCCTGCTGTATTCGGGCGGCAGCGACGATGTCGCGGCGGGGCGCGTGCAGGCGCTGTGCGTCACGCTGGGCGGCATCGTGCAATTGCTGTGGCTGCTGTGGTCGTGCAGCCGCGCCGGCATCGGCCTGCGGCTGCGCCTGCCGCGCCTCACCGCGCAGGTGCGCACGCTGATGGCGCTGATCGTGCCGGCGGCGCTGGGGGCCGGGGCGGTGCAGGTCAATCTGGTCATCTCCACGGCGCTGGCGGCGCGCTTCCTCGGCGAAGGCGCGGTCAGCTGGCTTTATTATGCCGATCGGCTGAACCAGTTGCCGCTGGGCATCATCGGCATCGGCGTCGGCACCGCCTTGCTGCCCGCCATGTCGCGGCTGATCGGCGGTGGTGACACGGCCGGCGCCATCGGCCAGCAGAACCGCGCCATGGAACTGGTGCTGATCCTCACCCTGCCGGCCGCTGCCGGCCTGGTGGTGGCCGCGCAGCCGATCGTGGCGCTGCTGTTCGAACATGGCGAATTCACCGCGGCCGACACGCGGGCGACGGCCTGGGCGCTGGCCGGCTTCGCGCTGGGCCTGCCCGCCTATGTGCTGATCAAGGTGCTCACCCCCGGCTTCCACGCCCGCAGCGACACGCGCTCCCCAGTGCGCGTCGCGCTGCTGGCCATGCTGGTCAATCTGGTCGCCAATCTGGCGCTCATCTGGCCGCTGGGCCATGTCGGCATTGCGCTGGGCACGGCGCTTTCGGCCTGGGTCAATGCCGGGGCGCTGGCCTGGCTGCTGGCCCGGCGCGGCCATTTCGCGCTGGATGCCCGCGCCCGCCACATGCTGCCGCGCCTGGTGGTGGCCACCGCCGCCATGGTCGCCGCGCTGTGTGCCCTGCTGCCACTGGTGGCGCTGCTGCCGCTGCACGGCACGCCGGGTGAGGCGCTTGGCGTCTCGCTGTTGATTGCGGGCGGCAGTGTCGCCTATTTGGCGGCAGCGCGGCTGCTGGGGCTGTTCACCCTTGCCGGCCTTGCCGCACAACTCAAACGGAAACGCTGATGAAACGGGTCTTTTCGGGCATCCAGCCCACCGGCAATCTCCACCTCGGCAATTATCTGGGTGCCATCCGCAACTGGGTGCGCATGCAGGACGAGGCGGAGTGCATCTTCAGCGTCGTCGATCTGCACGCCATCACCGTGGCGCAGGATCCGGCCACGCTGCGCCGCGGCATCCACGAGATGGTGGCGGCGCTGATCGCTGCCGGGCTTGATCCCGAACGCTGCATCCTGTTCCCGCAGAGCCGGGTGCGCGTGCATGCCGAACTGGCCTGGGTGCTGATGTGCACGGCCCGCGTCGGCTGGCTGAACCGCATGACCCAGTTCAAGGAAAAGAGCGGCAAGGACCGGGAGGGCGCGTCCGTCGGCCTCTACACCTATCCCGTGCTGCAGGCGGCCGACATCCTGGCCTACAAGGCCACCCACGTGCCGGTGGGGGAGGATCAGAAACAGCATCTGGAGCTGGCGCGTGATATCGCCGCCAAGTTCAACACCGATATGGGCGTGGAACTGTTCCCGCTGCCCGAACCGGTGATCGAAGGGCCGGCGACGCGGGTGATGTCCCTGCGCGATGGAATGTCGAAAATGTCGAAGAGCGATCCCAGCGACGCCAGCCGCATCAACCTGACCGACGATGCCGACACCATCGCCGCCAAGGTGAAGCGCGCCAAGTCCGACGCGGAGATGCTGCCGGGCGAAGCGGCCGGGCTGGCCGGGCGGCCGGAAGCGGCCAACCTGGTCAACCTGATGGCGGCGCTGTCGGATTGCAGTGTCGATGCCGTGCTGGCCGACTATGGCGGCAAGGGCTTTGGCGCGTTCAAGCCGGCGCTGGCCGATGTGATGGTGGCGAAACTGGCGCCGATCACCGCCCGCTTCAACGCCCTGAAGGACGATGATGTGGCGATCGAGGCGATCTGCGCGCGCGGGGCGGAACGGGCGCGGGCGATTGCCGAACCGGTGCTGGCCGAGGTGCACCGCGCGGTGGGGTTCACGCACTGAAATCAACAGGATCACGGGGGATTGCCGCGTCGGCGGCGTATCATCCCTGTCCCATGAACCGTTCCATTCATGGGACAGTCAGTTGCGCGGGGGCACACTGACGCCTAGCATGCAACAGGGTCGAAATGGAGCATCTGTGATGACGAAGTTGGGGAACGCGGTGAGGATCTTGCTGCCGCTGGGCGCCGCACTGGCACTGTCGGCCTGCGTGGCGCCGTTCGAGGCGCGGGTGGCGCGCTTCCAGCAGCTGCCGCCGCCGGCGGGCACCAGCTTTGTCATCGAACCGCGCAACCAGGCCAATGCCGGCGGCCTGGAATTCGCCACCTATGCCAATATCGTGCGCCAGAAGCTGATCGGCCTGGGCTTCAGCGAAGCCGCCAGCCCGGAAGCGGCGCAGCTGGTGGTGCAGCTGGATTATAATGTCACCGGCCCGCGTGAGAAGATCGAGACGCGCCCCGGCTTCGGCTATGGCGGCTTCGGCCCCGGCTTTGGCTGGGGGCCCTATTGGGGCCGCTTTGGCGGTTGGGGCGGCTGGGGCGGCTGGGGCGGCGGCTTCGGTTGGGGCGGCGGCCTGTGGAACCACGAGGTGTACAGCGTCACCCAATACAACGCCGTGGTGGCCATGCGCATCAACCGCGTTGCCGACAAGCGCAGCCTGTTCGAAGGCCGCGCCGAAACGGTGAGCACGTCGAACAACCTCACCAAGCTGGTGCCGAACCTCGTCACCGCCATGTTCACCAACTTCCCCGGCAACAGCGGCGAAACGGTGCGCGTGCGCTTCGATCCGGCCAAGCCGGCAGTGCCGCCGACGATCAAGCCGATCAGCTGATCAGCGGCCAGCGCAGCCGTGCCGAGGGGCGCGTCGGGAGACCGGCGCGCCCCTTGGCGTTTCGGTGCCGGCATGGCAACATGACATGATGGTCATGTCGTGGGGCCGGCCGGCACTGCGGACAGGGAGGACGCCATGACGCCGCAACTGCTGTTCGGGATCGCGCTGATCGTCTTTGCCGTGATCATGGGCCTGTGGGCCGCCCGGCGGCGCAAATGAGGCGGCGTCAGGGCTTCGGCGTCGGCGGGGTGTAGCCCATGCGGTCGGTGCGGTCCTGCGCCCAGGCTTCCACCTGCTTGCGGCTGCAGCCGATGAACCCGCCCGGCCCGCTGGCACTGCAGCTGCCGACACCGCCCGATTGCGGCGAACCATCGCCCAGCAGCAGGGCGCGGTTCTGGGTGAGCACGCTGCGGCGGTCGTCCGGCTTCCGCAGCCGTTCCGGGATGCGATAGACTTCGGATTCGGGCAGGCGGGCGCACACGACCACTTCATCCGATGAGCGCGGCTTCGGGCAGGCTTCGTTGCCGAACACCGTCACCAGGCGCTGGCGCGGCTGGCTGCCATCGCCGTCCGGCAGGTCCTGCGGCTTCAGCATGCTCGGCTTTGGCGGCGCCGTCGTCGGATTGGCCGGCGCCGGCTGGGCGGCGGCCGGCGCTGCGGCCAGCACCAGGGTCAGGGTCAGCAAGGTCAGGCGCATGGCGCGATCGGCTCCAATCACTCTTTCCCAAGATTAGGCGCTTTCCCCACGGCAGGGAACCGTGATTGTGATCTGGGCCAGCGGGGCTTGCCGGCCCGTGAACGACAACGCCCCGCTGGCGGCGGGGCCAGCGGGGCGTCGATGATCGCGCGAAGGCGCCGGGCCGGATCAGTTGGTGGCGGCGGCCTGCATGGCTTCCAGGCGGGCGACGGCGGCATCATCACCGGCAGTGCGCGCGGCGGCGAGCTGGGTGGCAACCGCCGTCACGTCAATCTCGCTGACCGGGGTGGCCTTTTCGGCCAGGATGGTCAGGCCCTTGTCGTTCACCTCGGCAAAGCCGCCTTCGATGAAGAAGCGCTGCGAAACCGGGCCGCCATCGGTGTGATAAATGGCGATGGCGCCGGGGCGGATGGTGGACATCATCGGCGCATGGCCGGCGAGCACGCCGAAATCGCCCTCGCTGCCGGGCACGACCACCATCGCCACCTTGGCGCGGGCCAGGCGGCGTTCGGGGGAAACGAGTTCGAAATCGATCAGATCAGCCATCTGCATTCACCTGTAGAGGGCCCCGCCCGGCGCTGGCCGGGCGGGACGGCTCGATTACGCCGCGTCGGCAGCCAGCTTCTTGGCCTTGGCCACCGCGTCTTCGATGGTGCCGACCATGTAGAAGGCGGCTTCCGGCAGATGATCATATTCGCCGGCGACGATGGCCTTGAAGCCCTTGATCGTGTCTTCCACCTGCACGAACACGCCCGGCGAACCGGTGAAGATTTCGGCGACGTGGAACGGCTGGCTGAGGAAGCGCTGGATCTTGCGGGCGCGGCTGACGACCAGCTTGTCCTCTTCCGACAGTTCATCCATGCCCAGAATGGCGATGATGTCCTGCAGGCTCTTGTACTTCTGCAGCACTTCCTGAACCGAACGGGCCACCGCGTAATGTTCGTCACCCACGACGCGCGGGGCCAGCACGCGGCTGGTCGAATCGAGCGGATCGACGGCCGGGTAGATGCCCATTTCCGAAATCGCGCGGCTCAGCACGGTGGTGGCGTCCAAGTGGGCGAAGGAGGCGGCCGGGGCCGGGTCGGTCAAGTCGTCGGCGGGCACGTAAATGGCCTGCACCGAGGTGATCGAGCCCTTGTTGGTCGACGTGATGCGCTCCTGCAGGGCGCCCATGTCGGTGGCCAGAGTCGGCTGATAGCCCACGGCCGAGGGGATGCGGCCGAGCAGCGCCGACACTTCCGAGCCGGCCTGGGTGAAGCGGAAGATGTTATCGACGAAGAACAGCACGTCCTGGCCTTCGACATCGCGGAAATATTCGGCGATGGTCAGGCCCGACAGGGCGACGCGGGCGCGGGCGCCGGGCGGCTCGTTCATCTGGCCATAGACCAGGGCGACCTTTGAGCCTTCCGAGATGGCGTTGCCATCGGCGTCCGACGCGATGACGCCGGCTTCGAGGAATTCGTGATAGAGGTCGTTGCCTTCGCGGGTGCGCTCACCCACGCCGGCGAACACGGAGGTGCCGCCGTGGCCCTTGGCGATGTTGTTGATCAGTTCCTGGATCAGCACGGTCTTGCCGACGCCGGCGCCGCCGAACAGGCCGATCTTGCCGCCCTTGGCGTAAGGGGCGAGCAGATCGATGACCTTGATGCCGGTGACGAGGATGCTCGATTCCGTCGACTGGTCGACGAATTCCGGCGCCGGGGCGTGGATCGGGGCGGTGTTGGTCTGATCGATGGGCCCGCGCTCGTCGATCGGCTCACCGATGACGTTCATGATGCGGCCCAGGGTGGCCGGGCCGACCGGCACGCGGATCTGGCTGCCGGTGTCCTTGACTTCCTGACCGCGGACCAGACCGTCGGTGGCGTCCATGGCGATGGTGCGCACGGCGCTTTCACCCAGGTGCTGCGCCACTTCCAGAACGAGGCGGTTGCCGTTCACGCTGGTTTCGAGCGCCGAAAGGATCGCCGGCAGTTCGCCTTCGAAGGTCACGTCGACAACGGCGCCGATAACCTGGCTGATGCGCCCGACATTGTTGGTGGTATTGGCCATGTGGCTGCTCCTTAAAGGGCTTCGGCGCCCGAGATGATCTCGATCAGTTCCTTGGTGATCGCGGCCTGTCTCGTGCGGTTATAGGTGATGGAAAGCTTGTTGATCATGTCGCCGGCGTTGCGCGTGGCGCTGTCCATGGCGGTCATGCGGCTGCCCTGTTCCGACGCGGCGTTTTCCAGCAGGGCGCGGAACACCTGAACCGCCAGATTCTTCGGCAGCAGATCGGCCAGGATGGCCTCCTCGTCCGGCTCATATTCCACCGCGGCATCGGCGCCGGCAGTGGCAGCGCCGCCGGCGGGCCCAAGGAGGCTCTGGGCGGCCGGGATGATCTGCAGGCGCGTCGGCTCCTGCGTCAGCGCGGTGCGGAAGGTGGAGAAGAACAGGTGGGCGACATCGAACTCGCCGCCTTCGTAGCGTGCCACGATATCCTCGGCGACGGCCTTGGCATCGGCGAAGCCCACATTCTTGATCTGCGTCATGTCAACGGTGCCGACAATCAGATCCTTGTGGGTGCGGGCAAACGGCGCGCGCGCCTTCTTGCCGACGAACAGCAGCTTCACCGTCTTGCCCTGGCCCTGCAGCTCCTCAAGGGTGCGGCGCGCCAGCTTGGCGATGTTGCTGTTGAAACCACCGGCCAGCCCGCGTTCCGACGAGCAGACGACGAGCAGGTGGACTTGGTCACGACCGGTGCCGGCGAGCAGCTTCGGGCTTTCCGGGCCCACCGTCACGCGGCTGGCCAGCGACGCCATCACGGCGGCCATGCGCTCCGAATAGGGGCGCGCGGCTTCGGCGGCTTCCTGCGCGCGGCGCAGCTTGGCCGCGGCCACCATCTTCATCGCCTTGGTGATCTTCTGCGTCGACTTCACCGAGGTGATGCGCATCTTCAGGGATTTGAGACTGGGCATCTGCTTCTCTCACCGTCGCCGGGGCTCGCGAAAGCCCCGGTGACCGATTGCGTTCAGGCGAAGGTCTTGGTGAAGGCGCCGATGACGTCCTTCAGCGTGGCGATGGTGTCCGCGCTCAGGTCCTTCTTGTCGCGGATGTCGGCCAGCAGATCGGCATGGGCCGACTTGATGTGGCTGAGCAGCGCCGCTTCATAGCGGGTGACGGCGGTGGCATCGATGCTGTCGAGGAAGCCGTTGACGCCGGCGAAGATCGAAACCACCTGGTCTTCGAACGGCATCGGGTTGAACTGGCCCTGCTTCAGCAGCTCGGTCAGGCGACGCCCACGGTTCAGCAGCTTCTGGGTCGAGGCGTCGAGATCGGAACCGAACTGGGCGAAGGCGGCCATTTCGCGATACTGGGCCAGCTCCAGCTTGATCGAACCGGCGACCTTCTTCATCGCCTTGGTCTGCGCGGCGGAACCGACGCGGCTCACCGACAGGCCGACGTTGATGGCCGGGCGGATGCCCTGATAGAACAGCTCGGTTTCCAGGAAGATCTGGCCGTCGGTGATCGAAATCACGTTGGTCGGGATATAGGCCGACACGTCGCCAGCCTGGGTTTCGATGATCGGCAGCGCCGTCAGCGAGCCATTGCCGTTGGCGTCGTTCATCTTGGCGGCGCGCTCCAGCAGGCGGCTGTGCAGATAGAACACGTCACCCGGATAGGCTTCGCGGCCCGGCGGGCGGCGCAGCAGCAGCGACATCTGGCGATAGGCCACGGCCTGCTTGGAAAGATCGTCATACACGATGACGGCGTGCATGCCGTTGTCGCGGAAAAATTCGCCCATGGTGCAGCCGGTGTAGGGCGCCAGGAACTGCAGCGGGGCCGGCTCCGAAGCGGTGGCGGCAACCACGATGCTGTATTCCATCGCGCCATTTTCTTCGAGCTGGCGGACGATCTGCGCCACGGTCGAGCGCTTCTGGCCGACGGCGACATAGATGCAATAGAGCTTCTTCGATTCGTCGGTGCCGGCGTTGACGCCCTTCTGGTTGATGAAGGTGTCGATGGCGACAGCGGTCTTGCCGGTCTGGCGGTCACCGATGATCAGCTCGCGCTGGCCACGGCCGACGGGGACGAGGGCGTCAAGCGCCTTCAGGCCGGTCTGCATCGGCTCGTGCACGCTCTTGCGCGGAATGATGCCCGGGGCCTTCACTTCGACGCGCATGCGGGTCACGTCCACGAGGGGCCCCTTGCCGTCGATCGGGTTGCCGAGACCATCGACCACACGGCCGAGCAGGCCACGGCCCACGGGCACGTCCACGATGGTGCCGGTGCGCTTGACGGTGTCGCCTTCCTTGATGGCGCTGTCGCTGCCGAAGATGACGATGCCGACGTTGTCGCTTTCCAGGTTCAGGGCCATGCCCTTGATGCCGCCCGGGAATTCGACCATCTCGCCGGCCTGGACATTGTCGAGGCCGTGCACGCGGGCGATACCGTCACCGACGCTGAGCACCTGGCCGACTTCCGAGACCTGCGCCTCGGTGCCGAAATTGGCGATCTGATCCTTGATGATCCGCGAGATTTCGGCGGCGTTGATGTCCATCTGGGTGATCCTTCTCGGGTCTTTGTTCGAATATCGTGGGTTAGGCGCGCAAGGCCTGGCCGAGCGTGTCGAGCCGGGTCTTCAGCGAGGAATCGATCATGCGGCTGCCGACACGCACCACCAGCCCGCCGAGGATCGACGGATCGACGGTGACATCCAGCGCCACATCGCGGCCGATGCCGGCCTTCAGCTTGGCAGCCAGTGCCTTCTGCTGCGCGGCGGTCAGCTTGTGGGCGGCCGTCACCGTGGCGGTGACCTCACCCTTGCGGGCGGCATTCAGCGCGGCGAAATCGCGGATCACCGCCGGCAGCAGCGCCAGCCGGCGGTTGGCGGCGAGCACGCCAAGGAAATTGCGGGTCAGGCCGTCAACGCCCAGGCTGTCAGCCACGGCCGCCACGGCGGCACCGGCCGCGCCGCGCCCGACCAGCGGGCTCGACACCAGTTCCTTCAGGTCAGCCGATTCGGCCAGCGCCGCCTTCAGGCTGGCCAGGCTGGCCTCAACCGCGCCAAGCGCCCTCCCCTCGATCGCCAGCGCGAACAGGGCACGGGCATAACGCCCGGAAAGGCCGGTGGCCACGCTGGATGAAATTTGTGCGTCCAAGGCTGTAGCCCCGTTTTGAATCGGATATGACAAAGGGCGCGGCGAACATGGTTCACCGTGTGCGGGGCGCGGCTAGCATGGGGCCGGGAATGTTGCAAGGCAGCATTAGGGCTGGCGGCCACCAATCAGCAGCGGAATGACCGCGAACCCCAGCTGCCCGGCCAAGCCCAGCAGCCCGGCCGGCGCCAGCATAAGCGCCAGATGCTCACCTGCCGTGCGTCCAAACGCCAGCGACAAGGCCAGTTCCGCCAGCATGAGCCACCCAAAAGCCGTGCCACCCATCACCACCCGGCCTCCCAAGGCGACCGGCTGGCGTACCAGCAACCGGCGGCCCCACCACCAGCTCACCCGCCAGAGGATCGGCACCTCAATTGCCACCGCCGCCATCGCGCCAATTACCGGTGCCAGCCACAAGGTGCGAACCGTGCCCAGCGCAAACGCGATGGCAAACACACCAGCAAAATAGCGCAGGCCAAGGGCGAGGGCGGTCATGGCGGGATGATGCCAGCCAGGGTGGCGCTGCGACAAGACCAAGCAGCGCCACCCCCCGGGCTTGTCTCGGGGCGGTGGCCTCCCCTTCCTGCGTTCCCGGTCTGTCCTACAGCCCTGCCCTTGGGTTAGACTTGTGCCCATGAGCGAGCATCTCCCCACCCCGTCCGCCCCGTCCGCCCCGTCCGCCGCGCCCGTCCGCCACGATGGCTGGACGCCGGCGCGACAGCAATATTTCCTGGAGGTGCTGGCGGATACCGGCAGCGTGACCATCGCGTGCCGCCGGGTCGGCATGAGCCGCATGACCGCCTATCGCCTGCGCCGCCATCCCGGCGCGGCCGATTTTCGCGCCGCCTGGGATCTGGCGCTGGTCGAGGCGTTCCGCCAGATCGAGCATGTCGCCATCGAGCGGGCCCTGCATGGCGAGGAGGAGGTGATCGAACGCAGCGGCGTGGCCGAGGTGATCCGGCGGCGGCCCTGTGATGCCCGCCTGCTGGTGCGCCTGCTGGACCGGGGCGAGGAGCGCCGCAGCAGCCACACGGCCATGGCCCGGCAGGTCAGCGAGCTGCGCGCCCTGATCGATGCCCAGCCCGACCGGCGCGACTGGCTGCCGGACAGCCCGATGACGCATGAGTTCGAGATGCTGGAACGGCTGCCGCCGCCGGCCACACTGGTGGCGCCAGCCAGCGCCGGCGTGGAACTGGCCTCCTCGCGCCCGCGCATGAAGGGTGAGTTGTAAGCTTTGTAACCTACAGCACCCGCCCGCAGCACCCGCCCGCCTGGCCGCCAACTTCCCTTGCCCGCCGGCTTTCGCTATGGCCGGGGCAGGCACAAGAGAGGCTCTGCACCAACCGCCCATGCCCTGGCTGTTCACCTTCATCCTTGCCATCCATGTCGGCGCCGGCGTGGTGGCGTTGACCTCGTTCTGGGGGGCGGTGGTGACGCGCAAGGGCGGGCCGGCGCACCGGCGCTGGGGCTTCGTGTTTTCGGCGGCCATCTACACGGCGGCGGCGCAGGCGCTGGCGATGGGCTGCCTGTCGCTGGTGTGGCCGCTGGCGATGCATCCGCAGCTCACCGATGCCGTGCTCTATCGCGGCATGTTCGGGACGATGATGGTCTATCTGGGCCTGCTGGCGATCTCGATTACGCGCTATGGGTTGGTGATGGTGGCCAACCGCCGCAATCATGATGCCAACCGGCACTGGAGCATGATCGCGGTGCAGGGCGTGACGATGCTGGCCGCCGGCGTCTGCCTCGTCCACGGGCTTTATCTGCTGAACCGCAACGGCCCGGTGATGGAGCCGATCCTGATGGTGATGGTGGCGCTTTTGGGCTTCGGCACGACGATCACCTATTTCCGCTACATCTTCTCGGCCAAGCCGCGCGCCAACGCCTATATCCCGGAGCATTTCAAGGCGATGGTGGCCACCGGCATCGCCGCCTACACCGCCTTCCTGTCGGTCGGCCTGATCGAGATGTTCCCGCAGCACGCCTTCAACCCGGCGATCTGGGCGATCCCGACGCTATTCGGCCTCGCCATCATCGCGCATTATCTGAAGCAATATCGGCCGAAGCGTCAGGCGGCCTGATCGAGCGCGGCATCGAGCGCGGCGAACATCTCGGGAATGTCGGTCAGATGCTGGCGTTCGCTGCTGACGATGGCGCGGAAGGCGGCGCGGCGGATGTCGGCAAGCGCGGCCGGATCGGGGCGGGCGGCGGCGGGCAGGCTGGAGATGACAAGGTCGATCAGCCGTTCCGCCCCGTGCAGTCGGCCCCACAGATAGTCATGCTCACGGTAGGCGCGGCTGAAGAAGGCGCCGAAGGCATTGAACAGCGCGCCCTTCAGCCGGCGGCCGCCGGCCCGGGCCAGGGCGCTGCAATCATCGGGGCTGATGCGGTCAACCTTGATGTCATCCAGCTCGTCGATATTGCCGTCGGCGATCAGCGGCAGGATGGCGATGTCGAAGAAGGGGAAGCCGAGATAGGCGGCCAGAATCTCGCGCCGCACCCGGCGCGGCAGGCCGCTGGCGAGGAGATCGACGAGGGCCGCATCGCTGCGGCTGTCGAGGCCCTTCAGATCGAGCGCGGCGGCCAGCGCCGCCAGCGCCGCGCCGGGGTTGGCGACGGCGTTGGCCAGTTCCGGCGGCGCGCTGGCGGCTGAGGGCCAGCAGGTGAGGTGCGGGCCAAGGATGGCGTAAAGCCCGGCCTTGACCTGGCCGAGCGTGATGGCGGTGGCTTCATCGGCGCCGGTCATCGCCAGGTTCACCCGGCGGATCAGGAAGCGCAGGCGGCGGATGCGGAATTCCACATCATGCTGGCGCAGGAACAGCACGAACGGCGAATCCGGGCCGGCCTTGGCCAGCGCCGCTTCGGGATCGGTGATGCCGGTGGCGCGCAGGTGCCGCCACAGCGCGCCGCGCACCTGCGCCGGATCCTGCCCGCCCAGCGCGGCGATGCGTTCGGCCAGCTGTTCGGCGACCAGCGCCAGCTTCAACCGGCCATAGGCACCGAAGGCGAAACCGGCGGCGCGCGCCGCCTCGCTGTTCATGCGGCTGCGCCAGCCGGCCAGCCGCTCCATGCTGGGGGAGAACCACAACAGGCGCATGCCGATCGCCGCCTCGATCGCCGCATCGACCTGCGGGATCATGCCGATCACGATGTGGCGCAGCCGGCGGGCGCGCTGGGACAGCGCCTCGATCGCGCCCAGGCTGTCGCGGATCGGCTGCTGGCGCGGGATGTCGGCCAGGCTGCGCAGGATGGTGGCAAAGAAGCCCGGCGCGGCGGCCGATTCGGCATGGCCGTCGTGCATGCCGGGCTTGGGATCGAGATAGACGAAGCGGCGATCGACCTCGCGGGTGGCCGGGCGGCGGGCCAGCGCGGCGAGTGCCGGGCCGAACGGGCGGTTGTCGAGCACGGCGCCATCGATCAGGTCCACCGCTTCCGGGTTGGGACGGCCGGGCAGCAGCTTTTCGATGAACGCCTTCCGGCCCGGCCAGGCGTCGCCGCGGCTGGCCAGCAGGGCGTCGATCTCGGCGATGCGGGCCGGCGGGAAGGCACCGGGGAAACTGGCGGTGGCGCGCGCCGCGAACACCAGCGCCGGCGTTGGCCCCATGTGGCGGTGGGCGCCGTCGCCGGGGCAGGTGAAACCGATAACCAGCCGGTGCTGCGGCTCGGTCACCTCCGGCGGTGTGTTCAGGCGCAGTTGTTGGGGAGCACCATGATAATCGGTGACGGTGACGAACAGATCGAACGGGTGCAGCGGCGGCACCAGCGGCGGGGTGCGGTCGCCCTGTTCCATGGCGGCAAAGGCATCGGCAAGCAGGGCGGAAAAGGCGGTGCCGGAAAAGGGCGGCTTGAACCAGCGGCTGCGCATGAAGCGCGACAGCTTGCGCTTCACCTCGGCATGGGCGGCCACCTCGGCCTTGTCCTCGTCCTCCAGGCCGCGGCGGCGCACCCACCACACCAGCGGGATCGCCCACAGCTTGGACAATGGCCGCCCGGCCGCCTGCCGGTCGAGCAGCACGTCACTGTCGGCCCCGTCAAGCCACAGGCTGCGGATGGCATCGAGATCATGGCCCTCCACCAGGGCGCGGGCCAGCAGCACGCCGTTGATGCCGCCCGCCGACGCGCCGGCGACGATATCGCAGACGACGCGCAGATCGAGGCCGGGCAGGCTGCCGAGCAGGGCTTCGTAGACGATCTCGCTGTCCCGCGCCGGCGGCAGGGCGGTGCTGGCGTGGCGGCGCATGGAGGCGCGGGCCAGCTTCCACACCTCCTTGGTGAGGCCGTGCATGTAGACTGCCAGGCTGACGCCGCCATAGCACACCAGCGCGAGGCGAAGCTCCTTGGTCTGCAAGCGGCGCGCTCCTTTCCCCGTGGCGGCGGTGCGGGGCAGTGTGACGAACGCAGCCGCTGCGGACAAGTCCGCGCGCCGGGATCAACTTGTAACCGGCACGGCGGCCGGCGCCGCGCCTCAGCGCTTGATGTTGGCGGCGGCCACCACGATGTCGAACGCGGTGGTGATGCCCTTCACGAAGGCACCGCGCTCCACGCTGACATATTCGTCGAGGGCATGGGCGCGGAAGCCGCCGCCACCGGCAGACAGGGTGACAGCCGGGATGCCCAGCGAAATCGGGATGTTGCTGTCGGTGGACGAGGCTTCCAGGCTGGAATTGTAGCCATTGGCCGTCAGCACCCTGGCCGCGGTGGTGACCAGCGGATCGGTCGCCGGGGTCGATCCGGCCGGGCGGTCGCCGATCAGTTCGGGTTCGGCGCTGATCTTGCCGAAGCGGGTGTTGCGGGCGGCATTCTCGGCCGCGACATTGTCGGCGACGAGTTTCAGGAATTGCTGCTCCACCAGCTTCAGATTGGCCGGCGAGGCGGAGCGCATGTCGAATTCCATGGTGATCGTGTTCGGGATGGAATTGACCGAGGTGCCGCCGGTCACGGTGGAGGCCGAATAGGTGGTCTTCACGTCGCCGGGCGGCACGATCTGGTAGAGGCCGGTCACGGTGCCGGCCATGGCCACCATCGGGTTGACGATGCCGAACGCGCCATAGCTGTGGCCGCCCGGGCCCTTGAAGGCGACACGGTAGCGCTTAGAGCCGACGCCGGCATTGGTGATGCGGCCCACCGTGCTGCCATCGAAGCTGATGAAATCGCCGATGCGGGGCTTCAGCGGGCTGGCGCCGAACAGGTGGCGCACGCCGCGCAGATCGCCCTGGCCTTCCTCGCCAACATTGGCGACGAAGATGATGTCGCGGTTGGTGGCGATTTTGGCGGCATCCATGGCCCGCACGAAGGCGAGCAGGGCGGCCAGCGTGACCGTGGTGTCACCGATGCCCGGCGCATGCAGCGTGTCGCCGTCGCGCCGCACCTTGGTGTTGGTGCCTTCCGGGAACACGGTGTCGAGATGGGCGGCGACCATCAGCGCCTTTGCCGCGCGGTCCTTGCCGGGGCGGATGCCGATGATGTTGCCAACCGCATCGCGGTGCACGTCGGTCAGGCCCAGCGCCTTGAACTTTTCCAGCATGCGCTGGCCGCGCGCATCTTCCTTGAACGGCGGCGCCGGGATTTCGGTCAGCTCGATCAGCTCGGACACCATCGTGTCGTAATCGGCGGCGATCCTGGCATGGGCGGCCGGCAGGCCGGTGGCAGGCTGGGTCTGGGCCAGCAGCGGCGTGGCAGACAGGAGCAGGGCGGAGAGGAGGAGCGTGCGCATGACGGGCGTTTGGCACAGCAAAGGCCTGTCGTGCAACCTCTTGCCGCCGGCAGGGTGGCGGGTTAGTGTTCCGCAAATGTTCTGGAACGGGAAATGATGGCCAAGGGCAAGACACGCTATGTGTGCCAGAACTGCGGGGCGGTGGCGCCGCGCTGGGCGGGGCAGTGCGGCGACTGCAAGGAATGGAACACGCTGGTGGAGGAAGCGGCACCGGTGTTCACCCCGTTCGCCGCCAAACAGTCGTTGCAGCAGGGCGGCCGCCGCATCCTGATCGAAAGCCTGGCCGATGATGTGGCGTTGCCGCCGCGCCTGTCCACCGGCATCACCGAGCTTGACCGCGCGCTGGGCGGCGGGCTGGTGGCCGGCAGCGTCACCCTGATCGGCGGCGATCCCGGCATCGGCAAATCGACCCTGCTGCTGCAGGCCGCCGGCAAGATGGCGCGCGGCGGCAGCGGCGTTGCCTATGTTTCGGGGGAGGAGGCGGCCGACCAGGTGCGGCTGCGCGCCCGCCGATTGGGCCTGGCCAAGGCGGATGTGATGCTGGCCGCCGAAACCAACGTGCGCGACATTTTGACGACGCTGGGCAGCCTGCCGAAACCGCCGGGCCTGCTGGTGATCGATTCGATCCAGACCATGCATTCGGACACGCTGGAAGGCGCGCCCGGCACGGTGAGCCAGGTGCGTGCCTCCGCGCAGGAGCTGATCCGCTATGCCAAATTGTCGGGCGCGGCGCTGATCCTTGTCGGCCATGTCACCAAGGATGGCCAGCTCGCCGGGCCGCGCGTGCTGGAGCATATGGTCGATACCGTGCTCTATTTCGAAGGGGAACGCAGCCACCAGTATCGCATCCTGCGCGCCGTGAAGAACCGCTTTGGCGGCACCGACGAGATTGGCGTGTTCGCCATGGGGGCCGACGGGCTGGAGGAGGTGGCCAACCCGTCCAGCCTGTTCCTGACCAGCCGCGCCGAAGGGGCCAGCGTGACGGGCGCGGTGGTGTTCCCGGCGCTGGAAGGCACGCGCCCGGTGCTGTGCGAAATCCAGGCGCTGGTGGTGCGGGTGCCTTCGGGTGCCACGCCGCGCCGGGCCGTGGTGGGCTGGGATTCGGGCCGGCTGGCCATGCTGCTCGCCGTGCTGGAAGCGCGCTGCGGCCTGGCCTTTGGGGGGCACGAAGTCTATCTCAACGTCGCTGGCGGGCTGCGCATCGCCGATCCGGCCGCCGATCTGGCCGTGGCCTGCGCCCTCGTGTCCGCGCTCACCGACCGGCCGCTGCCGGCGGACTGCGTCGCCTTCGGCGAAGTCGCCCTGTCGGGCGAGCTGCGGGCGGCGGGGCTGGCCTCCCTGCGCCTGAAGGAGGCGGCGAAACTCGGCTTTGGCCGCGCTTTCGTGCCGGATGGCACCGGCGGCGGCGGCGCCATGCAGATCGGCCAGTTCCGCACGATGAACGGCCTTGTCGATCACCTCGGCCGCCCGGATTGAGGTTTTCGCCGCCGTGCGAATCCTGTAGGCGCTGGGCGCATGGACATGCTTCCCGCTCTTGCCGGCTTTGATTGGCTGGTCGTGCTCATCGTCGGCACGGCGGCCACGTTCGGCCTCATCCGCGGCTTCATCGGCGAAGTCGCCAGCCTGGCCGGCTGGATCGCCGGCTTCGTGGCGGTGCGCCTGTTCTACACGCCGCTGCGCGCCATTTTTGCCACGGCCACCGGCAGCGAGGTGCTGGCCGCCATCGCGGCCGTCATCGGCCCGTTCCTGCTCGCCGTGCTGCTGGTCAAGCTGCTCGGCAGTGTCGCCTCCAACACCGCCCGCAACAGCATCATCGGCCCGGTTGACCGGCTGCTGGGCCTGGGCTTCGGCGTGGTGAAGGGCTTTCTTGCCGCCAGCCTGCTGTTCCTGGTGATCACGCTGGCGCTGAAGATCGTGCCGGGCGGCAGTGACAGGCCGGAATGGCTGGCCAAGGCCAGGACGACCCCCACGCTGGCGCTGGTGGCCAGTGCCATGGTGAGCTGGGTGGGCGATGCCTGGAAGCAGCAGCAGGCCGATGATCCGCACGCCGGGCCGGGCGGCGGCAGCGGCGATCGCGGCGAAGCGGGCGGTTATGACCGCCGCCAGCGCCGCTCCCTCGACACGCTGCTCGACCAGCAGGAAAAGACCAGCCCCGGAACCGCCATCTGATGATCCGCCTCTACAACACCGCGATCCGCGCCAAGCAGGATCTCGTGCCGGTCAATCCCGATCGGGTGACCATGTATGTCTGCGGCCCCACCGTCTATGGCCGTGCCCATATCGGCAATTTCCGCCCGGCCGTGGTGTTTGACGTGCTGCAGCGCCTGCTGCGCCACCATTATGGTGCCGACCGGGTGATCTATGCCCGCAACATCACCGACATCGATGACAAGATCATGGACAAGGCGCGGGCCGAAGCTGTCGGCATCGACGTGATCACCACGCGGTTCGAAACACTCTATCTTGAAGACGCCGCCACCCTGGGGGTGGAGCGGCCGGATCTGCATCCGCACGCCACCACCAGCATTCCGGCCATGGTGGCGATGATCGCAACCCTGATCGCCAAGGGCCATGCCTATGCCGCGGAAGGCCATGTGCTGTTCGATGTCGCCAGCCATGCCGATTATGGCAGCCTGTCGCGCCGGCCGCTGGACGAGATGATCGCCGGTGCCCGCGTGGAAGTGGCGCCCTACAAGAAGAATGCCGCCGATTTCGTGCTGTGGAAGCCATCATCGAAGGATCAGGCCGGCTGGCCCAGCCCGTGGGGTCGCGGCCGGCCCGGCTGGCACATCGAATGTTCGGCGATGATCGCCGAAAGCCTTGGCACCACCATCGATATCCACGGCGGCGGCATCGATCTCACCTTTCCGCATCACGAGAATGAATGCGCGCAGAGCGCCTGCGCCCATGATGGCGCGCCGCTGGCCAACATCTGGATGCACAACGGTTTCCTGAACTTCGGCGGCGACGGCAAGATGTCGAAGAGCCTTGGCAATGTGCTGAGCGTCGGCGATCTGACCGAGGCCGGCTGGTCGGGCGACGAGCTGCGCCTCGCCCTGCTGTCGGCGCATTATCGCCAGCCGCTCACCTGGGACACGGCGCTGCTCGGCCAGATCCGCGCCCGGCTCGACAAGTGGCTGCGCCGGCTGGGTGACGTGCCCAAGGGCGTGCGCCCGCCGCCGCCGGCCAGCGTGGTTGAGGCACTGGCCGACGATCTCAACACGCCGGCCGCGCTTGCCGCCATCGCCGGGGTGGAGGGTGACCGCGAGGCGCTGCTTGGCGCGCTCGCCTTTCTGGGCCTGCCGTCGCTGGGGCCGGAGCGCAGCCGCAGCGCCGCCGGCCTGCGCGGTGCCGGCGATGATGCCGAACATGCCGCAGTGGACGCGCTGGTCGCGGCCCGCACCGCCGCGCGGCTGGCGAAGAACTGGGCCGAATCCGATCGCATCCGCGATGCGCTGCTGGCGCGCGGCATCGTGCTGGAAGACGGCCCGGCCGGGACAACGTGGCGCGCCGCCTGAGGGGTGATTGCCGGCTGGCGCTCTGCCCGCCAGCCGGTAAGATGCACTGATGGCTGACGCGCTCTATTCCGCCCAGATCCTGCGCCTGAAACTGGCCGGTGAAGGGGCGCACCGGCTGCCGGTGCCGGCCGGCACGGCGGCGCGGGTCTCGCCGGTGTGCGGCAGCAAGGTCATCGCCGATGTGGCGCTGGCACCGGATGGCACCATTGCCGCTGTCGCGCTTGATGCCTCCCGGGCCTGCACGCTGGGCCAGGCGTCTGCCGCCGTGTTGACCGAACAGGCCGTCGGCCGCGATGCCGCCGCTCTGGCCGCCACCCGCAGCGCGCTGGCCGATTTCCTTGCCGGCCGGCAGGATGCGGCGCCGGAAGGCTGGGCCTGTTTTGCGCCGGCGCGCGCCCACCGCGCCCGCCACCCGTCGATCCTGCTGCCGCTGGACGCGCTGCTCGCCGCGCTTGCCGATGCCGGGCTGGCCGCCGCCTGATGGCGGATGAATCGACCCTGCTGCGCGATGCGGTCATCTATCTGGCCGCCGTCGTTGTGCTGGTGCCGCTGTTCATCCGCTTCCGGCTGGGTGCCGTGCTTGGCTATCTGAGCGCGGGCATCATGATCGGCCCGTCGGCGGCCGGCATGGTCGGCAATGCCGAACAAACGCTGGAGTTCGCCGAATTCGGCATCGTGCTGCTGCTGTTCGTGATCGGGCTGGAGCTGCAGCCGTCGCGGCTGTGGGCGCTCAGACGCGACATCTTCGGCCTCGGGCTGCTGCAGGTGGTGCTGTGCGGGCTGGCGCTGACCGGGTTGGTCTATCTGCTCACCGATCTCACACCGGCGGCCGCGCTGGTGGTCGGCCTGCCGCTCGGCCTGTCGTCCACCGCGCTGGTGATGCAGATCCTGGGGGAAGCGCAGGAGGAATCGACGCCGTTTGGCGAACGCAGCTTCTCGGTGTTGCTGTTCCAGGATCTGGCCATCGTGCCGTTGCTCACCATTGTCGGTGCCCTGTCGCGTGCGCCGGTGGCCAATCCCGAACCGGCCTGGGTGGCCGTGGCCAAGACTGCCGCCGCGCTGGCCTTCCTTGTCGCCATCGGCCGCTGGGTGCTGCCGCGCGTGTTCCGCATCATCGGCAATCTCGGCGCGCGGGAGGCGTTCGTGGCCGCCGCGCTGCTGTCCGTGCTGGGCAGCGCGCTGCTGATGGCCAGTCTGGGCCTTTCGATGGCGTTGGGGGCATTTGTCGCCGGCGTCATGCTGGCCGAATCGCCCTATCGCCGCGCGCTGGAAACCGACATCGAACCGTTTCGCGGCCTGATGCTGGGCCTGTTCTTCATTGCCATCGGCATGAGCCTTGATCTGCGCATCGTGGTCGACAATGCGCTGCTGGTGGCCGCGCTCGTCATCGGCGTGCTGGCCATCAAGACCGGCCTTGTCGCCGGCCTTGCCCGCAGCTTCGGCACGCCGTGGCGCCGCGCCATCAGCATGGGCGTGCTGCTCGCCCAGGGCGGTGAGTTCGGCTTCGTGCTGTTTTCCGAAGCCCAGCGCGGCCTGCTGATCGAGGCGCGGGCAGCGCAGATCTTTGGTGCCGTCGTCACCCTGTCGATGGTGTTGACGCCGCTGCTGGTGCGTCTGGCCGAGCGTTATCTGGCCGAGACGCCGCCGGCCGAGACCCGCGACGGCCCCGAAACCGATGGCGCCCACCACCATGGCGGTGCCCATGTCGTGATGGTGGGCAGCGGCCGGGTTGGCCAGGTGGTGGCACAGATGCTGCGGGCGCGCGGGCAGGTGGTGACGGCCATCGATCTTGATGCCGAACTGATCGACACCACCGCGCGCTTTGGCAGCAAGGTGTTCTGGGGCGATGGCACCAGGCTCGACATCCTGCGCAGTGCCGGCATCCACCACGCCAGCGCGCTGATCTTCGCCCATGATGGCGCGTGGGATCCAAAGCCGGTGATCGATCCCATCCGCACCGAATGGCCCGATTTGCCGATCATCGCCCGCGCCTTCGATCGGATGCACACCATCGCCCTGCGCCAATCCGGCGTGGACGCGGTGGTGCGCGAAACCTGGGATGGAGCGGTGGCGCTGGGCCGTAACGCGCTGGCCATTCTCGGCACGCCTGACTGGCAGATCGACGCCATCGAAGCCGAATATCGCCGCCGCGACCTTGAACGGCTCGATCTGCAATTGTGCAGCGGTGACATGATGTCGGGCGCGGAATCGATCATCCGCGACGAGCTGGACCTGAACCCGGCGGCACTGGGCGAAATCCCCGGCGCGTGAGTGTCGAACGTCAGCGCCAAGCACCCGTGGCGCCGATCAAAGGTGCACAAGCGGACATCGACAACACCGGCGCTGTCGCAGCCCTCCACAAGCCGCAGTTCGACCGGCACGCGATCGGGAAAGCTCGCCTTGTCGGCGATGACACTGGCCTGCCGCAAACCGGCGGCCCGCGGGCCGGCGCGGTCGGCACGGCAGGGACGATGGCGGATTGCCAGCGTCGACCCGCTTGACGTCATTGCCGGGGCCATTGACGCCCGAGCGTGCGCCTCAGGTGCCGGCGTACCATTCATAGCCGCGGTCGGGCCAGTAACCGCCCTTGCCCTGGCCGAACGGGGCCAGGCTGTCGGCCACCACGATCTGCATCAGATATTTGGCCTGCTTGTAGCCCAGCTGGCGCTCGACGCGCAGGCGCACCGGCGCGCCGTTGCCGGTGGAGAGCGGCTGGTTGTTGAGGCTGTGGGCCAATATGGTCTGCGGGTGGAACGCGTCCACCAGATCCACGCTTTCATAATAGCGGCTGGTCGATTGCAGGCCGCCCTTGGCCGGTTCGCCGCCATAATCATCGGCGCACAGGAAGACGATGTAGCGCGCACCATCGCGCAGGCCGGCAGCCTTCAGGATGGGGCCAAGCTGCGGCCCGGTCCACTGGCCGATGGCGCTCCAGCCCTCCACACAGTCGTGGCGGGTGATCTGGGTGCGCTGGGGCAGGCGCTGCAGATCGGGCAGGGCGAGGCTCAGCTCCCGCTGCACCAGGCCGCTCACCTTCAGCCGCCAGTCGGCAAAGCCGTTGGCGGCCAGCGCCTGCCATTCCGGATTGGTCGGCTCGTGGGTGCCGTTGACCTTGAACAGCGGCGAGATGTCGGACGCCGAAAATTCGCGCGCCAGCCCGTCGCGGCCGACAAGCCGCTGCCAGCGCTGCGTCGCCTGCTCGCCGGACTTGATGACGGCGCTGGCGGTGGGATTGCGAGTGAGCGCATCGCAGCCCGACAGCAGCAGGCTGGCGGGCAGGGCGGTGAGCAGGGAGCGGCGGGGCAGGATCATGCGCGTGCCTCCACCCGCAGGCGGCCGGTGATCATCGCGCCCAGCTGCCGGATCGGGCCTGACAGGACGACAAGGACGAGGTGGAGCAGCAGGAAGCCGGCGATGCCGCTCATGGCGAGGAAGTGGACAGAACGCGCCGACTGCCGCCCGCCCCACAGTGCATCGAGGAACGGCCAGGCCGCGTCCATGCCCGGGGACATGGCAAGGCCGGTCAGGATCACCACCGGGATCAGCACCAGCGCGACGCCGGCATAGGCGAGGCGCTGCAGCACTTCATAGGACAGCGCGGCTTCGCCCTTGGGGAAGTTCAGCTTCGCGTGCTCGACGATGTCGTGCCACAGATGTTTGCGGCTGAGCTGCGCGCGCGTCGGCAAGATGTCCCGCCGCAGCCGGCCGCTGAACAGGCCGTACAGCAGCCAGGCCAGGCCGTTCAGGATCAGCACCCAGGCAAAGAAGAAATGCCAGCTGCGCGCCGTGGCGAGATCGCGCGCCGAAGGCAGCGTGGCCCAGGCCGGGAAGGCGACCATCGTGGGCCGGCCGTTCATGCCGGTGGACACGCCGAGCAGGCCGGTGGTTTCGATGCGCGCGCCGTTGATGGCGATCCAGCCCGTGGGATCGCCCCACGGCGGCGAGGCGCCGATTTCCAGCCAGACGCGCTGGCGCTGGTCCACCGATCCGGCGTCGCCCCAATAGAGCCGCGGGTGGGCGCCAAAGATGTTGAGGCCGGTCATCAGCAGCATGATGATGGCCAGCGCGTTGAGCCAGTGGGTGACGCGCACCGCCGCCGGGTGGCGCAGCACGCTGCGGACGGGCGTTGGCAGGGGGGCGTCGGTCGTCGGCATCGGCATCGAGTGTGTCCTATCCCGCACGCTGCGCCAAGGGGGGTGCAATCGTCAGCGGCTTGCGCCATGTTGCATGACCATGATCCGCAGCCATTCCGCCGCCGGTTACCGCCCGCTGACGCCCGGTGATCCGATTCCCGCTGATGCCGTGTGGATCGACCTCTACAAGCCGACGGCCGAGGAGGAGGCAATGGTGGAGGCGCTGGTCGGCATCGACGTGCCGACCGCCGACGACATGGCGGAGATCGAGACCTCCAGCCGGCTTTATGTCGACAATGGCGTGCTGGTGATGACGGCGACACTGGCCACCGGCATCATCACCGAGGATCCGCGCATCGTGCCGGTCAGCTTCGTGCTGGCGAAGGACCATCTGATCACCGTGCGATACGAGGAAATCCGCAGCTTTGACCGTTATGCCGCGCAGCTGGAAAAAATGCCGGGCGCCTGCGGGGAGGCGGTGACGGCGCTGATGGGCCTGATCGATGCCATCGTCGACCGGCTGGCCGACGGGCTGGAGCATGTCGGCCACGAGGTGGACCAGATCAGCAAGGCGACCTTCCGCCGGGCCAATCCCCATCACCGGGGCCAGCAGCAGCGGCGATCAAATCTGGCCTTGCAGGCGCTGATCACCCGGCTGGGCAGCGCGCAGGATGCCCTGAGCAAGGCGCGCGAATCGGTGGTGTCGCTGGGCCGGGCGTTGACCTTCCTGCAAGCTGCCAGCCCCCGGCACGCGGCGCTGGCGGCGGCGATCAAGACCCAGCAGCGCGACCTGGCCAGCCTTGCCGATCAGGCGAGCTTTGTCGGCAACAATCTCAATTTCCTGCTCGATGCGACGCTGGGCCTGATCTCGATCGAACAGAATGCGGTGCTGAAGATCATTTCGGTGGCCAGCCTGGTGTTCCTGCCGCCCACGCTGATTGCCGGCGTTTATGGCATGAATTTCCAGCACATGCCGGAACTCACCTGGCTGTGGGGCTATCCGATGGCGGTCGGGGTGATGCTGGCCGCGGCGATCTTCCCCTATCTGATCTTCCGCTGGAAAGGCTGGCTGTAGGCGCCGGGTCAGGGCGGATCGAGCGCGCAGCCATAATCGGCATCGAAGCGCGCGGTGCGCCGCGCCAGCAGCGGCACGCTGGCGGTGATGGTGCGGGCCTTGGTGTCCTCGCTCACCGACACGATTTCGGTGCCGGGTTCGCGATCGGTGTCGCAACTGGCCATGTCGCGGCGGCCGACGAAACGGCACGAGCAGGTGACATGGGCGATATAGCCGGCCGCCAGCTGCGCCTGCCGGCCGGTGGTGGAATATCGCAGGCCCAGCCACGCCCCGGCGAGCAGGCACAGGGCCAGCACCGGGCCCCACACCAGCCAGCGGCGGCGCGGTGTGGATGTTTTGGGGGCTGATGTGTCACTTGCCATGATGGGTGCTGGGCCTTTAGCGTGAAATTGATGACAGGGTGGAGAAAATGGGCAGCGCGATCAAGCGTCTTGGCCGTGCTGGCCGTGACGGCCGGCCCGGCGCGCGCCGATGGGCTGCCGGTGCCGGTGCCGGTGCCAGCGCCTGCCGCCCTGCCGGCGGCAACGCAGGCGCTGGCCGATGCCTTGTTCACCGATCCGGCCACCAGGGAAACCCGCGCCGTCGTCGTGTTGCAGGATGGCAAGCCGGTCTATGAACGCTTTGCCCCCGGCTATGGCCCGGCGACCCGGCTGATCAGCTGGTCGATGGCGAAATCGATCACTTCAACCCTGATCGGCATGCTGGTGGCGGATGGCAAGCTCAAGCTCGACGCGCCGGCACCGGTGCCGGAATGGCGCGGGGATGCGCGGGCGAAGATCACGCTGCGGCAGCTGCTGCACATGGCGTCGGGCCTGAAGCACGATGAAGCCGGGCCGCAGCCCGAGCATTCGGACACCAACCGCGCGCTGTTTGCCGACCTGTCGGCCGATGTCTACAAGGCCGCCGTGGCCGAGCCGGCGGAGGTGCCGCCCGGCACGCGGTTCCAGTACAACACGCTGACCACCCACATTCTCGCCCGCATCGCCGCCGATGCCATTGCGCCGGGTGCCACGCCGGACATGCGCAAGCGCGCGGTG
Source organism: Sphingomonadales bacterium (assembly GCA_037131365.1). GTDB lineage: Bacteria > Pseudomonadota > Alphaproteobacteria > Sphingomonadales > Sphingomonadaceae > Sandarakinorhabdus. Next base: position 106,174 of record JBAXRE010000003.1, read on the forward strand.
CGCGATTTCCTGCTGCGCCGCCTCGCCGGCCCGGCGGGCATGACCTCGCTGCTGTGCGAATTTGATCCGGCCGGCAATCTTTATGGCGGCTCGCTCTGCCATGCGACGGCGCGCGACTGGGCGGCGTTCGGGCAGCTTTATCTGGATGGCGGCAGGGTGGCCGGGCGGCAGATCGTGTCACCCGAATGGGTGCGGTTCGTGGTGACACCGTCGCCAACCAACCCCGGTTATGGCGGCCAGTTCTGGCTCAACCGCCGGCCGGCATCGGGCAAGGACGAGGCGCTGTTCTGGCACGCCGGCCCGGCCGATGCCTTCGCCGCGATCGGGCATCTGGGCCAATATGTCATCATCGTGCCGTCAAAGCGGCTGGTGGTCGTGCGGCTGGGCAAGACCCAGGATGACCGGCTGCAGCCGGTGCGCGATGCGCTGGCTCGGCTGGTGAACGCGTTTCCGGCGGTGACGAAATGACGGCCGATTACCGCCTTGTCGACATCAAGCTGGACGAGCGCACCATCCTGTGGCGCAACGCCGATATCGAGCAGGAACGCCGCGTTGCCATCTTCGATCTGCTGGAAGGCAATGAGTTCAAGCCCGTCGCCGCCGCCGAGGCCGGCCACCATGGGCCTTACAAGCTGCTGCTGGGCGTGGAGGATGGCCGCCTCGACGTGACGGTGCGCAACACGCACGACGAACAGGTTGATGCCTTCCAGGTGGCGCTCAGCCCGTTCCGCCGCACCATTCGGGAATATTTCGCGATTTGCGACAGCTATTACCAGGCGATCCGGCAGGCCAGCCCCGGCCAGATCGAAACCATCGACATGGCGCGGCGCGGCATCCACAATGATGCCGCCGAACTGCTGAAGGAACGGCTGGAAACCCGCGCCATCGTCGATTTCGACACGGCGCGCCGCCTGTTCACCCTGATCTGCGTCCTCCACATCAAAGGCCACTGATGTCCGTTCTCTCCGACCGCTGGATCCGCGAAACCGCCCTGAACCAGGGCATGATCGAGCCGTTCGTGGAGCGGCAGACGCGCGGGGGCTGCATCTCCTATGGCCTGTCGTCCTATGGCTATGACGCGCGGGTGGCGGACGAGTTCAAGATCTTCACCAACGTGGACAGCGCCATCGTTGACCCGAAGGATTTCCGCTCCGAAAGCTTTGTCGATCGCAAGACCGATGTGTGCGTGATCCCGCCCAACAGCTTCGCGCTGGCCCGCACGGTCGAATATTTCCGCATCCCGCGCGACGTGCTGGTGATCTGCCTGGGCAAGAGCACCTATGCCCGCTGCGGCATCATCGTGAATGTCACCCCGCTGGAGCCGGGCTGGGAAGGCCATGTCACGTTGGAATTTTCCAACACCACGCCGCTGCCGGCCCGCATCTATGCCAATGAAGGCGCCTGCCAGTTCCTGTTCCTGAAGGGCAACGAGCCCTGCGAGGTGAGCTATGCCGACCGTGCCGGCAAGTATATGGGCCAGCGCGGCGTGACCCTGCCCAAGCTCTAGATGCCGAAACTGTAACGCCGCAGGGGGTGGCGCGGCTGGCCCTGCCCCGCTACCCCGCCCGCCATGAGCGCCCCCACCACCTCGTATCGCGCCGGCCTGATCGCCGGCCTGGGTGCCTATGTCATCTGGGGGCTGATGCCGCTCTATCTGCGGCTGCTGCACGGCTTTGCCGCCGGCGACGTGCTCAGCCACCGCATCGCCTGGTCGCTGCTGGTGCTGGCCGGCGTGCTCACCGCCTCGGCCGGCTGGGGCCGGCTGCGCGACATCTTCCGCCAGCCGAAACTGGTGGCGATGCTGTTCGCCAGCGCCATTGCCATCGGCATCAACTGGCTGGTCTACACTTGGGCGATCCTGGCGGGGCATGTGCTCGACACCTCGCTGGGCTATTTCATCAACCCGCTGGTCAACGTCATCTTCGGCGTTACCCTGCTTGGCGAGCGGCTGAGCCGGATGCAGTGGGCGGCCGTGGCGCTGGCGGCCATCGGCGTGGCGGTGCAGACGATCGAGCTGGGCTATCTGCCGTGGATCAGCCTGGTGCTGGCCGCCTCCTTCGGCACCTATGGCCTGATCCGCAAGACGGCCGGGGTCGATGGCCTGTCGGGGCTGGCGGTCGAAACCCTGCTGCTCGCCCCCATCGCCTTCGCTTGGCTGGCGACGCGGCCCTACAATGTCAGCGACATGCCGCTGGCGCAGATCGCGCTGCTGGCGGCCAGCGGCATCATCACCGCAACGCCGCTGCTGCTGTTCGGCCGGGCGGCGCGCATCCTGCCGCTCTCCACCCTGGGTCTGCTGCAATATCTGTCGCCCACTTTGGTGTTTTTCCAGGCCGTCTTCCTGTTCGGCGAGACGCTGGCGCCGGCGCGGCTGGCGGCCTTCGGCTGCATCTGGGTGGGCCTCGCGCTCTACACGCTGTCCCTGCGTCGCCGCAGCGTGCTCAACCCGTCCTGAACCCGGGCGCTGACGGCGGGGCTGCCCCAAGCCCATGCCGATGACAAAACATGGCTGCCCCCAGTGGCGCGCGGCACGGCTGCGCGCTAAGGGAGCAGCCATGGACAAGATCGTCATCCGCGGGGGCCGACCGCTCAAGGGCCGCATCCAGATTTCCGGCGCCAAGAACGCCGCGCTGACGCTGATGCCCTGCGCGCTGCTCACCGATGAGCCGCTGACGCTGCGCAACCTGCCGCGCCTGGCTGATATCGATACGTTCGGCCACCTGCTCAACAACCACGGCCTGTCCACCACCATCGAAGGCACCAGCCCTGACGAGTTCGGCCGCGTGATGACCGTTCGCGCCAACCGCATCACCTCGACGCTGGCGCCCTATGATATTGTGCGCAAGATGCGTGCCTCCATCCTGGTGCTCGGCCCGCTGCTGGCCCGCGCCGGGGAGGCGACCGTCTCGCTGCCCGGCGGCTGTGCCATTGGCAACCGCCCGATCGATCTGCACCTGAAGGCGCTGGAGCATCTGGGTGCCCATATCGAGCTGGCCGCCGGCTATGTGAAGGCCACTGCTCCCGCCGGCGGCCTGCCGGGCGGCCGCTATGTGTTTCCGATCGTTTCCGTTGGCGCCACCGAAAATGCGCTGATGGCCGCCGTGCTGGCCCGGGGCGTGTCTGTCCTTGAAAATGTCGCGCGCGAGCCGGAAATCGTCGATCTGTGCAACTGCCTCGTCGCCATGGGCGCGAAGATCGCCGGGATCGGCACCGAGAAGCTGACGATCACCGGTGTGAAGGAACTGCACGGTGCCACCTATGCCGTGATGCCCGACCGGATCGAGGCCGGCAGCTATGCCTGCGCTGCCGCCATTGCCGGCGGCGAGGTGGAACTGGTCGGCGCGTCGGCGGCAGACCTGGGCGTGACCATCGAGGCGCTGCACGAAGCCGGTGTCGAGACCGAGGCGACCAACGACGGCATCATGGTGCGCCGCACCGGCGAGATGCGCGGCATCAACGTGTCGACCGCGCCCTATCCGGGCTTTGCCACCGACATGCAGGCGCAGTTCATGGCGATGCTCACCGTGGCCAACGGCGCTTCGCTGCTGACCGAGACGATCTTCGAAAACCGCTTCATGCACGTGCCGGAACTGGCGCGCATGGGGGCGGATATCACCGTGCGCGGCCGCAGCGCCGTGGTGCGCGGTGTGCCGAAACTGAACGGTGCCCAGGTGATGGCGACCGATCTGCGCGCTTCCATGAGCCTGGTGCTGGCCGGGCTGGCCGCTGATGGCGAAACCACGGTGTCGCGCATCTATCACCTCGATCGCGGCTATGAGCGGTTGGAGGAAAAGCTGCAGGCCGTCGGCGCCGATATCGAGCGGGTTGGCGATGGCTAAGCTCGCCCTGCTGGGCCAGCAGGCGGCTGACGTCGAGACGTTTTCGGCGCTGCTGCAGGATGCGACGCTGCGGCTGGCCGACGTGGGGTTTGACCGCACGGCGCGCCGGCTGGCGCTGCTGGTGAACCGCTACCGCCGCGAGGCTGAAGCAGAATCCTTTGGCCCGTCGCGCAGCCGCTGCGCGTTGCGTATCGAGACGGTGTCGGCCGTGCAGCGCACCGGCTGGAGCGACGATCCGCACGCCGTCACCGCCATCCTGTCACTGGCGCAGGATGGCGACTGGTTGGTGATCACCTGCGCCGGCGGCATCGCCATCCGCGCGCAGGTGGAGGTGATCGAGCTGGTGCTGGAGGATATGGGCGAGCCGTGGCAGACCACGCGGGTGCCGAAGCACGATTGAGCAGCCCGCACCGTTGCAGGTGCCCAATCAGCGGGCTTGGCGTGTCTGTCAGGGCGCAGGCCTGGCCGTCCGGGACATCATCACCAACACCGCACACGCCAAGAGCGCCTTGACCACGGCCCCCGGCACCAGCACCGCCAGCGCCGCCACATCGCCGCCGCGCATTGCCACGCCGGCCGCGCCCAGCGCCAGCAGCAGGCCATGCGCCGCCAGCATCAACCACAATGTCCGCCGCCAGCCCCAGCCTGCGTGCCAGCGCATCGCCAGCCGCGCCGCCAGCGGCAGCCCGATCAGGAAGCCGGCGCTGTATCCGCCCATCGCCAGCAGTCCGCCCTTCATGCCCGCCAGCACCGGCAGGCCCAGCGCCGCCAGCGCCAGCCAGCCCAGCACGCCGGCCACGCCCGCACCACCGGCCAGCGCGCCGGCCAGGCAGACGATCAGCGATTGCAGGGTGATCGGCACCGGCCCCGCGCTGAGCGAGAGCGGCGCTGCGGCACACAGGGCGATGGTGGTGGCAAGTGCGCCGGGCAGCGGCGCGATGGCGCGTGGCATCAGTTGCCCGACGAGACGTGGCCGGTTTTCTTCATCGCGCCGGCGACTTCCGGCGGCATATATTTCTCGTCATGCTTGGCCAGGATGGTTTCGGCGGTGAACACGCCGGTCGCCGGGTTGATGCGGCCCTCGGCGATCACGCCCTGCCCCTCCCGGAACAGATCAGGCAGGATGCCGGTGTAGGTGACGGGCACCGTCGTCTGCATGTCGGTCACCACGAAGCGCACGGTCTCGCCATCGCGCTGCAGCGAGCCTTTTTCGACCATGCCGCCCAGCCTTATCGCGTCCGTCGGCGCCGGGCCTTTCGCCAGATCGCTGGGAGCATAGAAATAGGTCGCCTTCTCGCCCAGTGTCGAGAAGGCCAGCGCGCCGGCCCCGCCCAGCGCCACCATGGCGCCGACGACCAGCCACAGGCGTTGATGCTTGGCCTTCATGGCTGAAGGACCTTCGGTCTTGACGCTTTCATTTGCGCTTCACCGCGTCTGCCTTCTTTTCGGCGTTGCGCATGGACAGAAACGCCCAGGCCAGCAGGCCGATCAGCCCGACCAGCGTGATGGCATAGGCCGGCCAGATGAAATTCACCCACAGATCGGGGCGGGTGACGACGCCTTCGACCATCATGCCCCAATCCTCATGCCCCAATCCTCATGCCAAGGCCTCCGCCATGCGCCGGCTGCGCGCGTCCACGCGCTGCTGCGCCAGCATGGCGCGCATCCGCATCAGAACGATGGCGGCAAACAGGAAGGAGAAGCCGGCCACCGAGAACAGCAGCGGCTTCAGCAGTTCCGGCGCGATCTTTGACGAGGCGTTGACCACCGAAATGCTGCTGCCCTGATGCAGCGTGTTCCACCATTCCACCGAATATTTGATGATCGGCAGGTTGATGACGCCCACCAGCGCCAGGATCGCCGCGCCGCGTTGTTCCCCGCCCTTTTCCGCCTCGCTGGCCGACAGGGCGAGATAGCCGAGATAGAGGAACAGCAGCACCAGCATCGAGGTCAGCCGCGCATCCCACACCCAGTATGTGCCCCACGTCGGCTTGCCCCACAGGCTGCCGGAAACGAGGCAGATGGCGGTGAAGGCAGCACCGGCCGGCGCGATGGCGCGCGCCGCGATGGTGGCGAGCGGGTGGCGCCAGATCAGCGCCGTGGCCGAGGCGATGGCGAGGGACAGATAACCCCCCGCGCCCAGCCAGGCCGCCGGCACATGCACATACATGATGCGCACGCTTTCGCCCTGCTGATAGTCGGGCGGGCTGTCGAACAGGCCGATCCACAGGCCCGCCGCCGTCAGCGCCAGGCCGAGCAGCGCCACGATCGGCGTGGCAATGCGGGCAATGCGAAGGAATCGCGCGGGATTGGCAAAACGGTGCACGCGCGCCTTCTAGTCGGGCGGGCCGGGTGAGGGAAGGGGGCGTGATGTCCCGCTCACCACGCCTCGGTGCGGTCAGCCCAGCCGTCGCCCATGATCATGCGCGTCACCTTGCCGTCCTTCTCCTCAAAGCGGACGATCTCGCCGATGTCGCCGCCGCCGGTGGGCGCTTCCAGCCTGAAGCGGCCGCCGCCAAGCGGCACCAGCACGGTCTTTGTCTCGGCCGGGCCGGGGCCAGTGCCGAGCAGCACCAGCTGTTTGTTGAGCAGCACCACCTGGGTGATGCCATCGTCGTAATTGCTGCGATAATGGCCGGCAAATCGCGCCCAGCTGTCATCCCACAGGGCATTGGGCGGCGGCGCGGCCGCCTTCACCACGGCGGCACCCACCGTGTTCATCAGTTGGGCGGCGATGTTGAAGGCACCGGAATCATTGGTGTTGGTGAGCACGATCACGCCGATCTTGTCGTTCACCTCGGCCAGCGTCTGCGTGGTGTTGCCGGGATAGCCGCCGCCATGGCCGGCATAGGTCTTGCCCTTGATGCGCTCGTGATCGAAGCCCAGGCCGGAACCGCTTTCCCAATCCTCATCAACGCTGCGCACCCGCAGCGCCTCGCGCCAGGAACCGGCGGTCAGCACATTGGGGCCGCTGCGCCGCAGCCAGGCCGAAATGAACCGGGCGAGATCGTTGACATTGCTGGTCACGCCGGTGGCCGAAGCCATGCCATGCGCATCCACGAACGGCAGCACGCGCCGGGTGCCATCGGGTTTCCGGCTGGCATAGGGGGTGGCGAGGCCGGGATCCTGCGTGTCGATGCTGGATGACGTCATGCCCAGCGGCAGCATGATGTTGGCCTTCACATAATCATTCCAGCGCTGGCCGGTGATCTTTTCCACCAGCTGACCGGCCACGGCAAAGGCCAGGTTGGAATATTTCCAGCGCGTTTGCGGCGGATAGGGCGACTGGCGATCGGGCATCAGCTTGATCAGCTCCTCCCGGGTCGGGAAGTTGAAGCTGGACCAATGGTCTCCGGCCTCGCGCTGCAGGCCCGACGAGTGCGACAGCAATTGTTCCACTGTGATCGGGCCGTCATCCGGCCCGGCCGGCCGGGGCGTGAACCACGGCAGATATTTCACCACCGGATCGTCCAGACGCAGCTTGCCCTGCTCGCGCAGCTGCAAGATGGCGATGGCGGCGAACAGCTTGGAGTTGGAGGCGATGCGGAACCGCGTGTCGGCCGTCATCGGCTTCTTCGCCGCGACATCGGCAAAGCCGAAGCCTTTCGACCACAGCATCTGCTGATCATGGACCACGCCAACGGCAACGCCCGGCAGGCCGCGATAGGCGATCTGTGCCTCCAGCCAGGCGCTGAACAGGCGTTCGGCGGCCTGCACGTCGGGATTGTCGGCCAGTGCGGCGGCGGGCGGCGGCGCGGCCGGTGTGGCCGGCGTCTGCGCCATTGCCGGCGTGGCCAGCAGCAACGCCAGCGCGGTGGTGCGGTGAAGCATGATGAGGTCCCCCCGTTTGAGTCCGGGGGAAGGCTAGCAGGTTGGGCGGCGGTGCCAAGACCGCCGCGCCTTACCCCAGCCGCGCCAGCGCCGCCTGCAGCCGCTCGGCCTCCGCCGCGCGCGCCGCATGATCCTCGCGGGCCTTCTCCACCGCTTCCGGCTTGGCCTTTTCGGTGAAGCCGGGGTTCGACAGCCGGCCGCCAAGCGCGTCCCGCTCCTTCACGGCAGCGGCCAGCGCCTTTTCCAGCCGGGCCTTTTCGGCGGCGAGGTCCACCACCGCGCCGATCGGGATCAGGATCGTCGCCTCGCCGTGCACCACCGCCAGCCGGCCGCCATCGGCGGCATCGCCGGGCAGGATGCGGGCCATGCGTTCGATCACGGCGGCATTGGCAGCCAGCCGCGCCAGCGTTTCGGCCGACGCGCCTTCCACGGCATAGGCCAGCTTGGCCGACGGCGGCACATTCACTTCGGTGCGGGCCGAGCGGACTTCGGAAATCAGCCCGATCAGCCAGTCGATATCGGCGCTGGCGGCGGCATCTTCCGGCAGCGCATCGGTGTGCACCCATGCGGCCAGGATCAGATCGTCACGGATGGCCAGCTGGTGCCACAATTCCTCGGTGAGGAACGGCATCACCGGGTGCAGCATGACGAGGATCTGATCCAGCGCCCAGCCTGCGACGGCGCGGGTTTCGGCGGCCACGGCTTCGTCAGCGCCTTCGGCCAGCAGCGGCTTGATCAGTTCCAGATACCAATCGCAGAAACGGCTCCACACCAGGCGGTAGAGGGCATCGGCATAGGCATCGAAGCGGAAATCGGCGATGGCCTGTTCCAGCGCCCGCGCCGTCTTCTTCACCTCGCCGATGATCCAGCGGTTCACCGGCTGGCCGGCGGCCGGAGGCAGGGCGGAGGTGCTGCCGGCAATGCCGTTGCCCTGGGCAAAGCGCGCCGCGTTCCACAGCTTGGTGGCAAAGTTGCGATAGCCTTCGATCCGGCTTTCGTTCAGCTTGATGTCGCGCCCCTGCGTTTCCATCGCCGTCAGCGTGAAGCGCAGCGCGTCGGCGCCATATTGATCGATCAGGCCGAGCGGATCGACGGTGTTGCCCTTGGATTTGCTCATCTTCTGGCCCTTGGCGTCGCGCACCAGGCCATGGCAGTAGACGGTGCGGAACGGCACATCGTCCATGAAATGCAGGCCCTGCATCATCATGCGGGCGACCCAGAAGAAGATGATGTCAAAACCCGTCACCAGCACGTCGCCGGGATAATGGCGGGCAAGCTCGGCAGACTGCTGCGGCCAGCCCAGCGTGCCGAACGGCCACAGCGCCGAGGAGAACCAGGTGTCGAGCACATCCTCGTCGCGGGTCAGCGGCACGTCGCCGGCCATGGCCTGCGCTTCGGCCTCGGTTTCCGCCACGAACACCTGGCCATCGGGCGCATACCACGCCGGAATCCGGTGCCCCCACCACAGCTGGCGGCTCACGCACCACGGCTGGATATTCTCCATCCAGTTGAAATAGGTTTTTTCCCAGGTCTTCGGCACGAACTGGGTGCGGCCATCATGCACGGCGGCCAGCGCGTCCTTGGCCAGTTCGGCGGCGTTCACATACCATTGGTCGGTCAGCCACGGTTCGATCACCACGCCGGAACGGTCACCATATGGCATCTGGATGGTCTTCTGCTCGATGCGCTCGATCAGGCCGAGCGCCTCAAGGTCGGCCACCACCTGCTTGCGCGCATCCTCGCGGCTCAGGCCAACATAGCCGGCCGGCACGCCCGGCGCGGCGCAGATATGGGCTTCGGCATCAAGGATGTTGATCCAGCCGATGTGCTTGTGGCGCTCATACACCTGCCAGTCGTTGAAATCATGCGCCGGCGTGATCTTCACCGCGCCCGAACCCAGCGCCGGATCGGCCCATTCATCGGCAATGATCGGGATCTGGCGGCCGGTGATCGGGTGGGCGATCAGCTTGCCGACCATCGACGTGTAACGCTCATCCTCGGGATGCACGGCGACACAGGTGTCGCCCAGCATGGTTTCGGGCCGGGTGGTGGCCACGATCACATGGCCGGACCCGTCCGCCAGCGGATAGCGGATGTGGGTGAAGCTGCCCGCCACCTCGCGGGTTTCGACTTCCAGATCGGAAATCGCCGTCTTCAGCTTCGGGTCCCAGTTCACCAGCCGTTTGTCGCGGTAGAGCAGGCCCTGGCGGTAAAGCTCCACGAACACCTTGATGACGGCGGCATTGAAGCCCTCGTCCATGGTGAAACGCTCGTGCGACCAGTCGCAGCTGGCGCCCAGCCGGCGCAGCTGGCGGGTGATGGTGCCGCCGGATTCCTCCTTCCAGGCCCACACCTTCTCGACAAAGGCTTCCCGGCCCATGGCGGTGCGGCTGGGCGACTGGGTTTCGGCAAGGCGGCGCTCCACCACCATCTGGGTGGCGATGCCGGCATGATCGGTGCCGACCACCCAGCGCGCATCACGGCCGTTCAGCCGGTGCCAGCGGATCAGCACATCCTGCAGCGTGTTGTCGAGCGCGTGGCCGATGTGCAGACTGCCCGTCACGTTCGGCGGCGGGATCACGATGGTGAACGGCTGTGCTTGCCCGCGGGCCGGGCGGAAGCGGCCTTCGCGTTCCCAATGGGCATACCAGCGCTGTTCGAAACTGGCGGGATCAAAAATCTTGTCGATCATCAGGCGCGCATAGCCGCTGGGGCGGCAACCGAAAAGCCTAATCCCCGACGATCAGGATGGCGGCCGCCACGATCAGGGCAAAGCCCAGCATCTGGCGCGGCGTGATCGGCTGGCCCAGCCAGAATGTGGAGAAGGCGGCGAACACCAGGATGGAGATCACCTCCTGCATGCCCTTCAGCTGCGGCGCGGTGAGCGCGGCGCTGCCGATGCGGTTGGCCGGCACTGCCAACCAATATTCGAAGAAAGCGATGCCCCAGCCCAGCATGACAGCCGTGGCCAGCGGCATGGCGCGGTCTTTCAGATGGCCGTACCAGGCATAGGTCATGAACAGGTTGGAAAGGGTGAGCAGCAGCGCTGTCACCAGCGCGGGCGGCAGGGTCACAGCCGTGCCGTCAGCCGGCGGATTTCCTCGCGCGCCAGCCGCTCGACAATTTCCGGCATGTTGGCATCAAGCCAGGCCTGGATCTGCGGCGCCAGCATCGATCGCATCAGATCATCCAGGGTCATGCCGCCGCCGGCCCCCGTCATCATCACATCCGCCAGCGGCACGGGCGCGGCCGGGGCGGCAGCAGCAGCAGCAGCTGGCGCTGCGGGCGGCGGTGCCGGTTCGACATCCCGGCCCGGTTCCAGCACGCGGGTGCGGATGGAGGCCAGAATGGCTTCCAGATCGGGCGTATCGGAACGGGGTGAAGGCTCGCTCATGCCGGTTTGTTACGACAGGCTCCGGAAAAACGCCACAGCTGTGGCTTGCAAATTGGTTTCGAAATTCTAGCGCAATTTCGGATCGGCGCGATCAGAATGCGAATTCGCGGCGGGCGCCAAACCCGGGCAGATCGGGGGCCGCCATTTCGTTGAACGGCAGGCCGGCGGGCTGGCCAGCGGCCGTGATCGGGCCGACATAACCGCGGCCCACGCCAGCCTGGCGCAGCACGGCGGCAATGCGGCCACCGGGTGCCAGCTGGCCGGCAATGGCCGGGGACACGCCGGCGATGGCACCTTCGAACAGCACCAGATCATAAGGCGCAGCCGCCGCCCAGCCATCGGCCAGCGGGCCCGACACGCTGGCGACACCGGCGGCAGCGGCCATGGCCACCAGCGCGGGATCATGTTCCAGCGCGGTCACGCTGGCACCCATGCGGGCCAGGATGGCCGCCGAATAGCCGCTGGCACTGCCCACCACCAGCACGCGCTGGCCGGGCGTGACGGCGGCGTGCTGCAACAGCAGGGCCAGCGCCAGCGGGGCGAGCAGGCAACGGCCGACGGCGACCTCGTGGGCAGCGTCGGCATGGGCAAGGCCGGCCAGCGCCGCCGGCAGGAACGGCTCACGCGGGACGCTGGCAAAAGCGGCGAGCAGGGCGGCATCGGTCACCCCCACCGTCTTCAACTGCGTGTCCACCATGGTCTGGCGGAGGGCGGCGGAATGGCTTGCTGATTGGGTCATCGTCATCGCCGGCCGCTTGTGCCGTGCGGCGGCGTGTCGCGCAATGGGCGAGTTGGCCGGCCTGTCGCCTCTGCCAGTCTTCCGTACGCCGGCGGCTTGCTTTCGCACTTATGGCATTGCCGTTCCGCCGCCACCTTGCTAGGGCGGCTGTCCCACGCGCGAGGCCCGATGGCGGAGTGGTGACGTACCGGACTGCAAATCCGTGAACCCGGGTTCGATTCCCGGTCGGGCCTCCAACTCATAACTTATCCCTTCGGATTCAGTGGGTTGCGCGGATTTTTGGCTAACCTATCCCTCCGGTTAGCCATTTTGTTTGCCGCAGCGTCGGCCATATCCGCCTGATTGGCTGCCTCGACATAGCGGCGAACCTGAGAATCAGTCTTGTGGCCCGTCCAGGCTTTCAGCTCTTGCTGTGATGCGCCTGCCTCAGCGAGACGGCGCGCGGCGGCTTTGCGCAGGCCATGGGCACGGCCCGGAACACCTGCCGCCTTGCAGGCATCCGAGAACCAGTTGCCAAAGCCCTTTTGCGTAAATGCCTTGCCGGCACCCGTTTGCAGGAAAGTAGGCCCGGTGGCGCGCGTAGCCTTTATGGCTGTTCGCAGCTCCATTACGATTGGCAGGCTCAATTCAGCGTCGGTCTTTGTCTGCCGAAGGCATAGCCGATCGTCGCGCACGCTATCCGGCCCCAAGAGGCGCACGTCATTGCTCCGCTGTGCGGTGTTGAGCAGCAGAGCAAGCGCGAGATACTGTTTTGTGCCAATCGGCCAGCGCGCCTTGAACTGGCGGATCTCACCTTCGGTCCAAGTGTGGAAGCTGCCTGTTTCCTTGTATGGCTTTGTCAGCTCCCATGGGTTGCTATCGGTCAGCTTCAGGCGCTTCCCTTCGTTCCAAATGCGAATGAGCAGCTTGCGCAGTTTGTTGCCTGCCGTTGGCCGGTCGGCAAACTTCGCCATGATCTTGTCAGCCGCGCCATAATCGAAGCTGGCAACCGGCTCCTCGCCCAGAGCGGCGCGGAAACGCTCGATCACAAGTCGAAAGCTGTGGCGCGTTTTGGCGGACGGCCCCTGCCAATCGCGGCTTTCATAGAAGCGGACAATCAGCTCGTTAACCGTGCCTGAGGCGGTGCGCGACTCACCCGGCTTGATGGCGTTCGCTTCCCGCTGTTCATCGCAAGCCTTGTATTCGGCCCACCAGGCCTTGCTGAACGGCTCGTGCGCAAAATAGTAGGTCTTGCAGCCCGTCCGCCTGTAACGCGTGCGGAGCTTGCCGTGGCGGTCCCTGAAGGCGCTTACGTGCCTCGGAAAGGGTCGCGGACGTTCCCTCACAGCGCCACCTTGTCAATTTTGCTGAGCAAGGCGGCATTGGACGGCGCGGCGCTCATAGCGTCTGCCGTCCAAGGATAAAACCGCTTGCGGCCATCGGGCAGCACTTCGACGGCCATGCCGGCTTGCTGAGCGTATTTCAGCTCAGTTTGCGTAACACAGGCCGGGCGCTTGGCCATTAGAGCAGCCCCGCCGCCCGTTTAAGAGCGCGCTCCCAAACGTCCTTCAGGTCTTTCACGATCGTGTTGTTGACGAGCTGGCGGGTGCGGCCGGCGACCATGTCATACTTGCCGGGCAAGATCGCGCCAATGCGGCGGCCCTTATATTTCCCCTTCTTTGCCATCTCGCCCCGCCCGTATTCCAGCCAGCGCGCAAAGAAAAACCGGCGGCGCAATGCCCTCGTCAACAGGCCCAGCGAAAAGCGGTTTGTCTTCGGGTAGATCTTCAGCGCGATGGCGTTGCGCAGGCGGCCGGTGCCAGGCGCTTCGGACCGGGCTTGCTGCAAAATCACAGGCGCGTGCTTTTCGTATGTGTCGATAATCTCGGAATCGACAGTATCGGGAAGGCGCTGCATCAGCTTACGCACGCGCTGAATGTCCTTCCTGAAGGCCCGCGCATTCCGGTTGGCCATGGAGCGGTTGCGGCTCATTGTGCCACCGCCTGCGGCGTGCGCTGCCGGGGATTAAAGCCTTCGATCTCGCGCACCTCATCGGGGTCAAGGATGCCGGCTTCAACGGCAATCTTGTGGGCAGCCCACCGGGTTTGCGGGTCGCCGCGAAGGAAGCTGGACAGGTCAAGCTCGATCTCCAGGCCGCTGCCTTCCGGGAACAGCGCCCGGCTGAATGCGGCCTCGATCTTGCGCGCCATCGGCCCCAGGGTGAATTGCGCAAACCAGCGTCCGGCCGCTTCCGAGTTGGTGAAGGTGTTGTGGCTGTAATCCTGCACCAGCGGCGGCGGCACCTGAAACAGGCGGCAAACCTCTTCGACACTGAATTTCCGGCTGCCCAGCAACTCGGCATCTTCGGGGCTGATTTGAAACGGCACGAATTTAAGGCCGTCACTCAGCACCAGCACCTTGCCGGCTTTGCTTGTGCCGGCGTGGCCCTCATCGAACTGAGCGCGCAGCGCGCTCATCTTGTCAGGCGCAATCGCCGCGTCGGATTCGATCGCGCCAGACGGTTGCGCGCCATTGGCCAGAAACGCTTGCGCGAACTCATTGCCCTGCAAGGCGCTGGAAATAGTCGCCGGCGAACGGGAAAGCCGAGAGCGGCCGAGGATGCCGTCGTCGCTGCGGTCGCGAAGGTGGATCACGTCGTCCGACAACAGGCGGCGCGTGCGGCCCTGAGAGCCATAAAGGCCCGTCTGCTCAGTCACGTCATAGACCAGACGGCCAGACGGTGCGAGCATGGGGCTTACCCATGCCCAGGGGATATGGCGCAAGCCGACAATTTCGGCCCCATCGCGCTGGATCTCGATCAGGCCATTGCCAGAGAGAAGCGTCGAGGCGGCGTGCGCTTCGATCAAATCAGGCCATGTCTGAGTGCTGTTCGGCCCGCCGTCAATCAGTCGGCGCAAGGGATGGTTAACAACCTCCACCCGCTCGCCATCGGTGCGGCGATAGATATAAGCCGGTGCCATCGCCAACGCCGACGAAACGGCATTCACGCAAGCGGTAACGGTGGCGAAATTTTCCGCCATGCGCTCGCTAACCGCTGGGGCAGTGCCCAGCGCAGAGCCGATTGCAGCCCACGATGTCGAGGAAGCGGCCGAACGGCGTTCAAAACCGATCGCGCTGAAAATGCGGTCAACCAATTGCACGGTTCACCTCCGCAAGAATGATGGCCCGCTCGCGGCGTTCGCGCTCCGAGAAGTGCGTCATCGCCCGCAATGCGAGGCTTGTGTCAGGATAGGCAGGCCAGGCAGAGACAACGCTGATTTCGCGCAAGTCCACCCGGTTGAGGGTCCGCTGCTCGCCATTCCAGCGTTCGCCGCCGGCTGGCACAATGAACCCGAAAGACATGCCGCCAAGATCGCCGCGCTCGGCCAATGCCAGCACGTCACGGCCCGCCTGCGTGTCAGGCAGGTCGAGATCGAAGGCAAGGCCGCGACTGTCCTCAGACAGCCTGAGAGAGCCGCTCCGGGTGCGTCCCAGCACCTTGCCGGGGTCATGGTCGAGAAGCGCCAGCACGTCGCCGGAAAGGCTGCCAGAGAAAGCGCCGGGTGCGATAGTCTCGCGCACCCGGCCGATCTCGGCAACGGCCCCAAACGTGGCAGCATAGCCGGCAAGGCGGCGGCCTGAGGCGCGAACCTCAGTAACCGCCGCCCGCCGCTCAACCGGCAAGAGGGGATGATTGCCGGGAGCAGTCATTAGGCGATGCCCGCCGCCGTCGCCAGCACGCCCGTTGCCTTGACGAAGGCGCTCGGGTTGCGAAGCGCCACATCACAGGTCGCCATCGCGCGCACCATGATGTTGCCCTTGCTGTAGGCGGTGGATTCGTAGGGGTTAACCAGCACGTCGAGAGCGGACCAAAGGCCGATCAACATTTCCGAGAAATCGCCATAGATCAGGGCGCTTTCATTGGTGCCGGCCCCCAGCGTATCGGGTGCCAGATTGCTGAAGGCGTTGCGCTCGCCTTGGAAGATGGTCGAGATGCCGACCGGCATCTTGTCGGTGGTGAGCGCCTTGGACGCGATGGTCTGCACACGCGGGGTTGACAGGAAGGCCCGCGAAGCGCCGACGTTGGCGATGTTGGCCTTGCCCACCATTTCGGCGGCCGTGTGGAACAGCGACGTTGCATAGGCCTGCGTTTGCGTGCCCGAGGCGGCGAGGATGCCAACCGGCTGATTGCTGCCGCCGCCATTGATCGCGGCGCGGTCGATCTCGAGCGCGATATCGCGCGCCATCATCTGCCGCAGGATGCCCTCGATAGCCGGGCTGCTTTGCAGCAGCATATTGCGCGAAAATTCACTGAGGCTGCCGACGTGCTTCGGAGCCATCGTCACCTGCCGAAATTGCGCGTCAGTCGAACTCAGCGCGGCGTTTTCGGCAATCCAGGCAACGGTTGGGGCGGCTTTCTCGCCGGGAATTTCGACGTTGCCGCTCAGGCCGGGAAGCGCGCGGGCGCCCAGGCTTGCAATGACTGTCGAGGCAGTCAGGGCGCTGATATATTCGCTGCCGAGGAAGTTATCGGCAATCAGATTGTTGCCCGGCCCAGCGCCAGGTGCCGCAGTCGTCAGCACACGCTTTTCGAAGATCTCGGTCGGGACAGCAATGCCCTTGAAGCTGCGGCCGGAGGTGGCGCGCAGCTCGGCGTCGATCTCGCGCTCGCGGCCCCAGTCAGCCGTGCCCAGGCCAGCGGCACCGGCAAGGTGGCGCGTCAGGCTGTAACCGCGCACTTCGGCGGCGAAACGCTCATCGCGCGGGCGCTGTGCCAGCTTGTCCATTTCGTCGATCTTGCGGGCGCGCTCGAGGCGCTCGTCGATCGAGCGGATTTCAGCCTCAGCGGCCTTGAAGGCCTCGCCGTTATCGGCGGCGTGCGCTTCGTGCATCTTGTGCAACGCGGACGCGCGCTGCTCGATCAGGTCGGTGGTCTTCATGGGTGGTTTCCTTCTGTCATCACGACGATGGAGGTGTTGATTTGGTGCGACGTTGCCCGATTGAGCCTCCTCATATGTGCAGCCGCTTCCCCCCGAGGCATCGGGCTTCCGTTTTTGGCCGCGTCGCGTCGGCCGCAAGGAGTGGAGGGGGCGGGAACTTGGGTCATGTGCCGATTAATCTTCTTCGCCAATCACGCCGCGTTCTTCGTCGATGCCTTGGCGCACGATCTGGCGGATGGTCTCAATGTTGAATGTCTGGGTGAACAGCGCGGCCATCCCGGAAAGGTGAAGGCCCGCAGTGGAATCCGGCTTATTGATGTTGCGAACCATGCCATTGTTCATGGCGTGAAAGATGGTGATCTCGTTCGCTTCCGGGTCGGCTCGCAAGCCGTCAAGAATGCGGAAAGCCAGGAACCCGGCACGGCTGGGGCGAACTTCATCTTCGACCAAGCGGGCAAATACGAACAGGGCGATAAGGTCGGCCTCATCGAACAGGCGGCTCCGCCCAGGGACGGTTTCCGGCGCGCAGCGATAATCACCCTGCGAGATCATTTCATTGAGCCGCTGGCGGTCGATGCGAGCGACGCGGCACGCCGCAACGGTAGTCAGTCGATAGTTCGTCATCTGCTAGCCCTTACCTATTGGTCGAGACCATAGGTAGCAGAGGCTATGGCGAACTGCAATAGGTTTTTTCAGATACCAGCGCCCGGCCGGCAAACCGGGCGCGCAATCACTGCCGCTCAGTCGGCGTAGATGCAAAGTCCGTGCGCGGACAACATGTCGATGAAACGGTCATAGCCGGGGTGGCTCAAACTTCCCACGGCGGCGCGAAGGTTGCGCCGCGTCTGCCTCAGCAACCGATCCACGGTGTCGCGCTGTTGCGCGTCCATATCGCCCGGCCGGTCGAGATATTGTGCAAACTGGAGCGTATCCAGGGCGGCCAGGGCATCCATTGCGGCGGTGACAGCACCGCAAGCATATTCCAGCGCAGCGCGCTCTTTATCCTCACTGGCGAGGCTTTCGGCAACGCGGGGGTCGCCGGGACTCAGGCCCATCATACGGGCGGCATCTGCCAGCAAGCGCGGTTCAAATGTGGGTGTTGCCCGGACGGATTCCGGCTGTAGGGTATCGTTAGCCATGGTCGAACTATCCTTTCGAGTGTGGTCAGGGACCGGGTGCGATTGCCGTCGCTTCCGGTCCCGTCTCAGAGTTGGCCACAGGGTCGAGTCCCCGTCAAGTCATAGCCACGCCACGGCACCTGCAAACTCGCGTTTTGGCGGCTCTCGGGCTGCCAATCCGCAAGCCATGATTGCCGACACGATGCCATCAATACGATCGAGGCTCTTTGCTTTCGACGGTTTACGATTGCCGGCCGCGTCGATTTCTGTTCGCACGTTCCCCGCCTGCCAGCGCAGCACCGGGTTGTTGTTGTGCTGCATCATGCCGGTAAGCACGGCCGTTTCGAAAGCGTCCATTGCCGGCGCATAGGATTTCAGCCCCGGCACGAACTCCACCAGGGGCAAGGCTATGCCCTCATCATTCAACATTTTGGCGAGGTCTTCGAAACGCCAGCGGTCGAAGGCAATTCCCTGCACGTCATATGCCTGCACGATTTCAGCGAGCTGGCGAACGATCGAGAGCCTGTCGGTCGCACGGCCATTCGTTACGGTAAGCCATCCGGCTTTGGCCCATAGTTCATAGGGCACCCGATCGCGCTCCACTCGCTCCCTCAGCGTGTCGCCGGGGACAAAGTGCCAGACGAGCAGCTTGCCCTCATCGGGGAACCAAAGCGCCAAGCTGGTAAGATCGAGGGTGCTGCTCAGGTCCAAACCGCCCCAGCACCGCTTGCCCTCCAATTCGCAAACATCAAACGGATCTCCGTTTGCATCCCAATCGGCGGCGCTCAGGAATCGCTCTTCGGCGTCAATTCGCTGATTGAGCTGCAAAAGTCTGAAACTGGCGGCGAAGCTCGGGGATGCGATGGCCCGCTTAGCCGCGTCTTCGAATTGTTCCTCGTTCAGGAAGTGCCCCAGCGCCGGGTTGGCAGCGCGCCAAGCGTCCCGATCGTCAAGCGCGCAATCGGCCGGTGCCGCGTGAAGCTGCACATAGGTCGAAGGCCCATGTTCGGCGTCGAGGAACTCGCTCCAAAAATGGAGATCATCGGGCGCTTGCGTGCTGATAGTCACGCCTAGCGCGTGCGCTCGCTTGCCCATGCCGGTTGCCAGGTTGTCCCAAAGCTCGCGGCTTCGCCATTGTGCCACTTCGTCGGCAATCCAGAATGAAGGCGCTAGCCCGTGCGCTTTGCGCGCGTCGCTAGTGAGCGCCCGCCAAAAGGATCGTGTCTCTTCGTCTTCGATTTCTTTGTGCCAGTCTCGGATATTCACCCGCGCGGCCATCCAAGGCGTTGCCTCGATATAGGCCCGGCACATGCGGAACAGCACCGCAGCCTGTTCCCGATCGAGCGCAGCCGCATAGCACTCGCCATAAGGCTCGGCAGCCGGCCCCAACAGGTGCGCGAGCGACATGCCGGCGAGTAGCGCGCTCTTCCCGTTGCCTCTGGCGATACTAAGCCCAGCGAGGCGCACCAGGCGGTTGCCGGCGTCATCCGTTGGCCCATACACGCCCCGAATAAACCGCTCTTGAAACTCAAGCAGCTCCAGGCGCCCGCCGGCACGAATGCCCGAGACGATAGGAAGCTCCGCCATGAAGGCGAGCATCTTGTCGGCAAGGGGCATCCCTTCCTTTTCCCAAGGATGCCCGGTGATGATTTCAGCGCGCGCGGCCGCAGCTTTCAGGCGGCCGGCACCAGGTCCACGCTTGCCCATGCTCAACCCCGAAAACTAATTGAGAAAAAGTGCCCCCGCGCGGTCTGGTCGGCGTCAGCTCCGAGAGATTTTTCGGCGTTCCAGGGGTGCGCGGGGTCGAGCGGGTTGCCGTTGACGTCGCAGCCCTTCCGAGGCTTGCGGGTGATGGCAGCGCCCGCTTCCTCGCCGCGTGCCGTCTTGGCGCTGTGACAGGCCGGGCAGTAGCTTGCCAGTCCGTCATGGCCGGGGAATGCCGGCCCGCCTGCCGATACGGGCAGCACATGGTCAACGGTGTTGGCAACGGTGATGCGTCCCACGGCCTCGCAGCCAATGCAGAGCGGGGACAACCGCAAGTGCGAGGCGCGAAGACGCTGCCAGCGTGCGGTGTTGTAGGGATAGTCAGCCACGGCTCTTCTCCAGCGAGCGCGCCAACTGCAACAGCTTGCGCGCAATATCGTCCTTCTCGATGTGCCAGCGTTCCGGGTCGCGCCGATCTGGCGACAGGCGAGAGACGCGGGCGGCGAGTGTGTGCAGCGTGTCTGGCGAGGTCACAGCCACGGCTCCAATTCGGGCGGGTCTTCGTTGGGCGCGTAATCCGGCACCCAATCGCCAGGCGGCAAATCATCATCCCCCCCACCTTCTTCAAACCCGGCCGGGGGCGCAAAGGCCCGGCCGGGTATATACGTAGTATATGGGAGTGTGTGCGCGCGGGTTTGCGCAGGGTTTGCGCTAGGTTCGCGCACCGTTTGCGCATCGGTTTGCGCAGGGTTTGCGCACCCGTTTGCGCAGTCCGCGCGGGCTATGCCGAAAGCCGATCTCCGCTGCTTTTCGTCACGCCATAGCTCTTGGCTCAGCAGAATTTCGTCTGCGGCAATGAGCCTGTTCATGGCCGCTTCCAGCGCCTTTTTGCTCATGCCTCCAGCCTCCGGCATGGTCGCAAAAATCTTGGGAGCGTAGTTGGCTGAAGGTTTGTGCGACACATTGCGGCGCTGTTCCGTCGCCCGATCGAGGCAGCGAAGGAAGGCAGCTTCCGCAGCTGCCTCGCGGCCATCTGCCTTTTGCACATCGTGGTCGCCGTAAAATGCGCCATCGTGCCAAACCATGCTGAGCCGCTCGCCTTTGCGTGCCGTGTTGGCCTTGCTGCGGGTCAGGATTCGGCGGTCGCTATCTTCGATCTCGTCGCCGTTTTCGTCTGCTTCCCGCTTCAGGAACAGGCGCATTCGGACGGCGTTTTCCCATGCCATCGTGCCGGCGAACTCGCTGTTATCCGATTTGGCGACATGGCCAGCCAGCACAACGGCAGCGCCCGTTTCAAGAGCCAGCCTCGAGAGGGCATTGCAGAAGACGGTCACTTCGCGCGGGTCATTGAGGTTGCCGACGTAGAGCTGCATCGCATTGTCGAGCGCAATCACCTTCGCCCCAATGGCAAGAGCGCCGGCCTTGATATCCGCATAGAACTCGCTGGGAATGAACTTGCCGTCATCGCCCACCACGCCAAGGGGGTTATCCATGCCCAGGCGCGCGACTAGGTGAACCCGCCCGGCATAGGTGGCGAGTTGGCGACCGAACGCCTTGGCAATCGCGTGCTGGCGTCGGTGCAACTCGTCAACGTCATCCTCGCAGTTGACATAAAGCACCGGCACCGGTGCCAAGCCCCGAACGCCCATAAACAGGTCGCCAAGCGCGATGGCGGAGAGCCATTGCTGAATCAGCAGCGACTTACCGGTGCCCCCAGCGCCCGCGAGCAGAGTGACGGCGCGCGGCAAAATCCAGCCAGGGACAATCCATTCGCGCTGGGGCACTGGCTGCCCATGCCAAGCGCCAACGTCGATCATCTGCAAGCCGGGCGGGCTGCCCCAATCGTCTGAGAAGGGAGAGTGAATATTCATCATGCCACCTCTTGCAGGTGAGCGCCGGCCGTGACCGAAGGCACGCCAGCGGCGCGGATAAGCAGGCTGTTCAGCGTGCGGACCAGCGCGGGGTTATCAATCGAGACATTCGCCACACTGAGCAGCGGTGCCCATTGCCTCACGGCGTCAAGGCGGCCGGCGACAATGAAACCGGGCAAACAGCCATCGGGCGCGTCGGAGGCCTTCAGGCCCGGCACGCCGCCTTTGCGATAGCGGTCGATGTGTTGCAGGCGTCTCGCTGCCCATGCCCGCGCAAACGTGCGGCCATCGGTAAACAGCCGCATTGATTGGCGCGGCGTCGGATCTCCACACAGCCACCCGCCCGGCTCTCCCACAAGCGTCACGCCGCCCGATCGCCAGTCGATCTCGATCACGTCGCTATCGGGGTTGGCATCCCAGGCAGTCAGCGCGGCGGCGTCCAAGTGTGGCGGCGGGCTGAGAGCAGCCGCAAGGCGCGGTCCGCGCTCGGTCTCCATAACGACGAACGGCGCGAGCGCGTAGGCATCGGAGACGCCCAAGGCGGACGCAATGGCCTGCCTGTTCTCGGGTGTCTGCCTCAGAGACGCGGCCTTCCAAATGCGGGCGGCGTTCATTTGCCACCCCGCATGTGCAGGGCGCCCAGGATGCGGGGGCGCGTTGTCAGATTGGCCGCTGCGGTGTATTGATGCCCTTGCCGCGCCACTTCCAAGCCGGTGATTTCGGCCCCCGTTCCCTTCGCCGCCAAGCCATCGGGAACGGGGGCTTTTTTGCGACTTCGGTCAGGCGGCGGGTTAGCCGAACGCGAAAATACCTCAAAGGAATCAATGGTCAGTTTGCGCCGGGTTTGCCAACTGAAGTCACTGTTATTGCAATAAAATTGGGATTCCCGGTCGGGCCTCCAGCGATTTCCCCGATGTTGCGCCTGCCAGTGCGCCTGCCGCTTACGGCGGATTGTCCCTGATATGCTTCTCCAGATCGTCGAAGAAGCGTTCCAGATTGTGCAGCACCATCATCTTGAACTCGTAGTTCACATCAGGGCTGGCGCTTTCGATGATCGGGCTTTCGTCAACCTTTTCGGCATAGGCCTTGCCGATGGTCTGCACATAATCGGGCGTCAGCTGGATCTCGCCCATCTTGTCGAGCACGCGCAGCTGCACGATCATGATCTGGCGCACCAGCATTTCCAGCGCGGTGATGCGGGACACCGTGGCCACGGGATCGAGTTCGACCGATTCCCGCTCGTCATCTGAATCGCTCATGCCGGCAGCATGACGCGGAATGGCCTGATCGCAAAGTGTGTTGCGGTGCAGCGCCGCTTGCGGCAGGCAGGCGCGATGGCCCGCAGACTCGTCGCCCGCATTGAACGCTTTCCGGTGAAGGGCCATTTCACCATCGCGCGCGGCGCCAAGACGCATGTGGACGTGGTGGTGGCCGAAATCCACGACGGCAGCGCCGTGGGCCGCGGCGAAGGCACCGCCATCTATTACAAGGGCGATTCGGCCGAGCAGGCGCTGGCTGCCCTGATGGGCGTGGCCGATGCGATTGCCGCCGGTGCCGGCCGGGCCGATCTGCTCGGCCTGCTGCCGGCCGGCGCTGCCCGCAACGCCGCCGATTGCGCGCTGTGGGATCTGGAGGCGAAGCTGAGCGGCCAGCCGGTGTGGCAGCGGCTGGGCCTGCCGGTGCCGCAGCCGATGCTCACCGCCTACACCATCAGCCTGGGCGATCCTGCCGCGATGGCTGCCGCCGCCCACAGCGCGCGCGGCCGCGAATTGCTGAAGGTGAAGCTGGGCGGGGAGGGCGGCTGGCAGGCCGATGTCGAGCGGCTGCAGGCCGTGCGCCGCGCCGCGCCGGATGCCCGCCTGACCGTCGATGCCAACGAAGCCTGGGCCGGCAGTGACATTGAACGCACGCTGGCGGCGCTGGCGCCGCTGGGCGTCGAACTGGTCGAACAGCCGGTGCCTGCGGGCCGCGATGCCGAGCTGGAGGGCCTGCGCTGCGCCGTGCCGATCGCGGCTGATGAAAGCTGCCACGACCGCGCCAGCCTTGATGCTGTGGTCGGCCGCTACCAGTTCATCAACATCAAGCTGGACAAGGCCGGCGGCCTGACCGAGGCGCTGGCCCTGCGCCATGCCGCCGCCACCCGTGGCCTGGGCGTGATGACGGGGTGCATGCTGTGCACCAGCCTGGCCATCGCGCCGGCCTTCCTGGTGGCCATGCAGGGCCGCTTTGCCGATCTCGATGGCCCGCTGCTGATCGAAGACCGCCCGCATGGCCTGCGCTTCGACGGCAGCGACGTGTTGCCGCCGCCGCCGGAATTGTGGGGGTGAGCGTTGTGGCCATGCCGGCAATTCGCGCCTATCCTGCGGCGACATGATCCGGCACGATGCCATACCCAACCGCCGCGCCATCATCGATCGGCGCGCGCTGGTCGATGCGCTGGCCCAGCGCCTGGCCGGCGCGCCGGATTTTTCGGAGCGCCGCCGCCTGCTTGCCGACACGCTGCGCAGCGCTCTGGCCGCCGGCCGGGCGGAGCTGAGGCGGCGGCTTGACGCGCACCCCGGGCGGGGACTGGAACTGGCGGCGGCGCAAAGCTTTCTCACCGATCAGCTGCTGCGCCTCGCCTGCGACACGGTGGTTGAGCAGCTGTACCCGCTCGCCAACCCCACCCAGGCCGAGCGGCTGGCGCTGGTGGCGGTCGGCGGCTATGGCCGCGGCCAGATGGCTCCCTATTCCGATGTGGACATCGTCTTCATCACGCCGTGGAAGCAGACGCCGTGGGGCGAGCAGGTGATCGAGACCCTGCTCTACCTGCTGTGGGATCTGGGGCTGAAGATCGGCAACGCCACCCGCAGCCTTGACGACGTGGTGCGCATGGCGCGCACCGACATGACCATCCGCACCGCCTTTCTGGAGGCGCGCTTCGTCTGGGGCGACCAGAGCCTGTACGACGAGGCGTCGGCGCGTTTCGCCAAGGAGGTGGTGGCCGGCACGGCGCGGGCCTTCGTGGCCGAGAAGCTGGCCGAGCGCGAGGCCCGCCACCAGCGCATGGGCGACAGCCGCTATGTGGTCGAACCCAATCTGAAGGAAGGCAAGGGCGGCCTGCGCGATCTGCACGCCCTGTTCTGGATCGGCAAATATCTGCATCAGGTGGGAAGTGTTGCCGAACTGGTCGACAAGGGGCTGCTCACCGCCGACGAACTGAGGCAGTTCCGCCGGGCGGAAAGCTATTTGTGGTCGGTGCGGATCATGCTGCACCAGCTGACCGGCCGCGCCGAGGAACGGCTGACCTTCGACGTGCAGCGCGAGCTTGCCGCACGCCTGCGCTATGCCAACCGCGACAGCATGAGCGCCGTCGAACGCTTCATGCGCCATTATTTCCTGATGGCGAAATCGGTCGGCGATCTCACCGGCCTGTTCCTCGCCCATCTTGATGAATCGACCGCGCGCCTGTCGTGGCTGCCCACGCTCACCCGGCGGCCGTCGCGCCTGAATGGCTTCACGCTGCGGCGCGGCCAGATCGGCGTGCCGGGGGACGGTTTCTTTGCCGCCGATCCGGTGCGGCTGCTGGAAATGTTCGCGCTGGCCGATCGCGAAGGCGTGGCCATCCACCCGCTGGCCATGCGCGCCGCCGCCCGCGATGCCGGGCTGATCGATGAACGCGTGCGCCGCGACAAGACGGCGAACGCGCTGTTCCTGTCCGTCCTCACCTCCCCGCGCGACCCCGAAACCGTGCTCAGATGGATGAACGAGGCCGGCGTCTTCGGCCGCTTCGTGCCGGATTTCGGCCGTGTCGTGGCGCAGATGCAGTACGACATGTACCATCATTACACGGTGGACGAGCATACCATCCGCGCCATCGGCCTGGTGGCGCGCATCGAGCGCGGCGAGCTGAAAGAAGACCACCAGCTGTCCAGCGCCATCATCCACCAGCTGATCAACCGCCGCGTGCTGCACGTGGCGGTGCTGCTGCACGATATCGCCAAGGGCCGCGGCGGCGATCACAGCATCCTGGGTGCCGACATCGCCCGCCGGCTGTGCCCGCGCCTGGGGCTGACGGCGGAGGAGACCGAAACCGTCGCCTGGCTGGTCGAAAACCATCTGCTGATGAGCCGCACCGCCTTCAAGCGCGACCTGTCGGATTTCAAGACGGTGCTGGATTTTGCCGCCGCCGTGGCCAGCCCGGAACGGCTGCGCCTGCTGCTGATCCTGACGGTGGCCGATATCCGCGCCGTGGGGCCGGGCGTGTGGAACGGCTGGAAGGCGCAGCTGCTGCGCGAACTGTATGAAGCGGCCGAGGAAGTGCTGCGCCTGGGCCACAAGCAGACCGGCCGGGCCACCCGCATCGCCGCCCGCCAGAGCCAGCTGCAAGCGGCGCTGGGCTGGGACGAGGCGCGCTTTGCCGCCTATGCCCGCCGCTTTGCCGACAGTTACTGGGTGGCCGAAGCGCCCGACGTGCTGAGCGCCAATGCCGCGCTGGTGGCCGATGCCAGCGACGCGCCGCTGGCCATCGCCTGCCTGCCCGATGCCGCCAGCGGTACCACGCTGGTGACGATCTATGCCACCGATCACCCCGGCCTGTTCTATCGCATCGCCGGCGCCATCAGCCTGGCCGGCGGCAACATCTTCGATGCGCGCATCCACACCACCCGCGACGGCATGGCCATCGACAATTTCGTCGTGCTCGATCCGCTGGGCCAGCCCTTTGCCGAACCGGCGCAGCTGGCCCGGCTGAAGCGTTCGATCGAGGATGTGCTGACCGGGCGCATCCGCTTGGCCGACAAGCTGGCAGCGCGGCCGCTGGCCCGCCGCAAGGCCGAACTGTTCCGGGTCGAACCGCGCGTGCTGATCGATAACAAGGCCAGCAACCGCTATACGGTGATGGAGGTCAACGCCTCGGACCGGCCGGCGCTGCTCTATGCCCTCACCCACGGGCTGTTCCAGCAGAAGCTGACCATCCACAGCGCCCACATCGCCACCTACGGCGAAAAGGCCACCGACACATTTTATGTGACCGATCTCACCGGCGCCAAGATCGACAGCCCGGCGCGGCTGAAGACCATCGAGAAGCGGCTGCTGGCCATCGCCGCCACCGCCAGCCCGAAGGTCGCGGCCATGGCCGAAGCGGCGGAGTGACGCGTCACTACATAACGCACCTTGTTGCCGGTGGTGCCGCCCCGCGCCGCTCGGTTCACGTGCCAGCTGCGCGGCAGGCCGGGCCCCGAAAACCTGGCGGCGGCCCGGCGCCTGATCTGATCGCCGGCTGCGGCACGTCACCCCGCACGCGCCGCCCCGGCTTGCCAGCGCCTTGCCGCTGCGCTTAAGCCATCCGGCAAAGGGAGAGCGCATGTGAACAAGCCGGGCGTGAACGACTGGGCCGCAATGGCGGCAAAGGAAGTCAAGGGCCAGAGCCTTGATTGGCACACGCCGGAAGGCTTCACGGTCAAGCCGCTCTACACCGCCGAGGATACGGCGGGCTGGGATCCGGGCCTGCCCGGCTTTGCCCCCTTCACGCGCGGCGTGCGCGCCTCCATGTACGCCGGCCGGCCGTGGACAGTGCGCCAATATGCCGGTTTCTCCACGGCGGAAGAATCCAACGCCTTCTACCGCCGCAACCTTGCCGCCGGGCAGAAGGGGCTTTCGGTCGCTTTCGATCTGGCCACTCACCGCGGCTATGACAGTGACCACCCGCGCGTTTCGGGCGATGTCGGCAAGGCCGGCGTGGCCATCGACACGGTGGAGGACATGAAGATCCTGTTCGACGGCATTCCGCTCGACCAGATGTCCGTGTCCATGACCATGAACGGCGCGGTGATCCCGTGCCTGGCCTTCTTCATCGTCGCGGCCGAGGAACAGGGCGTCCCGCAGGCCAAGCTGGATGGCACCATCCAGAACGACATCCTGAAGGAGTTCATGGTCCGCAACACCTATATCTACCCGCCCGAACCTTCGATGCGGATCGTGGCCGACATCATTGCCCACACCGCGCGCAACATGCCGAAATTCAACAGCATTTCCATCTCCGGCTATCATATGCACGAAGCCGGGGCGACGGCGCTGCAGGAACTGGCCTTCACCCTGGCCGATGGCATGGAATATGTGCGCGCGGCGCAGAAGCAGGGCCTTGATGTCGATGAATTCGCCGGGCGGCTGAGCTTCTTCTTCGCCATCGGCATGAACTTCTTCATGGAAGTGGCGAAATTGCGCGCCGCCCGCACCCTGTGGTCGCGCATCATGACCAATTTCGGCGCGAAGGACCCGCGCAGCCTGATGCTGCGCACCCATTGCCAGACCAGCGGTGTGTCCTTGCAGGAGCAGGACCCCTACAACAATGTCATCCGCACCACGATCGAGGCGCTGGCCGCCGCGATGGGCGGCACCCAAAGCCTGCACACCAACGCGCTGGATGAAGCCATCGCGCTGCCCACCGATTTTTCGGCGCGCATCGCCCGCAACACCCAGATCGTGCTGCAGGAAGAGGCCGGCATCACCAATGTCGTCGATCCGCTTGGCGGCAGCTACTATGTGGAGGCGCTGACCAAGCAGTTGGTGGACGGCGCCCAGGCCATCATCGACGAGATCGAGGCGATGGGCGGCATGACCAGGGCCGTCGAAAGCGGCAAGCCCAAGCTCGACATCGAAGCCGCCGCCGCCGCCAAGCAGGCCGGCATCGACATGGGCGAGACGGTGATCGTCGGCGTCAACAAGTACAAGCCCTCCACCGTGGACGAAGTGCCGGTGCTGGACGTGGACAATGTCGCCGTGCGCGCCAGCCAGATCACCCGTATCGAGCAGGTGAAGGCCGCGCGTGATCCGGCGCGGGTGGAGGCGGCGCTGGAGGCGCTGCGCACCGGCGCGCGCGGCAGCGACAATCTGCTGGCGCTGGCCATCGAATGCGCGCGCGCCCGCTGCACGCTGGGCGAAATCAGCAAGGCCATGGAAGACGTGTTCGGCCGCCACGCCGCTGTCGTGAAGATGGTGAAGGGCGTCTATGCCGATGCCTACAAGGCCGATCCGGCCTATGCCCGCGTGGCAGACGGCGTCGAGGCGTTCGAGCGCCGGACGGGCCGCAAGCCACGGGTGCTGATCGTCAAGATGGGCCAGGACGGCCATGATCGCGGTGCCAAGGTGGTGGGCACCGCGCTTGCCGATCTGGGCTTCGATGCCACGGTGGGGCCATTGTTCCAGACCCCGGAAGAGGCGCGCGAACTGGCGCTGAAGCTGGACGTTGATCTCGTCGCCGCCTCTTCGCTCGCCGCCGGCCACAAGACACTGGTGCCGGCGCTGATCGACGAGCTGAAGCAGGCGGGACGGCCTGACATCAAGGTGATCGCCGGCGGCGTGATCCCGGCGCAGGATTATGATTTCCTGAAATCGGTGGGCACGGTGGCGATCTTTGGCCCCGGCACCAACATCGTCGAGGCGGCGGCGGAACTGCTGCGGCTGCTTGGGCACAATCTGCCGCCTTTGGGCGAAGCGGCAGAGTAAAATCCTCCTCCTGTGGGGGAGGTGGCGCCGAAGGCGACGGAGGGGGCTGCCGGGGGCGCGGACGGAAGACGGAAGGAAGAGCGGCGTGGCAAAGCCACGCCGTCGGACGACACACGAAAAAGGCGAGCGCAAGGCTCGCCTTTTTTGGTCGCCGGCCGATCTTGCCGGAGTCGGTGAACAACGCTGCGCGTTGTACACGCGCCCGGCTGCGATCGGTAGCGGGAATCGAACCCGCGCGTTCAGCTTGGGAAGCTGACAGGCTACCATTACATCATACCCGCATCAGGCCGGGGCCTGCGCCGGCACCGCTTGCCACCACCACGCCGTTGCCGTCAACCCGCGCTGCTGCAAATCCGGCTCAGGCCGCCACGCACTCCACCAGACAGGTGCACGGCGCCTCCGGCATCACGCGCGTCCCCCGCTCAGTCGTCGGCCAGGGCGGCGATCAGCAGCGGCAAATAGCGCGCCACCTGTTCGCGGTCGCTCTGCTGTTCGGCGTCGGAAAGCGCGGCATAGGGCTGGTCGATCTGGCGCTGCCAGCGGGCGATCTTGTCGGCCGGCAGCAGCAGCGCGCCATCGCCCTGCAACTGGCCCTGCGCATGCAGGTGGCGCTGCCAGTGCGCCCAGCGTTCATGTTCCAGCGCCGCCAGCGGTTCGATCAGGGCGGCCAGCCGGGCTTCGATCTCGGCGCGTGTCATGTCCGCTTCTCCGCAAGCCTGTCGTTCAGATGCAGCCGTTGCTGGCCAGCTGGTGATAATGGCGTCCCAGCGCCGTCAAGCGGCAGCCCTTGTTGCCCATGGCGGCATAATACATGGAATCAGAACCATCGGGCACGACCAGCGCGTTGGCGACCATGCGCTGCAACTGCTTGAAGATGGCGTTCTTGGCGGGATCGGGCAGCGGCAGCGCCTCCTCACCGGCATTGCGGTTCGGCTCATAGGCCGGATCGAGCGGCAGCGGCGTATTGGGATCGGGGAACAGGGTGGGCAGGGACTGCAGGTCGCTCAGCGGAATGGCCGGCTGTGCCCGCCGCAGCGACATGAAATTCTTCACATTGGCCTTGAACACCGGCCGCTGCGCCCACGGGCCCAGGGCGCGGTCGATATGGGCATAGATGCTGCCCACCGTGACGTCGCCCACCAGATTGGCGGCGCCGCCTTGCAGCGCATCGATCAACAGGCCGGTGAAGATGCCGTGTCCATCGCGCTCGCTGGCGTTTTGCAGGCTGGTGGAGGCGGTGAGGATGGTGGTGCCTTCGCGCAGTTCTGCCATGGGGGAATCGGCGCGGTTGCCGGCAAAACCCGAATGGCAGCTGTCCAGGATGATCACCCGGTTGCGCGCCGGCGAGCTGCTGGCCAGCGTCATCAGTTCGGCCACCGACAGGCCATCGTCGCCATGTTCGCATTCGCCGGTGATCAGATAGCCGCCAACATCTTCCAGAAAGCCGTGGCCGGCATAATAGAACAGGGCGATCTCGCTCTCGTCCGCGAACAGGCGGCGCACTTCCTGCTTCAGCGTTCGGCGCTCCAACACCGGCTGGTCGACCGGGCCGGTGATCAGGCGGGTGTTGAAATTCACCGTCATGTCGTCGTTGCGCCGCAGCAGCGCATCCATCGCCACCGCATCGCTGACACAGCCGCTGAGCGAACCGAGGACGGGATAATAATCGATGCCGACGATCAGGGCCTTGCGCATTGCGTGCAACTCCGTCGCAATGGGTTGGGAGGAAAAGCTAATCGGCATCGGCGGCCCGCGCGGCAGATACCGGGGCACAGCCGCGGCCGGCAGCGATGCTGCGGCGCCCTTGCGTGCCTGTTGCCATAATGCCCCCGTGCGCCCGGCTTGCCACTCTTGCCGTTGCGAAGCGCAATTCTGGAATGCAGTCAGCAAAAACGCAAGAGCAGCAGCATATTCCGTCGTTCGATCGGCGGTCTTTGCGCTTGACCGCCAAGTTTTTCACCCCGCAATATTGTGATCACAGGTGAGGCCGGCAGATATCGGAATGTGAATGACATGAGTGACACTTTGCCAAAGCCACTTGCCAGCCCGCCAACTGCTGCCGACGCCCGCAAAGCTGTTGCCCGGCCTGTTGCTGCATCCGGCCCGGCCATCACCCTTGATGCCGATGCCGGCGCCATGGAAGCGGGGTTACTGATTGTGGCGGCGGCACGGCGCGCGGCCGGCGCCATCGCCCGCGCCGTGACGGCACGTCAGCCGGCCGACGTAATCGTGCTGGCTGGCAGCACGCCGCCCGATCTGGCCGGGCTGGAGCGCTTCCGGCTGGCGATCGATGGCCAGACGGCGGCGCTGCGCCAGGCGCTGGCCGCCGCGCCGCTGCCTGCCGCCAGACCGCCGGCACCCGCCGGGCAAGATCGGGGCATCCAGGAGCGGGGTATCCAGGATCGCGGCATCCAGGATCGCGGCTTGCAGGATCGGGGTGTCGGGGCCATCCTGGGCCAGATCAATCCGGCGATTGATGCCGCTGCGGCAACCGTCACCGCCGTGATCGGCCTGGCCCAGTCGTTTGTGACCACGGCAAGCGTGTCCGGGCTGGCGGCCAGTGCCGATGATGCCCTGCTGCAACGCGAACTGGCCGCCGCGCTGCTGGCCACCGCCCCGTCACCGCCACGTGTCCGCCTCGCCCCGCTGCACGACAGCGCCGCCCGCGCTGCCGTGGTGGCGCAATTGCAGGCAGTGGCCGATCTTGCGGCCCAGGCCATGTCGCGCGCTGATGGGCTGGATCGCGGCGACGCCAATGGCGTGCCGGCGGTCACCGCGCTGCGCAGCGCTGCCAAGGCGGCCAGCGATCTGGTGACGGCGCTGTCGAGCGCCGATGACACCGGCACGGCGCCGCTTGACGCGATCACCGCCCAGCAGGCGCTGTCCGATGCGCTCGGCTGCGGGGCGGTGCTGGTGCAGGCCAGTGTCGCCCAATCCGGTGCCAGCCGCTTCGTGCGCCAGAATTGGTGGAGCGGGCTGTTCCGCGCTCCGGATTTCGAAATCAGCGCCGCCGTCGTTGCCGGCTATGCCGCCTATGCCGGGGCCACGCTCGATCTGGTGGCTGCCGGCCATGTGCGGGCACCAACGCCCTATGTTTCGGCGCGGCAGCTTGCTGCCACCTGCGACGACAGCCAGGCTGGCAGGCCGGCAGCGCCCTGAACGGGCCGCCGATGCTGCCAACCCGGTTGATCGCAAGCCGCGAAGGCGTGATGGTGGGCCTTGCCCATCCGAACCCGAAAGACGCCCATGACCCGCGACCTCACCGAACGTTCCGCCACCGAGGCGGTGGCCGCCATGCAGGCCGGCACGCTGACGGCAGCGGACTATGCCGAGGCACTGCTGGCGCAATGTGCGGCCGGCGCGCATCTGAATGCCTTCATCACGCTTGATCCCGATGCGGTGCGGGCGGGCGCACGGGCGGCGGATGCGCACCGCGCTGCCGGCGGCGCGATGGGCCCGCTGCACGGCCTGCCGATCCCGGTGAAGGACAGTGTCAACACCGCCGGCATGGTCACCACCGTGGGCACGCGGGCGCTGCGCGGCTGGGTGCCTGGCCGCGATGCCACCACAGTGGCGCGGTTGAAGGCCGCCGGCGCCATCGTGCTGGGCAAGACCAATATCCACGAACTTTCGTTCGGCTGGACCAGCACCAACCTGGAATTCGGTGCCGTGCGCAATCCTTATGATCCGGCGCGCATCCCCGGCGGCTCGTCGGGCGGCACGGCCGCGGCGGTGGCAGCGCGCATGGCGCCGCTGGGCGTGGCCGAAGACACGCAGGGCTCCATCCGCGTGCCGGCGGCGCTGTGCGGCATCGCCGGCTTCCGCCCCACCACCGGCCGCTACCCTTCCGATGGCACCGCGCCGATCACGCCGCTGTTCGATCAGATCGGCCCGAATGCGCGCTGCGTGGCCGATCTGGCGCTGTTCGACCGGGTGGTGAGCGGGGAGGATGCGGCAATCACGCCCGCATCGCTGGCCGGCCTGCGCATCGGTGTCGATCGCGGATTTTTCTTTGACGGAATCGATCCCGAGGTGGCGGCGCTGACCGAGGCGGCGCTGCAAAAGCTGGCGGCAGCGGGGGCACAGATCGTCGAAAGCGCGGTGCCCGGGCTCGATTCGGTGATCGGTGTCGCCATGGCCATCCAGGCCCACGACGTGGTGCCGGCGCTGGAGGATTATCTGCGCACGTCGGGCGCGCCGGTGGATTTCGAGACGATGTTTGCCAGCGTGAGCGCGGATGTCGCCGAGGTGTTCCGCCAGGTTGGCCTGCGCGATGCGCCGTCGGCGATCCCGGATGCGGTGTACGAGGCCGCGCGCCAGCAGGCCCGCCCGGCGCTGCAGCAGGGCGTGGCGGACTGGTTTGCCGCCAACCATATCGATGTGCTGCTGCTGCCGGCCACGCTGGTGGCCGCCACCCCGATCGGCGATCCGCGCGATACCATGGTGGATATCGCCGGCACGCCGACGCCGTTTGTCACCGCCATCGCCCGCAACATCAGCCCCGGCAGCACGCTGGGCCTGCCCGGCCTGGTGCTGCCGTGCGGGATGACGGCGGGCGGCCTGCCGGTGGGCATCGAACTGGATGGCCCGGCCGGCAGCGATCGCCGGCTGCTGGCGATCGGCATGGCGGTGGAAGCCGTGCTGGGGCGGCTGCCGGCGCCGGTGCTGGCGGGCTGACCCCACCAAAGCCGCTGTATCGCCACAACAAAACACCGCTTGACGATTACAGGCGTAATCATTATTTCGATTACACACGTAAACGATTCAGGTGTGTCATGTCCGAACGGATCAGCGAAGCCGAATGGCAGGTGATGGAGGTGGTGTGGGCGGCGCACCCGATCACCGCCAACGAGGTCGCCGCCCGCCTGCCTGATGCCGGTTGGACGCTGGCGACGGTGAAGACATTGCTGTCCCGCCTCGCCGCCAAGGGGGCGCTGGCCACTGCCGAGGATGGCCGCCGCTATCTCTATTCGCCCGCGGTGGAGCGCGCCGCCATTGCCGCCGGCGAATCGCGCCGGCTGGTGGACCGGCTGTTCGGCGGCCGGCCGGCGCCGCTGGTGGCGCATCTGGCCGAACGCGGTGAACTGTCTGCCGCCGACATTGCCGAGCTTGAAGCCCTGATCCGGGAGCTGAAGTCATGAGCATGCTGCCCTCGCCGGCCTGGCTGGCCGAAGCCCTGATCGGCACCACGCTGCTGATGCTGCTGGTGCTGCTGGTGCGCCGCCCGGTGGCGCGGCTGTGGGGCGCACACCATGCCTATGCGCTGTGGGCGCTGCCGGCGGTGCGGATGGTGCTGCCGGCGATCCCCGGCTGGCAATCGCTGCTGGTGCCGGTGGCGAACGCGCGTCCCGATGGGGCGGCAGCTGTGGCGCTGATGCCTCCGGCCGATGCGGCGCTCTACACGCAGCCGCTGCCGCCGGTATCGGTGCAGATGGGGCCGCACCTCAATGTCACGCCAGACTGGCCGGCGGCCTTGCTGGGCCTGTGGGCGCTGGGTGCGGCCCTCTTCCTCGCCGTCCAGTGGGCCCGCCATGTCCGTTTCGTCGGCAAGGCGGTGGCCGAAGGCAGCCACCTCGCCACCATCGCCGGGGTGGACGTGTTTGTGTCGTCCCACGTGCCCGGGCCGATGGCGGCCGGCATCTGGCGCCGCCGCATCCTGCTGCCGGCCGATTTCCTGTTCCGCTATGCGCCGGCCGAGCGCCGGCTCGCCCTGCAGCACGAGGCCGCCCACCACGACCGTTTCGATCTTGCCGCCAATTTCGCCGGCCTGCTGGTGCTGGCCGCCCACTGGTGGAACCCGATCGCCCATGCCGCCTGGCGCGCCTTCCGCGCCGATCAGGAACTGGCCTGCGATGCCACCGTGCTGGCCGGCAGCGATGGCGACACCCGTGCCGCCTATGGCCAGGCGGTGCTGAAATCGGCCTGCGTCGCCACCCCGATCGCGGCCTGTGCCATGAACCACAAGCATCAGCTGAAGGATCGCATTGCCATGATGAAGGACAGGAAACTGGGGATCGCCCGCCGGTTGCTGGGTGTCATCGCGGTGGCCGGTGTGGCCAGTGCGGCACTGGCCGCCACCGCTTCTGGCGCGCCGCCCGCGCCGCCGGTGCCGCCGGCGCCGCCGGCCCCGATCAACCCGCCCGCGCCGACGGCAGCGCCACAGGCCCCGCAGGCCAAGGTGATGGTCTTCAAGCTGCGCAAGGACGGCAAGGTTGAAGATGGCACCCCGATGACCATGGTGATCAAAGACGGTGTGACGATGGTTGACGGCAAGACGCTGGCCGAGCCGCCGGTGCCGCCGGGCACAGCCCCCGGCGTGGTTGTGCAGGTGACACAGAGCGCGGACGGCAAGCGCTTCGTGATGGTCCGCCGTGTCGCCGGTGCGCCGGGCGCGGATCCCGCTGCCATCGACAAGCTGGCCGAGCAGCGCATCGCCGACATCAAGGCCCGCATGCGCACCCGCTGCGAAGGCGATGGCGTGAAGCTGCCGGCCGACGCCGATTTCGATCAACTCGCCACCTGCGGCATGGACATGCAGAAGCAGGTGCGGGACGCGATGGCCTCCGCCCGCAAGGCGGTGGAGGAATCGAAATCGCTCTCAGCGGCGGAGCGTGAGAATGCCCTGAAGGGCATCGATCAGGCGCTCGCCACCATGCGGCGCGAGGTGATCGTCAAGATCGAAAAATGAGCTGATCGCCCCGCCTGCAGGCAGTGGCCCCCTTTGCGGCCGGCGGGCGGGTGATCAGTTCAGGTTGCTGGCGCGCAGCAAGAGCCCGGCTGCCGCTTCCAGCCCGGCCCGGTCGTCTTCATCGAAGCGGCCGGGTTTCGGGCTGTCCAGATCCAGCACGCCGATCAGCGCGCCCTCATGGATCAGCGGCACGACGATTTCCGATCGGCTGTCGGCATCGCAGGCGATGTGGCCGGGAAAGGCATGGACATCGGGCACCACCTGCGTTTCGTGCGTGGCCGCCGCCGTGCCGCACACGCCGCGCCCCAGCGGGATGCGGATGCAGGCCGGCTTGCCCTGGAACGGTCCCAGCACCAGCCCGCCATCCCGCTTCAGGTAAAAGCCGGCCCAGTTGAGATCGCCCAACTGGTGGAAGAGCAGCGCCGACATATTGGCCATGTTGGCGACGAAATCGCGCTCATCGCCGATCAGCAGGCGCAATTGTTCGGCCAGCTGGACATATTGTTCGGGCTTGGTGCCTGCAAGGGCCGGGGCAAAGAATGACATGGCAGGCCGGTTAGCGCGGCCCTTGCCCAAACGCAAACGCCGCCGGCGTTCAGCCGGCGGCGCTGTTTGTCGCGTGGGCAGGCCCGGCTCAGCGCGGGGCGATGACCATCAGCATCTGCCGGCCTTCGAGGCGCGGCAATTGTTCGACCTTGGCGACTTCGGCCGTGTCGTCACGCACGCGTTCGAGCAGCTTGAGGCCAAGCTCGCCGTGGCTGAGCTCGCGGCCGCGGAAGCGCAGGGTGAGCTTCACCTTGTCGCCTTCTTCCAGGAAGCGGCTGATCGCCTTCATCTTGGTCTGATAATCATGCTCGTCAATGTTCGGACGCATCTTGATCTCCTTGATCTCCTGCGTCTTCTGGTTCTTGCGAGCGGCAGCGGCCTTTTTCTGGGCCTCGTACTTGAACTTGCCGACATCAAGGATCTTGCACACCGGCGGATCCGCGCCGGGCGAGACTTCCACCAGGTTCAGCCCGGCCTCCTGGGCGATCGCGATGGCTTCACGGGTGTAGAGCACACCCAGATTTTCCCCGTCCTGGTCGATCACGCGGACCTTGGGAACGTTGATGAATTCGTCATAACGCGGGCCGCTGAGCGGCGCCGGCGTGTTCATCATGCGGCGTGGGGGCGGTGGTATGGCAGTCTCTCCCGGGTTGAATAGGCCGCCTCAATAGCCCGGGCGGCCCACCAGCGGCAAGAGGCTGCGGGTGGGCCGGCGGAATCTACGCAACTGCGCCTATTTGGCCGCAGCCAGCGCCGCATCGATGGCGGCCACGCCGGCAGCCGCGATCAACCCGTCTTCCTGGCCAGTGCCGCCCGACACGCCAACCGCGCCCAGCGTCTTCCCGTCCCGCTTCACGGGCAAGCCGCCTTCGGATGCCACCATCATGGTCGGGAAGGTGAGATAACGCGTCTGGCCTTCCTTCTGCAGCCGCTGTTCGAACAGCGCGGTCGGGTTGCTGAAGCGCGCCGCCGTCTGCGCCTTGCCCAGCGCGATGTCGGGCCCGGCCACTGGCGCATTGTCCATGCGCCGCAGCGCGATCGGCACGCCGCCCGGATCAACGACGACGATCGTCACCTTCAGGCCACGCTTGTCGGCCTCTGCCTGGGCGGCATCGGTGATGATGCGCGCGGCAGCCAGGGTCAGCGTCGGCTTGTCCTGCACCAGCTGGGCGGCGGCCGGCGCTGCCAGCGGCGCGGCGAGGGCCAGCGCCGCAAGAACGGCAAGGCCGCGCATCATGCCGGCATCCGGTGCAGGGCGCACAGCTTGTTGCCCGACGGATCGCGCAGATAGGCGAGGTAGAGCGCGCCCATGCTGCCGGCGCGCACGCCGGGCGGATCCTCGCAGGCGGTGCCACCATTGGCGACGCCGGCAGCGTGCCAGGCATCGGCCATGTCAGGGCTGGCCATGGCAAGGCCGATGGTGCTGCCGTTGCCGTGGCAGGCGGGGTTGCCGTCGATCGGTGTGCTGATGGCGAAGATGCCGGTGGGCGTCATCCAGAACACGCGGCCCTTGTCGTCCTGATGGCCGGGGCCGATGCCCATGGCGCCAAAGGTGGCATCATAAAAGGCCTTGGATGCGGCCAGATCGTTGGCCCCCACCATGATGTGGCTGAACATGCGCGTCTCCCCGGAGTGATTGTCAATGAAGGCGCGTATCGAAGCAAATTGCCGGGGCCGTGTCGAGCCGCAAGATCGGGTACGCGGCGGCGCGGCGCGTTGCTCCATTATGGATGAAAACCCGGTTGCAAGTGGTTACCGCGCGGTTAACAATTTCACACGGGGTCAGGAAACGGAACAGCAAACGTGAACAGCTTCAGCGCGGTGGTGTCGGTGAGGGACCCCGCACACACTCCGCATATCCGCATCACGGGATTGCCCGCGGAGGAGGCAACACGCATCGCGCTGCTTGCCGACATTCTGGGATGGACGGTGGAAACGGTGCCGCCGCTGGTGAGCCTCGCGCCGCCATGGCAGGGCGCCGCACGCATGACGGGTGAGGGCGCGGCGCCGGCACCGGCCCGGCTGCGACTGCGCTGCATCGGCAGCATCATCCGGGCCGAGGCCAGCGATCCGGCTGTGGCCGGCCAACTGGCAGCGCGGGGGCTGGACCGGCTGGTGATGCCGGTGCCGCTGACTGCTTGGGAGGATCTGCTCAGCCTTGCCGGCTAGCCGGCACGCCCTCATGACAAACGGCGGCGTAACCACGATTGCGGCGCCCGGCCCCCAAAGGGCGCGGGCGCGCCGCCGTTATGTCCGGCAGCGGCAGTCGCCTGTGCGGGCGCTGCCGCCATGTGGGCAGATGGGAGACGCCGCCAGTGGAAGGGCCAATCGCAGGCACGGGCCGCCAGCCGGACCGCCCGGACCAGCCGGCACTGGCCGGGCACAGGCCGGCGCGGGCCGGCACCGCGCCGTTGCCGCGCCGGCTGGCCCTGTTCGACGTGACGCCTACGGTCGCCGAAACCGTGACCCTGCTGGCTGAACTGCTGGATTGGGAGGTGGTGGCCTTTCCCGCCGGCCCTGCCAGCTGCCCGCCGGCGCGGCTGTGCCTGGCCATGCTGCCCGATGCCGGCTGCCGCGACCGGCTGCCGGTGGCGGCATGGTCACCAGATGCAATCCTGAATGAACATATTTCCCGCGCCGGACTGTCCATAATGGACCAGCCCCTGTGCATCGCAATCATGGAGCCGGTGTTACTTTGGTTGTCCATTGATCCAGAGTGATTGCAGTTGCTGTGATTGCTGTATTCGGGGGCGTATTTCATGATCGATGTGAGTGAAGGCGGCCAGTCGCAACTGCCGGTGACGGGAATGTCAGCCGGCGGAATGGCGGCATCCGCAATTTCGGTCTCGGCGATTTCGGGTGGGCCGGCGCTTGGTGGGCGCGGGCGCGGCCGCGGCGGCCAGCGCGGCGATCGCGCCCGCAGCGCGGCGCTTGCCGCGTCGACGGCCATGCCAGAGGCGGCGGGCGCGTCTGCCGATGCATTGCAGCTGGCGGCGACGGTGCGCCGGGATCTTGCCGCGCTGGATTTTGCCGCGTTGCAGGCGCTGGCCGGCGGTGTTGCCGCCGATGATGCGCCCGGGGCCGTGCCGGATCGCGGCTCTGGTGACGGATCGGCTGATCACGCCGCCGCCATCGCCCGCCAGGTGGCCGATATGGCGCAGGGCCTCGCCGCGCTGGCCGACAAGCTGGCCGGCCAGCCGCAGCCGGCACCGCTGGATGTGGCGGAGGCCGATTGCATCGCCTTCATCGAAAGCCAGTTCCGCATCCGTCGCTTGCGTGGGCGCCATCTGCCCGGCCTGGCGCTGGGAGAGCCGGCGTGGGATATCCTGCTCGATCTGGCCATCACCCATTATTGGCGGCGCGAAACCTCGGTCACCAGCCTGTGCATCGCGGCCGATGTGCCCAGCACCACGGCGCTGCGCTGGATCAGCAGCATGACCAAGGCCGGCCTGATCGTGCGGCGGCCCTGCCAGCGCGATGGCCGTCGCAGCTTCCTGGCCATCGCGCCGGAAACCTATCAGGCCATGCTGGCGCTGGCCGCCGATGCGCTGCGCACCGATGCGCGGGTGCGCCAGCGTTATCAGCGCAATGGCGGCAATTGAGCGGCCGCGCGCTGCCATTCTTGTGACAGGCGGGTGTCGAGGGCGGACCGTTGGCGGGCATGACAGACGCCAACACCCCCTCCCGCCGCTCCGCCCGCCTGTGACAACCGGGGGCCCGGCCGGCGAGGGAAGCGCCGGTGCCAGCACGGGGCCGGGCCCCCGGCCTGTCCAACCGCCACCATGGCGCGCCATGGCTCACCGGAAAGCGGCCCGAAAGCGCCGAGAAAGCCGCCCCAGGGGCGTCAATCCGGCAAATCAGGGCTGGCAGCCGCCCCGCGCTGGCTTATGTTGGTTGGCGTGATCGCTGCTGACCTCCCGCCCGTCCGCCACCGCGCGCCGGCGCTGTTCAACATCCCCCTCCATGTCGCCTTTGCCGACGCGCTGGCGGCCGGCCTGCTGGCGCGCACGGCTGGCGATCCGCTGGCGCTGGCGCGCTGCCTGGTGCTGCTGCCCAACCGCCGCGCCGTCACCGCGCTCACCGAAGCTTTTGTGCGCCAGCTGCCCGAAGGCGGCCTGCTGCTGCCGCGGCTGGTGCCGGTCGGCGATCTCGATGATGCCAGTTTCGACCGGCTGGCGGCTGGCGAGGCGCTGGTTACGCCGGCGGTGCCGCCGCTCGTCCGCCGGTTCGAGATGGCGCAATTGTCCGCCCGCCTGCCCGGTGAGGATCGCTCGGCAGTGGAGCGGCTGCGGCTGGGCGATGCGCTGGGCGACGTGCTCGATGCGCTGCTGGCCGAGGAGATTGATCCCGAAGCACTGCGCACCGCCGCCAACGATCAGGATCTGGCCAACCATTGGCAGAAGACGCTGGCCTTTCTGGAATTGATCCTGGCGCTGTGGCCCGATGCCCGCCGCGGCCATGGCGGCACCGAAGGCGCGACCCGGCTGGCGGCGCTGATCGATGCCACCATCGCGCGCTGGCGCCAGGCCCCGCCGGGCGGGCTGGTGGTCGCCGCCGGCCTCGCCAATCCGACCCCGGCACTGGTGCGCCTACTTGGGGCGGTGCTTGATCTGCCGCAGGGCCTGGTCGTGCTGCCCGGCCTTGATGACGATCTCAGCGCGGCCGGGGCGGCGCGCTGGGCGGCGCTGGCCGCCGGCAATGATCCTGGCCACCCGCAATGGGCGCTGGCGCGGCTGCTGGCCATGCTGGGGATGGAGCGCAGCGATGTGCAGCGCTGGGATCATGGCGGCGGCGCGCTGGACGGCCCACCCGAACGCACTGCCGCGCTGCTCGCCGCGCTGGCCCCGGCGGCGGCGGCCGGTGCCATGCCGCCACCGCCCGGGCTGGAAGCGGCCGCCGGGCTGGCGCTGGCCGAATGCACCACCGCCGCCGAAGAGGCGCAGGTGGTGGCGCTGGCACTGCGCGAGGCGCTGGAACAGCCGGGTCGGCGCGCGGCGCTGATCACCCCGGATCCGCTGCTCGCCCGCCGGGTGGCGGCGCACTGCCGGCGCTGGGGCATCGCCATCGACAGTTCGGCCGGTACGCCGCTGCTGCTCAGCCCGCCCGGCGCGCTGGCGCTGGCGCTGGTGACGGCGATGGCCGAAGATTTTGCCCCGGCCCGGCTGTTGGCCGTGCTGAAACATGATCTGGTGCGGCGCGGTGCGGCCGATTTCGCCGCCGATGTGCGCCAGCTCGATATCGCGCTGCGCGGTGTGCGGCCGCCCCCCGGCCTGGACGCGGTGGGCGAAGCGATCGACCGCTGGTTGACCGACACGCGATCGCAATCGCGCGACCTGCTGGCCTGGTGGGAAGCCGATCCGGCCCCGGCGCTGGAACCGCTGGAACGGCTG
This sequence comes from Sphingomonadales bacterium, assembly GCA_037131365.1. Lineage (GTDB taxonomy): Bacteria > Pseudomonadota > Alphaproteobacteria > Sphingomonadales > Sphingomonadaceae > Sandarakinorhabdus. The sequence continues at coordinate 147,698 of JBAXRE010000003.1, forward strand.
CGCAGCCGCCGCACCATCACCCTTGCCGATCTGATGGCGGCCCTGCGCGACAGTGCCACGGCGCTGGCCGGTGACGATATCTGGTCAGGGCCGGACGGCCGCCAGCTGGCCAGCCTGGTGGCCGAGGTGGAGGCGCATGGCCATCTGTTCGGCGATTTGCGCCCCGATGAGGCCCCGGCGCTGCTGGCGGCGTTGATGGCACCCAAGGCGGTGCGTGTGCCGGGGCAGGGGCATCCGCGTCTCGCCATCCTAGGCCCGGTCGAAGCGCAGCTGACGCGGGCCGATATGCTGGTAGTCGCCGGCCTGAACGAGGGGACATGGCCCGGCCGCCCGGCCCCCGATCCCTGGCTGGCACCGGCCATCCGCGCCCAGCTGGGCCTGCCCGGCACAGCGCGGGCGCAGGGGCTGGCAGCGCAGGATTTCCTGCGCGCCGCCAGTGCGCCGCAGGTGCTGATCACCCGCGCCCGCCGCGATGCCGGCGGGCCGCAGGTGGCATCGCGCCTGTGGCTGCGGCTGCGCGCCCAGTTTGAACGCGGCGGCGCGCCGCCGCTGCCGCGCCGCGACGATCTGATTGCCATTGCGCGCGGCGTCGATGCCGCCAGCGGCCTGCCGCAGGCCCTGGCACCGCCACTGCCCAGCCCGCCGCTGGCGCTGCGCCCGAAACGCATCAGCATCACCGAGATCGACACGCTGATCAGCGACCCCTTCGCCTTCCACGCCAGGAACATCCTGCGGCTGCGCCCGCTTGACCCGCTGGATCAGGATCCGACCCCGGCGCTGCGCGGCGAGCTGGCCCACACGGTGCTGGAACGCTGGATCAAGGCCGGCCACGGCTCTGAAATCCAGCTGCGCCAGCTGATGGCCGAGGTGCTGGATGCCGAAACATCGCATTTCCCGCTACTCGCCGCCGCCTGGCGTCCGCGCATCGAACGGGCGCTGCTGTGGGCCGGCGCACAGGTGCTGAAGGATGAGCAGCAGGGCTGGAAAACGCTGCTGGCCGAAGTGAACGCCAGCATGATGCTGCCCGGCGGCATCGAACTGCGCGGCCGGCTCGACCGGCTTGACCGGCATGAGGATGGCCAGCTGCGGGTGGTGGATTACAAGACCGGCAGCCCGCCCAGCGGCGCCCGTGTCAAGGCGCTGGAGGCCAACCAGTTGGCGCTTGGCCTGGCGCTGGCCGCCGCCGGCGCGCTGACGCAGGACACGCTGCCCGTGGCCGGCGGGCCGCCCGGCGCCATCGAATATTGGCAGCTGAAAGGCGGGCGGCGCGAGGCCGGCAAGCGCAGCGATCCGCTGGGAGCAAAGATCGACGTGCCGGCCCATGCCGAAGCGGCACTGGAAAGGGCGAAGGCACTGATCGACCGCTATCTGCTTGGCACCGCACCGTTTCAGCCCAAGTTGCGCCCGCAATGGGCGTGGGGCGATTATGACCATCTCGCCCGTGTCGCGGAATGGATCAACCGGGGGCCGGCGGCATGAGCGCACTCCGCACACCCAAGGCCCTCGATCCCCTGAAGGACGCGCAGGCCACCGCCGCCGATCCCGATGTTCACGCCTGGGTGGCGGCATCGGCCGGCACCGGCAAGACGCAGGTGCTGAGCGCCCGGGTGCTGCGGCTGCTGCTGGGCGGTGCCCGGCCGTCGGGCATCTTGTGCCTGACCTTCACCAAGCTGGCGGCGGCCGAAATGCAGGACCGGGTGATGGCGCGGCTGGCGCAATGGGCCGGCTGTGACGACGCGGCGCTGACGCACGATCTGAAGGCCATCGGTGCCGCCACCGATGCCGACACGCTGCTGCGCGCGCGCGGGCTGTTCGCGGCGGTGCTGGAAACGCCGGCCGGCCTGGCCATCCAGACCATCCACAGCTTCGCCCAGGGCCTGATCGCCAGCTTCCCGGTGGAGGCCGGCATCACGCCCGGTTTCCAGACCCTGGACGACCGCGCCGCCGCCCTGCTGCGCCGCCGGGTGCTGACCGATGCGCTGATCGATGCCAGCGACCCGCGCTTCCGCGCCGATGTCGCCGAAATCGCCATCGATGGCGGCGAAGGGCGGCTGGACGAGATCATGGCCTGCCTGTCGCGCCACGGCGACGCGCTGGCCGATCTGCGGGTGGAGGGCGTCGATCCGCTGCTGCGCCGTGCGCTGGGGCTGGCCGATGGCGGCAGCGAGGCGGCGGAGATGGCGGCGGCAATTGCGGCGCTGCCGTTTGCCCGGCTTGGCGAATTCGCCCGCGCCCTTGGCCGGCAGACCGGGGTCAAGGCGCTGAAGCTGGCGGGCGAACTGGCCGTCTTCCTCGGTGCCTCCGATCAGGTGGCGCGCTGGGATGATCTGTGGCGGATGTTCCATTCCACCAAGGACGAGCCGCTGGCGGACAAGACGCTGGTGCCCAAGGCGCTGCACGATGAAGACCCAAGCTGGCGGCCCTTCTGCACCGACATGCAGGATCGCCTGCTCGCCATTCGGGCCATCCGCGAACGCTGGCTGATCCTGGCCTTTGCCGGCCGCCATCTGCGCGTCGCCGTGCGGCTTGCGCAGGACTGGCGTGCCGCCAAGCACCGCGCCGGGGTGATCGATTATGACGACATGATCGCTGCCGCCGCCCGCCTGCTGGGGGAGGAGGGCGCTGCCGTCTGGGTGCGCTTCAAGCTCGACAGCCGCATCGATCATGTGCTGGTGGACGAGGCGCAGGACACCAACCAGCTGCAGTGGGAGGTGATCCGCGCGCTGGTGGCGGAATATTTCGATGGCACCGGCCAGCGCGACTATTTCCGCAGCCTGTTCGTCGTCGGCGATTTCAAGCAGTCGATCTTTGGCTTCCAAGGTGCCGATCCGACCATCTATGCCGACAAGAAGGACGAGTTCGCCGAATTGAGCGCGTCTGACCCCGGGCGCTGGATGGAACCCTATCTCACCACCAACTTCCGCTCGGTGCCGGTGATTCTGGAGGTGGTGGACAAGGTCATCGATCACGTCGGCCACGACAGTTTCGATCGCGTGAGCGTGCCGCGCCATGTCGCCCACAAGCAGGGCGCTGGCGTCGTCACCCTGTGGCCGCCGATCCTGCCAGCCAAGGCGGATGATGGCGATGATGACAGCGGGGATGACACTGAGGGCGATGATCCCGACGCGCCGCCGCTGGCACTGGACATCGCGCTGGCCCGCAACATCGCCGGCACCATCGCCGGCTGGCTGAACCCGGCCCGGCCGCTGATCCTGCCCGCCAGCGGCCGCCCGGCGGCACCGCAGGATGTGCTGATCCTGGTGCGGCGGCGCGGCGGGCTGATGAATGCGCTGGTCGGTGCGCTGCACGAGGCCGGGGTGCCGGTGGCCGGTGCCGACCGGCTCAACCTTGCCGAACCGCTGGCGGTGGCCGATCTGCTGGCGCTGGTCGAATTCGCCTGCCAGCCCGGCGATGATCTCACCGTCGCCGAACTGCTGGTCTCCCCCTTCTGCGGCATCCCCCACGACGTGCTGACCGACATTGCCGCCAATCGCGGTGCCAGCAGCCTGTGGGCGGCGGTGCAGGCCAGCGATCACCCGGCGCTTTCCGCTCCGCGCGCCTGGTTGCAGGACGTGCTGCGCCTTGCCGCCGACGTGTCGCCCTATCGCTTCCTCGAAACCATCCTGTCCGGCCCGCTCGCCGGCCGCCGCAAGCTGATTGCCCGGCTGGGGGAGGAGGCGCGCGACGCCATCGAGACCGTGCTCGATCAGGCGCTGGCCTGCGAGGCGGCGGGCGCGGCCAGCCTTCAGGCCTTTCTGGCCTGGATGGCGGCCGGCGATCTGGAGGTGAAGCGCGATCCCGAAGCCGCCATCGACGCCGTGCGGCTGCTGACGGTGCATGGTGCCAAGGGGCTGCAGGCGCCGATCGTGATCATGGCCGATGCCTGCGGCACGCCGCGCGCCGATGTGGGCGCGCTTGTCCATCCCGTTGGCGGCGGGCCCGATCTGCCGCTGTGGCTGCCGCCCGGCCTCGCCGCGCCGCCGCCGTGGCTGGACGCGGCGCTGGCCGACCGCAAGGGCCGCAGCGCGCGCGAATATCGCCGGCTGCTCTATGTCGCACTCACCCGCGCCGAGGAGATGCTGTTCATCGGCGGCGCCGCCAAGCCGGGCACGCACGGCGATTATCACCCCGACAGCTGGTATGCGCTGGTCGAAGCCGCGCTGGCCGAATTCGGGCTGGAGGAGGTGCATGAACCGCAATGGCCGGCACCGGTGCGCGTGCGCCGTGCCGGGCCGCCGGTAGCGATGTCGGAAACGCTGATCGCGCCGCGTCCCGGCCTGATCACCACCGATCAATGGTGGCTGCGTGCCGCGCCCGCCGAAGCGCGGCCGCCGCGGCCGCTGGCGCCGTCCAGCCTGGGTGCCGACAGTGTGGCCGATCCGCCGCCCGGCGCCGGGCGCCAGCAGGCGGCGCGGCGTGGCACGGCGCTGCACCGGTTGTTCGAAACCCTGCCGGCCATCGCGCCGGCCCAGCGCCGCGCCGTCGCGCTGCAATGGTGCGAGGCCAATGTGCCTGATCTTGATGCCGGGGCGCTTGCCGAAACGGTGATCGCCATCCTCGACGATCCGGCCTTTGCCGAGGTGTTCGCGCCGGGTGCGCTGACCGAGGCTCCGGTGGCCGCCGTGGTGGGGGAGGTGGTGATTGCCGGCAGCATCGACCGGCTGCTGATCAGCGACACCGAAGTGCTGGCGGTCGATTTCAAGACCGGCAGCCGCGTGCCGGCCGATGTCGCTGCGGTGCCGCCGGCGCACATCGCCCAGATGGGGGCCTATGCCGCCGCGCTGGCGCGCGTGTTTCCCGGGCGCGCGGTGCGGGCGGCCTTGCTCTACACCGCCGGACCGCGGCTGATCGCCGTGCCGAGCGATGTGCTGGCGACATGGCAGCCAGGCACGTCGCCGGCCGCATTGCAGAGCGGCGGGCCAGCGCCTATCTAGGCCGGGCAGAACGCAAGCGTGCGGAGAAACAAGATGACCAAAGCCGTGACCGATGCCAGCTTCGAAGCCGAGGTGATCAATGCCGAAAAGCCGGTGCTGGTCGATTTCTGGGCGGAATGGTGCGGCCCCTGCCGCATGATCGCCCCGGCGCTGGAAGAGCTGGACGCCGAGATGGACAATGTCGAGATCGTCAAGGTCAACATCGATGACAATCCCGATGCGCCCGGCCGCTATGGCGTGATGTCGATCCCCACCATGATCCTGTTCAAGGCCGGCAAGCCGGTGGCGATGCAGGTGGGCGCAAAGCCGAAGGGCGAGCTGAAGGCGTGGTTGTCGGGCGCGCTGGCCTGAGCCCAGCGCTGGGGTTGCCGGGCGCGCTGGCGTAAGCACTGCCCGCCGAACCTGCGTCGCCCCGGACTTGATCCGGGGCCCCGCTTTCTGACCGACACAAAAGCAGCGGGACCCCGGATCAAGTCCGGGGTGACGTGGTGCTTGGGGTCAAATGGGTGTCACCACCTGCCCCAGGCGCGGGAAATGGACATGGACGGTCAGCCCGTCCGCCACCTCGCGCGCAATCGTGATCCCTGACGCATCGCAGCGCAGCAGCGTGCCAATGCTCTGCGCATCCTTGGTGCCTTCCTGGCTGACGCCGACACGCATGCCGGCCCGATAGGGCGCATCCACCCCGCCGGTCACCGGCGCGGGCGGGTGGGCGCGGGCGGCGGCCAAGGCCTCATCGCCGGTCATCTCGCGGCGCTCGCCGTGGCCGAAGGCGCGCATCCGCGCATACCAGTCCGCCACGCCCGGCATCGCCAGCATGGCCGCCGCATTGGTCGCCGCCGTCGGCACCGCCGTCACGAACCACAAATTGCTGTAAAGCGCGAGATCGCCCGCACCGGCCGCATCGCCGCCGATGAAGGCGCGGCCGTCGGCCAGGGTTTCGGACAGGAAGTGCGCCGCCACCTGCGCCTGGCCGGCCAAATGCGGCGCGGCCCGGCCGAGCGCGCCCAGATCCATGCCGAAGCGCGCCTGCCGGTCGCGGATGAAGGCTTCGCCCATCATTTCGGGCGTCATCCCGCCCATCGCGGCGCCGACATGGGCGAAGAACATCGGGCCATTGGCCCAGCTGGCGACCATGCGGTGCAGCGCGCCCAACGGCGCGGGGTAGAGGCTCGGCCCCGGCAGCGCCTCCAGCGCCGGCAGAATGGCGCCGGTGTCGCAATGGATGTCCGCACCCAGCTGCACCACGGGTGTGCGGCCATAGCCGCCGGTCAGCCGCGTCTGGTCGGGCTTGGGCAGGATGTTGGCGACCTTCAGACTGCCCCAGGCCAGGCGCTTCACCCCGAGGGCGGCGCGCACCAGCTCGGCAAAGGGTGAGGCGTCATAGTGGTACAGGATGGGGATCATGCCGCGATGATGCGCTCCGGCGCGCCGGCCGCCCATCCCGTCAATTCGTCAGGGCGGGCCGCTGCCCGGCCCTCAGCTGCGATAATCGGCGTTGATGCTGATGTAGCCGTGGGTCAGGTCGCAGGTCCACACGGTGGCGCGGCCGTCGCCCAGGTTGAGGTTGGCAAGAACGCGCACCTCCTGCCCGGCCAGATGCGCGGCCACGGGTGCCTCGTCATAGCCCGGCACCACCCAGCCGGCATCGGCGACCAGCGTGTCGCCAAAGCGGATGGAAAGACGGTCGCGCTCGGCAGGCTCGCCGGCCTTGCCCACCGCCATCACCACCCGGCCCCAATTGGCGTCGCCGCCGGCAATCGCGGTCTTCACCAGCGGGGAGTTGGCGATGGACAGCGCCACGCGCTTGGCGGAAGCGTCGCTCACCGCCCCGGTCACCGTCACCTCGATCAGTTTCTGCGCGCCTTCGCCGTCGCGCACCACGAGGATGGCGAGCTGGCGGCAGACATCGGCCAGCGCGGCGGCCAGTGCGTCAGCGCCGGCATCGTCCATGCTGGCCAGTTCCGCGTTGCCGGCAGCGCCGGTGGCAAAGGCCAGCACCGTGTCCGACGTGGAGGTGTCGCTGTCCACCGTGATGCTGTTGAACGTCGGGCCGGTGGCGGCGCTGAGCATCTGCTGCCACAGCGCCGGCGCGACGGCGGCATCGGTGAAGATGAAGCCCAGCATCGTCGCCATGTCGGGCGCGATCATGCCGCTGCCTTTCACGATGCCAACCAGCGTCACTTTGGTGCCGCCGATGATGGCATGGGCCAGCGCCGCCTTGGGGAAGGTGTCGGTGGTGCCGATGGCATTGGTGGCGGCCAGCCAATCGGCCTCGCCCAAGGCGGCATGGGCCTTGTCCACCCCGGCCAGCGCCAGATCGACCGGCAGCGGCACGCCGATCACGCCGGTGGACGCGCTGAACACTTCGTCCGGCGAACAGCCCAGCTGCGCGGCGGCGCGTGCCACCTGGGCCTCGGCCGCCTGCCGCCCGCTCAGGCCGGTGAAGGCATTGCTGTTGCCGGCATTGACCACCAGGCCGCGCGCACGGCCGCCGGCCAGCTTGGCCCGGCACATCTCCACTTCCGGGGAGGGGCATTTCGATTGCGTCGTCACCCCGGCCACGGCGGTGCCGGGCGGCAGGGCCACCAGTGTCACGCAGTCGCGCGTCCACATCTTGTAGGGCACGCTGGCGGTGCCGATACGCACGCCGGCAACCGGCGGCAGGGCGGGAAAGGGCAGGGCGAGCGGCGAGATGGTCATGGCCGCCCCATTGCCATCCCGCAGGCGATTGTCCAGTGACCATTGTGTTGACTCTGCTGCCCCCGCGCATTATCGGCACCTCTCTTTCCGGGCGCAGTCCGCTGCGTCAGGGCCGATCTTTGTTTCAGGACTTCGAACATGAAGCGCACTTATCAGCCGTCCAAGCTCGTCCGCGCCCGCCGTCACGGCTTCCGCGCGCGCATGGCGACTGTCGGCGGCCGCAAGGTCGTCGCGGCCCGCCGCGCCCGCGGCCGCAAGAAGCTGACGGCCTGATCCCATGCCCCGGCCGGAGCATATCCGGCTGCGTCGGGATTTCCTGGCAGCAAACCAAGGCCGGCGGGTCGCTTCCGCCGGCTTTGTGCTGCTTGTTCGCCAGCGTGAAGACGGCGATGCGGCCATGCGCGCCGGCTTCACCGTGACCAAGCGCATCGGCAACAGCGTCACCCGCAACCGGCTGAAGCGCCGCCTGCGCGAAATTGCCCGGGCGGTGATGCCGCTGCACGGCCATGCCGGTGCCGATCATGTGCTGATCGGCCGTGATGCCGGCCTCACCCGTGATTACGCCCTGCTGCTCGCCGATCTGGAAAAGGCGCTGGCCAAGGCCCGCAAGCCGCCGCCACCCCCGCGGGAGGTGGTGCCATGAAACGGCTGCTCATCCTGCCGATCCGCCTGTGGCAGCTCAGCTTTTCGGCCATCATGCCGCCCAGCTGCCGCTTTTCCCCCAGCTGTTCGGCCTATGCCATCACCGCCATCGAACGGCATGGCCCGCTGCGGGGGACAGTGCTGGCCATCCGCCGCATCGCCCGCTGTCACCCCTGGGGGGGTTCGGGCTATGACCCGGTGCCCTGACCCGCTATAGCAGCCGCGACATGGGGCGAATCCCGCCGCCCACAGCCAGAAGAGACCTTCCTTGCCCCCTCAGGACAATCCCTCGCCCGATACCAAGAATATCGTGCTCGCCGTCATCCTGTCGGCAATGGTGCTGATCGGCTGGACCTTTGTCGCCGATCGCTTCTTCCCGGATGCGTCGCCCAAGCCGGCGGCCACCACCGCCGCCGCGCCGGCCGCGCCGGCCGCTGCACCCGGCGCCGCGCCGGCCATTGCCGGCACCGGTGCGCTGCTGCCGCTGAACGGCGCCCTTGCCGCCGCGCCGCGCGTCGCCATCGACACGCCGCGCCTGAAAGGCTCGATCAACCTGGTTGGCGCGCGCTTTGATGATCTGCTGCTGCCGGATTATCGCGAGACCGCCGAAAAGACGTCGCCGCCGGTGCGCCTGTTCGCGCCCAGCCGCACCGCCGACGCGCAGTTTGCCGGCTTTGGCTGGGTGGGGCCCGCCGCCCCGCCGGCCACCGCGCAGTGGACGGCCGATCGCACCACGCTCACCCCCGCCGCCCCGGTCACCTTGTCGTGGACTTCGCCGCAGGGCCTGGTGTTCCGGCAGAAGATCAGTGTTGATGCCAATTATCTGTTCACGGTTGAACAGAGTGTGGAAAACCCCGGCGCGGCGCCGGTGGTGCTGCAGAATTTCGGCCTCGTGTCCCGCCGGGGCGAGGCCCACAAGGCCGAATCCGCCATTCATGTCGGCCCGATCGCCGTGCTCGACGGCACCCTGAAAGACAGTGATCTTGCCTACAAGAAGCTGCGCGAGGATGGTCCGCAGCGGCTGACCTCCAAGGGCGGCTGGCTCGGCCTGACCGAAAAATACTGGCTGGCCGTGTCCATCCCCGATCAGAAATCGAACATTGCCGCCACCTTCCAATATGCCGCCGGCCAGTTCCAGACCGACTGGCTGGCCGCCCCGGTGGCAGTGCCGGCCGGTGGCCGCATTGCCAGCACCGCGCATCTGTTTGCCGGCGCCAAGGAGGTCAACCTGATCGACGCCTATACCGACGCGGGCATCCCGCGCCTCGACAAGGCGGTGAGCTGGGGCTGGTTCGAAATCATCGCCAAGCCGATCTTCTATCTGCTCGACTGGCTGTTCAAGCTGTTCGGCAACTTCGGGGTGGCAATCATCTGCCTCACCCTGATCGTGCGGGCGATCATGTTCCCGATTGCCAACAAGCAGTATGAATCAATGGCCAAGATGCGCGTGGTCGGCCCGCGCATGAAGGCCATCCAGGAAAAATACGGCGACGACAAGGTCAAGGCCCAGCAGGAGATCATGGCGATCTACAAGACCGAGAAGGTCAACCCGCTGGCCGGCTGTCTGCCGATCCTGCTGCAGATCCCGATCTTCTATGCCCTCTACAAGACGCTGCTGATCTCGATCGAGATGCGCCACCAGCCGTTCGCGCTGTGGCTGACCGATCTGTCGTCGCCCGATCCGCTCACCCCGCTCAACCTGTTCGGCCTGATCGCCTGGCAGCCGCCGGCCATGGTGGCGCTGGGGGTGCTGCCGATCCTGATCGGCGTCACCATCTATTTCCAGCAGAAATTGTCGCCGGCGCAGCTTGATCCCATCCAGCAGCAGGTGTTCGGCCTGATGCCGTGGCTGATGATGTTCTTCATGGCGCCGTTCGCCGCTGGCCTGCAGCTCTATTGGACGGTGAACAACATCATCTCGATCGTGCAGCAGACCTATATGAACCGCAAATATCCGGCGCCGGCGACCCCGCCATCGGCCGCGGTGATCGATGTGAAGGCCAATCCGGCCAAGCCTGCCGGCGGCCGGCCGGCCCCGCGGAAGCGCAAGTGAGCGAGGCCGAGGCCAGAGCGGCGCTGATCGAGGAGGCCCGCCGGCGCTTTGCCGGGCCGGTGAATTTTCTGCTGTCTGCGCCGGAGCTGAAGTTCCTGCCGCCGGCAAGCGTGCCGGAAATCGCCTTTGCCGGCCGCTCCAACGTCGGCAAATCCAGCCTGATCAACGCGGTGACCGGGCGCAACGGCCTTGCCCGCGCGTCGGTCACGCCGGGGCGCACGCAGGAATTGAATGTGTTCGAAGTGGGCGAACCCGCGCAGTTCCGCCTGATCGACATGCCCGGCTATGGCTTTGCCGATGCGCCCAAGGATGTCGTGCGCCAGTGGAAGCATCTGGTGTTCGATTATCTGCGCGGCCGGCCGGTGCTGCGCCGCGTGCTGGTGCTGATCGATTGCCGCCACGGCATCAAGCCGGTGGACCGCGAGATCATGACCCTGATGGACAAGGCCGCCGTGAGCTTTCAGGTGGTGTTGACCAAGGGCGACAAGATCAAGCCGAGCGAGCTGGCCAAGGTGCAGGAGGCGACCGAGGGCGCCGCCCGCATCCACGCCGCCGCCTATCCCGAGGTGATCGCCACCTCCGCCGAAAAGGGCGTGGGCATTCCCGAACTGCGCGCCGCCGTGCTGGCCGGCGCCACTGGCCAATGATGATGACGACGATGACTGCGATTGCGATCACCCTGAATGGCGAACCGCGCCGCCTCGCCGCCGGCCTGACCGTGGCCGGCCTGCTCGCCGAACTGGATCTGCCGGCGGAAAAAGTGGCGGTGGAGCGCAACCTGGCCATCGTGCCGCGATCGACCTTTGCCGATGTGGTGCTGGCCGATGGCGACGCGCTGGAGATCGTGCACTTCGTCGGTGGCGGGCAGGATGATGACGACAGCTGGGAGGTGGCCGGCCGCCGCTTCACCTCGCGGCTGATCGTCGGCACCGGCAAGTACAAGGATTATGCCCAGAACGCTGCCGCTGCCGAGGCGAGCGGGGCTGAGATTGTAACCGTCGCCGTGCGCCGCGTGAACGTGATGGACCGCAGCCAGCCGATGCTGAGCGATTTCCTGGATCCCAAGCGCTTCACCTATCTGCCCAACACCGCCGGCTGCTTCACCGCCGAGGATGCGATCCGCACCCTGCGCCTGGCGCGTGAGGCGGGCGGCTGGAACCTCGTCAAGCTGGAGGTGCTGGGCGAGGCGCGCACCCTCTACCCTGACATGGCCGAAACGCTGCGCGCCACCGAGGTACTGGTGAAGGATGGCTTCGACGTGATGGTCTATTGCGCCGATGATCCCATCGCCGCGAAGAAGCTTGAGGATCTGGGCGCTGCCGCGATCATGCCGCTGGGCAGCCTGATCGGTTCGGGCCTGGGCATCCAGAACCCGGTGAACCTGCGCCTGATCATCGAGAATGCGCGCGTGCCCGTGCTGGTCGATGCCGGGGTGGGCACGGCATCTGACGCCGCGGTGGCGATGGAACTTGGCTGCGCCGGCGTGCTGATGAACACCGCCATTGCCGAGGCGAAGGACCCGATCCTGATGGCCCGCGCCATGAAACTGGCGGTGGAATCGGGCCGCCTCGCCTACCGCGCCGGCCGCATGGGCAAGCGCCGTTATGCCGATCCGTCGAGCCCGCTGGCCGGGCTGATCTGAAGGGGCCGCCGGCGCCCTCAATTGACACCCCGGCTGCCAACGCTCATTCTGGCCGACAGCCGGGGGGCATGACATGGCACAGACGGGTGCGCAATCGCGTGCGGTGACGGCGCTGGTGTGGCTGATTGGCCTTGCCGTGTTCATCAACTATGTCGATCGCGGCACGCTGGGTATCGCCGCACCGCAGCTGAAGGCGGATCTGGGCCTTACCGCCACCCAATATGGTCTTGCCGCCTCCGCCTTCTTCTGGGTCTATGCGCCCGGTCAGCTGGTGGCGGGCTGGCTGGTGGGGCGCCGACCGGCCGGATGGCTGATGGCGGCGGGGCTGGGCCTGTGGGGGCTGGCGACCGCGCTCACCGGGCTGGCCACCGGCCTCGCGGCGCTGGTGGCGCTGCGGTTGCTGCTGGGGCTGGGCGAATCCATCACCTTTCCGGCGCTGTTCAAGCTGATTGTCGACCATGTCGACAGCGCGCGGCAGGGCGCCGCCAACGCCGCGCTGTCCATGGGGCTGGCGCTGGGGCCGGCGTTCGGCACGCTGGCGGGCGGGCTGCTGCTGGCAGAATTGGGCTGGCGCTGGCTGTTCGCCATTGTTGGCATCGCCACCCTGCTGTGGCTGCTGCCCTGGCGTCTCACCCTCAAGCGCCTGCCGCCGCCGGCCGATCATGGTGCACCGGCCGGCCACGACGGGCCGAACTATCTCGCCATTCTCGCCACACGGGCTGTGCTGTCCCTGTCGCTGGTGCAGGTGTGCTGGGGCTTCGGCCTCTATTTCCTCGTCACCTGGCTGCCGCTGTGGCTGGTCGACGTGCGCCACTACAGCCTGGCCGGCATGGCGTGGATTGGCAGCCTGGCCTTCGTCGCCCAGGCTGTCGCCGCGCTGATCGCCGGGCAGGGGATCGATCAACTGTTGCGTCGCGGGCTGGCTCCCGGCGCAGTGCGGCGCGGCGGCGCCATGCTGGGCGCGCTGTGCCTGTCGCTCGGGCTGGCTGCCATTCCGCTGAGCACCGGGCAGCCTGCCCTGATCGCGGCGCTGCTGCTCGCCGGCTTTGGCATCGGCATGATGCATGTGTGCGTGAACATGGCCGCGCAAATGTTTGCCGGCCCCGCCGCCGTGGGCAAATGGACCGGCATCCAGAATGGCTTCGGCAACATCGCCGGCGTCGTGAATCCGCTGGTCACCGGCGTGATCGTCGATGCCACCGGCAGCTATGATTCGGCCTTCTGGCTGGCCGCCGGCCTGCCGCTGATCGGACTGTTCAGCCTGGCCGTGCTGGTGCCAAGGATCGCGCCAATCGATTGGGATCAGAGATAGGGCGAGAGCACCCCGATCACATCGCGGTACAGCACGCGCTTGAACGGGGCGGCCAGCTCCACCAGCGTGTCCACCGAACTCCAGCGCCAGTTGCGGAACTCCTGGTGTTCGGTGGCGATGTTCACATCTGCATCCGTGCCGTGAAAGCGCAGCGCGAACCATTTCATGCGCTGGCCGGCATATTTGCCCTTCCAGATCCGGCCGACCAGATCGTCGGGCAGATCATAATAATGCCAGTCCGGCGTTTGCCCCAGCAGACTGGTGAGCTTGGGATCGATGCCGGTTTCCTCCCACAGTTCGCGCAGCGCGGTCTGGTAGGGGTCTTCACCCGGATCGATCCCGCCCTGCGGCATCTGCCAGGCCTCCACCATCTGGTCGAGGCGCTGGCCGGTGAAGATCAGGCCGTCCGCGTTCACCAGCATCACCCCCACGCAGGGGCGATAGGGCAGGCCCGATTTGTGTTCGCGCGGGGTGGTGCTGTCTTCGCTCATGCCCCCGCCAGAAGCAGCTTCAGATCGGCGATGCAACCCGTGAGATCGTCATGGGCCGATGGGATGCCCTGGCGCAGGGTGAAGCAGCCGTGAATCTGGCCGGCGGCTTCGCGATAGACCACCCGCACGCCGCTTTCGATCAGGCGGCCGGCATAGGCGCGGCCCTGATCACGCAGCGGATCGAGGCCGCAGGTGAACAGCATGGCCGGCGGCAGGCCTTCCAGGCTTTCGGCGTGCAGCGGGCTGGCCCAGGGGTGCAGGCGCTTGTCCTCGGCACCGCTCATGTAATGGCTGTGGAACCAGTCCATCGAATCGCGGGTGAGCAGATAGCCGTCGGCAAACTCGGCCATGGAGCCTTCGGTCCAGGTCATGTCGGTGGCCGGATAGATCAGCCACTGCGCCGGAATGCTGATCTCGCCATGCAGTTCCAGGGACACCACGGCGGCAAGATTGCCGCCGGCGCTGTCGCCGGCCGGGATCACGCCGGTGACGGTGCCGCCCAGTTCGGCCGGGCTGCCGGCGATCCAGCGGGTGGCGGCGATGCAATCCTCGGTCGCGGCCGGGAAGGGCGCTTCCGGGGCCAGGCGGTAATCGATGGACACCACGCGCATGCCCAGCTGGCGGGCAATTTCGGCGCACAGCGGATCGTGGGTGGCAATGTCACCGATCACCCAGCCGCCGCCGTGATAATAGGCCACAACAGCGCCGCTGCTGGTTTCGGGCGTGTAGAGCCGTGCCGGGATGGCGCCGGCCGGGCCGGGGATGCTGATGTCGGCCACCGTGATGTCGCCGCGCGGGCGTTCCAGCAGCTGTGTCATGCCGCCCATCATGGCGCGGCCTTCGGCCGGCGAAATCTCGCTCAGCTTCGGCCCCGGCTGGGCGGCGAGCATGGTGAGCAGATTGGCAACATCGGGGCGAACGAACGGCATGATGGCATCTCCCAGTGCGGTTTTTGCTATTCTAGGCTGGCGCTGCGGCGCGGCCCATTCTCAATAGGGTCAGTCCCGCCTCAGCCGCCCTTCACCCAGATCGCGACGTCGCCGGCCAGACGGTTGGCGGCGCGGTTGAGGGCGCTGGCGACCACCGCCGGCTGCTGGCTGGACACTCTTTCCTCGGCAAGGAAGCTGCGGATCGAAACAGTGCCGCCGCCGCGCGGCCCGGCCAGCTGCGCATCATAGCGGACGCGCACCACCGGGGTGCCGCGCACATCCAGGCCGAATTCGCGCAAGTGGCCGGTGAGCGCGCGGGCACCGGCCACACCGCCGCCGCGACTGTCGATCACCGCCACGCCGGCACCGGCCAGCGTGTCGGCCAGCAGCCGCTGGAACTGGCGGTTGGGCTGTTCCGCCCAGCTGGCACCGGCCAGATATTGCAGCGTCGCGTCGGTCACCTGCACCGGCAGGCGCAGTGTCTGCAATTCGGCCGGCACGTCGGGCACGGCGACGGCCAATGTTTCGGCGATCGGTGTTGGGCCCGCCCAGTCCGGTGCCTTGGCAGCGGCGCGCAGCACCAGCAGCGCATCGGGCGCGGGTGTATTGCCGCCAACCTGCACGATCGGGCCGCAGCCGGCGACCAGCAGCAGCATGGCAAGGGCAATCGGGCGGAATGTCATGGCTGGTCCCCTGTGATCACGGCGTTTGGGGCCGCTGCGATTGTTGCCGCTGCGATGGTGGCGGCTGATATTCGGGCAGGCGGCGGCCGCCGACAAGGGCAGCGGCCGGATCCTCGTCCAGCTTGGCGGCGATGGCGCCCAGCCGCGCCGTCAGCTCGCGCAGGTCGCGGATCAGCTGCGTCGTTTCGGGCACGGTCTGGGTGGCCAGCACGTCCACCCCGGGCTGGGCGGCGGCGACCATGGCGTCCACCCGCGCCAGCGTCGATTGCGCGCTGCCGGCGGCGCGGCGCAGATCGGCGGTGAGCGGGCGGATGTCGCTGTCCACCAGCGCCTGGCCAGAGGCCGCCAGCGTCTCGAAACGCTGCAACGTATCGGTCGCCGTCTTCATGGTGGTGCGCGCTTCGGTGAGGGCGGCGGCAAGATCGGGCGCGCTTTTGGCGATGGCACCCGATGCGACATTGGTGTTCTTCAGGATGCCGGCAAGCGCGGCGCGGTTTTCGTCGTTCAGCACGTCGTTCAGCCGTTCGGTCAACCGCGAGACGTTGGACAAGACCATCGGCGCCGTGGCCAGCAGATCGCTGAAACCGCCATTGCGCGGCGGGATCAGCGGCACGCCATAGGGGCCGGGCGTGGTGATGCGCTCTGCCCCCTGCATGGCGCCGGTGAGCTGGACCTGCGACACGCCGGTGAAGCCGACACCTTCCACCCCGGCGGTGGTGCCCTGCAGCACCGGCACTTCCGGATTGATGGCGATGCGCACGCGCACATATTCGGGCTGCGCCGGCAGCAGGCGGATCTGGTTGATCTTGCCCACGGTGACGCCGTTGAACTGCACCGGTGATCCGATTGCCAGGCCCGACACTGATTGCTTGAACAGGATGTCGAACTGCTGCACGTCGCCGCGCTGCACCCGGGCCAGCCACAGCACCATCACGAAGATGCCGATCAGCATCGCCAGCCCGATGCTGCCAACAATCACATAGTTGCTGCGATTTTCCATCAGGCTGTCTTTCCGCCAATCGTCGCCGTTGCCGCCCGCCCGCGTGGTCCGCCGAAATATTCGTGCACCCAGGGGTGATCGAACGCCCGCAGTTCCGCCACTGTTCCGCACGCCAGCACCCGGCCTTCGCCCAGCACCGCCACCCGGTCACAGATGGCGATCAGCGTGTCGAGATCATGGGTGATCAGGAACAAAGTCAATCCCAGCGTGTCCTTCAGCAGCCGGATCAGCGCGTCGAACTGGGCGGCCGAAATCGGATCAAGACCGGCGGTGGGTTCATCCAGGAACAGCAGCGGCGGATCGATGGCGAGTGCGCGGGCCAGGCCGGCGCGCTTCTTCATTCCGCCCGACAGTTCGGATGGGAATTTGGTGCCGGTGTCGGTCGGCAGGCCAACCTGCCGCAGCCGGGCCGCAGCCAGCGACGCCATCAGCGATTCGGGCAGGTCGAGGAACTCGCGCATCGGCACTTCGATATTTTCGGCCACGGTCAGCCCGGAAAACAACGCGCCTTCCTGGAACAGCACGCCCCACTGGCGGCGCAGATCGCGCCGGGTCGCCAGATCGCCGTGCAGCGCATCATGGCCGAAAATCGCCACCGATCCGGCGCGCGCGCGGTTCAGCCCGATGATGGTGCGCATCAGCACCGATTTGCCGCTGCCCGATCCGCCGACCAGGCCCAGAACCTCGCCGCGCCGCACATCAAGATCAAGATGATCGTGGATGAGGTGGTCGCCAAAGCCGGTGACCAGCCCGCGCACGCGGATGGCGACATCGTCATCGTCGGGCAGCGTGGGAGACAGCGCGGCGGCCATCAATTGTAGCCCAGCGTCGAGAAGAAGAAGGCGAAGAAGGCATCAAAAACGATGACGACAAAGATCGATTCGACCACCGCCTGCGTGGTGCGGCTGCCCACCGATTCGGCATTCCCCGTCACCTGCAGGCCATGATAGCAGCCCATCAGCGCGATGATGAAACCGAACACCGGCGCCTTGATCATGCCGATGACAAAGTCGGACAGCGGGGTGACTTCCTGCAGGCGCTGCACATAGGCCACCGGCGGCATCGCCAGTTCCAGCCAGGCAAAGATGCCGCCGCCGAACAGCGCGCACACGCCGCCATAGAAGGCCAGGCCCAGCATCATCAGCGAACAGGCAATCACCCGCGGGATGACCAGCACGGCGATGGGATCAAGCCCGATGGTGCGCAGCGCGTCGATTTCCTGGTTCAGTTTCATCGATCCGATCTGCGCCGCGAACGCCGATCCCGACCGGCCGGCGACCATGATCGCCGTCAGCAGGATGCCAAGCTCACGCGTGGTCGCCCGGCCGATCAGGTTGACGGTGAACACCTCTGCCCCGAACTGGCGCAATTGCACCGCGCCCTGCTGCGCCACCACCATGCCGACCAGGAACAGCAGCAGGCCGATGATGCCCAGCGCGTTGACACCGATGGTTTCCCCCTGATGGACAACAGCGTGGAAGCGCAAGCTCCGCCGGCCGATCAGGGTGGAGCCCAGCACCACCAGCGTCTGGCCCAGGAATGCAAGGAAACGGCCGACATTGTTGGCGATGGCAACGATCGCCGCGCCGATGCGGGCGATGCGGTGGATGATCGGGTTGCCCAGATCAGGCCGGCGGCGCAGCGGTGCCGGCGGGGTGGCCAGCGCGGTGATCAGCCGATCGACATCCGGGGAGGCGCCCACCAGGGTCGCCGTGTGCCCGGCGCAATGCCAGCGATCGACCATGGCGCTGATCGCCCACGCCCCCGATGTGTCGATGGCCGTCACGCCGCCCAGTTCGACAACCAGCCCCGGCGCCCGCGGTTCGCGTGCGGCCAGGCCTTCGGCCAGTTCGGCCACGTCGGCAATGGTCAGCCGGCCGGACAGCGCCACCTGTGCCGCGCCGTCGTCCCTGTCGTGCCAGGTGATCATGCTGCCCATGGCCGCCAAGTTGGGCTATGCCGCTGCAAATGCCAAGCCAATCCACGCCATCCCCGCAAGAAGTCGCGATTTACGACCTCGACCGGACCTTGACCGACGGCGGCAGCTGGCTGCCGTTCCTGGCCTTCTGGCTGCGCCGTGCCGCGCCGTGGCGGGTGCTGCTGCTGCCCATCGTGGCGCTGGGCGGCATCGCCTATGGCCTGCGCCTGATGACGCGCGGCGACATCAAGGCCTGGTCGCACCGCTGGCTGATCGGCCCGCGCGTGGCCGAAGCCGAACTGGACGCGGCGGCGGCAGAATTTGCGGCGGGTTTCGTGACCGATCATGCCCTGCTGGAAGCGCAGGCGGCGCTCGGCCGTGATGCGGCCGCCGGCCGGCGTCTGCTGATCGCTTCGGCCAGCCACAGCTACTATGTCCGCCACATCGCGGCGAAACTGGGGGTGGCCGATGTGGTGGCAACACAGGCGGCGCGGCAGGGCGGTTTCATGCTGAGCCGCCTTGATGGCCCCAATTGCTATGGTGCCGCCAAGCGCGCGGCGGTCGAGGCCTGGCTGGCGCGCGAAGGTCTGGCCGATGCGATCGTCCACTTCACCAGCGACCATCACAGCGATCTGCCCTGCTTTGAACTGGCACTGGCGCGCGGCGGCACTGTCACCTGCGCCAATCCGGATGCGACGCTGGCCAGCATCGCGGCGGCGCGCGGCTGGCCGGTGGTGCAGTGGGGCACGCTGCGCAAGAGCTGGTTCGAACGGGCCTAAACGCGCCGCAGCCGGTACAGGGTGAACAGCGCAATGCCGGCCCAGATGATGTTCAGCACCATCGACGGCACGGCGCCGTGCCAGCCGGAATTGATCACGAAGCCCAGCGCGCCGCCGAAGTTGAGCCATTGGAAGGTGGGCGTGCGCGCCTCCAGCCGGCCGGCGCTGGCCAGGCCGAAGGCGATCAGCACCAGCACGGCGCCGATCCAGCCGGCCGCTTCGATTGCAAGTTCCATGGCGCGTGCATGTCCGCCCTTGCCGGTGAAGGCAAGGGGCGGTGCATGCGATCGGGCGCGGCGCGATGATCAGGCCGGCTGGGGCTGCCGCCGCCGCCGCAGGGCACCGCCCACCAGGCCAAAGCCGCTGACCAGCATGGCCCAGGACGCCGGTTCCGGCACGGTGATGTCCGATGCGATGCTGATCTGGCCGGTGGTCATGCTGTAATTGTTGAGGTCGATGGGGGTGTTGTAGCCGATGGCATCGAAGGCGGCGAGGTCGCGCCCGGTCAACCGGCCCAACTGGCCGTCGCAGATATAGGGATTCATGATCCCCAGCTTGGGCCGCAGGCAGCTGAAATCACCGTTCGGCAGTTGCGGCGCCTTCCAGTGCGACGCCTGCCAGCCATCGCCATTGAAACTGCCGGTGGAGAACAGGCCGTTCTGATAGGCGGAAACGCCGCCGTCGGCGGAAAAATAGCTGGCGGTGTTGGTGGT
Organism: Sphingomonadales bacterium; assembly: GCA_037131365.1. Classification (GTDB taxonomy): domain Bacteria; phylum Pseudomonadota; class Alphaproteobacteria; order Sphingomonadales; family Sphingomonadaceae; genus Sandarakinorhabdus. Next base: position 167,497 of record JBAXRE010000003.1, read on the forward strand.
CCAATCCAGCTTGCCGGCGGCGGAGTAGCGGAACAGATCGAGGGTGGAGCCCCACCAATCGTTCTGGACATCGGGATAGTTGGCGCAGGTGATGCCGCCCGCGAAGCAAGGGACATTGGCCAGCGGGCCGCCGGTGCCGACGAAATCATAATCGTCCACGCCGCTGACAAAACCGAGGGCATGGCCGATTTCATGGATGGCGACAGCCAGAAAATCGGTCTTTCCCGGGGCAATGCCGTCGCGGGGGTTGAAATCGAAGCGGAAATCCGAACTGAACTTCACGGTGCCATCCACCGTGTTGCCAAGATTATAGCCCAACGCGCGGGCGTTGGCGGTGTTCACCGCGATGAACGTGGCGTTGTACTTGCCGTCGGTGTCGTAAACCTTGCTGCTGTTATCGATCCCGAAATTGTTGCCGTTCGCATCAACGCCGGTATAGCCGGGCGTGTACATGTTGAGCGCGGTGCCGGGGCCGAACTGGCCATCGTGGAAGGTCGGCAAAGTCAGGTTCGAATCGAAGGCGGTGCTCTGGCGCGCGGCGATGCGGTCCACAACGAAAATGGCCGGCTGGACGGTGCGGGTGCTGCCGGTTGACCCCAGGATGCCGGGGCCGAGCGACTGGAAGCCAACCTGCAGGTTGATGGTGACCGGCTGGGGGGCCGTCAGCACGCTCGACCAATAATAGGCGGCGGTGCGGAAGCCGTTGTAGGCCGAGGTGCCCGGCGTGACGCCGCCCACATTGATCAGATTGAACTGGATGGGCGTTTCGACCGCCAGGGCCGCGCCCGACGACAGCAGGGCACAGGCAACCGCCACAACAGACTTCACACCCATGGAATCACCCCTGATTGGCACGTGGAACATTCGAAGCGTGCCCGATCAAGGTTAATCAATAGTATAAAGTCGTCAACAACGGTTACGCTGTGTCCGGTCGCGGCGCCGGCGCCCTCGCCTCATGCCGCCAGCTTGCGCAGCACATAAGGCAGGATGCCGCCGGCGTAATAATATTCCAGCTCCTGCTCCGTATCGATCCGGCACAGCGCTTCGAAGCTGCCGGTCGAACCGTCGGCGCGGGTGAAATTCACCGTCAGCATCTGGCGGGGCTTCAGATCGGCGAGGCCGGTGATCTCGTAGATCTCGTCGCCGGTCAGGCCCACGGTGCTGCGGCTGCTGCCGGGCGCGAATTCCAGCGCCAGCACGCCCATGCCGATCAGGTTGGAACGGTGGATGCGCTCGAAACTTTCGGCCACCACGGCGCGCACGCCCAGCAGGGTCGTGCCCTTCGCCGCCCAGTCGCGGCTGGAGCCGGTGCCATATTCCTTGCCGGCGATCACCACCAAGGGTGTGCCCTGCGCCTTGTAGGCCATGGCCGCATCATAGATGGCCATCTGTTGGCCCGACGGGATGTGGCGGGTCACGCCGCCTTCGATGCCGGGCACCATGGCGTTGCGGATGCGGATGTTGGCGAAAGTGCCGCGCATCATCACCTCGTGATTGCCGCGGCGCGCGCCATAGGAATTGAACTCGGCCTTGGTCACTTGCCGCTCGGTCAGATAGCGGCCGGCTGGGCTCGATTCCTTGATGCTGCCGGCTGGGCTGATGTGATCGGTGGTGATGGAATCGCCGAACACCGCCAGGGCGCGGGCGCCGATGATGTCCGCCACCGCAGTCGGCGTCATCGTCATGCCTTCGAAATAGGGCGGGTTCTGCACATAGGTGGAGGACATGTTCCAGCGGTAGGTGGCACCGCCCTCAACCTTGATCGCCTGCCAGCGATCATCGCCATCGAACACATTGGCATAGCGGGCCGCGAACATTTCCGGCGTCACATTCGCCATCACCATCGAGGCGACTTCGGCATTGGTCGGCCAGATGTCCTTCAGATACACCGGGCCATCGGTGCCTTCGCCGATCGGCTCCACCGTCAGATCCTTGCGCATCGTGCCGGCCAGCGCATAGGCGACGACCAGCGGCGGGCTGGCGAGATAGTTCGCCTTCACGTCCGGCGACACGCGGCCTTCGAAGTTGCGGTTGCCCGACAGCACGGAGGTGGCGACGATATCGTTGGCGTTGATCGCTTCCGAAATCGGTTCCGGCAGCGGGCCGGAATTGCCGATGCAGGTGGTGCAGCCATAGCCCACCAGGTTGAAGCCCAGCGCGTCCATGTCGGCGGCCAGGCCGGACTTTTCGAAATAGTCGGTCACCACCTTGGAGCCCGGCGCAAAGCTGGTCTTCACCCACGGCTGGTTCTTCAGGCCGAGCGCGCGCGCCTTGCGGGCGACGAGGCCGGCCGCGACCAGCACGCTGGGGTTGGAGGTGTTGGTGCAGCTGGTGATGGCGGCGATCACCACGTCGCCGTGGCCGATGTCGTAGGACGCGCCGGAGACCGGCACGCGCTGGCCCATGGCCTCGCCCTTGCCGTAACCGCCGGCCAGTTCCTTTTCAAAGGCCGGCTTGGCATCGCCCAGCAGCACCTTGTCCTGCGGCCGGCGCGGGCCGGCGAGGCTGGGCATGACGCTGCCCAGATCAAGCTCCAGCACGTCGGTGAACACCGGATCGGGCGTATCGGCTTCGCGCCACAGGCCCTGCGCCTTGGCATAGGCTTCCACCAGCGCCACGGTTTCGGCATCGCGGCCGGACAGCTTCAGATAGTCGATCGTCTTGGTATCAACCGGGAAGAAGCCGCAGGTGGCGCCATATTCCGGCGCCATGTTGGCCAGCGTGGCACGATCGGCCAGCGTCAGCGCGTCAAGGCCGGGGCCATAATATTCGACGAAACGGCCAACCACGCCCTTCTTGCGCAGCATCTGCGTGGCGGTCAGCACCAGGTCGGTCGCGGTGACGCCTTCGGCCAGCGTGCCGGTCAGCTTGAAGCCGACGACTTCCGGGATCAGCATCGACACCGGCTGGCCGAGCATCGCGGCCTCCGCCTCGATCCCGCCGACGCCCCAGCCCAGCACGCCGAGGCCGTTGATCATGGTGGTGTGGCTGTCGGTGCCCACGCACGTGTCAGGATAGGCGACGGTGGCGCCGGAAGCGTCTTCACTGCTCCACACCGTCTTGGCCAGATATTCCAGGTTCACCTGGTGGCAGATGCCGGTGCCGGGCGGCACCACGCGGAAATTGCGCAGCGCGCCGCTGCCCCAGCGCAGGAACTCGTAACGCTCCAGATTGCGGGCATATTCCAGCGCCATATTGTCTTCAAAAGCTTGCGGATTGCCGAATTCATCGACCATCACGCTGTGATCGATGACCAGATCGACCGGCACCAGCGGGTTGATCTTGTCGGCATCGCCGCCCAGCTTGGTGATGGCATCGCGCATGGCAGCGAGATCGACGACGCAGGGCACGCCGGTGAAATCCTGCATCAGCACGCGCGCCGGGCGATAGTTGATCTCGTGGTTCGACGTGCGGGTGGCCTGCCAGTCAACCACCGCCTTCACGTCGGCGGTGGTGACGGTGCTGCCGTCTTCAAAGCGCAGCAGATTTTCCAGCAGCACCTTCATCGAATAGGGCAAGCGGGACACGTCACCCAACGCGGCCGCGGCAGCATCCAGGCTGTAATAGGCATAGGCCTTGCCGTTCACGGTCAACGTGCGGCGGGTGCTCAATGTGTCGTGGCCGATGGCGGTCATGCGCGCCTCTCCCTGTATGATTTTTTTGACAAGATGTCGCAGTGTTTGACGTCGTGGGTCTAGCCGAGATGGTGCAGCGCGAAAAGCCTGCGCCACGGGGAATTCGTGTCAAAATCCAGACCGGTTGCGCCGGTAAAAAGCTTCACCGATAAGGGGGCATGGCCTCTCCCGAAATCGCTGCGCTCACCAATGCGCTGGCCCGTCTGCCCGGCCTGGGGCCGCGTTCGGCGCGGCGGGCGGTGCTGCACCTGATCAAGCGGCGGGAGGTGGCGCTGGCGCCGCTGCTGGCCGCGTTGCAGACCGTCGCCGCCAATCTGGTCGTCTGCTCCACCTGCGGCAATGTCGAAACCAGCGACCCTTGCGCCATTTGCCGCGATCCGCGCCGCGATCCGGCGCTGCTGTGCGTGGTGGCGGATGTGGCGGACCTGTGGGCGCTGGATGACAAGCGTCTGTTTTCCGGGCGCTACCATGTGCTGGGCGGCCGCCTGTCGGCGCTGGACGGGGTGGGGCCGGAGGATCTGGCCATCCCCGCGCTCGTCGCCCGCGCCGGTGACGGGGTGGTGAGCGAGGTGGTGCTGGCGCTGTCGGCCACCATGGAGGGCCAGGCGACGATGCATTATGTGGCCGAAGCGCTGGCGTCCACCGGCGTGAAGGTCAGCCAGCTGGCCCAGGGCCTGCCGATGGGCGGGGAGCTCGACTGGCTGGACGAAGGCACGCTGGCGCTGGCGCTGGGGGCGCGGCGGCCGGTGGGGTGATGCCCCGCCCTGGGCGCAGGGCGGGGCGCAGGGATCAGAGTTTCACCAACATCTTGCCGGTGTTCTTGCCTTCGAACAGGCCGATGAAGGCCGCCGGCGCCTGTTCGATGCCTTCGAACACGGTTTCTTCCCACTTCAGCAGGCCCTTGCGGATCCACGGGCCGACTTCGGCCAGGAACTCACTGCGCAGCCCGGCGAACTCCATGACGATGAAGCCGCGCAGGGTGAGTGACTTGCCGACGATCTGCACCATGTTGCGCGGGCCGGGCGCCGGATCGGTGTCGTTGTAGCTGGAGATCATCCCGCATTCGATCAGCCGGGCGAACGGGCGGGCGACCTCGATCGCCACCTCCAGATGCTCGCCGCCGACATTGTCGAAATAAATGTCGATGCCGGTCGGTGCCGCGGCCTGAACGGCGGCGAGCAGGTTGCCGCATGTGCGGTAGTTGATGGCGTGATCGACACCCAGGCCCTTCAGCCAGGCGCATTTTTCGTCGCTGCCGGCGCTGGCGATGACGGTGCAGCCCCTGCGCTTGGCCACCTGCACCACGATGCTGCCCACGGCACCGGCGGCGCCGGAGACGAACACCACATCGCCCTGCTTGGGCTTGCCGATCTGGGTGAAGCCGGCCCAGGCGGTGAGGCCCGGCATGCCGAGCACGCCCAGGAACGCCTCCATCGGGATGCCGCCCGGCACGTCGAGCTTTTCCAGCGCGGCGGCCGGGGCCACGAACGCCTCGCGCCAGCCGAACATGGAGGAGACGATGTCACCCTTGCGCCAGCCGTCGGCATTGCTTTCGACGACGACGCCAATGGCGCCGCCCTGCAGCGCCTCGCCAATCTGGAACGGCGGCACGTAGGACGGGCGGTCGTACATGCGGCCGCGCATGTAGGGATCGACCGACATGAAGCGGTTTTCAACCAGCACCTCGCCGGGGCCGGGGGCGGGCAGGCTGATGCTGGCGACGCTGAAATTGTCAGCCGTCGGAACGCCGACCGGGCGGCTGGCGAGACGGACTTCGCGGGAGGTGGTCATGCGGGGGATGCTCCTGTTGGCTGGCGTCACCCTAGGAGCTTATTCCCGCCCCCGCACCTCTTGGCTACGGGAGGGCGACGGAGGGGTGGGAATGGACTTTGTCCCACCATCAGGATTGCGGGTTCAGCAGAGAAAGAAAGGCGCGATTGGACTTCAGATCTCGACCTGCGACCCCAACTCCACCACCCGGTTGGTCGGCAGCTTGAAGAAGTCCATCGCGCTTTCGGCGTTGCGCATCATCCAGGCGAACAGATGCTCGCGCCAGATCGCCATGCCGGGCTTGTCGCTGGCCAGCAGCGTCTGGCGCGACAGGAAGAAGCTGGTTTCCATCATCTTCAGCTTCGGGCCGCAGTTTTCCACCTTCTTCAGCACGGCGGGAATATCGATTTCCTGCATGAAGCCATAGCGGACGAGCAGGCGGTAGAAGCCGCCGCCCAGGTCCTTCACGCCGATGCGATCCTCGTCCGACACATAGGGCACTTCGTCGATCACCACGGTCAGGATCATGATGCGTTCGTGCAGGATCTTGTTGTGCTTCAGATTGTGCAGCAGCGCCTGCGGCACGCCCACGGGTGATGTGGTCATGAACACGGCGGTGCCGGGCACGCGGGTGGCGGCGCCGGCGGCGGACTTGATGAACACTTCCATCGGCATCGAGGAATCGCGCAGCCGTTCCTGCATAAGGGCGCGGCCGCGCGACCAGGTGGTGAGCCCGGTGAAGCCAATCAGGCCGATGACCAGCGGGAACCAGCCGCCATCAGGCACCTTGGTGATGTTGGAGGCCAGATAGGCGGCATCGACAATGCCCAGCACGCCGATCAGCGGCACGGCCAGCCATTTCGGCCATTTCCAGATCGCCACCACCGGCACGGCGACCATGCAGGTGGTGATGAACATCGTCCCGGTCACCGCGATGCCATAGGCTGCGGCCAGATCGGTGGAGGAGCGGAAGCCCAGCACCAGCAGCACCACCAGCACCAGCAGCGTCCAGTTGATGGCCGGGATATAGACCTGCCCGAAGGCGGAAGCCGAGGTGTGGACGATCTTCATGCGCGGCAGGAAGCCCAGCTGCACGGCCTGCATCGTCACGGAAAACGCCCCCGAAATCACCGCCTGGCTGGCGATCACCGTCGCCATCGTGGACAGCACCACCAGCGGCAGCCGCAATTCGTCCGGCGCCATCAGGTAGAAGGGATTCTGCACGGCGGCCGGGTTGGTGATCAGCAGCGCGCCCTGGCCCAGATAGTTCAGCATCAGCGCCGGGAAGACGAACACCAGCCAGGCGGCGCGGATCGGCTTCGGCCCGAAATGGCCCATGTCGGCATAGAGCGCCTCGGCCCCCGTCACCGCCAGCACGACGCTGCCCAGCGCCAGGAACGACAGGGCCGGATCGGCGGCAAAGAAGCGCACCGCGTGAACGGGGCTCAGCGCCTGCAGCACCGCCGGGTGGGCGGCGATCTGGATCACGCCCAGGATGGCCAGCACGGCGAAATAGACCAGCATCACCGGCCCGAACAGCGCGCCGACCCGGGCGGTGCCGCGCGACTGGATGATGAACAGGCCGACGATGATCACCAACGACAGCGGCAGCACCATGTCGCCAAAGCGCGGATCAACCGTGGTCAGGCCCTCCACCGCCGACAGCACCGAAATCGCCGGGGTGATGATGCTGTCCCCAAAGAACAGGGCGGTGGCCATCACGCCCAGCAGCGCCAGCACGACGGTGCGGCGATTGTCCCCCAGGCTGCGCGAGATCAGCGCGTACAGCGCCATCGATCCGCCTTCGCCGCGGTTGTCGGCGCGCATCACCACCATCACATATTTGACGGTGACGACCAGCATCATCGTCCAGAACACCAGGCTGAGCACGCCGAACACGTGCAGCGTGTCCACCGCCAGCGGGTGATGGCCGATGAAGACTTCCTTGAGCGCGTAAAGCGGGCTGGTGCCGATATCGCCGAACACGACGCCCATCGCACCTACCGCGAGGGGGGCAATGCCCGGCTTGTGATCGTGCGAACCCGTGACAGGCGCCGAAGCGCCAACGTGAGACATTGCGAATGCCTATGGACAGACAGGAGCGCGGCGTTAGCACAGCCGCCCTGTTGCTGCAATGCGGCATCAGGCTGGCGCTTCCATCAGGGGGCTGGCCCCTGCCATGCTGCCGCGTTATGGCTGGCAGGGTTGCGGAAGGACAGGCCATGCGCATCGGATTCCTGCTCTACGATCAGCTCACCCAGCTCGATATGACCGGGCCGGCGCAGGTGCTCAGCCGCATGCCCGGTGCCACGGTGGACTATGTGGCAAAGACGCTCGATCCGGTGATGAGCGATTGCCGGCTGGCGCTGGTGCCCACCTTGACGCTGGCGGACAGCGGCCAGTTCGATCTGCTCTGCGTGCCCGGCGGCTATGGCTGTTCGGCCGCGATGAACGATCAAGTGATCCTGGATTGGCTGCGCGAACAGGCTCCGGGGGTGCAGTGGCTGACCAGCGTGTGCACCGGATCGCTGATCCTGGCCGCCGCTGGCCTGCTGACCGGCCGCCGTGCCGGCTGCCACTGGGCCTGGGGCCAGTATCTGCCGCTGTTCGGCGCGGCGTGGGTGGAGGAGCGCACGGTGTTCGATGGCAACATCATCACCGCCGGCGGGGTGACCAGCGGCATCGATTTCGCCTTCCGCTTGGTCGCCCACCTGCACGGAGCCGACGTGGCAGACAATATCCGCCTGGCGCTGGAATATGATCCGCAAAGGCAGCCCGGCGGCACGCCCGCCACGGCCCGGCCTGAAATCCTCACACCGCTGAAAACCATGATTGAAGAGCGCCTTGGCCACCGCGATGCCGAAATGCGCGCCGCCGCCAGCCGCCTTGCCGGAGAAACTGCATGATCCGCCTGATTGCTGTTGCCGCCCTGCTTGCCGCCACGTCCGCCGCGGCCGTGCCGACGCCCGTCACCGTGCGGGTCATCAGCCAGGGTGCGAAGTTCATTGGCACCGGCATGGGCGGCATGAAGGTGGTGATTGCCGACAAGGACAGCGGCGCGGCGCTGGCCGAAGGCGATATTGCCGGCGGCACCGGCGACACCGCCAGGATCATGAACGGTGCCCCGCGCGGCACCCCGCTGGCAGATGCGAACAGCGCCAGCTTTTCCACCACCATCGACATCACGCAGCCACTACTGGTGCGGGTGATGGTGCTGGGGCCGATGAAGCAGGGCGGGGTTGCCGTCTCCGCCTTGCAGAACCGCTGGCTGATCCCCGGCCAGCCGGTGGTGGGCGATGGCTGGGTGATCGAACTGCCGGGCCTGGCGCTCACCGCCCACCGCGAAGGCGGGCAGGTGGTGGCCGATGTCTCCATGCTGTGCGGCTGCCCGATCGCGCCCGGCACGCTGTGGGACGAAAAGCGCTTCGAACTGAAGGCGTGGGTGAACGGCACCGCCGTGCCGCTGGCCTGGGCCGGCAAGACCGGGCGCTTTGCCGCCGATGTGCCGGCCGGCGCGACCTGGGTGACGGCGGTGGACACGCTGTCGGGCGCGACCAGCGCGGCGCAGATCAGCGCAAGCGCAGCGCCCTGATCGCCACCCCGGCGCCGAGCAGCGAGATCAGCGCACCGGCGACGTTGAGGGCGAGGGCCTTGCCCGCCGTAGCCGCGCCAAACGAGCCGACGACGACCCCGGCCAGCCCATAGGCCAGCCCCAGCAGGCCCAGCACCCGGTCACGCGTCTGCCACCAGCGCGTCGCCACCACGATCGCCGCCGGCACCAGCAGGAACAGCGCCATGAATTCGGCGATGCCCACCGCTGGCAGTGGCTGCGGCGCCGGGCCGTCGCTGGGCCAGTCACGCATGCCCCACGCCAGCCAGACGTGCAGACCAGCGAGGCCCAGACAGGCCAGCACGCCCAGCCGCAACAGGGCATCGGAGACGGAAGGGCGCGCGCTCGGCATGGCGTGGCCATAGCGGTAATGCCGGAATCGCGCGAGGGGCGGTGATTTGGTAAAGCGGTGGCGACAGGGAGTTTTCCGCATGGCCAATCCGCTTGCCCGCCTTGCCGTCCGCGCCGTCGCCGGTGCCGCCTCGCGCCAGATCGCCGCGCGCGTGGCCGGTGCCAATCTTGGCCCGGCCGGCACGCTGGCCAGCGTCGCGCTGCCGTTCCTGCTGCGCCGTGTCTCGCCGCTGGGTCTCGCCGCCATGGCGGTTGGTGCCTGGGGGGTTGGCAAGCTGTCTCAGGTCAGGCCGGCCAGCCCGCCATCGCGCCCCGGCCCGCTGCCGGTCGTCACTCCGGCCCCCACCGCCTGGAGCGCTCCGCCCGACGGCCACTGACAAAAGGCGCTGATTGCGCTCCTGCCCCGGCAAGGCTATCCCGGCAGCGGATTTTGGGGAGGAATGACAATGCGTTTTGTTGCGATGCTGCTGGCAACGGCCGTGCTGGCCGCGCCGGTGCTCACCACGCCGGTGCTGGCCCAACAGGCTGAAAAGGCCGCAGAAAAGCCCGCCGCCGCGCCGGCAGCCATCCCCAACCGCGTCATCGCCAAGCGCAGCGGCACGTTCGGCGGCGTGAAGATGAACTACACCGCCATCGTCGGCGAAACCTTCCTGAAAGATCGTGACGGCAACCCCACCGCCGCCATCTTCTCGACCAGCTATATCAAGGAGAATCCGGAGCCGAACCGCCCGGTGTTCTTCCTGTTCAACGGCGGCCCCGGTTCCGGCAGCCTGTGGCTGCACATGGGCGCGTTCGGGCCGAAGCGGGTGAACATCCCCGATGCCAAGGACGATGGCGCCCCGCCCTATGACATCACCGACAACCCCGAATCGCTGCTCGACGCCGCCGATCTGGTGTTCATCGATCCGGTTGGTACCGGCTGGTCGTACGCGCTTGGCAAGACCGATCCCAAGAGCTTCTGGGGCGTGAAGTCCGACGCCGAATCCGTCGCCCAGTTCATCCGCCTGTGGCTGAACGAGAACAATCGCTGGAACGCGCCGAAATTCCTGGGCGGCGAGAGCTATGGCACCACCCGCTCGGCCGCCGTCGCCTATGAGCTGAACCGCCAGTATAACGATGTCGCGCTGAACGGCGTTGTCCTCATCTCCACCATCCTCGATTTCGGCTTGGAGGCCGAGGATGAAGGCAATGAGATGCAGTATATGGGCCTGGTGCCCAGCTATGCCACCGCGGCCTGGTATCACGACAAGATCCCGAACAAGCCGGCCACCGTCGAAGCCTGGGCCGCTGAAGCCCGCGCCTTTGCCACCGGCCCCTACATCAGCGCGTTGATCAAGGGGAACAGCCTGCCCGCCGACGAGCGTGCCGCCATCCGCAAGCAGCTGGCGCGCTTCACCGGCCTCAGCGAAACCTACCTCGAACAGGCCAACCTGCGCGTAACGCCGGGCCGTTTCTACAAGGAATTGCTGCGCGATCGCGGCCTGTCCATCGGCCGGCTCGATGCGCGCTACACCGGCAAGGATTATGACAACGCCGGCGAAACGCCCGACAATGATCCCAGCTTCTATGGCATCGATGCCTCCTACCCGGCGGCGGTGAATGCCTATTTGCGCGGCGATCTCGGCTACAAGACCGATCGCTCCTACGTCTCCATCGGCGGTGTCGGCCCGTGGGACTGGCGGCTTGGGCAGGGCCGCGATGCCTATGTGAACGTCGCCCCCGGCCTTGCCCGCACCCTGCGCGAAAACAGCAAGACCAAGGTGTTCGTCGGCCAGGGCTGGTTCGATTTCGCCACCCCCTTCACCTTCGCCGAATATTCGATGAACCGCCCCGGCTGGCCCACCGACCGGGTGGAGTATCATTATTATGATGCCGGCCACATGATGTATGTGCGGGCGCAGGATCGGCTGAAACTGTCGAATGATATCAGGGACTTCATCCGCCGGCAGAAATAAGGCCAGGGCGGCCGTGGCCGGGCCGGCCACGGCCTTGCCGCCGTCCCGCGCCAGACGCGCGGACTTGGTGAACCTGGCAGGCTATGCTGCAGTGAGCGGGTGCGCCTTTGCCATGTTGGCCCAGGATGTGCGCACCATTTCGGCCAGCACGGCCTGATCGACCTTGGCCAGCGCCGGGATGTGCAGGCAGCCGCCCTTGGGCTTCACCTTGCCCAGCCGCGCGATGGCCTCGGCATGGGTGGCCAGCCCGTCCATCAGATAGAGCACGTGGGAGGAGGCGCGCGGGGAATAGCCCAGGCGCATCCATTCGGCGCTGCGCCCGGTCTCGTGGGTGTAGCGATACTGGCCAAAGCCGATGATGCCGCTGCCCCACAGTACCGGCGGCGCGCCGGTGGCCTGGCCAAGCAGCGCGACCAGTGCCTGCACCTCGCGGCGGCGGGGTTCGGGAGTGAGGGCGGCGAGCCAGGCGGCGACGTCAGTATCGGTCGGCACGGTCTTGTTTTCGGCCATCGGGCCTCCCCCGCTTGCGTGGGCCGAGCATAACAAATAGGCGCACCCGCACAATAAGAGGACTGACGATGGCTGATTCGGTGAAGAAGGTGGTGCTGGCCTATTCGGGCGGGCTCGACACGAGCGTGATCCTGAAGTGGCTGCAGACCGAGTATCAATGCGAGGTGGTGACCTTCACCGCCGATCTGGGCCAGGGCGAGGAGCTGGAACCGGCGCGGGCCAAGGCGCTGATGCTGGGCATCAAGCCGGAGAATATCTTCATCGACGACCTGCGCGAGGAATTCGTGAAGGATTTCGTCTTCCCGATGATGCGCGCCAATGCGCTTTATGAAGGCCTGTACCTGCTCGGCACCTCGATCGCGCGGCCGCTGATCGCCAAGCGCCAGATCGAGATCGCCAAAATGACCGGTGCCGATGCCGTGTCGCACGGTGCCACCGGCAAGGGCAACGACCAGGTGCGCTTCGAGCTGGGCTATTACGCGCTGTCGCCGGACATCCGCATCATCGCGCCATGGCGCGAATGGAGCCTGACCAGCCGCGAGGCGCTGATCGCCTTTGCCGAACAGCACCAGATCCCGGTTTCCAAGGACAAGCGCGGCGAAAGCCCGTTCTCCACCGATGCCAATCTGCTGCACACGTCCAGCGAAGGCAAAGTGCTGGAAGATCCGTGGGAAGAGGTGCCGGACTATGTGTACAGCCGCACCGATCACCCGGAAGAGGCGCCGGACACGCCGGAATATATCACTGTCGATTTCGAACGCGGCGACGCGGTGGCGATCAATGGCGAGGGGCTGAGCCCGGCAACGCTGCTGGCCAAGCTGAATGAACTGGGCAAGCGCCATGGTATCGGCCGGCTCGATCTGCTGGAAAACCGCTTCGTCGGCATGAAGTCGCGCGGCATGTATGAAACGCCGGGCGGCACCATCCTGCACATCGCCCACCGCGGCATCGAGCAGATCACGCTGGACCGGGGTGCGGCGCACCTGAAGGACGAGCTGATGCCGAAATATGCGGAGCTCATCTACAACGGCTTCTGGTTCGCGCCGGAGCGGGAGATGCTGCAGGCCGCCATCGATCACAGCCAGGACAAGGTGACCGGCACGGTGCGCCTGAAGCTGTACAAGGGCAGTGTGGGCGTTGTTGGCCGCAAATCGCCGCACAGCCTCTATTCGGCCGGAATCGTGACCTTCGAGGATGATCGCGGTGCCTATGACCAGCGCGACGCCGCCGGCTTCATCCGCCTGAACGCGCTGCGCCTGCGCCTGCTGGGGCGGCGCGACGGGCGTTAAGCGCTGGCGCTGATCACCAGGGCAGGGTCTTGCCCGAATAGTCGAGATAGACCTGGCCCGGCGGGCGGGCGGCGCTGATCACATCGGCCAGCCCCCGCACGCTGGTGGGGACGTCGATGTCGGCACCCTCGCCGCCCATGTCGGTCTTCACCCAGCCGGGATGGAGGTTGAGCACGGCGAGCTGCCGGTTCTCCGCCGCGAAGCCGCGGCTGAGGCTGTTAAGCGCCGCCTTCGACGCGCTGTAGAGTTCGGCATGGGCGTGGCTGCGCAAGGCCACCGATCCCAGAATGGAGGTCATGAAACCGACAGCGCCGCCTTCTGCCAGCAGCGGCAGCAGCGCCCGGGCGGCGCGCACCGGGGCGACGGCGTTGGTCCACATGATTTGGGTCAGCGCCTCGCGGGAGACGTTGCTGGCGGTGTCGCCGCGATTGCCCATGATGCCGGCGTTGACGAGGATATGATCGAAGCGCGTGCCTGCCAGCGTGGCGGCCAGCGCGGCGACGCTGGCATCATCATCGATATCGCAACTTTCGATGCGGGCGCCGGTGGCGGCCAGCGCCGGTGACGGGCTGCGCTGGGTGGCGGTCACGCGCCAGCCACGCGCCAGGAATTCGGTCACCAGGCCAAGGCCGATACCGCGCGATGCACCGATGATCAGGATGGCGGGCATGTGAAGCTCCTTAGGAAGCGGGGGCGTCAGAGACCAAAGCTCTGCTTGATGCCATCAACGACGAACTGGGCCGCCAGGGCCGCCAGCACGACACCGAGCAGCCGGGTGAGCGCGCCTTCGAACTTGGCACCCATCAGCTTCATGATCGGCCCGGCGGCAAGCAGGCACAGCAAGGTCAGCGCCAGCACGGCGACCAGCGCCGCCAGCACCACCGCTTCATGCACCACATCGCTGCTGCGGGCCGACAGCAGCATGACGGATGCGATCGATCCGGGGCCGGCCAGCATCGGAATGGCCATCGGGAAAACGGAGATATCCTCTTCCTCCAGCGGCTTGCCGGCGGCATCGGCGGCGGATTTCACCTCCTCCGCCCGGCTTTCGCGGCGCTGGGTGCGCTTTTCGAACACCATGTCGATGGCGATGACGAACACCATCAGGCCACCGGCGATCTTGAAGGCCGGCAGGGTGATGCCCAGCGCCGACAGGAAGGCCTCTCCGCCCAGCGCGAAGGCGATCAGCACGACGCCGGCGATCAGGCTGGACTTGATCGCCATGTCGAGCCGGTGGCGCGCCGAGGTGCCGGCGGTGAGGCTGGAGAAGATCGGCACGCAGCCCGGCGGATCGATCACCACGAACAGGGTGACGAACGAGGAGATGAACAGCTGGAAGAGCGCGCCTTCGAACATCAGGCAGCGCGCGCCTTCGCGGCCTGCAGCGTGTTGGCCAGCAGGCAGGCGATCGTCATCGGGCCGACGCCGCCGGGCACCGGGGTGATGAAACCGGCGCGGGGCAGGGCGCTGTCAAAATCAACGTCGCCCACCAGTTTCGTCTTGCCGCTGCCGGCATCGATGCGGTTGATGCCGACGTCGATCACGCAGGCACCCGGCTTGATCCATTCGCCCTTCACCATGAAGGGAATGCCGACAGCGGCGACCACGATGTCGGCGCGCGCCACGGCGGCGGCCAGATCGCTTGTGCGGCTGTGGGCGATGGTTACGGTGGCGCTGCGGTTCAGCAGCAGGGCAGCCATCGGCTTGCCGACCAGGATGGAGCGGCCGATCACCAGCGCATCCTTGCCGGCGATGCTGCCAACGGCTTCCTCGATCAGCATCAGGCAGCCTGACGGCGTGCACGGCACCAGCCCCTTGCGGCCGCTGACCAGCAGCCCGGTGTTGATCGGGTGCAGGCCATCGACATCCTTGGCCGGATCGATGGCGGCGATCACCCGGTCGCTGTCGATTTGGCCCGGCAGCGGCATCTGCACCAATATGCCGTCCACGGCCGGATCGGCGTTCAGCTGCGCGATCAGCGCCAGCAGATCGCCCTCCGGAGTGTCGGCCGGCAGGCGATGTTCGCCGGAGATCATGCCGGCTTCGCGGGTGGCCTTGCCCTTGGAGCCGACATAGACGGCGCTGGCCGGATCGTCGCCGACCAGCACAACGGTGAGGCCGGGCGCGCGGCCATGCACGGCCACGAAGGCGGCGACGCCTTCGGCCACTTCTGCCCGCAGGGCGGCGGCGCGCGCCTTGCCGTCGATCAATGTCGCGCTCATTGCAGCAATCCCGTGTCCATCACCAGCGCCGGCACCAGCTGCTGCGCGCCCGACAGCACCAGCCACAGCACCAGCGGCGACAGGTCGATGCCGCCGAAATCGGGCAGGATGCGCCGAATGGGGCGCACCAGCGGGGCATAGATGCGGTCAAGCGTGTCGAGAATGCCGGCCACGAAGCGGTTGCGGGTGTTGACGACGTTGAACGCCACCAGCCAGCTGGAAATCGCCCACACCACCAGGCCCCAGATCAGCACCTGGGTCACCATGATGAAGATATTGACGAGGGCGAGCGTCGTGTTGGCCATGGGCTGGCCATACAGAGCAGGCGCGCATCCCGCAATGGACAGTGGCATTCCGCCGTCACGCTTGGCAGAAATGCCGTGGGGAGAGCATCATGACATTCACGACACTGGCCGAGATCACCGCCCATCATGCCGCCACCGCGCCGGCCCGGCCCGCCATCCGGGTCAATGGCGCGGTGTGGAGCTTCGCCAATCTCGACAGGCGCGTGTGCCAGACGGCAGCGCTGCTGCGCGATCTGGGCGTGCAGCCGGGGGACCGGGTCGGCTGGCTGGCCCTGAACCATCCTGATTACATCACCCTGATGTGCGCCTGTTTCCGCGTCGGCGCCGTGCTGGTGGCGATCAACGCAAGGCTGGTGGCGCGCGAAATCGCCTATATCTTGGGCGATGCCGGCATCGGCATCATCGTTTCCGAAACCGGCTTCCTGCCGCTGGTGGAGGAAGCGCGGGCCACAACGGGGCTGAAAACGGTGATCCTGCTCGATGCGCCGTTCGAGGGCCGCGCCGCCTTTGCCGATGCGGTCGCCGTTTTCGCGCCCGATAGCGCGCTGGCCGCCATCACGCCCGATGATATCGCCCTGCAGCTGTACACCAGCGGCACCACCGGCTTTCCCAAGGGCGCGCTGCTCAGCCATCGCCAGCTGCTCGGCACCATCGAAAAGGGCCGGCTGACTGGCGAAGCCTGGGGCCGGTGGGACGAGGATGACGTGGCGCTGGTCGCCATGCCCTTGTTCCACATCGGCGGCACCGGCTGGGCGCTGCATGCGCTGGAAGCCGGCGCCGCCATGGTGATCCTGCCCCGCCCCGACGTGCCGGGCATGGTCGCCGCCATTGCGCAGGAGCGCATCACCCGCATGTTCGCAGTGCCGGCGGTGCTGCTGGCCATCTGCCAATATCTGGAAACCGCGCCGGCCGATCTGACAGCCATGACCGAGCTTTATTATGGCGCCTCGCCGATCCCGCTCGACGTGCTGCGCCGCTCGATGGCGGCCTTCCCCAACGCCAGCTTCCTGCAATGCTATGGCGCCACCGAAACCTGCGGCACGGTCGTCTATCTGCCGCCTTATGATCATGATCCCGCCGGCAACCAGCGCATGCGCGGCTGCGGCAAGCCCTTTCCGGGCAATGAGGTGAAGATCATCGATGGGGAAGGCAACACACTGGCCGCCGGCGCGGTTGGCGAGATCTGCATCCGATCGGTCAGCGTGATGACCGGCTATCACGGCAAGCCCGAAGCCACGGCCAAGGCGGTGGTGGACGGCTGGTATCACAGCGGTGACGCCGGCTACCTGGATGCGGACGGCTATCTCTATATCCACGACCGGGTGAAGGACATGATCGTTTCCGGCGGGGAGAATATCTATCCGGCCGAGGTGGAAAATGCCCTTCACGAGCATCCGGCGGTGGCCGATTGCGCCGTGATCGGCGTGCCCGATGCGAAATGGGGGGAGGCGGTGAAGGCCATCGTGGTGGCGAAATCGCCGGTGACGCCCGAGGAGCTGATCGCCTTCGCCCGGGCGCGCATCGCCGGCTACAAGGTGCCCAAGAGTGTCGATTTCATCGACGTGCTGCCGCGCAACGCATCAGGCAAGATCCTGAAGAAAGACCTGCGCGAGCCCTGGTGGGCCGGCCACGAGCGCCGGGTGGGCTAGAAACTGGCCTGCAGGGCCAGCGCGCCAAAGGCCACATGATTGCCGGCCGGCAGGCCGGGCGCGCTGCGCAGCAGGCCGCGGCGCAGCAGCAGCACGCCATCGGCCTGCAGGCGCAGCCTGTCCTTCACCAGCCAGTGGCGCAGCCTTGTCGCCCCTTCCCAACCGGCAAAACGGCCTGACAGGCCGGCCGGATCGCGGGCGCCGGTCTGGCTGAACTGGTCGGTGCGGCTCTGCGCCCAGAGCGGCTTGACGCTGAGGAAGCCATCGCTGTGCCGGTTGGCAAAATCGCCCTTGATGCCGGGGGCGATGATGTTGGTGCGGTGGGTGTAGCTGTAGAGCGAGCCGATGGCGAAATCCGGCTGGCGGATACCGAACAGCGGGTCAAAACGGCGGATGGTGCCGCCGGGCCGGTCGCCGCTGGCGGCATCCACCACCAGCGACAGGCGCGGCTGCCACGGCCCGGTGCCGGTATGGCCGATCTCGCCGTGCAGGAACCAGGCCGACACCGGCAGACGATCGGCGGCCGCGGCGGTGGACCGGCTGGCCGAGCCCCACTGCCAGCCGCCCTCCACCTCGCCATCAATCTGGCCGGCATGATGCGGGGCCGCCAGCCGCAGGCTGAGCGTGTTCAACGCGCGGTCGCGGGTGGGCTGATCGGGCCGGTCATGCTCGACGAAGCGGAAGGCGCTGGCCTCCAGATCAAGGCCGGGCAGGTGGCGCAGCATGTCGCCGCCGAACAGCTGCACGTTCGGCCGCACCCGGTCGAGCAGCACGGCGCCCCGGCGCAGCCGCTGCGGATCATCGGGCAGGCGCTGATCGGGCATCACCCAGATGGCCGTCGCCGCCCAGTCGCGATTGCCCAGATCCAGCCGCGCCCCGGTGCTGGACGAGATGGTGTTGCGGATATCCTCGGCCGCCACCACCCGCCGGCTGCCGACGTTGACGATCATTTTCCCCACCGTCAGCGTCGCCCGCCCGCGCTCGCCCAGCTGCCGCGCCAGCTCGCGCAGATCGGCGCTGACATTGGCGACCACTGGCTCCAGCGTGTTGATCTCGTTGGTGGTCAACCGCGTGCCCGGGGCGATGGCATAGGCGCGCACATCCCAAAGCTCGGCATTCAGCCGCACCGGGCCATCGCCAACGCGGGCCGCCACCACGGTGCGCAGCATCAGCGCCGATTGCTCGCTGCCGCCGGGGCGGATATCGCCGCTCAGGGCCTCGACGCGGCTGCGCTGATAGCCGGACAGATCGAACCACCCCGCCGCCGCTGCCGGCGCGGACAGGCCCAGCAGCAGAAACGCCCCCCATCGCATCGTTGCTGCCGTGCCGCCTTCGTATGACAGGATGATGACAGTACCGCCCTGTTCCGGCGATGCGGACGTGCGGTCTTGCCTTCCAGTCTGGCCATGCGCCTGCTATCGCGCGGGCCGAACAGGGATTGAAGGCAGGAGCCAGGCAATGCAGACCATCGGAGTCATCGGCGCGGGCCTGATGGGCAATGGCATCGCCCATGTGGCGGCGCAGGCCGGTTATGACGTCATCCTGTCAGACGTCGCCATCGCACGCTGCGAGGCGGCGAAGGCCACCATCACCAAGAACATGGGCCGCCAGGTCGGCAAGGGCATCCTGACGCAAGAACAGGCCGATGCCGCGCTGGCCCGCATCCGCCTGACCACCGGCAGTGAGGCCTTCGCCGCTGCCGATCTGGTGATCGAAGCCGCGACCGAGAATGAGGCGGTGAAGGCGCAGATCTTCGCCAGCCTGAAGGAGGTGCTGACGCCGGGCGCGCTGCTGGCCAGCAACACCTCGTCCATCTCCATCACCCGGCTGGCCGCCACCACCGGCCGCGCCGACCGTTTCTGCGGCCTGCACTTCTTCAATCCCGTGCCGATGATGGCGCTGGTGGAGATCATCCCCGGCCTTGCCACGACGCCACCCACCACGGCCGCGATGCAGGGCTTTGCCGTGCGGCTGGGCAAGACGGCAATCCTGGCTGGCGACGCGCCGGCCTTCATCGTCAACCGCGTGCTGTGCCCGATGCTGAACGAGGCGATCTTTGCGCTGGGCGATGGCGTGGGCAGCGTGGTGGATATCGACACCGGGCTGAAACTGGGTGCCAACCACCCGATGGGGCCGCTGACGCTGGCCGATTTCGTCGGGCTCGACACGCTGCTCAGCATCATGAAGGTGATGCAGGATGGCACCGGCGATCCCAAATATCGCCCCGCCCCGCTGCTGGTGAAATATGTGGAGGCCGGCTGGCTGGGCCGCAAATCGGGCCGCGGCTTTTATGATTACAGCGGGCCGGAACCCGTTCCGACGCGGTGAAACTCACCTTCACCAAGGGCAGCGGCAAATATGACCGGCTCGACATCGTCGCGGCCGATGGCCCCCGCGCGCCGATCGACTGCCCCAAGCAGGGCATCATCCCGCACGACATGGTGCATTTCGCCGTCGAAGCCGAAGTGACGACGCCGGGCTTCCTGGGCCTGATCGCCGCCGGTGGCGACAGCGGCTTTCGCGCCGGCACCGACAATGCGCTGGCGCAGAGCGTCGAGCGGCTGGTCGAGATGTTCCAGGGTGAAGGCTGGAGCGGCGGGCCAATGGCGGATGCGGATTTCCTCGCCCTCTACGCTGTCACCTGCGAGGAGCGCGGCGACACGCCGCTGCCGATTGCTGGCACCACCATCGCCGCCATCCGCGCCCGCATCGCCGGCCTGACCGCGCGGTGGGCGGCCGTGCCGGTGGGCGGGCAATTGGTGCTGGAATTGCCCGATCATCCCCAATAAGGCGGATTTCATGAACCACGCGCCGCACCCTGACATGCTCGCCAAGACGGAAACGCTGATCGAGGCGTTGCCCTATCTGCAGCGCTATGCCGGCGCCACCTTCGTGGTGAAATATGGCGGCCACGCCATGGGCGATGCCGAACGGGCGCGTGATTTTGCCGAGGATATCGTGCTGCTGAAGGCGGTGGGCATCAACCCGGTGGTGGTCCACGGTGGCGGGCCGCAGATCGGCAGCCTGCTGAAGCGGCTGGGCATCGAAAGCCGCTTCGTCGATGGCCTGCGCGTGACGGATGCCGCCACCGCCGAAGTGGCCGAGATGGTGCTGGCCGGCAGCATCAACAAGGAAATCGTCGCCCATATCGCCCAGGCCGGCGGCCGCGCCGTGGGCATCAGCGGCAAGGATGCCGGTCTGGTGACGGCAGCCAAGGTGGAACGCACCACCAAGGATCCGGACAGCCATATCGAACAGGCGGTGGACCTTGGCTTTGTCGGTGAGCCGGCCAGTGTCGATCGCGCCATCATTGACACGCTGGTGGCCGCCGGCATCATCCCGGTGATCGCGCCGGTGGCGGTGGGGGCCGATGGCCACACCTACAACATCAATGCCGATACCATGGCCGGTGCCATCGCCGGCGCGCTGGGGGCGTCCCGGTTGTTCCTGCTCACCGATGTGGCCGGTGTGCTGAACAAGGCTGGCGCGCTGATGACCGATCTCACCCCCACCAGTATCGCCGGCCTGGTGGCCGATGGCACCATCACCGGTGGCATGATCCCCAAGCTGGAAACCTGCGTGACGGCGGTGGATGCCGGGGTTGATGCCGCCGTCATCCTCGATGGCCGCGTGCCGCACGCGCTGCTGCTGGAAATCTTCACCCGCCGCGGTGCCGGCACGCTGGTCCGCGCCGGCTGAAACGCCCCTGCCGGGCGGCATTGCCGCAGCCGGAAGCGGCTGCTAGCCTTGCCGCACAAAGGGGGAATTCGCGATGACAACACAGATGTTCGCGCGTGGCGGCCTGGTGCGCGCGCTGGCCATGGCGCTGCTGCTGACCACCGGCCCGCTGGCGGCACGCGGCCTGTCGGCGGATGATCTGCCGAAACTGGTGCGCATCGGTGATCCGCAGATCGCGCCCGATGGCAAGTCGGTGCTGGGCGTCGTCGGCCGCGCCAATCTGAAGGACAATCGCTGGGATGGCGAGCTGACCCTGTTCGATGTGGCGACCAAGGCCAGCCGCGTGCTCAGCCGCCGCGCCGGCCTGAACAGCGTGCGCTGGTCGCCCGATGGCCGCAGTGTCGCCTTCCTGGCCCAGGATGCCAACAACCGCGCGCAGGTGCATGTGCTGGCGATGGACGGCGGCGATGCCCGCCAGCTCACCTTCGGCAAGACCCCGGTGACGCAGTTCGCGTGGCGCCCCGACAGCCAGGCCATCGCCTTCGCCGCGCCCGAGGAGGAGCCGGAAAAGACCGGTGACGCCCGGTTCGAGGACGGCTTCGAGGTTGGCAATCACTCCTATCTCGACCGTGCACCGCGCCGGCCGATCCATGTCTGGACCGTGGCGCCGGCCGATGGCGCCACGCGGCGGCTCACCAGTGGCCCGCGCTCCTTGCCGCTTGGCCTGCCGCCGGCCGGCCCGCCCAGCCAGCTGAACTGGACGCCGGATGGCACGAAGCTGATCTTCGTGCAGGCCGACACACCCGCCACCGGCGATGCCGACAGCGGCCGGCTGGTGACGCTGGATGTCGCCAGCGGCACGGTGCAGCCGCTGCTGGCCACCGGCACACGGCAGGATATTCCGCAACTGTCCCCCGATGGCCGCAGCATCGCCTATGTCGCGCCGCGCGATGGCCAGCCGGCGCACCAGCGCCGCGTGTTCATCGCCCCCGTTGGCGGCGGCGCGCCGCGCGATGCCGCGCCCGCGCTGGATGTCGCGGCCGATCTGGTCGGCTGGATGCCGGATGGCGAAACCGTCGTGCTTGGCGGCACCGATGGCACCGGTGCCGGCCTGTGGCTGGCGAAGGGCGGCAAGGCCACGCGCATCGATCTGGGCGGCCTCAACCCCGGCAGCGCCGATATCGGGCCGAATGGCAGCATCGTCTTCACCGCCACCAGTGCCGATCGCCCGGCCGAGCTGTATCTGTTGCCGGCCACGGGGCAGCCGCCCGTGGCGCTCACCCATCTGCAGACGGCCACCGATGGCCTGACCCTGGGCCGCCAGGAAACGCTGACGTGGAAAAGCGATGGCTTCGTGGCCGACGGCGTTGTCACCTATCCGCCCGATTACAAGGCCGGCGAGAAGCGCCCGCTGGTGCTCTATATCCACGGCGGCCCGGTGGCGACTTCGCTGCAGACCTTCAGCACCTCCGCCCAGATCCTCGCCGCGCAGGGCTGGATCGTGTTCGAGCCCAATTATCGCGGCAGCAACAACCGCGGTTACAGATATCAGCAGGCGATCATCGGCGATGCCGTGGCCGGCCCCGGCCGGGACATCATGGCCGGCGTAGCCGAACTGAAGCGCCGCGGCCTTGTGGATGACAAGCGCATGGCGGTGACCGGCTGGTCCTACGGCGGGATGATGACCAGCTGGCTGATCGGCGCCTATCCGGCAGCGTGGAAGGCGGCGGTGGCCGGCGCCCCCGTCACCGACATTGTCGATCAATATACCACGGCCGACAGCAACCGCATCCGCGCCGGCCAATATGGCCCGTCGCCGTTCGTGGGCGACAACATGGCCAGCTACAGCCGCCAGTCCCCGATCTTCCAGGCCTGGAAGGCAAGGGCGCCGACGCTGATCATGGCCGATGTCGGCGACTGGCGGGTGACGATCCCGCAGGCCTACAAGCTGTATCGCGCCCTTTCCGACAACAAGGTGCCGGTGAAATTCATCGCCTTTCCGGTGCCCGGCCACAGCCCGGCGGATCCCATCCGCAGCCGCGACGTGTGGCGGCGCTGGACGGACTGGCTGAAGACCTGGCTGGGGGCGACACCGGCGCCCTGATCCGGGCCCCGGCGCTTGTTTCGGCGGCGCTTATTTCGGCGGGGCGACCGCGCGATCGTCGGCCAGGGCGGAGGCGGCGGTCTGCGCCGGGGTGGCGGCAGTGCGCGTTGAGCGGATCATCGGCGCGTCACGCTCGCTCCAATCGAGGAACTGGCCCTTGGCGCGGCGATAGTTGGCGGCCGAATCATACAGCGACACGCCTTCCAGATCGAGATCACGCGCTTCGGCGTTGCCCATGGCGGCCAGCAGGGTGAAGCCGGCGACGTAGGCGTTGCGACGGGCGGTGGCCAGGATCACGCGGGCGTTGATCAGTTCCTGTTCGGCGTTCAGCACTTCGATGATGGTGCGGTTGCCGACGCTGTTTTCGGCGCGCACGCCTTCCAGGCTGAGGCTGTTGGCGGCGATCGCGGCTTCGGCCGACTTGATCACATCAAGGCTGGCGCGCCAGCTGGCAAAGGCGGCGCGCACCTGCTGGATGACGGCGCGTTCGGTGCCGATCTGGTTTTCCATGGCGGCAGACTTGCGCGCCTGGGTCTGCCGGATCTGCGCCGACGGGCGGCCACCCTGGTACAGCGGCAGGGTCAGCTGCGCGCCGACAGCAGCGGATTTCTGCGCCGCCGGGATGTTGATCGGCAGGCCGGAGGCCGCGCGGGCGCCACCGAAATTATCGTTGTGGGTGAAGTTGGCGATGCCCGCCAGGCGCGGCAGCCGGGCGGCACGCGCCGCCTTCACGTCGTAACCGGCGGCTTCGCTGTTCTTGGTGGCCGCGGCGATGTCGGGATTTTCCTTGATCGCGATCTCCACCGCCTCGTCCACGCTGTCGGGCAGGCCGGGCAGCGGCGGCGGCGCGGTCAGCGCGGCCGGCGGTTCGCCAACCTGCTGGATATAGCGTTCCTTCGACGCGATCAGATTGGCTTCGGCATTGCGCAGATCGGCGCGGGCCTGGGCCAGGCGCGCTTCGGACTGGGCGACATCGGTGCGGGTGAGATCGCCCACCTCGAACCGGTCGCGCGCGGCGCGCAGGTTCACTTCCAGGTTGCTGACATTGGTGCGGTTGAACTCCAGGATCTGGGTGTCGCGCAGCACATCGTTGTAGGCGGCGACAACCTGGCTGAACACGCTGGCTTCGGTGCCGCGCAACTGCTCCTCACCGGCCAGCACGCGGGCATCGGCGGCCAGCGTGTTGAATTTGACAAGGCCGCCCTGATAGATCGGCACGGTCAGCTGCGCCACGGTGAGCAGCGAGCGCGGAATGATGGTGAACTGGCCGGCGGGGATCAGCACGTTCTCGTTGAAGGTGCTGGTCAGGTTCACTGACGGCAGGCCGGCGGCGCGCTGGATCGGCAAATTCTCGTCATTGGCCTGCTGGTTGGCGCGGGCGGCGTTCAGGGTCGGGTTGGTCTGATAGGCCTTGGCCAGCGCGCCCTGCAGCGTTTCGGCGGCAACCGGGGCGGCGGCGATCAGCGCCGTGCCGGCCAGCGCGGCAGCGATGAGAGAGCGGGTGCGGCTGTTGCCAGCCTTCAGACCAAACGCCTGCATTCACGTCATTCCTTCGTTGTGCCCGGCCTGGCGGCCCGGCCTGCGCCCCTCATCGGTGCCGTATAGAGGCAAGACAGGGAGCGGCCAAGAGCGTCAGGCGCCAAATTTGAGCAACGGTCAAAATTGTTACGGTTTCACGGCCGGAACCGCTTTCAGATAAGCGGCGATGGCGGCGCGATCGGCGTCGGGCAGGGCGGCCAAGTTGGTCTGCACCTCCACCATGCTGCCGCCGACACTGTCGTAATCGGGGGTGAAGCCGGTTTTCAGATATTCGGCGATTTCGGCGGCGCTCCAGCGGATGCCGGCAAGGCGCGGCACCTTGCCCTTGCCTTCGGGATCGGGAGCACCGGCCAGCCAGCGGCTGCGGTCCGTCCCGCCCAACCGGGTGCGCGGCGTGTGGCACTCGCCGCAATGGCCGGGGCCTTCCACCAGATATTGGCCCCGCTTCACCTCGGCCGCCGCGCCGGCCGGCAGCGTGACGACCGGCCGGGGATCGAGATAGGCCAGTTTCCACAGCCCAATGCCGCGGCGGATATTGTAAGGAAAGCTGACAGCGCTGGCCGGCGCCTTGCCGGCGATGGCGGGCAGGGTTTTCAGATAGGCGAACAGATCAGCCACGTCGGCCGCCGTCATCCGGGCATAGCTGGTGTAGGGGAAGGCCGGATAATAATGGCGGCCATCCGGGCTGATGCCGCGGCGCATGGCATTGTCGAACTGTGCCAGGCTCCAGCCGCCGATGCCATCGGGCCCAGGCGAGATGTTGGGCGGCTGGAAGCGGCCGAACGGGGTGGCCAGCGCGCCGCCACCGGCCAGTTTCAGCCGGTCATCACCCTTGGCACCCTTCGCGGCATGGCAGCTGGCGCAGCCGCCGACATGGAAGACGCGCGCCCCGCGCGCCGCATCACCGGCCGTGTGCGCGACCTCCCCATCCGAAAGCGGCCGCGGCGCCGAGGCGATCCACCCCCCAATGAACCCCGGCGCCGCCAGCGCGATCAGAACGACGAGAGGCGCTTTCCAGCGCATGTCAGTCCTTCTTGATGCGGAACGCCTCGTGGCAGCTCTTGCAGTTGGCGGTGACCATGCCGAACGCCTTGCCAAAGCCGGCAGCATCGCTGGGCTTCAGCGCGGCAGCGGCGGCGGTGTCGGCCTGGAACTTGGCGGTGGCGGCTTTCCAGTCGGCCGGCTTGGCCCAGATTGCCGGGCTGGCTTCGGTGTCACCGGTGTTGCTGCCGGCCGGGAACAGGCCGGGGAAAGCCTTGGCGCCGGCGACATAATTGCCCAGGATCTTGTTGGCGGTGGCGGCATCGAACGGCGCTTCGCCCTTCAGCATGGCGCCGCCCATCTTGGTGTCGCGGCCATTGCCTTTCATGATCGCCTGACGCTCCTCGATCGGGCCGGCGTTGGCGGCGGCAGGCAGCAGCGTGGCGGCGGCCAGCGCGGCGAAAATCAGCGAACGCATCATCATCTCTCCCCAATATCCCAGCCGTTGCGGCCGGGGGCGACTCTATCCCCCGAACCGCGCCCGCGCCAAGGGTGCAATTGGCGCAGAGTCCCGTCAGCGCAGATCGGGCGGGGCGGCGTCGGACCGGATCAATGCGATGGCCTCGGCCAGCGGCATCACCTTCTGCTCGCCGCCCTTCAGGCTGCGCAGCGCCACCGTGCCTTCGTCCGCCTCGCGGCGGCCGACGACCAGCATATAGGGCGCTTTCTGCAGGCTGTGCTCGCGCACCTTGAAGTTGATCTTCTCGTTGCGAAGATCGGTCTCCACCCGCACGCCGGACTTGCGCAGTGCCGCCGCGACCTGATCGGCATAGGCATCGGCATCCGACACCACAGTGGCAACCACGGCTTGCACCGGGGCCAGCCAGGTCGGGAACCAGCCGGCGTGATGCTCGATCAGCACGCCGATGAAGCGCTCATAGGTGCCCAGGATGGCACGGTGCAGCATCACCGGCCGGTGGCGGTTGCCATCCTCGCCCACATAAGACGCGTCCAGCCGCTCCGGCAGCACCCGGTCGGACTGTATGGTGCCGCACTGCCAGGTGCGGCCGATGGCGTCGGTCAGGTGGAATTCCAGCTTGGGCGCATAGAAGGCGCCTTCGCCGGGCAGTTCTTCCCAGCCAAACTCGGGCGTGGCGCGCCCGGAGGCGATCACGGCGTTGCGCAGCTCCGCCTCGGCCTGATCCCACATCGCATCGCTGCCGAAACGCTTTTCCGGGCGCAGGGCGAGCTTGATGGAATAGCGTTCGAACCCGAGGTCCTTGTAGACGACATCCAGCAGGTCGCAGAACATCTGCACTTCGCTGACGATCTGGTCCTCACGGCAGAAGATATGGCCGTCGTCCTGCGTGAACTGGCGCACGCGCATGATGCCGTGCAGCGCGCCGTGCGCCTCGTTGCGGTGGCAGCAGCCCATTTCGGCAAGGCGCATCGGCAGGTCGCGGTAGGATTTGATGCCCTGGCGGAAGATCAGCACATGGCCGGGGCAGTTCATCGGCTTCAGCGCCATCCACTCGGCGGCATCGCTCACCACCGGGCCTTCATCCTCGGTGTTGGGCACCTCGTCGGGGATGACGAACATATTCTCGCGATATTTGCCCCAGTGGCCCGATTGCTCCCACTGGCGCGCGTCCATGATCTGCGGCGTCTTCACCTCGTCATAGCCGCCGGCATCCAGCCGCCGGCGCATATAGGCCTCCAGCGCGCGGTAGATCACGAA
This sequence comes from Sphingomonadales bacterium, assembly GCA_037131365.1. Lineage (GTDB taxonomy): Bacteria > Pseudomonadota > Alphaproteobacteria > Sphingomonadales > Sphingomonadaceae > Sandarakinorhabdus. The sequence continues at coordinate 194,833 of JBAXRE010000003.1, forward strand.
ACCGCGCGGGTGCCAGAACACGCTGCCGTGCGCCTCTTCCTGCAAATGGAACAGGTCCATCTCGCGGCCGAGCTTGCGGTGGTCGCGCTTGGCGGCTTCCTCCAGCCGCAGCAAATGGGCATCGAGCTGCTTCTTGTTCAGCCAGGCGGTGCCATAGACGCGGCTGAGCATGGCGTTCTTCTGGTCGCCGCGCCAATAGGCGCCGGAAACCCGCGTCAGCTTGAAGGCCTGCGGATCGAGCTTGCCGGTGGAGGGCAGGTGCGGCCCGCGGCACATGTCGAGCCAATCCTCGCCCGACCAATAGACGGTCAGATCCTCGCCCCCGGGCAGTTCGGCGGCCCATTCGGCCTTGAACGTCTCCCCCTGCTGCTTCCAGCGGCTGATCAGCCGGTCGCGCGGCCAGACTTCGCGGCGCAGCGGCTTGTCGGCGCGGATGATGGCGCGCATCGCCTCCTCGATCGCCGGCAGATCATCCTCGGTGAAGGGGCCGCGGCCGGGGGCGGGGGCGAAATCATAATAGAAGCCATCGTCGGTGGACGGGCCGAAGGTGATCTGCGTGCCGGGGAACAGCTGCTGCACGGCTTCGGCGAGGATGTGCGCGAAATCGTGACGCACCAGCTCCAGCGCATCGGCCTCGTCGCGCGCCGTCACCAGCGCCAGCGCGGCATCGGCGGTGATCGGCAGCGACAGGTCAACCAGTTCGCCGTCCAGCTTTGCCGCCAGCGCCGCCTTGGCCAGGCCCGGCCCGATGCTGGCCGCCACCTCGGCACCGGTGGTGCCGCGCGTCACGCTGCGCTGCGAACCATCGGGGAGCGTGAGGGTGATGAGGTCGGACATTGCGGGCCTTCGTGGTTGTCGAACACCGCCCGACTGGCGGCTGCTCAGCGCGCTTAGCCAAATTTGGCGGCGGTCGCCACCCCGGAAGGGCCGCGCCCGGCGACTGCTTGCGTCGGCGCCGCCGTGTTGGCAGGATAGAGCGGCGATGAACACGCGCCCCGCCTCCCGCCCCGGCGCCCGCAGCGCCAAGACCCGCCCGCTGCCGGGCGTGCTGACCTGCGCCGGCCGCAGCGAGATCGTGGTGGTGACGGCGCACGAAAAACGCCTTGTGATCAATGTCGAAGCCGACATCAGTGCGATTTCGCTGGCCAAGGTGCGGCGCGACGCGGGGCTGAATCTGGTGCGCACCGATCGGCGCGACTGGCGGATAAGCTTTGATACGCTGCCGCCGCCCGATTCCTGGGTGCACGACCTGCCGCTGCGGCCGCAGCCCGATCCGGCCCGGCGCGCGGTGCTGGTGCTGCTGGCGCTGGTGGGCGGCGCCGTGGCGATGGTGATGGACATGCGCGACCGGGCCGCAGCGATGGCGGCCGGGCCGCTGATGCCCAGGAGCGTGAGCGACGGCATCTGCCGCAACTGGTACGGCGGGCTGGGCCAGTGCCAGGGCGGCATGGTGCAGGTGGCGCTGGCACCACGCGTGCGCATCACGGGCTGGGGCCCACGCTGAGCGGCGGCACACAGGCTTTTTCCAACCGGGGGGCGGGACGATGATGCGGCAGTGGACGGCGTGGGCACTGGCCCTCGCGCTGGGGCTTGGCCAGGCCGCGCAGGCGCAAGCCGCCGAAACCTGCCCGCAGCCGGCCTGTGCCGCCGTGCCGGGCAGCCGCATCGAAGGCTGGCAGGCGCAGAGCCGGGCCGAAGTGATGGCCCGGCGCGGCATCGTCACCTCCAGCCAGCCGCTGGCAACCGAAGCCGGGCTCGCCATCCTGCGCCGCGGCGGCAATGCGGTGGATGCCGCCGTCGCCACGGCCGCCGTGCTGGGCGTGGTGGAACCTTACAGCACCGGCATCGCCAGCGACCTGTTCATGATCGTCTGGAGCGCGAAGGACCGGAAACTGTTCGCGCTGAACGCTGCCGGCACCGCGCCCACCGGGGCGACGCCGGCGCATTTTGCCGAACTGGGCTATGGCAAGGATCCGAACAACTGGGCGCTGGGATCGGGCATGCCGCCGGGCGGCATCCTCACCGTCACCGTGCCGGGCGCGGTGTGGGGCTGGGATGCGGCGCTGAAACGGTTCGGCACCATGGGCTTTGCCGATGTGCTGGCCGATGCCGAATATTATGCCGCGCAAGGCTTCCCGGTCAGCCCGCGCATCGCGCATGACTGGCCGAATTTCCCCGCCGCGCTGCCGCTGAAGGGCTGCTGCACGGATCGCGATCCCGACACGCTGGCGGTGTGGATGCCGGGCGGCAAGGCCCCGCAGGCCGGGGCGATGTTCCGCAACCCCGGCCTCGCCCGCGCTTTCGCGCAGCTGCGCCAGCAGGGTGCCCGCGCTTTCTACCGCGGCGACATCGCCCGCGCGATCCTGGCCAAGTCGCAGGCGCTGGGCGGCACCATGACGGCGGCGGATCTGGCCGGTTATCAGGGCCGCTGGGTCGATCTGCTGCACACGCGCTATCAGGGCCACGACATTTACGAACTGCCGCCGCCTTCCCAGTCGTGGGGCGCGCTGGAGATGCTCAACATCCTCGAAGCCTGCGTGCCTGTGTGGTCGCCGGGCCAGACGCTGGCCAGCCTCGGCCCGCGCAGCCCGCGCTTCTGGCATTATCTGGTGGAGGCCAAGAAGCTGGCCTATGCCGATCTTTCGGCGTTCAATGGCGATCCCACACGCAGCAATGTTCCTGCCGAACGGCTGACGTCCAAGGCCCATGCCGCCAGCCTGTGCCGCCAGGTCGATCCGGCGCGGGCACGGGCCACGACGCCCGGCCCGGCCGATCGCAGCGGCGACACCGTTGTGCTGGCCACGGCGGATGCGCAGGGCAATGTGGTGGCGATGGTCAATTCCATCTCGTCCGTCTGGGGATCGGGGCTGACGGTGCGGGATTATGGCATGATCCTCCACAATCGCGGCGTGCAGTTCAGCCTTGATCCTGCCAGCCCCAACATCATCGCGCCGGGCAAGCAGCCCTATCACACGCTGGCTGCCGGGTTCGTGCTGAAGGATGGCGCGCCCGATCTGGCGCTGCTGCTGATGGGCGGCGACATGCAGGCGCAGGGCCATGCCCAGGTGCTGGTCAACATGCTCGATCTTGGCGCCAATGTGCAGATGGCCACCGACATGGCGCGCTTTCGCCACGGCCAGGTTTCAGACCAGCTCACGCTGGAACCGCAGCTTGATGCGCTGGTCGGCGCCGATCTGAAGGCGATGGGCCACCGGCTCGGCCCGCCGGGCAGTGAACTGGTTGGCGGCTATCAGGCCATCCGCATCCAGCGCGATGCCGATGGCAAGCCGGTCTATCGCGCCGGATCGGATCATCGCAAGGATGGCCAGGCCGCCGGCTGGTAACCGGGCTTTCGCGGGCCCGCGCGCTGGCCTATGCCGGGTCGATGAGCAGCCTTCAGCACCTGACCCATGCCGGCACCGCCCTGGCCTATCGCTTCACGCCGGGGGCCGGGCCGCTGCTGGTGTTCCTGCCCGGCTATATGAGCGACATGACCGGCGGCAAGGCGACGGCGCTGGCCGATTGGGCGCAGGCCCATGGCCGCGCCTGCCTGCGGCTTGATTATTCCGGCTGCGGGGCCAGCGGCGGTGATTTTCTGGACGGCAGCATCGGCCGCTGGACGGATGATGCGCTGGCCGTGATCGGCCATGTCTGGCCGGCAGGGCCGGTGGTGCTGGTCGGCTCCTCGATGGGCGGCTGGATCGCGCTGCTGGCCGGCATGGCATTGCAGCAGCGGCTCGCCGGCCTGATCGGCGTGGCGGCCGCCCCGGATTTCACCGTCTGGGGCCTGCAGGTGGGGGAGGCGGAGCGCCGGCTGCTGGAGCGCCAAGGCTATTTCACCCGGCCATCCGATTATGGCGATGCCTATCGCTACAGCCGCGCGCTGATTGCCGATGCGCCGCAGCGCCTGCTGCTCGATGGGCAGATTGGCATCACCGCACCGGTGCGGCTGCTGCACGGCCAGCGCGACGATGCGGTGCCGTGGCGGCTGTCGCTCGACATCGCGGCGCGGCTGGCCGGCGCTGATGTTCAGGTGCGGCTCATCAAGGATGGCGATCATCGCCTCAGCCGCGATGCCGATATCGCGGCCCTGCTGGCCATGGTCGGGGAGTTGTCGTGAGGCTGGTTGCTGCCACCCTTTTGCTGTTGCCGGCCGCGCCGCTGCTGGCGGCGCCATCGGATCCCGTGCGCTATCGCGCCTGCCTGGAAATCGCGCCGAAGGATCCGGCGCGGGCCATGCAGATGGCCTATGCCTGGCGCATCGAAGGCGGCGGCGCGCCGTCGCGCCATTGCCTGGCCGTCGCCCAGATGCACGCCCGCCATTATGACGAGGCGCTGAAATCCTATGAGGCGGCCGGCGAAGCCAGCGAGGCGGCGAAGGATGGCCAGTCGGTGGCGCTGTGGCGCCAGGCCGGGGAGGCGGCGATGATCGCCGACAAGCCCGAGGCGGCGGTGGGGTTCCTGGGCCGGGCGCTGTCGCGGCCGGCCGGCGCGGAGCTGAGCCCGCGTGCCGAGGCCGATCTGCTGACCAGCCGGGCCGAGGCGCTGGTCGCCACCGGCAAGCCGGATGCGGCGATGGCCGATCTGTCGCGGGCAACCGCGCTGTCGCCCGATTATATGATGCCCTGGCTGCTGAAGGCGACCCTGGCGCGGCGCAGCGGCGATCTGGCGGCGGCCGAAGCGGCGTTGGTGAAGGCCGCCGGGCTGGCGCCGGAATCGCCCGACGTCGAACTGGAAGCCGGCAATATCGCGGCGGCCAAGGGTGACGTGGCGCTGGCCAAACAGGCCTATGAGGCGGCGCTGGGCGACGGGCCTGACACGCCGGCCGGCCAGGCAGCGGCGGCGGCGCTCGGCAAGATGTCAGCCACCCTGCCGGAAAAGCCACTGACGAAAGACCCGCTGCCTGCTACACCACGCTGATGCGGGAAGAGTTTCGGTTCAGCTGGCACAGCCGCGCGCGCTATGCCGAAGTCGATGCGCAGGCGGTGGTGTTCAACAGCCGCTATCTGGAATATTTCGATATCGGCATCACCGAATATTTCCGCGCTGTCGGCCTCTATCCCGAACCCCAGCTGAAGGGCGCGCCCGAACTCCACGTGGTGAAGGCGGAAATTGTCTATCATGCGCCGCTGCTGCTGGACGAGGAATTCGCCATCTGCGTGCGTTGTGACCGGATCGGCCGCACATCGCTCACCTTCGCGTTCGAAGTGCATGGGCTGGCGGGCGGGCCCGGCGGCAACGACCTGCGGGCCAGCGGCGTTGAGGTGAGTGTGCATGTTGATGAACCGCGCGGCCGGCCGACCCCGGTGCCGGATGCGGTGGTGGCCCTGTTCGAAGCCTTTGAAGGACGGACCTTGCGATGAAATATCTCCACACCATGATCCGCGTGTCGGATGTGACGGAAACGCTGCGCTTCTTCGAGCTGCTGGGCCTGAAGGAGCTGCGCCGCTTCGACAACGAGGCCGGGCGCTTCACCCTGATCTTCCTGGCCGCCCCGGGCGACGAGAGCGCGCAGGTGGAACTGACCCACAATTGGGATGAGGCCGGCTACACCGGCGGGCGCAATTTCGGCCACCTCGCCTATGCTGTCGACAATATCTACGAGGCCTGCCAGCGGCTGGCCGATGGCGGCGTCGTCATCAACCGGCCGCCGCGCGACGGGCGCATGGCCTTTGTGAAATCACCCGACGGCATTTCGGTGGAGCTGCTGCAGGCCGGCCCGGCGCTGCCCCCGGCCGAACCCTGGCTGTCGGCACCCAATATCGGGAACTGGTGACATGCTGGAGGTGATCGGCGTGCCGGTGCTGGCCGACAATTATGTCTGGCTGGCGCACGACGTTGCCAGCGGGCAGACGGCGGTGATCGATCCGGCTGTGGCCGATCCGGTGCTGGCCGCCGCCGCCAGCCGGGGCTGGACGATCAGCCAGATCCTCAACACCCACTGGCACCCCGATCATGTTGGCGGCAATGCCGGCATCGTGGCGGCGACCGGGGCCAGTGTCACCGGCCCGGCCGGCGAGGCGGCGAAGATCCCGCATCTCACCCGCGCCGTGGTGGAGGGCGACATGGTGCAGATCGGCCAGAGCAGCGGCCGGGTGATCGACTGCCCGGCGCACACCGCCGGGCACAACGCCTATGCCTTCGATGGCGCGCTGTTCTGCGGCGACACGCTGTTCGCCATGGGCTGCGGCCGCCTGTTCGAAGGCACCGCCGCCCAGATGCATGCGGCGCTGGCCAAGTTCATGGCGCTGCCGCCGCGCACCCTGGTCTATTGCGCGCACGAATATACCCAGTCGAACGCGCGCTTTGCCCTGACGGTGGAGCCCGGGAATGACGCGCTGGTGAAACGCGCCGAGGCGGTGGAGCGGCTGCGCGCCCGCGGCGAGCCGACCGTGCCGTTCAGCCTGGCCATGGAGGCGGCAACCAACCCCTTCGTGCGCGCCGGCAGCGTGGCGGAACTGGCGCGCCGCCGGGCGGCAAAGGACGCATTTCGCTGACCCATTCAGCCACGATACAGTGAGGTTGGGAGACACTGGTGATCATGATCCGCAACAGCCTCATCATCGCCGCGCTGCTGGCTGCGCCCGCGCTGGCCGCCGATCCGCCCGCCAGCCCGGCCAGCCCGCCGCCGGCCACCAAGGATTGCCTGATCACCCGCAACATCGCCGATACCGGCGCCTATCCCGATGGCCATTGGTACGCGAAGCTGCGCGACAAGACATGGTGGCGCAACACCATGTCGTGCCCCGGCCTGGCGCCCAACCGCGCCCTGATCCACACCAGCCCGATCGGCAGCCAGTGCCGGGGTGATGTGGTTCAGGTCGTCGATTTCGGCCTGGGCGGCGTGGCGTTCGGCGGTTGCGGCCTTGGCAGCTGGGAAAAGGTGGATGGCCCGCCGGGCAAGGATGCCCGCAGGAAGTGATCAGCGCCGCGCGTCAAGCCGCGCGTGATTCTCAGCTGCGCCGCGCTTCAAGTCGTGCGTGATCTTCAGCTGCGCCGCGCGTCAAGCCGCGCGTCGATTGCATCCCAGATGCGCGCCGGCGTGTTGGTGCCGTTGAACCGGTCGATGGCGCGGATGCCGGTGGGCGAGGTGACGTTGATTTCGGTGAGATAGCCGCCGATCACATCGATGCCGACGAAGATCAGCCCGCGCTGCTGCAGTTCCGGGCCCAGGCGGGCGCAGATTTCCTGTTCACGCGGCGTCAGTTCGGTGGGCTGCGCGCTGCCGCCGGCGGCGAGGTTGGACCTGATCTCACCCTTCTTGGGCAGGCGGTTGATGCCGCCGGCCGGCTCGCCATCCACCAGCACGATGCGCTTGTCGCCCTCGGCCACGCTGGGCAGGAAGGCCTGCACCATGAAGGGTTCGCGCCACACGCTGCCGAACATTTCAACCAGCGCCGGCAGATTGCCATCGGTCTTGTCGATCAGGAACACGGCTGTGCCGGCATTGCCATAAAGCGGCTTGACGACGATGGCGCCGTGGCGGGCGCGGAAATCCATCGCCTCCTCAAGGCTTTTGGTCACCAGCGTCGGCGGCATCAGATCGGGGAAGCGCAGCACGAACAATTTTTCGGGCGCGTTGCGCACCTCGGCCGGATCGTTCACCACCAGCACCCGGTCCTGCACCTGCTCCAGCAGGTGGGTGGCGGTGATATAGCCCATGTCGAACGGCGGGTCCTGCCGCATCAGCACGACATCGGTGTCGTCGGCCAGATCGATGGTGCGCGCCTCGCCCAGCCATTCGAAATGGGCGCCGGGCTGGTTCGCCACCTTGAGGGCCCGCGCCTTCGCCCGCACGCGGCCATTCTCCGCCGACAGGTCGTGCGCCAGATAATGCACCAGCGTGGCACCGCGCGCCTGGGCTTCCAGCATCAGCGCGAAGGTGGAATCGCCGCCGATGTTGATGGTTTCGATCGGGTCCATCTGGACCGCGACTCGCATGGTCATGGAATCTGCTTTCTCAACTGTCGCTTTGCGCCAGCGCGGCCAGCGTGGTGCGGATGCGCTGCACCAGTGCCGGGTCGTGCGTGGTTTCCAGCATTGCCGTCAGGCTGCCGCGCGCGGCTGTCAAGCGGCCGATGCGCTGTTCCAGCCCGGCGCGTTCCCACCACAGCGCGCTGATGCCCGGCGCAATCTGCGTCAGGCGTTCATGCAGCGTCAGCGCGCGCAGCGTGTCGCCGTTCAGGCGGGCGCGGCTGGCCTGGTTCGACAGCAGGCGCACCAGCATCTGGCGGTTGCTCAGCACCGGGAAACGGCCGCCGATCGGCATGCCGCCGCCCAAGCGGGCAATATCGGCCGCGCGCGCCGGCGACACGGTGATGCCATCGTCGAACGGATCGATCAGCGCCGAATCGCCGCCGCCATGCACTTCCACCAGCACATGGCCGGGCACCGCCAGCGCATCGATGCGCCAGCCGACCCGGCGCGCCAGCGCGACATACAGGATCGACAGCGCGATCGGCAGGCCGCGGCCGCGCGCCGCCACCGCCACCAGATCGGCATTCAACGGATTCTCATAATCCTGGGTGTCGCCGGTCAGGCCATGATCGCCGGCGATGATGCCGGCCAGGCGCAGCGCCCGGCCCTTGCCGGTGGGCGGCGCCGAATCGCGCTGCAGCAGGATCGCCCAGCCCGACATCAGGCGGCGCAGGCGGGCCGCATCGGCGCGCGGGTTGTCGGCCAGGCTCAGCGCGATGCCAGCCTCGATCAGATCGATGTCGGCATCGTCCATCAGCCCGATTGCAGCCAGATCCATCATGCCTCGTCCCGCCAGATGGCGATCAGGTGGTGGGGCCATCCCCACGGCGTGATCACCACCGCGTCGTGCCGTAACACCGCGCCCGGCCAGCCGTGGCGCGGGGCCAGCCAGCGGGCGGCTGCCTGGCAGCGCCGCGCCTGGGCAGGATGCAGCGCGGCAAGGCCAGAGTCCACACTGGCCCTGGCCTTCACCTCGACAAACACCAGCGTGTCGCCGCGCCGCATCAGCAGGTCGATTTCGCCGCCGGGCGTGCGCAGCCGCCGGCCCAGCAGGCGATACCCCTTCACGATCAGATAGATGGCGGCCACATGCTCGGCCAGACGGCCGCGGCGTTCGTTGGCCTGGCGCGCCCGGTCAGCCATTTTTGAGCTGCAGCGCCCGGGCATAGACCTCGCTGCGCGCCAGGCCCAGCCGGCTGGCGACTTCAGTGGCGGCATCCTTCACGCGCATCGTCTGCAAAGCTGTGGCCAGCGCCGAATCGATATCGTCCGCACTCGCCGCCGGTGCCGGCAGCGGCGGGCCGACCAGCACGACTATCTCCCCCTTCGGCGGGGTTTCCGCCCAGCGCGCGGCCAGCTGCGACAGCGGGCCCGACACCAGCTCCTCGAACCGCTTGGTCAGCTCGCGGCCCACGGCGGCCGGCCGGTCGCCCAGCCCGTCGTGCAGCGCGGCCAGCGTGGCGGCCAGGCGCGGGCCGGATTCGTAAAAGGCAAGCGTGGCCGGCACAGCGGCCAGTTCGGCAATCGCATCGGCCTTGGCCTTGGCCTTGGCGGGCAGGAAGCCGGCAAACAGGAATCTGTCAGTCGGCAGGCCGGCGATGGACAGTGCCGCGATCACCGCCGAGGGGCCGGGCACCGCCACCACATTGATGCCGGCAGCGCGGGCTTCGGCCACCAATTTGTAGCCGGGATCGGAAATCAGCGGCGTGCCGGCATCCGAAACCAGCGCCACCGGTTCGGCGGCGGCGCGGGCGATCAGGCCGGGGCGCACCCGATCGGCATTGTGATCATGATAGGGCAGCATGCGGGCGCTGATGCCGAAATGGCCGAGCAGCTTGCCGGTCACCCGCGTGTCCTCGCAGGCGATCACCGCGGCACCGGCCAGCACCTTCAGGGCGCGGGCGGTGATATCCCCAAGATTGCCGATCGGCGTCGCAACGATGTAAAGCCCCGGTGCCAGATGGGGTTCGGCATCGGTTTCGGGAAAAGGGTTTTCGTTCACATGGCCATCAAGAGCCTTGTATCGCCGCTGTGGCAAGTGTCTCGCGCTGCCGTTCTTGGCGTCACGCTGCTGGTCGCCGCCTGTGCGGCCCCGCAGCGCAGCGCGCCGCCGGTGGTGGCACCGCCGCCGCCGCCCCCGGCTGCGCCGGCCCCGGCCCCGCTGCCGGTGGCTAAATTGAACATGGTGGCGCTGCTGGTGCCGTTGACCGGCCCCAACGCCGCCGTGGGCGAATCGATCGCCAATGCCGCGGCGCTGGCGCTTGCCGATCTGGGCAAGCCGCAGGTGCAGATGCTGGTGTTCGACACCGGCCCCGGCGCTGGCGAGGCGGCGTCCAAGGCATTGGCGGCCGGCGCCGGCCTGATTCTGGGCCCGCTGCTGGCCAGCGACGTGCCGGCAGTGACGGCGGCTGTGGCAGGGCGCAGCGTTCCGATCCTCAGCTTTTCCAACGATGCCGGCATCGCCGGCGGCGATGTGTTCGTGATGGGCTTCCAGCCCGGCGCCGCCATCGCCCGCGTGGTTTCCTATGCCAAGAGCCGGGGGATCGATCGGTTCGCGGCGCTGGTGCCGCAGGGCGCCTATGGCCAGCGCGCCAGCCTGGCGTTCGTGAAGGCGGTGAACGATGCCGGCGCGAAATCGACCGCGATTGTCACCTATGCCCGCGATTCGGCCAAGCTGGCGGCGGCGGCGGCGCAGGTGACCAACTATGATGCGCGGGTGCGCGCCAGCGGCAAGCCGCAGATCCGCGCCGATGGCACCGTGGCGCGCGTGGCCGGCGCGCTGGCCCCCGTGCCGTTCCAGGGCCTGCTGATCGCCGATTCGGGCGCGGCGGCGGCGCGCTTCCTGCCGGCGCTGGCCCGCTTTGGCGCGGCACCGGGGCAGGTGGTGATCCTGGGCACCGAATTGTGGAACAACGAGCCGGGCCTTGAACGCGTGCCGGCGCTGAAGGGTGCGCTGTTCGCCACCGTGGCCGATGCCCGCTTCAACAGCCTGGCCGCCCGCTACCGCGCCAAGCATGGCAGCAACCCGTCGCGGCTGGCCTCGCTGGGCTATGATGCGGTGCTGCTGGCGCACAGCCTGGCGGCACGCTGGCCGCTCGGCCAGCCTTTCCCGCGCGCCGCCCTGCTGGCCCGCGACGGGTTTTCGGGCATCGATGGCGCCTTCCGTTTCAACGCCAATGGCGTGGCGGAGCGCGCGCTGGAGGTGGACCAGATCGCCACCGGCGTGGTGTCGCCCGCCCCGGGGAGTTTCTGACAAACCAAATTCCCTCCCCTCAAAGGGGGAGGGAGTTGATCAGCGCGCGATGTCGGCCAGCACCGCATTGGCCAGCGGCCAGCCGGCAGCGGTGAGACGGATGCGCGTCGCATCCTGTTCCAGCAGGCCCTGCGCCACCAGCCGGGCCACTGCATCCTGTTTCAGCGCGTCGGCCAGCGCCGTGCCGCTGCGCCGGGCAAAGCGCGCCGCATCAATGCCTTCGGCCAGCCGCAGCCCCATCACCAGCGCTTCCGACGTGCGTTCGGCCAGCGTCAGCGGCGTCTCGCTTTCCATGCCGTGGCCGCTCTCCGTCACGCCGGCCAGCCAGTGTTCGGGCTTCTTGCGGCGCAGCGTCGCCACGCCTTCGCGGCGGCCGTGCGCGCCGGGGCCGATGCCGGCATAATCGCCGTAACGCCAATAGGTGAGATTGTGGCGGCTCTCCATGCCGGGCGCGGCGTGGTTGGAGATTTCATAGGCTGGCACGCCGGCCGCCGCCGTGATGTCCTGCGTCATCGCGAACAGATCGGCGCTGGTGTCCTCATCGGGCAGCACCAGCTGGCCGCGGGCGTGCAGGGCGGCAAAGCGGGTGCCGGGCTCGATGGTCAGCTGATAGAGTGACAGGTGCGTGGTGCCGAACCCCAGCGCACGGGTGAGCTCCGCCGCCCAGCTCTCCCGCGTCATGCCCGGCCGGTCATAGATGAGATCAAAGCTCACCCGGCCGAAGTTCGCCTGCGCGACATCCAGCGCCGCCAGCGCGGCGGCGACATCGTGCGGCCGGCCGAGCAGTTTCAGCGCGGCATCATCCAGCGCCTGCACCCCCAGCGACAGCCGGTTGACTCCGGCGGCCGCGAAGCCGGCAAAGCGCCCGGCCTCGACACTGGATGGATTGGCCTCCAGCGTGATTTCCAGATCGGGCGTCGGCGTCCAGTGCCGGCATGCGGCCTCGATGATGGCCGCCACGGTTTCGGGCGGCATCAGGCTGGGGGTGCCGCCGCCGAAGAAGATGCTGGCCAGCGGCCGGCCGGGCAGGCGGGCGGCCTCAAACGCCAGATCGGCAAGCAGGGCGGCGCGCCACTGCGCCTGGTCCACGCTCTCGCGGACGTGGCTGTTGAAATCGCAATAGGGGCATTTGGTGACGCAGAACGGCCAATGGACGTAGAGCGCGACAGCCTCGCCAGCGGCCATGGCCGTCAGGCCGCCGCCGGCAGCAGCGCCCGCAGCAGCGCGAACGCACGCGCGCGGTGGTTGTCGGCTTCCTTCTCGGCGCGCGGCATCTCGCCGTAGGTGGCCGTCTTGCCCGCCATCAGGAACATCGGGTCATAGCCAAAGCCATTGCCGCCGCGCGGCGGCCACACCAGCGTCCCGTCAACGCGGCCTTCCACCACTTCCGTGTGCCCATCCGGCCACGCCACGCACAGCGCGCAGATGAAATGCGCGTCGCGCGGCTTGTCGCCCAATTCGTCGTTCACCCGTGTCATGGCGGCGGCGAAGTCCTTGCCCGGCCCGGCCCAGCGCGCCGAATAGATGCCCGGCGCGCCGCCCAGTGCATCCACGCACAGGCCGCTGTCATCGGCGATCGCCGGCAGGCCGCTGGCGGTCGCAGCCGCCAGCGCCTTCAGCCTTGCATTGCCGATGAAGCTGTCTTCGGTCTCGTCCGGTTCGGGCAGGCCCAGTTCCCCGGCCGAGACGACGTCCAGCCCGTGCGGGTTCAGCAACTCGGCCAGTTCCACCACCTTGCCGGGATTGTGCGTCGCCAGCACCAGCCGGCCCGGCGCAAGTGTCCTCACCGCCCGACCGCCTGCAATTGGGCCGCGAACACCTGGTTGCAGCCGATGCGGGCCAGGCGCAGCAGGCGCAGCAGGCTTTCCTCGTCGAACGGCTCGCCTTCGGCAGTGCCCTGCACTTCAACGATGCCACCGGCGTTGGTCAGCACGAAATTGGCGTCGGTGCCGGCCGACGAGTCCTCGATGTAATCGAGATCGAGCACCGGGTTGCCGTTGTGGATGCCGCAGCTGATCGCCGCCACCTGCGTGGCCAGCGGGTCACCGGCCAGCGGGGTCGCCTTGTGGATGGCATCGATGGCCAGCCGCAGCGCCACCCACGCGCCGGAGATGGCCGCCGTGCGGGTGCCGCCATCGGCCTGGATCACGTCGCAATCCAGCGTGATCTGGCGTTCGCCGAGCAGGCCGAGATCGGTGACGGCGCGCAGGGAGCGGCCGATCAGGCGCTGGATTTCCTGGGTGCGGCCCGATTGCTTGCCCTTGGCGGCCTCGCGGCTGCCGCGGGTGTGGGTGGCGCGCGGCAGCATGCCATATTCGGCCGTCACCCAGCCCTGGCCCTTGCCGCGCAGCCACGGCGGCACGCGCTCTTCCACGCTCGCCGTCACCAGCACATGGGTGTTGCCGAACTTCACCAGGCACGAGCCTTCGGCGTGGGCGGAAAAGCCGGGGATCATCGTGATCTCCCGCATCTGATCGGGAGCGCGGCCAGAGGGGCGCATGAGGCAAGCCTTTCGTTGGATGTTGGCCCCGGCCTAATGCCTGGGGGCGGCCAAGGGAAGCGCCCATTGCACCGCGCCGGCGTGAACCATACATAAGGGCCATGCAGCAGACGCCCCCTCTGTCCGACCTGACCGAGCGCGCCCGCGAGATTTTCCGCCAGATCGTTGACAGCTATCTGGCATCGGGCGCGCCCGTTGGCAGCCGCACCCTGGCCAAGGGCGGCGGCCTGGGACTGTCGCCGGCGTCCATCCGCAACGTCATGCAGGATCTTGAAGAGCTTGGCCTGCTGGCCGCGCCGCACACCTCCGCCGGCCGCCTGCCGACCGAGCTGGGCCTGCGCATGTTCGTTGATGGCATGATGCAGGCGGCCGAGCCGTCGGATGACGAGCGCGCCGCGCTGGAAGCCGGCCTGGCGCCGGGCGTTGCCATGGAGGAGGCGCTCAGCCGCACCATGGCCGCCTTGTCGGGCCTGTCGCATTGTGCCGGCCTGGTGCTGGTGCCGTCCCGCGAACTGGTGATCCGCCAGCTGAGCTTTGTGCCCCTGTCACCGGCGCGCGCGCTGGTGGTGCTGGTCGGCGCCGATGGCACGGTCGAAAACCGGCTGCTCGATCTGCCCCCGGGCGTGCTGCCCGCCAGCCTTGAGTCGGCGGCCAATTACATCAGCACGCGGCTGGCCGGATTGACCCTGGCCGAAGCCATGGCGCGGCTGGAAAGCGAGATTGGCCGCGACCGCGCCATGCTCGACACGCTCACCCAATCGGCGGTGGCGGCGGGGCTGGCGGCATGGTCGGCCGATGCCACGGCGCGGCCGGTGCTGATCGTGCGCGGCCAGGCCAATCTGGTGGAAGGCGAGGTGGATATCGAGCGGGTGCGCCAGCTGCTCGACGATCTGGAAGACAAGGCCGAACTGATCCGCCTGCTCGACCGGGCGCGCGGGGCGGAGGCGGCGCGCATCTTCATCGGCGCCGAATCGCGGCTGTTCTCGCTGTCCGGCTCCAGCGTGATTGCGGCACCATATCGCGGCAGCGATGGCCGGGTGATCGGCGTGGTGGGGGTTATCGGCCCGACGCGGTTGAACTATGCGCGTGTCATCCCCATGGTGGACTACACCGCCCGAACCCTGAGCAGACTGGTATCATGACCGACGTGACCGAAACGCCCGAATCCCCTGAAATCCCGGCCGAGGCCGCCGCGCCCGAAATCGATCTGGCCGGGGCCCTGCTGGCCAAGGACCAGGAGATTGCCGATCTGAAGGACCGGGTGCTGCGCACCATGGCCGATGCGGAAAACACCCGCCGCCGGCTGGAGCGCGACAAGGCCGAAGCGACGCAATATGCCGTCACCGGCTTTGCCCGCGAGATTCTGGCCGTGGCCGAAAATCTGCGCCGCGCCGTGGCGGCACTGCCGGCCGAGGGCTTTGACAATGTCCGCGCCGGGATCGAGGCGACGGAGCGCGAGCTGCTTGCCATCTTCGGCCGCCAGGGCATCGCCAAGATCGAGGTGACGCCGGGCGAACCGCTTGATCCCAACCGCCACCAGGCCATGCTGGAGGTGGAGAGCGACATGGACGCCGGCACCGTGGTTGCCGAACTGGCCAGCGGCTGGACCATCCGCGACCGGCTGCTCCGCCCGGCTATGGTGAGCGTCGCGCGCGGCCAGTGACAGCGGGCGCGGCATAGCGTCTGTCTATCGTTCTCATGGTTTGCCGATGGCTTGACCATTGCAACGTGGCTGGCATCCTGCCGGCATGTGGCTGTTTGATCGACTGTTCAGGCGCTTCATCCGCGACGGCGAGCTGATCGTCGTTGATCCCGGCGGGCGTGAGCGCCGCTATGGCCAACCCGGCACCGCCCGCCCGCCGGTGCGCATCCGCTTGGCCGACGATGCCGCCGCCCGCGCCATCGCGCTGAACCCGGCGCTGGGCGCGGGCGAGGCGTTCATGGACGGGCGGCTGGTGGTGGAGCAGGGCGACATCCTCACCCTGCTCGATCTTGTCACCTTCAACCTGCGCTGGGAACGCGACAACCCGGTGCGCTTTGCGCTGTGGCGGCAGGCGCGGCTGGCCGCCTGGTGGGACGGCATCAATTTCGAGCGCCGGTCCAAGCGCAATGTCGCGCATCATTATGATCTGGATGACCGGCTGTACGATCTGTTCCTCGATCCGCACCGGCAATACAGCTGCGCCTATTGGGCGCCCGGCATCACCACGCTGGAAGCCGCGCAGGAGGCCAAGCTGGCGCATATCGCCGCCAAGCTGGACCTGAAGCCGGGGCAGCGCGTGCTCGATATCGGCTGCGGCTGGGGCGGGCTGGCGCGCTATCTGGCCAAGGTGTCGGGCGCGCAGGTGACCGGCATCACCCTGTCGGAAGAGCAATTGAAATATGCGCGGGAAGAAACGGCGCGGCAGGGCATCGCCGCCGTCGATTTCCAGCTGATCGATTATCGCGCCATGACCGGGCAATTTGACCGCATCGTTTCGGTCGGCATGTTCGAACATGTCGGCCTGCCGCATTATCAGCAATTCTTCGACACGGTGGAACGGCTGCTGGCGACCGACGGGGTGGCCCTGCTCCACACCATCGCCCGCGCCGACGGGCCGGGCGCCACCGATCCGTGGACGGCGAAATATATCTTCCCCGGCGGCTATGCTCCGGCGCTGTCCCAGATCGTGCCGGCGGTGGAGCGCGCCTGGCTGTGGATCACCGACATCGAGGTGCTGCGCCTGCATTATGCCCACACGCTGAAGGCCTGGTACGACCAGTGTGCGGCGCAGGAGGCGGTGATCAGCTCGCTCTATGATGCGCGCTTTTACCGGATGTGGATGTTCTATCTGGCGGCGGCCTGGTGCGCCTTTGCCAATGATGGCCACATGAACGTGCAGGTGCAGATGACGAAACGGCGCGATGTGTTGCCATTGAGCCGGGGCTATATGGCCGAGGTGGAGCGAGGGTTGCCGGGGGGCGTGTGCCTCGACACGCTCGGCATGAGTGGGCGGGGTGCCTCGACAAGCTCGGCATGAGCGGGTTTTGGTCTTTTCCCACCAGCCCAGACCCGCTCATGCCGAGCTTGTCGAGGCACCCACCGCCCGAACCGCAAGCCTCAGGCCGGATCCACCCAGCCGGCTTCCTTCTCTGCCGCCCGCCGGTCCAGCTCGGCGCGGCTGATCTTCTCGCTCGCTGATTTCAGCTGGCCGCATGCCGCCATGATGTCCCGCCCGCGCGGGGTGCGGACCGGGGCGGAGATGCCGGCCTTGAAGATGATGTCCGAAAATGCCCGGATGCGCTCGTCGGAGGAGCATTCATAGATGCTGCCCGGCCACGGGTTGAACGGGATCAGGTTGACCTTGGCCGGCAATTTATACTTGCGGATCAGGCGCACCAGTTCGCGGGCGTCATCGTCGCTGTCATTCTTGTCCTTCAGCATCACATATTCGAAGGTGATGCGCCGGGCGTTGTTGGCGCCGGGATAATCGGCACAGGCCTGCAGCAGCTGCTCGATGCCATATTTCTTGTTGATCGGCACGATCTCGTCGCGGATCTCCTTGGTGACGGCGTGCAGCGACACGGCCAGGTTCACCCCGATCTCGTGGCCGCAGCGGCCCATTATCGGCACCACGCCGCTGGTCGAAAGCGTGATGCGGCGCTTGGACAGGCCCAGGCCATCGCCGTCCATGACGATCTGCAAGGCCTGGCGGACGTTCTCGAAATTGTAGAGCGGCTCGCCCATGCCCATCATCACGATGTTGGTGAGCATGCGGCCTTCCGCCGTGTAGTTGGCACCGGCATTGTTGAGGCCGGGGAAGTAGGGCCGGTCATCATCGTCATCATCGGTGTCGGGCAGGGCCGGCAGGCTGGCGGTGCCGTTCGGCCATTCGCCCAGCGCATCGCGGGCCAGCATCACCTGGCCGACGATCTCCGCCGGCGTGAGGTTGCGCACCAGCTTCATCGTGCCGGTGTGGCAGAAACGGCAATTGAGCGTGCAGCCGACCTGGCTGGACACGCACAGCGTGCCGCGCCAGGCGTCGGGGATGAACACGCATTCGGCTTCCTCGCCGTCGCCGAAGCGCAGCAGCCACTTGCGGGTGCCGTCACGCGACACCTGTGCCGTCACCACCTCGGGGCGGCCGACGACGAAATGCTGATCGAGCAACGCCCGCATGTCCTTGGCGATGTTGGCCATCGCCGCAATCTCGGTGACGCCGCGATGATAGAGCCAGTGCCAGACCTGGGCAGCGCGCATCTTCACCTGTTTCTCGGGCACGCCCACTTCGGCCAGCGCGGCGCGCAGTTCGTCCTTGGACAGGCCGATCAGCGGGCGCTTGCCATCAGCGCGGGCCGCAAGCTTGCGCGGCACCACCATCGGATCGGACGGGCCGGGGATGGGCATGGCTTCGGCCGGGTGGGCGTGCGCGTGAGGGAACTGGTCGGTCATCGCCCGCGCCCATAGAGCAAAAGGCGCGCGGCGTAAAACGGGGCGTCGCCGCAGCAGGCCCGCCCGCCGGCCGGCTCGCGGCGCTGCGCCTCACATCGCGCTGATGCCGCCATCCACATACAGGCCGTGGCCGGTGACCATCTTGGCCTCGTCGCTGGCCAGATAGACGGCGGCCCAGGCGATATCGTCCGGCTCGCCCACCGCGCCGAGCGGGATCTGGCGGCCCAGCTTGGCGAGGCCCGCTTCGCGGCCCATGGCGCTGGTGATGCCATCCAGGATCGGCGTGTCGATGAACACCGGGTGGATGCTGTTGCAGGTGATGCGATACTGCTGCTTGGCGCAGTGCAGCGCCACGCTCTTGGTCAGGTGGCGCACGGCGGCCTTGGCGCTGTTGTAAGCGGCCGAGTTGTGCGCCGCGATCACGCCGGCGATGCTGGACAGGTTGATGATGCTGCCGCGCACATCGGTCTCGCGCACGGTGCGCGCCATGGTCGGCAGGCTGAGCTTGCAGCCGAGGAACACGCTGTCGAGATCGATCGAATGGACGCGCTTCCAGGTGTCGAAATCGGTCGCTTCCACGGTCGATCCCGCCGCGATGCCGGCATTGTTCACCAGCACGTGGAACCCGCCCCATTTTTCCTCGGCAAAGGCGATGGCGGCGGCCCAGTCTTCGGGGCTGGTGACATCGTGGCGGCAGGCGACGGCGGCATCGCCGATGCTTGCGGCAACAGCCTTTACCCCGGCCTCGTTGATGTCGGTCAGCACCAGGCGGGCACCTTCCTCGGCCATGCGGCGGGCCATCGCCGCGCCCAGCCCCTGTGCTGCGCCGGTGATCAGCGCCACCTTGCCTGCCAGTCGATTCATGCGTTTCACTCCCCAAGAATATTGTGCCGGCAGACTGCCGGCGCTGCCCCCGCCTGCCAAGCGACATTTCCGGTAGTGTGACAGCAATGCAACATATCCGGCGATGTTTGCGTGCGCATGCAATTGTGACGCTTCCGCAACATTCAACTCTGCGCTAGCCATCATGGTGGAAGGGGAAATGAGCCGACCAAGGCCGTCCCCGGTGTGTCATTTCGGGGAGATCAGCATGCGTTTGTTCCTGCTCGCCACCACTGCGGCGATCGTTCTGCCGTCGGCCGCTTTCGGCCAGCAATCGGAAACCACCACGCAAACCGCGCAGGATGATGGCGCCGCAGCGTCGGAAATCGTTGTCACCGCCACCCGCCGCAGCCAGTTCCTGTCTGACGTGCCGATTGCGGTCAGCGCCGTCAGCGCCGAAGCGCTGGAAAAGTCGGGCGGCACCGATATCCGCCAGCTCAACCAGCTCGCCCCGTCGCTGCTGGTCTCCTCGGCCACCAATGAATCCAATGGTGCCGCCCGTATCCGCGGCGTCGGCACTGTCGGCGAAAACCCCGGCCTCGAAAGCTCGGTCGCGGTGTTCATCGACGGCGTTTACCGCAGCCGCACCGGTGTCGGCCTGACCGATCTGGGCCCGCTGGAAGGCATCGAAGTGCTGCGCGGCCCGCAGGGCACGCTGTTCGGCCGCAACGCCTCGGCCGGCCTGATCAGCATCACCACGGCCAAGCCCAAGTTCGAATTCGGCGGCAGCGGCGAGATCAGCTACGGCAATTTCAACGCCTGGCGCGTGGTCGGCAGCGTCACCGGCCCGATCGCCGGTGACAAGGCCGCCTTCCGCCTTGATGGCCTGTACAACAAGCGTGACGGCTTCCTGACCGACACCGTGTCGGGCCGCAGCCTGAACAACCGCGACCGCTTCCTGATCCGCGGCCAGCTGCTGCTGAAGCCGACCGACGATCTGTCGATCCGCATCATCGGCGATTACAACCAGAAGGACGAGGAATGCTGCGGTGCCGCCATCCTGGCCCCGCTGCAGAATCTGTCGCGCGATGCCAGCGGCAATGTCGTGCAGTCGCCCAACACGCTGGCGGCGCTGGTGCGCAGCCTGGGCGGCATCTACAACGTGCCGACCGACAGCGCGAAATATGTCTATCAAACCTCGATCACGCCGGGTGCCAGCTACAACCAGCGCACGCGCGACTGGGGCCTGTCGGCCGAAGTGAACTGGGATGTCGGCGGCGGCACGCTGACCTCGATCACCGGCTATCGCGAGTTCAAGAACAAGGCGGCGCAGGATGCCGATTTCAACAAGCTCGACCTGCTGCAGCGCGACGACCAGAACCGCAAGTTCCAGACCTTCAGCCAGGAACTGCGCTATCAGGGCAAGGCGTTTGACGACCGGGTCGACTATCTGTTCGGCGCCTATTACGCCCATGAATCGCTGCGCACCGACGACAATCTGAAATACGGTGCTGATTTCGAGCGTTACTACAATGCCCAGTTCGCCGGCCTGACCGGCAACGCCAACACGCTGGGCCTGTTCGCCACGCTGGCCGGCTATACCCCGCCCACCGGGCAGAGCCTGCTCAACGGCACCGGCATCGTGCAGGGCGGCTATTTCAAGCAGACCAGCACCAACTTTGCGCTGTTCACCCACAACGTGATCAGCCTGGTGCCCGACAAGCTGCTGCTGACCGTGGGCGGGCGCTACACCAACGAACGCAAGGAGCTTGAGAGCAAGTTCCTGTCCAACAACAATTTCTGCGGCGCGATGCGCAACGCCGGCAACGTGTTCGGCGCGCTGGCCGCCCTGCGCCCGACGATCACCTCGGTGGCCTGCGTGATCAACAACACCACCGGCCCGGGCTTCAACGTCGGCGATGCCGGCACCATCCGCAAGGAAAGCGAGTTCACCGGTACCGCGGTGCTGTCGTACAAGTTCACCGACGAGCTGCTGGCCTATGGCAGCTGGTCGCGCGGCTACAAGGCGGGCGGCTTCAACCTCGACAGCTCGGCGCTGGTCGCCACGGCGCCGTCGCCGTTCAACCTGCAGTTCGCGCAGGAAACGGTGACCGCCTATGAAATCGGTGCCAAGCTCAATCTGAAGAAGTTCAAGCTGAACGTCGCGGCCTTCTATCAGAAGTTCAACGACTTCCAGTTGAACACGTTCAACGGCGTCAACTTCGAAGTCACCAACATCGAAGGCTGCGGCGATGATCTGGGCGGCCGCGACCGCGATCTGATCGCCGGCAACTCGGCCTGCACCGGCAAGCGCAAGCCGGGTCTGACCAGCAAGGGCTTCGAAATCGAAACCGCCATCTATCCAGTCAAGTATCTCAGCTTCACCGGCGGCTTCACCTATGCCGACACGCTCTATGCCAACCAGCTGGCTGGCCTGAACGGTCTGTCGCTGGCGCCGACGCTGTTCCAGCTGCCGGGCCGTCCGCTCTCCAACAGCCAGCGTTACGTGATGACCGGTTCGGCGAGCTGGACTCCGCCGCTGGGTGGGGATCTGACCGGCCTTGCCTATGTCGATTTCCGCTATTCGTCGGCGATCAACACTGGCTCTGACCTTGATTTCGAAAAGATCCAGGCCCCCTACACGCTCGTCAACGCCCGCATCGGTGTCTATGGGAAGAACAAAGCCTGGGGCATCGAGCTGTGGGGCATGAACATCTTCAACACGCTGTACCAGCAGGTGGCGGCTGACGCCCCGATCCAGGGCAGCGGCACCTTCCGGGCGGTGGCCCAGGGTCTGTCGGCGAGCGCCAACCAGATCTTCATCACCTTCCCGGCCGAGCCGCGCACCTATGGGATCACGCTGCGGACGAAGTTCTGATCGCAGCTGGGCGCGTGGATAGTGCGCAGCACTATCCACCGACTCCAGCAAGATCGGACGGCGAGCGAAAAGGGGCGGCCCCACAGCCGCCCCTTTTTGACTCGTCCGACGGCGTGGCTCCGCCACGCCCCTCTTCTTCCTTCTTCCCTCCTCCTCGCACCCACAGCGGACTCGGCGGCTCCGCCGCCGGCCGCGCCCCCGCCCGCGCTGCGCCTCGACAAGCTCGGCTTGAGCGATCACGGGCCCATACACTGCATCCCCACCTTGACGTTCGCCGCCCCCGGCCATACCTCCGCCCCATCATGGCCATCCTCCCCATCATCGAAACCCCCGATCCGCGCCTGAAGCAGATCAGCACGCCCGTCGCCGCCGTGACGGACGCGCATCGCCAGCTGATCGCCGACATGTTCGAGACGATGTATGATGCGCCGGGCATTGGCCTCGCTGCCATTCAGGTCGGCGTGCCGGAACGCATCCTGGTGATCGATCTGCAGCGCGAGGCGGATGACACGCCGGAAGATGCCAAGCCTGAGGACATCAAGCGCGTGAAGGAACCGCGCGTTTTCATCAACCCGGAGATCACCTGGGCGTCGGACGAACTGTCAGTCTATCAGGAAGGCTGCCTGTCGGTGCCGGAGATGTATGCCGATGTGCTGCGCCCGGCCGAAATCCAGGTGACCTGGCTGGACGAGAATGGCGCTGCCCACGACGAGCGGCTGGACGGCCTGCTCGCCACCTGCCTGCAGCACGAGATGGACCATCTGAACGGCGTGCTGTTCATCGATCATCTCAGCAAGCTGAAGCGCGACATGCTGCTGAAGAAGCTGGAAAAACTGCGCAAGACGCGGCGGGCGGCGTAAGCCATTTCCATTCAAGCATCGTCCGGGGCGATGGTGGTCTTGTGGCCGAATACGGGCACGACCCCTCTCCCGGGCCGCGCTTCGCGCGTCTCTCGACCTCTCCCGCAAGGGGAGAGGTGAAGCTTACACCAGCGCGTCCAGGATCAGCCGCGCCGCATCTTCCGGCGGCTTCAACCGCTGCGGGTCTTCCCCCGGATAGGCGCGGGCGCGCATGATGGTGCGCGTCGCCCCCGGATCGACGATCGCGGCGCGGATTTCGGAGATGTTCTTCACCTCCTCGCCATAGGTGGAGACAAGATTTTCCAGCGCCGCCTTGGTCGCGGCATAGCCGCCCCAATAGGCGCGCGGCGTGCTGCCCACCGACGAGGTGACGGCGATCACCCGGCCGGCGGCCGACTGGCGCAGCCACGGGTCGAGCGCGCGGATCAGGCGCATGTTGGCGGTGAGGTTGATCGCCAGCAGCTTGTCCCATTCCTTCAGATCAAGGTGAGGGACGGGCGCCAGCGTGCCCAGCTGCGCGGCGTTCAGCACCAGCGCATCGATGCGGCCCCAGCGCGCGCCGATGGCATTGCCCAGCCGGTCGATGGCCTCGCCGTCGGTCAGGTCGAACGGGGCGATGGTGGCGGTGCCGCCAGCCTTGTGGATGCGGTCGTCCACTTCCTTCAGGCCGGCTTCGGTGCGCGCGGTGATGATGACATGCCAGCCCTCACGCGCCAGCATTTCGGCCGTGGCCGCGCCAATGCCGCGGCTGGCGCCGGTGACGAGGGCGAGTTTCTTGGTGGTGATATCGGTCATGCGCGGGCCTTAGGGGGGAGGGGCGGCGGGGGCAAGGGGGTGGCCGCAAGGGCCGCCCGCCGGCTTCAGATCACCCGCTCCGCCAGCAAGGTCAGCTGGTCCGGCACCTCGGTGTCTTCCTGGTCGGTCAGGCGCGTCGGGTAGTCGCCGGTGAAGCAGGCATCGCAATATTGCGGGGCGGCGTCATCGCGCACCGGCTCGCCCACGGCGCGATACAGGCCGTCGATCGACAGGAACGACAGGCTGTCCACCTTGATGAAATCGCGCATCCGCTCGATGTCCATCTGGGCGGCGAGCAGCTTGGAGCGTTCCGGCGTGTCAACGCCATAGAAGCAGCTGTGGCGCGTCGGCGGGCTGGCGATGCGCATGTGCACCTCCTCCGCCCCGGCCTCGCGCAGCATCTGCACGATCTTCACGCTGGTGGTGCCGCGCACGATCGAATCGTCGATCAGCACGATGCGCTTGCCGGCGATCAGCGCGCGGTTGGCATTGTGCTTCAGCTTCACGCCCAGGTTGCGGATCTGGTCCCCCGGCTGGATGAAGGTGCGGCCGATATAATGGCTGCGGATGATGCCCAGTTCGAAGGGAATGCCGCTTTCCTGGGCATAGCCGATGGCACCGGGCACACCGCTGTCCGGCACCGGCACCACCATGTCGGCATCGACCGGGTTCTCGCGGGCCAGTTCGGCACCGATGCGCTTGCGCACCTCGTAAACGCTGCTGCCGTCCATCATCGAATCGGGCCGGCTGAAATAGACATGTTCGAAGATGCACGGCCGCGCCCGCACCGGCGCGAACGGGCGGATGGAGCGCAGGCCGCGGCCGGTGATGATGATCAGCTCGCCCGGCTCCACGGAGCGCAGGAAGGTCGCGCCCACCATGTCCAGCGCCACGGTTTCGGAAGCGAGGATATAGCTGTCCCCCAGCCGCCCCAGCACCAGCGGCCGGATGCCGAGCGGATCGCGGCAGGCCAGCATGCCCTCGGCGGTGAGGCAGATCAGGCTGTAGGCGCCCTCCACCCGCTTCAGCGCATCGATGAAGCGGTCAAGCAAGGTGCGGTAGGAGGATGTGGCGACAAGGTGGATGATCACCTCGGTATCGCTGGTCGATTGGAAGATGGCGCCGCGCCGCACCAGTTCGCGACGCAATGTCATCGCGTTGGAAATATTGCCGTTGTGGGCAACCGAAAAACCGCCCGAGGCCAGTTCGGCGAACAGCGGCTGCACGTTGCGCAGCGCGGTCTCGCCGGCGGTGGAATAGCGGTTGTGGCCGATGGCGATCTCGCCCTTCAGCTTGTTGATCACCGCATCATTGTCGAAATTTCCGGCGACATGGCCCATGGCGCGGTGGGTGTGGAAATCCTTGCCGTCGAAGGTGGTGATGCCGGCGGCTTCCTGGCCGCGGTGCTGCAGCGCGTGCAGGCCCAGCGCCACCAGCGCAGCCGCGCCTTCCGCGCCGTACACGCCAAACACGCCGCATTCTTCGTGGAGATGGTCATCGTCCCACGGGTTGGTGGTGAGCATCGGGTCCATGTGGGCGGCCTTTGTCATTCGGCATATGCCGCGCCATATAGGGGGGAGGCCGGGCTTTGTCGCCCCCCGTGTTTGTGATGAAAGTGTCACATGAGCCAGACCGTGGACGAAACGCTGGAGTTCCGCCCGAAATGGGGCGCCGATGGGCTGATGACCGCCGTGGCCGTGGACGCAGGCACCGGCGCGGTGCTGATGGTGGCGCACATGAACGCCGATGCGCTGGCTGCCACGCTCGCCACCGGCGAGGCGCATTACTGGAGCCGCAGCCGGCGCGAGTTGTGGCACAAGGGGGCCACATCCGGCGCCATCCAGCGCGTGACCGAGATTCGCGTTGATTGCGACCAGGATTGCCTGCTGCTGCTGGTGGAGCCGGCCGGCCCGGCCTGCCACACCGGACGGCCGGATTGCTTCTATCGCCGGCTGGAGGGCGGCCGGCTGGTGATGACGGGGGAAAAATCATGACGGTTCCAACCGGCCTGCAGGTCACGGTGTTCGACGAGATTTTCCGCAACCGCCCGCACGAGCGGTTTGATGCCCTGCGAGAGAGCGACCCGGTGCACAGCGACACGCAATTGGGCCGCGTGCTGCTCACCCGCGCTGCCGATGTGGCGGCCGTGCTGAAGGATCGCAGCCTGTCGGTCGATCAGCGCAACGCCGCGCCCGATACCATCGTGCAGCGGCTGGCGACATTGCAGGACCGGCAGGCACCGCGATCGATGCTGGTGCTGGACGATCCCGAACATGCCCGCCTGCGCCGCCTTGTCACCCACGCCTTCAACGCCCGCGCCATCGAGGCGGTGCGCCCGCAGGTGGAGGCGGTGGCCGACGAACTGCTCGATGCCGTGCAGGGCCGCGAGCGCTTCGACATCATCGAGGATTTCGCCTCCCCGCTGCCGATTACGGTGATCGCGCTGATGCTGGGCGTGGACGCGGCCGATCGCGGCGATTTCCGGCGCTGGTCAAAGGCGCTGGCCAACGTGTTCTCGCCGATCCGCACGCCCGAATATCTGGCGGCGCTGCAGGCCAATGCCGACGAACTGAGCGCCTATTTCGAGCGTGCCATCGCCGATCGGCGGAACACCCCGCGCGACGACCTGATCAGCGCGATGATCGCCGCCGATGATGGCGGCGACCGGCTGACGACGCAGGAAATCGTCACCATGTGCAATCTGCTGCTGCTGGCCGGCAATCTGACGACGACCGACCTGATCGGCAATTGCGTGCTCGCCCTGCTGCAGAGCCCTGACCAGCTGGCAAAGGTGAAGGCCAATCCGGCCCGCATCGCCGACGCCATCGAGGAGACGCTGCGGCTCGACCCGCCGGTGGTGCAGAGCTTGCGCATTCCCTTGGTGCCGCGCGAGATCGGCGGCTGCCCGGTGCGCGCGGGCGAGGCGGTGACCACCTTCCTGATGGCCGCCGGGCAGGATCCGGCCCTGCACGAAAACCCGCTCGCCTTCGATATCGACCGGGCGGACAAGACGCACTTCGCCTTTGGCGGCGGCGTGCATTTCTGCCTGGGCGCGCCGCTGGCCCGCGCCGAGGCCGAGATCGCGCTCACCCGCCTGTTCGCGCGCCATCCCGACCTAGCGCTGACCGGTGATCCCATCGAGCGCAACATCTCCGCCGCGTTCAATGGGGTGAAGGAACTGTGGGTGCGCCCGTGAGGGTGCTGCTGGCCGGCGCGACCGGTTTGGTCGGCGGCCTCGTGCTGCAATGCGCTCGTCGCCCCGGCCTTGAGCCGGGGCCCCGCTTGTTTATGGCAAACGTGGAAGCGGGGCTCCGGATCACGTCCGGGGCGACAGAAGAACTCGAAATCATCCCCGTCACCCGCCGCCCCATCCCCGGCATCCCCGGCGTCGTCGGCGATTTTGACGATCTGCCGCCGCTGCCCGCTGCCGACATCGCCATCTGCGCGCTGGGCACCACGCGCGCCAAGGCCGGCAGCGACGCTGCCTTCCGCGCCGTCGACATGCACGCCGTCCTCGCCTTCGCCCGCGCCGCGCAGGCCGCCGGGGTGACGCATTTCATCCTCGTCAGCAGCGTCGGCGCCAACCCGAACGCCCGCCTGCTCTACCCGCGCACCAAGGGCGAGGTCGAAGCCGAACTTGCCGCCATGGCCTTCACCCGCCTCGATATCCTCCAACCCGGCCTCCTCATCGGCCCCCGCGCCGAGCGCCGGCCGGTCGAACGCGTCCTGCAATGGGCAGCGCCGGTGATGGACCTCGCCCTGCCGCGAGACCTCGGCAGCTTGCCGGCGCAGGCGGTGGCCAGTGCCATCCTAAGGCTGACGCGGACCCGGGAACCCGGCCTCTTCCGCCACACCAACCGCGCCATCGCCAGCTTGACCTTAACGTAAACGTCAACTACCCCTCAGCCCCATGAGCAATCCGGCTGAGGCTCCCCGTAACGACGAGTCGCCCGCGGCGTTGCTGCATGCTTTTGCCACCGCGCCCGCGCCGCCGGCGGCCGGCGATGCCAGCCATTTTTCGATCACCGAGCTGGCGCTCAGCTTCAACATCACGCCGCGCGCCATCCGCTTCTATGAAGACCAGGGCCTGATCGCGCCGGAGCGGCAGGGGCAGAACCGTGTCTATAGCCGGCGGGATCGCGCGCGGCTGGCGTGGATCCTGCGGGCCAAGAATGTCGGCTTCAGCCTCGCCGAGATCCGTGAGATGATCGACCTTTATGACGTTGGCGACCGCCGCCTGACGCAGAAGCGGGTCACGCTGGAAAAATGCCGGGCGCGCATTGCCCTGCTGGAGGAGCAGCGCGCCGATATCGACGCCACCATCCACGAGTTGCAACAATTCTGCGACATCGTCGAACAATCGATGAAGGCCTGAACCGATGCCCAGCTATCGCGCCCCGGTGAAAGACACGCTGTTCGTGCTCGATGCCGTCGCCGGCCTCTACAACCATGGCAATGTGCCGGGGTTCGAGAGCGTTTCGCCTGATCTTGTCGAGGCCGTGCTGAACGAGGGCGGCAAATTCTGCGCCGAGGTGCTGGCACCGCTCAATCTGCCGGGGGACCGCCAGGGCTGCACCCGCCACGCCGATGGCAGCGTGACGACACCCGATGGCTTCAAGGCGGCGTACAAGGCGTTCTGCGACGGCGGCTGGGGCGGGCTGATCGCCGATCCGCACCATGGCGGCCAGGGCCTGCCCTATACGGTGGGCGCGGTGCTGCAGGAGTTTATCGCGGCATCGAACATGGCGTTCGGCATGTATCCTGGCCTGTCGGAAGGCGCGCAGGCGGCGATTGAAGTGGTGGGCAGCCCCGCACAGAAGGCCAAGTGGCTGCCGCCGATGGTGGAAGGCCGCTGGACCGGCACCATGAACCTGACGGAGCCGCACTGCGGCACCGATCTCGGCCTGATCCGCACCCGCGCCGAACCGAACGCCGATGGCACATGGGCCGTCACCGGCACCAAGATCTTCATTTCGGCCGGCGAGCATGACCTGTCGGAAAACATCATCCATCTCGTGCTGGCCAAGACGCCGGGCGCGCCCGACAGCGTGAAGGGCATCAGCCTGTTTCTGGTGCCCAAATATCTGGTGAACGACGATGGCAGCATCGGCGCGCGCAACGCCGTCTCCTGCGGC
The DNA here is from genome assembly GCA_037131365.1 of Sphingomonadales bacterium. Lineage (GTDB taxonomy): Bacteria > Pseudomonadota > Alphaproteobacteria > Sphingomonadales > Sphingomonadaceae > Sandarakinorhabdus. Next base: position 223,485 of record JBAXRE010000003.1, read on the forward strand.
AGCATCGAGCACAAGATGGGCATCCACGCCAACGCCACCTGCGTGATGAACTATGATGGCGCCACCGGCTATCTGCTGGGCGAGGAGATGAAGGGCCTCGCCGCCATGTTCATCATGATGAACGCGGCGCGGCTGGGCGTGGGCATTCAGGGCCTGGCGCAGGCCGATGCCGCCTATCAGAACGCCGTGGACTACGCCAAGGGCCGCCTGCAGGGCCGCAGCCTGACGGGGCCGAAGAACCCCGAAGGCAAGGCCGATCCGATCATCGTCCACCCCGATGTGCGGCGCATGCTGATGGATGCCCGCGCCTTCACCGAGGCGATGCGCGCGCTGGTGCTGTGGGGTGCCATCCGGGTCGATCTGTCGCGCAAGGCCCCGGACGAGGGTGAGCGGCAGCTGGCCGACGATCTGATCAGCCTGCTCACGCCGGTGATCAAGGGCTATGGCACCGATCGCGGCTATGAAGTGGCCACCAACTGCCAGCAGGTGCTGGGCGGCCATGGCTATATCGCCGAATGGGGCATGGACCAGTTCGTGCGCGATGCCCGCATCGCCATGATCTATGAAGGCACCAACGGCATTCAGGCGCTCGATCTGGTCGGCCGCAAGCTGGGTTCCAAGGGCGGGCGCGGCACGCAGGCCTGGCTGGGCCTGGTGGGCGGCGACATCGCGGCGGCGACGGACGAACGGCTGGCCTTCATCGCGCAGCCGCTCACCCGCGCGCTGGCCGATTTGCAGGGCGGCGTGATGTGGCTGTTGCAGAACGGCGTGACCAATCCGGACAATGCCGGCGCCGGCGCCACCGCCTTCATGCGGATGATGGGTCATGTCGCGCTGGGCCATATGTGGCTGAAGATGGCCGCCGCGTCGCTGGCGGCGCTGGATGCCGGCACGGCCGACCCCGATTTCTTCGAAGCCAAGCTGACGACGGCGCGCTTCTTCGCGGCCCGCGTGCTGCCGGAAACGGCGAGCCTGAAGGCACAGTTGGAAGCCGGCGCCGACGTCGTGATGGCGCTGCCCGCCGAGATGTTTTGAGAATTTCCCCCGGAGGAATGAGCATGACCGAAGCCTATATCTACGACGCCGTCCGCACCCCCCGCGGCAAGGGCCGCAAGGACGGCAAGCTGCACGAAATCACGCCGATCCAGCTCGCCACCCAGGTGCTGCAGGCCGTGCGCGACCGTACCGGCATCGACACCGCCGATGTGGACGATGTGGTGCTGGGCTGCGTCTCCCCGGTGGGTGAGCAGGGCAGCGACATCGCCCGCGTCGCCGTGCTCAACGCCGATTATGCCGAAACCACGGCCGGCGTGCAGATCAACCGCTTCTGCGCGTCCGGCCTGGAAGCCTCCAACATGGCCGCCGCCAAGGTGATGACCGGGGAAGCCATGTTCGCCATCGGCGGCGGCGTGGAGAGCATGAGCCGCGTGCCGATGGGCAGCGACGGCGCCGCCTGGGCGATGGACCCGGCTGTCGCCTACAAGACCTATTTCGCCCCGCAGGGCATCGGTGCCGATCTGATCGCCACCAAATATGGCTTCAGCCGCAATGATGTCGACGCCTATGCCATGGAATCGCAGCGTCGCGCTGCGCAGGCGTGGGCCGAAGGCCGCTTCGGCAAGAGCATCGTGGCGGTGAAGGACGTGATTGGCGAAGTCGTCCTCGCCCATGACGAGCATATGCGCCCCGGCACCGACATGCAGTCGCTGGGCGGCCTCGCGCCGGCCTTCCAGGTGATGGGCGAGCAGATGCCCGGCTTCGACGCCATCGCCCTGATGCGCTACCCGGAAGTGGAGAAGATCAACCACGTCCACCACGGCGGCAACTCGTCCGGCATCGTTGATGGCGCGGCCGCCATCCTGATCGGCAACAAGGAAATGGGCGAGAAGTACGGCCTGAAGCCCCGCGCCCGCATCCGCGCCATGGCGTCGATTGGCAGCGAGCCGATGATCATGCTGACCGGCCCCGAATTCGTGGCGCAGAAGGTGCTGCAGCGCGCCGGCATGACCAAGGACGATATCGACCTGTTCGAACTGAACGAGGCCTTTGCGTCCGTCGTCCTGCGCTACATGCAGGCGCTGAACATCAGCCATGACAAGATCAACGTGAACGGCGGTGCCATCGCCATGGGCCACCCGCTGGGTGCGACCGGCGCGATGATCCTGGGCACCGTGCTCGACGAGTTGGAGCGCACCGGCAAGGGCACCGCGCTGGTCAACCTGTGCGTTGGTGCCGGCATGGGAACCGGGACGATCATCGAACGCGTGTAGGGCGGCTGACGCGTTGGAGGCGGCAAAGCCGCCGAAACGCGTCAGACTCGCCCCACGCCGGCCGGCGGGCCGCCTTTCGGCGGCTTTGCCGTCGAACAGGCGGCCCGTTCGACGTTACGGGCCAAGGAATTCAGGAAAGGGGAAACCCAATGACCACCGCCATCCACACCGAACTTGATGCCGACGGCATCCTGCTGCTCACCATCGACGTGCCCGGCCAGTCGATGAACGTCATCACGCCGGAAGTGCAGGCCGATCTGGCCGCCGCGATTCAAAGGCTGAAGACGGACGATGCCGTGAAGGGCGCTGTCCTCACCTCCGGCAAGCCCAGTGGCTTCATGGCCGGCGCTGACCTGAAGGGCATGGGCGCACTGTTCGGCGGCGGCGCGGCGCTGCCCGAAGGCAAGAGCCGCATGGCCGCGCTGTTCGATGGCGTCTTCGGCCTCAACAAGCTGCTGCGCGATCTGGAAACCTGCGGCAAGCCGGTGGCGGCCGCCGTCAATGGCCTCGCACTGGGCGGCGGCCTCGAATTCATCCTCGCCTGCCATTACCGCGTGATTGCCGACAATCCGAAAATCACGCTGGGCCTGCCGGAAATCATGGTCGGCCTGTTCCCCGGCGCTGGCGGCACCCAGCGCCTGCCGCGCCTGATGGGCATCCAGCCGGCGCTGATGTACCTGCTGCAGGGCAAGAACATGAGCCCGCAGGAGGCCTATGGCTTTGGTGTCGCGCAGGCGCTGGTGCCGGCCGACGAGATCATCAGCGCCGCCAAGGCGTGGGTGAAGGCCAACCCCAATGGCGGCGTGCAGCCGTGGGACACCAAGAATTTCAAGATGCCGGGCGGCCCGGCCACCGCGCTCAACCCGAATTTCGCGCAGGCCTTCGTGGGCGGCACGGCGATGACGCACGTGAACGCCGGCGACAATATGAACGCGCCCAAGGCCATATTGTCGGCGGTCTATGAAGGCACGCAGGTGCCGATGGACCTCGCCATCCGCATCGAGAGCAAATATTTCGCCAAGGTGGTGGCCGACCCACAGGCCGGCAACATGATCCGCAGCCTGTTCGTGTCCAAGCAGGCCGCCGAGAAGGGCGCTCGCCGACCCAGGCAAGTGCCGCCGGCGCCGACGAAGAAGGTCGCCATGCTGGGCGCCGGCCTGATGGGTGCCGGCATCGCCATGGTTTCGGCCCAGGCCGGGATCGAGGTGGTGCTGCTCGACACCACGATCGAAGCCGCCGAGAAGGGCAAGCAATATACGGCGGACCGGCTGGCGAAGAAGAAGACGCCGGCCGACAAAGCGCAGGCCATTCTCGACCGCATCACGCCGACCACCAACTATGCCGATCTGGCCGGCTGCGATCTGGTGATCGAAGCGGTGTTCGAAACCCGTGAGATCAAGGCCAATGTGACGAAGCAGACGCAGGCGGTGCTGGGCCCGGATGTGATCTTCGGTTCCAACACCTCCACCCTGCCGATCACCGGCCTTGCCGAAGCCTGGGACAAGCCGGAAAATTTCATCGGCATCCACTTCTTCTCGCCGGTCGAAAAAATGCCGTTGGTGGAAATCATCGTCGGCAAGAAGACCGGCGCTGCCGCCATCGCCAAGGCGCTGGATTATGTCGCGCAGATCCGCAAGACGCCGATCGTGGTGAACGACAGCCGCGGTTTCTACACCTCGCGCTGCTTTGGCACCTATGTGCAGGAAGGCCTGGCGCTGCTGGGCGAAGGCACCGTGCCGGCGCTGATCGAAAATGTCGGCAAGCAGATGGGCATGCCGGTCGGCCCGCTGGCGGTGAACGACGAAGTCGGCCTCGACCTGTCGTACAAGGTGGGCCAGCAGACCAAGGCCGATCTGGGCGATGCCTACAAGCCGGGCCCGGCCGAGGCCGTGATCACCAAAATGTATGAGCTCGGCCGCCAGGGCCGCAAGAATGCGCGTGGCTTCTATGTCTATCCGGAAGGCGGCAAGAAGCATCTGTGGCCGGAACTGGCCGAAACGGTGGCCGGCGGCCTGGCTGCCGACCAGCCGTCGGCCGCCGACGTGAAAGAGCGGCTGCTCTATCGCCAACTCGTCGAATGCGCCCGCTGCTTTGCCGAAGGCGTGCTGGAAACGCCGCAGGATGGCGATCTGGGGGCAATTTTCGGCTGGGGCTTTGCGCCGTTCACCGGCGGGCCGTTTGCCCATATGGACACGGTGGGCATCGCCAATGTGGTGGCCACGCTCGACCGGCTGGCGCAGCGGCATGGCGAGCGTTTTGCCCCGCCGCAGCTGCTGCGCGACATGGCGGCGCGCGGGGACAGCTTCTACGCCATGGCGGCAAAGCGGGCGGCGTGATCATTTCTCCCCTCCCGCTTGCGGGAGGGGAGACGATGGCTTGCCCGCGTGCCACACACACGGCACATTTCCGCCAAACCGGGGCCTTGCATCATGCCAGCCGTCACCGACACGCTCACCCTTCCCAACGGACAGATGTTCCGCAACCGCATCGCCAAGGCGGCGATGACGGAAGGCCTGGCCGGGCGGGATGGCCTGCCCAACGCCGCGCATGAAACGCTCTACCGCCGCTGGGCCAACCGTGGCTGCGGGCTGCTGATCACCGGCAATGTCGTCGTTGACCGCGCCCACCGCGAGCGTCCGGGCAATGTCATCGTCGATGGCCCGCTGAGCGATGAGGCCAAGGCCGCCTGGTTGCGCTGGGCGGCGGCGGCGACAGCGGGCGACACCCAGGCCTGGGTGCAGATCAGCCATGCCGGGCGGCAGACGCAAAAGCCGGTCAACCCGCATCCGCGTGCGCCCTCGGCGGTGCCGCTGGCACTGCCGGGCGGGCAGTTCGGCATGCCGCACCCGCTCACCGGGATCGAGATCGAAGACCTCATCGCGCGCTTTGCCCACGCCGCCAGCGTCTCCCGGGAGGCCGGCTTCACCGGCGTGCAGATCCATGCCGCGCACGGCTATCTCATCAGCCAGTTCCTCTCCCCGCTCGCCAATCTGCGGCGCGACGAATGGGGCGGCAGCCTTGAAAACCGGGCGCGCCTCCTCACCGAAACGGTGAAGGCGGTGCGCGCCGCGGTGGGGCCGGATTTCACCGTCGCGGTGAAGCTGAACAGCGCCGATTTCCAGAAGGGCGGCTTTGCCTTCGACGATTGCCTCACCGTCGCCGGCTGGTTGGCCGATCTGGGGGTGGATTGCCTGGAACTGTCGGGCGGCACCTATGAACAGCCGGCGATGATGGACATGGACGGGCTGACCCCGCGCGAGGAGCCGAAGCAGCAATCCACCCGCGCGCGGGAGGCCTATTTCGTGCAGCTGGCCAAAGCCCTGATGGAGGCCAAGACCCCGCCGCTGCTGGTGACGGGCGGCTTCCGCAGCATCGATGCCATGGATGATGCGCTGGCCAGCGGCATTGCCATGGTGGGCGTCGGCCGGCCGCTGTGCGCCGATCCCGATTGCGTGGCCGAACTGCTCGACGGCCATGTCGAGGAACTGCCCCGCTTCGAAGACCGGCTGTCGATCGGGCCGGGCTGGCTGGGCCAGCGTTCCCCGTTCAAGCTGGCGCGGACCATCAACGGCTTTGCCGCGCAGGCCTGGTATTATCAGCAGATCAGGCGGGTGGCGGCCGGCGGAGCGGTTGAAAAAATCAATCCGTTCAAGGCTTTCCTGGCCGAGGACAAGGAAAACAAGGCCCGGCTTTGAAGCGGTTGCTGATCGCGCTGTTCGGGCTGGCGTTGGCCATCGGCTGGTCCGGCTGGCTGGGCGCGATCCGCGATCCCGTTGTCAGCCATTACCGCATCGCGCTGGCCGGCCTGTCCCGCCCGCTGCGCATCGTGCAGCTGTCAGACCTGCATGGCAGCAATTGGGACATGCCGCAGCAGCGGCTGGCCCGCATCGTGCGCCAGGCCAATGCGCAGCGGCCCGATCTGATCGTCATCACCGGCGATTTCCATGCCAGCAAGATCTGGGATCCGCCGATGCGGCTGGAGGCAGCGCTGGAACCGCTCACCCGCCTGAGCGCGCCGCTGGGCGTGTTCAGCGTGCCCGGCAATCACGACAATCCTTATTGGATCCGCCGGGTGATGGCGCGGTTCCACCTGCAATTGCTGGCGGGGCAGATGGTGGACGTGGGGCCGGTGCAGATCGTGGGCAGCGACGATCTGATCCTGGGCGACGAACCGCTGGCCGGGGTGTTCGCCGCCGCCGCGCGCACCCGCCCGGGCACGCCGGTGATCGCCCTGGTGCACGAACCGACCCTGTGGGCCGTGCTGCCGCCGCAGGTTGATCTGCTGCTGGCTGGGCACACGCATGGCGGCCAGATCCGCCTGCTGGGCTGGCCCCGCCTTGATCCCTTCTATGAACGCCACCGCCGCGGCCTGTTCCGCAATGCGAGGGGCCAGCAAATGCTGGTGTCAGCTGGCATCGGCACCTCCATCGTGCCGCTGCGGCTGGGCGTGGCGCCGGAAATCCTGGTGGTGGATCTGGTGCCTCAGGCGCCGGGCAGGAACTCCGGCACCGAAAGGTAACGCTCCCCGGTGTCATAGTTGAAGCCGAGCACACGGGCACCGGCCGGCAGTTCCTTCAGCTTGGTGGCAATCGCCGCCAGCGTCGCGCCCGACGAGATGCCGACCAGCATGCCTTCCTCCTTGGCGGAACGCAGCGCCCAGGCCTTGGCATCATTGGCATCAACCTGCACCACGCCATCAAGCAGCGCCACATCAAGATTCTTGGGGATGAAGCCGGCACCAATGCCCTGGATCGGGTGCGGGCTGGGCGCGCCGCCGGAAATCACCGGGGAGGCGGCGGGTTCAACCGCGAAGATCTTCAGATCGGGCCAGCGGCTTTTCAGCACCTGCGCCACGCCGGTGATATGGCCGCCGGTGCCGACGCCGGTGATGATGGCATGCGGCGGCGCGTCGGCGAAATCGGCGAAGATTTCCTCTGCCGTGGTGCGCACATGCACGGCGATGTTGGCCGGGTTTTCGAACTGCTGCGGCATCCAGGCACCCGGCGTGGTGGCGACGATCTCCAGCGCGCGGGCGATGGCACCGTTCATGCCCTTTTCGCGCGGGGTCAGATCAAAGCTGGCACCATAGGCCAGCATCAGCCGCCGCCGCTCGATCGACATCGATTCCGGCATGACAAGGATGAGCTTGTAGCCCTTCACCGCCGCCACCATGGCCAGACCGATGCCGGTGTTGCCGCTGGTGGGCTCGACGATGATGCCGCCGGGCTTCAGCGTGCCGTCGGCTTCGGCGGCTTCGATCATCGCCAGCGCGATGCGATCCTTGATGGAGCCGCCGGGGTTGGTGCGTTCCGACTTGATCCACACCTCCGCATCCGGGAACAGCTTGGCCACCCGCACATGCGGCGTGTTGCCGATGGTCTCCAGAATGGTGTTGGCCTTCATGCTCAGGTCTCCCGTGTGATTTTGCCCAGCATAGGCCGGCGCGGCAGCGGTTTCCAGCGCAGGAAATCTTGGGTGCGGGGCAGCGGGACTGGTGCGTCAGCCGGGTTTCTGCGTCTCGAACCGGTCAGCGTTGCGCAGCTGCGGGAAGCGCCAGGCCCAGAGGACAGTGACGATGATGGCACCGATGCCGCCGGCCACCACGGCCGGCACCGCGCCAAGGTAGCGCGCGGCCAGGCCGGATTCGAGCTCGCCCAATTCGTTGCTGGCGGAGATGAACAGGCCCGAAACGCTCGACACCCGGCCGCGCATGTCGTCGGGCGTGTGCAGCTGGATCAGGCTGCCGCGCACGAACACGGAGACGGCATCAGCCGCGCCCAGCACGATCAGCGCCGCGATGGAAACCGGGTAGGAGGTGGACAGGCCGAACACCGCAGTCGCCAGCCCGAACACCGCGACGCTGGCGAACATCACCGGGCCGACATGGCGCTTCAACGGCCGGCTGGCGAGCAGCACCGCCATCATCACCGCGCCCAGCGATGGCGCGGCGCGCAGCGGGCCCAGGCCTTCCACGCCGACATGCAGCACGTCGCGGGCATAGACCGGCAGCATCGCGGTGGCACCGCCCAGCAGAACGGCGAACAGATCAAGGCTGATGGCACCCAGCAGCACGCGGTTGTGGCGGACATAGGCGATGCCCTCCACCACGCTTCGCCACGGCGTCAGCGCCGATGGCGCCGGGCGCGGCACCGGGCGGATGACGAACAGGCAGGCCAGCGTGACGGCGAACAGCACGGCGGCGACGACATAGGGCGTCGCCGGCGAGACGGCATAGAGGAAGGCACCCAGCGGCGGGCCGATCACCGCGCCGGCCTGCCAGCTGATGCTGTTCAGCGCGATCGCCTGCGGCAGCAGTTCGCGCGGCACCAGATTGGGGGCGAGCGCCGCCATCGATGGCCCCTGAAAGGCGCGGGCGACGCCCAGCAATGCCGCCACGATGAACAGCGGTGCCAGCGGCACGGTTTCGGTGAGCGCCAGCGCGCCCAGCACGCCGGCACAGCCGACCTCCAGCGCAACGGCGGCGCGGGCGATGTGGCGGCGGTCCACCCGGTCGGCGATCACGCCCACCACCAGCGCCAGGCAGAACAAGGGCAGGAACTGCGCCAGCCCGATCATGCCGAGCAGGAAGGCGGCCTCGTCGCGGCTCATGCTGGCGCGGGCGATGTCATAGACCTGCCAGCCGATGACGACGACCAGCATCAGCCCGGCGATGGTGGCGAAGAAGCGCGCCACCCAGAATGCTCGGTAATCGCGGAACAGCAGCGGGGCGGGGATCGATGGCACGCCGCCACCATAGGTAGCGTTGCTGCGGGCGGCAATGCCGCTGCAATTGCGAGGGTGAGGCGGCGGTGATAGCGTGCGCACCCGTGGAGATGTGGCAGCGCTTTCCCGGCATCGTGCTGGCGATTGTGCTGTGCGGCGTCGGCGTCGCACAGCATTATGCCGCGTGGCAGGGCTGGACGCTGGTGCTGGGCTGGCAATGGGCGGTGGTGACGGCGGCGCTGTCGCTGTTCGCGCGCTTCAATGGCTATGCGCTGGCCGGCACCTTCTTTTACGCGCATGATTTCCTGCACTGGCCGCCCGTGCAATGCGCGGCGCTGGCCGCCGTGGGCCTGCTGTTCCTCACCCCGCGCGTGTTCCGCGAGGTGATGGCCATGCTGCTGGGGACCGAGGTCAAACCGCTTTGAGGGTGACGAAACTGTCGAGCACGCGCTTGCGCCCGGCAGCGGGAAAATCGATTTCCAGCTTGTTGCCGTCGACATGGAACACGGTGCCTTCGCCGAACTTGGCGTGAAACACCCTTGTGCCGCGGCGGAAGGCCGGATTGGGGGCCAGCGACACCGCGCTCACCCGTGCCTCGCGCGGCGGCGTCAGGCTGCGCGGGCCGAAATCGCGCCCCGGGCCGGACTGCGCGACAGCGGCACGATCCCAGCCCGGCCCGCGCCCGGTGCCGCGGCTGATATGCGCGAACGGGTCGCCGCCCTCCAGCGCCGCGCGCCACAGGCTGGGCCCGCCGCTCATGGTCGAGCGCTGGGTCACATGATCGGCCGGCAGTTCGGCGATGAAGCGGCTGGGCAGGGCCGCCGTCCACTGGCCATAGACCTGGCGGTTGGCGGCATTGATGATGTGGGCGCGCCGGCGGGCGCGGGTGACGCCGACATAGGCCAGCCGCCGCTCCTCCTCCAGCGCACTGGTGCCGCCCTCATCAAGCGCGCGCTGGCTGGGGAAGACGCCTTCTTCCCAGCCGGGCAGGAAGACATGGTCAAACTCCAGCCCCTTGGCGGCATGCAGCGTCATGATGGTGATCTTCTCGCCATCGGCGCCGGCATCATTGTCCATCACCAGCGCGACATGCTCCAGGAAGGCGGTCAGGCTGGGATAGTCGCCCATGGCCCGCACCAGTTCCTTCAGGTTCTCGATCCGCCCGTCGGCCTCGGTGGATTTGTCGGCCTGCCACATGGCGACATAGCCCGATTCCTCCAGCACGATCTCGGCCAGTTCGGCATGGCTCAGCGTGGCGGCCTGGTCGCGCCAGCGGGCGAGATCGGTGAAGAAGCCCTTCACGGCGCGGCGGGCGGCAGGCGTCATCACATCACTGTCGGCCAGCATCGCTGCCGCGCGCGGCAGCGGCACGTCGAGCCGGCGGGCGGCGGCGTGCATGGTGGCCATCGCCTTGTCGCCCAGGCCGCGCTTGGGCACGTTGATGATCCGCTCGAACGCCAGCGCATCGTCGTGTGAGGTGACGAGGCGCAGATAGGCCAGCGCGTCGCGCACTTCGGCGCGCTCATAAAAGCGGAAGCCGCCGACGATGCGATAGGGCAGGCCGATGCTGATGAAGCGGTCTTCGAACAGGCGGGTCTGGAACTGGGCGCGCACCAGGATCGCCATGTCGTTCAGCGACGCCCCCTCGCGGGCCAGCCGCTCGGCCTCGTCGCCAACCAGCCGGGCTTCCTCAGGCCCGTCCCACACCGAGGTGACCTCCACCTTCTCGCCCTGCGCCTGCGCGGTGAACAGCGATTTGCCCAGCCGGCCGCTGTTGTGGCCGATCAGCGTGTTGGCGGCGGCCAGGATGTGCGGGGTGGAACGGTAATTCTGCTCCAGCCGGATCAGCTTCGCGCCGGGAAAATCGGCATCGAAGCGCAGGATATTGGCCACTTCCGCGCCGCGCCAGCTGTAGATCGACTGGTCATCATCGCCCACGCAGGCGATGTTGCGGGCCGGGCCGACCAGCGCCTTCAGCCACTGATACTGGGCCGAATTGGTGTCCTGATACTCGTCCACCATCAGATATTTGAACCGGCGCTGATATTCTTGCCTCACATCCGGGTGCTGGCGGAAGATGGTCAGCATGTGCAGCAGCAGATCGCCGAAATCGCAGGCGTTCAGCGCGGCCAGCCGCTGCTGGTAACGGGCATAGAGCGCGCCGCCGCCGCCGTTCGCGCCATCGGCATAGGCAAAGCTTTCGCCGCCCGGCACGTCGGCCGGCAACTGGCCCTTGTTCTTCCAGCGATCGATCAGGCCGGCCAGTTGCTTGGCCGGCCAGCGCTTTTCATCGATGCCGGCCTCGTTGATCACCTGCTTCAGCAGGCGCAGCTGATCATCGGTATCAAGGATGGTGAACTGCGGGTTCAGGCCCACCAGCCCGGCATGGCGGCGCAGCATCTTGGCCGACAGCGAATGGAAGGTGCCCAGCCACGGCAGGCCTTCCGCCATCGGGCCCAGCAGCAGTTCGGTGCGGTGGCGCATCTCGCGCGCTGCCTTGTTGGTGAAGGTGACGGCCAGGATTTCCGATGGCCAGGCCAGCCGGCTGAACAGGATGTGCGCCAGCCGCGCGGTGAGCGCCTTGGTCTTGCCGGTGCCGGCGCCGGCCAGGATCAGCACCGGGCCTTCCGTCGTCAGCACCGCGTCGCGCTGCGGCGGGTTCAGCCCGGCCAGCCACGGCGGCAGCTGCGGCACAGAATCATCGGCGGCGGGCAGGCTCATCCGCGAACAATTATGGAACAAAGCGCCAAAAGCCAAGCCGCTTTGCAGGGCCTGACTCAAACTGCCGCGTCCGCCGCCGTTGCCGGTCACAACCTCTCCTTGTCAGGAAGCGCGTGAATGACGGCGATGCTCAGGCCCCCCGTGCAGATGGTGCGCGATCTTGGCTGGCGCCAGGTCATGGGGTTTGGCCAGGCCGAAAGCGGCTTCTGGGCCGAAGTGCGCGGCCGCCAGCTGGAACAGCTCAGCCGCAACGTGCCGTTCAACCTCAGCGTGCTCACCGTCAATCTGGTGGCGATGCTGGCGATGTTCGGCCCTTCGGTGCCGTTTCTGGCGCTGGCCCCCTGGTTGACGGGTATTGCCGGCCTGCTGGCCCTTTGGTCGCTGCGCGTTGTGCGCCGGCCGGCGCAGGCGGGCAAGCGGCTGGCCACCCATGCCGAATATTGGCGCGTCACCGCCGAAATCGCCGGCCTTGCGCTGTTCTGGGGCGGGCTGATGCTGGCGCTGGTGCCGGCCCAGCCGGCCCACGGCCAGGCCATGCTGCTGCTGTTCTCGATGCTGTTCATGGGGGCGGTGTCGAACGCCGCGGCGACCATGCCGGTGGCAACGGCGCTGGTGCTGGTGCAGATCGCCGGCGTGATGCTGGCGGCGCTGCCGCCGGGCGCACCGCTGGAACATCCGCTGGTGACGATGGGCATGGCCAGCTTCGTGCTCGTCAAGCAGCGCGCCACGCTGGTCACCACCTATCACACCATGGCGCGGCTGAAGAGCGAGGCCGACCTTTCCGAACAGGGCGAGGTGGTGCGCCTGCTGCTCAACGAATATGAAGCAAACGGGTCGGACTGGCTGCTGGAGCTGGATGGCCGCGGCTGCCTCACCCATGTCACGCCGCGGTTTGCCGATGTCGCCCGCCGTCCCCGTGCCGATCTGATCGGCCAGCCGCTGCTGGCGCTGCTCGATCCGGTGCAGGGCGGTGCGTCGGCAGCGGCGCTGGCCCATGCGCTCACCCGCGCCGAACCGTTCCGCGATCTGGTGGTGCCGGTGCCGCTGGGCCGCGATCTCAGGTGGTGGGCGCTGTCGGGCACGCCCAAGCAGGACATGGCGGGCAATTTCACCGGTTTTCGCGGTGTCGGCCGCGATGTGACGGATGTGCGCCGCAGCCAGGAACGCATCGCCCAGTTGGCGCGCTTCGATCCGCTCACCGGGCTCGCCAACCGCAGCCTGTTCCGCGAAACGCTGGACGAGGTGGTGGAGCGCGCCTGCCTGTCGGGCCGACCGGCGGCGCTGCTGTTCGTCGATCTTGATCGCTTCAAGGCGGTGAACGACTGTTTCGGCCACGGCGCCGGCGATCTGCTGCTGCGCCAGGTCGCGCAGCGGCTGCAGGGCCTTGCCCGCGCCCTGCTGAAGGATGGCGCCACCATTGCCCGGCTGGGCGGTGACGAATTCGCCATCCTGCTTCCCGATGCCGGCGGTGACCGCGCCCGCATCCTGGCCGACCGGGTGGTGGCCGACATGGCGCGGCCCTTCCCGCTTGCGGAAGCCGGCGGCGCCGGGGCTGCGGTGGTCGGCGCGTCTGTCGGCTGGGCGCTGGTGCCGCACGATGCGATGACGCCGGAGGCGCTGCTGAAATGCGCCGATCTCGCGCTCTACCGTGTCAAGGAACAGGGCCGCGGCGCGGCCCTGCGCTATGCCCCCGAAATGGCCGCCGCCGTGGAGGAACGCCGCAAGCTGGAAGCCGATCTGGCCGAGGCGCTGGGCCGGAACCAGCTGCGGCTGCTGTTCCAGCCGGTGGTGGACAGCGAGGATGAACGCATCACCGCGTTCGAGGCGCTGCTGCGCTGGGATCATCCCGAACTGGGCATGGTCTCGCCGTTGGATTTCATTCCGCTGGCCGAAGAAACCGGGCTGATCGTGCCGATCGGTGCCTGGGTGATCGATCAGGCGCTGGCCTGGGCAACGCGCTGGCCGGCGCATGTGAAGGTGGCGGTGAACCTTTCGGCCGTGCAGGTGGAGCCCGGCCTGCCCGATCTGATTGCCGGCGCGCTCGCCCGCCACGGCGTTCCCGCCGAACGGCTGGAGCTGGAGATCACCGAAAGCCTGTTCCTGGCCGACAAGCCCCCGGTGATCGACGTGCTGGCGCAGTTGACGGCGATGGGGGTCAGCTTCGCGCTCGATGATTTCGGCACCGGCTATTCGGCGCTGGGCACGCTGAACAAGGCCAGTTTCAGCCGCATCAAGATCGATCGCAGCTTCGTCGCCCGCGCGGCGGCGATGGGCGACGAGGCCAGCGCCATCATCCAGGCCATCGTGCGCATGGCCGCCAGCCTGGACATGCAGACAACGGCCGAAGGCACCGAAACCCGTGCCGCCTTCGAACTGTGCCGCGATCTGGGCTGCACGCAGGTGCAGGGCTATCTGTTCGGCCGGCCGATGCCGCCGGAGGATGCGACCGCGCTGGTGGCGGAGGCAGTGGCGGTGTGACGACGCCTAGTCCGCCATCTCCACCCACGCCTTCAGAAGCGTATGGGCGATCGCCATCGGCGGCGGGGCCAGAAAATCGCCGCTGCCGGCCAGGGCGGCGCGCACCTCGTCCTTCGTCACCCAGCGCACTTCCTCCAGTTCGTCCTCGTCAAGCCGCACCTCGAAACCATCGGCTTCGGCGAAGGCGGCCATCATCAGGCTGGACGGGAAGGGCCAGGGCTGGCTGGCGAGATAGCGCACGCGGCCGCAGGTGATGCCGGCCTCCTCCCACAGCTCGCGGCGCACGGCTTCCTCCAGGCTTTCGCCCGGCTCCACGAAACCGGCCAGCGCCGACAGGAAACGCTTGGGAAAGCGCGGCTGGCGGCCGATAAGGGCGTGGCCGTCCTTCACCGCCAGCATGATCACCACCGGATCGACACGCGGGAAATGCTCGGCCTGGCAGGCCTGGCACTGGCGGGCATAGCCGGCCTTGGCCAGCACCGTCTTGCCGCCGCACACGGCGCAGAAACCATGGCGCTGGTGCCAATCGAGCATCGAACGCGCCTGCGCCACGATCGCCGCCTCCGCCGCCGGCAGCAGCGCCCCGGCGGCGCGCGCGTCCAGCAGCTTGCCGCCGAAATCCGCCACCAGCTCGTCAGCCGGCGCGGCGGCGGCAAAGCGCGGGCCGTGGGGGCCGACGCCGAGGAAGACCGACAGCGCATCGTGCGGCACATCGGAGCGATAGGCCCACAGGATCGACGCCGGCTGGCCATCGGCGTGCTTGACCACCGGGTTCAGCTTGTCGAGCACCAGCCAGCGCGCATCGGGGCGGGCGCGCATGGCGATCAGGGCGGCGGGATCGCGCCTGATCTCGTCAGCCCGGTCGAGGATATTGCCGGTGAAGCCGGTGGCGGGCACGTCGTGGAACATCGTCATGCCGCTTTCTCCCCGGCTTCCCCGGCCGCGGCAAGCCCCAACCGCGCCGCCTTGGCAAACAATGTCGGCAGGCCGGCCGATTCGAGTTGCCCCAGCGGCAGCCACGCCGCGCCGGGCAGATCGAGCGGCGGCCGCTGTGCAAGCCGCAGCGCCGCGACGGCCAGTTCCAGTTCGAAATGGGTGAAGCCGTGGCTGACGCGGCCCAGCGTCTGCCACGCGCCCGGCAGCGGCGGCGTTCCGGCCCCGCGCCAATCGCAGCTCGGCAGCGCCCGCATGCCGCCGAGCAGGCCCTTGGGCTGCCGCAGCACGGTGAGCACATGGCCGTCCACCTCGATCCACCAGGCGGTGCCGGTGCGGGTGGGGCGGGCCTTTTTTGCGGCTTTCACCGGGAAATCCTCCGGGTTGCCGGCGCGGTTGGCGGCGCAGTCGCCGGCAAGCGGGCAGATCAGGCAGCTGGGATTGCGCGGCGTGCAGAGGCGCCGCGCCAGATCCATCATCGCTTGCGCGAAGTCGCCGGCCTGGCCCGGTGGCAGCAAGGGGGCCAGTGCGGCGCGGATGGCGGGCCGGGCGGCGGGCAGGGGCGTCGAGATGGCAAAGAGGCGGGTGACGACGCGTTCGATATTGCCATCGATCACCACCGCATCACGGCCGAAACCGAACGCGGCGACTGCGGCTGCGGTATAGTCGCCAATGCCGGGCAGGGCGCGCAAGGTCGCCTCGGTGTCGGGGAAGCGGCCGCCGTGGCGGTCCACCACGGCGCGCGCGCAGGCCAGCAGATTGCGCGCCCTTGCGTAATAGCCCAGCCCGGCCCAGGCCTGCATCACCTCGGCATCATCGGCCGCCGCCAGCGCCGCCACCGTGGGCCAGCGGGTGGTGAACGCGCGGAAATAGGGTGCGGCTGCCACCACGGTCGTCTGCTGCAGCATCACTTCCGACAGCCAGACCCGGTAAGGCCAATCCGGATCGGCCGGCAGCGCCGCGCCCGGCGGGTTGCGCCACGGCAGGTCGCGCGCATTGTCGCGGTACCAGGCGATCAGGGTGAGGGGCCAGCTATCGGTCACGCCGCGTCTATGGCATGGAAGCGCGATGCGCAAAACGCCCTCGAAACAGCCGCCGGCACCCGTGGCGGAAAAGCCGCGCGGCGGCCGCGCTCGCCCGATTGCCGAGCTGGTCGGCGATGTTGGCGGCCAGGCCTTCCGCAAGTTCGGCTTCACCCACAGCGCGCTGATCGACCGCTGGGCAGAGATTGTCGGCCCCACCTATGCCCGCCATTCCCGGCCGATCCGGCTGAAATTCGCGCGCGGGCAGAAGGATGGCGGCACGCTGGCGGTGGCGGCAACCGGCGCGCTGGCACCGATGCTGCGCCATGTCGAAGCCCAGATCATCGAACGCGCCAACCGCATATTGGGCTATGCCGCCGTGGCGCGGATCTCCATCGAACAGGGCGGCGCCACCATGGCCGCGCCGCCGCCCCCGCTGCCGCCGGCGCCCGGGCCGCTGCCGCAGGCGACCCAATCCACCTTGCGCGACATCGCCGATCCCGAACTGCGCGCCACGCTGCAATCGCTGGCCGAGGCGCTGGCCAGCAGCAGCGGCGTGCCAAAGATCAGGTGAGACCGGCGATCTGCCGACAGGGGGGCTTGGCGCTGCCACCGGCACCGCGCTACAGATGCCTCATGCGTACCCTTGCCCTCCTGCTGCTTGCCGCCAGTGTCGCCGGCCCCGCAATCGCGGCCGTGCCGGCCAGGCCCGCACCGGCAGCGCCGGCCGATTGGTCCACCCGCCTCGCCATGACGGCGCAGGGCGGGGTGCTGATCGGCAATCCGGCAGCGCCGGTGAAACTGGTTGAATTCGGCTCGCTCACCTGCCCGCACTGCCGGGCCTTCCACGCCGAAGGCCTGCCGGCGCTGAAGGCGCAGTGGCTGGCGTCCGGCCAGGTCAGCTATGAATATCGGCCCTTCTCCCTGAACGGCATCGATCTGATGGCCGGCCTGTTGGTGCAGTGCCAGGCCGCCGGCCCGGCCTGGGCCCTGATCGACCGGATCTATGAACGGCAGGAATTGCTGGTGCGTCCGTTCATGGCCATTCCGGAAGCGGAGCGCACCCGCATCCAGGGCCTGGCGCCCGAAGCGCAGGGTGCGGCGATGGCAGAGGCCGGCAAGCTGCCCGAATTCGCCGCCGCCGCCGGCATCCCGCGCGCCCGTTATGATGCCTGCATCGCCGCGCCGGCCGGGCAGGATCGGCTGATGGCGATCCGCGCCGATGCCGTGCAGACCCACAATCTGCAGGGTACCCCCAGTTTCCTGATCAACGGCAAGATGCAGACCGATGTCTATGACTGGACATCGCTCAAGCCCCTGCTCGCTGCCGCTGTCGCCGCCTTGCCGAAAAGGACGAAAT
Source organism: Sphingomonadales bacterium (assembly GCA_037131365.1). Classification (GTDB taxonomy): domain Bacteria; phylum Pseudomonadota; class Alphaproteobacteria; order Sphingomonadales; family Sphingomonadaceae; genus Sandarakinorhabdus. The sequence continues at coordinate 240,992 of JBAXRE010000003.1, forward strand.
GATGACGCCGCGTTTCCTGATGATCACCGCCATGGCCCTCGCGCTGGCCGCCTGCAACGACAGCAAGACCAGCGCGCCGGCCGCCGATGCCCCCGCCGCGCCTGCCATTGCCGCACCGGCCGGCAAGAACTGGGTGGATGTGGTGGAAGCGACCAAGGAAGGCGGCTTCCGCATGGGCAACCCGGATGCCAAGGTGAAGCTGGTCGAATTTGCCTCGCTCACCTGCCCGCATTGCCGCGAATTCCACGAAAGCGCCGCCGAAACGCTGCGCAACAAATATGTCGCCAGCGGCAATGTCAGCTATGAATATCGCAATTTCGTGCTGAACGGCCCGGATTATGCCGCCACGGTGGTTGCCCGCTGCCAGGGCGCTGCCGCCTTCTTCGGCCTGCTCGACAATTTCTACGCCGATCAGGCCGGCTGGACCGAACCGTTCGGCCGCATCAGCAAGGCCGATCAGGAAGCGCTGGGCAAGCTGCCGGAAGATCAGGCCATCCGCCGCATGGCCGAACTGGGCGGCCTTGCAGATTATGTGAAGCTGCGCGGCATCCCGCGCGCCCGGTTCGATCAGTGCCTTGCCGATCCGGCCCAGATCAAGGCGGTGAGCGACCTGCGCAACCAGGCCATCACCGAATACAAGCTCACCGGCACGCCCACCTTCATCATCAACGGCACCGTGCAGGAAAACACCTACACGTGGGCCGATCTTGAGCCCAAGTTGCAGGCGGCGCTCAGGTAAGCCTCTTTGGAGTTCCGGCGCCTTCGCCTTGCGGGCTTCAAGTCCTTCGTTGAGCCGGCAGATCTGCTGATCGAGCCGGGGTTGACCGGCGTTGTCGGCCCCAATGGCTGCGGCAAGTCCAACCTGCTGGAAGCGCTGCGCTGGGTGATGGGGGAAGCCAGCCCCAAGTCCATGCGGTCGGGCGGGATGGATGATGTCATCTTCGCCGGCACCGCCGCCCGCCCGGCGCGGGAATTCGCCACCGTCACCCTGTCCCTTGCCGGCAGCGCCGGGGAGGAGATCGAGGTGCAGCGCCGCATCCAGCGCGGCGCCGGTTCGGATTATCGCCTGAACGGCCGCGACACCCGCGCCCAGGATGTGCGGCTGCTGTTCGCCGATTCGGCCACCGGCGCGCACAGCCCGGCCATCGTCGGCCAGGGCCGCATCAGCGCCATCATCGCCGCCAAGCCGGCCGAGCGCCGCCAGCTGCTGGAAGAGGCCGCCGGCATCGCCGGGCTGGCCGTGCGCCGGCGCGAGGCCGAAATCCGCCTGCGTGCTGCCGAAGCCAATGTGGCGCGGCTGGACGATGTGGTGCGCGGGCTGGAAACCCAGGCCGCCACGCTGCGCCGGCAGGCGCGCTCCGCCGAACGTTACCGCAGCCTGTCGGACCGGATCCGCCACGGCGAGGCGGCGCTGCTGCACGCGCGCTGGCATGGCGCTGTCGCCGCCAGCGAACGCGCCCGGCAGGCGGCGGTGGCCGCCGAAACCCTGGCTGCCGAGCGCACCCGGCTCGCCGCCGCACTTACGGCACAGGCGGCCGAGGCCGGTGCCGAACTGCCGGCCCTGCGCCAGGCCGAAGCCGAGGCTGCTGCCGCCGCCCAGGCCCTGCGCCAGCGCCGCGCCCTGCTGGAGGCCGAAGCGCAGGAACTGGCCCGCCGCGATGCCGCGCTGGCCGCCAGCCTGGCCAGCATCGACCGTGATGCCGCGCGCGAGACCAGCCTGGCCGATGATGCCGCGCGCGCCGGCGAGCGGCTGGCGGTCGAAGATGCGGCACTGGCCGAACGGCTGGCCGCGCTGGCGGCTGACCGCCCGAAACTGGCCGGCCGGCTGGCGGCAGCCGAAGCCGAAGCTGAGGCCGCTGAAACCCGCCTGTCGGAAGCGATGGCAGCCCATGCGGCTGCGGCCGCCGCCGCGCGTGCGGCCAGCGATGCCGCCGCCGCCGCTGCCGCCCGCGCCGCCCGCGCGCAGGCCGAAGCCCGGTCGCTGGCCGATCGCCTGGCCCGGCTGGCCCCCGCCCCCGATCTGCAGCCGTTGCAGGATGCGGTGGCGAGGGCGCAGGCCGATGTGGCGGCCGGCGAGACCGGCGTCGCCAATGCCGAAGCGGCGCGGCCGGCCGCCGAAGCGGCGCGCAGCGAAGCGGCCGCCGCGCTGGCCGCCGCGCGGGCGACGCTGGCCAGCCTTGAGGCGGAAGCGCAGGCGCTGGCCCGCCGGCTCGCCGCCGATCAGGGCAACGGAAAAAATGCCGGCCCGCGCATTGCCGACCGGCTGGTGGTCGCCGCTGGCTATGAGGCCGCGCTCGCAGCCGCACTGGGTGAGGACATGGATGCCGGCCCGGCCGATTCGCCGGGCGCCCGCCGCTTTGCCGGCGCAGTGGTGGCGGATGATCCGGCGCTGCCCGATGGCGTGATGGCCATGGCCGCACAGGTGCAGGCGCCGCCGGAACTGGCGCGCCGGCTGGCGCAGATTGGCGTGGTTGATGCTGCGCCTGCGCCGGCGTTGCTGGCAGCGCTGCGGCCCGGCCAGCGCCTCGTCAGCCGCGATGGCAAATTGTGGCGCTGGGACGGGCTGATCGATGCCGGTGGCCGCACCGATGCCGCTGCCGCCCGCCTGCGCGCCCGCCGCCGCGCGGCCGAATTGGAGGCCGAACGCCAGACCGCCGCCGCCGCGCAGGACAGTGCCGCCGCCGCCCTGCGCACCGCCGAAGCCGCCGCCAGCGACGCGGCCAACGCCGAACGTGCCGCCCGCCAGCAGCGCGATATCGCCGCCCGCGCGCTGAGCGAGGCGCGCGGCCGGCTGGCCCAGGCCGAAACCGCCGCTGCCAGAGCAGCCGGGGAGGAGGCCAGCCTGAAGACCGCCGCTGCCCAGGCCGAAGCCGATGCCTTGCGGCTGGCCAGCGAGGCCGAGGCGGCGCGCGCCGCCGTGCCTGCTGCCGATGCGCTGGCCGCCTTGTCGGAGGCGCTGGCCACGGCCCGCACCGGCGGGGAAGCGGCGCGCGCCGCCCTGGCCGCCGCCCGCGCGGCCGTCGATGCTGCCGCCCGCGATGCCGATGCCGGCCAGCGCCGCCGCAGCGCCATTGCCGCCGAACAGGCCGATTGGCAGCGCCGCATCGCCGCCAGCGCCGGCCAGCGCGACGAACTCGCCCGCCGCAAGGCCGCTGCCGAGGATGACCGCGCCGGCATCGCCGCCCGGGCGCGGGCCGTCGCAGCCGATGTCGCCGGGCTGGCCACCGCGACCGAGGCGGCCGATGCCACCCGCGCGGCCGCTGCCGACCGGCTGGCCGCCGCCGAAGCCGCCGTGAATGCGGTGACAGCCCAGGCCCGCGCCGCCGATGCCGAAACCGCCGAAGCCCGCGAGATCCGCGCCAGCGCCCGGGCCGAGGCCGAGCATCAGGACGAAGCCCGGCTGGCCATCGAGCGCCAGTGCGGGGAGCGGTTCCAGTGCCCGCCGCCGCTGCTGCCCGGCCGCTTCGGCTTTGGCATCGAACCCGGTGACGCCGCCGCGCTGGCCGAAGGGCTCGACACGCTCACGGCCGAGCGGGAGCGGCTGGGCCCGGTCAACCTGCGCGCCGATATCGAACTGAAGGAGCTGGAGGAACAGGCCCAGCTGACGGCGGCCGAAAAGGCCGAGCTCGACACCGCCATCGCCCGCCTGCGCGGCTCGATCGGCAGCCTCAACCGCGAAGGTCGCCAGCGCCTGCAAGCGGCGTTCCAGGCCGTCGATGGCCATTTCCGCACCCTTTTCACCGATCTGTTCGGCGGCGGGGAGGCGCAGCTGGCGCTGATCGAATCCGATGATCCGCTGGAGGCGGGGCTGGAGATCATGGCGCAGCCGCCGGGCAAGAAATTGCAATCGCTCACGCTGCTGTCGGGCGGCGAACAGGCGCTCACCGCCACGGCGCTGATCTTCGCGCTGTTCCTGGCCAATCCGGCGCCAATCTGCGTGCTCGATGAAGTCGATGCGCCACTGGATGATGCCAATGTCGAACGCTTCTGCGACCTGCTTGACCGCATGGCCGCCGAAACCCAGACGCGCTTCCTGATCGTCACCCACAATGCGGTGTCGATGAGCCGCATGCACCGGCTGTTCGGCGTCACCATGGGCGAACCCGGGGTGAGCCAGCTGGTCAGCGTCGACTTGCAGACGGCCGAGAAACTCGTTGCCATGGCCTGAGGGCCACGGGGCTGACGAAATGGCCGGCGTTGCACTGCACAATGGTTGACACCCCCGGCTCACCCCTCTAGGACGCGCGCCATGTCTTGCCGGCACCGCTGGCGAGGCCGTCTGTCATATCTGGCGGGCGACATCGTTGACGACAGGGGTTCTTCGCCTTGGCTGGACCGCCCACCGACGAGGACAGCCTCGCGCGCCGCATTGCTGCGGCCCGTGAGGCCGAATCTCGCGGCAAGGACGGTGCCAAGCAGGCAGAGAATGCAGGTTGGCAGGCTGCGTCGGAATTTGTCGGCGCCATGCTGGCCGGCGGGTTCATCGGCTGGTTCATCGACCGGCAGTTCGGAACCGGCCCCTGGGGCCTGATCGCGATGTTGCTGCTGGGGTTCGTGACGGGGCTCTACCAGTCGCTCCGGCGGCAGAAATTTCTGGATCGGCAACAGCCGGCCCGCGACGACGAAGACGAGGATTGAACGGCCGTGGCCAACCCGATGGAGCAGTTCAAGATCGAAACGATCGCGCCGATCAGCGCGGGCGGTTTCGACCTGTCGTTCACGAACAGCTCGCTGTGGATGCTGATCGCGCTGATCGTCGTCGCCGCGTTCCTGTTCATCGGCACCGCCCGCCCGGCGCTGGTGCCCGGCCGCATGCAGGCGGCGGTCGAACTGCTCTATGATTTCATCCGCGACATGCTGCGCGAAAATGTCGGCAAGGATGGCCTGCGTTATGCGCCGCTGATTTTCTCGGTGTTCATCTTCGTGCTGGCCTGCAACCTGCTGGGCATGGTGCCGTTCGTCGGTGCCTTCACGCCCACCAGCCACATCGCCGTCACCTTCGCGCTGGCGATGATCGTGTTCGTGCTGGTTGTGGGTGTCGGCTTTGCCCGCCACGGCCTGCACTTCTTCTCGCTGTTCCTGCCCGAAGGCACGCCGCTGTTCGTGGCACCGCTGGTGGCGGCGATCGAATTTCTCTCGTTCCTGTCGCGTCCCTTCACCCTCGCCATCCGGTTGTTCGCCAACATGACCGCCGGCCACGTGCTGATGAAGGTGTTCGGCGGCTTTGTCGTGTCGCTGGGCGCGTTCGAGGCGCTGCCGGTGGTGCTGGGCATCGTGCCGCTCACCGTCAATGTCGCGCTCACGGCGCTGGAACTGCTGATCGCGGTGGTGCAGGCCTATGTGTTTGCCCTGCTGGCCAGCATCTACCTGAACGACGCTGTCAACCTTCACTAATCGTTTCAACCTTTTACCACTCGCAAAGGACGTACAATGGAAGTCGCTGCTTACAAGCTGATCGGTGCCGGTCTCGCTGCCATGGGTGCCGGTTTCGCCGCCATCGGCGTCGGCATCATCTTCGGCATGTTCCTCCAGGGCGCGCTGCGCAATCCGGCCGCTGCCGACAAGCTCGGCGCCCGCCTGATCTTCGGCTTCGCCGTGACCGAAGCTCTGGGCCTGATCGCCGCCGTCGTCGCTCTGGCGCTGGCCTTCAGCTGATATCCGCGCTGGCGCCCGGTTTCGGCCGGGCGCCACGCTGTTGCCGTTTGAAGCCGGGGAAATTCCGTGCCGCAATTTGATCCTGCCAGTTTTGCATCGCAGATCTTCTGGTTCGGCGTGTTCTTCACGCTGCTCTATGTTGTCGTGGTGCGGCCGACCCTGCCCAAGCTGGGCCGGGTGATCGAAGCGCGCGAAACGCAGGTCACCGGCGATCTTGACCGGGCCGAAGCGGCCAAGGCCAATGCCGACACGCTGCGCCAGAGCCGCGACGCTGCCATCAAGGCAGCCCGCGACGCGGCGCAGGCCGAAGTCGCCAAGGCCAAGGACGCCGCGGCTCAGGCGGCTGACGCCCAGCTGAAGGCGCTTGCCGCCCGGCTGGATGCCGAAGCCGATGCCGCTGCCGCCACGCTGGCTGCTTCGCGCAGCGCTGCCCGCGCCTCGCTTGAAACCACCGTGGCCGAACTCACCAGCGAGGCCGTGGCCAAGCTGGCCGGCATCAGCGTCACCCCCGCCGACGTGTCGGCGGCGCTGGCTGCCCGTTGAGGAACGAACATGGCTGACGAACAGGTCCTCACCGCCGGCACGGTTGCCGAAGGCGGCGAACATGCCGAAGCCACGCTGTTCGGCTTTGGTGCCGAATTCTGGGTTTACAGCAGCGTTCTCATCTTCCTCGTGCTGGCCGTTGTCGTCTTCAAGGCGCCGAAGCTGATCGCCAATGCGCTGGACGAGCGCATTGCCGGCGTGAAGCGCCAGCTGGGCGAAGCCGCCGCGCTGCGCCAGGAAGCCGAAGCGCTGCTGGCCGAAGCCCAGGCCGCCAAGGCCGCTGCCGAAGCCGATGCTGCCGCCATCCGCTCCCGCGCCGTCACCGAAGCATCCGAACTGGTGAAGGCCAGCGAAGCCGCCGCCAGCGAAGCCATCAGCCGCCGCACCGCCGCCGCGCAGGGCCGCATCGCCGCTGCCGAACGCGCCGCCGTTGCCGAGCTGAAGGCTGAAGTCGCCACCCAGGTGACCAAGGCCGCCGCTGCCATCATCGCCGCGCGGGCCGACAAGGAACTGCAGACCCGGATGACCGAAGAGGCCATCGCCGGGCTCGATCGCCGCCTGCACTGATCGGCCGGCCGCCCGCGCTGCGGGCTGTCGCTTTTGACGAGCGTGTCGGCAATTGCCGACACGGCACGGGGCTGATACATATTGCCCATGCCGCTTTCGCTTCGACACAGCCGACGAATCTGACACTGCGCCCCCGTTGGTGCAGTGCCGGTTCGCATTTCCCCGTGTCGTCTGCTGAAAGCCTGCTCCCCTGATCGATCTCCTGACCCTCGATTCCGCCCATCAAACTGCGATTGATGCGCTGCTTGATGATCGTTTTGGCCCGGCCCGGCACAATCGTACCGCCTATCGCCTGCGCGAAGCGGCGGCGCCGCTGCCGGCCTACAGCTTTGTCGCCATGGCGGGCGGCACGCTGGTCGGCAGCCTGCAATGCTGGCCGATCCGGCTGAAGAGCGTGGGCGGCGCCCGCACACCGCTGATCCTGCTCGGCCCGGTGGCGGTGGCGGCCAACCGCGAAGGCCAGGGCATTGCATCGGCACTGATGCGGGCCAGCCTTGCCGCGCTGGACGATGATGACAGCCCGCCGGTGCTGCTGATCGGTGATGCGCCCTTCTATGGCCGTTTTGGTTTCACGGCGGCGGCCACCCGCCATTGGGAACTGCCCGGCCCGGTGGACCACAACCGCCTGCTGCTGCGCGGGCCGACCACCGGCCTGCCGCGCATCGCCTGGGTGGAAGCGGTGCCGCCGGGCAGCAGCGTTGCCGGGCCGCACGCCGCCAAGGTTGCCTGAACGCCGCCGCGCGCCAATAAGGGCGCGGTGACCAGCGAATCGCCTGCCGACCGTTTTGCCGAACTGCTCGCGCTGTCGCGGGGCGGCAAGCGCCTGCCTGTCGAGCAATGGCACCCCAGCCATTGCGGCCACAGCGACATGCGCATCGCCGCCGATGGCACCTGGTTCCACGCCGGCACACCGATTGGCCGCAAGGAGCTGGTGAAACTCTTCTCCACCATCCTGCGGCGGGAGCCGGATGGCAGCCATGTGCTGGTCACGCCGGTCGAAAAGCTCGACATCGATGTTGAGGATGCGCCGTTCCTGGCCGTGGATGCCGATTGGAGCGGGGACGGGCCGGCGCGCCGCATCCTGTTCCGCCTCAACACCGAGGAGGTGGTGGCCTGCGGCCCCGATCATGGGCTGGATGTGCTGATCGATGCCGATGGCACGCCGCGCCCCTATCTGCACGTGCGCGGCGGCCTGTTGGCGCTGGTCAACCGTGCCACCTTCTATCGCCTCGCCGATCTGGCGCTGGCGGAAAGCGATGATCCGCCCGGCCTGTGGAGCGATGGCGCCTTCTTCCCCTTTGCGGCGGGCGGTGATGATGCCGCTTGATCGGGTGCGCGCCCTGCTCAGCGGCCCGTTCACGCCGCGTCCGCATGGTGACTGGGATCTGATGGCCGAAGCCCCGCCCGCCGCCCGGCTGACCCCGGCGGCAGTGCTGATGGCGATTTCCGACGAGGCAGAGCCGCAATTGCTGTTCACCCGCCGCACCGCGCATCTGAAGCGCCACGCCGGCCAGGTTGCCTTCCCCGGCGGCCGCGAGGATCCGGGCGATGCCGATGCCGTGGCCACCGCCCTGCGGGAGGCGCACGAGGAAGTGGCGCTGCCGCCGGAGCAGGTGGAGGTGCTCGGCACGCTCGATCCCTATCGCACCGGCACCGGTTTCCTGGTGACGCCGGTGGTGGGGGTGGTGCCGCCCGGCCTGCCGCTGCGCCCCGACCCGGGCGAGGTGGACGCGCTGTTCCATGTCCCGCTGGCCCATGTGCTTGATCCCGCCAACCACCAGCGCCACAGCGGCCAGTGGCAGGGGCAAACCCGCCATTTCTGGGCGATTGCCCATGCCGATCATTATATCTGGGGCGCCACGGCCGGCATGATCGTCGCGCTGGCCCGGCGGCTGGACCCGTTGCCATGAGCCTGCCCGCCACTCTGCCCCTGCCGGCCTGGGCCGAAGCCCCCGCCGGGCAGGCGCTGTTGCAGGCGCTTGCGGCCGATACCGGCGTCACCCGCCTTGTCGGCGGCGCGGTGCGCGACGCGCTGCTGGGCCTGGCCGGCGGCGACATCGATCTGGCGACCCGCCTTGCCCCCCGCGAGGTGATGGCGCGCGTGCAGGCCGCCGGCCTGAAGGCGGTGCCGACCGGCCTTGCCCACGGCACGGTGACCGCAGTGGGGGAAGGGCTGACGGCCGAAATCACCACCCTGCGCCGCGACGTGCAAAGCTTTGGCCGCCATGCCGAAATCGCCTTCACCGACGATTGGTGCGAAGACGCGATGCGGCGCGATTTCACCATCAACGCGCTCTATGCCCGGCTGCCGGGCGGCGGCATCGATGATTACACCGGCGGCATCGCCGATCTGGCGGCGCGGCGGGTGCGCTTCATCGGCGATCCCCTGCAACGCATTGCCGAGGATCATCTGCGCATCCTGCGCTTCTTCCGCTTTTCCGCCCGCTTTGCCGCCGTGATCGACGCCGATGGCCTGGCCGCGTGCACCGCCCGCGCCAATGACCTGATGGCGCTGAGCCGGGAGCGTATTGCCATGGAGCTGCGCCTGCTGATCGGCCTTGCCGATCCGGAGCCGATGCTGGCGCAGATGCTCGCCGCCGGCATCTTCGCGCCAGTGCTGCCCGAAATCACCTGCGAGCGCCTGCCCGTGCTGGCCCGCACCATCGCCGCCGAGGCCGCCGCCGGCATCGCCCCGGCCTGGGAGCGGCGGCTGGCCAGCCTGCTGCCGCCCGGTGACGGGCGCGTTGCCGGCGAGGTGGGGGCGCGGCTGAAACTCTCGAACGTCCAGCGTCAGCGGCTCGCCGCTGCCGTGTTGCCGCCGCCGGCCCCGCCGCACGTGGCGGCAGCGTGGGAGGACGGGGCGGAGGCGGTGACCGACCGGTTGCTGATCGCCGGCGATGCCGATGCCGCCCGCCCGCTGGCGGGTTGGCAGCGCCCGCGCCTGCCGGCGACGGGGAAGGACATCATCGCCCGCGGAGTCGCGCCGGGGCCAGAGGTGGCGCGGCGGCTGGGCCTGTTCGAACGGGCCTGGGTGGCGGCCGGCTTTCCGGACGATGCGGCGCAGCTTGCCGAAATGCTGGACGCTGCGGCGCAGGGCATGTGATCGCCGCCCCGGCGAAACGGGGATGCTAGTCGCTCTTGCCCGGTGGCCGCCCGCGCCGGGGCGCCGCGCTCACGGCTGCCTTCACCCCGCGCCGGGCCAGCGCCTCGCGCAGCAGCACCTCGATCTCGGCATTCACGCTGCGGAAATCGGCCGCTGCGACCCGCTCCAGCGCATCGTGGAGCGCCGGATCGAGCCGCAGTGGAAAGGCCTTCTTCGCCGTCACGCCGCCATCAATAGAGGCTACCGGCGTTGAGCACGGGCTGGGTGTCGCGCTCGCCGCACAGCACCACCATCAGGTTGGACACCATTGCGGCCTTGCGCTCGTCATCAAGGTCGACCACCTGCTTCGCGCTGAGCTGCGCCAAGGCCATCTCGACCATGCCGACAGCGCCCGCTACCAGCGTCTCGCGGGCGGCGACCACCGCGGCGGCCTGCTGGCGGCGCAGCATGGCCCCGGCGATTTCGGGGGCATAGGCGAGGTGGGTGAAGCCGCACTCGTCCACCGTGATGCCGGCGACGGACAGGCGATCGATCAGCTCGGTGCGCAGTTCGGCCGAAACGCGGTCATGGTCGCCGCGCAGCGTCACCTCCTTGTGCTCGAAATCATCATAGGGGTAACGCGCGCCGATGGTGCGCACCGCCACTTCGACCTGGGCCGACACGAAGGCGCGATAATCATCGACATCGAACAGCGCCTGCGCCGTATCGGTGACGCGCCACACCAGCTGGGCGGCGATCTCGATCGGGTTGCCGCGCTGGTCGTTCACCTTGATCTGCTGCGAGATCAGGTTGTTGGCACGCAAGCTGATCTTGCGCTTGCCCATCCACGGCCAGGTCCAGCGCAGGCCGCTGCTGCGGTCGCTGCCCTTGTACTGGCCGAACAGGGTGATGGCCGCCGCCTCGTTGGGCTGCAGCATGTAGAAGCCGATGATGATGAACAGGAAGGCGAACATCAGGAACACCAGCACGCCCAGCGCGGCCGGCCCGGCCCCGCTGAGGATGGCGACGATGCTGCCGCCGATGCCGACCATGATGATCAGCAGCAGGAACAGCATGGCAATGCCGTTGGCGCCGACCCCGCCGATTTCTCGGCTCGGCTGACGATGGACTTCAGACGCTGCAGACATTGGGAACCCCCGACATAAAAGCGATATCATATTTATATCGATTCGCTGCCGCCGGCGCAAGGGGGTTCGCCGCTGCTTGCCTCAGCTGTCGTGGAGGCTGCCGTCGTCCCAGCTGCCGCTGACTCCGCCGCCGCCGAAATCGCCGCCGCCGGGGTGGAAATCGTCTGGCGCCGGCCCGGGGTCAGGCGTGTCGCCGGGCCATGCGTCAGGGATGTCCACGGGCATCGCCGCCCAGGGTTCGGCCAGCGGATCGGGATCGGCAACCACCAGTGGAGGATCAGGCACGTAACGCCGGGCGGGGCGGGGGGCCGGTGCGCGGGCACTGCTCTGGCCCAGGGCGCTGACCAGCAGGAAGATGATCAGCAGAATGCCGATCAGCAGGATGACGTCCATGCCGGCCGCCCCCTGCTAGCGGCGCTCAATCGGCGCTGCAGCCGCCATCGCCGCCACCGCCATCACCGCAGCTGGCATCGGCGCTGCTGCCGGCATCGATCACCACCGGTGCATCACCGGCAGCGCGCCGTTCCAGCGCCTTGAAATTGTCGTTCTTCCGCGTGTCCGTGAGGATCATGAACATCACCACGGCGAGCGACAGGAGGATGAGGGCGATGACCACCATGGCGATCAGCCCTGACCGTTCGACGGGTCATGATCTTCGGCCCGGCGGCGGCGGTGCTTGAACACGTTCGCCGGATCCTTGGCGAACAGATAGGAAAACCATGCGAACATGGCGATGTTCAGGGCGGCGACGAGGGCGATACCGATCATGGCACCGTTCTTACCCCGCCGCGCCGGCGCTGGCGAGGGGTCAGGGGGTGAACCTGTTGTCGCGCGGGAAGCCGTTGGGCGGCATCCGCCCGGCGCTGGCCCGCAGGCCCTTCCAGAAGGCCAGATCCGCCTCCGTGCGTGTCCGCCCGGAACCGCCGCCCATCGGCCACGACAGGCCTTCGGCCATCACGAAGCTGCGCGCGTCGCTCATGCCGCCATCCTTGTATTTCTGCAGGGCGACGCCCTGGCCCTGGCGCAGCTGCGGCAGTTCCTCCAGTGGGAAGACCAGCAATTTGCGGTTCTCCCCGATCACCGCGATCATGTCGTCCCCCGGCGCGATCCAGCGCACCACGGACAGGCGGGCGCCGGCGCGCGGGCTCATCACTGCACGGCCCTTGCGGGTTTCGGCCAGCAGCTCGCCGCTTTCGATCTGGAAGCCGCGCCCGTCGCTGGCGGCCAGCAGCAGGCGGCGGTCCGGCTGGTGGGCAAACAGCGCCACGATTTCGGTGCCTTCCGCCAGATCGATCATCAGCCGCACCGGTTCGCCCAGCCCGCGCCCGCCGGGCAGGCGTTCGGGGGAAAGCGTGTAGAAGCGGCCATCGCTTGCCGCCAACACCAGCCGGTCGGTGGTGTGGGCGTGGAAGGCGTGGGCCGGGCCGTCGCCTTCCTTGAACTTCATGGCATCGGTGCTGGCCAGATCGACATGCCCCTTCAGGCTGCGGATCCAGCCCTTGGCCGAACAGATGACCGTGATCGGCTCGCGGTCGATCATCGCCTCGATCGGCACGAACTTCACCTGCGGCGCGGCGGTGATGCAGGTGCGGCGGCGGCCGAGCAGCGTGGCGGGGCCATAGGCCTCGCGCAGGGCGGCCAGATCGCTGGCCAGCCGCTCGGTCTGCTCCGCCTCGCTGGCGATCAGGCCGCGCAGGCCCTTGGCCTCCTGGGTGAGCGCCTTGTTCTCGCGGGTGATCTCGATCTCTTCCAGCCGGCGCAAGCTGCGCAGCCGCATGTTGAGGATGGCATCGGCCTGCACGTCGGTCAGATCGAACGCCGCCTTCAGCTCGGCCTTGGCATCGTCGGCCTCGCGGATGATGCGGATCACCTCGTCAAGGTTCAGATAGGCCTTCAGCAGGCCGCCCAGCACCTCCAGCCGCGCATCGATGCGGGACAGGCGATAGCGCGAGCGCGCCACCAGCACCTCGCGCTGGTGGACCAGCCACTTGGCGATCACCGCCTTCAGCCCCAGCACGCCCGGCCGGCCTTCATCCAGCACGTTCATGTTCAGCGGCACGCGCACTTCCAGATCGGTCAGCTTGAACAGGCTTTCCATCAGCATGTCGGGATCGACATTGCGGGACCGCGGCGTGATGACGATGCGCAGCTGCTCGTCGCTCTCGTCGGCCACGTCGGCCAGGATCGGCAGCTTCTTTTCGGTGATCAGCTCGGCCAGCTGCTCGATCAGCTTGCCCTTCAGCACCTGATAGGGGATTTCGGAGATGATGATCGTCCAGGTGCCGCGGCCCTGATCCTCCACGCTCCAGCGCGCGCGCAGGCGGAAGGAGCCGCGACCGGTGAGATAGGATTCGGCGATGCTGGCCGCCGGCTCCACCAGCACGCCGCCGGTGGGAAAATCCGGCCCGGTGACGAACTGCAGCATATCGGCGTCGCTGGCGTCGGGCGCGCGCAGCAGGTGCAGGGCGGCGTCCACCACTTCGGCCGGGTTGTGCGGCGGGATGGAGGTGGCCATGCCCACCGCGATGCCGGCGGCACCGTTGACCAGCAGGTTGGGGAACAGGCCGGGGAACACCTCCGGCTCTTCCTCTTCGCCATTGTAGGTGGTGCGGAACGGCACCGATTCCTCGTCCAGCCCGTCCATCAGGCGGATGGCGGCATCGGTCAGCCGGGCTTCGGTGTAGCGCATGGCGGCGGCGTTATCGCCATCGATATTGCCGAAATTGCCCTGGCCATCGACCAGCGGTACCCGCAGCGCGAAACTCTGCGCCAGACGCACCATGGCATCGTAGACGGACTGGTCGCCATGCGGGTGATATTTGCCGATCACGTCGCCGACAACGCGGGCGCATTTCTTGTAGCCCTGATCCGGGTTCAGCCGCAGCAGCCGCATCGCCCACAGCAGGCGGCGGTGCACCGGCTTCAGCCCGTCGCGCAAGTCAGGCAGGGAGCGCGCCGTGATGGTGGAGAGCGCATAGACCAGGTAACGGTCGCCCAGCGCGGTGCCGAACGGGGTCTCGATGATGCTGTTGTCGTCGGAAATCAGGTCGGCCATGGCCACCGGTTAGCGGTGGCCGGGCGCGGCGGCAAGCGGATCAGCGCATGATCATCGCCGCCAGCCGGGCGCGCGCGGTCCACACCCGGTCGGATGCCGCGCCAGAGCCGAGCACGTCGCGGTGGAGGAAGTGGCCGGCAAGAGCCAGGCCGTCGGCAATGGCGGCCGCATCGGGCGCCGCCTTGCCCAGCAGGAATGCCGGCAGCGGCAGCAATCGGGCGGCATAAGGTTCGCCGGCACCGCGGCTGACGGCCTGACGCGATTTGGGCGACACGAAGGCCAGATCGTCACGGCTGCCGGTGGCGGCACAGCTGGCCAGATCAAGGCCGACGCCAAGCTCTGCCAGCAGCGCCAGTTCCAGCCGCACCAGCGCCGGGCCGATGTCCGCCGCGCCGGCCCCCGCGCCCGCGCCGCCGAACAGCGCGTCAAGTAGCGGGAACAGCCGCGGCTGCGGCTCCCCCTCCGGCAGGGTGGTGGTGGCCAGCACGGCAAGATAATCGACCAGCGCCAGCGCCAGCGGGCCGTGCAGCAGCGCCATGTTGGTGGACATGGCGTGGACGGTGGCCGTGCCCATCGCCCCACCGGCCCGCTGGGCAAGATCGACGGCAACCCGGTTGCCCAGCTGCAGCACCGGCCGCAGCGTGCGCCCACGCCCGCCGTGAACATAGCCGGCCACCAGGCCCTGTTCGGCCGTCAGGAAGCGCGCCACCACCGCCGTTTCGCCGTGGGGCAGCACGGCAACGACCAGCGCCGGTTCCAGCCTAGTCGACAAAATCCAGTCCGACAGCGCTGTACAGGCTGCGATCATCGCCCCAATCGGGCCGCACCTTGATGTGCAGGAACAGATGCACCTTGCGGCCCATCAGTTCGGCGATGCTGGCCCTGGCGGCGGCGCCGATCTCCTTGATGCGGCTGCCGCCCTTGCCCAGCACGATGGCCTTCTGGCTGTCCCGCTCGATCACGATCTGCTGGTGGATGGCGACGCTGCCGTCGCGGCGCTCCTCCCACTTCTCGGTCTCGATGGTGGCGGCATAGGGAAGTTCGGCATGCAGTTGCAGATAAAGCTGCTCGCGCGTCAGTTCGGCGGCCATCAGGCGGGTGGTGGCATCGCTCAGCTGGTCTTCCGGATAATGCCAGGGGCTCAGCGGCAGCGTGGCCGCCAGTGCCGCCTTCAGGCCCTCCACCCCGTCCCCGGTGCTGGCGGAGATGAAGAAAATCTCCTCGAACGGCAGCATGGCGTTGCAGCGGTTGGCCAGATCGAGCAGCCGCTCCTTCACGCAGATATCGACCTTGTTGAGGATCAATATCTTGCGCTCGCGGCGCTGGGCCAAACTCTCGATGATCGCCGGCACCTCGCCCTTCAGGCCGGCCTTGGCATCGATCACCAGGCAGATGATGTCGGCATCGGCCGCGCCATCCCAGGCCGCCTTCACCATGGCGCGGTCGAGCCGCCGGCGCGGGCTGAAGATGCCCGGCGTGTCGACCAGCAGCATCTGCGCGCTCTCGTGCACGGCGATGCCCACCAGCCGCTGCCGCGTCGTCTGCACCTTCGGCGAAACGATGGCCACCTTCTGCCCAACCAGCGCGTTGACCAGGGTGGATTTGCCGGCGTTGGGCGCGCCGACGATGGCAATGCTGCCGCAGCGTGTTTCGATGCTCATACGTTCAGGCTCTTCAACAAATGGGCGGCGGCGGCCTTTTCGGCTTCCTGCCGGTTGCGCCCGGTGGCGCTGATGGGTGGCTGGCCGCGCACCGTCACCTCCACGGTGAACAGCGGCGCGTGATCGGGGCCTTCGCGCCCCACCACCAGATAATCGGGCATGCCCAGCCGGCGCTTGAGCGCCCATTGCTGCAGCGCGCTCTTGGGATCGTTCAGGAACGGCTGGTCAGCCTGCATCAGCGGGCCCCAGTGGCGGGTGACAAAGGCCTCCGCCGCCGCCCAGCCGCCATCGATGAACACGGCGGCCACCAGCGCCTCCGCCACATCGCCCAGCACATTGTCGCTGTCGGCCAGGCCCTTGGCCCGGGTCACCGGCTCCATGGCGATCAGCGCGCTCGCCCCCCAGCCGCGCGCCACACGGGCGTTGGCCGGGCCTTCCACCATGGCGTGCAGCCGCGCGGTCAGCCGGCCTTCGGCCTCGTCGTGCCGGCCATAGAGCAGGCTGGCGACCACGCAGCCCAGCACGCGGTCCCCCAAGAATTCCAGCCGCTGGTAACTGGTGCCGGGCTGGCGGGTGGCGCTGCCGTGGGTGAGCGCGCGATCGATCAGGCCGACATCGGCGAAATCATGGCCCAGCACGTCGCGCGCGAACGCCGCCAGCCGTGCCATCCGGTCGGCCTGGCCGAGCCCGGTTTCGGGCGCCGCCTTTCGCTTGCGTGTCATCAGCACCGCCCGTGGGCCTTATGGCCGAACGGGTCAACCCCTGTGCCGCGTGTCACATTGCGGGTTTATCTGGGCTGGACAACGCGCACCCGCCACCGGAAGAGTCTCTCCCCATGGACCATCTTGCTGCCATCCGCGCCGCCGCGGCCACGCCCGTCGATATCCGCGCCCTGTTCGCGGCCGAGCCTGAGCGGCTGGCCCGCCTGTCGGGCACGGCCTGCGGGCTGCACCTTGATCTGTCGCGCCTGGCCCTGCCGCTGCCGGTGCTGGACCAACTGCTCGCCGCCGCGGCGGCCGCCGATCTGGCCGGCTGGCGCTCCCGGCTGTTTGCCGGCGAGATCGTCAACCCATCGGAACGGCGCGCCGCCACCCACGGCGCCGAGCGCGGCACCGGCAGCGCCGCCGACGTTGCCGCCGCCGCCCACACCGCCGCGCAGACCCGCGAAATGGCCGATGCCATGCGCCGCGACGGCACCAGCGATGTCATCCATATCGGCATCGGCGGTTCGGCGCTGGGCCCGGCGCTGCTGGTCGATGCGCTTGGCCGCCGCAGCGACGGGCCGCGCATCCATGTCGTTTCCAACATCGATGGCGAGGCACTGGCCGCCGCGCTGGCTGCCTGCCAGCCGGCAACCACCCGGCTGGTGATTGTCTCCAAAACCTTCACCACCGCCGAAACCCTCAGCAATGCCGAAACCGCCGTCGCCTGGCTGGCCGAACACGGCGTTGCCGATGCCAAGGCAAAGGCCATCGCCATCACCGCCCGGCCCGACCGGGCGCGCGACTGGGGCGCCGGCCACGTGCTGGCCTTCGCGGAGACAGTCGGCGGCCGCTATTCGCTGTGGTCGGCCGTTGGCCTGCCGCTGGCGGTGCGCTGCGGGCCGGCGGCGTTCGATGCGCTGAAGGCCGGGGCTGCCGCGATGGACGCACATTTCCTTGGCGCGCCGTGGCCGGAAAATCTCCCCGTGCTGGCCGCGCTCGCCGATGTGTGGGCGGCGCACGGCCAGGGCCAGCAGACGCGCGGCGTGTTCTGCTATGACGAGCGGCTGCGGCTGCTGCCGTCCTACCTGCAGCAGCTGGAGATGGAATCGAACGGCAAGGGCGTCACCCGCGACGGTGATCCCGTGACCGGGCCGACGGCGGCAGTGACATGGGGCGGCACGGGCACCGATGCGCAGCACGCCGTGTTCCAGGCCATCCATCAGGGCACCAACGTGGGCCCGGTCGAACTGGTCGGCGTGATTGCCGCCGATCATGGCCTGCCCGCCACCCATCACCGCCAGCTGCTCGCCAATATGCTGGCGCAGGGCGCGGCGCTGCTGAAGGGCCGCACGTTCGAGGAGGCGCTGGCACTGTCCGGCGGCGACGCCGCGCTGGCGCGGGCCAAGCGCTTCACCGGCAATCGGCCCTCCTCGACGCTGCTGCTGGGCCGGCTCGATGCCGAAACGCTGGGCGCGCTGATCGCCTTTTACGAGCACCGCACCTTCGTGGCCGCCGTGCTGTTGGGCATCAACCCGTTTGACCAATGGGGCGTGGAGCTGGGCAAGGAACTGGCCGGCAGCCTGCTCGGCGGGGCCGGCGACGGGCTTGATCCCTCAACCGCCGCACTGGCGGGGCGGATCGGCCTGTAGACACAAAAACCGGTGGCCGCCCGGGAGGGGGAAAGGCGGCCACCGGCGGGGGCAAGCGCAGGGCTTGCGGGAGAGGGGTCTCAGCGGCGCTCGGCCATCTGCACGTCGGTGCCGAGTTGGCTGCGGGCCTGGGCGAATTTCTTCGCGGCTTCGAAGCGGTTGCCTTCCTCGCACATCTTGGCGGCGACCTTGGCCAGCCGCACGGCGCGGGTGATGTTGTCACCGCTGGCGTTCGACGCGGCGGCGTCGGTCAGCACGGCCTGGGCTTCCACGGCGCAGGCGGCGGGGGCGGCCTTGACCGGGCTGATCGCCAGGAACGGCAGGGCGGCGGCCACGGCCAGGCCCAGAATGGTGAAACGGTCGGTGATGCGATAGGCGTTCATGGTCCGGTTCCTCTGTCTGCCGGCTGCCGGGGGGTGGCTTGCCGATGAGCAAGTTTTAAGTCACACTCAGACAGTAGTTAATCCGGATAATCCTTCGCGGCCCATGAAGAACAGCTACACAATCCCGCGCAACCTGCTCGATGGCCTTGAAGCCTTCCTGCGCGTGGCCGAACGCAAGTCGTTCCGCGTCGCGGCCGAAGATCTGAATGTCTCGCCGTCCGCCATCAGCCAGACGGTGCGCCAGCTGGAGGAGCGCATCGGCGTGCCGCTGTTCATCCGCACCACGCGGTCGGTGGGCCTCACCGAAGCCGGCGCGCTGTTCCATGCGCAGGCGGCACCGGCGTTCGCGTCGCTGGTTTCGGCGTGGGAAGGCGCGCGCACCTATGGCGAACGGCCGGCCGGCCTGCTGCGCATCAACATGCCGCGCGCCGTCATCCCCATCCTGATCGAACCGATCATCGCCGATTTCTGCGACAAATATCCCGACGTGGATGTGGAGGTGATCGGGGAGGATGCCATCGTCGATCTTGCCGCCAGCGGGCATGATGCCGGCATCCGCGTGGGCGAGCTGCTGGAAGCCGACATGATCAGCGTGCGCCTGTCGCAACCGTTCCGCTTCGTCATCGTCGCGACGCCCGATTATCTCGATCGCCATGGCCGGCCGCGCAGTGCAGCCGATCTGAAGCAGCACAATTGCATCCGCCAGCGCATCGGCGGCAGCCACATGTTCCCGTGGCGGCTGCTGGACGGCAACCGCATCATCGACGTGCCGGTGAAGGGCCGGGTGATCGTCACCGATATCGAAGCCCAACTGGCCATGGCCAGCCGCGGCCTGGGCCTCGCCCAGATCAGCGAGCCGCTGGTGCTCGAACAGGTGGCGCGCGGCGCGCTGGAAATCGTGCTGGAAGGCCTGTCACCCTCCAGCCCCGGCCTGTTCCTCCACTACCCCGGCCATGCCCAGGTGCTGCCCAAGCTGCGGGCGTTCATCGATCATGTGAAGGCGGCGCTGGCGACGGGGATGCTGGACCGGCTGATTCCGCCGGTGTGACGGTGGTAGAAACGGCCGCCCGAAAACAAGAGTGGGTGCAGGGGCTCAGCCCCTGCCCGCCGGAGGCCGCCTGTCCTGCCTCTGTCCTACACGCCCTATCCCTGTCATCATCCACGCGTTCTTTGAATTGGGCAGACGCGCGCTCTCTGCACCCGTGAATTGCGTCACATCTGTCAACTCTGGCCCGGTCAGCCGATCTCGCGCCACTGGCCGCCGATGAGCGCTTCCACGGGGCGGAACTTGGTCTTGTAGGCCATGCGGCCGCAATTTTCGACCCAATAGCCGAGGTAGACATAGGGCAGGCCGGCGCGGGCGGCTCTCGTGATATGGTCCATGATGATGAAATTGCCGAGGCCCTTGCGGTCACCATCGGCGTCGTAGAAACTGTAGATCATCGACAGGCCATCGGCCTGCTTGTCGGTGAGGCAGGCGCCGACAAGCCGGCCGAGGCGGCCATCGCGCGACGGTTCGCGATACTCCACCATCACCGTGTCCACCGGCGATTGTTCGACCATGTCGGCAAAGTCGTGGGCGTCCATCGCCGCCATGCCGCCATCGGGATGGCGCACGCCCAGGTAGCGGCGCAGCAGCGCCCATTGTTCTTCGGTGGCCCAGGGTTCGCAGGCGTGCACATCAAGATCGGCATGCGCCGCCAGCAGCTTGCGCTGGCTGCGGCCGGGATCGAAGCGGGCGGTGGGCACACGGACGGAGATGCAGGCGGTGCAGCCATCGCAGCTGGGGCGATAGACGACATTCTGGCTGCGGCGGAAACCGATGCGGCCCAGCGCCTCGGCCATCGCCGGTGCGTCGTCGCCCTTCAGTTCGGCGAACACCTTGCGCTCGGTGCGGCCGGGCAGATAGGGGCAGGGCGCCGGGGCGGTGACGAAGAAGCGGGGAAACCGGTAACTCTGATCCAAAGCCCAAGCCCTCGCTTTCACCGCTGCAATCCGGCGCCGTGTGACAGGCCGGTTACTTCCGATAACGGCGATGTTAGCCCGCGGTTGCGTCGGTGGCGAGTCCGATCAGTCGGCTTCCACCAGGCGCGTTTCATAACCGGCGGCGCGCAAGGCCTCGATCAGCCGTTCCAGATGATCCCGGTCACGGGTTTCGCATTCGATGTCGGTCATCAGGCCCTTGGCCGGCAGATTGGTGAACACGCGCTGGTGATAGACTTCCAGAATGTTGACCTGCTGCTGATCGAAGATGCGGGCCACTTCGAACAATTGGCCGGGCCGGTCCTTCAGGCGGATGCGCAGGCGGGCCAGCCGGCCGGCGCGGGCCAGATCGCGCAGCAGCACGTTGGCGAGCAGGCGGGTATCGATATTGCCGCCGCACAGCACCAGCCCCACCTTCGCGCCCTTGAACCGGCGCGGATGGGCCAGCAGGGCGGCAAGACCGGCCGCGCCGGCGCCTTCCACCACCGTCTTTTCAATGCCGAGCAGCAGCGACACGGCGCGTTCCAGATCGCGTTCGCCCACCAGCACGATATCATCCACCAGGGCGCGCACCACCTCCTGGGTCAACTTGCCGGGCTGTCTGACGGCAATGCCCTCGGCCAGCGTGTCGCCATCGCAATTGGCCGATTGGCCCTTCATCGCGGCATACATCGACGGGTAAAGCTCGGCCTGCACGCCGATCACGCTGATGTCGCGGCCGGTCGCGGCGGCATGGGCCTTGGCAACCGTGGCGATGCCGGAAATCAGCCCGCCGCCGCCGATCGGCACGACCAGCGTGTCGAGATCGGGCACGTCTTCCAGCATTTCCAGGCCCACCGTGCCTTGGCCGGCCATCACCTTGGGATCATCGAAGGGGTGGACGTAAACAAGGCCCTTCTTCGCCGCCAGTTCAAGCGCGTGGGCGCTGGCATCATCATATTTCTCGCCGAACAGCACGACATTGGCATCGTGGCTTTCGGTCTGCTGCACCTTCACGATCGGGGTGAAGCGCGGCATGACGATGGTGGCGGGAATGCCCAGCCGGCGGGCGTGATAGGCCAGCCCCTGCGCATGGTTGCCGGCCGATGCCGCGATCACGCCGCGCTGGCGCTCCTCGGCGGTCAGGCTGAGCAGGCGGTTGAGGGCACCGCGTTCCTTGTAGGCGGCGGTGAACTGCAGATTTTCAAACTTCAGCCACACCTGCGCGCCGGTCATCTGGCTCAAGGTTTCGGAACGCAGGCACGGCGTGCGGATGACGTTGCCGGCAATGGCGGCGGCGGCCGCCTTCACATCATCAAGGCAGATCGGCAGATTGGCCGGGGCAAGCGGAGCGGTGGCGTTCATCCCTGTTCCATAACGCCGCAGGGGCAACCGCGCTACCCTGCCGCGCGTTGGCCGGCGGGGTTGGCAGGGATTGACCATCACCCCCGACAGCGCCCAAGCTGCCGGGGCGCGGGCGGGAGTGTTTTCGATGTATCGGCACGATGTAGCAGTTGATCAGGCCGACATCGATTTCATGGGCCATGTCAACAACGCGGTCTATCTGCGCTGGGTGCAGGATGCGGTGGTGGCCTATTGGCAGCAGACGGCACCGCCCGAAGCCGTGGCGCAGCATCTGTGGGTCGCGATTTCGCACACCATCAACTACAGGCGGCCGGCCTTCCTGCACGATGATGTGGTGGCCAGCGTGGTGGCCGACAGCGTGCAGGGCGCCCGCGCCATGTTCACCACCCTGTTCCAGCGCGGCGAACAGGTGATCGCCGAAGTGAAGAGCAGCTGGTGCTGCATCGATGTCGCCACCATGCGCCCGGCGCGGCTGGCGCGCGACATCGTTTCCCTGTTCATTCCGGGCTGATTGCACTCGCGCCGCACTGGCCTTAACAGGCAGCGCATGGGCAAGAACATCGCATATCTCGGGCTGGGCATCATGGGTGCACCGATGGCCCGCCATTTGGGCAAGGCCGGCCACAGCCTCACCGTCTACAACCGCACGCCGGCAAAGGCGGACGCCTGGGTGGCCGCACACGGTGGCCGCGCGGCGGCGACTCCGGCCGAAGCGGCTGCCGGTGCCGACGTGGTGATCGCCTGC
The DNA here is from genome assembly GCA_037131365.1 of Sphingomonadales bacterium. GTDB lineage: Bacteria > Pseudomonadota > Alphaproteobacteria > Sphingomonadales > Sphingomonadaceae > Sandarakinorhabdus. The sequence continues at coordinate 263,511 of JBAXRE010000003.1, forward strand.
GTGGGTGCCGATGCCGATCTGGATGCGGTGACGCTGGGCGACAACGGTGCCTTTGCCGCGATGCGCCCGGGCGCGCTGTTCATCGATCACACCACCGTTTCGGCCGCCATCGCCCGCCGGCTGGCCGGCGACGGCGCGGCGCGCGACCTGCTGGTGGTGGATGCGCCGGTGTCCGGCGGCCAGGCCGGGGCGGAGAACGGCAAGCTGACGATCATGGTCGGCGGCAGCGATGCCGCCTTCGCGGCGGCGGAGCCGGTGATGGCCGCCTATGCCCAGCGCATCGGCCATATGGGCCCGGCCGGTGCCGGGCAGCTGACCAAGATGACCAACCAGCTGTGCATCGCCGGCACGCTGCAGGGCCTGGCCGAAGCGATGGCGCTGGGGATGAAGGCGGGCCTCGACATGGATGCGGTGGTGGACGTGATTTCCAAGGGCGCGGCGCAGAGCTGGCAGATGGAAAACCGCGCCCGCACCATGACGCGCGGCGAATTTGATTTCGGCTTTGCCGTGGACTGGATGCGCAAGGATCTGGGCCTGGCGCTCGATGAGGCCCGCCGCCTTGGCGTGGCGCTGCCGCTGGCCGCGCTGGTCGATCAATTCTATGCCGATGTGCAGGCGATGGGCGGCAACCGGCAGGACACCTCCAGCCTCATCCGGCGGCTGGTGCGTCAGGCCTGATCGGCCTCATAGCTGGCCACGGATTCGAACAGGGCGGTCAGGCCGGCGCGTTCGGCGGGCGTGAGCTCGGGGCGCCAGATTTCGAAGATCAGCACGACGCGGGTGTCGCTGCTGTTGTTCCACGCCTCGTGCTCGATGCTGTCGTCAAAGATCAGCATCTTGCCGGCCTCCACCGTGCGGCTGTGGTTGCCGACGCGCAGCACGCAATCCGGCGGCACGATCAGCGGCAGGTGGCAGATCAGCCGCGTGTTCAGCATGCCGTTGTGCGGTTTGATGTGGGTGCCGGGCGCCAGGATGGAAAACAGCGCCATCGGCGAGCGGCCGGCCACGCGCGGCAGCGGCAGATCGGCCAGCGCCGCCATCGTCGCCGGGCAGCGGGCAGCATTGGCCGCCAGCGGCGCGCCGGCCTGGAACAGGTGGAAGGCGCTCCAGCGCGGATCGTTCATCAGGCTGTGCGCCTTGGCCGGTCGGTCCGCCGGCGCTTCGACATAGGGGGCGACGCCGGCGCGGTCTGCCAGCACCGCCTCCGCCTCGGCCCGGATCGCCGGCATCTGCGCTTCCAGCGCGGCGGTCCAGCCAAAGGCCTGAGGGTCATAGAAGGCGCGCTGCGGCAGGCCGGGGTAGTAGAAATTGGTCGGCTCCTGCACGAAGGGGCGGGCTTCGCCGGTCAGGATGGTCAGCGCTTCGGCAAAACGCTCCCCCGTGGTTTGCGCGTCGATCCCGGCCTGGCCAAGGGCGCGGTGCATGGTGGCGGTGAAGCGGCCCTGGATGGCGGCAATCTCGTCGTTGGCGCGGCCCAGCCGCTGCACCAGATCGGGCGGCAGTTGCTGGTAGAGGTTGGCGGCATCCAGCGCCCGCTGGTACCAGCCGAAGGCGGCGCGGTCATCGCCGTCGCGGGTGAGGATTTCGCCCATCATCACCAGCGCATAGGGATTGTTGGCATCTTCGGCGATCACCCTGGCCAGGGCGGCCTTGGCGGCGGGGCGATCGTCGGCCATGTCGCAGCCCTGCGCCAGCAGCAGCCAGATCTGGATGCTGGCCTCGCCGGTGGCGGTGATCTGTGACAACAGGTCCCGCGCGGCGGCGCCGTCGCCGCGCCGCAGGGCGGCAATGCCCTGATTGGCAAGGGCATCAAGGCGGGCGGGGTCCATGGTCATGGCCGCGAACACTATCACCGGATTTTGGCCTGCCAACCGCAAGATTGCCAATGGCGCGCCGGCGCGGCACAAACAGCGCGCCATGACCATCCGCTTCCGCACCGCCAGCCTGCCTGAAGATGCGGGCCTTCTGCTTGATCTGAACAGCGAATATTTGCAGTTCGTGTTCGATGGTGTGGCCGCGCGATTTGGCGTTCCCATCGGCGACATTTTTCCCGGCGGCGATATCCGCGCCTATCTTGCAACCGCAATTCACAAAATAGTCGGCCCCGGCGCACCGGAAAGCCTGTTCTACATCCTGGAACGCGATGGCGCGGCGATCGGCATGGGCGGGCTGCGCCGGGTGCGGGACGGCGTGTGCGAGCTGAAGCGCGTCTATGTGCGCGACGGGGCCAAGGGGCTTGGCCTTGGCCGCCAGCTGGTGGAACGCCTGATCGCCGATGCGCAGGCCCTTGGCTATGCCACCATGTTCCTCGACACCGCACCAACACTGGAACGCGCCATTTCGCTTTACGATCGGCTGGGATTTGCGCCGATATCGGCCTATCCGGAGGTTGAGGTGCCGGCCATCATGCACGACAGATGGGTGTTCATGGCCCGCGCGGTTTGAAACAGGGGATGATGCGATGAAGCCGATGTTGTTTGCGATCCTGCTGGCAACGGCCGCGCCGGCGCTGGCCGATACGCTCTACACCAATGCCAATGGCTACACGCTGGATGCGAAGGGCACGCTGCAGCGCTTTGCGACGCTGGTGGTGGCCGACAGCGGCCCGCAACAGGGCCGCGTGAAGGCGACGCTGAAGGCCGGTGCCGCGCTGCCGGCGGGCACCAGGATCGACATGCAGGGCGCCACGCTGTGGCCGGGCCTGATCGATGCCCATGGCCATGTCATGCGGCTGGGCGAACTGAAGCTGGTCGTCAATCTGCGCGATACCGCCTCGATTGCCGAGGCGCAGGCCCGCATCAAGGCCGGCATCCCGGCGGTGGGCTGGATCATGGGCCGCGGCTGGAACCAGGAACGCTGGTACGAAAATGGCAAGCTGGTGGGCCGCTTCCCCACCGCGGCCGAACTGGACGCGGTGACCGGTGACCGCCCTGCCGCGATGTCGCGCGTTGATGGCCACGCCCTGTGGGTGAACAACGCCGCCATGACGGCCGCCGGCATCACCAAGGACACGCCGGATCCCGATGGCGGCCAGATCATCCGCGATGCCGCCGGCAATCCCAGCGGCGTGTTCGTGGACAAGGCGATGGCGCTGGTGGCCCGGGCGATCCCGGCCGATGATGATGCCAGGCTTGATCTGGTGCTCACCAAGTCGCTGGAAACCATGGCCGAAGTTGGCCTGACCGGCGCCCATGATGCCGGCATGGACAAGGACACGTGGGACAGATACGTCCGCTTCGCCAAGGCCGGCAAGCTGACAGCGCGCATCTATGCGATGGCCGGCGGCCCCGAAAACCGCAAGGCGATCGCGCCGAACGGTCCGATCCCGTGGAGCATCAACGATCTTGTCGCCATGCAGGCGATGAAGCTGGTGTCTGACGGCGCGCTCGGCAGCCGGGGCGCCTATCTGATCGCCCCTTACGAAGACATGCCGTCCACCCGTGGGTTGGAGATCCTGAAGCCGGAACAGCTGAAGTCGCTGGTCACCGATGCCAGCCGCGACGGCTTCCAGGTCAATGTCCATGCCATTGGCGATCAGGCCAACCGGTCGACGATGGACGCTTTTGCCGCCGTGCCGCCGGCCGAGCGCATCGCCCGCCGCCACCGCAACGAACATGCCCAGATCGTCGACATGGCCGATCTTGGCCGTTTCGCCTCGCTGAACGTCATCGCCTCCATGCAGCCCACCCACGCCACGTCCGACAAGGGCATGGCCGAAGCCCGGTTGGGCGAGGCGCGGCTGAAGGGCGCCTATGCCTGGCAGCAGATCAAGACCAGCGGCGCGCAGCTGGCCCTGGGCAGCGATTTCCCGGTGGAGCCGCCCGATCCGATGTTCGGCATCCATGCTGCCGTCACCCGCCAGTCCCGCGATGGTCTGCCGGCCGGCGGCTGGCGCCCGTGGGAAAAGCTCAGCATGCTGGATGCCTTCGCCGGCTTCACCACCTGGGCGGCGCGCGCCGGCCATGCCGAGGCCAAGGTCGGCACGCTGGAGCCGGGCAAATGGGCCGATTTCATCACCCTGGAGCGTGATCCCTTCACCGCGCCGCCGGGTGATTTGTGGAAGATCAAGGTGACCGCCACCTGGCTGGGCGGCAAGCAGGTGTTCAAGCGCAAGTGAGGAAGCGTACATGTCCGATCTGATGTTCAATCGCCGTCAGTTGCTGGCGGGTGCGGCGGCCATTTCGGCCGTGCCGGCCACCGCGCAGCGTGCGCCCGCAGCCCCTGACGATGCCATCGGCCTCGCCGCCCGCATCCGCAGCGGCGACACCGGCAGCCGCGAGGCGGTGATGACGGCGCTGGAACGCGCCGAGGCGGCGCAGGAGCGGCTGAACTTTGCCATCCTGATCGATCGTGCCCGCGCCATGGCCGCGCTGCCGGCCGACGACCGCAAGCCGGTGATCCCCACCTTCATCAAGGATCTCAACGATGTGAAGGGCTGGCCGACGCGCAACGGCAGCCGCGCCTTTGCCAACGTGCCGGCGGCCACCGCCAACGAGCGTTTTGTCGATGCCCTGCTGCAGATGAACACCCTGCCCATCGGCAAGTCGGCCACGCCGGAATTCGGCCTGACCTGCGTGACCGAACCGCTGAGCCATGGCCCGACGCGCAACCCGTGGAACCCGGATTTTTCGACCGGCGGCTCGTCGGGCGGCAGCGCTGCGGCGGTCGCGGCCGGCGTGGTGCCGATCGCCCATGCCAATGATGGCGGCGGATCGATCCGCATTCCGGCGGCACTGTGCGGCCTGTTCGGTTTCAAGCCCAGCCGTGGGCGGCTTGCCGGCCAGCGCAAGGGCGATGATCCCACCGAACTGGCGGTCGATCATGTTCTCACCCGCAGCGTGCGTGATGCGGCGTTGACGATGGCGGCGCTGCAGGGCCAGGGCCCCGATGCGCTCACCCCGCCGGTGCCGCGACTGGCCGGCCCGGTTGGCGAACGCTTCCGCATCGGGGTGCTGACGGCCACTGCCGACGGCACCCGGCCCGACGAGGAGGTGATGGGCGGCATCGCCCGCACCCGCGCGCTGCTGAAAGCCATGGGCCACAGCGTGATCGATGTGGAATGGCCGTTCAAGCCGGCGGATTTCGGCCGCGATTTCACTGCCCTGTGGGCGCTGGGTGCCACCGGGTCCGCCGCTGCCGTGGGCAAGGCGTTCGGGGCCGATGGCGTGGCGGCGCTGGAGCCGCTGACCCGCTATCTGGCGGCGCAGGGGGCTGCGATGTCCCAGGCCGATGTCGGCGCGCTGTTCGGCCGGCTGGCCGGCTATCGCGATGCCTATAATGGCAGTTTCGGCGACCATGATCTGTTGCTGACCCCGGTGCTCACCCGCCACGCCGTGCCGGTGGGCACGCTGGCCCCCACCCGCCCGCCGGCCGAGCTGATGGCCGACATGATGCGGCTGGTGGCCTATACGCCGGTGCAGAACATGGCCGGTGCCGCCGCGATGAGCGTGCCGATCATGCAGACGACGTCGGGCCTGCCGCTGGGCATGCACTTCGCCGGCCGGCGCGGCGACGATGCCCGCCTGCTCGATCTGGCCTTCCAGCTGGAGGCGGCCGCGCCGTGGGCGCAGCGATTGCCGCCAATCTGGTTCGGAAACCGCGCCTGATCGCGCCATGATGGACCGGCCTTGCCGCCAGCGGCGGCCGGGCCTGTGGCATGTCTCCTGCCCTGATTCCGGGCAGGAGACGGGCATTGCCAGCAGCCACCACCATCAGGCCGCCGCACGGCGCCACGCCGGGGGACAGCGGCCGCCACCGGCTCCGGCGGATCAGCCTTGGCCTCGGCGGCACTGCCGCCACCCTGGCCTGGCTGTGGATCGCCGCGCCGCCGCTTTGACTTGCCAAGCCGCCGCCGGCAGGGCCAGATGCCGGTGCCATGTGCAATCTCTACGCCATGACCAAGGGCCAGCAGGCGATGCGCGACCTGGCGCAGGCGCTGGAACTGGGTGCGGCCACGGATCAGCTGGGCAATCTGCCGGTGCTGTCAGAACTTTATCCCGATGCCGCCGCCCCGATCATCGGCCTGACGCGCAGTGCGGCACCGGCCCCCATCCTCAGCCTCGCGCGCTGGGGCATGCCCAGCCCGGCCTTCGCGCTGGAAGGCAAATCGGTGGACCGCGGCATCACCAACATCCGCAACACCGCATCCCCGCACTGGCGGCGCTGGCTGGCACCGCCCTATCGCTGCCTCGTGCCGTTCACGGCCTTCGCCGAACATGTGAAGACCGCCACCGGTTTCCAGCCCCTGTGGTTCGCCCCCACAGACACGGATCTCGCCTGCTTTGCCGGCATCGCCACCCGCTGGACCGGCATGCGCAAACGCGCGGAAGGGGAGGTGACGATCACCGTGTTCGGCTTCCTCACCTGCGCGCCCAATGCCGATGTCGCCCCGCACCATCCCAAGGCGATGCCCGTCATCCTCACCGATGCGGCCGACATGCGCGCCTGGCTGACGGCGGATTGGGCGGAGGCGAAGGCGCTGCAGCGCCCGCTGGCGGATGGGGCGCTGCGGCTGCTCGGCTTTGCCGGCGCGCCGCCGCCGCTCACACCTTGAGCGTGGTGAGCGTGTCCACCGTCAGGATCTGCGGCAATTCCGTCTCGCCGCCGGCCGGATCATAATAGACATAGACCGGCACCCCGGCGCGCTTGTGATCGGCCAGCCAGGCGGAGATGGCGGGATCGTTGCGGGTCCAGTCGCCTTCCATCACCGTGATGCCCTTGGCCTTGAAGCTGGCCGCAACGGCCGGATCGGCCATGGCACCCTTTTCGTTGACCTTGCAGGTGAGGCACCAGTCGGCCGTCATGTAGAGGAACACCGGCTTTTTCGCGCTGCGCAAATCGGCCAGCGCGGCCGGCGTGAACTTCACGGCATCAAGATCGGCGACCGCCGTGGACACTTGCGCGGCACCGGCCGGCGCCGCCGTCGGCACCAGCAGCACGGCAGCGACAATGGCGGCAAGGCTCAGCACGCCGGGAATGGCAAGACTCTTGCCCGCATGCTGGCGGCTGCCCAGCCACCACAGGAACAGGCCGAAGCCGAGCGCGCCGGCGAGACCCGTTGCCATGCCGTTGACGCCGACCTGCTGGCCCAGCACCCAGGCCAGGGCCAGCGCGGTGAGGAACATCGGCACCGACAAGATGGCGCGCAGTCGCACCATCCACGCGCCCGGCTTGGGCAGGCGGCGGCGCAGGGCGGGCACGAATCCGATCATCAGGAAGGGCAGGGCGAGGCCGAGGCCGAGGCCGGCAAAGACCGACAGCGCCTGCACAGTGGGCAGCACCAGCGCCGCGCCCAGCGCGCCGGCCATGAACGGGCCGGTGCAGGGGGTGGCCACGAAGGCGGCGAGCGCACCGGTGAAGAAGGCGCCGGACGCACCGCCGGACCGCGCCTTGTCTTGCCCCAGATTGCCGGTGGTGAGCGTGATTTCGAACAGGCCGGCGAGGTTGAGCGCAATGCCGGTGACGAGCAGCAGCAGGAAGGCGATGACGCGCGGATCCTGCAACTGGAAGGCCCAGCCGACCTGTGATCCGGCCGCGCGCAGGGCCAGCACGACAGCGCCCAGCGCGGTGACCACCACCACCACGCCGGCGGTGTAGGCCAGCGCCTCGGCCCGGGCTTCGCCAGCGCCGACATTGCCGCGCGCCAGCGCCAGCGCCTTCAGGCTGAGGATCGGGAACACGCAGGGCATGACATTGAGGATCAGGCCGCCGAGCACGGCCCCAAGCAGGATCAGCGGCAGGCCGGGGCCGGCGTCGTCACTGCCGCCGCCGCCGCTGGCCAGTGCGGCACCGGCTGGCGGCACGCTGCCCTGCTTGGCGTTGATGGCAAAGCCCATCGGCGCTTCACCGGCGCGTTCGACGCGCAGCACGCCGGTCACCTCGCCCTGCGGGCCGGGATCGCCGGCGTCAGTTTCGATCCGCAGGGCGTCACCGGCGATCGTCACCTGCTGCGGCGTGACATGGGTGATGACGCTGTCCCCGGCCGGGAAGAACCAGGCGCTGCGCACCTTGTCGAGCGCGGCCATCGGCACGCTCAGCACGAAGCGCTTGCCGGCCAGCGCCCAGCTGGCGGTGGCGGCCAGCGGGCGCGGCAGCGCGGCCAGGCCATCGGCAATCTGCGGCGCCATGGCGGCATCATCAGCGCCGTCACCCACCACCAGCGGCAGCGACAGCGTCGCCTGTTCCGGCACACATTGTTCGTGGCTGCACACCAGCCAATCGACCTGCACGGTGATGGGGAAGGCAGTGCCCGGCGCAAGGCCGGCCGGCACGTCCAGCGTGGTCAGCAGGATGTTCCGCTTTTCATAGACATGGTTCATCAGGCCGGAGACGACCAGCGTGCCCGGCACCGGATATTGCAATTCCGGCGGGGTGTTCACGCCGGCCGGCAGCTGCCACGCCACCCGTGTCGGCGCGCCGGCATCGCCGGGGTTCAGCCAATAGGTGTGCCAGCCGGCCTTGGGGGTGAGCACGATGCCGATGGCGAGCGGCTTGCCGGGGGCCGGCGTGCTGCTCCGGGCGATCAGCTCCACCTTGGTGTGCGGCTGATCGCTCACCGGCTGCGCGGCCCCCGGCAGCGCAAACAGGGCAAGGCAGAGGGCAAGAAGAACACGAATCATGCCGGGCCTTTTGACAGGCTGCGCCCGGCAGGGAAAGGCCAGCGCCAATTGGCCGCCGGCAAGCAGCGCTTTGCCCCAACGAAAAACGCCGGAGCATTGCTGCCCCGGCGTTTGTCGTGAACCGGTGATCCGGATCAGCGCTTGCTGAACTGGAAGCTGCGGCGGGCCTTGGCCTTGCCGTACTTCTTGCGTTCGACGACGCGCGGATCGCGGGTCAGGAAGCCGGCCTGCTTCACCGGGGTGCGCAGGGCGGGTTCATACTTGGTCAGCGCCTGGGCGATGCCGTGCTTCACCGCACCGGCCTGGCCCGACAGGCCGCCGCCAACCACGGTGGCAACCACGTCATACTGGTCGCGGCGCTCGGCCACGTCGAACGGCTGGTTGATCACCAGGCGCAGCGAGGGGCGGGCGAAATAGATGGTCTGATCACGGCCGTTGACCGTGATCTTGCCGGTGCCCGGCTTCAGCCAGACGCGGGCAATGGCGTTCTTGCGCTTGCCGGTGGCGTAAGCGCGGCCGTGCGCATCGATTTCCTGTTCGCGCAGCGGCGCGGGCGGGCCACCACCACCGGTGTGGGCGGTGTTGATTTCTTCATTTTCCATGCCGGCGAGATCGGCAAGCGACTGGCGATTGTCAGACATTTGTAATCCCTCAACCAGCGATCGTGCTGTTCTTGCGGTTCATCGACTTGACGTCGAGCACTTCCGGCGACTGCGCGGCATGCGGATGCTCGGCGCCGCCGAACACGCGCAGGTTGCGCATCTGCTGGCGACCCAGCGGGCCGCGCGGCACCATGCGCTCGACCGCCTTGATGAGGACGCGTTCCGGGAAGCGGCCTTCCAGCACCTTGGCCGGCGAGGTTTCCTTGATGCCGCCCGGGTGGCCGGTGTGGCGATAATAACGCTTGTCCTGCAGCTTGTTGCCGGTGAAGCGCACCTTGTCGGCGTTGATGACGATGACATTGTCACCGCAATCGACGTGCGGGGTGTAGTTCGCCTTGTGCTTGCCGCGCAGGCGGTTGGCGATGATGCTGGCGAGACGGCCGACGACGAGGCCTTCGGCATCGATCAGCAGCCACTTCTTTTCGACTTCGGCCGGTTTGGCCGGCGCCGTGATACGGGTGAGCATGGCGGGGTTTCCAGTATGAAAATGCGAAACGGCCGGCGCATTGCTGCCCCGGCGTCGGTGCCGGCTATGTTGGAAGCCCTGGCGCAGGTCAAGGAAAAAGCGGGGTTTTTCACATGTGGTATCAGAATACCGCGTCTTTCGGGGCGGTGTCCAGCACCTGCCGCAGCCGCTGTTGCAGCGCCGAAATGGCATCGCTGGCGGCCAGAAACGCCGGGATGTGAAGCAGTTGCGGGCTGTGACCCTCGTTGCCGAAGCGGATGGCGTCCACCTCGGCCATGGTGATCGTGGCGGCAAGGAACCAGCCGGTGCGGCCCGGCGGGTGCAGCGACGGGAAGGGGCGCGCCCACCAGATCCGCGATTCGGGCAGCACCAGTCCGAATTCTTCGTGCAGTTCCCGGCACGCGCAGGCCGCCGGGCTTTCATCGCCTTCGCGGCCGCCGCCGGGCAGATCGATCAGGCCGGGCCAGGGGATGCCGGGTTTGTGGTCGCGGCGGTAGGTGAGGATGTGGCCGTCAACCAGCGCGGCCAGCTTGGCGCCGGCGAAATCCGCGCCGTCCCAGCGGGTGATCACCCGGCGTTGCTGTGGGCGTGGGCCTGAAGATGGCCGAGTGCGGTCACCTCCAGCGTCCTTGCGTGCGTGGCGTCCAGCACCACCTCGGGCGCGAAGCCGGCGCGGCGGGCTTCCTCCCAGCGGCCGGCGCACAGGCACCAGCGGTCGCCGGGATTGAGGCCGGGAAAGCCATATTCGGGGCGCGGGGTGGACAGATCATTGCCAACCGACTGGCTGAAGGCGAGGAATTCCGCCGTCATCACCGCGCACACGCTGTGCAAGCCGCGATCGGCCGCATCGGTGTTGCAGCAGCCGTCGCGGTGCCAGCCGGTCAACGGCGCGAAGGAGCAGGGGACGAGCGCGCCGCCCAGAACATTGCTCATGCCCGCCCCCGCAGCGACCAGTGGGCGGCCCACACCACGCTGGCCAGCAGCAGCGCCGCCCCGGCCTGATGGGCGACACCGAGCCAGACTGGCACGCCGTTCACCACCACCGACACGCCCAGCACGAACTGCACCAGCACCATGACGCCCAGCGCCAGCGCGCGCTTGCCCGCCCCGGCGCGCCACAGCATAGTGGCCGAGGCCAGCGCGGTCAGCGCGACCAGCCAGGCCATGCTGCGGTGGATGAAATGCACGGTCAGCGGATCCGAAATCGCATCGCTCACGGCGGTGAACAGGCCGGCGGGCACCAGCGCGCCCAGCATCAGCGGCCAGGTGTCAGATACATGGCCGGCCCGCAGCCCGGCGGTGAAGGCGCCCCAGATGATCTGGACGGCCAGGATCAGCGCCATCGGCGTCACCCACGATTGCGGCCGGTCGCTGCGGCGGGCATCGCCTTCGCGCAGATCGAGCGCGGTCCACAGGCAGCCGGCCATGATCAGCAGCGCGTTGGCGAGATGGATGGCCAGCCGCTCGTGCGCGACCTCGGTGCGGTTGACGAGGCCGGAGGCGACCATCCACCAGCCGATCGCGCCCTGCAGGCCGCCCAGCGCGAACAGGGCGATCAGGCGCGGCTTGTAACCGGCGGGGATCTGCCGGCGCAGCCAGAACCACAGCAGCGGCAGCGCAAAGGCCGCGCCGACCATGCGGCCAAGCAGCCGGTGGACATATTCCCAGAAGAAAATGCCCTTGAACTCGGCCAGGCTCATGCCGCGGTTCATCAGCTGATATTGGCTGGATTGCTGGTAGAGGCCGAACTGGCGCTGCCATTCGGCGTCGCTGAGCGGCGGCAGCGTGCCCGACACCACATCCCAGCGGGTGATCGACAGGCCGCTTTCCGTCAGCCGCGTGATGCCGCCGACCACCACCATGGCAAACACCAGGGCGGCGATGCCGATCAGCCAGGCGGCAATGGCACGGGGGCGCGCGTCGGCGCGGGGCAGGGGGGCAGCGATGGTGGCCATGGCCTGTCTCTAGTGGGTGCGGGCCGGGCGGGGAACCCCGCCCGACGTCGCATCAGCCCGTGTCGCATCAATCCTTCTTGTCGGGATCGACATAGCGGAACGGATCGGTGGTCTTCGGCTTGGTCGGCAGCGGCTTGGCCGGCAGCGGCTGATCGGCGTTGGCGGCCTGCCACAACATGCTGGCCATGATCACCGCAGCCTGGCGCAGATCATCGGGGCGCAGATGATCGAAGGTGTCGACATTGCTGTGGTGGGCGGTGGTTTCATAATCCAGCGGATCCTGGATGAACTGGAACGCCGGCAGGCCCATTTCGGCCATGAACTGGTGATCGGTGCCACGGGTGGGGCTGGCGACCACCGTGTCGGCCCCCATGCTGCCAAACGGCGACAGCCAGTCGCGCAAGGTTGGCACTGCCGCGAAATTGCCTTCGGCATAGATGCCGCGCAGCTTGCCGCTGCCATTGTCCATGTTGAAATAGGCCGCCAGCCGATCGTAATCCGCCTTTTTCTGGATGGGATATTGGTCCATCCGGAAATCATAGGACAGGCGGGCCTTCACCGGATCCGGGTTGGCCGGCCGCGTCGCCAGATGACGCTCGATATAGTCGGCGGACCCATACAGGCCCTGCTCCTCGCCGGCCCACAGCGCAAAGCGGATGGTGCGCTTGGGGCGAACCTTCAGGGCGGAGAGGATGCGCGCGGCTTCCATCACCACGGCCGATCCGGCGGCGTTGTCGGCAGCGCCATCACCGGCCACCCAGCTGTCGAGATGGGCGCCGGCCATCACATAGCCGGCCTTGGGATCGCTGCCCGGCAGATCGGCCAGCACATTATAGCCCTTGGGATCGCTGTCATCGAACTTCACCTGGGAATCGATGGTCAGCACCACCTCGCCCTGCGTGGCGAGGCGGGCGATGCGGCGATAATCCTCGGCGGTCAGCTCGATGCCCGGCAGCTTGGGCGTGTCGCGGTGCTGATAGCCTTCGCCGTGCAGCAGGCCATTGTCGCGGTAGCTCATGCGCACCCAGCCAACAGCGCCTTCCCTGGCGAGGAATTCGTCAAGCTGCTTGCCGAACTGGATATATTTCAGCCAGTCGTCGTTGGCATCTGGCGCGGTTTCCGGCAGCTCATAGCTGTCGAGCTTGGCGATGGCGTCGCTGTCCAGCCGTTCGAACGCCGGCTTGTCGGCATCGTGCGGTGGGCGCGGGAAGCTGACGGCGACGATCTTGCCCTTCAGCTTGCCGGTCCATTCGGCGAAATCGCGCGCCCGGCGCATGGGAGCGACCACCACCGGGGCGGTGATGCCGCCGGCCGGCGTGGCCGGCGTCCACGCCACGGGAATGTTGCGCAAGCCCAGCCGGCGCGGTGCCACCATCGTCACCGCCGAGCTTTCGATCGACCAACCGCGACCGAAATCAAAGCCTTCGGTGTGAACATTGCTGAGGCCCCAGCCCTTGAACTTTTCCTGCGTCCAGCGTTCGGCAACGCGGATGGCCGGGGAATTGGTCATGCGCGGGCCGATGCGATCGGTGAGATAGGCCACGGTTTCCACCACTTCGCCGCGGTTCATGCCTTCATCGGTGATGCGCGCCACCATGGCGAGATCGGGGGCGGCATGGGCCGGGCTGATCAGGGCCGGCGCGGCAACGGCCGCAAGCAACAGGGCAAAAAGAGAACGCATCGTGGGTGACTCCAACGCTATGGCTGCGGCAAGGTCTAGGACGCCGGCCCGGCCATGGCAACGCACCGGCACAGCGGCAAAATCGCTTGCGCCAAAGGATGTGATAATGTTACATCGTCGCGATGCCGCAGCGTGACTCCAGCCTGCTTGACCGAATCGCCATGGGCCTGTCGGGCCTGTGCCTGGTGCATTGTGTGCTGGGGTTCCTGCTGGTCAGCCTGTTCGCGCTTTCGGGCGGCTGGCTGGATCACCGGGTCCACATCGTTGGCCTGGCGCTGGCCATGCCGCTGGCGGCGGTGGCGCTGTGGCGCGGCTTTCGCCAGCACGGGCAGGCGCCGATCGGCCTGCTGGGCCTGATCGGCCTGGCCGCGATGACCGCGTCGCTGATTGTCGCCCATGGCGGGATCACCGAAATCGCCGTCTCCATGGCCGGCGTGTCGCTGCTGGCGACGGCGCACTGGCGCAACCTCAGGGCGCTGCGCCCGCACTGACGCCGCACAACGTCACAGCGGCTTGCACGCGGCGCGGCAACGATGGATACACGGCGCCATGTCGTGCAACACGGTCCATGCCCACGGCCAGCACCATGGCCGGTCCGATCTGACGGCCGCCGCCCAGGCGCGGCTGACCAGCGCCGGCGAGCAGTGGACGCCGCTGCGCGCCCAGGTGTTCGACGCGCTGGCCGGATTTGACCGGCCGGTTTCGGCCTATGATGTCACCGATGCGGTGTCGGCCGCCGCGCGCCGGCGCATCGCCGCCAACAGCGTCTATCGCATCCTTGATCTGTTTGTGGCCAACAATGTCGCCAGCCGCGTTGAAAGCGCCAACGCCTTCATCGCCAATGTCCATCCCGATTGCCCGCATGATTGCATCTTCCTGGTGTGCGACCGCTGCGGCCGGGCGACTCACATCGATGACGACCGCATCACCGGCGATGTGCGCGATGCCGCCCGCCGGATTGGCTTCACGCCGGTGCGCCCGGTGATCGAAGTGCGTGGCCTGTGCGCCGATTGCGCCTGATTTCAAAGGCTTGAACGGCGGAAGGGGGCGTTTTGCCACCCGGTATGACAGTTTGGATGACAGCGCCTGCCATAATCGCTAAGGGCAATCCCCTTGTTCATCCACCGCCCGGGTCGTTGTCATGAAGCTTGAAACTCCGCTGCTTGATCAGGTTGTCGTTCCGGCCGATCTGCGCCGGCTCGAGCCTGGCCAGCTGCGGCAGCTGGCCGACGAACTGCGGCAGGAGATGATCCACGCCGTGTCCTACACCGGCGGGCATCTGGGTTCCGGCCTTGGCGTGGTCGAGCTGACGGTCGCCATCCACTATGTGTTCAACACGCCCGACGACAAGTTGGTGTGGGACGTTGGCCACCAATGCTATCCGCACAAGATCATCACCGGCCGGCGTGACCGCATCCGCACTCTGCGCCAGGGCGGCGGCCTCAGCGGCTTCACCAAGCGCAGCGAGAGCGAGTATGATCCGTTCGGCGCCGCGCACAGCTCCACCTCCATCTCGGCGGCGCTGGGCTTTGCCATCGCCAACAAGCTGCAGGACAAGCCGGGCAAGGGCATCGCCGTTATCGGTGACGGTTCGATGTCGGCCGGCATGGCCTATGAGGCGATGAACAATGCGCGCGAGGCCGGCAACCGCCTGGTCGTCATCCTGAACGACAATGACATGTCGATCGCGCCGCCGGTGGGTGCGCTTTCGGCCTATCTGTCGCGCCTGCTGTCCAGCCGCAAGTTCCTGGAACTGCGCGAATATCTGAAGCAGGTGTCGGGCCGGGTGCTGCCGCCGCCGCTGAAAAAGGCAGCCGCGCGGGTGGATGAATATGCCCGCGGCCTCGCCCAGGGCGGCGGCACCTTGTTCGAGGAACTGGGCTTTTATTATGTCGGCCCGATCGACGGCCACAATCTTGAGCATCTGCTGCCGGTGCTGGAAAATGTCCGCGATGCCGCCGAAGGCCCGATGCTGATCCATGTCGTCACGCAGAAGGGCAAGGGCTATGCCCCGGCCGAAGCGTCGGCGGACAAATATCACGGCGTCGTCAAGTTCGACGTGGTGTCGGGCGCCCAGCACAAGGCCCAGCCCAAGGCACCGGCCTATCAGAATGTGTTTGGCGACATGCTGATCGAGGAAGCCAAGCGCGATCCCAAGATCGTCGCCATCACCGCCGCCATGCCGTCCGGCACCGGCGTTGACCGTTTCGCCAAGGCCTTTCCGGAGCGCAGCTTCGACGTCGGCATCGCCGAACAGCATGCCGTCACCTTCGCCGGCGGCCTCGCCGCGCAGGGCATGCGCCCGTTCTGCGCCATCTATTCCACCTTCCTGCAACGCGCCTATGATCAGGTGGTCCACGACATTGCCTTGCAGAATCTGCCGGTGCGCTTCGCCATCGATCGCGCCGGCCTGGTTGGCGCGGACGGCGCGACCCACGCCGGTTCGTTCGACATCACCTATCTCGCCACCCTGCCCAACATGGTGGTGATGGCCGCCAGCGACGAGGCCGAGCTGGCCGACATGGTCCACACCGCCGCGGTTTACGATGATGGCCCGATCGCCCTGCGCTACCCGCGCGGCGAAGGCACCGGCGTCGCCATCCCGGCCGAGCGCACCCGCCTTGAGATCGGCAAGGGCCGCATCGTGCGGCAGGGGACGAAGGTCGCCATCCTGTCGCTGGGCACCCGCCTGGCCGAAGCGCTGGCCGCCGCCGACACGCTCGACGCCAAGGGGCTTTCGACGACGGTGGCCGACATGCGCTTTGCCAAGCCGCTCGACATGGCGCTGATCCGCAAGCTCGCCGCCACCCACGATGTGCTGGTGACGATCGAGGAAGGCGCCATCGGCGGTTTCGGCGGCCATGTGCTGACCCTGGCCAGCGACGAAGGCCTGCTTGATGCCGGCCTGAAGATCCGCACGCTGCGCCTGCCCGATCTCTATCAGGACCATGATGCGCCGGCCAAGCAATATGCCGATGCCGGGCTGGATGCCGCCGGCATCGTGCGCACCGTGCTCGACGCGCTGCGCCACAACAGCATCAATGCGGTCGATGAGGGCTCGGCGCGCGCCTGACCATAATGTCATAGTGTCGAAACGCCCCTCGACCGCGGGCGTTTCCGCCCCTAAACCCCCGGGCGTGCACGCTCCTTCCGCCTCCCAGGCCCGGCAACCCAGCCTGGGCGAAATCCTGCTGTTGGGATCGTTGACCGCGTTCGGCGCGGTGACCATCGATCTTTACCTGCCCACATTGCCGGCGATCGCGCGTGATTATCACACGTCGGCGGCAGCGGTGCAGCTGACGCTCTCCACCTTCTTTATCGGCATGGCGCTGGGGCAATTGTTCTTCGGGCCGCTGTCTGACCGGATTGGCCGGCGGCCGACCATCCTGATCGGATCGGGCGTCTATGTCGCGGCCAGCCTGTTCTGCGCGTTGGCCCCCAATATCGAGGCGCTGGTGGCGGGCCGCTTCTTCCAGGCGCTGGGCTGCTGCGCCGCCATGGTCACCTGCCGCGCCATCGTGCGCGACCGTTATGACCATCGCGATTCGGCCCGCATTTTCAGCCTGTTGATGCTGGTGCTGGCCATCGCGCCGCTGCTGGCCCCCACCATCGGCGGCTGGATCGCCGGCGCCTTTGGCTGGCATGTGGTCTTCTATGCCTTTGTCGCGGTTGGCATCGCCATCGGCACGGCGGTGGCGCTGCGCCTGTCTGAAAGCCGGTCAGAGGCCACGGCGGCCGCCGCGCGCAGCCAGAATGTGCTGGCCGGCTATGCGCTGCTGGTGCGCAACCGCCGGCTGATCGGCTATCTGCTGGTGGGGGCGGCCAATGGCGCGACCCTGTTTTCCTACATCGCCGCATCGCCCGATCTGGTGATCAACGTGTGGGGCTTCAGCGAGGGCCAGTTCGGGCTGGTGTTCGCGGCGATCGCCGTTGGCATCGTTGGATCCAGCCAGATCAACCGCGCCCTGCTGCGCCGGCGTTCGCCCGATGCCATTCTGGGCGTTGCCACCATCGGCGCGGCCGTGGCGGGGACGGCGCTGGCCATCGCTGCCCACGCCAACGCGCCGCTCACCCTGTTCTTCCCGCTGCTGTTCGTGGCGCTGTCCTCCAACGGGCTGATTGCGGCCAATGCCTCGGCCGGGGCGCTGAATGTCGATCCGCTGCGGGCCGGCGCCATTTCCGGGCTGATGGGCGGAGTCAATTTCGGCGTCGGCGCACTGGCATCGGCGGTGGGGGCGGCGCTGCACGACGGCACCGCGCGGCCGCTGGCGCTGAACATCGTCGTGGCGCTGCTGGTGGCGGTGGCCGCCTATCACGGGCTGGCCAGGCCGCGCGACACGCAGCCGGCACCCGCGCCGCGATGAACGGGCAGGGCCTGTCGGCCCGGGCGCTGCTGCTGGCCTTGGCGGTGGTGCTGGTGTGGGGCAGCAATTTTGCCGTGATCGGCGCCACGCTGCACGCGCTGCCGCCGCTGCTGTTCGCCGCGCTGCGCTTTGCCGCCGTCGTCTTCCCGCTGATCTTTTTCGTGCGCCGGCCGGCGGTGCCGTGGCGCATCCTGGCCGGCTATGGCATCGCCATCGGGGTGGGCCAGTTCGGCCTGCTGTTCATCGCCATCAATGGCTATATCGCCGCCGGCCTGGCCAGCCTGATCGTCCAGAGTCAGGCCGTCTTCACCATTGCCATGGCGATGATCCTGTCGGGCGAGCGGCTGAAACCGCTGCAATATGGCGCGCTGGCGCTCGCGCTGGCCGGCCTTGCCGTCATTCTGGGCCACACCGGCGGCGATGTCACCGTCACCGGGATCGTGCTGGTGCTGGGGGCCGCGCTGGGCTGGAGCCTGGGCAACATGGTGCAGCGCAGTGCCGGCAAGGTTGACATGCTGGGCTTCATCACTTGGGCGTCGCTGTTTTCGGTGCCGCCGCTGGCGCTGATGGCGCTGTGGTTCGAAGGCTGGCCGGCGATCCACACGGCATTGCTGGCGGCAACACCGGCGGTGTGGGCCGCGATCGCCTGGCAGGCGGTGGGCAACACGCTGTTCGGCTATGGCGCCTGGGGCTGGCTGCTGGCGCGCTACCCCGCCACCAGCGTCGCGCCGACATCGCTGCTGGTGCCGGTGATCGGCATGGCATCGACCGCATTGTTCCTGGGCGAACCGCTGCCCGGCTGGAAATTGTTCGCAGCCGCCCTCATCGTCGGCGGGCTGGCGGTCAACGTGCTGGCCACCCGCCCGCGCCGCTCATAACCGGAAGCCGTAGGGTTCGGTCTGCTCGGCAGCCTTCAGCCAGGCCGGGCGGGCCTGGATGCGGCGGGCATAATCGGCAAGATTGGGGAAGGCGGCGGTCAGGCCTTGCTTGGTGGCGAATTCGGCGATGAAGCTGATCATGATGTCCGCGCCCGACAGTTCGTTGCCCACCAGCCATTCGTTGTCGCCAAGGCACTGGGCGATATAGGCAAGATGGGCGCCGATCTGTTCCTGGATGCGCGGCTGCAGCGGGGCCGCCGCCTCGCCCAGCCGGGCGGTGTAGAGCGCCAGCAGGAAGGGCGTCATCGCCGAACCTTCGGCGAAATGCAGCCACATCAGATAATCCTCGTGCAACTCGCTGCCGGGCGTCGGCATCAGCCGGCCATTGCCGTGCTTGCGGATGATCCAGTCGGTGATGGCGGCGCTTTCAAACACGATCTTGCCCTGATCCTCGATCACCGGCGACTTGCCGAGCGGGTGGACGGCCTTCAGTTCGGGCGGGGCAAGGTTGGTGACGGCATCGCGGCTGTAATGCTTGATGGCATAAGGCGTGCCCAGTTCCTCCAGCAGCCACAGGATCCGCTGTGACCGGCTGTTGTTGAGATGATGGACGATGATCATGTCTGCCCCCTTGCCCGCGATTCGGTTATGGGGATCATCATGGCGCTAATCATCCCCGATGACGAACTGGAAGAATCGTTCGTCAGAGCCAGCGGCCCCGGCGGCCAGAACGTCAACAAGGTCTCCTCGGCCGTGCAGCTGCGTTTCGATGTGGCAGCCTCGCCCAGCCTGCATCCGGAGGTGAAGGAGCGGTTGCTGAAGATCGCTGGGCGCAAGGCGACGGCCGATGGCGTGATCGTCATCACCGCCAACCGCTTCCGCGACCAGCCGCGCAACCGCGACGATGCGCGCGAGCGGCTGCACGAGATGGTGGCGCAGGCCTGCATCCGGCCGATCACCCGCCGGCCGACACGGCCGACGCGCGGATCGAAGGAACGGCGGCTGACCGCCAAGACCGTGCGCGCCGGGGTCAAGGCAGGCCGTGGCCGGGTCACGACCGACGATTGATCGAACGGGTTTATACGGGCTTCAAAAGACCGCACCCGCACACTAACTTGGGATAACAGCCGTTGCTGCCCGAAAGGAATCATCACCATGGCCACCGAAGGCACGTTTGACGACACCACTGAAACCGCCGGCACCGCGCCGGTGCCGCACCTTGCCGATACCAACGAAGCCGATGCCGCCGCCAGCAAGGTCGCCAAGCTGAAGGACGATCTGAAGGGCCAGGCCGACCGCGCCATGGAAAAGGCCCGCGAAGTCGCCGGCAATGCCTATGACAAGGCGGCTGCCAAGGCCCGCGAGCTCGCCGATGCCGCGCCGGAAAAGGCCCGCGCCGCCCGCGAGCGCGCGCAGGAGCTGACGGAACAGGGCACGGCCAAGGTCCGCGCCACGGTGCAGGAACAGCCGCTGGCCGCGCTGGGTGCGGGCATCGCGCTTGGCTTCGTTGTCGGCTGGCTGCTGAGCGGCCGCAACAAGGATTGAGACGCGGCGGGAGGGCCGAGGCAAGCCCTCGGCCCGGCTGGCCGGCCCTGGGCGGGTCCCTGACGGGCGCGGGTGCGTTGGTCAGTGGCCGCCCGGCGGCTGTTGCATCAATTCCACCAGCACGCCGCCGGTGTCGCGCGGGTGGACGAAGATCACCGGCACACCGTGCGCGCCCATGCGCGGCTCGCCCGTGCCCAGCACGGTGGCGCCGCGTTCGCGCATGGCATCGCGGGCGGCGATGATGTCCGCCACCTCGAAACAGACATGGTGCTGGCCGCCGCTGGGGTTCTTTTTCAAGAATCCGTGGATGGGGCTGTCCTCGCCCAGCGGTTCGATCAGCTCCAGCTGGCTGTTGGCGACATCGATGAAGGCGACGCGCACGCCCTGCGCCGGCAGATCGAAGGCCGGGGTGGAAACGGTGGCACCGAACAGACGTTCATACATCGCCACGGTCGCGTCGATCGACACGCAGGCGATGCCGACATGGTTCAGGCGGCCCAGCAGCAGCGGCGGCAGGTCTGACATGAAAATGGCTCCTCCTTGATGCGGCTCCCCCTTGCACGGGCGGCGAAAGCCGGCAAGCTGGCGCGATGATCTACATTGTCCTCAACGCCGTCCCGATCGGGCTTTCCACCCTGCTGGCCATCCTGCTGGCGCAATTCGTGGATCGGCCGAAAACCCTGATTGGCTGGCTGGTGGCGCTGGTGTCGGCGCTGTGGCTGGGCGCCATTCTGGCCGGCGCGCTGATCCTGGCACCGCCCAAGGCCCCGCTGTGGGTGATGACCGTGGGTTCCGCCGTGGTGATCTGGGCGGGTTTCGTGGTGCCGGCGCTGGCGACATCGCTGCTGATGGCCGGCCAGCGCGGCGGCCGCATCGCGCGCGCCTGCCTGTGGTGGCTGCTGGTGATGGTGGTGCAGGCGGCGGTGATGCGCCTGATCGGGCTGGTGCCGCCGCCGGTGTGATTGGCGGATTTGGCACCGCTCACCCTGAGCCTGTCGAAGGGCGGGTGGATGCGCCACAGTCCGCGCCTGCCTGCCTCGACAAGCTCGGCATGAGCGGAAGTTGCGTTCCTCAATCCGCCAGATGCACCTGCGGCGCGCGTTTCGGCGGGCGCTTGAGCAGCAACAGCAGCGGCAGCACGCTCACCGCCATGATCGCCATGGCGCGGAACACGTCGATATAGGCGATCATCAGCGCCTGCCGGTTCACCACGCCGTCCAGCATCGCCACCACCCCGCCGGCCCCGGCGGTGGCCAGGGCCGCCGGATCGGCCCAGGGCTGGCTGAAGGGGGTGATGCCGCTGCCCAGATCGGCGTGGCTCACCTGCGTCTGGCGTTCCAGCATCGCCACCGCCACGCTGATGCCGATGGAGCCGCCGATGTTGCGGAACAGCATGTAGATCGCCGACGCATCGGTGCGCAGCGCCATCGGCAGGCTGGCGAACGACACCGTGTTCAGCGGCACGAAGATCAGCCCCAGCCCGGCCCCCTGAAAAAATCCCGTCACGATGAACGGCCAGGCACCCTGATCGGGGGAAAAGCCGCTCATCCCCCACAGCGCCGCGCCGGTGAGCGTGAAGCCCACCGCCAGCATGGCGCGCGGATCGACCCCGCGGCCCAGCAATTGCCCGGCCGACATCATTGCCATCATCATGCCGATGCCGCGCGGCATCATCAGCTCGCCGGCCTCCACCACCGGATAGCCATAGAGGCGCTGCACCATGGTGGGGAGCAGCGCCGTCGTCGCCACCAGCAGGAAGCCGACCAGCGTGATGAACAACATTCCGGTGATGGCATTGCGGTCGCTGAGCAATTGCCGATCCACGATGGCGCCGGGGCGCGAGAAGGCGTGGACGCCAAAGGCCCACAGCGCGGCCGCGGCAATGCCGAATTCGCCGCGCACCTCCCAACTGGCCAGCCAGTCGAGCTGCTGGCCGCGGTCCAGCCCCAGCTGCAGACAGGCCATGCCCAGCGCCAACAGGGCAAAGCCGGTCATGTCGAACCGGCGTTGCGGCAGATTGGGCTGCGGCAGCACCGCCGCCGCCCAGCTGAAACAGATCACGCCGAACGGCAGGTTGATCAGGAACACCCAGCGCCAATCGAAACTGTCGGTCAGCCAGCCGCCCACCACCGGGCCCAAAATGGGCCCGACCATCACGCCAACCCCCCACCAGGCCATCGCCGGCCCGTGCTTTTCCTGCGGCCACACATCCAGCACATAGGCCTGGCCCAACGGCGCCAGAAAGGCACCGGCTGCACCCTGGATCATGCGATAGACGACCATCTGTTCCAGGCTTTGCGCCAGCCCGCACAGCACGGAGGCGGCGGTGAAGGCCGCCACGCTCCACAGGAACAAGGTGCGCCGCCCCAGCCGCGCCGCCAGCCAGCCGGTGAGCGGCGTCGCGATGGCGGTGGCGACGATATAGCTGGTCAGCACCCAGGTGATGCTGTCGGCCGCCGCATTCAGGCTGGGCTGCATGTGCGGCAGCGCCACGTTGGCGATGGTGGAATCCAGCACCGTCATGAAGCTGCCCAGCATCACCACCAGCGTCACCACCAGCGGCGAGGTTTCGGCCCGCACCGCCGGCAGGGCAGGCGCGGCGCTGCTCACCGGGTGATCACCTTCACTTCGGCCGACAGGCCGGCGATCAGCGGCACATCGGCACGCGGTTGCAGCGCGATGCGCACCGGCACGCGCTGCACCACCTTCACCCAGTTGCCGGTGGCATTCTGCGCCGGCAGCACCGAAAATTCGCTGCCCGTGCCGACGCCCAGCGAGGTGACGCGGCCTTTCAGCGGCCGGTCGGGGAAGGCATCCAGCGTGATTTCGGCCGGCTGGCCGACGCGCATGTCCTTCAGCTCGGTTTCCTTGAAATTGGCTTCGACATAGGCGCTGCCGGTCACCATCACGCTCATGGTGGCGACGCCCTGGATCATCACCTGGCCGGGGATCACCCGGCTGGTCTGCGTCGCCACGCCGTCGGCCGGCGCGATGATGCGGCTGCGGGCCAGATCAAAGGCAGCCTTGTCGCGGGCGGCGGCGGCGGCCAGCACCAGCGGATGCTGTTCGACGCTTTGCGAACCATCGGCGGCGGTGCGCGCCGCGGCATCGTCGGCCAGCGCCTTGTTCAGTTCGGAACGGGCGTTGGCGACGGCATATTCGGCCTGCTGCACCCGCGCCCGCGTGGCAAAGCCGCGGTCGATCAGCTTTTGCTGGCGGTCAAGCTCGGTCAGGGCAAAGGCCAGCGCCTCCCGCTTGGCCGACACGTCGGCAGCACTGGCGCCGGTGTCGTTGCGCAGGCCGCGCACCTGGCGGCGGGCATCGGCCAGCCGCGCCTCGGCCTGGGCCAGCGCGATGCGGAACGGCGTATCGACCAGCTCGATCAGCACCTGGCCGCGCTTCACCGGCATATTCTCGGCCACATGCACGCGCCGCACCCGGCTGGAAATGTCGCTGGAGATCGCCAATTTGTCCACGCGCACATAGGCATTGTCGGTGGAGACCTGGCCCTGGCCCGACAGCCATAGCCACAGCGCGACCGCGACCAGGAACAGCGGCACCGACAGCATCAGCGCGCGTGTGCGCCAGCGGCTTTTCACGGCCGGTTCGGCCAGCGGGCGTTCGATGGGGGCGTTCACGAATTCTGTCCTTCTTTGCCCGACAGGTTGGCGCGCAGCCGGGTGAGCAGCGCCCGCAGTGCGGCATCTTCGGCGGCGGTGAAGCCGGCCAGCATTTCGGCCCGCACCTCGGCCGCCACCGCTTCCAGATCGGCCAGCAGCGGGTGGGCGCGCGCGGTTAGGAACAGACGCCAGGCGCGGCGGTCGGCCGGATCGGCGCGGCGTTCGACCAGCCCGGCCTCCTCCAGCCGGTCCACCATGCGGCCGACGGTGATGGTTTCCACCTCCAGCCGTTCCGCCAGCCCAGCCTGGTTGATGCCTTCGTGTCGGGCGAGCGCGATCAGCACCTGCCACTGCGCCCGCGACACCCCGATGCGGCGGGCGCGGGCATCAAAGCGCCGCCGCAACAGGCGCGCCGCGTCCGACACCAGAACGCCGATGGTATCGGGCACGGTGAAGGGCGGCGGGGCCGATTCGGGGGCGGGCAGGCTCATGGGCGGATAATAGCATATATGCTTATCATGTCATCCGTGATGATAAGCCTTGATCAAGCCGGGCGGGAGGCGCGGCGCCGCCAATGCTATTGGCGCTCGGCACATTCTGCGCTTAGGTTGTCGCCGCGTTATCGTTGGTAAAAATTTGGGGGCAGCGCACCGGCAATGATCGTGCTGACTGATGTCGGGCTGTACAGCCACCTGCTGGCCTTGCTGGCCTATGCCGGGCTGTTCGTCGCCGCCATCACCCGCCAGCGCGGCGGCATCAACCTGTGGTTCGCCGGGGCGGCGCTGGCCACGGCGCTGTGGGCGGCAGCCTTCGTCCTCACCTATCTGGTCGATTCCGGGCTGCAACCGTGGATTTCGGCGCTGCAGACGTTGCGCACGGGCATCTGGATCGGCCTGTTGCTGCACCTGCTGCGGCCCACATGGCTGGGCGGCGGTGAGCAAAGATCGGCCCTGTGGCTGGGCGGCATCCTGGGCTTTGTGCTTGCCATCCAGTTCGCCTTCGATCTGGGCGGGGTGGGGCGCGACATGCTGGTGGGGCCGGGCGATCTGGCCGGCAGCCTGTTCCTGGTGGTGCGCATCGCGGTGTCGGTCACCGGCGTGGTGCTGTGCCACAATCTCTATATCGCCACCGCCTCCGGCCTGCGGTCCGGCGTGCGGCTGCTGGCGCTCGGCCTGGCCGGCCTGTTCCTCTATGATCTGAACTTCTACACGCTCACCTTCCTGGTGCCGCCGGGTTCGGTGGATCTCTACAATATCCGCGGCGCGGTGAACGCGCTGGTGGTGCCCTTCTTCATCTTCGTGGCGCGCGAAGGCTGGGCGCAGAATGCCCGCGTCTCCCGCAATGTCGCCTTCCAGACGGTCGCCTTCTCCGGGGTCGGCTTCTACCTCATCGCCATGTCGGTGCTGGCCTATGGGCTCAAGCTGGTCGGCGGCAGCTGGGGCACGCTGCTGCAGGTCTGTTTCCTGTTTGCCACCATCATGCTGTGCGCGGTGGTGCTGGTGTCCGACCGGTTCCGCGCCTGGCTGCGTGTGGCCATCGCCCGCAATTTCTACCGCTACCGCTATGATTACCGAACCGAATGGCTGCGCTTCATCGCCACGGTTTCGGCGCCGGGCGATGCCCAGGGCCTGCCCGAACGGGTGGTGCAGGCCGTGGCCAGCGTGCTGGATGCGCGCGGCGGCTGGCTGCTGGTGCCCGATGAGGACCAGCTGATCCCGATCGCCACCTGGCGCATGGAAACCCGCCCGCCCGAAGCCATGCCCGCCGCCAGCCCGCTGATCGCCTGGGTGGCGCAGGATCAAGTGCTCGATCTCGATCTGGTGCGCGCCGGCGACGTGCCGGAAGCGCCCGAATTGCCCGCCTGGCTGCTCGCCGATCCGCGCTTCTGGCTGGTGCTGCCGGCTTTCAACCGTGATGCGCTGGCCGGCGTGCTGCTGATCGGCCGCAGCCTGGTGCCGCGCCGGCTGGATTGGGAGGATGAGGAGCTGCTGAAAACATTGGGCCGTCAGGTCGGATCCTATGTGGCCGAAAGCCGCGGCCAGTCGCAGCTGGAGGAGGCGCGGCGGTTCGAGGAGTTCAATCGCCGCTTTGCCTTCATCCTGCACGACATCAAGAACCTGGTCAGCCAGCTGTCGCTGCTCGCCCGCAATGCCGAACGCCATGCCGGCAATCCGGAATTCCGCAGCGACATGGTCGCAACCCTGAAGGAGTCGGTCGGCAAGATGAACGCGCTGCTCGGCTGGCTGTCGCAGCGGGCGTCGGGTGCGACGGCCAGCGACACCCATGTGCCGGTTGTCAGCCTGCTGGCCGATCTGGTGCGCCAGCGCCGCACGGCGTGGCCGGCGCTGACCCTCACCCTGCCCGATGGCGAGGTGCCGCCGCTGGTGCGCGGTGACGCCGCCCGGCTGGAACAGATGTTCGCCCACCTGCTGCAGAACGCCATCGATGCGTCCCCGCCGGGCGCGCCGATCCGGTTCGAGGTGGCCACCGCCGGCCGCGCGCTGGTGGTGACGCTCAGCGATCGCGGCCACGGCATGTCGGCGCGCTTCATCCGGCAGGAATTGTTCCAGCCCTTCACCTCCACCAAGGCCGGCGGCTTCGGCATCGGTGCCTATGAGGCGCGCGAAATCGTGCGCGCGCACGGCGGCCGGCTTGACGTTGCCAGCCGTGAAGGCGAAGGCACGAGCTTCACCATCACCCTGCCGCTGGCGGATGGCACGGGCGCCGATGCGATGCTGGTGACGGGGGAACGCGTGTGAGTGACAAGCCCAAGCTGTTGGTGATCGAGGATGATGCCGGTCTCCAGCGCCAGCTGAAATGGAGCTATGAGGACCAGCAGGTGATCCTGGCGGGCGACCGCGCGGCGGCGCTGGAGGCGCTGCGCACCCACCAGCCAACGGTCGTCACCCTCGATCTGGGCCTGCCGCCCGATCCTGACGGTGTTTCGGAAGGCTTTGCCACGCTGGAAGCCATTTTGGCGGCGCGGCCGGCGACCAAGGTGATCGTGGCATCGGGCCACGGCGCCCGCGAAAGCGCCCGGCGCGCCATCGCCATGGGGGCCTTTGATTTCTATCACAAGCCGGTCGATATCGATGAACTCGGCCTGATCGTGCGCCGCGCCTACCACGTGGCGGAGCTGGAGGCGGAGAACCGCCGCCTCGCCGATGCCGCCAGCACCGGGGACAAGGTGCTGGGCGGCATCGTCACCGCCGCGCCGGAAATGATCAAGGTGGCGCGCATGGTCGAACGCGTTGCCACCGCCAATGTCTCGGTGATGCTGCTCGGCGCGTCGGGCACCGGCAAGGAATTGCTGGCGCGCGGGCTGCACAATGCCTCCACCCGGGCCGAGCTGCCGTTCGTGGCCATCAACTGCGCGGCGATCCCGGAAAATCTGCTCGAATCCGAACTGTTCGGCTATGAACGCGGCGCGTTCACCGGCGCGGTCAAGACCCAGCCGGGCAAGATCGAGCTGGCCGAAGGCGGCACGCTGTTCCTCGACGAAGTTGGCGACATTCCGCTGCCGTTGCAGGTGAAGCTGCTGCGCTTCCTGCAGGAACGGGTGATCGAACGCGTTGGCGGCCGCAAGCCGATCCCGGTCGACGTGCGCATCGTCTGCGCCACCCACCAGGATCTGGAAGCGATGATCGCCGCCCAGCGCTTCCGCGAGGATCTTTATTACCGCCTCGCCGAAATCGTGGTGCGCATCCCCACGCTGAAGGAACGCACCGGCGATGCGGCCTTGCTGGCGCAATATTTCCTGACCCGCTTTGCGCGGGAGAATGGCCGCGATTTCAAGGGGCTGGCACCGGATGCGGTGGCGGCCGTATCGGATTGGCACTGGCCGGGCAATGTGCGCGAGCTGGAAAACCGGGTGAAGCGCGCGGTGATCATGAGCGAAGGCACGCGGCTGACGGCCGAGGATCTTGATCTTGCCAATTCCGCTGACGAGGCCAGCCTGACCCTGAAACATGCCCGCGAGGTGGCCGATCGCCAGGCCATCCGCCGGGCCATGGTGCGCGCCGATTCCAACGTCAGCCAGGCGGCCAAGATCCTCGGCATCAGCCGGCCGACGCTCTATGATCTGCTCAAGCAATACGGCATGGAAAACGCCGCCTGAGGGGTTGCATCGCAGCGCATTAGCTCCTAAGCCCGCCCACGGCTCGGAGCGTAGCGCAGCCTGGTAGCGCATCAGACTGGGGGTCTGGAGGTCGCAGGTTCGAATCCTGTCGCTCCGACCATTTTTCCAAGACATTCAGTCAATCCACCATCCCCCGCGCGCCTGCGGGCCTGAGCAGATCCCGCACTGTCCTACACGAACCGATTTGGTTAACTTCGGGCGTCCTCGTTCGGAAGGCCCAGCCCATGCCCGCCATCGCCCCCGTTGCCGATCTGCTCGACACGCTCATCCCCGATCCCGTTGCCCGTGATGCCGCCAGGATCGAACTGCTGAAACTAGGCAACAGCCCGGAATTGGCCCGGCTTTCGGCGATCATCGCCGATGCCGGCGGCAGCGATCCGTGGACGCGGCGCGCGCGCCCCACCTTCCTTTATGTCGCCTATGCCCTGCTGCTGTGGTCGATCCCGATGGGCGTGCTCGCCGCCTTCGATCCGGCGCTGGCCCACAACATGGCTGCCGGCATGACCGGCTATCTCCGCAGCCTGCCGGAGCCGCTCTACGCGCTGTTCGGCACCGGCTATCTTGGCTACACGGCGGCGCGGCAGTGGGGAAAGATCAAGGGCACGGACAGATGACGAACCATGAAGGTTAGCCGCCCGCCCGTGTCATGTAGACGATGTGGCGGTTCAGCGGATGCGCGGGCGGCAAGGCCGGGTGGGCGAAATCCAGATCCTCGCGGCGTTCCATGCCCAACCTCTCCATCAGGCCCCAGCTGCGCGTGTTGCGCGGCACCGTGAAGCTGGTGATGCGCGGCAGGCCCAATGCGCCCAGCCCGTGATCAAGGCAGGCCTGCGCCGCCTCGCGCGCATAGCCCTGGCCCCAATGATTGTGCGCCAGCCGCCAGCCGATCTCCACCTCGCCCGCCAGCGGGCCGGGAATATCCACGCGCTTCAGCCCGCAGAAGCCCAGGAACTGGCGGTCGCGCTTGCGCTCGATGGCCCAAAAGCCGAAGCCGTGGGCGGCGATATGGTCCATGGCGCGCATTGCCGCCGCCCGCGATTCCGCGTCGGTCAGCAAGGCGGGAAAATGCGCCATCACGCGCGGATCGCGGCCCATGGCGATGAAGGGCGCGAGATCGCTTTCGATCCACGGCCGCAGCCACAGCCGCTCCGTGGTTATGACGGGTTTCGTCAAGGGAACAGCGGGGCCTGCTCCAGCCCCATGGTTTCGGGCAGGCCGAACATCAGGTTGAAATTCTGGATGGCCTGGCCCGATGAGCCTTTCACCAGATTGTCGATGGCGGCGATGACGATGGCGCGGCCGGGCACCCGGTCGGCAAAGACGTTGATGACGACATGGTTCGAACCGCGCACCATCCGCGTTGCCGGGGCGATGCCGGGCGGCAGCAGGTGGACGAACGGCGCGCCGGCATAGGCATCCGCCAGCACTTGGCGCAGCGCATCCGGCCCGTGCGGCGTTTCGACGATGCAGGTCACCAGCTCGCCGCGGTTCATCGGAATCAGGTGGGGCGTGAAGCTGATCGTCACCGGCCGACCGGCGCGGGCGGCCAGCTCCTGCTCCATTTCCGGCATGTGGCGGTGGCGGCCGATGCCATAGGGATGCACGGCCTCCGCCACCTCGGCGAACAGATTGGCCTCCTTCAGGCCGCGCCCGGCGCCGGTCACGCCGGAAAGCGCGTTCACCGTGATCCGCTCCGCCGCAATCGCCTGCGCCGCCATCAGCGGCAGCAGTGCCAGCAGCACGGCGGTGGGGTAGCAGCCGGGGCAGGCGGTCAGCCGCGCGCCCGGCAGCGCATCACGGGCAAATTCCGTGAGGCCATAGACAGCGTCCGGCAGCAGCGCCGGCGCCGGGTGGGCACCGCCGTACCAATCGGCATAGACATCAGCATCCTTCAGCCGGAAATCGGCCGAAAGATCGATGATGCGCTTGTCCGTCAGGGTGGAGAGCAATTCCGCCGAGGCGGCGTGCGGCAGGCAGCCGAACACCGCGTCAATCTGCGAAAAATCAATCTCGTCGGCCTTCACCAGCGCCGGCAGCTGCGGATAGGGCGCGAAATGCGGCCAGATCTGCGCCATGGTCTGCCCGGCCTTGGCATTGGCGGCGAGCGCGGCGATCTCGATCCGGGGATGGGTGAGCGCCAGGCGCACCAGATCGGCCCCGGTATAGCCCGAAGCCCCCAACACCGCGATGCGCACCCGATCCGTCATGCGCGACCGCCTAAACCCAACGCGCCGCCCTCGCAAGCGCGATGCGGCCGGCTTCGGGGGGCGCGCCCGCCCTTATGCGCCCATCAGGCGGGCGGCGAGCGGGGCGTGATAGGTGAGCACGCCCGAGCAGCCGGCGCGGCGGAAGCTCATCAGCGCTTCGAGCACGCCCTTGGCCCGGTCGAGCACGCCGGCGGCGATGGCGGCTTCCAGCATCGCATATTCGCCCGACACCTGATAGGCGAACACCGGCACATCGAAGGCGTCGCGGATGGCGCGGATGATGTCCAGATAGGGCATGCCCGGCTTCACCATCACCGAATCGGCGCCTTCCTCGATGTCCATGGCGACTTCGCGCAGGGCCTCGCGGGTGTTGGCCGGGTCCATCTGATAGGTTTTCTTGTCACCCTTCAGCACGCCGCCCGAACCCACCGCATCACGGTAGGGGCCATAGAAGGCAGAGGCATATTTGGCCGAGTAGGCCATGATCTGGGTGTTGCAGAAGCCTTCCGATTCCAGCGCGTCACGGATTGCCGCCACCCGCCCGTCCATCATGTCAGACGGGGCGATGATGTCACAGCCGGCGCGGGCCTGGTTCAGCGACTGGCCGACCAGCATCTCCACGGTGGCATCGTTCAAGATCTCGCCGCTGGCGGAAATCAGGCCGTCATGCCCGTGGCTGGTGTAGAGATCGAGCGCCACATCGGTGAGCACGCCCACTTCGGGCGCGGCATCCTTGATGGCGCGGATGGCGCGGCAGATCAGATTGTCAGGGTTCAGCGCTTCCTTGGCATCCTCGCTGCGCCGGTCGGGGCTGGTGTGCGGGAACAGCGCGATGGCCGGGATGCCCATGGCGGCGGCGTCTTTGGCGGCCTTGGCCAGCCGGTCGACCGACAGGCGCGACACGCCGGGCATGGTGCCCACCGGCACCTCTTGGTCATGGCCTTCGGTCGGGAACAGCGGCCAGATCAGATTGGCGGGGGACAGGCTGGTTTCGCGGTGCAGGTCGCGGCTCCAGGCGGTCATGCGGGTGCGGCGCAGGCGGGCGTGCGGAAACTGAGTCATGTGCGGGGTTTACGCGCTCGCCCGCCGCCTGTCACGCCGCTGGATGGACCGGCGGTCCGCCGTGGGCAAACTGCGCCCGGAAGGGGCATTCGGGAGCATGACCGCAACGCAGGTTGGCGACGGCACCGGCAAGGCGTTGCAGCGGAATTAGGGCGGCAGATACCGGGTTCAGGCCACCGGCCGGCCCAGCGTTTCGGCCAGTCCGGCGGCAATGGCGGCGCGTGTCGCGGCGGCCAGCGCCTTGCGGTCGGCCGCATCGGCAGCGCTGATCGGGGGCAGGAAATGCACCCGCACTGCCCATGTGCCGGGGCGCGCCAGCACGCGCCAGGCATTGGCGGCACCGGTTTCCAGGCCCAGCCAGGCCAGATCGCGCCCGGCCTCGTCGCAATCGATCACCACCGGCTGGATCACCGCTTCCGGCTTGGGCGGCGGCGCCAGCATGGCGAACAGGGCGGGCTTGAACGGCAGCAGGCGGCGGCCGTCGCTGCAGGTGGCTTCCGGAAAGATGGCGATGCGGCCGTGGCGGGCGAACTGGGCGCGCACGGCGGCGATCTGGCCGGTCACGCCCATCCGGTCACCCCGGTTGACGAAGATGGTGTCGTTCAGCCGGCAGATCTGCACCAGGCCGGGCCAGATGGCGATGCCATCCTGCGCCACGAACACGGCCCCGGTCTGCCCGCCCAGGATCAGCGCGTCGGTCCAGCTCAGGTGATTGGCGATGAACACGACATCGCGCTCGCACGGCGCACCGATGGCGCTCACCCTTATGCCGCAGGCGCGCGCGCCCCAGCCCAGGAAGCGCCGCGCCCATGGCGAGGCCAGGCCCAGTTTCCGGCACAGCGCATGCAGCGGCACGCAGATGGCCGCCACCGCCAGCAGCCACAGGCTGCGCTGGCCCACGCGCAGAGCCCCGGCGGGATCGCGCGCACACGCCCGGGCCAGGGCGGCCAGCGCGGCCAGCGGCCCCGGCACCGGCGGCGCGACAAAACCGCTGGCATCCGGCAGCGGCGGCAGTTCCGATGTTGTGGTGATCCCCATCGCGGCCCCCCGGTTTGCGGCCCTCTATTGCCGCAGCCGGGGCCGCGCTGCAATCAGGCGTATGACATCAGCTGATCCTGACGCCGCAGTTTGCGATGGCGCTGCCGCCGGGCAACGCTGCCGGTCAGGGCAAAGCCGGCGATCAGCTGGGCCCAGGTCGCGGCTTCCGGCACGGCGGCAGAGCCAACATATTCGGCCATGGACTGGCCGATGAGCAGATTGCCGTTCAGGCGGCGGCCATCGATCAGATAGTTGGTGAAGCTGATGCCGACGGCATTGTTGATCAGCATCCTTGTGGTCGACATGTCGGAAAAGAACTGCTGGTTGAGCACCACCTGCAGCCCGCCGGCATCATAGGCGAGGAAATTGGGCGCAACCTGCGCCGCATTGCCGAGGCTGAGGATCGTTTGGCCGCCGATGCTGAGCGACAGGTTGGTGAATTGCGACTGGCCGATGCGGGACAGCACGCCGCCCAGTATTTGCGCGGTCGCGGTGGACTGGATGTTGCCGGCGGTCAGCCGCAGCAGCGGCGTTGGCCCGTTGCCGGAAACCAGCCGCAGATCGACGGCATCGACGCTGGCACTGGCGCTGCCCAGCGTGGTGTTGGCCGGCAGCGTGCCATTGGCGCTGGCGGCGGTCGCGATGGTTCCGGTGTTGAGGTTCAGGCTGACACCGATGCCGCCCACCGTGCCGAGCGCGACGCTTTGCGAAAATCCGGGGCTGCCGCCGCTGCGCGCATAGCCCGGCGAGGTGCGGCCGCTGACCTCGTTCACCGGGCCAACCACGGTGGCTGGCGCGCCGGCCACCCGCACATTGCTGAACAGGCCGCGCGCGGTGGTCGCAATTTCGTTGGCGGCGCGGGCCGGGGCGGCGGTGAGGGCCGCCAGACAGAGCAGGGCGGCGGCGACGCGACTGGGCATGATCATCTCGGTCCCCGTTGGCTGGACTGCTGGTGCCTCGGGAAACGGCCGCCATTCCGCCGCCTTGCGGGGCCAATCGGCAATTTACCTTTCGTTGGCGACGATTGCGCCGCCGGGCTTTGCGTTTTGGCCGCGGTCGTGGAAATGACGACCGGCAAAGCCATGCGGGAGGCGACGATCACCCACATCCTCATGCTCGATTCCGGCGTTGGCGGCCTGTCCGTTCTCGACGACGTGCGCGCCGCGCTGCCGGCGGTTGATATCAGCTATGTCGCTGACAATGCCGGCTTTCCCTATGGCACCAAGACCGAGATGGAGGTGGCCACGCGGGTGTGCGCGCTGCTGGGCCGGCTGACCGAGCGGCTGCAGCCCGACATGATCGTCATCGCCTGCAACACCGCCTCCACCATCGCGCTCGCCCATGCCCGCGCCGTGCTGGATGTGCCGGTGGTGGGCACCGTGCCGGCGATCAAGCCGGCGGCCGAGGCCAGCCGCAGCCGGGTGATCGGCGTGCTGGGCACGCAGGCGACGGTGCGCCAACCCTATGTGGCGCGGCTGTCCGCCGATCACGCCGCCGATTGCACCGTGCTGCTGCATGGATCGGCGCGGCTGGTCGCACTGGCGGAGGCGCAGTTGCGCGGCGAGACGGTGACGGCGAACGATGTCGCCGCCGAACTGGCCGGGTTGACCGGGCAGCCCGACGGGGCGGCGATGGACATGGTGGCGCTGGCCTGCACCCATTTCCCGCTGCTGCTGCCGCAGTTGCAGGCCGCCGCGCCGGGCCTTGGTTTTGTGGATGGCGGCCCCGGCATCGCGCGGCGGGTGGCGCAGCTGCTGGGGCCGCGCGGCAGCGAAGGGGAAGGCCGCGGCCGCGCGCTGTTCACCCGTGCCGACGAACAGGTTGACGCGCTGGCACCGGCGCTGCACCGCTATGGCCTGACATTGGGGTGAAAGGCGGACAATGGCGCTGAATGACGAGGAACTGAAGGCGCGGATGAACCGCTTTGCGCCGCCGACCGCCGAGATCTTGGGCCAGGAAATCCTGGAGATCGACAGCGAGGCCGGGCGGGTGAAGATGAAGTTCCTGCCCGTTCCCGCCTGCCGCAACCCGATGGGCAATGTGCAGGGCGGCATCATCGTCGCCATGCTCGACGATGCCGCCGCCTTCGCTGCCATCATCAAGAGCGGCAAGCGCATCGGCATCCCGACCATCGAGCTGAAGACCAGCTTCTTCGCCCCCGCCAAGGCCGGTGTGCCGCTGTATGCCGAAGGCCGCTGCCTGAAGCTGGGCCGCCGCGTCGCCTATATGGAGGCCGATCTGTTCGACGAAGCCGGCACGCTGCTGGCGCGTTTGACAACCTCGGCGATCCCCGTCGAAATGCCCGAGCCCGGCCAATTGGTGGACCGCAAATGACCGACGCCCCCGAAGTGCTGATCGAACGCCGCGGCCATGCGCTGTGGATCACGCTCAATCGCCCGCAGGCGTTGAATGCCCTCAATCACCCGATGGCGGTGACCATCCACCGCGCCATCATCGATGCCATGCTCGATCCCGCCGTGCGCCACATGGTCATCAGCGGCGCCGGGGACCGCGCCTTCTGCGCCGGCGGGGACGTGGCGCTGCTCGGCCGCGAAGGCCGCCAGAACCGGGCGCTGTGGGAGAGTTTCTTCCACGACGAATATCGCATGAACCAGGCCATTGCCCGCTGCGGCAAGCCGTGGGTGGCGCTGATCGACGGCATCACCATGGGCGGCGGCGTGGGCCTTTCGATCCATGGGCCGTTCCGCGTCGCCACCGAACGCACGCTGTTCGCCATGCCCGAAACCGGCATCGGCCTGATCCCGGATGTGGGCGGCACCCACGCGCTGGCGGCGCTGCCGGGCGAGGTGGGCACCTGGGCAGCGCTCACCGGTGCGCGGCTGAAGGCTGCCGATCTCGTCCACACCGGCATCGCCACCCACCATGTGCCCAGCGCCCATCTGGCGACGCTGGCCGACCTGCTGGCCAGCAGCGACCAGCCGGTGGGCGAGCTGCTCGCCGGCTTCCACGAAAGCCCCGGCGAAGCGCCGATCGCCGCCTTTCAGGACGCCATCGACTATCATTTCGGCCATGACCGCATGGAGGATATCGTCGCCAGCCTCGATGCCGGCGATGCCTGGGCGCAGGAACAGGCCGCCATCATCCGCCGCATGTCGCCGCTGTCGTGCAAGCTGTCGCTGGCCGGCCTGCGCGCCGCGCGCGGGGTGGCGATCGAAACCGCGCTGGTGAGCGAATATCGCATGGTCTGCGGAATCCGGAATGGCCATGATTTCTTCGAAGGCATCCGCGCCCAGCTGATCGACAAGGATCGCAACCCGAAATGGTCCCCCGCCACGCTTGAGGGCATCAGCGACGACGATGTCGCCCGCCATTTCGAGGAACCGGAAACGGGCGACCTGACGTTCGAATGAGCCGCGTCCGGCGCCGGCTTTGCGCTGAAAGCCGGCGCCGGCCCGCCTCACATGCCGTCAACCGCCTTGGAAACCAGCACGTTGACCGCGACGCGGCGGTTCTGCGCCTTGCCGTCCGGCGTGCTGTTGTCAGCGGCCGGATCGGCCTTGGCCATGCCGCTGGGCGTCAGCGTGCGGAAGCTTTTCCAGCGGCACACCTGCTGCAGATGCGCCATCACGCGGCTGGCGCGCTTCTCGCTCAATTCCTGGTTGTAATCATCGTCGCCAACCGAATCGGTGTAACCCACCACCAGCAGCAGCGCGTTGGGGATTTTCTCGGCCTCGGCGGCAACGTCGCACAACCGGGTCTTGGCCTCCGGGCTCAGCTTCCACACCGCCGTGTCGAAATAGACGTTGGTGACGCCCTTCAGATTATAATTGTCGATATCGGCGACCCGGCCCCGCAGCGAGGCCAGCGCCACATTCTGTTCCTTCAGCGCCGCCGATTGCGCGTCGAACTGCTGCGCGGTGGCGTTGCGGATCATCGCCGCCGTCCGGTAATCGGTGCTGCGGAACTGCACCTGCGTGGCCACCAATTGGTCGCCATATTGGCTGGTCTGCACCGTCACCGGGATGCCGTTGAACAGATTGGCCAGGCTGGGCCGCGCCTTGCTGCCGAACAGGCCGCTGGTGGCTTTCAGCCGGGTTTGATCGTCCAGCGTCACCAGCGTCTTGCTGCCATCTTCGGCGGTCACCTGCATCGCATTGCCATTGCGGGCGGTGATGACGCCCCGGATCTCCGGCCCGCGCTGCGGGGCGGCGGCGGCGACCCCGGCCGACAGGCTGGCATCGGGGCGGCCGATGCCGGCCGGCGGCTGGCGTTCCTGCGCGGTCACCATGCTGGCCATCAGCAGAGCCACGGCCGAAATGCTGGTCAGTTGCGGTGTCATCTCATCCCTCCTTGTGCGGCGCCGGCCGGGGGCAGGCCGGCGCGGTGAAAAACCGGTGGCGGGGCGGCGGCGCATGCCGGCACGCCGCCTGCTTCACCCATTCCCCCTGCCGGCCCCTGTCGCTGACATGAACGCGCCAAAGTGGCAGGGCAGAACGCGGGATGAGCCGATGCGCCCATGCGGTCAAGCGACGGGGGAGGGTCGCTGCGGCAGCACAGGCGCTGCGGTTGGCAGGGGGCGATGTTGGCTGTAGAGACGCCGGCAACCGCACCCGGAGTCGCCCCCATGCCCAGTATCGCGCTCGCGTCAGACCATGCCGGCTATGCCCTGAAGGCGCTGCTGGCCGACGAATTGCGCGCTGCCGGCCACGCGGTGCTGGATCTTGGCCCGCAGGATGAAAGCAGCGTCGATTATCCCGATTTCGGCCGTGCGCTGGGCGAGGCGGTGGCGCAGGGCCGGGCCGAAAAGGGCATCGCCGTGTGCGGCAGCGGCATCGGCATTTCCATCGCCGTCAACCGCATCGCCGGCGCCCGCTGCGCGCTGGTCACCAGCGGCCTGATGGCGCGGCTGGCCCGCGAACATAATGATGCCAATTGCATCGCGCTGGGCAGCCGGATAATCGGCGTCGAGGTGGCGCGGGATTGCGTGGCCGAATTTCTGAAGACGGATTTCGCCGGCGGCCGCCACGCCGGCCGTGTCGCCAAGCTCGGTTGAGGAGACCTGATGATGAGCACCCGCCCCCTGACCGAGATCCGCCCCGACGGTTTTTTTGAAACGCCGGTTGCCGGCTCCGATCCCGCTGTCGCCGCCGCCATCGCCGCCGAGCTTGACCGCCAGCAGAACCAGATCGAGCTGATCGCGTCGGAAAACATCGTGTCGCGCGCCGTGCTGGAAGCGCAAGGCAGCGTGTTCACCAACAAATATGCCGAAGGCTATCCCGGCAAGCGCTATTATCAGGGCTGCCACCCGTCTGACGTGGTGGAGCAGCTGGCCATCGACCGCGCCAAGGCGTTGTTCGGCGCAGCCTATGCCAATGTGCAGCCGCATTCGGGCGCGCAGGCCAATGGCGCGGTGATGCTGGCGCTGACCAAGCCGGGTGACACCATCCTGGGCATGAGCCTGGATGCCGGCGGCCACCTCACCCACGGTGCCAAGGCGGCGATGAGCGGCAAATGGTTCAACGCCGTGCAATATGGCGTGCGCCGCGAGGATCATCTGATCGATTATGACGAGGTCGAGCGGCTGGCCGTCGAACACCAGCCCACCCTGATCATCGCCGGTGGTTCGGCCTATCCGCGGCAGATCGATTTCGCCCGCTTCCGGGCCATTGCCGACAAGGTGGGCGCGCGCCTGCTGGTCGACATGGCGCATTTCGCCGGCCTCGTCGCCGCTGGCGTCCACCCGTCGCCAATCCCGCATGCCGACGTGGTGACCACCACCACCCACAAGACGCTGCGCGGCCCGCGTGGCGGCATGATCCTCAGCCGCGATGCGGAGCTGGGCAAGAAGCTGAACAGCGCCGTCTTCCCCGGCCTGCAGGGCGGCCCGCTGATGCATGTCGTCGCCGCCAAGGCGGTGGCCTTTGGCGAGGCGCTGCAGCCGGAATTCAAGGATTATGCCAAGGCCGTCATCGCCAACGCCCAGGCGCTCGCCGCCCGGCTGGTGGAGCGGGGCTGCGCCGTGGTGGCCGGCGGCACCGACACCCATCTGGCGCTGATCGACCTGTCGCCCAAGGGCATCACCGGCAAGGATGCCGACGAGGCGCTGGAGCGCGCCGGCATCACCTGCAACAAGAATGGCGTGCCCTTCGATCCGCTGCCGCCGACCAAGACCAGCGGCATCCGCGTCGGCTCCCCGGCCGGCACCACCCGCGGCTTTGGCATTGCCGAATTCCAGGCCATTGGAGACATGATCGCCGATGTGCTCGACGGGCTGGCCGCCAACGGGCATGATGGCAATGCCGGGGTGGAAACGGCCGTCAATGCCCGCGTGCGGGCGCTGTGCGCGCGGTTCCCGATCTACCCGGCCTGAACCGGGGAGTGCAGGGGCGTGGCGGCAGACGAGACGGACAAGGACAGGCCTGACCGGCTGGTGCAGGCGGCTGATGATGCCGTCGCCGCCGGCCGCCGCGCGCTGGACAATGACACCGGGCGCAAGCTTGCCGATGCCGCCGATGCCGCCTTCACCCGCGCCGGCGATGCGGTGGATGGCCTGCTGGCCGATGCGGCCAGGCAGCGGCTGCAGCAGGACAGCGATGCCGTGTTCGCCAAGGCCGGGCCGATCGGTTCGACCACAGTGGGCCGCAACATGATGGCCGGCGCCGCCATCGGCTTCTTCGTCGGGCTGGTGTTTGCCCCCGTCGGCATCTTCTGGGGCACCGTGTTCGGCGCCGCGCTCGGCTTCCTGCGCACCATCACGAAAAGGCCCTGAGCCATGCGCTGCCCGTTCTGCGGCAATGACGACACGCAGGTGAAGGACAGCCGGCCGACGGACGACGCGGCCTCCATCCGCCGTCGCCGCCAGTGCCCGGCCTGCGGCGGCCGCTTCACCACCTTCGAACGTGTGCAGCTGCGCGAGCTGACCCTCGTCAAGAAAAGCGGCAAGCGCGAGGCGTTCGACCGCGACAAGCTGGCCCGATCGATCGATATCGCCTGCCGCAAGCGCCCGGTGGCACCGGAACGCATCGAACGGCTGGTCAACGGCGTCGTGCGCCAGCTGGAATCGTTGGGCGAGGCCGAAATCGAAGCCGATGTGGTGGGCGAGATGGTGATGGCGGCGCTGAAGGCGCTCGACCCGGTTGCCTATATCCGCTTTGCCTCGGTCTATCGCGATTTCCGCGAGGCGCGGGATTTCGAGACATTCGTCGGCGGATTGTCCGAAGCGGTGCAGGGACGGAAGCTGGACTGAGGTGGCCGCAGCGCCCACCCCTGACAAGCGCCACCAAACCCGCTAACGCCGCCCCATGACCGAACCGCCGCCGCCGCCCGTGATGCCGCCGAACCCGCCGGCGATCGTGCTGGTGCGCCCGCAGCTGGGCATGAACATCGGCGCGGTGGCGCGGGCGATGCTCAATTTCGGGCTGACCGAGCTGCGGCTGGTGCAGCCGCGCGATGGCTGGCCCAATCCCGATGCCGGGCCATCGGCCGCCGGGGCCGATGCGGTGATCGAACAGGCCCGCCTGTTCGAAAGCGTCGGCGATGCCGTGGCCGATTGTACCCTCACCATCGGCACCGCCATGACCACCCGCGAGATGGTGCGCCGCGTCACCGCCCCGGCCGGCGCCGTCGCCGAAATGCAGGCGCTGCCGGGCAAATCGGCGCTGCTGTTCGGCCCGGAACGCACCGGCCTGGTGCGCGACGATCTGCTGCACTGCCACGCCATCTGCACCATCCCGTCCAACCCGGCGTTCGGCAGCCTCAACCTCGCGCAGGCGGTGGCCGTGCTCGGCTATGCCTGGGTGATCGGCCATGGTGCCCCGCCGCCGACCTGGCTGGTCAACCACCACGGCCCGGCGGCGCAGGCCGATCTGGCCGGGCTGATCGGCGCGATCGAGGCCCGGCTGGAGGCCAACAGCTGGTTCAACCCGGCCCCCGGGCTGCGCGAGACGGCGACGCGCATGCTGCGCAACCTGATGACCCGCCCGGGCTTCACCCAGGCCGAAGTGCAGTTCCTGCGCGGCGTCGTGCGCGGCCTGACCGAACCGCGGCGGCCGGGCAGCGGCTGAACCCCTGCGCGCACCGCGCGAAACGGCCAGCGGAAAGCCGGTGGCCCGTGATGCCATCACCCGCCGTCAGGCGACGGCCGGAAACGCGCTCGGTTCGGGATCGCGCAGGGCGTAACCGCGCCCCCACACGGTTTCGATGCAGCCGGATGAGGGCGCGCCGGCCAGGTGCAGTTTCTTGCGCAGCTTGCACACGAACACATCGATGATCTTCAGTTCCGGCTCGTCACGGCCGCCATAAAGATGGGTCAGGAACATTTCCTTGG
This sequence comes from Sphingomonadales bacterium, assembly GCA_037131365.1. Classification (GTDB taxonomy): domain Bacteria; phylum Pseudomonadota; class Alphaproteobacteria; order Sphingomonadales; family Sphingomonadaceae; genus Sandarakinorhabdus. Next base: position 304,032 of record JBAXRE010000003.1, read on the forward strand.
TCAGCGTCATGCCCTTGCGCAGCGACAGCATTTCCAGGATCGCATATTCCTTGCCGGTCAGCGCCACGCGCTTGCCATCAACGCTCACACTGCGCGCCGCCAGATCGACCGAAACCGGGCCGGTGACGATCACCGACTGGCCATGGCCCTGGCTGCGCCGCACCAGCGCATGCAGGCGGGCCATCAGTTCCTGCCGGTCGAACGGCTTCGTCACATAATCATCGGCGCCGGCGCCAAAACCGGTCACCTTGCTGTGGGTTTCGGCGTCGCCCGACAGGATCATGACGGGCGTGTTGATCCGCAACTGGCGCAGCTGGCGCAGCACCTCGTGGCCGATCATGTCGGGCAGGCTGAGATCGAGCAGGATGACGTCGAATTCATAGGTGCGGGCATATTCGAGGGCGAGTTCGCCCGTGCCCGCCGTCTCGTGCTCAACGCTCGCCTCGTCGAGCATGCGCTCAACACTGCGGGCCATGGCGCGATCGTCTTCAATCAGCAGGACGCGCATGCAAAAGTCTCCGGTTAAAGCCTTCGTCCCCCGCGTTTTTTCACCGCCCAATCACGGCGCGACCCCGTTAACCTTTAACCCTGTCTGGGAGCGTGCGTAAATACCCCCACGGACAATATTTTACACATAAGTCATAATTTTTCATGAAAATTAATCAATCTTCAGACTCTTCGAACAGCGGACGGTAGATTTGCACGCGCGTGACGCGCAGCCCCGGTGTGCCGACCCGGGCCATCGCCCGGCGCCACAGCGCAATCTCCTCAATGCTCAGGCGCCAGCGCGCGCAGGCTTCGTCCAGGCTGATGTGGCCCGATGCGATCGCGGTGAGCACCGCCGCCTTGCGGCTCGGCACCCAGCGCACCGTATCGTCAGGCGGCAGATCATCCAGGGCGTGGCCGGTGGGGGGCGGGGACATGAACGACATGATCGGGCCTCCTGCCGGCCGGGGGGCGGCCGAACATGGGTGGGGTTGCGCATGGCGATGTTGACGGCGGCGGCCGCCCCGGCTTTACCCGCCGCCGCGCCCGGCGGCGGCCCTTGCACTTGACGGCGGCGGCCCGGCTGGCCAATGCCGCCGGGGTGACCCCTGCCGCCCCTTCCGCCCTGTCCGGCACCCTGCCGGCCGCGCTGCCGGCCGCCGCTGCCGCCGTGCTGGCACCGCTGGCCGGCCGGCGCGTGGCCGTCGCCATGTCGGGCGGGGTCGATTCCTCGGTGGTGGCGGCGCTGGCGGCTGCGGCCGGCTGCTATGCGGTGGGCATCACGCTGCAGCTTTATGATCAGGGCGCTGCGGCGGCGCGGCCGGGGGCGTGCTGCGCCGGGGCCGACATCCGCGACGCCCGCGCCGTGGCCGAGCGGCTGGGCATCGCCCATTTCGTCGTCGACATGGAGAGCCGGTTCCGCAGCGCCGTCATCGATTCGTTCGTGGATGCCTATGCGCGCGGCCAGACGCCGGTGCCCTGTGTGGAATGCAACCGCACGGTGAAGTTCACCGATCTGATTGCGCTGGCCCGCGATCTGGGAGCCGAGGCGCTGCTGACCGGCCATTATGTCCAGCGCCGCGAGAGCGCGGACGGTGCCGAACTGCACCGCGGCGCCGACCCGGGCAAGGATCAGAGCTATTTCCTGTGGACCACCACCCGCGATCAGCTCGATTATCTGCGCTTCCCGCTGGGCGGCCTCGCCAAGGCCGAAACCCGCGCGCTGGCTCAGGCCTTTGGGCTGGTGGTGGCGGCCAAGCCCGACAGCCAGGATATCTGCTTCGTGCCCGGCGGCGATTAT
>JBAXRE010000004.1:0-236110 GCA_037131365.1 Sphingomonadales bacterium
GGGTGCCGCAGCCGGCCGCGGCCCCGGCGGCCCCGCCGGTGCCGCTGGGCCAGCTTTACCGCCGCCGCCCGCCCGCCGCGCTGGCCCGGCGCACGCAAGGACGACAACGGCGATGACGCGCAGGCCCGATCCGACCAACGACGCCTATCACCGGGCAGCGCAAAGCTGGGCGGACAGCATGGCTGATGCGCTGCGGGGATCGCGCCGCACCGCCTGGATCGTGGCGCTGGCCGCGACGCTGGTGGCGGTGATCGAAGCCGTCACCATCTTTGCCATGATGCCGCTGCGCACGGTGGTGCCCTACACGCTGCTGGTCGATCGCCACACCGGCCATGTCGAACTGCTGAAGCCGCTGGAACCCGGCCTGATCGCGCCGGACCGGGCGCTGACGCAAAGCTTTCTGGTGCAATATGTGCTGGCCCGCGAAGGCTTTGACCGGGCGACCATCCGGGATGAGTATCGCAAGGTGGCGCTGTGGTCGGCCGGGGCGGCGCGTGACCATTATCTGGCCGCCATGGCGCGCAGCAATCCCGACAGCCCGGCCGCCCGGCTGGGGCCGCAGGCCCGCATCGCCGCCGAGGTGCGATCGGTCACCGGCCTGTCTGACGGCACGGCGCTCGTCCGCTTCGAAACGCTTGCCCTTGATCGCGAGCGGCCAACAGCCACGCGCCAATATTGGGTGGCGACCGTGCGGTACCGCTATGCGAACGCGCCGATGGCCGTGGCCGACCGCTATATCAATCCGCTGGGGTTCCAGGTGCTGGATTACCGCCGCTCCCCCGAAGCCTTGCCGCAACTGCTGCCGGCAGCCGAGGCCGCCGATGCCGGGCGCTGACCGGGTGCGGGCGCTGCGGCTTGCGGCCCTGTTGTGGCTGGCGCTGCCGGCCGCGGCCAGCCCCGATCCGCGCCTGCAGATCATCCCTTATGATCCCGGGCGCATCTACACGGTGGAGGTGGCCGCCGGTTACACGCTGATGATCGCGCTCGCCCCCGGCGAACGCATCGAAACCATGGCGGTGGGCGACAGCAGCGCCTGGCAGGTGAACGCCAACAAGCGCGGCGATGCGATTTTCATCAAGCGCAACTATTCCGGGATCAACAGCAACCTGACGGTGATCACCGACGCGCGCACCTATGTGTTCGAGCTGCTGGGCAACAGTCCCGTGCAGCCGCCGCCGCTGATCATGCGCTTTGCCTATGCCGCCGCCCGGCCGGAGCTGCCGGCCGCGCCGCCGGCCGCTGGCAGCGCCGCCTATCGGCTGGCCGGTGCGCCGGCGCTGCGCCCGGCCAGCATCAGCATCGCTGGCAACCAGATTATCCTGGCCTGGCCGGCCGGTGCGGCGCTGCCGGCGGTGTTCCAGATTGCCGACGACGGCAGCGAGGCGCTGGTCAACGGCCGCTTCGAGGATGACCGCATGATCCTGCAAGGCATCCCCCGGCGGCTGTTGTTCCGCAGCGGCCGGCAGATCGCCACCGCCACGCTCACCCCGCCGCGCGGAGCCACGCCATGAGCGACGGGCCAAAGCCTGAGGCCGATGATGGCCTGCCGCTGGTGGGGGCCGATCGGGGCAATGCGCCGCTGTGGCTGGGGCTGCTGGCGATCCTGGCGCTGGGCGGCGGCCTGTTCTTGGGGCTGGAGAACCGCCGGCTGGCCCAGGCGCAGCCGGCGGTGCGCTTCGCCGCCGTCAGCCGCGACGGGCTGACCGCGCCCTACCGCCCGCCGCCGCTTGATCTGTCGCCGCCGGCCGCAGCGACGCCGGCCCTGCCGCCTCCGCCGGTGGCAGCGCCGCCTTCATCGCCGTCACCATCGCCGCCGCCATCGCCGCCGGCCTATCCGCCGGCAGCACTGCTGCCCAGCCGCCTGCAAGCCATGATGGGCCCGCCCGCGCCGCCTGCGCCACCGCCGGCTGCCGCCAGCGGGGCCAGCGCCATCGTCTATGATGCCACCGCCGGGGACGCGCCGGTGGTGGCCGGGGCCGCACCCGCTGGCGCCGGCGCGGCGGCCGCCGCTGTGGCCGGGCGTCTTGCCGGGCCCAGCTTTGCCAGCCGTGGCCGCGCCAGCCGGCTGGCCACGGTGGTGCCGCGCGGCACGCTGATCCCGGCGATCCTCGAAACCGCGCTCGATTCCACCCAGCCCGGCCAGGCCCGCGCCCTCGTCAGCCAGGATGTGCGCAACCTTGCCGGTGATCGCGTGCTGATCCCGCGCGGCAGCCGGCTGTTCGGCGATTATCGGGCCGATGTCGCCGCCGGCCAGAAACGCGCCTTCGTGCAGTGGCTGGAACTGGTGCGGCCCGATGGGGCGGTGATCGCCATCGATTCCCCGGCCACCGATCCGCTGGGCCGGGCCGGCGTGCGCGGACGGGTGGACACGCATTTTCCGGCGCGGCTGGGCGGCGCCCTGCTGCAATCGGCCATCGATTTCGGCACGCTGGCCGGGGCGCAGGCGGTGGGCCGCAACGGGGTGATCCTCGCCAGCCCGGCCGTGCAGAACGGCACCTCGCAATTGGTGGGGCCGCTGCCCAAGCCCAGCCTGTCGGTGCGGCAGGGCGCGCAGATTTCCGTGCTGGTGGCGCGCGATCTGGAATTCGCGCCGGTGGAGCCGGCACCATGACAACCGCCAGCCCCGCACGCGAAACCGGCATTTATCTGGCACACGCGCTGGCACCGTTCGCCGCGCATCTGCAGCGCGGCGATGTGACCGATCTGTACGTCAACCGACCCGGCGAGCTGTGGCTGGAAACGCTGGGCGGGCAGATCGAACGGCATGACTTGCCGGGCTGCGACGATCGGCTGCTGCTGCGCCTGGCCGAACAGGTGGCGGCGCTCACCGCGCAGGGCATCAATGCCCGGCACCCCATCTTGTCGGCGGTGCTGCCCGATAGCGCGCGCGTGCAGTTCATCGCGCCGCCGGCCACGCGCGGGCCGGTGGCGATGGCCATCCGCAAGCACCAGTCCGCCCATCTGCGGCTTGACGATTATGCCGCCACCGGCGCGTTCGCCATGGCCGGGCCGGCGGCCGCTGCCGATGCGCTGGCCACGGCATTGCGCGGGCTGAAGGCGAAGGGCGATCATGTCGGCCTGCTGCGGCTGGCGGTGCGGCAGCGGCTGAACATCCTGGTGTCGGGCGGCACCTCCACCGGCAAGACGACATTCCTCAACGCGCTCATCCACGAAATTGCCCCCGACGAACGCCTGATCCTGATCGAGGACACGCCGGAGCTTGAGATGCACCATGCCAATGCCGTCGGTCTGGTCGCCGCGCGCAGCCCGCTGGGCGAGGCCGACGTTGCCGCCGAAGACCTGCTGAACGCGGCGCTGCGCATGCGGCCCGATCGCATCATCCTCGGCGAATTGCGCGGGCCGGAAGCCTTCACCTTCCTGCGCGCCGTCAACACCGGCCACCCGGGTTCGATGACGACCATCCACGCCGACAGCCCGGCCCGCGCCATCGAGCAGCTGGCGCTGCTGGTGCTGCAATCGGGCACCAGCCTCGATCGCGACAGCATCGCGCATTATGTGCGCAGTTCGATCGACCTGTACGTCCAGCTCGCCCGCCAGGGCGGCCGCCGCCACATCAGCGCCATCGCCCTGCGCGGTGAGGCCGCCGGCTGACACCGGCAGCGCGGCTTACAGCGTCAACCGCTGCACCTGCGTGCCGATCGCATAGACATGGCGGCGCGGGCCGTCGGCGACGATGCGGAACTTGTTGGCGGCGCGTGCGATGGGGGCGGGCGTGAAGCTCTTGCCGCCGTCGCGGGTTTCGAAACCGCCGGCCATGGTGCCCACCCAGCCGCGCTGATCATCAACAAAGCCGATGCCGAACTGGCGGGCCTTGGCGTCCACCACCAGCGGCAGTTCCGTCCAGCTCCGGCCGCCGTCCACCGTCTTCACGATCAACTGCTGGGCGCGGGCCGGATCATAGCTTTGCACGGTGGCATAGCCGGTCTGGCGGTCGGCGAACGACGCTTTCCAGATCAGCTCGCCCGGCCGGCCCGATTTGTAGACGCTGCTCCAGCTTTTGCCGCCATCGCTGGTGCGCAGGATCAGCCCTTCGGTGCTGGCCGGATCGCGGCCGGTGGAGGCGAACAGCAGGCCGGTCTGTTCATCAAGGAACTTCACATCCAGGATCATGCCCGCCTGGGCCGACAGATCGCTCACCGACCAGCTTGTCCCGCCATCGGTGGAGCGCAGCAGGCCCGTCGGCCCGCCAACCCGGCCGGCGGCATGGACGACCAGCCGGGGCTGCAGCCGGCCCTGAAAGATGCGCTGGGTGCGCAGCACGTCGATGGCGCACACGCCGGCGATCGTCTTGCCGCCCAGATCGGCGGGCACCCATGTCACCCCGCCATCATCGGTGCGGTAGAGCGGGGTGGTATCGGTGACACCGGGATAATAATCAGTGCCGATATTGCCGATGAAGCCGGTGCTGGCATCAACAAAGCCCAGCGCGCGGATGAAGGTGCCCGGCCGGGCGGCCACCTTGCTCCAGCTGGAGCCGCCATCGCTGGTGCGGAACAGATCGCCCTTGCCGGTGCCGTACCAGCCATGCTGCGCATCGGCGAAGCTGATGTCGTCACGCTTGCCGGGAAAGGCCTCGGTCGGCAGCGTTTCCCACCCGGCTTCGGCCGCGCGCGCGGCGAACATCGGCACGGTGGCGGCGGCGGCACCGGCAGCGATCAGATCACGGCGGGTGAGGGGAAACATACCATACTCCGTATTACGAAACTGATACACCACATCTGGCGCGATTCGCTGTCTGCGTCAACCGCCGGAGCGGTTCAGACCGCGGCGCTGGCCGGCGCGCTCACCCGCCCGCTGCGCTCCAGCTTGCCCCAGCCGATGCCCAGCCCGGCCAGCGCCGCCCCCACCGCCCGGATGACCACGCCGTACATCAGCTGGCGATAGACAAAGCGCTGGGAGAGGAGGAGCAGGGCCGGCAGCCGCCGTTCGCGCACATCCAGGCGGAAGGCGATCAGGCCGCAGATCAGATCGACGATGGTGAACGCCAGCCAATAGGCACCCATGCGCAGCACGTCGGTCTGCGTTTGCGCCCAGCCGTGATCGACGATGTTCCACGCCGTGCCGATGATGGAGACGGCCAGCGCCAGATCGATCAGCGGGGAAATCATCGCGAACAGGATCTGGAAGGCCCAGGCCTGCGGGAAGCCCACCAGCGCCAGCCCGGCCGGCCGGCGGCTGCGCAGGATGCTGCGGTGTTTCCACAGGCATTGCAGCGTGCCGAACGCCCAGCGGAAGCGCTGCTTGCCCAGCGCCGCCAGCGTTTCGGGCGCTTCCGTCCAGGCCACGGCCTCCTCGTCATAGGCGACCGACCAGCCCTTGCGCTGGATGGCGATCGTCAGGTCCTGGTCTTCGGCCAGCGTGTCTTCCGGATAGCCGCCAACATCATTCAGCGCCGCGCGCCGCCAGGCCCCCACTGCGCCCGGCACCACCATGATCGCATCAAAGCGGGTGAGGGCGCGGCGTTCGATATTCTGGGCCGTGGCATATTCCACCGCCTGCCAGCGGGTGACGAGGTTGACCCGGTTGCCCACCTTGGCGTTGCCGGCCACCGCGCCGATGCCGGGATCGGCAAACCAGCGCACCAGCTTGCTGATCGTGGCGGTTTCGAAATGCGTATCGGCATCCAGCGCCACGATGATCTCGCCATCGGCCACCGCCAGCGCGCGGTTCAGGGCATTGGCCTTGCCGCCATTGACCATGGTGAGCAGGCGCACGCGCGGATCCGCACCGAAGGCGGCGGCCACGATGGCGCTGGTGCGGTCCTTCGAGCCGTCGTCGGCCACGATCACGTCCATATGCGGATAATCGCTGGCCAGGATGCGCTGCACCGAAGCCTCGATCACCCGCTCCTCGTTGTAGGCGGGGATGATCACCGTCACCTTGGGCTGCGGCCCGTTCTGGCGGGCGGGCGGCCTGTCCTCGGCGCGGGGCGGCAGCGCCGCCAGCAGGGTGAGGCTGACAGCGCGCAGCACGCCCAGCGCAATGGCGAAGAAGAACACCCAGTTCAGCGCCTTTTCGGTTCCGGCCAGCAGGGTGAACAGGCCGACATCGGCGCGCACCGCCAGCAGATCCCAGCCGGTGACGCGCGGCATCACCGTGTCGCGCGACAGGCCGGCCAGCGCCGACACCGGCACCAGCGTGTAACCATCGGCCTGCAGCCGTTCGATGATGCGGGGCAGGGCGGCCACTGTGGTGGTGCGGTTGCCGCCGCCATCATGCAGCAGCACGATATTTTCCGATCGCTGCGGGGAATCGCTTTCCACCGCCGCGATGGTGCGCGCCACGATTTCATCGGCGCTGCGCCGCTTCCAGTCCCCCGGATCGGCGTGCAGGCCCACCACCGTATAGCCCTGCTGCTGCGCCAGCACCGCCGGTTCCAGCTCGTCGGCGGTCGTCGGCTCGGCATCGCCGAAATAGGGCGCGCGGAACAAGCGGGTGGAGCGGCCGGTATAGGCCTCGATCAGGCGCTGGGTGGCGTTCAGCTCCAGCCGGATGCCGGTGTCGCTCTCGTCGGCCATGTTGGGGTGGGTGTAGCTGTGGTTGCCGATCTCGCTGCCGCCGGCGACGATGCGCTGCAGTATTTCGCGGTTCTGCACACCATTTTCGCCGATCACGAAAAATGTGCCCGGCACATGATAATGCTCCAGCACCGACAGGATTTTCGGCGTCCACACCGGATCGGGGCCATCATCGAAGGTCAGCGCCACGTGCCGGGGCCGGCCGCCGGTGCGCTGCACCACATAGGGCGTGGGCAACTGGCCATAGACTTCGTCACCGATCAGGCCGGTCAGGGCATCAAGGCTGATGCGGCGCGTGCCGGGCTGGGGCTGGGCGGTCACGCGCAGGATCTCGCCGCGCCCTTCCACATCGACATTGCTGCTTTCCTCCACGCGGCTCAGCGCGGGCGGGCGGATGCTGCCTTGCCGCCAGGCCTTCAGCGCCGGCCAGAAGCCGGGATCTTCCGATCCCACCCGCCACAGCGCGACATTGGCCAGGCCCAGCCGGCGCACGATCTTCATCTGGTTCCAGGCGCTGGCGGCATCGAGCAGCCACACATCATGGCGCGCCCCGCCCTCATCCTGCGCGGCAAAGGCAAAGCCGATATTGCCGCTGGCCTTGTCCCACACCGGCTGGGCGCCGCTGTCGTGCGCTGCCAGCCAGGCTTCTTCCACAGTGGCGGCATCGGCCTGGCCGTGGTGCCAATCATAGGCATAATTGCCCAGCGCCACCACCAGCCTGTCGGCGGGCACACCGCGGGCGGCGCGGGCCAATTGCTGGGCAAACCAGTGGTTCGATGCGATCGGGCCAGGGGTGCCGCCCTGCCAATGTTCATCATAGGCCATCAGCACCACACGATCGACAACATCGCTGAACGCACGGGCCGACCAGGCCGGATCATCGATCGGCATGGTGATGGCCAGCAGCCGGTGGCGCGGTGCCAGCGCGGCGTGCAGTTCGCCGGCAAAACGGTGCAGCAGGCGCAGGCTGCCGGCGGGCATATTTTCGAAATCGATGATCACGCCGGCGTCACCGCTGCGATCCAGCGCCCGCGTGATGCTGGCGATGATCCGGGCCCGGCTGCTTGCGGTGGCAAGCGCGGCCGCCGTGCCGGTGCCATCCCAGCTGCCGTTGGCGGCATTCTGCAGCACCGGCAGCACCAGCGGGCGGCGCAGCGCGCCGGCCAGCACCTGGCGCATGGGCGCATCGTCGTTCACCGTCAGCTTGCCGGTGTGATCAAGGCTGAACAAGGTGGGGGCCACCCAGTCGATCTGGCCCAGATTGCGCGTCAGGCTGGCGGCGCCATCCATCGACCAGGGGGTGTAAAAACCGATGGTGAGGCCGGCATGCGGCCCCACGGGCGCGCGTTCGGCCTTGCTGTCGAACAGGCCGCCAACCAGCCCGCCCAGCCGGTTGGACAGGCGGCCGACCTGCACCTTCAGCGGCAGCGGCGCATTGCGTTCAAACCCCAGCGGCAGCGGCGGCGCCGGCGGCACTGCCACCACCGTGGTGGCAAAGATCGCGCTGATCAGCACGACCAGCGCCAGCGCCAGCAGCCCGGCCCGCCGCGCCTGCCGGTGACGGCGGCCCGTGGGATCAAAGAAGACAGGCATGTTCATGACGCGTCAATTCCCATGGCGCGTGTGCACCCCTGATGAACCGTGGCTTAGGGATTTGACAAGATGATGTACACCTCTGTCAGCCTTGCGCTTTTCAAGGGCTTCACCTAGGGCAAACCGGCGTCGGGGAGTGGCGCAGTCTGGTAGCGCATCTGCTTTGGGAGCAGAGGGCCGCAGGTTCGAATCCTGTCTCCCCGACCATGATGACGCCGCGCAGCGGCTGTGGGGGCCGGCTGCGGGAGCGGATTGATGTTGGTGGAAATTGCCGTGGCTGCGGCCCTCGCGCCGCTGCCGGCCACAGCGCCGCCGGCCAGTGCGCCGCCGGCCAGTGCGCCCCTGATCGTCGTGGAAGGCTTCCGCATCGATCAGGAGGACACGCGGCCCAAGCTGCAGCATCTGCTGCCCGAGGTTGATGGCACCAGGATCACCGTCACCAAGAAGGCGACGACCACCAAATTGGGCCAGCAGCCGCCGGTGATCGACAACAATGCGCGGGAATTGTTCGTGCGCACGCCGGGCCTGATCGTCTCTGAACAGCAGACACCCACGCAATATAATCTGGGCTATCGCGGGCTGGGCAACCCGCAGGAGGCCGAATATGTGCTCGTCCTGCAGGATGGCATTCCCATCCAGTCCGATTGGATCGGCTTTCCCACCCTCTATTACATGCCGCTGCCGCAGGGCCTTGCCGAAGTGCAGATGCTGCGCGGCGGCTCCAGCCTGATTTATGGGCCGGAGCCGGCGCCGGCCGTCAACTTCGTTTCGAAGCGCCCGGATCCGCGTGGCCCGGCGTTGACAGTCTACACCCAGCATCTGGGTGGCAGCCGCGGGCTGTACAGCAATTTCAACGTGCTGGAAGGCGTGTCGGGCGAATTCGAATATCGCGCTTCGGTTGGCTACACCCGCAGCGACGGCCAGCGCCAGAATGCCGCCTCGCACCTGCTGCAGGGCGATGCCTATCTCGGCTGGCGGCCGGCGGCGGGCCAGCTCTGGTATCTGCGGGTGCAGGGCCATGATGCCGATGCCGGCAATCCCGGCCGCATCGGCCTCGCCCAGTTCGAGGCGGACCCCAGCGTGGCGCCCACGCCGTTCAACCATGATTGGGTGCGCCGCGGCGCGCTGATCTTGGGCAATGAACTGGATCTGGGCCAATGGCGGGTGGAATCCAAATTGTGGTTCTCTCGCTTGCAGCTGTACAGCCGGCTGGCGGCGGCCGGGGCGGCGCCGGCGACCACCACGCTGCAGGACGAGCGTTTCACCAACACCGGCCTTGATCTGCGCGCGCGGCGGCGCTGGGCGCGCAGCAATGCCTTCACCATCGGCATCACCGCCACCCACAGCGACGCGCCGTTCCGGCAGACCATCAGCAGCGACATCACCGCTGCGCGCGGCGAGCTGAGCGGCACACCGCGCCTCACCCAGGCGCGCGAGAGCTGGTATGGCGCGCTGTTCGCTGAAAATGTGTTCCGCCTGCCGAACCGCTTCCACATCGTGCTGTCCGCCCGCCTGGATGCCGAGGCGCTGCGCATCCGGGAAACGGTGCGGCCGCCCTCGCTCACCCGCCCGCTCGCCGATATCGATGTCAGCCGGGCGCGGCCGCTGTTCGGCTTTGGCATCGGCAATGATTTCGGCCGCGACAACGAAACCTATCTCAGCATCACCCAGGGCTATCGCCCGCTGCGTTACTTCGATGTCGCCTCGCCGTTCGCCAATCTGCAGCCCGGCAGCGAAGCCCGTCCGCCGACCAGCCTGTCGGTGGAAGGCGGGGTGCATGGCACGCCGCTGCCGGGCCTGTTCTATGATGTCAGCCTGTTCTGGATCGAATTCAACAACCGCATCGAAACCCGCCGGCTGAACGCCACCGATGTCATCAACGTCAACACCGGCAACACCCGCCATCGCGGGCTGGAAGGCGCGGTGTCCTATGATTTCATTGCCGGCCGCAAGACCGACCGGCAGTTGACCGCCTTCCTGAACCTCAGCCTGCTGGATGCGGTGTTCACCGCCAGCGACAACCTGGCCCAGATCGGCAAGCGCCCGGCCTTCGCGCCAGATCTCACGCTGAAGGCCGGGATCACCTGGCGGCAGACCGGCCGCTATGCCGTCAGCCTGACGGCGACTTCGGTGAGTTCGCAGTATTTCCAGGACTCGAACCTGCCGGGCGGTTCCGGTGCCGGTTTCGTGCCGGCCCGCATCCCGGCCTATCAGGTGGCTGATTTCAACGCCGAATGGACGGTCATGCCGCACATCCGCCTGCAGTTCGGCGTGCAGAATCTGTTCGACGCCCGCTATTATGCGCGCGTGTTCCAGACCGGGATCGAACCGGCGGTGGGCCGCAAGCTGTTTGCCGGCCTGTCGTTCGGCATCTGAAGCGCCGCCCCGGCATTTCGCGCTTCCCATTGCCGCCGGAAGCCGCGACACAGGCAGAACTTTGACGGCAAGGAACCCTGATCCCATGGACACCAACAGCCTGTTTCGCCTTGATGGCCGTGTTGCGCTGGTCACCGGCGGCAGCCGCGGCATCGGCAAGATGATCGCCGCCGGCTTCATCGCCCAGGGCGCGAAAGTCTATATCTCCTCCCGCAAGGCGCCGGCCTGTCTGGAAACCGCGGCCGAACTGGGGCCGAACTGCATCCCCCTGCCGCAGGACATCTCGACAGTTGCCGGATGCAAGGCGCTCGCCGCCGACATCGCCGCGCGTGAGCCAAAGCTGGACGTTCTGGTCAACAACGCCGGCGCGGCCTGGGGGGCGGCCTTCGATGATTTCCCCGAAAGCGGCTGGGACAAGGTGATGGACCTGAACGTCAAATCGCCCTTTTTCCTCACCCAGGCGCTGCATGGCCTGCTCAAGGCCTCGGGCAGCCGCACCCAGCCGGCCAAGGTGATCAACATCACCTCCATCGATGGCATCCGCCTCAACCCGCAGGAAACCTACAGCTATCACGCGTCAAAATCGGCGCTGATCTATCTGACGCGGCGGATGGCGGCGCGGCTGATTGCCGACAGCATCAACGTCACCTCGATCGCGCCGGGTGCCTTTGCCAGCGAGATGAACCGCGTGGCCCGCGATCATGGCGATGCAATCGCCAAATTCATCCCGTCCCGCCGCATCGGGGTGGATGAAGACATGGCGGGTGCCGCCATCTATCTGGCCAGCCGCGCCGGCGATTATGTGGTGGGGGATACCATCACCGTCGATGGCGGTGTTGCCCATGCCAGCACCGGGGCCGGCTTCGCCGATTGACGGGCCGGGCGATCAGGCCGCCTGCCTGATCGTCACCGTCCGTTCCAGCTCGTCGCGGGCCAGCAGGATCTTGCGGCGCAGATCAAGGGGCAGTTCCGGCCGTTCGGCCAGGAAGCGATCGATCACCGCCAGCGCCTCGCTGCTGTGCTGGCCGCCGATGAAGGCATCGATCCAGGCCGGCAGGAAGAAGATGCGGCGGTTGCGCTGGATCCAGGGCAGGCGGTCAAGCGCCGGCCGCAGCCACGGCAGGGTGAGCGCCGCCTGTTTCGGCGCATTGAACGCGGCCAGACTGTCGCTGGCCCACGCTTCGTTCAGGGCGGCATCATCGAAATAGCGCCGGAAATAGTCCGTCTTCACCGCCGCGTCGGGCACTGAGGCGCCTCGTGATACGCGCAGACTCCTAGGATATTTTAGGGCGGGTCCGACTCCACGTTGGCGGAGAAGCTCGGACCGCGGACGCGCATCTCGACCAGCACATCGGCCAGGATGGCCTCGAACGACAGCTCCTCCACCACCGCCAACGCTGGCAGGCGCGAAAGATCGAGGGGGGTGAAGGTCTGCTCGGCCATGGCCAGACTTGGGCCGGCGGCGGCCAATGGCGGCAAGGGCGCGGCGTTGTAGGGGTGGCCGTTACAACTTGGGCTGGGCAGCCCATGGGCTGGATCAGCTGTGATCCATTTCGATCGCCAACGATCGCATTAGGATCGAATCAGGTTTGCACCGCCACTTCTCCACAAGGGATTTTTGGCCTTGACAACTTCCGATCTGAATTTTTGCGTCTCTCTTGCGCCTAGAATTTGCGGCAAAAATCCAGCGTAAGAGATTGACAGAGAGCGGAAATATCGCGCCTTGGATTTTCGGCCGCGTAGCGATGGCAGGGCAGTTTGTCAACTTATAGCTTGCGGAATTTGCCGGCTAATTATAAGGCAATCCACAAGCAAAACGGGGAAAAGCCGTTGTTGGCCTTGACATGCTCAATCTTTTGGCGGGTGGAACTTTAAGCCCCCGTTCAGCGTATGTCAGGTATGATAGCGGTTGGTCGGATAGGTGCAAAGATGATGACGAACGTGGAGATGCGCCCCCCCTGCCCGGTGGGCGGTTCCTTTGGTGAAACGGTGAACGTCAAGTTCTTTCGTGGCACGAGGGACGATATCATTACGGCTGACGAGATTTTGGAGCAGGCCAAATCGGCTGCGATCCAGAAGCAGACTGGCCAGGTTTCCGGTTCGCCTGAAGCGCCGCGTAGCGCGCACAGGTCTTTCAACGTGCTTGAGTTGGTGAAGACGCTCTAGCGTTATCACGCATTCCTTAGTAGAGGCCCGAGGCTCACCCCTCGGGCCTTTCTTTTTGGATTTTCGATGAGAGCTTCAGATATCCTTGGCCATTTCTCCGCCAAGGTCGACGCACCAGTCGACGTCAATGATGTCCTAGCATTCATGCGGGACGGGGGTGTCGAATGTGATGTAAGTTTTATCGAAGTCGAGCTCGACACCGAAATCCTGCTTGGGCAATACCAAAAATTCTACGTCCGTCCGGTGCCTTATGCCGATCCCGAGGCATACGCCAACATCTATTATGCCAAGCAGATGACACGCGATTGGCAACGGTTGGTGTGTTGCAAGGAGTTGCTTCACCTGATCGATCGAGATGGCCACAAGGCCACAACCCCTGATCAGATCAGGAAAAATGCCGAACATATCGGATTGCCCATCCAGCTGCGTGACTTTGATGCGCAGGATCCGATCGCGAATACCGACACGATTGCAGAGTTTTTTGCGCTAGGAATCCTCTTCCCTTTGGCTGCGCGTGCAGCCCTCATGGACCCCTTTAAAGCCGGCAAGTTGAAGATCGACGACATTGCCCGGTTCTTCGATATCCCGAAGCAGAAAGCCTCATTTGTCATGACTCCCAATTGGGAGTCCGTGCATGCCAACTTGATGAAGATGGGCTTGTAACCCCAATCTAGCTGTTTGAGACCGCAGCGAGGACCTGCTCGAGGATTTCGGCGCGCTCTTCCGCCATGAGGCCGAGCAGGCGGCGTTCGGGGTAGCGGGCGGCGATGCCGCACCGGCCGCTTCCCGCGCCTCCTCGGCGACGTTGGTCAGCACGGTCCAGCCCGCCGGTGCCGTCAATTCCCAGCGCACCCGCGCCTTCAGGTCGGGCTGGTCGAAGCAGGGGAACAGCAGATTGGCGTCAGACGGCACCAGCAGCGTGTAGAGATAGGTCTGCCCGTCGGAGGCATCCTCGAAGCGGATGATGGCCGCGCCGGCGGCGGCAATCGGCGTCGCAAAGCGCGCGCTGAGCCGGTTGGTGCCGGGTGTCAGCGCGCCGGCCGGCAGCCGGACATGGCCGCTTTCCACCACCGCCGGCAGCGGCCGGCCGTTCAGTTGCAGCGCGTCGATCTGCCCGCCGCGAAAATCGAGGATGACATCGCCGCTGCCCGCCCGCCAGGTGAAGCGCGTCTCCACCGCGCCGGCGGCACTGTCCCGGCCGGTGAGATCAAGACTGATGGCATAGTGAACATCGGAAATCTGCGCCGCGCGCCGCCGCGCCAGCGCCAGCGAGATGCCGGGGGCCATCAGCGGATCGGCCGCCGGGCCGGCAGCGACAGCGCCGCTGCCCCACCCCGTCGCCGGAAGCGTGAGCGCTGCCTGCACCACCTCTCGCCGGTTCGCGCCGTTCATGCCGCCCTCCCTCGACCGCCCTGTCTGCCCCCCTTGTTGCCGGGTGGCGACGTCGGCACAAGCCGGCAATGCGTTCGCCGGGGGATCAGGTGGCGGCAGGATCGCCGGCAAGGGCGCGGGTGAACAGCCGCCGCATCAGGCGCGGTTCCAGCCAGCGCCCGATCAGATAGAGCGCCGCAAAGATCGATGCGAACACGATGGCGGGTGTGTCCGACGGCGGCTCCTTTTCCTTCTTGGCCTTTTCCGCTTCCCGCTCCTTCTTGGTGCGCGGGGCCGGTGCGCCCAGCGCCACGTCGATGGGATTGCGCGGCAATTCCTTGGCGTCGTCCTTCTTGTCGGCCGTCTTCGGCTTCTTCTCCGCTGCCGCCTTTTCGGCCTGGGCCTGCGCCTTCAGATGGGTTTCGGCGGCGATGCCCAGCTGGCCGAAGCCAAGGAACAGCAGCGGCGCCAGGAAGCAGGCGAGCAGGGCGTGGCTGGTCAAATCATAGCGCAGCACCGGGCCGGCCCCTGCGGCTTCGGCAATGCGCAGCGTGCCGGCATTGAACACGGCCAGCCGGTCCTGCGCGGCCGGATCGGTCTTGGTGAAGCGCAGCATGTCGTCAGACCGGTCCCAACGGGTGCCGCTGGTGTGGAACAGCGGTTCCAGCCGGTCGATCGCCGTGCGCGGCGATGGCACATCCGCCAGCGGGATCTCGCCGCGCACGCGCCAGATCCAGTCCAAAGGGCGCCAGGGGGAAGGGGTGTCTGGGGCGGCGGCGGCGGCAGCCGGGGGCGGCGGCGCGTCCCCGCTCACTCGGCGGCCACGCCCTGCGGCCGCGCCAGCCGCGCCCGCAGCGTCTGCCAGCCTTCGGTGAACGGCTGCAGCATCTGTTCGCGGATCGACAGGCGGCGGCCGCCATCCTGGCCCAGCAGCTCGGCCTCGCCATCGACACAGGTGCCGAAGATGCGATCGATGAAGATGTACAGGCCGGCGAAATTGCTGCGCGTCGCCTCATAATCGCGGGAATGGTGGACGCTGTGATGTTCGGTGGTGTTGAACAGGAAGCGCCACCAGGACGGCGTGTTGAAGCGGACATTGACATGCATGTAGCTGCCGATCGCCATGCCGAGCGCCCCGGCCAGCAGGAAGGCGCGCGGCACGAAATCGAACAGGCCGCCGATGCCCAGGCCGATCAGGAACAGCTCGATCGGATTGCCCACCGCGCCTTTGAAGATGTTGAACTGGGTGATGTAGTGGTGAACCTTGTGGGTGAGCCACAGCGGGTACCAATTGTGCATCGCCCGGTGCATCCAATATTGGCCGAAATCGAAGATGAAGCTGATCAGGAAGGCCTGCACCAGCAGCGGCAGGCCGATGAACCAGTCAAAACCCTCAAGTTTCAGCTTGTCCTTGGCCAGGCCGATGATGGCATCGCTGCCGATGAACGCCTCGACCGTGTCGAGGCAGGTGGCCCCCAGCCCGACATAGAAGAGATCGACCGCCAGTTCCTTCCAGGTGAGCGTCCAGCCGGCGTGGCGCGGGAAAAACCATTCCAGTGCCAGCAGCACGGCCCGGAAACCCAGGCCGATGCCGATGGCAACCGAGGTCTTGGCGATGCTGTTGGGCGCATAATACCAGAACAGGATCAGCGCGATCAGCACCGCCGGCTGAAACCAGGTGAAGAACAGCCGCTTGAACGGGCTGCCTTCGACGCGCGGGACATTGTCCCAGCCCACGGTGACCGGGGCCTCGCTGCCGATGATCCGGTTGCCAACAGAAACGCCGCCCATGATGTCCCCGCGATTGCCAGCAAGAGCTGTTGTCTGACCCGGCCACGATAACACAGCCATACGGCAACAGACGTATGACAATGATTCACACCTGCCATCTGTGCCCGCCGGCGCCGCGATTCGGCCGCTGGCCGCGCTTTTGTTGCAACAGAGTGACGCAGACCGCTGCCGTGTGACGCATTTACGTCAAACGGCCCATGTCTGCTTGGCCGGCAGGCCCATAGGTCTTGTGACAACGGCGATTGTAAAAAGCGCCGGCGCGTTCAAGCGGGGAGAATCGCCATGCGGTGCACAGGGCAACCGTTTGGGGATCAGTCATGAAAATGGGGAACGCAATCCGGGTCAGTCTGCTTTCGGCCAGTGTGCTGACAGGCGTTGCCCTGCTCGCCGCGCCAGCGCTGGCCGCCGGCACCGCCGAAGCCGATGCTGCCGCTGCCGCCGCTGGCGCCGATGCCGATGGCGCCGATGCGATCATCGTCACCGCCACCCGCCGTTCGACGGCGCTGGCCGATGTGCCGATCAACATTTCCGCCGTCACCGGCGATCAGCTGGCGGTGCAGCGCATCAACGACATCCGCTCGCTGGGCGATCTCACCCCGGGTGTGACCATCAACCAGACCGGCCCGCGCGCTTCGGGCACCGTCGTGATGCGCGGCCTGTCGGCCGATGACACCAGCGATTTTGGTTCCAACACCGACAATGCGGTGGCGATCTACCTTGGCGAAGTCCCGCTCTATGCCGATTTCAAGCTGCTCGATCTGCAGCGTGTGGAGGTGCTGCTCGGCCCGCAGGGCACGCTTTACGGTGCCGGCACGCTGGCGGGCGCGATCCGCTATCTGCCCAACCGGCCCGATGCCGCCAAGTTCAGCCTTGATGCCCATATCCGCGGCTCGTCGGTGGACCAGGGCAGCCAGATTGGCGTCCAGGGCGATGCCACGGTCAACATCCCGATCATCAAGGATCACATCGCCCTGCGCTCCACCGTCGGCTATTATTACGAGCCGGGCTTCATCGATTCGCCCTTCCTGCTGAAACAGCCGGGCGTGTCGCTGCCGCAGCCCGGCGGCGCGTTCAACACCAACATCACCCCGGCGCAATATCAGGCCAATTTCTTCCGCGCCAAGGACATCAATTTCGAACGCACCTGGACGACGCGCAACACGCTGCTGGTGGAGGTGAACCCGGATCTGAAGGCCTATTTCACCGCCGCCTTCCAGCAGACCAAGACCAACGGCCGCCAGTCCAACGGCGCTTTCCAGTTCAACAGCGGCAAATATGAACTGCCGGTGCGCTATCTGGAGCCGGCCGACCGCCGCACCTATCTCTACTCGGCGGAAATCCAGGCCAATCTGGGGGAGATCGCCCAGCTCGTCTCCTCCACCGCCTACACGCTGCTGCGCCGCAACAACCGGTCGGAAAACACCGATCTGCTGCTGGACCTGAGCTACAGCTATGAAGCCTTCCCGGCCTTCTCGTCCTACGCGCTGGGTTCGAACCGCAACGAGCAGTTCACCCAGGAAGTGCGCCTGGTCTCCACCCACGGCGGGCCGATCAGCTGGACGCTGGGCGGCTTCTACAACCACCAGAAAAACTATGGGGACCGCCAGGAATATACGCCGGGCTATGCCCGCTTCATCGGCAGCCCGCGCATCGACGATCTGGAATATATCAGCTTCTCCGACACGTCGAACAAGGAAAAGGCTGTCTTCGGCGAAGCCACGGCCAAGATCACCGATGCCTTCCAGATCACCGGCGGCGCGCGTTATTACAAATATGATGCCACGGCGCGCGGCGGCACCGATCTGCCGCTGTTCGGCGGCGGCCTCACCCGCACGCCCTATCCGCTGATCCAGTTCGCGCCGTCGCGCATCGGCAGCGGCAAATCCAGCGCCGATGGCCTCGTCTACAAGCTGAACACATCCTACAAGTTCCGCGACGGCCTGCTGGTCTATGGCACCTTCTCCACCGGCTATCGCATCGGCGGCCCCAACACGGTGGCGCCCTGCATCCTGCCGCTGGGGCCGGGCCAGAATGTCTGCGCCCTGCCCAACGAGCAATTTTATGGGCCGGACAAGACCTACAACAAGGAAATCGGCATCCGCGGCACCTTCTTCGACAACCGGCTGACCATCAATGCCGACGTGTTCCACATCGTGTGGAGCGGCCTGCAGGTGGGCAGCCAGACGGTGAACGGCGCGGTGGGCATCACCACCAACGCCGGCGCCGCCGTCTCGAAGGGCTTTGAATTCAGCGGCTCCGCGCGGCTGACCAACAATCTGACCCTGTCGGGCACCTATGCCTATGTCGACGCGCACCTGACGCAGGACGCGCCGGGCCTGGTGGTGCGTTCCGGCGCCGATGGCAGCAGCTTCACCGCCAAGGCCGGCGACCGCCTGCCCGGCAGCCAGAAGAACAGCGGCACCCTCACCGCCACCTGGAAGAAGGACATTGGTGACGACACCAACCTCGCCATCAACTGGGGCCTGATCTATCACGGCAACCAGTTCAGCAAGGTGGGCAACCGCGGCCTGGGCGAGGTGATCCCCGCCTATTGGCTCAACCGCGCCTCGATCAACCTGACCAAGGGCCGCTATGAGTTCGGCGTCTATGCCAACAACATCTTCAACGTCTATGCCATCACCTCGGTGGGCAACGACTTTGGCAAGATCGGCGTGCAGAACCAGGATTACGGCATCAGCCGGCGCTTCTACAGCTATGCCGTGATGACGCCGCGCACCGTGGGCATCGAAGCGCGCGTGCATTTCTGATCTGAACGCTCCGGCAACAGGCGGCGGCGCGGCTGAAAGGCCCGCCGCCGTTTTTGTTGGCGTGGAGACGACGGGTCGAGGCTAGGGGCAGCTTTCGCCCCACTAGCGGACACCGCCACGTGCTGTCATCCTAAGGCAGATGATGAAAGCTGCACGCTTAAGACGCGCTCGCCGGCGCCTACGGGGCTACTTTTTAGGTAGCGGCATTATTCTTGCGTTTCTCTACATACTCGCCGCTGCCTTTATCGTCCGGATGGTTGGCGTAGAGCTGACCCGATACTGGTCCACAGTGTTGATCGCGGCGGCTGTGCTTCTCGGTGGAAGCTATGGGATCGTCCTGTTCAGCGCTATTGGCATCCACATCGTTCGCCGCCTGCGAAACTGACAGCCGATCATGGATGCCGAGGATTAGTGCGGAACGTCCGCTATCCACCCCATTCCAGACGTTCCCAACACTCCCCCGTCGCCCCGCACTTGATGCGGGGCTTGGCTTTTTTGGTCAGGGAAAGGCAGCCCAGCCCCGCATCAAGTGCGGGGCGACGGGGAGAGGGCGATTCCCGCCTTAAATCGCGATCCCCGCCTCCGCGAACAGCGCCGCCACCGGTGCCAGCGCCTCCTCATGCGCGCGCCAGCGGGCGACGCTGTCCTTGTACATCGGGCGGCGCACCTGGGCGGCGCTGGGGGTGGCCACGGCGGCGGCGTTGGTGTGGAAATCGAGCGCGGCTGGCGTCCACTCCAGCCCGCAATGATCGAACAGGCGGCGGCTCTGCGCCTCCTGGTCGGCGACCAGTTCCTCATATGCCAAGTTCAGCACGCGGCCGGGCAGAAGTTCGTCCCAGAAGCGCATCAGCCGGTCAAAGCGCACATAATAGCGCGCGGTATCAATGAGATCGTGGCTGTAGGCGTAATAGGTGGAGGTGGTGGCGAACAGGTTCTTGTAGTTGCTCCACACCGTGTCCATCGGGTGCCGCCGCAGGCAGACGATGCGGGCATTCGGCAGCGCGCGGGCGATGTGGCCGATGTAGAGGAAATTCGCCGGCAGCTTGTCGATGAAGCGGCCCTCCGCCCGGCGGCGGTGCTGGTTGGCCCGCGCCATGTAATCGGCGCCCACGGTTGACGGGGACAGGCGCCCCGACGCCGCGATGGTTTCGGGATCGGTGACCAGCCGTGACCGCGTGCCGCCCAGCAATTTCACCGCCAGCGGCATCGCCTGCAACTCGCCGGCGCTGTGGACGTCGGGGTGGGAGGAGAGGATGCGGTCCACCAGCGTCGTGCCGGTGCGCGGCATGCCGGTGACGAAGATCGGCGCGTCCGCCACATTGCTGGTGCCGCTGAAGAAGCCGGGCTGGCGGAACGCGGCTTCGAACGCGTCGAAGATCGCCGCGTCATGGGCGAAATCATACCCGATGCGCGCCTTGTGCGCCCGGTTGGCGGCATCGAGATGGGCGAAGGCGCGCCCCGCGTCGCCCAGTTCCTCATATTCCTTGGCCAGCGCGTAACGGATGCGCAGCGCATCGTCCGGCCCCGGCTGCCGGCGGAGCGCCGCTTCCAGCCGCGCCACATGGTTGCGCTCCGCCGTCGCCTTGGCCAGGCCCGACAGCGCATAATGCACGCGGCCATTGGCGGGGGCGATGGCAAGGATGGCCTCATGCTGGGCGGCGGCATCGGCCACCCGGCCCAGAAAGCCCAGCGCCATGGCGAGATTGTAGCGATATTCGATATTGCGGCCGTCGCGCGCCACCGCCGCTTCGAAACTGGCCATCGCCGTCTGATGATCGCCCAGCCGGGCGTGGACATTGCCGATGGTGTCGAAGGTCAGCGCATCGTCCGGCCCCAGCGCGGCGGCGGCCAGCGCGGCGTCGCGCGCTTCGCCGTCGCGGCGCAGCAGCATCAGCAGCCGGGCGCGCTGGGCGTGATATTCGGCGGTGGCGTTGAGCGCGATGGCCGCCTCCACCTCGGCCAGGCCGATGCTCACCCGGCCCTGCGCGGCTTCGGCCATGCCGGTGAGGAAGCGGCCTTCAGCGGCCAGCGCCGGGGCCGGCTGGCGGGCCAGGCCGGCGGCCAGGCGCGCCGCGCCGGCCAGATCGCCGCGCGCCAGCGCATCCCGCGCGGCGGAGGAGGAAGCAAGGCTCATGCCGGCAGGAATGGCAGAGCAACCGCGCCCGTCAACCGGTGAACAGCGCAGGGGCGCGGCACCGCACCGCAGGCCGGTGTGGAGGATGACGTATTCATGGCTTTGTGCCACGATGCGAGACCACAGGGGAGCGCGCGCCAGAGGTGGGGACGATGACGAGCAATGGCCTGAAGCATATGGTTTTCCGCTATCTGCAGCCGGGGCTGCTGATCGCGATTGTCGCCTGGTTCAGCCTGCTGCCCGCCGCGATGGCCGGCAGCGCCACCGTCTTCTTCTGGACCGGCGTTGCCATCAAGGCCTTTGTGCTGGCGCTGGAGGCGGTGAACGAGCGCCATGCCAGCTGGCGGATCACCCCGCGCGAACTGGCCAGCGACATTGTCTATGTCGTGCTTGGCTACACGCTGGTCCAATGGCTTGATCACAATGTTGCGGAGCGCGGTTACGAGGCGTTCAAGGCCATGGTGGGCATCAAGACGCTATGGCTGGCCCAGGCGCCGGTGGCGGTGCAAGCGGCGCTGGTGGTGGTGCTGCTGGAATTCGGCCAATATTGGATGCACCGCGGCATGCACAATTGGCGGCCGCTGTGGCTCACCCACGCGCCGCATCATTATCTCACCCAGCTCAATGCGCTGAAAGGCCATGTCGGCAACCCG
The DNA here is from genome assembly GCA_037131365.1 of Sphingomonadales bacterium. Taxonomy (GTDB): domain Bacteria; phylum Pseudomonadota; class Alphaproteobacteria; order Sphingomonadales; family Sphingomonadaceae; genus Sandarakinorhabdus. The sequence goes on from JBAXRE010000004.1 coordinate 21,392, forward strand.
ATCGAACTGTTCCTGGTTGGCCTGTCGGTGGTGTCCTTGTTCGATTTCTCGCTGCCCGGCCTGTTCGCCGGCTTCTCGGTGCTCACCGCCATCTTCTGCTTCGCCCACGCCAACGTGCGCTTCGATCCGCCGGGCTGGTATTCGTACGTGTTCACCACCATCGAAAGCCACAGCCTGCACCATTCGATGGAATATGAAGACACGCGCTGCAACTACGCCAACGCGCTGATCCTGCTCGACCGCATGTTCGGCACCTTCCGCGCCGGGGAGACCGCCATTGTGGGGCAGGAGGCGGGGCGCAAGCTCTCCATCCCCGACGTTCTGGTCTATCCGTTCACGCCGCTGATCGACGGCGCGCGCGGGGTGCTGAAGGGTTCGCGGGCGGCCTAGTCCTTCGCCCCCAGCGCCGGGGCGGGCCACCAGGTCAACCGGTGCACATCGTGCGCGCTGGTCCACACGCCGGCCTTGGTCCAGCGCAGCGCGCCGCTTTTCACTTCGGGGCCGACGCGGGCGAGGATGGCAAGCGTCTTGGCGTCGATCACCGCATATTCCTGCGTTTCGGTGGTGCGCAGCCACACCTTGCCGGCGCCGGTGTCGATATCGCCCCATTTCAGCGTGTCGCCCACCTTCACCCGGCCGCTGACCGTCACCGCCTTGGGATCGACCTTGGCCAGCGTGCCGTCGCCCTGTTCCTGCACCCACACCGCGCCTTCGCCGGCGGCGAGGAAACCCGGCTGGTTGCCGAGCGCGGCGCGCGCCGTCACCGTGCCGGCCTTGGGATCAATGCGCTGCACGCTCTTCTGGGGCGCGCTCACCGCCCACAGCGCGCCTTCGCCATAGGCCAGGTAGGAGGTGCCGGGATCGACGGGGACGCGGGCAAGGATCGCACCGGTTTTCGGGTGCACGCGCGCCACTTCGCCCTTGGCATCGCTCGCCACCCAGATTGAGCCCGCGCCGGCGACGACGTTCAGCTCGCCGGAGCGATCGGCGATGCCGGTGGCCACCGTCTGCAGCAGCTTTGCGTCACGCGTGTCGATCTGGTGCAGCGCGCCCAGCTTGCAATCGGCCACCCACAGCCGGTGCTTCACGATCGCCATCGCCCCGCACGGCCCCGGCAGCGCGACGCTGGCCAGTTTGCCGCTGCGGCCCCATTGCTCCACCCGGCCACGGTTGGTCATCCACACCGTCTTGCCGTCCACCACCAGAAAATCGCCGAAATCCGGCACGGTCTGCACCTCGGCCGGCTGGGCCAAGGCGGGAGAGGACAGCATCAGGGCGAGCAGCAGGCGGCGCATGGCTCAGGCGCCCGTCTTGGCGGCGATGAACGCCCGCCAGCCGCCAAGGTGGGTGATATCCTCAGCCCCGGCCAGCGCGCGTGGTTCGGCGACAAAGCCCTTCACGCTCGACCCGTCGGCCAGCGTCACCGTGCCGATGGCCAGCGGCGGCGGCACATCGACAACGAAGCTGCCGAACGCGGCAACATCCAGCTCATACACTTCCAGCTTGATCGGCCCGCCGGAGGGATCGAACACCAAAGCCGGCTTGGGCGGCACGCTGTCCGCCATGGCATAGAGGCGATAGCTGGGCGCGGTTTCGAATGCGCCGACGAAGGTGGCATTCCGGGAGGTGAGCTGCCAGTGCAGCGGCATGCCTTCAAGGTGAGCGCCGACAACGGCGAGGCGAACAGTCTGCATCTTTCCCTCCAGATCAAGTGGTGGTGGTGCCGGGTGGGCGCACGCCGCCGCCCAGCGTTCGGCGAGCGCGAGCAGCGCCGCATCGCTGTCGGCCGGGCCGATGAAGCTGATGCCGAAGCCGACGCCATTGGCCTTTTGCCCCGCCGGCACCGCGACGGCGGCCATGTCGAGCAGGTTCACGAAATTGGTGTAGAGCCCGAGATTGCTGTTCAGGCCCACGCGTGCCGCCAGCATTTCGGCGACGCGGTAGCTGGTGGGCGTGGTGGGGAAGGCGAGCACGTCCCACTGCTCCCAGCCCAGATCGGCCAGCCGCTTGATATCGGCCAGACGATAGATGCCATTGAACAGATCAACCGCCGTCTTGGCCCAGCCCTGTTCGACGACGCTGCGCACGGTGGGATCGATGGCATCGGGAGTGTTGGTCAGGATCTGAGCCATGGCGGCGGTGCGTTCGGCCACCCACGGGCCGCCGTAGAGGAGTTGCGCCGCCTCCAGCAGCGGGGCGATATCGATCTCGATCACCTCGCCCAGCGTGGCCAGCGTCGCCAGCGCGCGGTCGTAGAGATATTCCGCCTCCACATCGCCGAACCAGTTGCGCTGGTCCCGCCGCGGCACGGCGAAGCGGCGGGGGGTGAGCGGGCGGTCGGCCAAGGGCTTGGAATAAGCGTCGGCGGCGTCGAAACCGGCGATCACGTGATCGATCAGCGCTGCATCGGCCGGCCGGTCGGTAAAGACGGCGATGCAATCGAGCGTGCGGCAGGCCGGCACCAGCCCGGTGCCGCTCCAGCGGCCACGGCTGGGCTTGAAGCCGATCAGATGCTGGAAGGCGGCCGGCACCCGGCCTGATCCGGCGGTATCGGTGCCCAGCGCGAACGGCACGAGGCCGGCCGCCACCGCCACTGATGAGCCGGAGGAGGAGCCGCCCGACACATACGCCAGATTGTGGGCATTGCGCGGGGCGCCATAGGGGCTGCGGGTGCCGTTGAGGCCGGTGGCAAATTGATCGAGATTGGTCTTGCCGACACAGATGGCACCGGCCGCCTTCAGCCGGGCGATCACCGTGGCATCGGTTTCGGGCTGATAGGCAAAGGCCGGGCAGGCGGCGGTGGTGGCGAGGCCGGCGACATCGATATTGTCCTTGGCGGCAAAGGGCACGCCGGCCAGCGGCAGCACCTCCCCGGCGGCGATGCGGGCATCGATGGCGCGGGCTGCGCTGAGCAGATCCGCATCGGCGGCGCGGCTGATCCAGATTTGCGGCTGGATGGCGTCATAGGCGGCGATGCGCGCGAGCGTTTCCGCCATCACGGCCTCGGCACTGGTGGTGCGCGCGTTCACCGCCGCGGCGATCGCGCCCGTGTGCACGCGGCTCATGACGACCTCTTCAGCGCCAGCATCGGGCTGCCCGGCTGCAGCGGCTGCCGCTCGGCAAGGTAAAGGGCGACCACCGTGCCGGCGGCCGGGCTTTCGACCGGACATTCCATCTTCATCGCCTCGATCACCGCTATGGTGTCGCCCGCTGCCACCACGTCGCCGGGCTTCACCAGCAATTTCCACACGCTGCCGCCGAAGGGGGATTCGATCAGTTCCGCACCCTCCGGCACCGCCACCGCCGCAGCCGGGGCCATGTCGGCGGCATCGTCGGCCACCCGGTCAAACTCGCCCTTGCGCTGCCAGTCGGCCCGCTCCTCGGCAAAGGCCGCCTGCCGGCGCGCCTCGAAGGCGGTGATGTCCTCTTCATTGTCGGCGAGGTAGCGGCGATAATCGGCGAGGCGGAACTCCGACGGTTCGGTGCGGATTGCCCGCCGGCCGCTGGGGATGTCGCGCCGCCATTCCACCAGCTCGTCGGCGCTCACCGGGTAGAAGCGGATCTGGTCAAAGAAGCGCAGCAGCCAGGGCTTGCCTTCGATGAAGGCGTCGGTCTGGCGGTGGGTGTTCCACACCTGGATGGTGCGGCCGAACAACTGGTACCCGCCCGGCCCTTCCATGCCATAGATGCACATATAGGCGCCGCCGATGCCGACGACGTTGGGCGGGGTCCAGGTGCGGGCCGGGTTGTACTTGGTCGTCACCAGCCGGTGGCGCGGATCGACCGGTGTGGCGACCGGTGCGCCGAGGTAGACGTCGCCCAGCCCCATGACGAGGTAGGAGGCGTTCCAGATGATATCCTCCACCGCTTGCACGTCCGGCAAGCCGTTGATGCGGCGGATGAATTCGATATTGTCCGGGCACCAGGGCGCATCGTCCCGCACCACGGCCATATATTTCTGGATGGTCTCGATCGTCGCCGGATCGCGCCAGCTCAGCGGCAGGTGGACGATGCGCGACGGGATGGTGAAATCATCAAGCTCGCCCAATTGCTCCTCGGCCGCCATCAGCGCGGCGAGCGCGGCGGCGCTGTCCAGCTGCGCGCCGTCGAAATGCATCTGCAAGCTGCGGATGCCCGGCACCAGATCGATGACACCGGGCAGGGCCTGTGCCTCCAGCACGGTCAGCAGCGCGTGGACGCGGATGCGCAGTTCGAGGTCCAGCGTGATCGGGCCATATTCGACCAGGATGTTGCGGTCACCCTGTTGGCGATAGACCACGCGCGGCCGGCTGCCGGTGGCCGGGATATCGGCCAGGATCGGCGTCAGTTCGGCGATGGCGGTGCCCGCCGTGTCCGGCAGCGGCGCGCCGGTGGCGAGCAGCGCTTGGCTCGCCGCATCGGCGGCCTGCGCAGCGGCCAAAGTGACGGGCACGAAGCGCAGCCGGTCGCCGGGGGCGAGCTGGCCGATTTTCCAGCGATCCGCCGCGATCACCACGAACGGGCAGACAAAGCCGCCCAGCGACGGGCCATCGGGGCCAAGGATGATCGGCATGTCGCCAGTGAAATCGACAGCGCCGATGGCATAGGGATTGTCGTGGATGTTGCTGGGGTGCAGGCCCGCTTCGCCGCCGTCGCGCCGCGCCCATTCCGGCTTGGGGCCGGTGAGGCGCACGCCGGTGCGGTTGCTGTTGTAGTGCACCTGCCACGACGTGCCGGCGATCATGGCGATATCGCCGGGGGTGAAGAAATCCGGCGCGCCGTGCGGGCCGTACATCACCCGCACCTGCCATTCGGCGGGCAGGGCGGGCAGGGTCGCGCCGGCCAGCGGGGTGCCGGTGGGCGCATCGCCCAGGTGCAGCACATCGCCGGCCAGCAGCCGGCGCGCGGCATGGCCGCCGAAATTGCCCAGATCGAAGGTGGCGACGCTGCCGAGATAGGGCGCGATGTCGAAGCCGCCGGCGACGAGCAGATAGCCGCGCAAGCCGCCGCCCCCACCTCTTCCACCTTGCGCGCGGCCCATGGTGAGTTTCTGGCCAGCCGCAACGGCGATGACCTCGCCGCGCGGCACCGGCACGCCGTCCAGCGTCGCGCCGAAATCCGCCCCGGTCAGGCAGATGCGCGTCGACGCGGTGAAGGCGAGAGTCGGCCCGGTGACGGTGATTTCGAGGCCGGCGGTGCCCTCATCATTGCCGAGCAGGCGGTTGCCCAGCCGGAAGCTCAAATCGTCCATCGGCCCCGATGGCGGCACGCCCACCGCCCAATGGTGCTGGCGGCCGGGCCAATCCTGCACCGTGGTGGAGGTGCCGCCGGCGATGACGCGGATGGCGCGCGGCTGGTAGCCGACGCTGTCGAGCGCGCGGGTGGAGACATCGCCGCTGGTGAAGGCTGCGGTGCGCACAACATCGCGCAGCCAGCGCAGATTGGTCTCGATGCCATCGATGCGCGATGCATCCAGCGCGCGCGCCATGGCGGCGACGGCCAGTTCGCGGGTGGCTGCGTGGACGATCAGCTTGGCCAGCATGGGATCGTAGAAGGCGCTCACCTCGGTGCCGGCCATCACCCAGGTCTCCGTGCGGATGTCGGCGGGGAAGCTGGCAGCGGTGATCAGGCCGGTGGTCGGGCGATAATCCAGCGCCGGATCCTCGGCATAGAGGCGCACCTGCACGCTGTGGCCGCTGGGGGCCGGAAGGGCCAAGTCCATGAACGCGAAATCGCCGCCGGCACCGCGCAGCATCCATTCGACCAGATCGATGCCCAGCACCTCCTCGGTGACGCCATGCTCCACCTGCAGGCGGGTGTTCATTTCAAGGAAGAAGAAATCCTGCCGGTCGGCGTCATAGAGAAACTCCACCGTGCCGGCGTTCTGGTAGCGCGCGGCCTCGCCCAGCCGGATCGCGGCGGCGAACAGCGCCTCCCGCACAGCCTCAGGCAACAGCGGCGCCGGGGCTTCCTCCACCACCTTCTGGTTGCGGCGTTGCAGGGAACAGTCACGCTCCCCCAGCGCCAGCACGCGGCCCTGCCCGTCACCGAAAATCTGCACTTCCACGTGGCGGGCACGGCGCACATAGCGTTCCAGGAACACGCCGCCGTCGCCGAAATTGGCCTGGCCCAGCCGCGCCACGGCGGCGAACGCTTCATGCAGGCTGGCCGCGTCCTCGCACACGCGCATGCCGATGCCGCCGCCGCCGGCCGTGGCCTTCAGCATCACCGGGAAGCCGATGGCGCGGGCGGCGGCCAGCGCCTCGCCTTCGTCTTTCAGCAGGCCGCTGCCCGGCGCCAGCGGCACGCCATGCGCGGCGGCCAGATCGCGGGCGCTGTGCTTCAGGCCGAAGGTGCGGATATTGTCCGGCGTCGGGCCGACGAAGATGATGCCGGCGGCGGCGCAGGCCTCGGCAAAGTCGGCATTTTCGGCGAGGAAGCCATAGCCGGGGTGGATGGCGTCTGCGCCGCTGGCCTTGGCGGCGGCCAGGATGGCATCGGCGTTGAGGTAGGAGTCCGCCGGCCGCGCGCCGCCGATGAGAATCGCCGCGTCTGCCGCTGCCACATGCAGGCTGGCTTCGTCCGCTTCGGAATAGACCGCAACGGCGCGCAGGCCCATGCGCCGGGCGGTGCGGATGATGCGCGTGGCAATCGCGCCGCGATTGGCGATCAGGATGGTCTTGATGGTCATGCCGAAACGATCATGCGCACGGGCGTCGGGTTGAAGGCGTTGCACGGGTTGTTGATCTGCGGGCAGTTGGAGACGACCACGATCACATCCATCTCTGCCTTCAGATCAACGGTCAGCCCGGGGGCGGAAATGCCGTCCACAATGCCCAGCGCGCCATCGGCCTCCACCGGCACGTTCATGAAGAAGTTGATGTTGGCGACGATGTCACGCTTGCCGCGGCCTTCGCTCAGGTTCGCCTCCAGGAAATTTTCCACGCAGGCGTGCTGCCACTTGGTGTGATGGCCGTACCGCAGCGTGTTGGATTCGCAGCTGCACGCCCCGCCGATGGTGTCGTGATACTCGACCGCGCTGGCGGTGATGGTCATCAGCGGCCGGCCTTCGTTGGACAGCAGCCGCGTGCCGGTGCGCAAGAAGAGATTGCCCTGGGCGGCCACCGTGTCCTGCGCCGAATAGCGTTCGGCATCGTCAGCGGCGGCGTAGATCAGGAAATCGACCGCCTGGTTGCCTTCCAGATCGACGATGCGCAGCGTCTGCCCGGCGGCCACATGGTGGAGCCAGGGCGCTCGCGCCGGCACGATGGCATCGTGGAGGACGGGGCCGGCAAGGCCGGCGAGATGGGGGTCATGTGTCATGCGGGCTCTCAACGGCGATAAAGATCTTCGACGTTCAGGAAGGCGCGCAGCCCCTCCGGCGTCGCGTTGCGGATGGGATCGTCAGCGGGCGTCACCGGCCCGCGCCAGGCGGTGAGGCGCAGCGGCGTGGCGTTGTAATCGGGCCGCGGATCGAGCCTGTGCGGCACATTGGCGATGACGATGATCAGCGCCATCTCGGCGCGCAGCAGCACCTCCCGGCCGGGCGCGAACGGGCCGATGACGGGGGTGATGGTGCCGTCCGCCTCGATGCGCGTGCCCTTGAACAGGGTGATGGCCGGATGCACGTCGCGCCGGCCGAGGCCATGCTTGGCAGCGCCGAGCAGGAGGCGGTCGCGCCCGTTGGGGTGGGGGCCGCTGTTGGCGCCATCGCCATAGCGCGCCGCATTGGTGGCAGCGTTCGACACGCCGGCAAAGCAATCATGCGTGCCGGCACCATCCTCCACGATGCTCATCAGCACCCGGCCCATGTCTGACAGGAGGAGCTTGCCCGGCCCCAGATAGGCGTTCCACTGCACCTTCACCGTGTCGGCCATGTTCAGCCGCTCGGTGGGCATTTCAGCGTTGAAGATCTGCAACGAAGCCGCCGCATCGCCGGCCTTGTCGATCAGGCGCAGGCGGGCGCCGCGCGGCAGGCGGCGGGTGGCGTAACCGCCGCCGGCCACAGTCTCCTCCCACAGCAGGTCGTCAGCCGCCACGCCGGCCGGCAGATCATCGGCCACCGGCGGCAGGATCGGCATGGTTTCAACCCGCGTGCTGCCCTGCGCGCGGGCATGTTCGCGCGCGGCGAGTGGATCGGCGAGGGCGGGCGGGGCGGTCATGGCAGGCTCCGGTTGTTGGCAACAGCACCCTGTTCGTGCAGTGGCGGCAGCAGGGCGGTGGTGGTGACAAGTTGCAGCTGCACAACGCCGCGCACGGCCCGCAGCGCATCCGAAAGCGCGCGCAGCCGCAGCGCCGGGCCCTGCACCAGCAGCACTTCCAGCGACTGGTCATCCTCCAGAAACACATGCTGGACCGAGATGACTTCCTTCAGATAATCGGATTCAATCTGCGCCAGCTGCTGGCGCACCCGGCCGCGATCGGCGCGGTACACCAAGGTGATGGTGCCGGCGAACAGCGCCTGCGGGTGGGTGAGCGCCTCATGCTCGGCCACGGCATGGCTGATCAGCTCGGCAATCAGCTGCGAGCGCGAGGCGAGGGCGCGTTCCTGCAGCATCACGTCCAGCTTGTGCATCAGGCTGGCCGGCAGGCTCATGCTCAGCCGGGCGAGGCCGGCGACCGGCAGCGCATCATTGGCAGCGGCGGTCGTCATGCGGCAGCGCTTTCCGGTTCGTCCGCATCGTCATCGGCCTTGGGCCGCAGCGGCAGATCATAGGTGATGGTGGCGCCAAAGCGGCCCGGCGCGTGCGGATCGACGCGCTGCTTGTCGAGCGCGATCACCCGGGTGCCCAGGGTGAAGGCCTCGCGGATGTCGTGGGTGACCATCACGATCGTCAGCTGCCGGTCGCGCCACAGCTTGCGGATCAGCTTGTGCATGTCGGCCCGGATGCCGGGATCGAGCGCGCCGAACGGTTCATCCAGCAGCAGGATGCGCGGCCGCATCATCAGCGCCTGGGCGATGGCAAGCCGCTGCTGCATCCCGCCCGACATCTGGGCCGGATAACGGTTGGCAGCGTCCGCCAGGCCCACGGCGGCGAGCATGGCCAGCGCCTCGGCCCGGGCAGCCTTGCGGCGCGCGCCCAGCAGCCGGGCCAGCAGCGGCGCGCCGGCAAAATCGCGGGCCAGCATCACATTGCCCAGCGCGGTGAGGTGCGGGAACACCGAATAGCGCTGGAACACCACGCCGCGATCGGGGCCGCATTCGGGGCGCAGCGGCGCATCGTCGAGCGTGATGGCGCCGCGCGCCGGGGCTTCCTGGCCCAGCAGCAGGCGCAGCAGGCTGGTCTTGCCGGCCCCCGACGGCCCGATGATGGAGACGAAAGCGCCGGCCTCGATCTCCAGATTCAGCCGTTCGAGGACGACATGATCGCCATATTCCACCCAGACATTGCGCATTTTCAGCAGCGCGCTCATCGGCCGGCCTCGTGCGCCCACGGGAACAGCCGGCGGCCGGCCTGCACCAGCGCCACATCGATCAGGATCGAAAGCAGCGCGATCCAGGCGACATAGGGGATGATCACGTCCATCGAGAGATAGCGGCGGACAAGGAAGATGCGGTAGCCCAGCCCGACGTCGGACGCGATGGCTTCGGCCGAAATCAGGAAGACGAAGGCCGGGCCGATGGCCAGCCGCGTCACCGCGATCAGGCGGGGCAAGGCCTGCGGCAGCGCCACGCGCAGGATGATCTGCCAGCTGCTCGCCCCCAGGGTCTGCGCCTTGATGATCTGCTCACCCGGCAGCGCCGCGACATGGCCGGCCAGATCGCGGATCATCACCGGCGCGACCCCGATGACGATCAGCGCCACCTTCGCCGTCTCCCCCAGGCCCAGCACGATGAACAGGATCGGCAGCAGCGCCACCGGTGGGATCACGGCGATGCCCAGCACCAGCGGGCTGAACGTCGCCCGCGCCGGCGGCAGCGCGCCCAGCGCCAGCCCGACAACGAACGCAGCGGCCATGGCGATGCCAAGGCCCAGGCCCAGCCGTTCGAGGCTGGCGGCGGTATCGGCCCAGAACAACAGACTGCCCGACAGCGGATCGGGCACGGTCGCCAGCGTCCACAGCGCTTTCGCCATCGCACCGGGCAACGGCATGATGCGATCATTCGGCAGCGCCGCATGGCGCACGGCGGCCGCGATCACATAGCTGAGCAGCAGCGCCGCGACCGGAACGAGGCCCAGCGTTGCCGCCTGACTGCGGCTGATCTTGCGGCTGACCCAGCGCATGGCGGCGTTACAGCTTCCCGTCCGCAGCCTGCGCCATGAAGCTGTCGTCAAAGCGCAGCGTCACGCGGGCCGGATCGCCCAGCACCTTGCCGCCGGGAAAGCCGATGCCCACCGCGTCGGCCGAGGCCGCACCCTTGAACAGCCCGCGCGAGAAGGAGAAATCGCGCACCCGCGTCATGGTGGTGATCAGCGCCGGATCGCGGGCGGCGGCCACGGCGGCCCTGGGATCGGCATAGAGGAAGGTGGTGCTCAGCTGCGCATCGAACACTTGCGGGCTGGTGCCGGCCAGCTGCGCCATCGCGGCACGCGCTGCCTTGCCCTGCGCATCCTGCCGCTGCATCAGCGCCATCGTTTCATACCAGATGCCGGCCAGCGCCTTGCCCAGATTGGGATTGGCCTTCAGCGTGGCGGTGTCCACCACCAGCAGATCGATGATCTCGCCGGGAATGTCGGCCGAGCTGAACAGCAATTTCGCCCCCGGCTGCGCCTTGATCGCGGAAAGCTGCGGGTTCCAGGTGACGGCGGCCTGCACATCCGGGCTGGCAAAGGCAGCGACGATATCGGCATCGGCGGTGTTGACCGTCTTCACCTGCGGCAGGCCCATGCCGGCCTTTTCCAGCGCGCGCGCCAGGAGATAGTGGGAGACCGAAAGCTCGACGAGGTTGATCGATTTGCCCTTCAGCGCCGTGATGCTGCCGATATTCTTGGCGACAAGGCCATCATTGCCGTTCGAATAATCGCCGATCAGGATCGCGCTCGTGTCCTTGCCGGCGGCGGCGGGGATGGTCAGCGCGTCCATGTTGGCGACGGTGACGCCGTCCAGCTTGCCGGCGGTGAACTGGTTCACCGATTCGGCATAATCGTTGATCTGCACGACCTTGATGGTGACGCCATATTTGTCGGCCCATTTCTTCACGATGCCGGCTTGGTAAGCATAGGGCCACGGCATCCAGCCGGCATAGATCGACCAGCCGATGCTGAAATCGCTGCGCTTCGCCGCCGGCTTGTCACCGCCGCCGCAGCCGCCCAGCATCAACAGGGCGGCCACGCCCAACATTCCCATGAACCGATTGCGGAAGGTGCCCACGCTGCATCCCCGATGATTGCCGGAATCACCAGACAGGCAGGCGGCCCGGTCAGCAAGGGCAATAATACGTATATCGATTTTGGTATTACTGGCCTGCCGCCCCGCACCGGCGTGCGGCAGCCCGCGATTGTCTGACGTGTCTGCCCACCATCGCCCCCAGCCGCATCAGCGAACATGCGGCAGTGGCCGATCTGCCGAACGTCATGGTGCCCGGCTGTTCACCACCGCCGATGCGGCAAGGGGCCGGGCAGCGGCCGTCACAGCCGCGCGGCCTGCACGTGCATCCAGTCGTAATTGCGTTCGCGGCCCAAGGAGATCCAGCCTTCCGCCGCCCAGCAATCAAGGAAGGCCTTGTAATCGGGGCCGGCCATCGCCGCCTGATCGCGGCCCCAGCGCAGCTGGTTGCGATCGGGGTCAAAATCGATGGCGATGCCCCAGCTGTGCATGGAAAGCTGGGTGCCGCCGCGCATCGGGCGCTGGTTGTAGCTGCCGCCATAACGGTCAAGCCGCAGGGCGCGGATGCGTTCAAGGCCATAATGATCGAGGATGTTGGTCAGCGCCCGGCGCGCACTGTCCGCCACCTTGGCGTGCAGCTGCATGGTGCGCACCGTCTTGGTGGCATCCCACGACAGCAGCATCGGATAGGGCAATTGCACCGCCACCAGGCTGCTGCCCGGCGCACCATAAAAGGCCGGCACATCGGCCTGACGCGGCCACACCGGCGGCTGGTGGGCCACGGCGGCCGGTGCCGGCACCGTGTCGCGCAGCTTGTTCTGCCACTGTTCGATGGCAAAGCGGAAGGTGGGGCCGATCAGCCCGTCGATGGTGCCAACCGTGATGCCGGCCGCACCCATCAGCGATTGCTGCACGGCGATCTTGCAGCGTTCCGGCGGCCAGCCGCTGGCCTGGGCGATGCCCTTGGCCAGCAGCCACGCCTTGGCGGCGGCGTCATCGGCCGCGCTCCACGTGCCGTCTGCAGCGATGGCCTGGCCGCCCTGGGCCAGGAAATTCTTGATGGTCCGATCGTCAATCATCGCCGCTTCCCCCGAAATTGCCGGTTCATGGGAGAGTATAGGCGAGACTTTCCTACAAAAAAAGAAACGTATGGAAAGCTTTATTGACGTGCAGCCGGCGCGGCGCGGAAACTCCATTCGATGGCCTGGATCTGCGGCGTCGGCGTGGGGGCCAGCAGCACATGGGCGATCACCATGCCGCTGGCGCACTTCCACAGATAATCGCCTTCCAATGCGCCATCGGCCTTCACGCCGGGCGGGGAGGGGCAGGCGCCGGCCTTGGCCTTCACGGCGGCGATGTCGGCGGCGCGGTGGGCGGCGTCACGGTCCATCAGGACATTCACCGCCAGATTGGCGCGGAGGCTGCCGGCGTCGCCGCTGGTCCAATAATGGTGGAGCGGGGCCACCAGCTGCGCCAGCTGCGGGGACAGCGGGATCACGTCCACCGGTGCCAGCCCGGCATCGGCAATGGCGATCAGCGCGTCCCATGCGGCCGGGGTGGGGCCGGCATAGGTGCGGTTGGTGAACACGAACACGCCCCAGCCGCGATCCGGGGCCATCACCAGATGGCTGCCGTACCCGGGATAGCCGCCGCTGTGGAAGGCGACGCGCCCCAGCGTGCAATCATCGCCCACCCGGAAGCCGGCGCCATAGACCACCGCCACCGTGCAGGGGGAGGTGGCGGCGAGCGTTGGCCGGGCCATGCGGCGCGGGCTGCCGCCGCCATCGATCAGCCGGCGCACGGTGGCGCGGGCCAGCGGCTCTGCCGTGCCGGGGGCGGCGGCCGGCCAGGCCGACAGCAGGTGATCGACCCAGCGGGCATAATCGCCGGCCGTGGTGATCACGCCGCCCATCGCGCCGAACGCGCCCGGCGCCATGTCGGGCTCGCGCTTCCAGATGCCGTCTTCCCAGCGCCAGCCGCTGGCCATCTTCACGGCGGGCACGGTGGCCAGATCGAAGCTGGTCGATGTCATACCCAGCGGGGCGAAGCGGCGCTGCGCGATTTCCGCCTCGAACGGCTGGCCGCTGGTGTTGTGGATGATGCGGCCCAGCATGGCATAGCCAAGATTGCTGTATTCATGCACCAGCCCCGGCGTCCGGGTGGAGGGCACGCCGATGGCGAGCAGGGCGGTGAACTGCGCTTCGGGCAGCGGGGTCTGCCGGTCACCCCAGGGATCATCGGTGACAAAGCCGGCCATGTGGTGAACCAGATCGGCCACCTTCACCCCGCCGATCCAGCTGGCGGTTTCCGGCAGATGCTGCGCCACCGGATCGTCAAGGCGCAGCTTGCCCTCCGCCGCCAGGTCGAGCAGCGTCAGCGCAGTGAAGGCCTTGGTCATGCTGGCGATGCGGAAGCGCGTGTCGGCCGCCACCGGCCGGCCGGAGGCGACATCGGCAATCCCGGCCTGGCCCTGATGCACCAGCCCCTCGCCGCGGTGGACAATGCCCCAGGTGAGGCCGGGCACATGATTGGCCGTGGCCCAGGCCTGCATGCTGGCATCGATGCGCGCGGACAGTTCGGGCGGCAGCGGCGCGGCGGCGGCGGTGCTGGCACTGGCCAGCAGCAGGGCGGTGGCAATCAGGCGCGTCATCAGATGGCTCCCCCGGTGGCGTGATGTCGGCCAGTCTTGTCATGGGCGCTGGCGCGGCGCAACGCCGCTTGCCAAGGCCACGCGGCGCTGGCAGGTGGCAGATTTGTTGCGGCAGCGATGCCGGCGGGGGACAAGGGATTTGTGATGCGCGTGTTGGGCCGGTTGGCGTTCTGGGCGGTTGTGGCGGTGACGGCGGTGGCGGCGCAGGCGGCCCCGGTGGAGCAGACCAAGGGCAGTTTCGTCGACAAGTTCCGCCAGCTGGAGGGCGAGGATTGGCCCACCCCCACCGATTACCGCAACGCCGCCGGCGCGCCGGGATATCGTTACTGGCAGCAGAAGGTGGATTACCGCATCACCGCCAGCCTGAACGAGGCGGCGCGCAGCATCAGCGGTACCGAGACGATCACCTACCACAACAACAGCCCCGACAGCCTGAAATATCTGTGGCTGCTGCTCGACCAGAATGAGAACAAGCGCGATTCGATCGGGGAGCGCACCGCCACGGTGAACCCCGGCGGCCAGATCGGCATGACGGCGGTGCGCCGCGCCATGCGCTTCAAGGAATGGGAAGGCGGCTTTGGCGGCCTGAAGGTGACCGATGCCGCCGGCAAGCCGCTGAAATTCACCGTGGTGGACACGCTGCTGCGCATCGATCTGCCGGCCGCGCTGGCCAGCGGCGCTGCCACCACCGTGAAAATCGAATTCAGCTTCCCGCTGATGGAAACCCGCATCATCGGCGGCCGTTCGGGCTATGAATGTTTCACCAAGCCGGATGAGGACGGCAATTGCATCTTCCTCGCCGCCCAGTGGTTCCCGCGCGCCGCCGTCTATTCGGATTATGAAGGCTGGCACAACAAGGCCTTCCTGGGCGCCGGCGAGTTCACGCTGGAATTCGGCGATTATGATGTGTCGCTCACCGTGCCGGCCGATCATGTGATCTCCGCCACCGGGGAGCTGGCCAATCCGGAGATTCTCAGCCCCGCCCAGCGCGCCCGCCTTGCCGAAGCGCGCAGCGCCAAGGAGCCGGTGTATATCGTCACGCCGGCCGAAGCGCTGGCCGCCGAGAAGGCCAAGGCCGCCACGTCGCGCACCTGGCGCTTCACCGCGAAGAATGTCCGCGATTTCGCCTGGGCCTCCAGCCGCAAGTTCGTCTGGGATGCGATGGGCGTGAAGCAGAACGACCCGGCCAACCCGCTGGTGATGGCGATGAGCTTCTATCCGAAGGAAGCCCGCCCGCTGTGGGATGCCTATTCCACCAAGGCCATCGCCCACACCATCGACAGCTATGGCAGCTTTGCCTTCCCCTATCCCTATCCGGTGGCGCAGAGCGTCAACGGCCCGGTGGGCGGCATGGAATATCCGATGATCACCTTCAACGGGCCGCGCCCGGTGAAGGACCGCAAGACCGGCCAGCTCACCTACACCGAACGCGCCAAATATGGCCTGATCGGCGTTGTCATCCACGAAGTCGGCCACATCTGGTTCCCGATGTCCGTCAACAGCGACGAGCGCCAGTGGACGTGGATGGACGAAGGCATCAACACCTTCCTGCAGTTCGAGGCCGAGCGCCGCTGGGACCCGAATTTCCCCGCCCGCCGCGGCGAACCGCGCGACATCGTCGAATATATGGTCAGCAAGGACCAGGTGCCGCTGATGACGCAGAGCGACAGCCTGCTGCAGTTCGGCAACAACGGCTATGCCAAGCCGGCGACCGCGCTCGTCATCCTGCGCGAGACCATATTGGGCCGCGAGCTGTTCGATTTCGCCTTCCGCGAATATGCCCGCCGCTGGCGCTTCAAGCGGCCGACGCCCTATGATTTCTTCCGCACCATGGAGGAAGCCTCCGGCGTTGATCTCGACTGGTTCTGGCGCGGCTGGTTCTATTCGACCGACCATGTCGACATCAGCCTCGACAAGGTGGTGCAGGCCCGGCTCGACACCCGCAACCCGGAAGTGGAAAAGGCCTGGGCGAAGGACAAGGCCAAGGCCGAGCCGACGCCGCTGACCGCCGCGCGCAACAGCATGACCCCGGTCATCGATCGCGATCCCAAGACGCGCGATTTCTATGACGAGACCGACCGCTTCACCGTCACCGCCAAGGACAAGAAGGATTACGAGGCGCTGCAGAAGAAGCTGGAACCCGAACAGGCCGCCGCGCTCGGCTTCAAGGACAATTTCTACCACTTCAGCTTCTCGAACATCGGCGGGCTGGTGATGCCGGTGATCCTGAAGCTGGACTATGCCGACGGTTCGACCGAGACGATCCGCATCCCGGCCGAGATCTGGCGCTACAATGCGCAGAATGTCACCTGGCAGCACGTGACGCCCAAGGTGCTGAAAAGCGCCGAGGTTGATCCGCTGTGGGAAACGGCGGACGCCGATCGCAGCAACAATGTCTACCCGCGCCGCATCGACAGTGTGACGATGAAGGTGCGCGACGAGTTCGGTGCCGGCGACAACCGCATGGCCGACAGCGATCTGGAAGTGACGCCGGACAGCACCACGACCCGCCCGGTCAAGAAGGACGAGAAGAAGGACGACAAGAAGTGAAGCAGCGCGCGGCGGCGCTGCTGCTGGCGCTGGCGCTGGCCGCCCCGGCGCTGGCCCATCGTGGCCACGCCAGCCTGGTGATCGTGGAGATCGACGCCAAGACCGGCGCGGTCGCCGCCACCATGAAGCTGACGGCGCATGATGTTGAACCCGCGCTGGTCAACATCGCGCCAGATGCCCAGCCCAGCCTTGATGATCCGGATGCGGTCAAGGCGCTGGTCGCCTATGTCGGCCGCAGCTTCCGCATCCAGGGCGTCACGCTCACGCCCGTCGGTCAGGCGCTGGCCGGGGACACGGTCACCCTGCGCTATGCCGGCCGGCTGAAGGGCACGCCGGCGACGCTGACCATCGCCGGCACCATGTTCGGCGAAACCCATCCCGATCACACCACCCAGGTCAACATCCGCCGCGCCGGGATCACCAGATCCATGCAGTTCGGCCCCGGCGACGCCCCGCGCAGCATCGATCTGCCGCGCTGAACCGCCGCCCGGCGGTCGCTTGCAGCCGCCCCGGCCGTCGCTGCCGCATTGCCGTATGCGCCGCCAAATGGCGCGGCCTACGCCAAAAGACGTAACGCTCTGTTGCCGAACGTCATGCAAACGTAACCAAAGATTTCCTGCGGAATCGGCTGGCGGCCATGGGGGGCGGCCGGCCGCGCAGTGTGATCCTGGCAAAGGAACGCGGCACTGCCCGGCCGCGTGCCGTCATCATCGGGCAGGGGGAAGACAGGATCGCCATCGCCAGAGGCAACGGAGCGGCTGCGCCACCGGGCCCGGCACTTCACCAGGACCGGTGGCCGCCGGTCCGCCAGGGGGAATGACGATGACCATTCAGCACAGCATGACCGATCCGCGCCGCATCGCCGTGAAGGGAGCGCTGCTGCTGGGCGGCGCCACGCTGGCGCTGCTGCTGCCGGCCGCCGCGCGCGCCCAGGCCGCGCCGCCTGCCGCCGGCGCTCAGGCCGAAGCGCCGGCCGCCGAAGACACCACGGTGATCACCGTCACCGGTTCGCGCATCAGCCGGTCCGGCTATGACGCGCCGACCCCGGTGTCGGTGGTGACGGAGGCTGAGCTGAAGGCCGAACCGCAGGCCAATATCGGCGATTATGTGAACACATTGCCCTCCGTGCGCGGCAGCCAAACGTCTTCCACCAACTCCGGCTCGCTCTCCAACGGCCAGGCCGGCATCGCCACCGTCAACCTGCGCTCGCTGGGTGCGGCGCGCACGCTTGTCCTCATTGATGGCCAGCGCTCGGTCGCCTCCACCCCGGTCGGCTTTGTCGACACACAGACGGTGCCGCAGGGCCTGATCAAGGGTGTCGAAGTCGTCACCGGCGGCGCGTCGTCGGCCTATGGCTCGGATGCTGTCGCCGGGGTCGTCAACTTCAGCCTCAACCGCGATTTCAAGGGCTTCCGGGCCGAATATGAATTCGGCATCACCGATTACGGCGATGTGCCCAACCACACATTCCGCATCACCAGCGGCCTGCAGTTCGCTGAAGGCCGCGGCAAGCTGCTGCTGGCCGGTGATTATTTCACCCAGAAGGGCGTCAACACCTACGACCGGCCGTGGCAGCAGTCCGGTTTCTTCCAGATCGACAATCCGGCCTATGTCGCCGGCAATGGCGCGCCGGAACGCTTTGTCGGCGCCGGCATCGGCACCTACCAGTTCACGCCGGGCGGCATCATCAACGCCGGCCCGCTGCGCGGCACCTATTTCGGCAATATCGTGAACGGCCAGGCCAGCCTGAACCAGTTCAACTATGGCCCCAACAAGGGCCAGTGGATGGTGGGCGGCGATTATCTGATCAGCCGCGCCGGCCACTGGAGCTCCAACAGCCTCGCGCCGAACGAGGAGCGCGGCAACATCTTCGGGCGGCTCAGCTTCGAAGTGTCGCCGGCCTTCACGCCGTTCGTGCAGTACAGCTATTCCGGCTACAGCGGCCAGAGCTTCTATCAGCAGACGCCGTCCACCGGCATCACCATCCAGCGCGACAACGCCTTCCTGCCGACGGCGCTGGTCAGCCAGATGCAGTCGCTGAACCTCAGCAGCATCTCGATCGGCACCAGCAACGCCGGCATCCCGGCCGCCGGTTCCAACAACACGCGCGAGGTCTACCGCCTTGTCACCGGCGCTGACGGCGAATTTTCCACCGGCAAGATCGACTGGAAATACAGCGCCTATTACCAGGTCGGCATCGCCAAGACCAACGAGCAGCTGACCAACACCTGGAACAATGGCCGCATGAGCCTGGCACAGGATGCGGTGCTCGCGCCCGCCGGCAACGCCGCCGGCATTGCGGCCGGCACCATCGTCTGCCGCTCGACACTCACCACGCCCACCAATGGCTGCGTGCCGATCAACCGCATCGGCATCGGCGGCATCACCCAGAATGCGCTGAATTACATCATGAACAACGGCGCTCAGCCGCAGCGCTTCCAGTCGCTGCGCCAGGATGTCGTTGCCGCCGACGTGTCGACCAACGATCTGTTCAGCACCTGGGCCGGGGAGGTGAGCTTTGCCTTCGGCGCCGAATATCGCCGGGAGCGTGTGGGCGGCTTTGTCGATCCGCAGTTCAATTCGGGCTGGCTGTACGGCAATTATCTTGTCACCTCAGGCAGCTACACCGTGAAGGAAGCCTTTGCCGAAACCGTGGTGCCGCTGGCCAAGGGGCTGGATTTCAACGGCGCCATCCGCCGCACCGATTATTCCACCAGCGGCGGCGTGACGACGTGGAAGACCGGTGTCACCTGGCAGGTGATCGACGATTTCAAGCTGCGCGTCGTGCGCAGCCGCGACATCCGCGCGCCCAACCTGAACGAGCTGTTTGCCCCCGGCACCGCCCGCACCAACACGGTGAACGTGGCCCAGCCCGGCGGCGGCCAGCGCACCGACCAGTTCCTCGAACAAACCACCGGCAACACCGCGTTGAAACCGGAAGTGGCGATGACCTGGGGCATCGGCGGCGTGTTCACGCCCAGCTTCCTGCCCGGCTTCGCCGCCAGCGTGGACTTTTTCGACATCAAGCTGGCCGGAGCCATCGGCACGCTTTCGGCGCAGACGATCACCACGCTCTGCATCGAACAGAATCGCGCCGATATCTGCCCGTTCATCACCTTCAACGGCCCGGTATCGGCCGCCAGCACGATCAGCTCGATCAAGCTGGTGCCGTTCAACTTTGCCAATGTGCGGGTGAAGGGCGTTGATCTGGAAGCCAGCTACCGATTCGATCTGGGGGCGGGCCGTGCCACCCTGCGCGGCCTGGCCAGCCATTATATCAACAACATCACCAACAACGGCATCGATGTGCCGGAAGATGTGGCCGGCAAGAACCAGAATGATGGCGTGCCAAGCTGGAATTATCGCTTCACCGCCAATTATGACATCAGCAGCTGGGGCTTCAATCTGGTCGCGCGCGGCATTTCCGGCGGCGTGTACAGCAACAATTATTTCGAATGCACCAGCGGCTGCCCGGTTTCCACCCCGGCGCTGCGCACGATCAACAACAACCGCATTTCCGGCCAATGGTATCTGGATGCTTCGGTGACGAAGAAGATCAAGGTGGGCGGTTCCCGTGCCGAGCTGTTCCTGTATGTCCGCAATCTGCTGAACAGCGATCCGGTGCTTGTCGGCAACGGCCCGACCGGCAACAATACGCCAGCCTATCCGCAGACCAACCGCAGCCTGTATGATGTGCTGGGGCGGGTGTACCGCATGGGCGTTCGTTTCGAATATTGATGATGGGGGGCATGATGACACGCACGAAGACATGGCTGGCCGCAATGCTGGCCACCGCGATCGCCAGCCCGGCCTTCGCTCTCGCCACGCCGGCTCAGAAGAGCGCGGCGGCCACCGGAGTCGATGCGCGCACCAAGATGGCGCAGGACATGGTCGATCAGGTCTTCTCCTTCGCCGAACCCGGCTTTCAGGAGGTGAAAACCAGCGAATATCTCAGCGGCATTCTGGAAAAGGCCGGCTTCAAGGTGGAACGCGGCGTCGCCGGCATTCCCACTGCCTTCACCGCCACCTGGAGCAATGGCCCGGGGCCGAAGATCGCGCTGGGCAGCGACATTGATGGCCTGCTGGGCCTGTCGCAGTATCCCGGCGTGCCCGAAATGAAGCCGATGGTGGAAGGCGCGCCCGGCCACGGCGAAGGCCACAACAGCGGCCTGCCGATGATGATCGTCGCCGCGCTGGCCGCCAAGGACGTGATGGAAAAGAACGGCATCACCGGCACGCTGATGCTGTGGCCGGGCGTGGCCGAGGAGCTGCTGGGCACCAAGGCCTATTATGTGCGCGCCGGCCTGTTCAAGGATGTTGATGCGTCGATCTTCGCCCATGTTGGCCGCGATCTCGGCACCAGCTGGGGCCCGGCCGGCAACAACGGCATGGTGAGCGTGGAATATACGTTCAAGGGCAAGACCGCCCACGCCGCCGGCCAGCCGTGGGACGGCCGCTCGGCACTGGACGCGGTGGAGATCATGGACGTCGCCTGGAACTTCCGGCGCGAGCATCTGCCTGTCACCCAGCGCAGCCATTATGTGATCACCGAAGGCGGCGGCCAGCCCAACATCGTGCCGGAAAAGGCCAGCGTGTGGTATTATTTCCGCGAAAACACCTTCAAGCGCATCCGCGAGCTGTATGAAACCGGCAACCGCATCGCCGCTGCCGCCGCCATGGCGACCGATACGAGCGTGACGCAGCGCACCCTGGGCTATGCCGCGCCCAACTATGGCAACAAGCCGCTGGCCGAAGCCATGTATGCCAATATCAAGGCCGTCGGCCTGCCGACGTGGAGCGCCGCCGACCAGGGCTTTGCCAAGGCCATGCAGCGCGCCAATGGCGTGAAGGAAGAGCCGCTGGTTTCCAAGATCGCCCCGCTCTCCACGCCGGACTCGCGCGGTGTTTCGACGGGCGGCGGTTCCGATGACATCGGCGACATCATGTGGACGGTGCCGACCATAACCATCCGCTACCCCTCCAACATCCCCAACGCCATCGGCCACAACCGCCAATCGGCCATCGCCATGGCCACGCCGATTGCCCACAAGGGCGTGATGGTGGGCGCGAAAGTGGTGGCGATGACGGTGCTGGACCTGCTGACCACGCCGAAGATCATCGCGGACGCCAAGCAGTGGCAGAAGGACGTGCAGTTCACATCCGACTCCTACGACCCGCTGCTGGGGCCCAACGACAAGCCGGCGATCTGGCTGAACACCGACATCATGACCAAGATGCGGCCGCAGCTGGAGAAATTCTACTACGACCCGGCGAAGTACAAGAGCTACCTGGAACAGCTGGGCATCAAGTATGAGGATTTCGCGAACGTGAAGTGAGCGGGGCTGGTGAGATGAGAAGGGGGCCGGCGCCGTGGGGCGCCGGCCTTTTTTCGTTGCGCCAACCTAACAACCCCCCGTCTCCCCGGGCACCACCCAATGCCCTTACAGCGGCGGCCCCGGCGGCTGCGGGAAGCGGCTCCTTGGCCCCTTGCCCCAGCCGATGCTCACCGCCTTGGGCGCCTTGCCCGCCGGATCGGAGAGATAGGCAGTGATATCGGCCGCGGTCTGCTTGTTGAACGCCGCGCCCAGCGCATCGCCGCCCTTGCCGGGGAGCGCCTTCGCCAGCCCGTCCAGCGTCTGCAACGCCAGCGCGCGGGCTTCCGGCGCGGTGGTGGTGGACGCGCCCAGGATCATCAGCCCATCCAGCACCGTTTTCTGCACCACACGCAGCGCCGCCGCCGCGTCGGCCTTGGCCGGCACCGGCGCATTCCAGCTTGCCGCCATCAGCCCGTCGATCAGTTCGGGCAGGCCCACGCCCTGCGGATCACGCGCGGCCAGCGCCACCATGCGCGCGGCGCGGTCGGGGGCGAGCAGCGGTTCCACCACCAGCGCCGCGGCAATCCGCGCCGCCTGCAACGGGCTGAACACTGGATCGTCCGACAGATCTTCAAGATTGCGGCCCTCATCCGGCGTCAGATCGGCAATCAGCTTTTCGGGCAGCACCAGTTCGGCCGGGTTCAGCGCCTGCAGCAGCAGGCCCAGCGTGTCGCGCTGCAATTTCGCCGGGATCAGCCGCGTGCCGGGCAATTTCTCGCCCTTCGCCACAATGTCGGTATAGACGCCGCCGATATATTTCACCGCCGATTCAATCTGATAACGGTGGTGGAGATAGACCATCCACAGCCGCGCATTGCGCAGCTCGCCATAAGGCTCACCGGCTTGCAGCACGCTGTCTGGCCCGTAATTGGCGATCAGGATGCGCCGGGCGGCCAGCGCCTCAGAGAGACCCTCCACCGGCGTGGCGCGATCGTCATACCAGGTCCAGCGCGGATCGCTTTCGGGCACATAGATCAGGCCCTGTTTGCGCATGTCCTGAATGATCGCCTCCAGCCCGGCCGTCTCGTCAGAGGCATTGGGGCCAAGCGGCGTGTAGGCATAGCGCACCATCATCTTGTCATAGGCGCCAATGGCGGACTGGAAGCTTTCCGACAGGTCGATCTTCCCGTTCTTCACCTTCACGCGCGGGGTGGGATATTCCATCACGCTGGCCCGGTTGTTCAGGCTGGCGGCGAAATTGTGCTGGAAACCAAGGGCATGGCCGAATTCATGCGCCGTCAGCAGCGCCTGGCGCAGCAGCACCATGTCGCGCTGGCCCTTCGGCATCTTTTCGAATTCGCCGTTCACCAGCGAAGGATCGGCCACCGTCACGCCGCTGCCGTCGCCGGGCAGGCTGCCGGCATAGGCATCCCAATAATTGGCGATGGTGCGGATGCGGTGCGTGTCCATCCGCACCTTGGCGCCCAAAATCTCGCCGGTGCGCGGATCGCGGTACGGCCCGCCGCTGGAAAAGCCGCGTTCATCGCGGTTGATCCACTGCATATAGGTGTAGCGTATGTCCTGCGGGTCCATGTCTGCCGGGGCGTCCTTGGCCACCAGCGCATTCCTGAAGCCCGCCGCCTCATAGGCCTGGTTCCACCACAACAGGCCCTGTTTCATGGCGTGGCGGATGGGGCCGGGGATGGCCGGATCGAAATACACGGTGATCGGCGTCACCGGTTCCGAAAGCGCGGCCTTCGGGTCCTTCTTCTCCAGTCGCCAGCGCGTCACCCACTCGGTATCGATGCCATCGGTGAAGGGCTTGGAGAAATCCTTGAATTTCAGCGTGGAAACCCCGATGCGCGGATCGGCCAGGCGCGGTGTGTAGCCGGTGGGCGCCTTGATGAAACTGTGATGCACCCGCAAGGTGAGCGCTTCGGGGGACGGGGTGACGCCGCGCACCAGCGCGCCGGGATTGTCGGCAGCGAAGGTGGCGCTGATCTCCACCTCGCTGTTCAGCGGGAAGGCCTTGGCGGCAATCACGGCCGATCGGCCCGCATCAAGGCGGTACGCGCCCTGGCTCTGCCGGCGCAGCATCGCCTCGATCCCCGCCGCGTCCCGCAGGATCAGCGCCGTCGCATCCACCACCAGCCGGCCGCCGGCCTCGCTCTCGATCGGCAGCGCCGCCAGCGTGGAGGTGGGGAAGCTCGCCGCCACACCGGCCTTGTGCGCGCCGTCCCCGCCCAGCGAGCGGAAGGCCAGATTCTGCTCCTCCACCATGATCTTGCCGCCCACGCGGTGGAAGCGGATCACCGCCGAATCCATCGTGCCGCGATCCAGCGGCAACTCCACCGAACCGCCGCCCGAAGCGAGGCTGACATAGTAAAGCAGATCGGTGTCGAGCGCCGGCACCGTCAGCAACACGCGGCCCCCATTGCTCTTGGCGCCAGCCTCGATGCCCACCGGCATCCAGGCCGGCTCCTGCGCCCGGCCCGCGCCGGCCACCGCCAGCGCCATCAGCGCCGCCCCCATCCGCCACCGCACCATCATCTGCCCCCGTCATCTTTTTTGCGAAAAGAGCGGCAGTGAACGCCGATTCCGGCGTTCAGAAAAGGGGCTTTTGACGCAGGCCGCGCCGCGCGCCACACTGGCCGGCGTGACCGGCCTTCCTCTCCCCCTCGCGCAGCTCGTCGCCGCCCTCGAAACGGCCGTTGCCGGCCCAGATGCCGCCGCTGCTGCCGCCGCCGCCGCCGCCGCCGCGCTGGCCCTGCTGGTGGCGCGCGATGATTGGCTGCCCGCCGCTTTCGCCCGGCCGCACCCCGATCACTATCAGCAATATCTGCTGCACGCCGATGCGCAGGGGCGCTTTTCCATCGTCAGCTTCGTCTGGGGGCCGGGGCAGGCCACCCCCATCCACGATCACGGCGTGTGGGGCGCCGTCGGCGTGCTGCGCGGCGCGGAATTGAGCCAGCCCTTCGCCGCAGACGGCACCACCCCGCCGCGCCCGCTCGGGCCGCCGCACCGGCTCGGCCCCGGCGACGTGGAATGCGTCGGGCCGGATGCGGGCGACGTTCACAAGGTCAGCAACGCGTCAGACGGCGTTTCGGTGAGCATCCACATCTATGGCTGCGATATCGGCCGGCAGGCGCGGCACACCTACCCGGAGGCGGGCGGGCGCAAGCCGTTCGTGTCGGGATATGCGAATGCGGATGTGCCCTTGGGCTGAGAACCATGAAAGGGGCCTCCGGCGGGCAGGGCCTGAGGCCCTGCACCCACGTTCGTTTTCCTGCGCACTCTCTTCAAACGTCACCCCTGACGTGATCCGTGGCGACGGTGAGGTTGGTGAAGGCGCGCGCGCTCAGAATTTCGCCCCGTCCACCGCCAGCAGCGTGTGCAGCAGAACATTCGCGCCGTTGGTGCAGTCGCCCCAGGTGGAAAGCTCCTTGGGCGAATGGCTGATGCCGGCGACGCTGGGCACGAAGATCATGCCCATCGGGCCCAGCGTGGCGAGCAGCTGGGCATCGTGGCCGGCGCCGCTGGGCAAATGGAGGAAGGGCAGGGCCAGCGCCTTGGCTGCGCCCTCGATCAGGCCCTGCACGCGCGTGTCGGCCAGGGCCGGCGCAATCTTCTCGCGCACGCGGAAGGTGATTTCGGTGTCGGTCTCGGCAGCGATCTCGCGGGCGCGGGCCTGCACGACCTCGCCCAGCGCGGCCACTTTGGCGGCGGACAGGTCACGCAGCTCCACGGTCAATTCCACGCGGCCTGGGATCACATTGGGCGCGTTGGGGAACACCGCCAGCTGGCCGACGGTGCCGACCTGGCGGCCGGGTTCGCGCTTCACGATGGCGTCCACCGCCTCGATCAGGCGGGCGGCGGCCAGCAGGGCGTTGCGGCGGCCGGGCATCGGCGTGGTGCCGGCGTGGTTGGCAAAGCCGGTGATCGTCACATCATATTGATCAATGGCGACAATGCCATCCACCACGCCGATCGGAACGCGTGCCTTGTCGAGGATGCCGCCCTGTTCGATGTGCAGTTCCAGATAGGCGTGGATGGAGCCCGCCGGCCGCGCCGCCTGCGCCAATCGATCGGGATCGCCGCCGATGCGCTTCAGCCCGTCACGCAAGCTGATGCCATAATAAAGGTGATCGAGCGCATCTGCCGGCAATTTGCCGGCAAAGGCGGTGCTGCCCACGGTGCCGCCTTCCTCGTTGGACCAGATGGCGAGCTCCACCGGATGGCGGGTCTTGATCTTGCGGTCGGCAAGGGTGCGCAGCACTTCCAGCGCGCCCATCGAGCCGACATCGCCATCGAAATTGCCGCCGGCGCGCACGCTGTCGATATGGGAGCCGATGATGATTGGCTTGGCGGCCTTCTCTGTCCCCTCCCGCCGGCCGATGATGTTGCCGGCCGGATCGATCACCGGGTTCAGCCCGGCCTCCCGCATCAGGCCCATCACATAGGCGCGCCCGGCGACATCGGCATCCGAATAGGCGGTGCGGCTGACCCCGCTGGCAAATGTCCCGCCCGCCGGCCGACCGAACGGGCTGAGGCCTTCCAGCATGGCCCGTAGCCGTTCGCCATCAACGCGCAGATCAGGCGCGGCGCGGGCCGGAAGCGATGAGGCGGCGGCAGCAGCCAGCATCATGCGGCGGTTGAGTTCCATGGTGTGATCCCCTTTGCCGGGGCAGTGTTGCCCACGCGGCGGGGGCGCGCAAGACGTGGGGGCGGCCTGGCGCCAACCCTTGCTTCCAAACGTCACCCCGGACTTGATCCGGGGTCCCGCTGATGGTGGGTGCGAAAGAAGCGGGGCCCCGGATCAAGTCCGGGGCGACGGAGAATGTTGGTCTTTGCGCTTCCCGTACCCTCCTCTGAAAGGGCAGGAGTGTGGAGCCCGGCGCACCTGAAAACCAATGGGTGCAGGGACTGAGTCCCTGCCCGCCGGAGGCCCGCTACTTCACTTCACACTTCACCACCTGCCGCCCCGCATCCAGCCGCAGCACCAGCCCCGCGTGCCGCGGCGTGTCCACCAGCTGCCAGCGCGTCAGCCGTTCATAATGGGCGCAGAAGCGTGCCAGCGCTGCCGCATCCATTGGCCCGCCAATCGCAGCCTCTTGCTCGGCGCGCCAGCGCGGCACGGTCTCCCAATCCGGCGCGGCGAGGAAGGCCAGCGCGTCGAGTTGGTTCCAGGCGCGCTGGTACTGGCCGGCCAGCGCCTGGTTGGCGTGGGTGCGCCAGCGGGCATCCGGGTCTGCGGCGGCTTCCAGCGCGTTGATCGGCGCGAGAAGGGCGCTGGCCGGTTGCGGCCGGGCGCCGACGCACCAGCCTTCCAGGATCAGCAGATCGATGCGGTCGTGCCGGTCCCACCGCTGGGGTGGCAGGCGGTCGTCGCGGCGCTTGTCGAAGCGGGGCAGGGCGACCGGGCGGCCGGCGCGGACGCGGGCCAGGATATCGAGCAGCAGCGGCAGATCGTGGGTGCCGGGCACGCCGCGGGTGGCAAGCAGGGGGTGGACGCGGGCGGCCAGGGCGCGGCGGCGGGCGGCGGGCAGATAGACGTCATCGAGCGAAAGTTGGACAATGCCTACAGAAAAATCACGCCCGAAACGCGCCGAAACCGCACCGGAATCGCGCAAAAGCTGCACCAAAGCGGCGGAAATAGTCGATTTTCCGCTGCCTTGTGCGCCCGAAATGCCGACAATCAGGGGGCGCTCCCCCAGCCGGGGCGCCAGCCAGTCGCGGATGAGGGGGAGGGCGGCCATGCCGGCAAGTCTGCCTTGCGGCGGCCGGCGCGTGCAACCCTGCGCAACAGGGGGGCTTGCGGTGGCGGCGGCGGGCGTGCCTGATGCGGGGCATGAGTGACTGGACCGAAATCCGCGCCGCCGTGGCGAAATTGTGCGGCGATTTTCCCGGCGAATATTGGCGCGCCAAGGACAAGTTTGGCAACTATCCACTTGAATTTGTTGAGGCGTTGACGCGCGAAGGCTGGCTTTCGGCGTTGATCCCTGAACGCTTTGGTGGCTCCGGCCTGCCGCTGTCGGCGGCGTGCGCGATATTGGAGGAGATCCACGCCAGCGGCGGCAATGGCGCGGCGGCGCATGCGCAGATGTATGTGATGGGCACGCTGCTGCGCCACGGCAATGACGCGCAAAAAGCCCAATATTTGCCGGCAGTTGCGCGCGGGGAACTGCGCTTGCAGGCGTTCGGGGTGACAGAGCCGACATCGGGCAGCGACACGCTGTCCCTGCGCACGACAGCCTCAAGAGACGGCGACAACTATCTGATAAACGGACAGAAAATCTGGACGAGCCGGGCGCTGCACAGCGACCTGATGGTGCTGCTGGCGCGCACGACGCCGAAGGACAAGGTGGCCAAGCGCACCGAAGGCCTTTCGGTCTTCCTGCTCGACATGCGAAACTGCCCCGGCCTTTCTATCCAACCCATTGAAACCATGATGAATCATGGCACGACCGCGGTGTTCTTCGATAATGTGGTGGTGCCCGCTGCCAACCGCATCGGCGAAGAAGGGCAGGGCTTCCGCTACATCCTGTCGGGCATGAATGCCGAACGCATCCTGATCGCGGCCGAATGTCTGGGCGATGCGCGATTTTTCCTTGATCGCGCAACGGCTTATGCGAAGGAACGCCAGGTGTTCGGCCGGCCCATCGGCCAGAACCAGGGCATCCAGTTCCCGCTGGCCCAGGCTCATGCCCGGCTGCACGCGGCCAAGCTGGTCGTGGCCGATGCCTGCCGGCGCTATGAGGCCGGCGAAGTGGCGGGGGCGGAGGCGAATATGGCCAAGATGCTGGCGGCCGAAGCCAGCTGGCAGGCCGGTGAGGCGGCGATGCAGACGCTGGGTGGATTCGCCTTTGCCGCCGACTATGATATCGAGCGCAAGTTCCGGGAAACACGGCTTTATCAGGTGGCGCCGGTGTCCACCAACCTCATTCTGGCCTACATCGCCGAGCATGTGCTGGGGCTGCCGAAGAGTTATTGACGGATTGTGGCCGGATCGGTCGCGATTGGTGTGCATTGCCGCTTGATCCGGGCGCGCAATCCCGCAACTCTGCCCGCACCTGGGGGAGAACGGGCATGCCGCTGAACGAGGAATTGAGCTGGACCGAGGTCGGTGCGATACGAACCGACAGTGGCCATGTTCGCGATGCCTTCCAGTTGTTGTTCGGCAACCCCACGAAGGAGCTGCTGCCGGCTGGCATGTCGATTTATAAGTTCAATGGGTACAATAGCTTGAGCCAAGATCCTGTGACGGCATCGACTCCGCTGTCGCCGTGGTGGAGCCCCACTTTGCCGTTCAAGCACGACGCCGGCCTGAAACAGCGCCAGGCGATTGCCAATGCCAATGGCGTTTCCATGCGGGAATGGGGGCGGCTGACCTCTGTCATCAAGGAGAACTGGAGCTCGCTTGATTGGCTGCTTGTCGCCGAACTGAAGGTGCCGGTTTATGGCTGGTTCGGCGGTTTCAAGGGCATGAGCCGGATCGATGCCGGCACCACAAGCAAGCTGAACAGCGCGCTGGAAAAGCGCGGGCGCAGTGCCGGCCTGCCCGGCGGCGGGACCCAGTTCTACATCCCCAACCTGACGGTCGGGCACATCACCAACCCGTCCTTCACCGCCATGTAGACGCGCGCCTGCCAAAAACCCCAATCGACACGGCGGTGTGAGCGCCTAGGGTGCAGCCGTTCAATCGGGAGGGATAGCCATGGCTGAAGCCTATATCATCGATACCGTCCGCACGCCGCGCGGCATTGGCAAGGTGGGCAAGGGCGCCCTTGCCGATATGCACCCGCAGCATCTCGCCGCCGCCGTGCTGAAGGCGATCGCGACACGTAACCATCTGAATACGGCCGATGTTGACGATATCATCTGGTCCACCTCCACCCAGAAGGGCCGCCAGGGCGGCGATCTTGGCCGCATGGCGGCGCTCGACGCCGGCTATGATCTGAAGGCCAGCGGCATGACGCTGGACCGCTTCTGCGGCGGCGGCATCACCAGCGTGAACCTGGCCGCGGCGCAGGTGATGAGCGGCATGGAAGATCTGCTGATTGCCGGCGGCACCGAGATGATGAGCTACACCGCCACCATGGCGCAGGAAGAGCGCGCCGCCGGCCTGCCGCCGATGATGATGGGCAGCGGCAATGCCCGCCTGCAGCGCAATCACCCGCAGAGCCATCAGGGCGTGTGCGGTGACGCCATCGCCAGCATGGAAGGCATCAGCCGTGCGGACGTGGATGCGCTGGGCCTGGAAAGCCAGAAGCGCGCGGCGCAAGCCATTGCCGAAGGCCGCTTTTCCAAGAGCGTGATCCCGGTCTATCGCGAGGATGGCACGCTGGCGCTGGACCGCGAGGAATTCCCGCGGCCGCAGACCACCATGGAAGGCCTGAGCCAACTGGAGCCGAGCTTTGCCAAGCTGGCCGACATGCCGATCGACGCGCAGGGCACCACCTTCCGCAAGCTGATCAACGCCAAATATCCCGATCTGAAGATCGAGCATATGCACCACGCCGGCAATTCGTCGGGCGTGGTCGATGGTGCTGCCGCCGTGCTGCTGGCCAGCAAGGCCTATGCCGAAAAGAACGGCCTGAAGCCGCGCGCCCGCGTCGTGGCGATGGCCAATATCGGCGATTGCCCGACGCTGATGCTCAATGCGCCGGTGCCCGCCGCCCGCAAGGTGCTGGCCAAGGCCGGTCTGAGCGTGGACGACATCGATCTGTGGGAAATCAACGAAGCCTTTGCCGTGGTTGCGGAAAAATTCATCCGTGATCTGAAGCTGGATCGTGACAAGGTGAACGTCAACGGCGGTGCCATCGCACTGGGCCACCCGATCGGCGCCACCGGTTCGATGCTGATCGGCACGGTGCTGGACGAGCTGGAACGCCGCGACCTGAAGCGCGGCCTGGTGACGATGTGCGCCGCTGGCGGCATGGCCCCGGCGATCATCATCGAGCGCATGTGATCCGCCGGGCGGGGAGGGGCTGAGTGTACCAGCTCCTCTCCGGCCTGCGCGTCGTGGAGGCGGCGGCGTTTGTCGCCGGGCCGACGGGCGGGCTTTATCTCGCGCAGATGGGTGCGGAGGTCATCCGCATCGATCAGATCGGCGGCGGGCCGGATTACCGGCGCTGGCCGCTGACAGACGGCGGCGACAGCCTCTATTGGGAAGGCCTGAACAAGGCCAAGAAGTCGATCCAGATCGACCTGTCCAAACCGGAAGGCCGCGAACTCGCCGTCGCGCTGGCCACCGCTCCCGGCGACGAGGCCGGGCTTTTTCTCACCAATTTTCCGGTGGATGGCTTCCTCTCCCACGCCAATCTGGCGGCACGGCGGGCGGACATCATCACGGCGCGCATCATGGGCTGGGCCGATGGCAAGCCGGCGCTGGATTACACGGTGAATGCCGCCGCCGGGGTGCCGGCGATGACCGGGCCGCCGGAGGACACGCGGCCGGTCAACGCCGTGCTGCCGGCCTGGGATCTGCTCGGCGGCACCTGGGCGGCCTTCGCGATGGTCAGCGCGCTGCACCGGCGGCGGCAGACCGGGGAGGGCGCCGAAATCCGGGTGCCGTTGTCAGACCTTGCCGCCACCTCGCTGTCGCACCTGGGTTTTGCGGCGGAAGCCATGCTGCACGGCGATCGCGGCCGGCTGGGCAATGATCTGTTCGGCGCGTTCGGGCGGGATTTCGCTTGCCGCGATGGCCAGCGGATTTACCTTGTCGCCATCACGCCGAAACAGTGGCGCGGGCTGGTGGCGGCGCTCGCTCTGGCGGACGCCGTGACCGGTGTGGAGGCGGCGACGGGCGCCGATTTCGCCGCCGACGAAGGCGCGCGCTTCACCCACCGGGCGCGGCTGTTTCCGCTGTTCGAAGCGGCGATGGCGGCGCGCACGCTGGCCGAACTCGGCCCCCAACTCGATGCGGCAGGCGTGACCTGGGGCCCCTACCAGACACTGGCGGAGGCTGTGCAGGGCGATGCGCGGCTGTTCACACAAAATCCGGTTTTTCAGACTGTTGCGCACAAGTCCGGCCTCACTTACCCCGCTGCCGGCCCGGCTGCGACGCTGGCCGGTGAAGCCCGTGGCCCCGTGCGTGCCGCACCGCAACTGGGTGCTGATACCGATCTGCTGCTGGCCGAGGTGCTGGGGCTGGCCAGTGGGGCTATCGGCAAGCTGCGCGACAAGGGACTGGTGGCATGACGCCGGACGACATCGCCCATTGGCAGGGCTGGACCCAAAAGCCGGAGTGGCGCGAGGAGGTGCTGCACGGGCCGGATGTGCTGCGGCTGGCCGAAGCGCTGCATTGGGATGTGGAGGCGCTGGGCTGGCCGCCGCTTGGCCATCTGGCATTGTTCCTGCCGCCACCGGGGCCGCGCGGGGCCGATGGCCACCCGGCGCGCGGCGGCTTTTTCCCGCCGGTTTCCCTGCCGCGCCGGATGTTTGCCGGCGCGCGATACAGCTTCCACCGCCCGCTGATTGCCGGCGCCCCGGCCCTGCAGAAGCGCGTGCTGGACAGGCTGGAGGCCAAGCAAGGCAAAACCGGCGCACTGCTGCTGGGAGAGGTGCGAATCGAAATCTTGCAGGAGGGTGAACTTGCGCTGGCGAAGGTGCAGACCATTGTCTGGCGCGAGGATGGCCCGCCGGTGCCGCTGCCGGTGCCGGCCGCGAACCCGCCCGCTGCCGACGCCGTGTTCACGCCCACACCATTGCAATTGTTCCTGTTTTCGGCGGCCACCGCCAACGGCCACCGCATCCATTATGACCTGCCTTATGCGCGGGACGAGGAGTTTTATCCCGGCCTAGTCGTGCATGGGCCTTTGGTGGCGGCGCAGTTGCTCGGCCTGTGGGAACGGCGCAACGGGCCGGCGAAGGTCTTCGAATTCCGCGCCGCCGCACCGCTGTTCGCCGGCCAGCCGGTGGCGTTGAGGGCCGGCGATGATGGCTTGCAGGCGCTGCGCTGTGACGGCACGGTGGCGATGACAGCAGCGGCAGGGTGAGACAGATGGACAGCGAAACCTTCGGCCTGTTGAAGGACGAACTGGCGCGGTACGTGGCCGAGCGCCTGATCCCGGCTGAGGACCAGGTCGAGGAGATGGACGACATCCCGGCCGACATCGTGAGTGAATTCAAGGCGATGGGCCTGTTTGGCCTGTCCATCCCGCAGGAGTTTGGCGGTCTGGGCCTGACGATGGCGGAGGAAGCCGAACTGGTGCGCATCCTGTGCCGCGCCAGCGTCACCTTCCGCAGCCTGATCGGCACCACGGTGGGCATCGGCAGCCAGGGCATCATGATCGATGGCACGGCCGAGCAGAAGGCCGCGTGGCTGCCCAAATTCGCCACGGGGGAAGCGATTGCCAGCTTTGCGCTGACCGAACCGGGCGCGGGTTCGGATGCGGCATCCCTGCGCTGCTCGGCAGTGCGGGAAGGCGATATGTACCGCATCAATGGCACCAAGCGCTATATCACCAACGCGCCGCGCGCGACCGTGTTCACGTTGATGGCCCGTTCCGAGCCCGATATGAAGGGCGCCGGCGGCATCAGCGCCTTCATCGTGCCAACGGGCAGCCCTGGCATTTCGCTGGGCAAGCCCGACCGCAAGATGGGCCAGCGCGGGGCGAAGACCTGCGATGTGATCCTCGACAATGTCATGGTGCCCGCTGCCAACATCATCGGCGGCGTGCCCGGCCAGGGCTTCCGCACCGCGATGAAGGTGCTGGATCGCGGCCGCATCCACATTGCCGCCGTCGCGCTGGGCATGGCCGACCGGCTGATCGAGATGAGCCTGAATTATGCCATGGAGCGCCAACAATTTGGCAGCCGCATCGGCGATTTCCAGCTGGTGCAGGCCATGCTGGCCGACATGGAGGTGGACCGCCTCACCACCGCCGCGCTGCTGGAACGGACGGCGGCGCGGTTTGATGCCGGGCAGGTGAGCCCTCGCGAATGTTCGGTGCTGAAGCTGCACGCGTCGGAAGCGGTGGGCCGCATCGCCGACCGCGCGGTGCAGATCCACGGCGGTGCCGGCTACATGGCCGAATACAAGGTCGAACGTTTCTATCGCGATGTGCGGCTGCTGCGGATTTACGAAGGCACCAGCCAGATCCAGCAGACGATCATCGCCAAGGCCATGATGCGGGAGAAGAACTGATGCGCCGGGCTGCAATTGTCTCGCCGATCCGCACCGGGGTCGGCCGTTTCGGCGGCTCACTGGCGGGCTTTCCGGCCGGTGAGTTGGGCGCGATCATCCTGAAGGCGTTGATGGAACGAACGAAGATCGATCCGGAACGCGTTGATGATGTTGTGTTTGCCCACGGCTATCCCAACGGTGAAGCGCCGTGCGTGGCGCGCTGGTCGTGGCTGGCGGCGGGCTTCCCGGAAAGCGTGCCCGGCGTCTCGCTCGACCGGCGCTGCGGATCGGGCCTGCAGGCGGTGATCGATGCCGCGATGCGGGTGGCGACGGGCGCGGCCGATATCGTCGTCGCCGGCGGGGTGGAGAGCATGAGCCAGGTGGAATATTATTCCATCGATCACCGGGGCGGCGCGCGCATGGGCAGCACCACCTTCCACGACCGGCTGGTGCGCGGCCGGGTGATGAGCCAGCCGATCAGCCGTTATGGCGTGATTTCCGGGATGATCGAGACAGCCAACAATCTGGCCAGGGATTATGACATCAGCCGCGAGGCCTGTGATGCCTATGCCGCGCAGAGCCACCAGCGCGCCGCCAAAGCCTGGGTCGAGGGCAAGTTTGCCGACGAGCTGGTGCCGGTGGAGATCGCGCAGAAGAAGGGCCCGCCCACCATCTTCGCCGCCGACGAGGGCATCCGCGCCGATGCGACGCCGGAAAGCCTCGCCGCCTTGAGGCCCATCGAGAAGGACGGCGTGGTGACGGCTGGCAACGCCAGCCAGCAGAATGACGGCGCTTCGGCCTGTCTGGTGGTGGCGGAGGAGCTGCTGGAACCACTGGGGCTGGAGCCGATGGCGTGGCTGACCGGCTGGGCGGCGGCGGGCTGCGATCCGTCGCGCATGGGCATCGGGCCGGTGCCGGCCGTGGAGCGCCTGTTCGCCCGAACCGGGATGGGCTGGGGCGATATCGATCTGGTGGAATTGAATGAAGCCTTTGCGCCGCAAGTGCTTGCGGTGCTGAAGGGCTGGAACTGGCATGATCCCGACAAGTTGAACGTCAATGGTTCCGGCATCAGTCTTGGCCATCCGATTGGCGCAACGGGTGGACGCATATTGGCGACGATGTTGCACGAAATGCAACGGCGAAAAGCCCGCTTTGGCCTTGAAACCATGTGCATTGGCGGCGGGCAGGGACTGGCAGCCATCTTTGAACGCGCCTGAACAACTGCCCTCCCAACCCGTTAACTTCTTTCCTGTTTTTTGCGCCTTCATAATTTGCTAACAGAAAGCAGATTCGATTCGGGGGAATCGACGCTGCCCAATCTGTCGCTGGCGTGTGGCGCGCTTCCCCGGCCGGGGCCGTGTGCCCGGCCGCCACGTCTATCCCCGGTCGGGGGCTAGGGGCGGTGCCAGTCCTGCCGGGCTGGCACCGCTTTCTGTTTCGGGTTACCCCGCTGGCATGACCGACGTTTTTCCCCCCGCCGCGCTGGCCGGCATCCGTGTGCTCGATCTGTCGCGGGTGCTCGCCGGGCCGTGGAGCACGCAGATTCTCGCCGATCTGGGCGCCGATGTGGTGAAGGTGGAGGTGCCGGGCCGGGGTGACGACACCCGCGCCTGGGGCCCGCCTTTCCTCAAGGGCGCCGATGGTGCGGACGAGATCGGCACATCCGCCTATTATCTGGCCGCCAACCGCAACAAGCGCTCGATCGCGGTCGATTTCACCGATCCGGATGGCATCGCCCTGCTGCGCCGGCTGGCCGAAAAGGCCGATATCGTGGTCGAGAATTTCAAGGTGGGCGGCCTCGTCAAATATGGGCTGGATTGGGAGAGCCTGCGCACGATCTCGCCGTCTCTCGTCTATTGCTCCATCACCGGTTTCGGCCAGACCGGGCCCTATGCGTCGCGGGGCGGCTATGATTTCGTCGCGCAGGGCATGGGCGGCTTCATGGCGATCACCGGGGAGGAGGGCGGCCAGCCGCTCAGGGCCGGGGTCGCCATGGCCGATGTGTCGACCGGGCTTTATGCCACCATCTCCATCCTGGCGGCGCTGCGCCATGCCGAGCGGACGGGGGAGGGCCAGCGCATCGATATCAGCCTGCTCGACACCCAGATCGCTTGCCTGGCCAACCAGGCGATGAACTGGCTGGTGGGCGGCATCGATCCCGGCCGCATGGGCAATCGCCACCCGACCGTGGTGCCCTACAAGACCTTCAACGTTGCCGATGGCACCATCATCATCGCCATCGGCAACGACGGCCAGTTCCGCGCCTTCTGCAAGCTGATGGGCGTGCCGCAGCTGGCGGAGGACGTGCGCTTCGTCACCGCCAGTGCCCGCCTGATCAACCGCGACGCCATCGAGGCGGAGGTGCAGCGGCTGGTGGCGAACGAGCCCGGCCTGCCCCTGATCGATCGTCTGGCGGCGGCGGGCGTGCCGGCCGGGCCAGTGAACAGCGTGTCCCAGGTGTTCGCCGATCCTTTCGTCGCAGCGCGCCAGACCGTGCACAATTTCGTTCGCGAGGATGGTGTGGCCATCCCCAGCGTCGCCTTTCCGGGCAAATTGTCGGCCACGCCGGCAGCGATGCGCCTGGCGCCGCCGCGTGTTGGCCAAGACGCGGCATCGGTGCGCGCCGACTGGTTGGACGAGTGAGTCTTTCCGGTAACAGTCATTCATTGCCAGCGCATCACGCCGCTTTCACGCTTTGCAACGCGAATCCCGCTCCGTAATCTGTTGCCATGATGATGGAACCGGCTTCGGGCAGGCCAACGGCGTTGTGGCGACTGTTTCTCAGCGCCACGATGCTGTGGATGGCTGCGCAGATGTCGTTCGGCAGCTTCATCGCCAGCTGGCGCGATGAAGGCCATTGGCCGGGCAATATCTGCTGGCTGTTGATCTGCTATTGCATCGGCCATCTTGCGCTTGGCGGCAGCATGGCCTGGGTGCGCGGCCGCCGCCTGCCGGTGGACGCGCTGAACCTGGCCGGGCTGGCCATCGGCGTGCCGCTGCTGTGGTTCGGGCTGCTCGCTTTGGGCGTCAATCTGGGGGGCGCCGCGCTGTTCATCTATATGGCGCAGCCGTTGCTGGTGATCGCCGGCTTTGCCCTCGTCCACCGCGCCGGGGTCAGCTACCGCTGAAATTCGGCGGGCGTTTCTCCAGGAAGGCTGCCATCGCCTCCCGGTTGTCGCTGGTGGTGTGGGCCAGTGCCTGCATCGCGGCCGACAGTTGCAGGATCGTTTCCAGATTGGCCTGGCGGGCTTCCCACAGCAGGCGCTTGGTCATGCGCACGGCCTGCGGCGGGTTGGCGGCAATGCGCAGCGCATAGGCGCGGGCGGCGGCCATCAGCTCCGCATCCGGCACCACCTTGCTGACCAGGCCGATCCGCAGCGCCTCGGCCGCATCCACCATGTCGCCGGTCAGCGCCATTTCGGCGGCCTTGGCATGGCCGACGACATGCGGCAGCAGCCAGGCGCCGCCGTCACCGGGGATGATGCCCAGCTTGACGAAGCTTTCGGCGAATTTCGCACTCTCGCCGGCCACGCGGATGTCGCACATGCAGGCCAGATCACAGCCGGCGCCGATGGCCGGGCCGTTCACCGCCGCCACGATCGGCACCTCCAGTGTGGCAAAGGCGCGGGGCAGGCGCTGGATGCCGGTGAGATAGTTGCGGCGGGTGCGGATTGGTGCGGCGCTGGCCAGCCCGTCCCCGCTGGCCATCTTCTTGAGGTTTCCGCCTGACGAAAAGGCGCTGCCGGCACCGGTGAGGATGGCCACGCGCGCCTCAGGGTCGCTCTCCAGCCGGGCCAGCGCCGCCAGAATGGCGTCCACCATGTCGTCATCCGACACCGGGTTGCGCAGCTCCGGCTGGTTCAGCGTCAGGGTGACGACGTGGCCGTCGCGCTCGTAAAGGACATGCTCGCTCATCTTGCTCTCCTATCGCACCCCCAGCCCGCGCGCGATGATGCCGCGCAGGATCTCGCGGGTGCCGCCGCGCAAGGACACCATCGGCGCGATCTGCACCGTCGTGGCCAGCGTCGCCAACAGGCGGTCCGGCGGATCCGGGATCAGCGGCAGCAGGCTGCGGGCGACTTCGGGAATGGCCTGTTCGAAACTGGCGCCCAGATCCTTCACCATCGCCGCTTCCAGCGCCGGATCTTCGCCGGCTTCCAGCAGCGCTGCCATGCCGCGCGCCATCAGGCGCAGCACCATCAGGTGGGCGGCCAGCCGGCCGATGGGAGCGTGGGCGGCGGGCGACCCGGCGGGCAGGGCGGCGACCAGTTCCTCGGCCAGCACCAGGGTGGAAAGGAAGCGTTCCGGGCCCGAACGTTCATAGGCCAGCTCGCTCATCACCTGCGCCCAGCCATTGCCCTCGGCGCCCACCAGTGCGTCCCGGGCCACGAACACGTCGTCGAAATGCACTTCGTTAAAATGACGTTCGCCCATCAGGTCGATGATCGGGCGCACGCTGAGGCCCGGCGAATCCATCGGCACCAAAATCTGGCTCAGCCCTTCATGCCGCTGGCCCTCCCCGGTGCGGCACAGCAGCAGCATGGCGTGGGCCTTGTGGGCATAGGTGGTCCACAGCTTGGTGCCGGTGACGCGCCAGCCGCCCGCCACGGCCCGCGCCCGCGTGGTCAGCGCCGCCAGATCGGATCCCGCCCCCGGCTCGCTCATGCCGATGCAGGCGTAAAGCTCCCCGCGCGCGATGCCGGGGCAGAAGGCGCGTTGCTGGTCCGGCGTGCCGAACTTCAGCAGCAGCGGCCCGGTCTGGCGATCGGCGATCCAGTGGGCGGCGACCGGCGCGCCGGCTGCCAGCAATTCCTCGATCACCACCAGCCGGTCGAGCGCGCTCCGTTCGTGCCCGCCCAGCGCCTTGGGCCATGTCATCCCCAGCCAGCCGCGCGCGCCCAGCTTGCGGCTGAAATCAGGGCTGTGGCCGTTCCAGCTGTGGGCGCGGATTTCCGGGGGCAGGGCGGCGAGTTCGTCGGTCAGGAACGCCCGCACCTCGGCCCTGAGCGCGGCGCGGCTGGCGCTTTCGCCCACCACCGGAAAGCGGAAGCGGTCCCCTGTGCTGGCGCTGTCGGCCAGATCAAGCTGCGGTTCATCGGTCGCCAGCGCCCACAGGCTGCCCCGCGCCAGCACATCGGCGCCCAGCCCGGCGTACAGCGCGTGCTCGCTGCCATGGGCATCGCGCTTCGCCCACAGCGCGCGGGTGAACAGGTGCAGGCGATGCTCCGCCGTCACGCCGATGGCGCCGTGCAGCTGGTGGGCAAGCGCCGCCACGCTGCCCGCGGCCTCGCTGGCCCGCGCCTTGGCGGCCCACAGCAAGGGCGGGTGCGCGCCGGCCAGACCCAGCCCGGCGAGGCCCACCGCCGCGCCGGCGGCCGCCACCTCCGCCGCCATCTGCGCCAGGGAATGCTGCACCGCCTGTTTCTTCGAAAGCGGCTTGCCGAACTGCTGGCGGGTTTGCGTCCACTCCAGCGTCTGTGCCAGCACGCTTTCGCACAGGCCGGCGATCTCGGCCGTGGTCAGCGCCGTCAGCCACTCGGCATCATTGCCCGCCAGCGCGTCGGCCAGCGGCCAGGGCGCGCCCACCCGGCCATGCGCCCGCGCGATGGCCTGCACGGTCGGCACGTCCAGGCCCAGGCCGCCATCTGCCTCTGCCGTCCGTGCCAGCGGCAGGCCGGCCGCCACCAGCGCCGGCCAGCCTTCCACCGTCTCCCCGGCGCGGGCGGCGCGCAGCCGGTTGTCCGTTGCCTCGCGGGCGAACAGCCGGCTCACCTGGTCGATCAGCACCATGTCCATGCCGGCAGCTTAGGCGCTGGCACCGGCTTCGCACAGGCTGGAGATTGCGGCAGGCCCGTGGCCGGCCCCATTGCGCGGCCGCGCGGCTTCGGCCACGAAGGCGCGCATGCTGTCCGTGCTCGACATGTTTCGTGTGGGCGTTGGCCCGTCCAGTTCGCATACGGTTGGCCCGATGCGCATCGCGCTGCGCTATGGCCAGAAACTGGCGCAGCAGGCCTGGCCGGAGGGCGCGCGGGTGGTCGTCACGCTCATGGGCAGTCTCGCCTTCACCGGCCATGGCCATGGCACGCTGCGCGCCGTCGCGCTGGGGCTGATGGGCCACGCGCCGGAGCAGTTTGACGCCGCCCGGGCCGAGGCGGACCTGGCTGCGGCGCGCGGCCTGCTGCCCTTCGGCCTGGCCTTTGATCCTGCGGCCGATATCCAGCTTGATTACGCGACGCGCGACCTGCTGCACCCCAATGCCATGCGGCTGGCCGTTCTGGTGGAGGGCATGGTGGCGGCAGCGGAGGACTGGTTTTCCACCGGCGGCGGCTTCATCGCCAGCCGGCGGCAGCTGGAACAGGCGGCGCCGGCCGACCGGGTGGCGACCGGCCATGAAGTGCCGCACCCCTTTGCCAGCGCCGCCGAACTGCTGGCGATTGCTGAAACGGCGGGGCAAAGCCTGGCCGAGATCGTGCTGGCCAACGAGGATGCCATCCGCCCGCGCGGGCAGACGCTGGCCGGGCTTGATCACGTCGCCGCCGTGATGCTCGCCTGCATCGATCGCGGCCTTGCCACCACCGGCATCCTGCCCGGCGGCCTGAAGGTGGAACGCCGCGCGCCGGCGCTGTGGCGGCAGTTGCAGGACGGACGCAGCGCGAACGAGCCGGAGCGGCTGTTCGACTGGCTCAACGTCTATGCCATGGCGGTGAACGAGGAAAATGCCGCCGGCGGACAGGTGGTGACCGCGCCCACCAACGGTGCGGCCGGCATCTTGCCGGCGGTGATGAAACATTATTGCGACAGTGCCGAGCAGCGCCGCCGCTTCCTGCTGACAGCGGGGGCCATCGGCCTGCTCTACAAGCAGCGTGCTTCGATTTCGGGCGCGGAAATGGGCTGCCAGGGCGAAGTGGGGGTGGCCTGTTCGATGGCGGCGGCGGGGCTGGCCGCGGTGTGGAACGCGACGCCGCAGCAGGTGGCGAACGCAGCCGAGATCGGCATGGAACACAACCTCGGCCTCACCTGCGATCCGGTTGGCGGGCTGGTGCAGATCCCCTGCATCGAACGCAACGCCATCGGTGCCGTGAAGGCCGCCAATGCCGCCCGGCTGGCACTGCACCGCACCGGCCACGGCCGCGTGAGCCTGGATCAGGTGATCGAGACGATGCGCCAGACCGGCATCGACATGAGCCACAAATACAAGGAAACCAGTCAGGGTGGGCTGGCCGTGAACGTGGTGGAGTGCTGAGATGAGTGTCACCCTGTCTGTCACCGGCACAATCGCCACCATCACGTTGAACCGGCCGGAGAAGCGCAACGCGCTGACCCAGGCGATGCTGGCGGAGCTGGAGCGGCTGGCCGACTCGCTGCGCGGTGCCGGCGATGTCCGCGCCGTGGTGCTGCGCGGCGAGGGGCGCGATTTCTCGGTGGGGGCCGATCTCGGCGAGATGGAAGGCCGCAGCGCGGCGCCGCAGCCGCTGGCCGAAGCGCGGCGGGCGGCACAGCTGGGCGCGCGGGTGATGCGGGCGCTGCAAGGCATTGATCAGCCGACGATTTGTGCGCTGAAGGGCGTGGCGACCGGCGGGGCGACCTGCATCGCCGCCGCCTGCGATTTCCGCATCGCTGCGGCCGGCGCGCGGCTGGGCTATGGCGAGGTGAAGATCGGCATCAACCTGATGTGGAACGCGCT
This sequence comes from Sphingomonadales bacterium, assembly GCA_037131365.1. GTDB lineage: Bacteria > Pseudomonadota > Alphaproteobacteria > Sphingomonadales > Sphingomonadaceae > Sandarakinorhabdus. Next base: position 62,965 of record JBAXRE010000004.1, read on the forward strand.
GGGGCCGCTGGTGGAACTGATCGGCCCGGCCCGCGCCAAGCGCATGGTGATGACGGGCGCCTTGTTCGATGCGGACACACTGGCCCAGTGGGGCCTGATCGACGAGATCGTGGCGGCCGGCGAGGAGGATGTGCGGGCGCTGGCGCTGGCCGGGGAGCTCGCCGCGCTGCCGCCGCTGGCCGTGCAGATGATCAAGCGCAGCATCAACGCCGTTTCGGGGGCGCTGCACGCCGCCGTGCTGCACGCCGATGCCGATCAGTGGCTGCTGGCCACGCAGGGCGCAGATTTTGCCGAGGCGTTGGCGGCATTCCGCGAAAAGCGGCCGGGGCGATTCAGCGGGAATTGACCTCACAGGTCATTGCGGCGCTTGCCGCCCTGCTTGATGATGCGGCCATGCTGATCCTCCGCGCCCTCTGCCTTGTCATCTTCGCCAGCCTGTTTGCCTATACGCTGCCGATCCTGATTGCCGAGCCCAATCTGTTCCCCGCCTTTTTCGGCGCCATCGCCGGCGGCGGCTGGCAGGGCCAGTTCAACCTCGATTTCGTCTACATGCTCAGCCTGTCGGGCCTCTATGTCGCCTGGCGCCACCGCTTCACGCCGGCAGGCCTGCTGCTGGGATTCATCGCCTTCAACGGCGGCGCGCTGTTCCTGTCGGCCTGGCTGTTCGTCCAGAGTTTCCGCTGCGATGGTGATGTGCGCCGCCTGCTGGTGGGTTGACGCTCCCGCCGCGGCCGCCACACTGGCGCGGTGACGATCCTCGCCCTCCACACACCTGCCGCCAGCCTTGTCCTTGAGCATGCTGGAGAGGCGCTGCTGTGGCGGCACCTTGGGCTGCGGGTGGAAACAGATGGTGTACCGCCGCTGGCGCCCACGCGCGGCGCGGCGACCTATTCGCTGGATGTTGACGTGCTGTTCGCCGCCGCGCCCGGCCTGGGCTGGTTCGGGCCGCTGGCGGTGCAGGTGGCGGGGCGCGTGCTGCGCTGGGTGGTGACCGGGGTTGCGACGGGTGAAAATGCCATCAGCGTGACATGGCGCGATGATGATCTGGAGCTGGAACAGCGGTTCCGCGCCGTCGCTGGCGGGTTTGAGATCAGCGCGGCGCTGACCAACCGGGGGACCGGGGCGGTGCGCGTCGATCACCTCGCCAGCGCGCTGCTGCCGCTGCCGGCCGGGCTGGACCGCATCCTGTCGTGGCGCGGCCGCCATGCGGCGGAATTCGCCGAATGTGCCGAACCCATGCCCGAACAGCAATGGCGGCGCGAAGGCCGGCGCGGCCAGCCGGGCCATGGCGGGCCGCCCGGCCTTTATCTGCTGGGGCAGGGTGCCGGCTGGCACAGCGGCCTGGTGCTGGCGGCGCAGCTGGCGTGGTCGGGCAATGCCATGCTGGCGGTGGAGCGCGATGACGAAGGGCGCTGGTTCCTGTCGGCTGGTGTCGCTGATGGCCTGACGCTTGCGCCCGGCGCGCATTTTGATGCGCCGCCGCTGCTGCTGGCGATCAGCGCACAGGGCCGCAACGGCGCGATGCAGCTGATGCACGCGCTGGTGCGCACGCGGTTGCCGGCGCTGGGGCCGCGCCCCGTCCACCTCAACAGCTGGGAAGCCTGCTATTTCAACCACGATCAGGCCCGCATTCTCGATCTGGCGCGGGCCGCAGCGGCGGTGGGGGCGGAGCGCTTCATCCTGGATGACGGCTGGTTCCGCGGCCGCCGCGACGACACCGCCGGGCTTGGCGACTGGACGCCTGATCCCGTCAAATATCCGCAGGGGCTGCAGCCGCTGGCGGCGGCGGTGAACGCGCTGGGGCTGCAGTTCGGCCTGTGGGTCGAACCCGAAATGGTCAATCCCGACAGTGATTTGTACCGCGCCCATCCCGATTGGGCGCTGCATGTGGCAGGTGAACGGCCCACCGCGCGGGGCCAGCTGGTGCTGAACCTGTCACTGCCGCAGGTTGAGGAGTATCTGTTCGAAGCGCTCGATATGCTGCTGCGTGACGTGCCGATCGCCTATCTGAAGTGGGATCACAACCGCGATCTCGCCCCCGGCGGCGGCGCGGCGCAGGTGCAGGGCCTGTACCGCCTGCTCGGCCGGCTGCGGGCGGCGCATCCGCACGTGGAGATCGAAAGCTGTGCCGGCGGCGGCGGCCGCATCGATGCCGGCATCGCCGCCTTCGCCCAGCGCTTCTGGGCCAGCGACAATCTCGATCCCGAAAGCCGGGTCGCCATCCAGCGCGGCTTTCAGGCCTGGTTCCCACCGGAACTGATGGGCGCGCATGTCGGGGCCAGCCCGGCCCATGCCACCGGCCGCACGCACACGCTCGGCTTCCGCGCCGGGGTGGCGCTGCCCGGCCATTTCGGCGTGGAGCTGGATCCGGCGAAACTGCCCGGCGCAGAGCAGGCCGAACTCGCCCACTGGATCGCCGTCCACAAGCAGTGGCGTCATCTGCTGCACGGCCAGACGCTGGTGATGGGGGAGGGGGCGGATGGCCTGCTCTGGCAGGCCAGCGGCAATGGCCGGGACTGGCTGCTGCTGGTGACGCGCACCCAGCCGCCGCTGGATCGCCGGCCGCAGCCGCTGCTGCTGCCGTTCCTGGCCGGGGCCGGGCCGGTGACGGCGCGCCTGCTCGCCCGCGCCGGGGCGACGCCGCACAAGGGCTTTGGCGAGCCGGCCTTCCTGGCCGACCTGTCAGCCGGCCTCCGCTTCCCCGCCGATTGGCTGGCCCACGCTGGCCTGCCGCTGCCGCCGCTGCTGGCGCAATCGGTGGCGGTGCTTCACCTGACGGCCTGAGTCTTCAGCCGTTCCGCCGCGCCAGATATTGCCAGAGGATGCCGCGCTGAATCTCGTTGGTGCCGGCATAGATCGAACCGGCGCGGTCGTTGAGATATTTCGGGAAGGCCTTGGCCGCCCAGGCCGGGCCGACGCCGACGCCATCGACGGGCGCGGTGAAGCCCGGCACGTCGCCGCCGGGCAGGGTCAGGTGCGGCTGGTAGGCTGCCACCCACGGCAGCGCCGCCTCCACCTCCAGCTCGGTCAGCCGCTGGCTGAGTTCGGTGCCAAGGATCTTCAGCGCGCTGGCCATCGGTCCCGGCGCGGCACCGTTCGACAGGCCGGCGTTGAACTGCAATTCCAGCGCGTCCAGCGCCTCGATCTCGGCCCGCAGGGCAGCCACCCGTCCCGGCATGGCCTGGCCGGTTTCCGCGAGATGGACGCGCAGCGCGTCAACGCGGCCAACCAGCGACGGCGCATAGGCATGGCCGCCGCGCTCGAACTCCATCAGATATTTGGCCACCGTCCAGCCATCGTCGATGCGGCCGACCACATTGGCCACCGGCACGCGCACCGCGTCGAAAATCACCTCGTTCTGCACATGCTCGCCCGACAGGGAGATGATCGGGCGGACGGTCACGCCCGGCGTCCTCATGTCGATCAGCAGGAAGCTGATGCCCAGCTGCGGCTTTTCGAGGCGCGAGGTGCGCACCAGGCAGAAGATCCAATCCGCATAATGGGCGTGCGTCGTCCAGATCTTGCGGCCGGTGCAGACGAAATCATCGCCGTCGCGTTCGGCCTTCATCTGCAGGGAGGCAAGGTCGGAACCGCTGTTGGGTTCGGAATAGCCCTGGCACCAGAATTCGTCGCCAGCCAGCATCGGCGGCAGGAAGCGGCGCTTCTGCGCTTCGGTGCCATAATGCAGCAGCACCGGCCCGCACATGCCCAGCCCCATGGGGGAAAGCGGCGGCGCGCCGGCCACCGTGGTTTCGCGCGCGAAGATGTAGCGCTGGGCCACGCTCCAGTCGCAGCCGCCCCATGTTGTCGGCCAGCTTGGCGCCACCCAGCCGCGCGCGTGCAGCTTCTTCTGCCAGGCAATGGCAATGTGCGGCGGCGCATAGACGCTGGTCATGCCGGCGGCCGCGCGGCGCAGATCGTCGGTCAGTTCGGCGGCCAGAAATTCGCGCACCTCGTCGCGAAACTTCAGATCCGCTGCGCTCCATGCCAATTGCATTGCCCGTCTCCCTGCTGCTGCCAGCTTGGCGGCAGACGGCAGGCCGGGAAAGAGGCGAATTTTGGGAGGCGGCTCAGAATGCCGGAGGCAGGGCCGCGTCCTTCAGGGTGACGCCCAGCCGCGCTGCCACTGCCGGCGCGATGCGGCGCATGTCGATGACGCCCAGATCGCGGCCCGCCGCGATACCGGGGCCGCTGGCGATCAGGCTGGCGCGCATTGCCGGCATGTCCGGGAAATAACCGTGCATGCCGCGCGTGGTGGTGGCAGCGCCCTGCGCAGCGGCCGGGTTGATGCCCATCAACCAGCCGGGCTTGCAGTTCACCCAGAAGGCGGCATCGGCGGTGCCACCGGCGGCGGCGATGGCGGCGGCATCGATCACCCGATCAATGCCGGCATCCGGATCGGCGGCGGTTTCTTCCAGCAACTGCGCCACCCGCGCCTTCAGTGCGGCATCGTCCGGGCGGGCCAACCGGATGGCGGCGCTGCCGCCGTCGATCCACGGCATCGCGTCCCAACCGGCGACGCTGCGGCCATCATCGGCCAGGCGGATCAGGCCGGCCTTGATGAAGGGCGCGAACAAATTGGTGGCGCGCGTGGTCGCCGCAAAGCCATGGTCAGACACCAGCACCACGGTGGTGGCGGGATCGAGGCCGCGTGCGGTCGTCACCAGCCGGCCGACCAGCACATCAATGCGGGAGAGCACGGCGCGGGCGGCAGCGGAATCCGGCCCACTTTCGTGCTGCTCATGATCAAAACCGGTCAGATAGACGGCGGTGAAATCGGGCTTGATGCGGCGCATCAGGGCGATGGCGTGGGCGGCGCGGCCCTCGTCAGCGGCGATGGTCTCGTCCTTGCCGGTGGGGTAGGGGCCGGCCTCGGCCACGGTCGCCGCCGGCAGGCCGGGGGTGGCCAGCGCGGCGAACAATTTGTCATCATCGGGCAGGCCGGTGCGCCAGATCTGCGGCAGATCGGCGGTCAGCCCGCGCATGCCCACGCTCACCGGCCAGTGCACGTTCACCACGCGCTTCTTTGCCGCCACGGCGGCCTGGAACAGCGTCTGCGCCTTGATGTCGCTGGCATACCAGTACCAGCCGACGGCGTTCTGCTGGAAGGGATCGAAGGTGAGGTTGGCGGCGATGTTGTGGACGCGCGGAGTGGTGCCGGTGATCAGCGTGGTGTGGCTGGGGTAGGTGAGGGTGGGCAGCACCCCCGTCACCGCCGCGCTGGTGCCGGCCGCGGCCAGCCCGCGCAGGTTCGGCAGCGCCAGGCCATTGTCGGTGCGCTGCCATTCCTGCGGGCGCAGGCCGTCGATGGAGATCATCAGCACCGGCGCCGCCGCGGCGGGCAGGGCAGACAGGGCGAGCAGGGCGGCGGCGAGGATACGGATCATGCGCCTGCCATGGCGCAGCCGTGTTGCAGATGTGTGACCTATTGTTCCCAGTCGCGGATGCGCAGGCCGGCTTCCCACATGCCGCGCGCCTTCAGCCGGGGGGCAAGGAAGCGGTAGAAGAACCAGTCCTTCACCGCATAGGGCGTCAGCGCATAGAGCAGCCGTTCGGTGAGGTTCCAGCGCACATGGCTGTTTTCCTGGCGGCGCGGCGCCGGCCAGCAGACATGATCGGCGGCATGGGTGAGGCGGCCGACCTTCAGGATGCGGTGGATCAGTTCGTGATCATAGAGCACGAACGGCCAGTCATCATTCTTGGGGCCACCGCATTTGGCCAGCGCCGCCACGCGGAAGGCCTGCCCGAAGGTGCCGGTGTGGCCCTGGCCGCTGAGCAGGCTGGCCGTCACCGTCATGCGCCAGCGGATGATGCGGCTCGTCCAGCTGTCATAGGGGCCGTAAAGATCGAAGGCCTGCACGCCAACGATGCCGGGATCGCTGCCCAGAAGTTCGTCGGCGCGGCTGATGTAGTTGGGGCGATACTGGGTGTCGGCATCCCAGAAGGCGATTTTTTCGGCGCCCAGCTCCTGCGCCACCGTCAGGCCCCGGCGCAGCGCGAAGGTGTGGCCTTGGCTGCTCTCGCTCACCAACATGGCGCGCGGATGGCCCTTGATGGCTTCGGCGACGATGGCGGCGCTGTCGTCGGTGGAGCCATTGTCAACGCACACCAGCATGATGTCGTCCCGGTCCTGCGCCAGCGCGCAGGCGACCGTTGGCGCGATGAAGCGCGCCTCGTTGTAGAACGCGATGACGATCACCCATTTCGGGCGGAAATTGCCAGCCATGCTGCCGCCTTACGGGGGCGGCGCGCGCCGGGCAAGGCCGTGGCGGCGGTGCACCGCTTGTCAGCCCCCTTGCCACCGCTGATGTGGGGGGCATGAGCCAGCTCGCCGCCCCCGCCACGCAGCGTCTGCCGCTGCGGCCCGTCTATGTCGTGACCGTGCTGAGGGGCAGTTTCCTGTTGTTCCCGGTGCAGCCGGTGGTGGCGCGGCTGGCCGAAGATGCCGGCTGGCACGGCGCACACCTGATGTACCGGCCCGCCGCGGGTGGATAGGCCGCCGCGTCGGACTGGATCGCCCTGTCGCGCGATCCGGCCCGGATTGCCGCCCTGAAGGCCCGGAATCCGGCCTGGGCACCGCTGCCGCCGCCCGGTCCGGCCCCGGTGTGGAGCGACGATTTCGCCTCCGTGCTGCCGATCCTGCGCTGGCGGCGCGATTGATGCGGCCGCCGCTGGGGCATTGCGCGGGTTGATTGGCATCCGCAGTGCCATTAGGGGTTGCATCCCATGTCGCCCGCTCCCTCCCACCCGGCCCCACGGTCGGCCCTGCCCAGCGGCGTCCACCCGTTCCCGCACGACCATCTGCTCGGCATCGCCCAGCTGAAGCCTTGGGAAATCACCTTCCTGCTCGACGAGGCGGAGCAGTGGGTCGACATGAACCGCGCCGGCGCCGCCAAGCATGACGGGCGGCTGGCCGGGCTGACCCAGATCAACGCCTTCTTCGAGAACAGCACCCGCACGCTGCTCAGCTTCGAGATCGCCGGCAAGCGGCTGGGGGCAGACGTGGTCAACCTTGGCGTCTCGGGTTCCAGCGTGAAGAAGGGCGAAACGCTGCTCGACACCGCGCTCACCCTGAACGCCATGCACCCCGACATGATTGTCATCCGCCACGCCTCGTCGGGCGCGGTGCAGCTGATTTCGGAAAAGGTCGGCTGCCCGGTGCTGAACGCCGGTGATGGCCGCCACGAACATCCCACCCAGGCGCTGCTCGACGCGCTCACCATCCGCCGCCGGAAGGGCCGCATCGCCGGCCTGAAGGTCGCCATCTGCGGCGATATCCTGCACAGCCGCGTCGCCCGGTCCAACTTCCAGCTGCTCGCCTCGCTGGGGGCCGAAGTGCGTGCCGTGGCACCGCCCACCCTGCTGCCCGAAGGCCTCGATGGCTATGCTGTCACCAGCTTCACCGACATGGATGCCGGGCTGAAAGACGCGGATGTGGTGATGATGTTGCGCCTGCAGACGGAGCGGATGGAAGGCGCCTATGTGCCATCCCCGCGCGAGTATTTCCGCTTCTATGGCCTGACGGAGGAACGGCTGGCCAAGGCCGCGCCCGATGTGCTGGTGATGCACCCCGGCCCGATGAACCGCGGTGTGGAGATTGACGGCGCCATTGCCGACGATATCGCCAGAAGCGCCGTCAGCGAACAGGTGGAAATGGGCGTGGCCGTGCGCATGGCCTGTCTTGACGTGCTCACCCGCCGTCGCCGCGCTGTCGAGGGCTGGGCATGACCGGCCGCATCGCCATCACCGGCGGCCGGGTGATCTGCCCGGCCAGCGGTCACGATGCGGTGGCAAATGTCCTGCTGGATGGCCGCAAGATCGCAGGCATCGGCCAGGAAGCGCCGCCGTCAGACGCCGTGGTGATCGACGCATCGGGCCTGGTCGTTGCCCCCGGGCTGATCGATGCCGGCGTGTTCAAGGCCGATACCCAGGCCGCCAATGCCGGCGGCATCACCCGCATGGTGCTGATGCCCGACCAGTCGCCGCCTCTGGATGAGCCGGCGCTGGTCGCCTACGCCCAAGGTTCGGGCAAACCGGATGTGTGGGTGCATCCGCTCGCCGCCGCCACGCGCGGACTGAAGGGGGAGGAACTGGCCGAGATCGGCCTCGCCCAGGCTGCCGGGGCCGTGGGGGTTGCCACCGGGCGCGCCGCCATCGCCGATGCCCGCGTCATGCACCGGCTGCTGGCCTATGCCCGCGCCTTTGGCCTCACTGTCGTCACCCATGCCGAGGATACCGCGCTCACCGCCGGTGCTGTTGCCACAACGGGCGAATATGCGACCCGGCTGGGCCTGGCTGCCGCGCCGGCCTTTGCGGAAAGTCTGGCCATCATCCGCGATTGCCGGTTGGCCGAAGCCACTGGCGCGGCGCTGCACATCCGCCAGGTCACCACTGCCGAAGGGCTTGCTGCCGTGCGCGCGGCGCGCGCGCGCGGCGTGGATGTCACCGCCGGCATCACGCCGGCCCACCTGATGCTGAATGACATGGCGGTGGCCGGTTTCCGCAGCTTTGCCCGCCTGTCGCCCCCCTTGCGCGACGAGCGCGACCGGCTGGCCGCCATTGCCGGCATTGCCGATGGCACCATCACCATCCTGTCTTCGGGCCATGATCCCCTGAGCCAGGAAGACAAGCGCCAGCCCTTCGCCGATGCCCGTGCCGGCATGGCGGGTGCCGAAACCCTGCTGGCGCTGGGCCTGGGCCTGGTGCGCGACGCCGTTGTCACCCTGCCGCAGCTGGTGGCGATGCTCAGCACCAATCCGGCCCGGCGCTTTGGACTGGTCGCCGGAACGCTGCAACTTGGCGCACCGGCCGACCTCGTGGTCTTTGATCCCGATGCGCCGTGGCGTATCGACGGCGACCAGTTTCACGGCGCCGGCAATACCCCGTTTGACGGGTTGCCCACGGCTGGGCGCGTCCGCCTTACCATCAAGGGCGGCGACATTGTTTGGGAGGATCGGGTTTGGCGGGCGTGAAGGCTTTGGGCGCACTGCTGGTGCTGGCACTGATTGCCGGCGATCCGGCGCTGGCAGCCCGCAAGAAAAAGGGCAAGAAGGGCCGCGCCAGCCGCCCCGCCGCCGCTGCACCCGCCCCGGCCCGTGCCACGCCGCCGCCGCCATCCGTGCGCCAGGGGGTCGAACTGTGGCGTGCCGGCAAGTGGGATGAAGCGGTCGCCATGTGGCAGCCCTTTGCTCAGGATGGCGACGCCGATGCCATGTTCAACATGGGCCAGGCCTACAAGCTGGGCCGCGGCGTGCCGCTGGACAAGACGCTGGCGCGCGACTGGTATCGCAGAGCCGCCGTGAAGGGCCATCTGCCGGCGCAGGCCAATCTGGGCATCCTGCAGTTCCAGGCCGCCGAAAAGGCCGAAGCCGTGCGCTGGCTGAAGGCCGCCGCCGACCGGGGCGAGATGCGGGCGCAATATGTGCTGGGCATCGTCCACTGGAACGGTGATGGTGCCCAGAAATCGCTGCCTTTGGCCTATGCCTATCTGGTGCGCGCCGCCGCGCAAGGCCTGCCCGAAGCCACCAAGGCGCTCAATGAACTGAGCCAGACCATCCAGCCGATCGACCGCGCCAATGGCTGGCAGATCGCCACGGCGCTGGCCAATGGCAGCGGCATCCCGGCCCAGTTCAACCCCGGCATCCAGCCGCCACCGATGATGGCCGTGACCACCCCGCCGCCGCCGGTGACCGTGGTCAGCATGCCGGCGGGCAACCCGGCCGCCACGCCGGCGGCCGGCATGGGCGTCACCACCGCCGCACTGAACGACGCCGCGCTGAAGGCCGCCGAAGCCGGCACGCCCCCGGCCGATCTGGCCGCCGGTGCCCAGCCGCTGCCGCTGGCCGCCGCCACGGCGCCATCCGCCCCAGCCGCCGTCACCCCGCCGCCATCACCCCCCACCCGCACAGCCGAAGCTGCCCGCGCTGCCGCGGAAAAGAAGGCCGCTGACCGCAAGCTGGCGGAAAAGAAACTGGCCGAAAAGAAGGCCGCCGAGGCCAAGGCCGCCGCCGAAAAGGAAACCGGCTGGCGCATCCAGCTTGGCACCTACCCCAACCAGAAAAGCGCCCAGGCCGCCTTCAACAAACTCGCCGCCGCCAACCGCAAAGAGCTGAAGGGCCTGCACCCCACCTACGGCAAGTTTGGCGGCAATTACCGCCTGCAAGTCGGCCCCTTCCCGACACGCGAAGAGGCGAACAAGGGCTGCAAGACGCTGGAAATCGGCAAGAACGGCTGCTTCGCGTTCAATATCGATTGAGAAGGGCGCGGGCGGCACGGAGAGCAAGAATTGGCCTCCGCCCCGGGCCTGAGCCGGGTCGGAGGCCCTTCTGCTTTGAAATCAAGCCGCCTGCGCTGACACCAATCCCGGCCATTTCGCCCACAGCGCCTCGCGGCGCTTCATCACGTCTGCGCGGGCCTTGTCCTTCACCGGGCCGAAACCGCGCACGTCCTGCGGCAGTTTGGCGATGGCGATGGCCAGCCCGATGTTGGCCGGATTGATGTCGGCACACAGGCGCTCAACGTCGGCTTCGAAGGCGGCGATGTCGGCGCGCTCGTGGCGGCGTTCCTCGCTGTAGCCGAAGATGTCGAGCGCGGTGCCGCGCAGGCCCTTCAGTTTCGCCAGAACGCCGAACGCCTTGAAAATCCACGGGCCGAAGCTGATCTTCTTCGGGCGGCCCGTCGCCGGATCGGTGCGGGTGAGCAGCGGCGGGGCGAGCAGCACACGTGGCTTGCCGCCTGAGAATTGGGCGGCATAGGCGGCCTGGAAGCGGCCATCGGAATAGAGGCGGGCGACCTCATATTCGTCCTTGTAGGCCATCAGCTTGTAGAGGCTCTTGGCGACGGCTTCGGCAAAGGCGTCCCCGCCGGCGGTGCGGGCCTTGTCCACCGTGGCCATGAAGCGCGCGGCATAGGCAGCGTCCTGATAGAGCACCAGATCGGCCTGCCGCCGGGCGATCATCTCGTCCAGCGTGGTGGCCGGCGGTTCCGGCTGCGGCCCGCGCGTGGCCTCCACCAGCGCCAGCACCTGATCGGGCCTTGTGGCGAGCAGGCGGCCGAGCGCAAAGGCCTTCTTGTTGAAGGGGATGGCGACACCGTTCAGATCGATGGCGGCCTCGATGCTCTCCCGCTTCAGCGGGATCAGGCCCTTCTGCCAGGCATAGCCCATCAGCAGGATGTTGCTGCCGATGGCATCGCCCAGCAGCGCGGTCGCTACCGTGTCCGCTGCCACAAAATCGCAGGCGTTGGGGTTGGCGGCCTTGCGGATGGCGCGCTCCACCTGGGCGGAGCGGAAATCGAAATCGCGGTTGCGCACGAAATCGGCGGTGGCGGCGATATCGGCATTGGCGATCACGGCGGTGCGATCCGGCACCATCAGGCTCTGCGTCGGTTTGTCGGCGGCGACGACCGCATCGCAGGCGAGCACCAGATCGGCGCTGCCGGCCATGATGCGCGGGCTCAGCAGATCATCGTCGGTCTGGGCGATGCGGACATGGCTATACACCGCGCCGCCTTTCTGGGCGAGGCCGGCCATGTCGGCCGTGGTGCTGGCCAGGCCTTCGATATGCGCGGCGGTGCCGAGCAGGGCGGAGACGGTGAGCACGCCGGTGCCGCCGATGCCGGTCACCATGATGTTGAAGCCATGCCCCGCCGCCGGCACGACCGGATCGGCGATGCCATCCAGGCTGAAATCGGCCTTCGACTTCTTCACCGCCGCGTCATCCACGGTGACGAAGCTGGGGCAGAAGCCCTTCACGCAGCTGTAATCCTTGTTGCAGCTCGACTGGTTGATGCGGCGCTTGCGGCCGAATTCGGTTTCCAGCGGCTCCACCGAGACGCAGTTGGACTGCGCCGAACAGTCGCCGCAGCCTTCGCACACGGCGCTGTTGATGAAGACGCGGCGGGCGGGATCGACCATCTGGCCGCGCTTGCGCCGCCGGCGCTTTTCGGCGGCGCAGGTCTGATCGAAGATGATGACGGTGCAGCCGGGCGTGGCGGCGAATTCCTGGGAGACATTCTCCAGCTCGCCGCGATCGAACAGGCGCACCGCCGGTGGCAGGGTCACGCCCTTGTAGCGATCAAGATCCTCGGTCAGCACCACCACCTTCTTCGCATGTTCGGCCAGCATCTGCGCGGCGATCTGGTCGACACTGATTTCGCCGTCGTGCTTCTGGCCGCCGGTCATGGCGACCGCGTCGTTGTAGAGGATCTTGTAGGTGATGTTGACGCCGGCCGCGATCGACTGGCGGATGGCGAGCAGGCCGGAGTGGAAATAGGTGCCGTCACCGAGATTGGCGAACACATGTTTTTCACCCACGAACGGCGCTTCGCCGACCCAGGTCACGCCTTCGCCGCCCATCTGGGTGAAGGTTTCGGCGCGGTCCATCCACAGCGCCATGATGTGGCAGCCGATGCCGGCCAGCGCCCGCTGGCCCTCGGGCGCCTTGGTGGAGCTGTTGTGCGGGCAGCCGGAGCAGAAATAGGGGCTGCGCTTCACCGGCGTCACGTGCGCGGCGGCCTTGCCGGCCTGATCACGGAAGAAGGCGAGCGCGCTGCGGATGCGGTCGGTGTCGTGGAAATGCTGCAGGCGCGCCGCGATCACATGGGCGATGACACCGGGGGAGAGTTCGTTGTCGGGGGACAGCAGCCACTCGCCGCTCTCGTCATGCTTGCCGACGACGCGCGGGCGCACAGACTCGCGCCAGTTGTAGAGCTGCCACTTCAGCTGATGCTCGATGAACTCGCGCTTTTCCTCGATGACGAGGACTTCTTCCAGGCCTTCGGCAAAGGCGCGGATGCCGGTCGGCTCCAGCGGCCACGGCATGCCAACCTTGTAAACGCGCAGGCCGATGCTGGCCGCGACGCGCTCGTCAATGCCCAGTTCCTGCAGCGCCTCCATCGTGTCGGCATGGGCCTTGCCGGTGGTGACGATGCCGATGCGGGGCTTGGGGCTGTCCCAGATGATGCGGTCGATGCCGTTGGCACGCGCGAAGGCCAGCGCGGCGAAGCCCTTGTAGCGTTGCAGGCGGGTGTCTTCCTCCCGCCAGATGTCGCCGGGGCGGATGTGGACGCCGCCGTCGGGAAATTCGAATTCGGGGATGATGATCTGGCGGTTCTCGTGCGCAAGATCGATGGTGGCGCTGGTTTCCACCGTGTCGGCCGTGGCCTTGAAGCCAACCCAGGTGCCGGCAAAGCGGCTCATGGCGATGCCCAGCAGGCCATATTCAACAAATTCATGGACCGAGGCCGGGGCCAGGAACGGCACGAAGGCGGCCTGGAAATTATGGTCGCTCTGGTGGGGCAGGGTGGAGGACTTGGCGCCATGATCATCGCCGACGATGGCAAGCACGCCGCCGTGGGCCGAGGTGCCGGCGGCATTGCCATGCTTGATCACGTCCATGGCGCGATCAAGGCCGGGGCCCTTGCCGTACCAGATGCCGAACACGCCGTCCTTCTGCGCCTTGGGGTTCAGCGCCACATGCTGCGTGCCCCACACGGCGGTGGCAGCCAGTTCCTCGTTCACGCCGGGAACGAAGTGAATATCCTGCTCTTTCAGCCACTTCTTGGCGCGCCACAGCTCCTGATCATAACCGCCCAGCGGCGAGCCGCGATAGCCGGAGATGAAGCCGGCGGTGTTGAGCCCAGCGGCGGCATCGCGCCATTTCTGCACCAGCGGCAGCCGCACCAGCGCCTGCACGCCCGACATGAACACCCGCCCGTCGCGGAAGCGATATTTGTCGTCGAGACTGACGGGCGGCAAACCTGCAACCATGGTGCGATTCCTGATCGATAATTGGTCAATAATACTGTCCTTTTGCAGCTGGCGCAAGTGATGCGGGAAGCCACGCACTCGGCAGCCCCGGGCGGCCATGCTAGCCTTGCCGCGTGCCCGTCCTGACCGTCGCCAGCTACAATATCCACAAGGCCGTCGGCAGCGATGGTCGCTGCGATCCGGCGCGGATTCTGGATGTGATCGATGAAATTGGCGCCGATGTCGCGCTGCTGCAGGAGGCGGACACGCGGCTGGGCATCCGGTCGTCGGTGTTGCCGCCGGCCCTGCTGGCAGCGCGCGGCTGGCAGGCGGCGCCGCTGTCGCTGCAGCCGGCGGCGATGGGTTGGCATGGCAATGCCGTTCTGGTGCGCGGGGCGGCGCGCCTGGCCCATGCCTGGCCGGTGACGCTGCCGGCGCTGGAGCCGCGCGGCGCCGTGATCGCCGACATTGCCCATGGCAGCCACACGCTGCGCCTGGTGGGTGCGCACCTTGATCTGACCGGCCTGCTGCGCGCCCGCCAGGCCCGCACTGTGGTGGCGGCGGCGGCGCGGGCGCCGGGCGCGTTGCCCGAATTGGTGATGGGCGATTTCAACGAGTGGCGGCGGCTGGGCGCGCTGGCGCCGCTGGCCCGGCATTGGCGCGAACTGGTGCTTGGCCCCAGCTTCCCGGCGCGGCTGCCGATCGGCCGGCTGGACCGCGCCTTCGCGCATCCGGCGCTGGGGCATCTGGCTGCCGGGGTGCACGCCTCCGCCCTGGCCCGGCAGGCGTCCGATCATCTGCCGATCTGGGTGCGGCTGAGCGGATGACGGCGCAGATAGTCTCCCTGTGTGCCAGCCGCGCCGGCGAAAGCGCGGTGCAGCTGCTGGAGGATGGGCCGCAGGCGCTGGCGGTGCGCATCGCCCTGGTGCGGCGGGCGCGGGTGAGCATCGACGCGCAATATTATATCTGGCGCGACGATGTGTCGGGCTGCCTGCTGCTGGCGGAGCTGATCGCGGCGGCCGCCCGCGGGGTGAAGGTGCGGCTGCTGCTTGATGATTTCGGCAGCCCCCGCATCACCCGCCATGTGCCGGCACAGCCGGGGCTGGAGGTGCGGCTGTTCAACCCGGTGCGCCTGGCATGGCCGCGCTGGCTGAACTGGCTGTTCGATTTTCCGCGCCTCAACCGCCGGATGCACAACAAGAGCCTGACAGTCGATGGCATCGCCACCATCTTGGGTGGCCGCAACATCGGCGATGAATATTTCGACGCCAGCCACCCCGGGCTGGCCGCCGATCTCGACGTATTGGTCATCGGTGCGGCCGCCGCCGAGATGGGGCGGCAATTCGCCCGTTACTGGCAGGCGGGCGTGCCGCTGCGCCCCGCCGCTGGGGCGGTGCTTCCGGCGGATTCCGGCCCGCAGCGCAGCGCCGCGCTGGCCGCAGCCGCCAGCCCGGCCACCGCCGCCCGGGTCGACGCCGGGGCGCCGTTCCACTGGAGCCCGGTACGAATCTTTTGCGACCCGCCCGGCAAGATTGCCGGCGAAGTGGCGGAAACGGCGCTGCTGCTGCCGCGCCTGCTGCACGCGCTGGGCCCGGTGACCCGGCGTTTCCTGCTGGTATCGGCCTATTTCATCCCGACGCCGGCAGTGGCGGCGCTGCTTGGCGCGCTGGCGGGGCAGGGGGTGCGGGTGGACGTGCTGACCAACAGCCTGGTTTCGAACAATGTGGCGCTGGTCCACGCCTGGTACGCGCCGTGGCGGCGGCGCCTGCTGGCAGTGGGGGTGCATCTGTGGGAAATGCGCGGCGCGCCGGGTGCCCGGGCCCGGCTGGGGCTGGTGCCGCGCAGCCTGATGGTGCGGCTGCGCCGGCCGCCAGGAAAGACCGCCTTCTTCCGGGCCAGCGCCTCGGCCCTCCACGCCAAGACTCTGGTGGCCGATGGCCGCTGGTTGTTCGTGGGATCAATGAATGTCGATGAGCGGTCGCTGCACCTCAACACCGAAATGGGCTGCCTGATCGATTCGCCGGCGCTGGCCGGCCAGCTGGAACGCGCGCTTGCCCACAGCCTGCCGCGCTTTGCCTGGGCGGTGGAAACCCACGCCGGCGCGCTGGCCTGGCGCGGGGAGGAGGGGCTGATCCAGCCGGAACCCGGCACCAACGCCGCCAAGCGCGCCCTGTTCCGGCTGATCGGGCTGTTGCCACTGGGGCAATTGTTCTGAATGCCAGCCGGGCCGCGCGCCGTTGCGGTTCAGCTCAGCCCTCCGATCCGGCCCAGCGCATCAAGGTGGATGCCCACGGCCGACGGCACCCTGGGCAGGCCCGGCATGGTGGCGATTTCGCCCATCAGGGCGACGATGAAGCCGGCGCCGGCGGAGAGCTTGAGTTCGCGCACCGGCAGGTCGTGGCCGGTGGTGGCACCGCGCGCTTTCTCGTCGGCGGTGAAGCTGTACGGCGTCTTGGCGATGCACACCGGCAGATTGGCCAGCCCTTCGGCGCGCAGCGCGGCCAGCTGCTTCTGCGCTGCCGGTGAGAGGGTGACGCTGCCGGCGCGGTGGATGCGGGTGGCGACGGTTTCCAGCGCCGCCAGCACATCGGTGCCGGTGGCGTAGAGCAGCGCAAAGCGCGCGTGCGGATCGTGGTTGGCATCGGCCAGCGCGGCGACACTGTGGGCGAGATCTTCGGCACCGGCCGGGCCGTCGGCCCAGTGGCGGCACAGATGGGCGGGCACGCCCAGCACGTCGCGGCAATGGGCCAGCACCTGGACCTGTTCGTCCGGCAGATCGCTGGTGAAGGCGTTGATGGCCACCGCCACCGGCAGGCCCAGGCCTTGCAGATTTTCGACATGGCGGGCCAGCACCTCCAGCCCGCGATCCAGCGCCGCCGGATCGGCCTGGCCCAGATCGGCCAGCGCCATGCCGCCGTGATATTTCAGCGCCCGCACCGTGGCGACCACCACCGCCGCCGCCGGCGCGAGCCCGGCGGAACGGCACTTGATGTGGCAGAATTTCTCCGCGCCCAGATCGGCGCCGAAGCCGGCTTCGGTGACGGCGAATTCGCCCAGCGCCAGCGCCGCGCGCGTGGCGATCACGCTGTTGCAGCCGTGGGCGATGTTGGCGAAGGGGCCGCCGTGGATCAGCGCCCCCGAACCGTGGATGGTCTGCACGAGGTTGGGCTGCATCGCTTCCAGCAGCAGCGCCGCCATCGCCCCGGCTGCGCCAACATCGCCGGCGGTGACGGGATTGCCCGCCGTGTCCTTGGCGAAGCGGATGCGGGCGAGGCGGGCCTGCAGGTCCGCCATGTCGCTGGCGAGGCAGAGGATGGCCATCACTTCCGATGCGACGGTGATGTCAAAGCCGGTCTCGCGCAGCGGGTGGTTGCCGGTTCCCATGCCCGAAACGATCTGGCGCAGGGCGCGGTCGTTCATGTCGATGACGCGCTTCCAGCTGATCGTGCGCGGGTTGATCGGTGCGCCCGACGGCATGGCGGTGCCGAAATGGACGGCATTGTCGATCATCGCCGCCAGCAGATTGTGGGCCGAGGTGATGGCGTGGAAATCGCCGGTGAAGTGCAGGTTGATCTTCTCCATCGGCACCACCTGCGCCTGGCCGCCGCCGGTGGCGCCGCCCTTGCGGCCGAACACCGGGCCCAGGCTGGGTTCGCGCAGCGCGATCACCGCCTTGCGGCCGATGCGGTTCAGGGCGTCGGCCAGGCCGATGGTGGTGGTGGTCTTGCCTTCGCCGGCCGGCGTGGGGTTGACGGCGGTGACGAGGATCAGCTTGCCGGCGGTACGGCCGCGCAGTTGTGCCACCGTTTCGCCCGACAATTTGGCGATATGGGGGCCGTAAGTTTCGATGGCCGACGCGGCGAGGCCCAGATCGGCGGCAACGGCCGCGATGGGGCGCAATGTCGCTGCGCGTGCGATTTCAATGTCCGATGCCATGATTCCCCGCCATAAGGTCCGCCGTGATGGACCGTCCGGCGCGCCTACTATATGCGCAGGCTGGCGGGAAGGAGCCTGTTGGTCGCCCCTATGTTCGACACGATGTTCACCGATGTCACGGCACTGGCCCTCGCGCGGTTCCAGTTCGCGTTCACGGTGTCGTTCCATTTCATCTTCCCGGCCTTCTCCATTGGCCTTGCGTCCTATCTTGCTGTTCTGGAAGGCCTTTGGCTGAAGACCGGGCGCGATGTGTATCTGCAATTGTTCAAATATTGGCTGAAGATCTTCGCCATCGCCTTTGGCATGGGCGTCGTCTCCGGCATCGTCATGGCCTATCAGTTCGGCGCCAACTGGGCGGCCTTCTCCGACAAGGCGGGGCCGGTGATCGGCCCGCTGATGGCCTATGAGGTGCTGTCGGCTTTCTTCCTGGAATCGGGCTTCCTGGGCGTGATGCTGTTCGGGCTCGACCGGGTGGGCAAGAAGCTCCACTTCCTTGCCACCTGCCTGGTGGCCATTGGCACGACGATTTCGGCCTTCTGGATTATCGTGGTCAACAGCTGGATGCAGACGCCGCAGGGCTTTGGCATCGCTCCGAACGGCCAATTCTATGCGCTGGATTGGCTCAGCGTGATCTTCAACCCCTCCATGCCCTATCGCCTCACCCACACGCTGCTGGGGGCCTATCTCACCACCGCGCTGGTGGTCGGCGCGGTGGGCGCGTTCCACCTGCTGAAGGATCGCCGGCTTGGCCGCGCCGCCCAGCCGGCCACGCGCATCATGTTCGCCATGGCGATGGGGATGGTGGCCGTCACCGCGCCGCTGCAGATCTTGGCCGGGCACGAGCATGGCGTGAACACGCTGAAGCACCAGCCGGCCAAGATCGCCGCCATCGAGGGTCATTATGAAAGCCACGACCGCGAAGCGCCGCTGATCCTGTTCGGCATCCCCGACGACACGGCGCAGGTGATGCGCCACAAGATCCAGATCCCGATGGTGGGCAGCCTGGTGCTCAACCACCGCTTTGACGCGCCGACGATGGGCCTCGACAAGGTGAAGCCGGAAAATCGCGCCAAGGTTGCCTTTCCCTTCTTCGCGTTCCGCGTGATGGTGGGGCTGGGGCTGCTGATGCTGGTGCTGGGCGGCTGGGCGGCGCTGTCGGCCGTACGCCGGCGCCTGTTCGATACGCCGTGGCTGCACCGCCTGGCGCTTGCCATGGGCCCGGCCGGCTTCATCGCTGTGCTGGCCGGCTGGGTCACCACCGAAACCGGGCGTCAGCCGTTCACGGTGTTCGGCGTGCTGCGGACGGCCGAAAGCGCCAGCCCGCTGGCCCTGCCGGCGGTGGCGGCCTCGCTGATCGCCTTCATCCTGGTCTATTTCTTCGTGTTCGGGGTGGGCAGCTGGTTCATCATCAAGCTGATGGGCAGCGCGCCCAGCCCGGCCGAACCCGATCCGGCACCCGATCACGCCGCCGATGTGGGCAGCCTGCCGCCCGATGCCCCCTATGGCTTCCAGTTCGCGGAATAAGCGATGCCGCCCGATCCCACCCTCACATTGATCTGGGCCGGCATCATCGGCCTGGCCATCTTCATCTATGTCGTCACCGACGGCTTTGATCTGGGCATCGGCATCCTGTTCCCGGTTCTGGCGCCGGGCGGGGAGCGTGAGACGGCGATAGCCACCATCAAGCCGGTGTGGGACGCCAACCAGACCTGGCTGGTGCTGGGCGGTGGCGGTGTGTTCGCCGCCTTTCCGCTGGCCTATGCCATATTGATGCCGGCGGTCTATGCGCCGCTGATCGCCATGCTGCTGGGGCTGATCTTCCGCGGCGTCGCCTTCAAATATCGCGCCCGCACCAGCCGCATCTGGCTGTGGGATTTCGCCTTCTTTGCCGGCTCCACCACGGCGGCCTTCGCGCAAGGGGTGATCCTGGGCGCGGTGCTGCAGGGGGTGAAAGTGGCGGGGCGCAGCTATGCCGGTGGCTGGTGGGATTGGCTGTCGCCCTTCTCGCTGCTCACCGGCGTGTCGGTGATTGCCGCCTATGCGCTGCTGGGGGCGTGCTGGCTGATCTGGCGCACGGAAGGGCGGGTGCAGGATCATGCCTATCGCATGGCCTGGCGCGCCGGCGCGGCCAGCCTGGCCGCCATTGCCGCCGTCAGCGCCGCCACGCCGCTTCTCAGCCATGATTATTTCAGCCGCTGGTTCGAACCGCCCGGCCTCTATTTTTCGGCACCTGTGCCGGTGCTGGTGGCCGTCACCGGCGTCCTGTTCATCCGCGCCCTCAAGCGCCGGGCCGAAATCGCGCCGTTTGTGCTGGCCGAATCGCTGTTCCTGCTCACCTTCATCGGCCTGGGCATCTCAATCTTTCCGTGGGCCGTGCCGGGTCAGGTGACGATCTGGGCCGCGGCAACCGCTGCCAACGCACAAAGCTTCATGCTGGTTGGCGTGGGCGTGCTGCTGCCGGTGATCCTGGGCTACACGATGTACGGATATTGGCTGTTCCGCGGCAAGGTCGGGCCGGAATTTTATGGCTGAGGGCCCGCTGGGCCGCCGCCTGCTGTGGTTCGCCGCGCTGTGGGCCGGCGGCGTTGGCACGGTTGCGCTGGTCGGGCTCCTGCTGCGCCGCTGGCTGCTCGGCTAGGCCGGAGCCAATACTGCCTGCCAAACTGGCGCAAATCTTATCCATTTCGAAACATTTATTTCCACATCCTGCCAATGTGCCTTGCTATGACAATCACGTGACGTAAATTTGCGTCTGTGATGTTTGGCGAGTCGCCCGGCGGGCGATGATCCGTTGAACCGTCGCCGGCCGGAGGGGTGGCCTGCGATGGGAAGGGCCTGGCATCGCACATGTGCGTGGGAGGCAAAGCCAATGCTGGTCGGCGCGACGGCAATCAGCCTGATTGTCTGGACATTCATGTTCCTTGTCGTCTTCAACTTCCTGCCGGCCTGCGTCGCCTATGTGAACGGGCATCCGGATCGCCATCTGCTGGCGGTTCTGAACATCGTGTCGCTGTTTTCCTTCGCGCTGTGGATTGCGCTGATGGCCTGGGCGGCCTCCGGCACCAGCAGCCATCCCGTCGTCATGCGTTTCGTGGGTTCGCCGCAGCAGCGCCGCCGCCTCGTTGCATCGGTGCTGACGCTGGTCGTGGCCGGCGTTGCGACCACGGCCCTCACCCTCAAATTCGCCTGAACAGGCCGGCGTCTCGCCCTGCGGTGCCAGTGAACGCGCGGCACGTGCGCCAAAGTCACGCCATTGTTGCCTTGCACTCCTTTTTCTGCCTGCTATAGGCCAGCGCTTCCTGCCCCGGGCGCGGGCGTGGCGGAATTGGTAGACGCGCCGGATTTAGGTTCCGGTGTCGAAAGACGTGGGGGTTCGAGTCCCTTCGCCCGCACCAGCCGTCCTCGGCCCGCCCGGGGCCGATCCTGTTTTCACCTTTTGCCATAGACGGGTTCTTCGATGCAGATTGCCGAAATCACCAACCAGGGCCTGCGCCGCGCTTATTCGCTGGTGATCCCCGCCGATCAGATCGCCAAGCGGCTGGATGCCCGCCTCGCGGAAGTGTCGAAAACCATCAAGATGCCCGGCTTCCGTCCCGGCAAGGTGCCGGCCAACCTGGTGCGCAAGATGCACGGGCCGGCGCTGCGCGGCGAAGCCTTGCAGGAAGCGCTGAACGACGGCGTCAACAAGGTCATCGCCGATCATGGCCTGCGCCCGGCCACCCAGCCGCAGGTCGATGTGGATGGCGAGCTGGCCGACGACGGCGATGCCCGCTTCACCGTCAGCCTGGAAGTGCTGCCCACCATCGCCGACGTGAAGGCCGGTGATCTGGAACTGGAAAAGCTGGTGGTGCCGGCTGACGATGGCGCCATGGACGCGGCACTGGCCCGTCTGGCGGAATCGGCCCAGCGCACCGAACCGGCCAAGGCCAAGCACAAGGCCGCCACCGGCGACACCGTGGTCATCGATTTCGAAGGCAAGATCGATGGCGTGAAGTTCGACGGCGGCAGCGGCGAAGGCATGCGCGTCAAGATCGGTTCGGGCCAGCTCATCCCCGGTTTCGAAGACCAGCTGATCGGCGCCAAGCTCAATGAGCAGCGCACGCTGAACGTCAGCTTCCCGGCCGATTACGGCGCCAAGAATCTGGCCGGCAAGGCCGCCACCTTCGATGTGACGGTGACCGCCGTTGAAGTGCCGGCCGAAACCACGATCGACGACGAATTTGCCAAGGGCTTCGGCCTCGACAGCCTCGATGCGCTCAAGGAAATCCTGAAGGATCAGCTTGATGCCGAACTGGGCACGCTGTCGCGCACCTACCTGAAGCGCAAGCTGCTCGACACGCTGGCCGCCCGCCACGATTTCGACGTGCCGGAATCGATGGTGGAAGCTGAATTCGAGCAGATCTGGCAGACGCTGGAAGCCGAAGCCGCCCGCGAAGCCGATCCGGATGCCGCCAAGGCCCAGATCGAAGCCGAGCGTGAGGATTATCGCCGTATCGCCGTCCGCCGCGTCCGCCTCGGCCTGCTGCTCTCGGAAATCGGCCAGCGCAACAACATCACCGTCTCCCAGGCCGAAATGAACCGCCTGATCGGCCAGGAAGCCGCGCGCTATGCTCCGGCTGAACAGCAGAAGGTGGTGAAGTTCTTCCAGGAAAACGCCATGGCCGCCATGCAGCTGCGCGCGCCGCTGTATGAGGACAAGGTGGTCGATTTCCTGATCGGCCAGGCCAACATCACCGAACGCGCCGTCACCCGCGCCGAGCTGGAAGCCGCGATCGAGAGCGAGGATGAAACCCCCGGCGGTCACGTCCATGGCCCGGGCTGCGGCCATGATCATCACGATCACGACCATGATCACGCTCCGGCCAAGCCCAAGAAGGCGGCGCCGAAGAAGGTCAAGGCCGAAGCTGCTCCCGCTGCTGAAGCGGCCCCGGCTGCCGAAGCCGAGCCGGTGAAGAAGCCGGCGAAGAAGGCTGCCGCCAAGAAGGCCGAAGCCGAACCGGCCGCCGAAGCGGCGCCGGCCCCGGCGAAGGCGAAGAAGGCCGCCAAGAAGGCCGACTGACACCAGCCGAACCGTACAGAGACGCACCCGGCGGGCCGCCCGCCGGGTGCGTTTTTGTTGGTGGCGGCCACACAGTTGTGGACAGGTGCCGCAGGGACCGGCTTTGCCCCCTTGAACTTGGGCTCCAAACGTCCGAACTAGAAGCCCAAGGAGACTCCGCATGATCGATCCCGTCGCTGGTCTGGTTCCCATCGTCATCGAAAGCTCGAACCGCGGTGAGCGCAGCTTCGACATCTATTCGCGGCTGCTGCGCGATCGCATCGTGTTCGTGAACGGCCAGGTGGAAGACAATATGGCGTCGCTGATCGTCGCCCAGCTGCTGTTCCTGGAATCGGAAAATCCCAAGAAAGACATCTGGATGTACATCAACTCGCCGGGCGGGGTGATCACGTCCGGCATGGCGATCTATGACACGATGCAGTATATCCGCCCCAAGGTTGGCACCGTGTGTGTCGGCCAGGCCGCTTCGATGGGCAGCTTCCTGCTCGCCGCGGGGGAGCCGGGCATGCGCATCGCGCTGAAGAATGCCCGCATCATGGTGCACCAGCCGTCGGGCGGTGCCCAAGGTCAGGCGACGGACATCGAGATCCAGGCCCGCGAGATCCTGCGCATCCGCAGCATTTTGAACAATCTCTATGTCAAGCACACCGGCAAGGATCTCGACACGATCGAGAAGGCCATGGAGCGCGACAAGTTCATGGATGCCGATGAGGCCAAGGAGTTCGGCCTGATCGATGCCGTGATGGAAAAGCGCCCGCTGCCGACCGAAGGCGACCAGATCGCCGCCTGATGGCGCGCCGTCGAGAGCCGAAGACAGCGTGGGCGATCGGCCGATCGCCGCAGTGATGAGACGCTTTGCGCAATCCCTGCCCTTGCGGCGGGCGGCGAATCATCGCTACACTGAAGAGCCGGTGGCTTGCCGGCACGATGTTTTGCCGGTTTGGGCGGGCCGGCGTGTGAATGGCCAACCCTGATCCGCCAAAAGCGGCCAGGGGTCAGCCGATGGAAGGAAGACCATGACGAAGCTGGGCGGCAGCGACAGCAAAGGCACGCTTTACTGCAGCTTCTGTGGCAAGAGCCAGCATGAAGTCAGGAAGCTCATCGCCGGGCCGACCGTGTTCATCTGCGATGAATGCGTCGAGCTGTGCAACGACATCATTCGCGAGGAAACCAAGACCGCGCTGGTCAAGAAGTCCGGCGACGTGCCGACCCCGCGCGAGATCTGCAAGGTGCTAGACGATTATGTGATCGGCCAGTTCCACGCCAAGCGCGTGCTGTCGGTTGCCGTGCACAATCACTACAAGCGCCTGAACCACGGCGGCAAGGGTTCGGAAGTCGAACTCGCCAAGTCGAACATCCTGCTGGTTGGCCCCACCGGTTGCGGCAAGACGCTGCTGGCACAGACGCTGGCGCGCATCCTGGACGTGCCGTTCACCATGGCCGATGCCACCACGCTCACCGAAGCCGGCTACGTGGGCGAGGATGTGGAAAACATCATCCTGAAGCTGCTGCAGGCCAGCGACTACAACGTCGAACGCGCCCAGCGCGGCATCGTCTACATCGATGAAATCGACAAGATTTCCCGCAAGTCGGACAATCCGTCGATCACCCGCGACGTTTCGGGTGAAGGCGTGCAGCAGGCGCTGCTGAAGATCATGGAAGGCACCACCGCCTCCGTGCCGCCGCAGGGCGGGCGCAAGCATCCGCAGCAGGAATTCCTGCAGGTGGACACGACGAACATCCTGTTCATCTGCGGCGGTGCCTTCTCCGGCCTTGATCGCATCATCGGGGATCGGATGCAGGGCCGCGGCATGGGCTTTGGCGCCCATGTCGCCGCGCCGGACGAGCGCCGGGTGGGCGAACTGCTGCGCAAGTGCGAGCCGGAAGATCTGCTGCGCTTTGGCCTGATTCCGGAGTTCATCGGCCGTCTGCCGGTGATCGCCACGCTGGAAGACCTGGATGAGCCGGCGCTGATCAAGATCCTGACCGAGCCGAAGAACGCGCTGGTGAAGCAATATGCCCGCCTGTTCGAGATGGAGGGTGTGAAGCTCACCTTCTCGGCCGACGCCCTCTCCGCTGTCGCCAAGCGCGCCATCGAGCGCAAGACTGGCGCGCGCGGCCTGCGTTCAATCATGGAAGGCATCTTGCTCGACACCATGTTCGATCTCCCCGGCCTGGAAGGCCTGGAAGAGGTGCAGGTGGACAAGGATGTCGTGGCCGGCACCAAGCAGCCGGTGCGCCTGATGGTGGCCGAAAAGGCCGCCTGAGGTTCATCGCACCAAGTTTGAAAGGCGCAGTGCCCGGCGCGGGCGCTGCGCCTTTTTCATTGCCCGCCATGGCGGCGCGGACCGCTCAGCGCCGGGCGGCGAACCAGATGACGTGGGTGGCGCCCTTGCCATTTTCGCGGGCGCGCACTTTCACGGTTTCGACGCTGAAACCGGCGCGTTCCAACTGGCGGCCGAAGGCGGTGTCGGGCGCGGCGGACCAGATGGCGAGTATGCCGCCCGGGCGCAGGGCGGCGCGGGCGGTGGCGAGGCCGAGCGGGCTGTAAAGGCCATCATTGGCCTCCCGCGTCAGCCCGTCCGGCCCATTGTCCACATCCAGCAATATCGCGTCGTAAGTGGCCGGGGCGGCGGCCATCACGGCGCCGACATCGCCCATTTGCAGCGTGACGCGCTTGTCGTCGAGGCAGCCGGCGGCAACCTCGGCCATCGGCCCGCGCGCCCAGTCGATGATACCGGGCACCAATTCCGCCACCGTCACCCGTGCGTCCTTGCCCAACTGGCCCAGCACCGCGCGCAGGGTGAAGCCCATGCCATAGCCGCCGATCAGCAGGTGAGGGGCCTTGATGTGCGCCAGCCGCTCGCAGGCCATGCTGCCCAGCGCCACTTCCGATCCGAACTGCCGCGTGCTCATCAGCTCGTTGCGATCAAGCACGATCATGAAATCACCGCCGCGCCGGAACAGGCGCAGTGGCGGCCCGCCGGGCACTTCGGCGATGCCGATCAGTTCGCGGGGTTGCACGGCTTACGCCACGACCTGGCGGCAGTGCGGGCACTTGCGGCGGGGAAAGATGGTGAGCCCCTTGATCATCAACGGCTTGGCGCAACCGGGGCACTTGATGAGGTAAATCACGCCCAGGTTGATCAGCAAGGCGATGGGCGGCAGCACATAGCCCACCAGCCGCAGCGGCGCCGGCCACGGCAGCAGCCAGAACAGGATCGGCAGGCCGAACGCCTGCGCCATCTGGTTCCACTGCACGCGGTAGAGGCCGGGCTGCGGGCCATCGACGGCGGCGGGCCCTTCGACAGGCTCAGGGCGAGCGGATCGCTTGTTGCGGTTCATTTGTAGCGCCAGCTGGTCAGGTCGGCGCCCTTGGGCGCGGCGGCATCGATGCGCTTCAGGATCTTGTCCACATACATGGTGTGATAACGCAGGCGGCTGATCTTGTTGGGCTGGGTGGGGTCACCGTTCCAGCAATGCTCGGCACGGTCGCCATAGGCAATCTCGCCGGTGAAGGGCGGATCGGCCTTTTTCAGGAAATCCTCGGCCAGATAGACGGCGTTGTTGAGGTAATAATTGTCCATGTCGCCGACATAGAGGAAGATCTTGTCGCGGATCTTGGGGCCCAGCGTCTTCCAGTCGCGCTCCATGATGTAACGCAGGTCCCAGTTGTCGCGCCAATAGGCGGCCACTTTGGGATCGATCACGCCGGTGCGCTTGTCGAAGATGCGCTGCGGATAGCCATCAGGCCCTTGCGGGCTGAACACGGCTTCCCAGATGTCCCACTGCTGGCCGGAGCGGCTGTGATCGCCCAGCACCAGCTCCAGCCGCTGTTCCTGTTCGACCATGTAATCGACATGGCCGAGATAGTTGCGGTGCGCCGGGCGATCGACCTTGCCGAACGGCCCGACCTTCCAGAAGGCGTTCTTGTCCTCATACAGGTTGATGTTGGTGTATTGGCGGAAATCGATGGGATCGGGGCAGGCGGCAAAGGCGCCATTGAACTCATCCGGGTAGAAGACCTGCGCCGCCAGCGCCTCCCAGCCGCCGGTGGAGCCGCCATAGGTGAAGCGCGCCCAGCCCTGGCCCAGGCCGCGGAACTTCGTCTCGATGGCCGGCACCAGCTCCTTCATGATGGCATCGCCATAGGGGCCAAGATTGGCCGAGTTCACCGCATAGCTGTCGTCATAATAGGGGTTGGAATGGTCGATCTCGACGATCAGGAAGCGCGGGAAATCGGGCGAGGTCCACTTTTTGTAGAGGTCATAGGCCTCCTGCGCCTCGATCCGGTTGTAGCAGGGCTCGTTGAAACGCGGTTCGGCCTTGCAGGGCAGGTTTGGATCGGGCTGGGTGGCGGAAAAGCCGCTGAAATCGGCCGGGAAGTGGCCGTGGTTGATGATCAGTGGATACCTGGCTTCCGGGTGCTTGTCGAAATCCTTGGGCACCAGCACGTGGGCGGTGAGGAACACGTCCGTCCCCCAGAATTTCGACAGGCGCTCTGACCGGACCTTGAAGTGCCGGATAAATTCGCTGTCCTTCGGCTGCGAAACCGGCGGGATCACCTTGGTCAGCGGGATGGTGACAGTGTCCTTCACCTGCGGATCGAAATGCACCTTGATGGGGTCGGACACGATGTTGCCCGGCTCGGCCCGCCAATTTTGGCCGGCCCCGCGGGCGGCGGGCAGCTTCACCGTGTGGCCGGTGGACAGGCGATAGGTCTGATATTTGTGCAGCACCGCCTGCACCATGTAATCGCCGGCCGGCACGCGCGACAGATCGTCGGCCGGATAGCCGAGCACGCCGCTGCCGATCAGCGCGCTCTGCCCCGGCTTCAGGCCGTCAATGTTCACGCCGAACACCTGCGGCGCATCGGCACCCAATTTCACCTGGAAGCGCGGCTCGCGGCTGGCGTCGGGGGTGATGACCAGGATGATGCGGCCATCATTGCTCGGGTCGATGCCCGTGGCGGGCAGGGTCACCCGAAAATCGGTTGCCGCGGCCGGGCCTGCCAGTGCCAGCAGCAGCGCTGCACCCGATTTCATTCGCAAATGACGCATCACCGCCCCGCCTCCCCGATGCTGGAACTAAAGCACGCTTCCGCGGGTGCGGCAACGCGTGCCAAGGCGGCGGCCTGCGCCGCAGATCACCCACTGCGCCGATCCGCTGGTGCGGCGCCAGGCTATTTGGTGCGCAGCGGCCGTTCGTCGGTGGCGGCCAGCCAGATCGCCGCCGCCCACGCGGCGACGTTCTGGTCAAGCTGCTTGGGGTCCACCTTGTCCAGCGTGTCGTCTGCCGTGTGGTGCACCTCGAAATAGCGGGTCATGTCCTGCGCCAGATCAATCACGCCAACACTGGTCGCCGCCAGCGGCCCCACGTCCGGCCCGCCGCCGGCGCTGTTGCCGGCCCTGGCATCGATGCCCAGCGGCGCCAGCACGCCGGCAATCTCCCCGAACAGCGGCAGCCCGGCTTCGGCCACCCGCGATTCCAGCTGGAAGATGCGGTCTGCACCGGCATCGCTTTCGCCGGCCAGCACGATGGTCTCGCCGGCATGGGCCGCGGCATAGGCCCGCCCGCCGATCAGCCCCTCTTCCTCGGCACCCCACAGCACGACGCGGATGGTGCGGCGCGGGCGCTCGCCGGTCTTGTCCAGATGCGCCTTGATGGTGGCGGCGGCGGCCAGGCTGATGGCAACACCGGCGCCATCATCAAACACCGCTTGGCCCAGATCCCAGCTGTCGAGATGCCCGCCAAGAATGACGACCTCACCCGGTACCGTGCCCGGAATTTCGCCGATCAGGTTGGCGGATTGGCCGGGGCGGCTGGCCGGTGTCGCGGTCAGTGTTACTTCCACCGGTCCGGCGGCACAGCGGCGCGCCAGCAGCTCCGCATCGGGCAGGGCCAGCGCCAGCGCCGGAATGGCGGCGATGCCGGCCGGGAAGCTGGTGCTGCCAGTGTGCGGGTTGCGGTGATGATCGGTGCCCAGGCTGCGGATCAACACGGCCGCCGCGCCCTTCTGGGCGGCAATGCCCGGCCCGGCGCGGCGCACGCCGCCATTGGCACCATAGCTGCTGCCATCCTGCGTGACGCCCATGTGGTGATCGATGAAGACGATACGGCCCGTCACGGCGGCATCCGGCGCTGCGCGCAGTGCGGCCAGCGAGCCAAAGCAGGCGACCGGTGCGGTGATGCCGCCGGCCGGGGTCGCCGCCGAGGTGCCGAGCGCCGCCACAGCCAGATTGTGATTGCTGCCAACAATGCTGGCGCGCGCCATGCCGCGTTCCCACACCGTCATCGGGAAGGCTTCCTCGTGGATGTTCACCAGGCCCAGCCGCGCCATCGCTGCCTTGGCCCAGGCCCGGCCGCGCGCATCGGCTTCGGTGCCGGCCAGGCGCTGGCCCACCGTATCGGTGAGGTTCGCCAGCAAGCCATAGGCCGGGTTGGCGGCCAGCGCCGTGTCACGCAGGCGGGCGGCGGTTTCGATGCGGCCCGCGCCGGGGCTGGCCGGCTGTGCGGCAACACCACCCGCCATCAGGGCCAGGATGGGCAACAGGGTCAGGCGCATTGGAAAACTCCCCTCGAAAGGCCCGCCGACGGGCGCCGCGCTTGTCGCGCGCGGCGCCCTTTGGGTCAATCGGCCCGTTTGCGCCGGCGGCGACCATCGGCTAATGAGCCCGCAACTTTTTCCCCGCACACCCGATTCCGGAGCCAAGCCCGTGGCCTATCAATATGCGTTCGTGATGAAGGGTCTTTCGAAGACCTATCCCGGCGCCAACAAGCCCTGTTTCAAGGACATCACCCTGTCGTTCCTGCCGGGCGCCAAGATCGCCATCATCGGCCCGAACGGCGCCGGCAAATCCACCCTGATGAAGGTGATCGCCGGCATCGACACCGAATTCCAGGGCGAAGCCTGGGCGGCCGAAGGCGTGAAGGTCGGCTATCTGCCGCAGGAACCGCACCTTGATCCGAACAAGACGGTGAAGGGCAATGTGATGGACGGCGTGCGCCCGGTGGCGGACCTCGTCGATCGTTTCAACGCCATCAGTGCGGAAATGGCCGATCCCAAGGACGACACCGATTTTGACGCCCTGATGATGGAAATGGGCGAGCTGCAGGAAAAGATCGACGCCGTCGATGGCTGGACGCTCGACAACCAGCTGGAAATCGCCATGGACGCGCTGCGCTGCCCGCCCGGGGACAGTGGGGTTGAGAAGCTGTCGGGCGGCGAAAAGCGCCGCGTCGCGTTGTGCAAGCTGCTGCTGGAAAAGCCGGAAATCCTGCTGCTCGACGAACCGACCAACCACCTGGATGCCGAATCCGTGTCGTGGCTGGAAAACCACCTCAAGGAATATAAGGGCATGGTGATCCTGGTCACCCACGATCGCTACTTCCTTGATAATGTGGTGAAATGGGTTCTTGAGCTGGATCGCGGCCGCGCCATTCCGTTCGAAGGCAATTATTCCGACTGGCTGGAAGCCAAGCAGAAGCGCCTGAGCCAGGAAGAGCGCGAAGACGCGTCCCGCGAGAAGGCCATCAAGCAGGAGCTGGAGTGGATCCGCGCCAGCCCGAAGGCCCGCCAGACCAAGAGCAAGGCGCGTATCAAGGCCTTCGACGAGCTGGTGGAAAAGCAGGCAAACCGCCGCCTGGGCGAAGCCCAGATCCTGATCCAGGTGCCGGAGCGCCTGGGCAACCGGGTGATCGAGGCGAAGAACCTCACCAAGAGCTATGGCGACAAATTGCTGTTCGAAAATCTGTCGTTCAGCCTGCCGCCGGGCGGCATCGTCGGCATCATCGGCCCGAACGGCGCCGGCAAGACGACACTGTTCCGCATCATCACCGGCCAGGAAGTGCCGGACGCCGGCGAAATCGCCATCGGCGAGACGGTGAAGATGGCCTATGTCGACCAGAGCCGCGACGCGCTCGACCCGGGCAAGAATGTCTGGGAGGAAATCTCCGGCGGCAACGACAAATTCTACTTCGGCAAGAACGAGGTGCTGACCCGGGCTTATGTGGGCGCCTTCAACTTCAAGGGGCCGGACCAGCAGAAGAAAGTTGGCCTGCTGTCAGGTGGGGAACGCAACCGCGTCCACATGGCCAAGATGCTGGTGAAGGGCGGCAACGTGCTGCTGCTCGACGAACCGACGAACGATTTGGATGTTGAAACCCTGCGCGCCCTGGAAGAGGCGCTGGAAAGCTTCGCCGGCTGCGCCGTGGTCATCAGCCACGACCGCTTCTTCCTCGATCGCCTTGCCACGCACATCCTGGCCTTCGAAGGCGACAGCCATGTCGAATGGTTCGAAGGCAATTTCCAGATGTACGAGGAAGACAAGCGGCGGCGATTGGGCGATGCGGCCGATCGCCCGCATGCGCTGACGTACAAGAAGCTGACGCGGTAACTCCCTCTAACGTCACCCCGGCGAAAGCCGGGGCCCATCGACCGAACTCAGGTTTACGGCGCCACCCAGCCCCCAGCCCAGCCAGCGCTGCTGCGAAACAGCGCGCGCCGATGCCCGCTGTTGGCCAGGTGCAGCCAGTCGATCTCCGTCACGTCCACCCACAGGGTCGCGAAATTCGCGCGGGCCGGCACGATCTGCTCCGCAGTCGGCTGCTGGCCTTCGATCCACGCCGGCAGGCCGGAGGCGGGGCCGGGCAGGGGGGTGCCGGGTGGCTGTTCGGCCAGATAGCAGCGGCGGGCGAACAGCGTCGATTGCGCCCAGATGCCTTCCACCGCCTCGCCATCGCGCAGCACGCTCGCCGTCCCCGAAACCCGCAATTGCACCTGTTCGGCCGGGTGATAGGCCAGCACTGCCACCGGCCGGCCATCCAGTTGCGCCACCTTGGGGCTGCGCACGTCGGTGTGGAAACGCAGGGTTGCCGCTGCCGGATCGGCCTTGCGCAGCACCATCACCCGCGCCTGCGGCAGGCCATCGCCATCGACACTGGCCACCACCGGCGTGTGCACAGGGCTCTTGCGGTCGGCGCCGCCGCGCACCAGCAGGCTCCAGGCGTGCGCCAGGATGTCGGGCAGATGATCGTCCGGTCTCATTTCAGCTCGACGATCACGTCCACTTCCACCGGCCAGCCGCGCGGCAGGCTGCCGGCGCCGGCCGCCACCCGCGGCGCCTTGCCGGCTTCGCCAAAGGCCGTCACCATCACTTCGGAAAAGCCGTTCATCACTTCGGGATGCTGGGTGAATTCGGGCGTGGCGTTTACCAGGCCCATCACCTTCACCACCCGCTTCACCTGTGAAAGGTCGCCCAGCTCGGCCTTCAGCGTGGCCAGCACGCACAGGCCGATGCGCCCCGCCACCGCCTTGCCCTGCGCCACATCCATCGTCGCGCCCAGCTTGCCGGCAGCACCGGCCGGGCATTCGCCATGGCCGGCGAGGAACATCAGCTTGCCCACCCGTGCCGCCGGCACATAAAGGCCGATCGGTGCGTTGGGCGGCGGCAGTGTGAGCCCGGCGGCGGCCAGGCGCTGCTCGGGCGTTGCGGCCGCGGCCGGCACGGCCAGCAGGGCGGCGATCATCATCAGGCCAGCGCGCGTCATCAGGGGGTCCCTCCTTGCCCGGTGTACGCCACCGGCCTAGCATCCCCGCAACCAAGGTCAATCAGGGGAGGGCGGGGCCAGGCTCCGCAGCGTCATGGCAACAGATTTTCCGGCATCGCGCCACCTGCCCGGTCATGGCTTCCCGGGCTTTGCCAGCGCGGCCGAAACGGATCCGGCCGTGCTTGGCCTGATGCAGGGCGCGCCGGTGCCGGCCGATCGCCAGGTGCGCTGGGATGATGGCTCGATGTGGCGCTTTCCGCATTTGCGCTGGGCCTTCAGCCATCTGCGCGAACTGGTGCCGACCGCCAACATCGGGCGCGCAGGGCCGGTGAGCGCGCTGCCGGCCGGCCGGCGTGCCGATCTCGATGGCATCACCCTCACCACGCTCGATGGCCAACGCCTGACCTGGCGCGAGGCACTTGCCGCCACCTACACCGATGCCATCCTGATCCTGAAGGATGGTGAGGTGGTGTATGAAGAGCATTTCGGCGCCACCACGCCGGCCACCCAGCATATCCTGTTTTCCGTCACCAAGAGCTTCGTCGGCACCATCGCCGAAATGCTGATTGAGGAAGGAAAGCTCAGCTCGGATGCGAAGATTGCCGATTATGTGCCTGAAATGACGGGCTCCGGCCTGGGTGACGCCAGCATCCGCCAGGTCCTCGACATGCGCACCGGCCTCGCCTTCAGCGAGGATTATGTCGCTGGCCAGACCGGCATCACCGACGTGCAGCGCATGAGCATCGCCTCCGGCCTCGGCCCGCGCCCTCCGGGTTATGACGGGCCGGATGGCAATTTCGCCTTCGTCGCCAGCCTGACGGCCAATGCGCCCCATGGCGGTGATTTCGTCTATCGCACGCCCAACACCAGCGCCCTGCAATGGGTGGTGGAACGCGTTGGCGGCCAGCCGCTGGCGGTGCAGATCGCCGCGCGCTTCTGGTCGCGCATGGGCATGGAACAGGATGCCGCCATCGCCGTCGATCGGCTTGGCACCGCGTTCGGCGGCGGTGGGCTGATGGCCTGCCTACGCGACATCGCGCGCTTTGGCGAGATGATGCGCCTGGGTGGGCGCTGGCATGGGCAGCAGATCGTGCCCGAAGCGGTGGTGGCGCGCATCATGGCCGGCGGCGATCCGGCCGCGTTCGCCGCCTGCCAATATCCCGGCAATCTGGATGGCAATTATGGCAGCCAATGGTGGCACCGCGCCGGCGGCCAGCTGATGGCAATGGGGGTGAACGGCCAGGGCATCTATGCCGATGTGGCGGCCGGCGTGGTGATCGCGCGCCTGGGCAGCCACCCCGTGGCCAGCAACCGCGCCAACATGGCCGTCACCATACCGGCCTATGACGCGGTGATCGCGGCGCTCAGCCGGTAGGCGGCGCGGGCGCCGTCTCGCCCGCGCCCCGCTGTCAGGCCGGCTGCTTGGCCCGTGCCGCCGCGATGCGGGCGCGCCAGTCGGCCGGGCCGGTCTGGTGCACGCTGGTGCCTTCGGAATCCACTGCAACAGTCACCGGCATGTCCTTGACTTCGAACTCGTAAATCGCCTCCATGCCAAGGTCTTCAAAGGCGACGACGCGCGATGCCTTGATGGCCTTGGCGACCAGATAGGCGGCGCCGCCCACGGCCATCAGATAGGCCGCCTTGTGGCGCTTGATCGCCTCGATGCCGGTTGGCCCGCGTTCGGCCTTGCCGATCATGGCGATCAGGCCGGTCTTGGCCAGCATCATCTCGGTGAACTTGTCCATGCGGGTCGCGGTGGTGGGGCCGGCGGGGCCAACCACCTCATCACGCACCGGATCGACCGGGCCGACATAATAGATGACGCGGTTGGTGAAATCGACCGGCAGCGTCTCCCCACGGGCCAGCATGTCGGTCATGCGCTTGTGGGCGGCGTCGCGGCCGGTGAGCATCTTGCCGTTCAGCAGCAGCCGGTCACCCGGCTTCCAGCTCGCAACCTCGGCCGGGGTGAGCGTGTCGAGATTGACCGGTTTGGAGGCCTTGTCCGGCGTCCAGTTCACCTGCGGCCAGTCTTCCAGTTTCGGCGCCTCCAGATAGGCGGGGCCATTGCCGGTGAGGGTGAAATGGGCGTGGCGGGTGGCGGCGCAATTGGGGATCATCGCGACAGGTTTTGATGCCGCATGGGTGGGCATGTCGCGGATCTTGACGTCGAGCACGGTCGAAAGCCCGCCCAGGCCCTGGGCACCGATGCCCAGATCGTTGACGGCGTCATACAGCTCGATGCGCAATTCTTCGATCGGGGAGCGCGGGCCGCGCGCCTTCAGCTCGGCCATGTCGATCGGCTCCATCAGCGATTCCTTGGCCATCACCATCGCCGCTTCGGCGGTGCCGCCGATGCCGATGCCCAGCATGCCGGGCGGGCACCAGCCAGCGCCCATCAGCGGCACCGTGTTCACCACCCAGTCGCGGATGGAATCACTGGGGTTGAGCATGGCGAATTTCGACTTGTTTTCCGAACCGCCGCCCTTGGCCGCGATGCTGATCTCGACATGGTCGCCGTGCACCAGCTCGACATGGACAACGGCCGGCGTGTTGTCGCGGGTGTTGACGCGGCTGAACGCCGGATCGGCCACGATGGAGGCGCGCAGTTTATTCTCCGGATTGAGATAGGCGCGGCGCACGCCTTCGTTGATCATTTCCTGAACAGTTTTCGTGGCTTGCCAGCGAACGTTCATGCCGACTTTGACAAAGGCGACAACGATGCCGGTGTCCTGACAGATTGGGCGATGGCCTTCGGCGCTCATCCGGCTGTTGGTCAGGATCTGGGCGATCGCATCGCGGGCGGCCGGCGATTCTTCCAGGGCATAGGCCCGGCCCAGCGCCCGGATATAGTCCATGGGATGGAAATAGCTGATATATTGCAGCGCATCGGCCACGGATTCGATGACATCTTCCTCGCGGATCACGGTCATGAAATTTTCCTGTCCTGGCTGGCGACCTGTGACGTTTCGGGCACGCCTGTTGCGGGTTCAAGGATAAGCCTGTGCGCCAACAGCGTCCATATCGGCAACCCCGCGCTTGCTGCAGTTTTTGAGATGTGGGCCGCAAGCCCTTGAAGCTGCGAATCCCTGTCGCAGCCATGGCGGCGTCACCGTGGATGGCCGGCGCGTTGCAGTCATTTCGGCAGCAGTCAACCCCAACAATGGACTTGCGTGCCGGCGTGTCTGTGGCACTATCACTAGCGTATTGGAGCCATCGAGACACATGATCTGGTGGTTCCGGGCGGGGCACCACAGGCCGCGGATATCGCAGCCTGTGGATATCGGGGACAAAAGTCGGCGCGACAACATCAGCGCGTGACCCCGGTTTGTTCCCCTCCTATGATAGAGGGGCAAGACGAAGACATGAGTGAGTTTCGCATGACTGACACCAGCGCCAATCTGGCTTCCGAAGGCGACGTGCTGGCAGTGCCGGCGGCCGACACGGGCGCCGCGATGGCTGCGGCCGCCGGTGTGCTGGCGCAGGCCGCTGCCACGGCTGCCGCCCCCAGCCGGCCGGGCAGCAGCGAAGTGCTGCCGTGGCGCTTCCATGTCGAGGTGGACCGCAGCCGCGACGCGTTGCTGACCGATTTCGGCAAGGAAACGCTCGACGACCGCTATCTGCTGCCGGGCGAATCCTATCAGGATCTGTTTGCCCGTGTTGCCGCCGCCTATGCTGACGATGCCGATCATGCCCAGCGGCTCTACAATTATATCAGCCAGCTGTGGTTCATGCCGGCGACCCCGGTGCTGTCCAACGGTGGCACCGGGCGCGGCCTGCCGATCAGCTGCTATCTGAACTCGGTGTCCGACAGCCTGGACGGCATCGTCGGCACCTGGAACGAGAATGTCTGGCTTGCCTCGCGCGGCGGTGGCATCGGCACCTATTGGGGCAATGTGCGCGGTATCGGCGAGCCGGTGGGCCTGAACGGCAAGACCAGCGGCATCATCCCGTTCGTGCGCGTGATGGACAGCCTCACGCTGGCCATCAGCCAGGGCTCGCTGCGCCGTGGTTCGGCCGCCGTCTATCTTGATGTGTCGCACCCGGAGATCGAGGAGTTCCTCGAAATCCGCAAGCCGTCGGGCGATTTCAACCGCAAGGCGCTGAACCTGCACCACGGCGTGCTGATCACCGACAAGTTCATGGCAGCGGTGCGCGATGGCTCCAGCTTCGATCTGGTTAGCCCCAAGACCGGCGAAAAGCGCGCCGAGGTCGATGCCCGCGCGCTGTTCACCAAGCTGTGCGAGACCCGCCTGGCCACCGGTGAGCCCTACATCATCTTCATCGACGAGGTGAACCGCACGATGCCCAAGCACCAGCGCGATCTGGGGCTGAAGGTGTCGACGTCCAACCTCTGCTCGGAAATCACGCTGCCGACGGGGCCCGACCATCTGGGCAATGATCGCACCGCCGTGTGCTGCCTGTCGTCGCTGAACCTGGAAACCTGGGATCAGTGGCACAATGATCCGCGCTTCATCGAGGATTGCATGCGCTTCCTCGACAATGTGCTGCAGGATTACATCGACCGGTCGGAACCGGCGATGGCGCGCGCCGCCTATGCCGCGATGCGCGAGCGTTCGGTGGGCTTGGGCGTGATGGGCCTGCACAGCTTCTACCAGGCGCGCGGCCTGCCGTTCGAAAGCGCCATGGCGAAGAGCTGGAACATGAAGATGTTCAAGCATATCCGCGCCCAGGTCGATCAGGCGTCGATGACGCTGGCGGCCGAGCGTGGTCCGTGCCCGGATGCGGCCGACATGGGCGTGATGGAACGCTTCAGCTGCAAGATGGCGATCGCGCCGACCGCGTCGATCTCGATCATTTGCGGCGGCACCTCGGCCTGCGTGGAGCCGATCCCGGCCAACGTCTACACCCACAAGACGCTTTCGGGCAGCTTCGTCGTCAAGAACCCCTATCTTGAGAAGCTGCTGATTTCGAAGGCGAAGAACAGCGACGCGGTGTGGAACTCCATCCTGGAACGCGGCGGTTCGGTGCAGCATCTGGAATTCCTCACGCCGGAAGAAAAGGCCACCTATCGCACCGCGTTCGAGATCGACCAGCGCTGGCTGATCGAACTCGCTGCCGACCGCACGCCGTATATCGATCAGGCGCAGTCGCTGAACCTGTTCATCCCGGCCGACGTGGAGAAGTGGGATCTGCTCATGCTCCACTACCGGGCGTGGGAACTGGGCATCAAGTCGCTCTACTATCTGCGCTCGATGAGCGTGCAGCGCGCCGGGTTCGCCGGGGGTGTCGAGGCTGACAACACGTCGGCGCCGCCGGTGATCCAGGTGGAACGGCGTGACTATGATGAATGTCTCGCTTGCCAGTAATGTCGAGCTTGCCCTGCCATACCGCAGGGCAATGCACCGGGCGGGCGCTCCCCGTCCGGATGGTGAGGGGGGTTGGGCGATGACTTCCACGACTTGTCGCCCAAACCCCCTCCCAAACGCTCTGTTTTTCAAAACTCATCGCAACGCAGGATAACGCCCATGCCGCTCCTTCAGGCATCCAAGTCGTACAAGCCCTTCGAATATCCCTGGGCCTATGATTTCTGGAAACGTCAGCAACAGATCCACTGGATGCCCGAAGAGGTGCCGCTGGGTGAGGATTGCCGCGATTGGGCGCAGAAGCTGACCGATCACGAGCGCAACCTGCTCACCCAGATCTTCCGCTTCTTCACCCAGGCCGATGTCGAGGTGCAGGATTGCTATCACGACAAATACGGCAGCGTGTTCAAGCCGACCGAAGTGAAGATGATGCTGACATCGTTCTCCAACATGGAAACGATCCACATCGCCGCCTACAGCCACCTGCTCGACACGATCGGCATGCCCGAAAGCGAATACAGCGCCTTCCTCAACTACAAGGAAATGCGCGACAAGCATGATTACATGAACACCTTCGGGGTGGGCAGCAACGAGGATATCGCCAGGACACTGGCGATGTTCGGCGGCTTCACCGAAGGCCTGCAGCTGTTCGCCTCTTTCGCCATGCTGATGAACTTCCCGCGCTTCAACAAGATGAAGGGCATGGGCCAGATCGTCAGCTGGAGCGTGCGCGATGAATCGCTGCACTGCGAAGGCGTCGTGAAGCTGTTCCACGCCTTCTGCGCCGAAACCGGCGTGCTGACGTCCCGCATCCGCGACGACATCGCCGATGTCTGCCAGCGCACCGTGCGCCTCGAAGATGCCTTCATCGATCTGGCCTTCGAACAGGGCCCGGTCGCCGGCATGACGCCCAAGGACATCAAGCGCTACGTCCGCTACATCGCCGATTGGCGCCTGAAGCAGCTTGGCTTGGCTCCGATCTACATGATCGAAGAACATCCGCTGCCGTGGCTGACCCCGCTGCTCAACGGTGTTGAACACGCCAACTTCTTCGAAGCCCGCGCCACCGAATATTCCAAGGCCGCCACCAAGGGCGACTGGAACGAAGTGTGGACCGCCTTCGACGCCCGCAAGGCCGCCAAGTTCGCCAGCGAAACCCAGCCGGCCAACACGGATGACCGCCAGGGCGGGCTGTTGGGTGTGGCGGCGGAGTAAGGAGAGGCAAGGGGCCTCCGGCGGGCAGGGACGCAGTCCCTGCACCCGTTCGTTTGGGGGTCGGTCTCAATCTCTGCGATTGCCCAAGACGTTATGAATTTCAGCCTGTCGCCTTTGGCGGCAGGCTGTTTCTCTTTCGCGTGACGGCACAAGACAAAGCGGGGCCCCGGATCACGTCCGGGGCGACGAAGGAGGGGAGAGGGGTGTCCCAAACGAACGGGTGCAGGGACTGAGTCCCTGCCCGCCGGAGGCCCCTTCTTGGTTCTCTCTCGTCAAGAAAGGCAAATCCCTTTCTGATTCCCTTTTGTCCCTTCACGACAATTTGCGGCCGACCCAGACGACGCGGCCGATGATGGTGATGGCGGCGGGGTCGCAATCGGGCCAGCTGGGGTAGGCGTCATTGTCGGAGGTGATGGTGATGCGGCGGGTGGCCGGGTTGGGGGAGAGGCGCTTGACGAGCAGCGCATCATCGAGCCGCAGCACATAGATCCCGTCGCGCAGGCGGCCCGGATCCTGGGTGTCGATCAGGATCTGGTCGCCGTCGGCCAGGGTGGGCAGCATCGAATCGCCTTCGACGGTGAGGATGGCCAGCGCTTCGGCCGGGCTGTTGGAGAGGTGGCGCACGAAACCGGCCTGGAAGGCGATGCTGGCGGCGGGTTCCTCCGAATCGGCCAGTGTGCCGGGGCCGGCGGAGGCGCGGACCTGATATTGCGGGATCAGCACATAGTCTTCGGCGGCGCGGGCGAGGCCGGGGCGGGAGAGCAGGGCGCGGCCATCGGGGGCCGGGCCGCCGAGCAGATGTTCGGCGATGCCGAAATGGTCGCTGAGGATGCGCCGGTCGCTTTCGGACAGCCGGCGCGGCACGCCGCGTTTGATGAATTGCTGGATATAGCTGGCATTGCGACCGAGGCGCCGCGACAGCGAGGCATAATCCTC
This sequence comes from Sphingomonadales bacterium, assembly GCA_037131365.1. Lineage (GTDB taxonomy): Bacteria > Pseudomonadota > Alphaproteobacteria > Sphingomonadales > Sphingomonadaceae > Sandarakinorhabdus. The sequence continues at coordinate 102,731 of JBAXRE010000004.1, forward strand.
ACCGCGGGCAGCGATCAGCGCGTCCAGCCGTGCCCGGATGACGGTGCTGTCCATAGTGACGGGCCTCCCTTCCTGGCCCGCCGACCAGCCTATAGCAGTAGTTTTTTTCCTAGACTAGTAGGATTTTAACCCAGATAAACCGGGTTGTCAGCCGAATCGCGAGGGAGTCGGTCGACAAAAAACGAGTTAGTACAGGGAGTGACAGGCATGAGCCTCTTACCTGTCGTCGAACGCCATCTGCGCGTTCACGGCGTACCGCCCTCGCGCTTTGGCCGGCTGGTCGCCGGTGATCCGCGATTCGTCTTTGATCTGCGCCGTGGACGCGAGCCGCGGCGTGCCACCACCGAACGCGTGCTGGCCCATATCGCCAGCACCGATGCCCAGGCGCGCAGTGGGGCGCCTGTTGCCGGCAGCCGAATGGAGGGTCCCCATGCGACCGCATTGTGATCGTGCCCAGGCCGCCATCCTGCGCAGTGTGGCCGGCATCGCCGCGCCGCTGGGCGCCCGGGTTGTGATCGAGGAACTGCGCGCCCGGGACTGGGCCAGCCTGACGCTGACCGGCATGCGCCATGAACTCGACATACGGCTCGACGGGCCGGGTTCGGCGGCCGCGCTGGCGGCGGTGGCGAACCGATTGCCCGGCGAACCGATCGCCATCAGCGGCCAGATCCTGGCCGAAATCCTGGTCGAGCCTGGCACGGCCGACGATGACGGGGTGGCGTTGACGCTGTGTGCCCTGGTGATCAACGATTGATCATCTGACGCCCTGTCTGCCGCAAGTCGCGGGCGTCCGGGGGGAGCGCCGCTTGCGGGCAGGGGGCAGGATTGCCGCAGTTGAGTGTGGCTCAAAAATTCACTTGTCATCGCGGCGCTGCGCAGCCACATTCTGAGCCGTAATCAAATCTGCCCTGACACGTCCCCCCCGCATCCGGTTTGGGGACAGTGCGGCGGCAGCACGACGGTTCGGGGCTGGCGGGCGATGACGATGACGGCAGATCGGGCGCGCAAGGCGCCGGAAACTTCACCAAAATCACTGACAACTGGCCCCGGCGCCGCCGCGCTGGTGGGCCTGCTGCTGCTTGGCGCCTGCGCTGACAAGGCGGCCGCGCCGCCGGCGCCGGCACCGGCAGCCCCGGTGCGGGTGGAGCCGGCCGTGCCGGCCAGCGGCACTGCCGAACTGGTGGTGCCGGGCACGGTGCGGCTGAAGCGCGAGACGCCGCTGGCCTTTGCCTCCCCGGGCCGCATCGCTGCCATCCTCGTCCGTGAAGGGGACCGTGTGGCCGCCGGCCAGACGCTGGCGCGGCTCGACACGACGTCGCTGGGTGCCGCGCAAGCCGCGGCCGCCGCAGAGGTGGAGCGCGCCGAAGCCGACCTCAAGCGGCTGGAGGGGCTGTTTGCCAAGGGCTGGATCACGGCGCCCCGGGTGGAACAGGCCCGTGCCACGCTGGCGGCGGCCCGCAGCCGGGCCCGCGCCGCCGGTTTCGACATGGCGCTGGCGGTGCTGCGCGCGCCGACCGCCGGGGTCGTGCTGTCGCGCCCGGCCGAACCCGGCCAGATCGCGCAGCCCGGCCAGACCATCCTGAGCATCGGCGAGCAATCCCACGGCTTTGTGCTGCGCATGCCGCTGTCTGACCGGGATGCGGCGCGGGTGCGGCCGGGCCAGGCCGCCAGTGTCAGCATCCCGGCGCTGGGCGGCGTGGTGCTGACCGCGCGCGTGAGCGAAGTGGGCGCCCGCAGCGAGGATGGCACCGGCACCTTCCGTGTGGAGGTGAGGCTGCCGCCCGATCCGCGCCTGGCGTCAGGCCAGATCGGCCGGGCGCGGCTGACGCTGGGCACGGCCGAACCGGGCGCGCCGCTGCGCGTGCCGGCCACTGCCGTCTTTTCCGCCCGCGCTGACGAGGGGTTTGTCTATGTGCTGGAACCCGCCACGCGGCGGGTGCGGCAGCGCCTTGTCGCGCTGGGGCGGGTGGCCAGTGATGGTGTCGTCGTTACCGCCGGCCTGACGGCGGGTGACCAGGTGGTGACCACCGGCGTGGACCGGCTGCGTGACGGCCAGCGGGTGGAACTGGTGAAGTGACCGGCATCATCCGCTTTGCCATCTCGCGCTGGCAGATCACCCTGGTGGTGTTCCTGGCGCTGGCGGCGCTGGGCACATCCGCGTTCCTGACCATCCCGCGATCGGTGGATCCGCATTTCCCGTCGCCGTTCATCAACATCGTCGCCACCGTGCCGGGTGCCGAGCCGGCCGACATGGAAGCCACCGTCGCCAAGCCGATCGAGGATGTGGTGCAGGGGCTGGACGGCATCGTGAAGGTGCAGTCGCAGTCCACGGATTCGACCGCTGTCATCACCGCCGAGTTCAGCTGGGACGGCGATGCCGAGAAAAATTATGACGAGGTGGTGCGCGAGGTGAACGCCATCCGCCCCAACCTGCCATCCGCGCTGTCCCGGCTGGAATTCCGCAAGACCCGCACCACGGAAGCTGCCGTGCTGCAGTTCGCGTTGGTGTCGGAAACGGCCAGCTATCGCCGGCTGGAGAAGATCGCCAAGGACCTGCGCGAGCGGCTGATCCGGGTGCCCGGCGTGCGCGCCACGCGGGTGTGGGCGCTGCCGGTGCCGGAAATGCGGGTCGCGCTCGACAATGGCCGGCTGGCGCAGCTGGGCATTCCGGTCACCGCCGTGACCGACGCGCTGCGCGGCGGCGGCCAGGATCTGCCGCCGGGCGCCGTGCAGAGCGGCGAGGCGCGGCTGAACGTGCAGGCCGGCGGCGCCTATCGATCGGTGGACGAGGTTGCCGACGAGCCGGTGCGCGCGCAGGGCGGGCGCATCGTGCGGGTGAAGGATGTGGCGCAGGTGGGCTGGGCCTATGAGGAGCAGCCGCACTATGCCCGCCTCAACGGCAAGCGCGCGGTGTGGGTGACGCTCACGCAGAAGGACGGCCTCAATGTGCTGGACATCCGCAATGCCGCGGTGAAGGCGGCCGATGCCTATCGCAGCCAGCTGCCGCCCGATGTGCAGCTGGTGGTGGGTTTTGACCAGAGCGATGACATCGCCCGCAAGCTGAGCCAGCTGGGACGCGATTTCGGCATCGCGCTGGGCCTGGTGCTGATCACCCTGCTGCCGCTGGGCTGGCGCGCGTCGATCGTTGTCATGGTCTCGGTGCCGCTCAGCCTGGCGATGGGCGTTGCGATCCTGGGCTGGAGCGGCTTCACCCTCAATCAGCTGGCGATTTCCGGCTTCATCATCGCGCTTGGCCTGCTGGTGGACGACAGCATCGTGGTGACCGAAAACATCGCCCGCCACCTGCGAATGGGCAAATCGCGGCAGACGGCGGCCATCGACGGCACCAGCCAGATCGCCGTGGCGGTGATCGGTTGCACCTTCGTGCTGCTGTTCGCCTTCCTGCCGCTGACCATGTTGCCCGAAGGCGCCGGCAAATTCACCCGCAGCCTGCCGGTGGCGGTGCTGGGCACGGTGGCGGCATCCCTGCTGGTGTCGCTGACGATCGTGCCGTTCCTGGCCAGCCGGGTGCTGCCGCGCGCCGAAAGCGAACATGGCAACCGTTTCCTGCAGGTGGTGAACAGCGGCATCCACCGTTTCTACCAGCCGGTGCTGCACTGGGGCCTCACCCACCCGTGGCGGGCGATGGCGGCGGCGACCCTGCTGATCTTTTCGGGCTTTGGCCTGGTGCCGCTGATCGGATCGAGCCTGTTTCCGCCGGCCGAAACCCCCTATTTCCTGGTGCAGGTGACTGGCAGCGAAGGCGCCGCCATCCCGGCCACCGACCGGGCCGTGCACACGGTGGAAGCGGCGCTGAAGAACGAACCGTCTGTCGAGGCGGTGATGAGCAACATCGGCCGCGGCAACCCGCAGATCTTCTACAACCAGCGCAATTTCGACCAGCGCAGCAACATCGGCGAGGTGCTGGTGGTGCTGAAGGCGTGGGACAAGGATGGCGGCCCGGCCTTGGTTGACCGGCTGCGCAGGCGGCTCGCGCAGTCGCCGGACGCGCAATATGTCGTGAAGATCTTCCAGAACGGCCCGCCCATCGACGCACCGATCCAGATCCGTATCATCGGCCCGGAACTGGAGACGCTGAAGCGCCTGGCCAGCGAGGTGGAAACGGTGATGCGCCGCGTGCCGGGCACGCGCGACGTGCGCAATCCGGTTGCCGTTGACCAGCCGCGCCTCAACCTTGGTCTTGATGGCGACAAGGCGGCGTTGCTGGGCGTGGCGCCGGGCGCACCGCGCCGGGCGCTGCGCCTCGCGCTGGTCGGCGAGGCAGCGGGGCGGTTCCGCGACGTGGAAGGCGACAGTTACAACGTGGTCGTGCGGCTGCCGCTGGCCCAGCGCCACGATATCCGCGTGCTCGACGATATCTATCTGCCCGGCAGCAGCGGCGTGGTGCCGCTGCGCGAGATCGCCCGGCCCTATCTTGATTCGGCGCCGCCGCGCATCAACCGCGAGCGCCAGAGCCGCGTGGTCTATGTCGATGCGCAGGTGGCTGACGGTTATCTCACCGCCAAGGTGAACAAGGCGGTGGTGGACGCCGTCCAGACGGTGAAGCTGCCCGAAGGCTATCGCTTCGATGTGGGCGGGGAGGCGGAGACGGCGGCGCGCAGCTTTGGCGGGCTGGGGCCGATCATCGCGCTGGCCGTGTTCGGCATCTTGGCCGTGCTGGTGATCGAATTCGGCCGTTTCCGCGAGACATTGGTGGTCGCCGGTGTCATCCCGCTGGGCCTGTTCGGCGGGTTGGTGGCGCTGTTCCTCACCGGCAACTCGCTCAGCTATACGGCGGTGATCGGGTTCGTCGCGCTGATCGGGATCGAGATCAAGAACAGCCTGTTGCTGGTCGATTTCACCACCCAGTTGCGCGCGGCCGGCCGCCCGCTGCGCGATGCGATCGAGGAGGCCGGCGAGGTGCGGTTCCTGCCAGTGCTGCTCACCAGTGTCACCGCCATTGGCGGGTTGTTGCCGCTCGCCCTGTCCGGCTCCGGCCTTTATGGCCCGCTGGCCTGGGTGATCATCGGCGGGCTGGTGTCGTCCACGCTGCTCAGCCGTGTCGTCACGCCGGTGATGTATCTGCTGATCGTGCGCGGCGTGGCCGAGGCCGGGCCGGGACCGACGCCAGATACCATGCATGACACTTTGCCCATGCAAAGCAGCGCTTGATTGCGCTGGCGGCCCGGCTTCTTTATCCCGGCAGCCATGAAACGCGACGCTGGCCAAAACCCCGATATCGTCAAGACGTGGCGCCCGGCCACGCAGATGGTGCGCGGCGGCACCATGCGCACCGACGTTGGCGAGACGTCGGAAACCATCTTCATGACCTCCGGCTATTGCTATGACACGGCCGAGGAAGCGGCCGCCCGCTTCCGGGGCGAGCGCCCGGGCATGACCTACAGCCGCCTGCAGAACCCGACGGTGGAGATGCTGGAACGCCGCATCGCGCTGATCGAAGGGGCAGAGGCGGCGCGCGCCACGGCCACCGGCATGGCGGCGATGACCGGCATGTTGCTGTCAACCCTGTCGGCCGGCGATCATCTGGTGGCGGGCCGGGCGCTGTTCGGATCGTGCCGGGTGCTGGTGGACAGCATCCTGCCGCGCTTCGGCATCGAAACCACCACGGTCGATGCCCGTGACGTGGACGCCTGGGCGAAGGCGCGGCGGCCGAACACCAAGGCCTTCTTCCTGGAAACGCCGACCAACCCCGGCCTTGATCTGTGCGACATCAGCGCGATTGCCGACATTGCCCATGACGCCGGCGCGCTGGTGATGGTGGACAATGCCTTTGCCTCCCCCATCGTGCAGCGCCCGCTGGAGCATGGTGCCGACATCGTGGCCTACAGCGCCACCAAGCTGATGGACGGGCAGGGCCGCGTGCTCGCCGGCGCCGTGGTGGGCAGCGACAAGTGGATCAACGACACCTATCTGGCGTTCGCGCGCCACACCGGGCCGAACCTTTCCCCCTTCAACGCCTGGGTGGTGCTGAAGAGCCTGGAAACGCTGGACCTGCGTGTGCGCCAGCAGTGCGCCAATGCCCTGAAGGTGGCGACCTTCCTGGAAAGCCGGGTGCCGCGGCTGGTCTATCCGGGGCTGAAGAGCCACCCGCAATATGATCTCGCCCAGCGCCAGATGACGGCAGGCGGCACTATCATCGCCATGCACCTTGATGGCGGCCGCCCCCAGGCGCAGGCGCTGCTCGACGCGCTGGCCATCATCGACATTTCCAACAATCTGGGCGACAGCCGCAGCCTGATGACCCACCCGGCATCGACCACCCATGCCAGTGTTTCCGATGCGGTGCGCGCCGAAATGGGCATCACCGAAGGGATGCTGCGCCTGTCGATCGGCCTTGAAGATGCCGATGATCTGATAGATGATCTGTCCCAGGCGCTGACGGCCGCAGGTCTTTGACCATCATGATGGAACAATTCTTCCCCTTTGCGGAAACCACGGGCGGCATCACCGTCCGGGTGGCGCCGCATTATTTGCCGGATCAATCCGATCCGTCGCGGGGCTATTTTGTCTGGGCCTATCATGTGCGGGTGGAAAACGGCAGCACTGCGCCGGTGCGTCTGATGGCGCGGCGCTGGCTGATCACCGATGGCGATGGCCGCACCGAACAGGTGGAAGGCGACGGGGTGGTGGGCGTGCAGCCCCTGATCGCCCCCGGCGGTGCCTATGATTATGTTTCGGGCTGCCCGCTCTCCACCTCGTCGGGGCGGATGCAGGGGCGCTATGTGATGATGGGTGAAGATGGCGTGCGCTTTTCGGTGGTGATCCCGGCCTTCGTGCTCGAACTGCCCGGCAATCGCCCGCAAGTGCACTGAGCCGCGCCGCGCATGAAGCGCACGCATCTGCCGCTGAATGCCCTGCGCGTGTTCGAAGCCGCCGCGCGCCACCTGTCCTTCACCCGCGCTGCTGACGAGCTTGCCGTCACGCCGGCTGCTGTTGGCCAGCAGATCCGCGCGCTGGAGGAATCGCTTGGCGTCGTGCTGTTCCGCCGCCTGACCCGGACGCTGGAGCTGACCCCAGAGGCCGAGCAGGCGCTGCCGGCGCTGCAGATGGGCTTTCGCGCCTTTGAAGACAGTGTGCGGCTGCTGCAAGCTGGCCAATCCAGCCGCGTGCTGTCCATCGCTGCGCCGCGCGCCCTGATGGCCAAGTGGCTGGCCGTGCGGCTGGCCGAATATGGCCGGGCCAACCCCGATCTGCGCTTTGCGATCAGCGCCCACGAGGCTGGCGAAGTGGATTTCACCCAGGCCAATCTTGATCTTGCCCTGCATTTCGGCGGCGAACCGACGGCGGAAGGCATCCACGGCCGCACGCTGGGGAAGGAGCGGCTGGTGATGGTCGCCGCGCCCGGTGTGACGGCCGACGCGCCCTGCATCGCCCATCCGCTCGATCCCGAAACCATCTGTGTCGAAAGTGCCCTCACGGTCGCCGATGCCGGCCTGGCCATCGATGCGGCGGCCGCCGGGCTGGGCAAGACCCGCGTGCCGGCGCTGCTGGCCGCCAGCGATCTGGCCAGCGGGCGGGTGGTGGCGCTCGACGCGGGCGAGCCGATGAGCGGTGCCTGGTGGCTGACAGCGCCGACCCCGCAATGGCGCCAGGCCAAGGTGCGCGCGCTGGTCGCCTTCCTCGGCGGCTGACGCTCGGGGCTGAACCCTCAGGCGCCCGCGATCAACGGCCGGCCAATCAGCAGCAGATCGGCGCGGTCCACCACCTGCATGCCGCCGCCCAGCGGATCGCGCAGCGTCACCTGCCAATCCGTCACGCCGTCCACCAGCCACCAGCGGCCATCTTTGGCCAGCGCCACGCCGGGAAAGCCGCGCGCCGTGTCGCGGCCCAGCAGCGGCCAGGCCGGCGTGGCGGCACCGCCCACCCAGGCCAGCTCCACCGCGGTTTCAACCTCCTCGCCGTCAGCGCCGGCGGTTGCCCCGGCGACAGCCAGAAGCGCCGCCACGCCGGTGCGGCCGCCGATGCGGGCGGTCACGGCTGCGGGCGTGAAGCGCACGCCGCGCGCCGTCCAGGCCTGCGCCAGCGCCGCCGGCAGGCCATCGGCTGGTGCCGCAGCGACCAGCAGCAGGGCAGGGGCGATCAGCAAAGCGCGATGCATCATGCCTCCAGCCTAGCCGGCGGCGGCGCATCCTGCTAGGCGGCGCGCATCATGTTGTCCCTGCAGAATCTTGTCGTGCGCCTCGGCGGCCGTGCCATCATCGACGGCGCCACCGCCACCCTGCCGCCGCGCGGCTGTGTTGGCCTGATCGGCCGCAATGGCGCCGGCAAATCGACGCTGATGAAAACGCTGGCCGGTACCATCGATCCCGATGGCGGCAGCGTCGATCGCCCGCGCGGCAGCCGGCTCGGCTGGCTGAAACAGGAAGCGCCGATGGGGCTGGGCACGCCGTTCGAAACCGTGCTCGCCGCCGATACCGAGCGGGCCGCGCTGCTGGCCGAGGAAGAGGCCGGTGCCGCGCCCGAACGTGTTGCCGACATTCACGAGCGGCTGATCGCGATCGATGCCCACACCGCGCCGGCACGGGCGGCGCGCATCCTCGTCGGCCTCGGCTTTGACGAGGAGATGCAGAAGCGGCCGCTCGACAGCTATTCCGGCGGCTGGCGCATGCGCGTGGCGCTGGCCAGCCTGTTGTTCACCCGCCCCGATGTGCTGCTGCTCGACGAACCGTCGAACCACCTCGATCTGGAATCGGCGCTGTGGCTGGAAAATTTCCTGAAATCCTACCCCGGCCTGATCGTGCTGATCAGTCACGAGCGCGATCTGCTCAACCGCGTTGCCAACATGATCCTGCATCTCGAAGGCGGCAAGGTGCAGCTCTACACCGGCAATTACGACAGTTTCGAACGCCAGCGTGCCGAGCGGTTGGCCCAGCTGGAGGCGGCCCGCACGGCGCAGGCCCAGCAGCGCGCCAAGCTGCAGGATTACATCGCCCGCAACTCCGCCCGCGCGTCCACCGCCAAGCAGGCGCAGAGCCGGCAGAAGGCGCTGGCCAAGATGCAGCCGATCGCCGAAGCGGCCAATGATCCGACGATGAAGTTCGATTTCCCCAGCCCGGAACCGCTGCGGCCGCCGCTGGTGACGCTGGATCATGCCGATGTCGGCTATGGTGGGCGGGCGATCCTCAACGATCTCGACATCCGCCTTGATCCCGATGACCGGCTGGCGCTGGTCGGCCGCAATGGCAATGGCAAGACCACCCTGGCCCGCCTGCTGATCGGCCAGCTGCCGGCGATGACCGGCAGCCGCAATGCGTCGGGCAAGCTGAAGGTCGGCTATTTCACCCAGTATCAGGTGGAGGAGCTGGACGGCGACGCCACGCCGGTGCTGATGATGGGCCGCGCCATGAAGGGCGCCACCCCGTCGGCCGTGCGGGCCCAGCTGGGCCGCTTCGGCTTCACCGGACCGGTGGCGGAACAGCGCATCGGCACGATGAGCGGCGGCGAGAAGGCACGGCTGGCGCTGGCGCTGGTGACGCGCGATGCACCGCACCTGATCGTGCTCGACGAGCCGACCAACCACCTCGACATCGACAGCCGCGAGGCGCTGGTGCAGGCGCTGGCCGGATACGAGGGCGCTGTCGTCGTCGTCAGCCACGATCGCCACGTGATCGAGGCCAGTGCCGACCGGCTGGTGCTGGTCGACTCCGGCCGCGCCAGCCCGTTTGAAGGCAGCATCGATGATTATGAGGCGCTGATCCTGTCGGGCGCCGGCTCGGCCCAATCGGCAGCGTCGCCGGCCGCCCCCAAGGCGCCGCGCATCGATCCCAAGGAAGCCCGCCGCCAGGCCGCCGCCCGCCGCGAGGCCGCCAAACCGCTGCGCCAGGCCATGTTGAACGCCGAAGCGCAGATGAACCGGCTGATTGCCGAGCGCGAGGCGCTGGACGAACAGATGACCCGCGCGCCCGCCGACATCACCGCCCTGATGCAGAAGCGCGGGGTGCTGGATGCCGGCATCCAGGCCGCCGAAGACGCCTGGGCCGCCGCCAGCGAAGCCTATGACGCGGCGGTGGCTGCGCCGTAAGGCGCGCTGCTGCCAGCGCGGGCTGGCGACCTGTCAGCGCTTGTAGAGCCGCAGGCTGTTCTCGTCGGCACCTTTCAGCCGGCCAAAGCGGCCGACCTCGATATCGCTGCGGACGATGCGGGCCGGATTGCCGGCCACGATCGAGCGTGCGGGCACATCGCTGGTGACAACCGCGCCGCCGGCCACGATCACCTCGTCGGCGATGGTCACGCCCGGCATGATCATCGATCCGCCGCCGATGAAACAGCGTCGGCCAATGCGGATCGGGCGGATGTCGCCGCTGGCCAGATCGCGGGCGTCGATCAATGTCTTGAAGGCCACCAGCGATTCCGGCCCGATGACCACGCCGCCCTTTTCCCCGGCGATCATCCGGCTGCTGAGGGAGATGCTGGCGCTGGGATCGATCACCACGCCGCTGCGCCATTGCAACCAGCGCCGGCGCAGGCCGGTCAGCAACAGCCGCACGCGGCGCAACTGGTTGAGGGAGTGCAGGCCCATTTGCGGAGATCCACCATGGCCGCATTCGCTTGTAAATCCCTTTGGTTGGTGAAATAGGGCAGGCCGAGGGTGGCGATGCGACGCAGTAAGAGCCTGAAACAACATCTGCAGGCGCTCGTGCGGCGCAGCGTGTGGGGCATGGACATCCACCCCAGCGCCTGGATTGCCGCGACCGCGCTGATCGACCGCACCTGGCCGCGCGGCGTGCATATCGCGGCCCATTGCGTGCTGGGTGAAGAGGTGGTGCTGCTCACCCACGATCTCACCCGCGGCCTCTATCTTGATACGCGCATCGGTGAAGGCACGTTGGTTGGCCCGCGGGCGATCATTCTGCCGGGGGTCAGCGTCGGCCGCAATTGCGTCATCCAGCCCGGCGCACTCGTCAATCGCGATGTACCGGATGATCATGTCGCCACCGGCAACCCGGCCGTGGCGGTGCCGCGAGACTAGCGCAGGATCCGCCGCGCCAGCCAGCCACCCTGCACGACGCGAAGCGTGATGCCGGCGGCATAGGCCATGGCAAGGCCGGTGATGCCGAACGGCGGCGTGAGCAGCAAGGCCAGCACGGCCGTGACGGCGGCCGCCGCGATGATCGCCGGCACCGTGTCGCGGCTGCGCCCGGCCATGGTGATGATGGCACCCGCCGGGCCCATGAAGATCGCCACCATATTGGCGCCCACCAGCCACTGCACCAGCGGCGCCGTGCCGGCAAAGGCCGGGCCGAACACCAGGGTGATGATCGGATCGGGCCAGATCAGCAGGGGCAGCGCCACCGGCAGGGTGATGGCGATCGCCGCCCAGCGGTTGCGCTGCAGGCGGCGGCGGGCGGCGTCCAACCGGCCCTGGCGCAGATCACCCGAAACATGGGGGGAGATCATCATGGTTACCGTGGTCTGGATCACCGTGAACGGCATCGCCAGCTGCCAGGCGGCGCGGAAGCCCCCGGCATCGCCAACATTGCCCAGCACACCGGCCAGGAACTGCGGCAGCCATTGGTTGAAATACATCAGGAAGCTGATCAGCATCATCGGCATGCCTTCGCGCCACGGCGATGGCGCGTCTGGCACGGCCACCCGGTGCCAGTCGCGCATCTGCCGCCACACCAGCACGAAAAGAAGGGCCATGGTGGCAACCAGGCAGGCGGTGGACAGCAACATGCTGCTCGCCGCAGCGATATGATGTCCGGAAAGCAGCAGGGCGCCCAGCACCAGGGCCAGCGGCAAGGTGTACAGCCCGTCGAACACCTGCGCATAAACCGGATTACCCAGCCCGCGCACGATGCCCAGGCCCAGCAGATAAAAGCAGTTGGCGGTCACGAAACCGGTCGCCGCGATCAGCACGCCTTCCTGTGCTGCTGCCAGGCCCATTTCGTGCAGCGCCAGCATCGCGGCGGCATAAAGCCCGGTCACCAGCAGGGCCAGCGGCGTCACGAAGCGCAGATAATGCTGCATGTGGCCGGCGGCTGCGGCCTTGTCGCCCAGGCGCACATGCGCCGCAATTTCGCGCAGGGCGAGCTGATCGCAGCCGACGACGGCCAGGATCGACACCAGCTGCGCCGTCTGCAGCGCCATCGCATAGCCGCCCAGCACATCGGGCCCGCCGGCGCGCGCCAGCAGAAGCGTGACGACGAAGCCGGTGGCGATATTGGCAGCCTTGATGCCCATCACGCTGACATAGCGGATGAGCGGACGCACCAGCCCGGCCAGCGTGCGGCGCCAGCCCGATGCCGCCTCGTCAGGCATCGATGGCGTCGGCTTCGATCGACGTGGCGTGGCTCTGGATGAAATGGAAGCGATGTTCGGGATTGCGCCCCATCAGCCGTTCGACCAGATCCGACACGTCGGCGCGGCCATCGGGGTCTTCGGGCAGCTTCACCCGGATCAGGCAGCGCCGGGCCGGATCCATGGTGGTTTCCTTCAGCTGCGACGGGTTCATCTCGCCCAGGCCCTTGAAGCGGCTGACCTCCACCTTCGATTTGCCGGCGAACACGCTCTTCATCAGTTCGGCGCGGTGGTCATCGTCGCGCGCATAGGCAACGGTGCCGCCGGCCGCCAGGCGATACAGCGGCGGCTGGGCCAGATACAGCCGGCCATCGCGCACCAGGCCGGCCATCTCGCGGAAGAAGAAGGTCATCAGCAGGGTGGCGATGTGGGCACCGTCCACATCGGCGTCGGTCATGATGATGATGCGTTCGTAGCGCAGGCTTTCCGGGCTGTACTTGTCGCGGGTGCCGCAGCCCAGCGCCTGCACCAGATCGCCAATCTCGTTGTTGCCGCCGATCTTGGCCATGTTGGCGCTGGCGACGTTCAGGATCTTGCCGCGGATGGGCAGGATGGCCTGGGTGTTGCGATCCCGCGCCTGCTTGGCACTGCCGCCGGCCGAATCGCCTTCCACGATGAACAATTCGGTGCCCACCGCATCATCACGGGCACAGTCGGTCAGCTTGCCGGGCAGGCGCAGGGAGGATTTGCTGGTCGCTGTCTTGCGCTTGACCAGCGCTTCCTGCCGTCGCCGCAGCCGGTCTTCCATGCGCTCCACCACGAAGGCCAGCAGCGCCTTGCCGCGTTCGCCGCTCGCCACCAGCCAGTGATCGAAATGATCCTTGATGGCGTTTTCAACCAGACGCGTGGCTTCCGGGCTGGTCAGCCGGTCCTTGGTCTGGCTCTGGAACTGCGGGTCGCGGATGAACAGCGACAGCATGATCTCGGCCCCGGCAAACACGTCCTCGCCGGAAAGTTCCGTCGCCTTCTTGTTGCCGGTCAGCGCCGCAAAGCTCTTCAGGCCGCGGGTCAACGCCAGGCGGAGCCCGGCCTCGTGGGTGCCGCCATCGGGCGTCGGGATGGTGTTGCAGTAAAAGCTGGCGGCGCCTTCGCCATATTGCGGCCAGGCGCAGGCCCATTCCACCGCGCCCATCGGCTTGCCATCGGCGCCGGCAGCCAGGTCGGCGCGGCCGGCGAACAGGTCGGGCACCACCAGCGGCCGGTTGTCGAGCCGTTCTTTCAGATGGTCAGCCAGGCCGCCGGGGAAGGTGAAGACGGCGGTTTCCGGCACGTCGGGCGTGGCCAGCTCGGCCGCGCAGCGCCAGCGGATTTCGACACCGCCGAACAGATAGGCCTTGGACCGCGCCAGCTTGTACAGGCGCGCCGGCTTGAAACGGGCGTCGGGGCCGAAGATCTCGGCATCGGGATGGAATTTCACACTGGTGCCGCGGCGGTTGGGCGTTGCGCCCAGCTCCTCGATCGGCCCTTGCGGGATCCCGCGCGAATAGCGCTGGCGATACAGCAGCTTGTTGCGCGCCACTTCCACCACCGTCTCGTCCGAAAGGGCGTTGACGACGCTGATGCCCACCCCGTGCAGGCCGCCGCTGGTGGCATAGGCCTTGCCGCTGAACTTGCCGCCGGAATGCAGCATGGTCAGGATGACCTCCAGCGCCGATTTGTCGGGAAAGCGCGGGTGCGGATCAACCGGGATGCCGCGGCCGTTGTCGGTGATGGTCAGGCTGCCGTCGGCGGTCAGCTCCACTTCGATGCGGCTGGCGTGGCCGGCCACCGCTTCGTCCATCGCATTGTCCAGCACTTCGGCCGCCAGATGGTGCAGCGCCCGCTCGTCGGTTCCGCCGATATACATGCCGGGCCGGCGGCGCACGGGCTCCAGCCCCTCCAGCACCTCGATGTGGCTGGCATCATAGTCGGCAGAGCTTTGCGTGGCGGCGAACAGATCGGATGGCGGCGGTGTCATGGCGTCTGTATAGGGCCAGCCTGCGCCGCCCGCCAGCGGGTTGGCCGCACGGTGCCGCTGCGCGCTTTTGCCCCGCCTGTACGTGATTTCCCCCATTGCTTCGCGCCATTGTGCAGTGCAATAGGGCACAGCCAACATGGCGATCCTCCCCAAGGATTTACTGGGGCCGGTCCTGCGGGATCGGCCCCTTTTTTTGTGCGTTTTTCGCAGGTTGGGGCTGCGGGAGCGCGGAGAGGTCCATTTTGGTGCGATGCACCATGGGGTGTTCCTTCCGCTTCAGGGCGGGGGAGTGTGGGCAAAGCGCCAAACCGCTCATGCCGAGCTTGTCGAGGCACGCGCTGGCTGTGGAGCACGGCCGGCGGCGGAGCCGCCGAGTCCGTGGGGTGTGGATCGACGGAGGAAGAAAGTAAGAGAAGTAGGGCGTGGCGGAGCCACGCCAGCCTGCCCCGGACGTGATCCGGGGTCAGACGACACAAAAAAGGGCGGCTGGAGAGCCGCCCTTTTTCGGTCGCTGGCAGAGTGCGACGCGAGTCGGGACTTAGCGCTGCGCGCTAAGTCCTCGCCGCTTACGCACTGTAATACATATCAAATTCCACCGGCGCGGGGGTCATCTCCCAGCGCTGCACCTCTTCCATCTTGAGCTCGATATACGAGTCGATCTGGTCGTCGGTGAACACGCCGCCCTTGGTGAACACGGCGCGGCTCTTGTCGAGGGCGGCGAGCGCTTCCCGCAGCGAGGCGCACACCGTCGGCACCTTCT
Source organism: Sphingomonadales bacterium (assembly GCA_037131365.1). Classification (GTDB taxonomy): domain Bacteria; phylum Pseudomonadota; class Alphaproteobacteria; order Sphingomonadales; family Sphingomonadaceae; genus Sandarakinorhabdus. Next base: position 117,769 of record JBAXRE010000004.1, read on the forward strand.
TCAGTTCGCGCGGCGGCAGGTCATAGAGGTTCTTGTCCATGGCCGGGCCGGGGTGGATGCGGTTCTCGATACCGTCGAGGCCGGCCATGAGGAGCGCGGTGTAGGCCAGATACGGGTTGGCCAGGGCATCGGGGAACCGCACTTCGACGCGCTTGGACTTGGCGCCAGTGCCATAGGGGATGCGGCACGAGGCCGAGCGGTTGCGGCTGGAGTAGGCCAGCAGCACCGGCGCTTCAAAGCCCGGCACCAGCCGCTTGTAGCTGTTGGTGCCCGGGTTGGTGAACGCGTTGCAGGCCTTGGCGTGCTTGATGATGCCGCCGATGAAGAACAGCGCGGTCTCGCTGAGGCCGGCGTACTGGTCACCGGCGAACAGCGGGGTCTTGCCGTTCCAGATCGACAGGTGGGTGTGCATGCCGCTGCCGTTGTCGTCCTTGATCGGCTTGGGCATGAACGTCGCGGTCTTGCCATAGGCATGGGCGACCTGGTGCACGACATACTTGTACACCTGCATGCGGTCGGCGGTCTGCACCAGCGTGCCGAAGGTCAGGCCCAGTTCGTGCTGGGCGGAGGCGACCTCGTGGTGGTGCTTGTCGCAGGGCAGGCCCATCTCCAGCATGGTGGCGACCATCTCGCCGCGCAGATCCACCGCCGAATCGACCGGGGCGACCGGGAAATAGCCGCCCTTGGCGCGCGGGCGGTGGGCCATGTTGCCCTGTTCATACTCGCGGCCGGAGTTGGTCGGCAGCTCGATATCGTCGAGGTGGAAGAAGCCCTCGTTGTAGCCCAGGCCGAAGCGCACATCGTCGAACACGAAGAACTCGGCTTCCGGGCCGACATAGACGGTGTCGCCGATGCCGCTGGCCTTCAGATAGGCTTCACCGCGCTTGGCGGTCGAACGCGGATCGCGGCCATAGAGCTGGCCGGTCGACGGTTCGACGATGTCGCAGATCAGGATCAGCATCGGGGTGGCGGAGAAGGGATCGATGTAGGTGGCATCCAGATCCGGCATCAGGATCATGTCGCTCTCGTTGATCGCCTTCCAGCCGGCGATCGACGAGCCGTCGAACATGAAGCCATCGGTGAGCATGTCCTCATCGATGACGCCGGAGACCATGGTGAGGTGCTGCCACTTGCCCTTGGGATCGGTGAAGCGCAGGTCCACCCACTCGATGTCCTTCTCCTTGATCATGGCAAGAATGTCTGCGGCGGTCGCCATCGGGCTGGTCCCTCGTTGGTGTTGATCGGATATGGTTATGGAACGCTGATACGACGCTTTAGCCGTCGTTGCAGGTCATGAAACTGGCGGTTCAGATGGCGTCGCTGTCGCGCTCACCGGTGCGGATGCGCACGGCCATGTCGATGGTGGACACGAAGATCTTGCCATCGCCAATCCGCCCGGTGCGCGCCGCGTTGGTGATCGCCTCCACCACCCGGTCCACCTGGTCGTCGTCCACCACGACCTCCAGCTTCACCTTGGGCAGAAAATCCACCACATACTCCGCACCCCGGTAAAGCTCCGTATGGCCCTTCTGACGGCCAAAACCCTTCGCTTCGGTGGCCGTCATGCCTGACACGCCCACCTCATTGAGGGCTTCCTTCACTTCATCCAGTTTGAACGGCTTGATGACCGCTTCGATCTTCTTCACGGGATTCTCCTGCCCAGCTGACTGTTGGTAAGCGCCAGCAACATCCACGCACGCAAATTGCTCTACCGTCACTGAATTTTCGGGGTCATGCGGCAATCGGCAGGGCTGCGCCACCGTAATTTACCCCATCCGGCCGACCGGCGTGCTGCACTGCACCGTCAAATGCCTTATATTGCCGGTGTGCGCTGGCGGGCATCTAAGCCACGTCACGAGTCGGCATGCGCTTGGTGCATAGCCCGTATCGGCAGTTATCCGACGCTCTGTCCCGAGTTCGCGTCATCTAACGGCCAGCTGACGGCAGACGATCATTCGTCCGTATCGCCGTCGCCGACCCCGTGATGGTGTGCAAGTGGTCATCACGACATGGCCGCAGACGCATCGCTCAATTTGCCAGTGCCCCCTGTTGTATCGCGAAATGTGGTCGAGGGTGGTGACCTGGGTTTCAAAGCAGGGGAAATTGATGACAAGGATCCTCAACAGTTTGCGGGCGCCCATCACGCTTGCGGGCATGGCGCTCATGACGGCGGCTCCGGCGCTAGCGCAAGAGGCGGCCGCGCCTGTGCCGAACAAGGGCGATACCGCCTGGATGCTGGTGTCCACCCTTCTGGTTTTGCTGATGATCCTGCCTGGGTTGCAGCTGTTCTATGGCGGTCTCACCCGGGGCAAGAACATGCTTTCAACGATGACGCAGATTGGCGCTGCCACCTGCCTTGTCATGCTGCTTTGGGTGGTGTTCGGCTATTCGATGGCATTCGGCCCGGATATGGAAGGCGTGCTGAAGCCGTTCATTTCCGGTTTCGACCGGTTGTTCCTGGCCGGCATTGACGCGAACAGCACGGCAGCGACCTTCACCAAGGATGTCGTCATTCCCGAATATGTCTTCGTCTGCTTCCAGATGACCTTTGCGGCCATCACCGCGAGCCTGGTCCTGGGTTCGGTCGTGGAGCGGATCAAGTTCTCGGCCGTGCTGGTCTTCACCCTGATTTGGCTTCCGCTGGTCTATCTGCCGATTGCGCACATGGTGTGGGCGGCATCGGGCCTGTTCTTCGTGATGGGCGCCCTGGATTTTGCCGGGGGCACCGTCGTCCACATCAACGCCGGCGTGTCGGCGCTGGTGGCAGCGCTGATCCTTGGCAAGCGCCTTGGCTACGGCAAGGACATCATGGCGCCGCACTCGCTCACGCTCACGCTGGCCGGCACCGGCATGCTGTGGGTCGGCTGGTTTGGTTTCAACGCCGGTTCGGCGCTGGAGGCCAATGGCTCTGCGGCACTGGCGATGATCAACACCTTTGTCGCCACGGCGGCAGCGGCGCTGGCCTGGATGGCAACGGAAAAGCTCGCCGGCCACAAGCCGTCGTCGCTGGGTCTCGCCTCGGGCATCATCGCGGGCCTGGTTGCCGTCACGCCGGCTGCAGGCAATTCCGGCCCGCTTGGTGCCATCGCACTGGGTGCGGCGGCGTCGGTGGTCTGCTACTTCGCCGTTTCGTTCCTCAAGCCCAAGCTTGGTTATGACGACTCGCTCGATGCGTTCGGCATCCACGGCATTGGCGGCATGGTGGGTGCCATTGGCACCGCCATCGTCTATTCGCCCGCGCTGGGCGGGCCGGGGCCGGCAGATTACGACATGGGCGCCAAGCTGGTCGTCCAGCTCGAGGCGGTGGCGACGACCATCGTCTGGGCCGCCATCGGCACCGCCATCGCCATCTTCGTCGCCAAGGCCGTCACCGGCCTGCGGGTGAGCGCGGATGTCGAACGTGAAGGCCTTGATCTGGGTGAGCACGGCGAACGCGCCTACAATCCCTGATCAGATCCCGACACTCCAGACAACAAGGCCCGCCTGGCAACAGGCGGGCCTTCGTTTTTCTGGGATCAACTGAAAAAATGTTATTCTGATGAATATTGGTTTCGTTTGATAATGTTAAAGTAAATAGCGCAATTGTATATTTGACGTATACTACGCCAATACACGTAGCACTGACGCTTCTACCAAAGTGCATTGTTATCCGGCTGGGAGTTCGAACAAGGCCCGCGGGTCCTGGTGAAATTTCACGGGCAGAAGGATGACATGATGATTGCGATTGCGAGCCGTTCGGGCCTTGCCCGTGCCCTGCTGATGGCGACGGCGCTTGGTGTGGCCTCGATGGCCGAAGCGGATGAGGCGCCGCCGGCATTGCTGCCCGGTCTCAGCGGACCGCTCAGCTACAATCCCAAGCCGCTCAGCTTTGATCTGGCCGGGTCCAGCATCTATGTCACCGGCATCGCCAGCGGCTATCTGGGGGCGCAGTCCAACACCACGCCCGGCGTTGCCAGCGGCCTTGCCGACCTGTCGAACGCGCAGGTCATCATCCAGAAGCCGCAAGGCGTGTTTCAGTTCCTGGTGCAGGCCGGTCTCTACAGCCACGAAACATTGGGCCTCGGCTATGCCCGCGCCACCACCTATACCGATGGCACCTTTGGCCCGGTGCCGCAGGCGTGGGTGAAGCTGGCACCGTCGGCAAGCTTCAACATCCAGGCCGGCATCCTGCCGACCCTGATCGGCCTGGAAGCGCCGTTCAGCTTCCAGAACATGAACATCGAACGTGGCGTGCTGTGGGGCCAGGAAAATGTGCTGTCCCGCGGGGTGCAGGCCAATGTCACGTCGGGCAAGATCAGTGCCAGCCTGGCGCTGACGGACGGTTTCTTCTCGGGCCGCTTCAACTGGCTGTCGGGCATCATCTCCTATGTCGATGGGCCGCACACGCTTTCGCTGGTGCTGGGCGGCGCGCTGGATCGCAACAGCCGCAGCACCTTTGCGACACCGCCGGTGCAGAACAACAGCACCATCTTCAACCTGATCTACAGCTATTCCGGCGACAAGTGGCTGGTGCAGCCCTATTTCCAATATGCCAGGGTTGGCGATCTGCCGTTCCAGGGCACCACCAAGGCTGACAACTGGGGTGTCGGTCTGCTGGCCAAATACAAGATTGATGACAATTGGTCATTGCCGGTGCGCTTCGAATATGTGGACAGCAGCGCCCCCCGCGCAACCGCCGCCAGCTTTCTCTATGGCCCGGGTTCCAACGCCTTCACCGCCACGATCACCCCAACCTACACGGTGAACCGCTTCTTCATCCGGCCCGAACTGTCCTACGTGTCGGTTTCCGGAATTGCGCCGGGTGCCGCGTTCGGGGCCCTGGGGCGCGACAAGAGCCAGGTGCGCGGGCGGCTGGAATTCGGCGTGATGTTCTGAGCTGAGCGCCGGGGGGAGGCGCAGCGGTTATTGCTGCGCTTCCCCTCGGTCGCGCTGGCTGTGGAGCGTGGCCGGCGGCGGAGCCGCCGGGTCCATGGGGTGTGCTCCACGGAGAACAAGGAAGAGAAGGGAAGGGGGCGTGGCGGAGCCACGCCAGCCTGCCCCGGATGTGATCCGGGGGCGGACGAGTCAAAAAGGGCAGCCCTGAGGGGCTGCCCTTTTCGCTCGAGCCTGCCCCGGCGAAGGCCGGGGTCCGAGCTTTGACGAGTCGGCGGATAACGCTCTCGCGTTATCCGCGCGCCGTCATGCGCTGTAATACATATCAAATTCCACCGGCGCGGGGGTCATCTCCCAGCGCTGCACCTCTTCCATCTTGAGCTCGATATACGAGTCGATCTGGTCGTCGGTGAACACGCCGCCCTTGGTGAACACGGCGCGGCTCTTGTCGAGGGCGGCGAGCGCTTCCCGCAGCGAGGCGCACACCGTCGGCACCTTCTTCAGTTCGCGCGGCGGCAGGTCATAGAGGTTCTTGTCCATGGCCGGGCCGGGGTGGATGCGGTTCTCGATACCGTCGAGGCCGGCCATGAGGAGCGCGGTGTAGGCCAGATACGGGTTGGCCAGGGCATCGGGGAACCGCACTTCGACGCGCTTGGACTTGGCGCCAGTGCCATAGGGGATGCGGCACGAGGCCGAGCGGTTGCGGCTGGAGTAGGCCAGCAGCACCGGCGCTTCAAAGCCCGGCACCAGCCGCTTGTAGCTGTTGGTGCCCGGGTTGGTGAACGCGTTGCAGGCCTTGGCGTGCTTGATGATGCCGCCGATGAAGAACAGCGCGGTCTCGCTGAGGCCGGCGTACTGGTCACCGGCGAACAGCGGGGTCTTGCCGTTCCAGATCGACAGGTGGGTGTGCATGCCGCTGCCGTTGTCGTCCTTGATCGGCTTGGGCATGAACGTCGCGGTCTTGCCATAGGCATGGGCGACCTGGTGCACGACATACTTGTACACCTGCATGCGGTCGGCGGTCTGCACCAGCGTGCCGAAGGTCAGGCCCAGTTCGTGCTGGGCGGAGGCGACCTCGTGGTGGTGCTTGTCGCAGGGCAGGCCCATCTCCAGCATGGTGGCGACCATCTCGCCGCGCAGATCCACCGCCGAATCGACCGGGGCGACCGGGAAATAGCCGCCCTTGGCGCGCGGGCGGTGGGCCATGTTGCCCTGTTCATACTCGCGGCCGGAGTTGGTCGGCAGCTCGATATCGTCGAGGTGGAAGAAGCCCTCGTTGTAGCCCAGGCCGAAGCGCACATCGTCGAACACGAAGAACTCGGCTTCCGGGCCGACATAGACGGTGTCGCCGATGCCGCTGGCCTTCAGATAGGCTTCACCGCGCTTGGCGGTCGAACGCGGATCGCGGCCATAGAGCTGGCCGGTCGACGGTTCGACGATGTCGCAGATCAGGATCAGCATCGGGGTGGCGGAGAAGGGATCGATGTAGGTGGCATCCAGATCCGGCATCAGGATCATGTCGCTCTCGTTGATCGCCTTCCAGCCGGCGATCGACGAGCCGTCGAACATGAAGCCATCGGTGAGCATGTCCTCATCGATGACGCCGGAGACCATGGTGAGGTGCTGCCACTTGCCCTTGGGATCGGTGAAGCGCAGGTCCACCCACTCGATGTCCTTCTCCTTGATCATGGCAAGAATGTCTGCGGCGGTCGCCATCGGGCTGGTCCCTCGTTGGTGTTGATCGGATATGGTTATGGAACGCTGATACGACGCTTTAGCCGTCGTTGCAGGTCATGAAACTGGCGGTTCAGATGGCGTCGCTGTCGCGCTCACCGGTGCGGATGCGCACGGCCATGTCGATGGTGGACACGAAGATCTTGCCATCGCCAATCCGCCCGGTGCGCGCCGCGTTGGTGATCGCCTCCACCACCCGGTCCACCTGGTCGTCGTCCACCACGACCTCCAGCTTCACCTTGGGCAGAAAATCCACCACATACTCCGCACCCCGGTAAAGCTCCGTATGACCCTTCTGACGGCCAAAACCCTTTGCTTCGGTCACAGTGATGCCGGAAACGCCGACATCGTGCAGCGCCTCTTTCACCTCGTCGAGCTTGAACGGCTTGATGACCGCTTCGACTTTCTTCACGTCTTTGCCCTTGCGCCTGGTCAGCCCGGCCTGTCGGGCTGCGATGATATTTGTGCCGGCCGATCGTACCCACAGGCACCAGCGACCAATTGCAAGTTGTGCGCGCTTTGGCCACGCCGCGCCACCGGTATTTTCCCCATGTGCGGGTGGATTGACAAGGGAATCTCACACCGTCGTGGCATAGCCTCCGTCGGCGGTGATGACGCTGCCGCACAGGAAATCGCTGGCCCGGCTGGAAAGGAACAGCGCCACCCCGGCCATATCCTCCGGCGTGCCCCAGCGCTGCATCGGCGTGGCGGCGCGGAACGCCTCGCGGAACTCCTCGGCGATGCCGGCGGTCATCTTCGATGGGAAGAATCCCGGCGCGATGGCGTTCACGCTGATATGCCGCCTGGCCAGGAACTTGGCCATCATGCGGGTGAGGTGCAGCACGCCGGCCTTTGAGGCGGCATAGGAGTAGGTTTCGAGATCGGAAACATGCTGGCCATCGATGCTGCCGATGTTGATCACCTTGGCAAAGCGATCGGGCGCGGCGGCGGCCTCAAGGCAAGGCATCAGCTTCTGGGTGAGGAAGAAGACGGACTTCACGTTGATATCCATCACCTTGTCCCAGCCGGCTTCGGGGAAGGCATCGAAATCGGCGCCCCACGAGGCGCCGGCGTTGTTGAAGAGGATGTCCACCTTCGGCGTGTGAGCGGACACGGCAGCGGCGAACCGCTCGATCTCGGCCATCTGGGACAGATCGGCCGGGATGGCGGTGCAATTGGGGCCCAATTGCGCGGCCAGGCCTTCGCAATCGGCAATCTTGCGGCTGGTGATGATCACCCGGGCGCCATTTTCAATCAGGGCGCGGGCGATCATCTCCCCGATGCCGCGGCTGCCGCCAGTGACGACGGCCAGCTTGCCTTCCACGCTGAACAGGTTGGTGATCTTCATGTCGCGTCATCTCCAATGATTTCGCCAGCGGCGCGGGCGCGGTCGAGGCGGCTGGCCTCGGCGGCGGGCAGCCAGCGATAGACAAGATAAAGGCAGAGGCACGTGAACGGCGCCATCAGGAACAGCGCCAGCACGCCGGTGGAAAGATCGCCCGTCACCTTGGAAACAAAGCCGGTGAACCACGGCCCCAGGCCCAGCCCGAACAAGGTGGTGCCGATGAAGAAGGTTGCGGTGGCGGCGCCGCGCATGCGGGGCAGCACCAGATCCTGCGTGGTGGCCGCCGCAACACCGACATACATGGACCCGAACAGGCCGGCCGGCATGCCCCACAGGATGAAGCTGGCGAGATCGGTCGCCGTGTAGGACATCCACAGGAACGGCGCCGGCACCAGGATCGCCAGCGCGCCCACCATGATGCGGCCCGACGGATGGCGCTGTTTGGCCCAATCGCCCAGCACGCCGCCCAGGATGGTGCCCAGGAAGCCGGACAATGCGCCCCAGCTGCCGAGAATGAAGGCCACCGCCTGCTTGCTGCCATACCAGGGGATCGGCCCGCCGCTGGCCGCCAGCGGCTCCACGAAGGTGCGCATGGCATAGGGCGCACCCCAGAAGCCGACCGAATAGCCGACGAAGCTGATGCTGCCGAAACCCAGGATGGTCAGCACGAATGCCGGCGTGCCCCAGATCATCTCATAGGTCGGCTTGTCGCGCCGTTTGATCGATTGCGCCCAGCTGATCACCGCGTACAGCCCGGTGCCGACGGCAAGGAACTGCGGCACCTCCCCGGTGAGATGCACCAGTGCGGCCACCACGCCCGCCACCAGGGCCAGCGCGGCGACATTGTCGAACAGGGCGCGGCGGCCGAGCATGGCCATGTTGATCAGGGTGAGCGGCGGGATGACGCTGCTCATGTCGGCAATGAAATTGCGGATGACGGTGCGGCCGGGCAGGGGCTGCGGCGGCGGCAGGCCATCGGCGCGGCCGCGGATCGGCTCGATCAGGGTGGAAACCCACAGCGCCAGCAGCAGCCCTGGAATGCCGACGGCCATGAACGCCGCCTGCCAGCCGACGAGGCCGAGCGGGCCACCATTGGGATAAGCCGCGTTCCAGCCCTTCACCACGACAGCGCCGATCAGCAACGAGACGCCGCCGCCCAGATAAAGGCCGGCCGAATAGATCGACAGGGCGGTGGCGCGGCGGGCCTTGGGGAACCAATCCGAAATCATCGAATAGGCCGATGGGCCGGCAGTCGCCTCGCCGACGCCGACGCCAACACGGGCGAGCGAGAGCTGCGCGAAATTGGCCGACAGGCCGGACAGCGCCGTCATGCCCGACCATAGGGTGAGGCCGAGCGACAGCAGCCGGGTGCGTACCCAATTGTCGGCCAGGCGCCCGATCGGCACCCCGAACAGCGCATAGAACACGGCAAAGGCGGTGCCATAGAGGAAGCCGAGCTGCGCATCGGTGAGATGGAGGTCGCGCTTGATGTCCTCCGCCAGGATCGACAGGATCTGCCGGTCGATGAAGTTCATCACATAGACCATCACCAGCAGCGCCAGCACATACCAGGCATAGGGGCCGCCCACGGGGGGCACCGGTTTGCCGGGCATGTTGCTGCTGTCGGGTTCCGCCATGCTGTTCCACCCCCAGGAGGCGAGGCGTCTTTGCGGCCCCTGCCTGTCGTTGGGGCAAAGACTTATCAGCCGGTTTTGATGCTGTCACCCGCGACGTGGCCAGCGCGGCGGTGCGACGTGACAGCCCTTGCCGGGTGGGGCCGGGGTTCTTATCTGAAGCGCATCCTGTTCTCGCGAGGGTTTCCAAAATGTCTCACGATGTCGCCATCATCGCCGGTGGCTGTTTCTGGTGCACCGAAGCCGTGTTCAACGAACTGCAGGGCATTGAATCGGTGGAATCGGGCTATATCGGCGGCAGCAAGGACAAGCCGACCTATGAGCAGGTGTGCAGCGGCACCACCGGCCATGCGGAGGCGGTGCGCATCGTCTATGATCCGGCGGTGATCAGCTATGCCGAGCTGCTCGACATCTTCTTCCACACCCATGATCCGACGACGCTGAACCGCCAGGGCGGCGATGTCGGCACCCAGTATCGTTCGGCCATCTTCCCTCAGAACGGCGTGCAGGCCGGCGAGGCCGAAGCCGCCATCGCCCGCAACCAGGCCAGCTGGGACAATCCGATTGTCACCACGACCGAGCCGAACGCGCCGTGGTGGCCGGCGGAGGCCTACCACCAGCGCTATTTCGAGAACAATGGCACGAAGAATGGCTATTGCGTGGCCGTGGTCGGGCCGAAGCTGGCGAAATTCCGCAAGGGCTATGCGGCGCGGCTGAAGCGCTGAGAGCGCAACAACCGCTCAGGCTGAGCTTGTCGAAGCCGGGTTGCCGGCGCGCACCTTGGCCGGCTTCGACAGGCTCAGCCTGAGCGGGTTTTATTCGACGGTAACCGATTTCGCCAAGTTGCGCGGCTGGTCCACGTCAGTGCCCTTGGCGACCGCGACATGATAGGCCAGCAGCTGCACCGGGATCGCGCTGATCAGCGGGCTGATGAACGGGTCCACCGTCGGCAGCGCGATGGCGGCCGCCGTGCCCTGGCCGTGGCTGGCGATGCCGGCGGCGTCGGACAGCAGCACGACCTGGCCGCCGCGCGCCATCACCTCCTGCATGTTGGAGACGGTCTTTTCAAAGCGCGGGCCTGACGGGGCGATGACGATCACCGGCACATGCTCGTCAATCAGCGCGATGGGGCCGTGTTTCAATTCACCCGCCGCATAACCTTCGGCGTGGATATAGCTGATTTCCTTCAGCTTCAGTGCGCCTTCCAGGGCCATCGGATAATCCGGGCCGCGGCCGATGTAGAGAATGTCGCGCGCCTTGGCGAGGTTCGGCGCCAGCGCGGCAATGGCGCCTTCCAGCTTCAGCGCCGCGTTCATCGCAGCAGGCACTTCGGTCAGCAGATGCACCAGCCGCGCTTCCTCGGCGGCAGCGACCCGGCCCTTGGCCTTGCCCAGCGCGATGGCAAAAGCGGCGAGCACGGCCAATTGGCAGGTGAAGGCCTTGGTGGAGGCGACGCCCACTTCCGGCCCGGCGTGAGTGGGCAGCAGCAATTGCGTCTCGCGCGCCATGGTGGAGGTGGCGACATTGACAACGGCCGCAACCATCTGGCCGCCGTCCTTGGCATGGCGCAAGGCGGCCAGCGTGTCGGCGGTTTCGCCGGACTGGCTGATGAACAGGCACAGCCCGCCATCCTCATAAACCGGATCGCGGTAGCGATATTCGGATGCGTTCTCGATGCTCACCGGCACGCGGGCCAGCTGTTCCAGCCAATAGCTGGCGACATGGCCGGCGAGCAGCGCGGTGCCGCACGCCACGATCTGAACGCGGCGAACATTGGCCAGATCGAACGGCAGCCCGGGCAGGGCGACGGTTTCGGCGAGCGGATCGAGATAGGCGCCCAGCGTCTGCGCCACCACGATCGGCTGCTCGTGGATTTCCTTTTCCATGTAATGGCGGTGATTGCCCTTCTCGATCACCGCGGCACTGGCCGAGGAGGTGATGAACGGCCGGCTGACCGGCTGGTCCTCGGCATCGAACATGGCGATGCTGTCGGTGGTCAGCCGCACCCAGTCGCCCTCTTCCAGATAGGCGATGCGGTTGGTGAAAGGGGCAAGGCCGAGCGCGTCGGAGCCGAGGAACATCTCGCCATCACCCCGGCCGACCACCAGCGGCGAGCCCCGGCGGGCACCGTAGATGACATGCGGGTGATTGCGGAACAGGATGGCGAAGCTGAAGGCGCCATGCAGGCGCTTGAGGGTGCGGGCCACCGCCTCGTCAGGCGTCGCGCCGGCGGCCAGCGCCAGTTCGAGCAGGTGGGCGACCACCTCGGTGTCGGTATCGCTCGACAGGGTGCGGCCGGCGGCGATCACCTCTTCGCGCAGCGGCTTGAAATTCTCGATGATGCCATTGTGGACAAGGCAGACATTCTCGGTCGCATGCGGGTGGGCGTTGCCCTCCGTCGGCGCGCCGTGGGTGGCCCAGCGGGTGTGGGCGATGCCGATGTGGCCGGGCAGGGGGGCGGCGGCCAGCTCCTTTGCCAGGTTGGCCAGTTTGCCGGGCGCGCGGCGGCGGTCCATCACGCCATCATGGATGGTGGCGATGCCGGCGCTGTCGTAACCGCGATATTCCAGCCGCCTGAGGCCATCGACCAGCCGGTCGGCCACCGCGTCCGTTGAGACGATGCCGATGATCCCGCACATGGTTACTTGCCCTTCTTTGCGGATTGCAGGCCGCGGAACCGCGCCGCCCAGCCGGGTTTGGCCGTCTGCTCGGGGCGCACCAGCGCCAGTGCGTCGGCTTCGACATCGCGGGTGACGGTACTGCCGGCGGCGACGATGGCACCGTCGCCGATGGTCACCGGTGCCACCAATGCGCTGTTGGAGCCGATGAAGGCACCGGTGCCGATCACGGTCTGATATTTGAAGAAGCCATCATAGTTGCAGGTGATGGTGCCGGCGCCAATGTTGGCCTTCGCGCCCACGGTCACGTCACCCAGATAGGTGAGGTGGTTGGCCTTGGCGCCGTCGCCCAGCACCGCCTTCTTGGTCTCGACGAAATTGCCGATCTTGGCGCCGCGGCCCAGCACGGTGCCGGGGCGCAGACGGGCGAAGGGGCCGATCTCGCAATCGGCACCGATGGCCGAGCCTTCGATATGGCTGTGGGCGCGGATGCGGCAGCCGCTGGCGATGGTCACGCCGGGGCCGAACACCACGAACGGCTCAATCTCGACATCAGCATCGATGCGTGTGTCGGCACACAGGAACACGGTGTCGGGCGCCTGCATGGAAACACCGGCGGCCATCAGCTCGGCGCGGCGGCGGCGCTGGAAGATCGCCTCCAGCTGCGCCAGTTCGGCGCGGCTGTTGGCACCCGCCACCTCGTCGGCGGCGGTTTCGATCACGGTGCAGCGGCGGCCATCGCCCAGCGCCAGGCCGACCACGTCGGGCAGATAATATTCGCCCGCCGCATTGTCGTTGGTGACGCGGGCGAGCAGGGCGAACAGGTCACGCGCCCGCACCGCCATCAGGCCGCTGTTGCACAAGGTCTCGGCGCGCTCGGCAGCAGTCGCGTCCTTGAATTCGACCATTTTCGCGATCTGGCCGTCGTTTGCGATGATGCGGCCATAGGCGCCGGGGTCGGCCGGGCGGAAGCCAAGCACGGCCACCGCCACATCATCGCCGAGTGCATCGAGCAAGCGTGCCATCGTCGCGGCCGGCACCAGCGGCGCATCGCCGTACAGGATCAGCACCTTGCCGTCGAAATCGGCAAGCGCCTGCGCCGCCTGCTGCACGGCGTGGCCGGTGCCCAGTTGCGGCTGCTGCACCACCACCTGTGCCTTGCCGGTGACTTCGGCTTCCACTTGCTCCTTCAGCGCGCCAACCACCACCACGGTGCGGGCCGGGGCGAGGGTGGCCAGGCTGTCGGTCAGGTGGCGCAGCATCGGCTTGCCGGCGATGGCGTGCAGCACCTTGTGGCGGGCGGATTTCATGCGCGTGCCCATGCCAGCGGCCAGGATGATGGCGGCAAAGGGCGTGGCTGCGGGCAGGGCGGTTGTCACCGGCTTGCCCTGCCACAGCGGCCCGGGCTTGAAAAGTGCCGCCGCCGGGCGCAACGCCTGTCGTCAGCCTGCAACAATCAAAGCGCATCTGCGGATCCCCGTGACTCTCCCCCGCTCCATCCTGTTCGATCTTGACGGCACTTTGGTCGATACCGCGCCCGACCTGGCGGCGGCGATGAACCATGTGCTGGCCGCGCATGGCCGCCCGGCGGTGAGCATCGACAGCGTGCGCGGGCTGGTTGGCCATGGTGCCCGCGCCCTGATCGCGCGCGGGCTGGCGGCAACCGGTGCGGCGATGCCCGAGCTGGTCGAACCGTCCATGCCGTTGTTCCTGCAACATTATGCCGCCAACATCGCGGTGGGATCGCGGCCGTTTTCCGGTGTGGAAGCGGCGCTGGACGCGCTCAGCGCCGCCGGCTGCACGCTGGCCATCTGCACCAACAAGCCGACCCACCTGGCGCATGCGCTGGTCGATGCGCTGGGCTGGCAGGGCCGCTTTGCCGCCGTCATCGGCCAGACCAGCGTGCCGGCGCCCAAGCCGGATGCCGGCCACGTGTTCGCCACGCTGGCGGCGGCCGGCGGCGAAGCGGCGACCGCGGCCTTCGTTGGCGATTCGGCCACCGACGTGAACGCGGCCCGCAATGCCGGCCTGCCGGTGGTGGCGGTCAGCTTCGGCTACACCGACACGCCGGCCCGCCAGCTGGGTGCCGATGTCGTGATCGATCATTATGACGAACTGCTGCCGGCGCTGCGGGGCCTGCGGCCATGGTGACGTCGGTGGAAGTTGCGCTGCTGGCCTTTGCCATGCTGTGCATCGGCATCTTCATGGGCCGGGTCAGCGCGCCCGAGGCTGCACTGCCGCCGCCGCCCGCGCCGCCACAGCCGCCGCCGCCTCAGCCGCCCCCGCCGCCGGGTGACCGGATCGCCATTGCAAGCCTGAACGATGCCGTGCTGGTGACCCGGGGGCCCTGGGTGGAAGCGGCCAACACCGCGGCGCGCAGCCTGCTGGGTGACCGTGTCGTCGGCAGCGATCTGCGCCTGACCGTGCGTCATCCGGCGCTGCTCGATGCCGTGGATGCGGTGACCGCCGGCCGCCCGGCCGATGAGCGGGAAATCACCGGCCTGGGCAGCGGCAACCGCAGTTTCCGGGTGCGCGCCGTTGGTGACGGCGATGGCCGCTGCCTGGTCATGCTCGACGACATCACCCAGGCCAAGGTGGCCGAGCGCCAGCGGGTGGATTTCGTTGCCAATGCCAGCCACGAGCTGCGCACGCCGCTCGCCACGCTCACCGGCTTCATCGAGACGCTGCAGGGCCCAGCCGCCGAAGACGAGCCGGCGCGACAGCGTTTCCTGGCCATCATGGCCACCGAGGCCGACCGCATGCGCCGGCTGATCGATGATCTGATGAGCCTGTCGCGCATTGAGCTCGACAAATATATCCGGCCGACCCAGCCGCTCGATCTGAAGGGCATTGTGGCGGAGGTGGGCAGCACGCTCGCCATGCGGCTGGAGGCCGATCAGCGCCAGCTGGTCATCGACGAGCCGGCCGAATTGCCCCGGGTGATCGCCGATCGCGACCAGGTGCTGCAAGTGCTGCACAATCTGGTATCGAACGCGCTGAAATATGGCCGCAGCGGCACGCCGATCCGGGTGAGCCTGGCCCCGGCCGCCACCTCGCCGGGTGGCAGCGTGCGCGTGACGGTCGCCGACGAGGGCGAAGGCATCGCCGCGGAACATCTGCCGCGCCTGACCGAGCGCTTCTACCGGGTCGATTCGCAGCGCAGCCGCACCATGGGCGGCACCGGCCTGGGCCTGGCCATCGTCAAGCATATCGTCGAACGCCACCGTGGCCGGCTGGAAATCGAAAGCAAGCCGGGCGTCGGCACCACCGTGTCGTTCCTGCTTCCCATTGCCTGACGGCGCTTCCGGTCGGCATCTCCGGTCGGCAATGTCACATATCTGTCATTGAAGCGTCATAAGTCACTCATGCAGCCGGATTAGGGACAAAACCTAGGGGCAAGCAGGGCGGCGGGGGCAACAGCCCGCCGGCAAACCCGCAAAGGACAAGGGTGACGGGATCGATGACAGTTCGGGCCGCGGTGGCGGCGGGCCTGGCCATATTGGCCGCGGGCACGCTCGTGGCGTGTTCGGGCGGTGGTCGCACGCAGATCCGCATCGTCGGATCGTCAACCGTCTATCCCTTCACCACTGCCGTTGCCGAACAGTTCAAGCGCAAGTGGCCGCAATTCCCGGCGCCGATCGTTGAATCGACCGGCACCGGCGGCGGCATCAAGCTGATGTGCGCCGGCCTTGGCGCCCAGTTCCCCGATGCTGCCAATGCCTCGCGCCGCATCAAGCGCAGCGAGCTCGACGATTGCGCCAGCCACGGCGTGAAGGGCCTGATCGAGATCCAGGTCGGCATCGATGGCCTGGTGATTGCCCAGGCGCGCCAGGCCAATTTCCCCAGCTTGAGCGAACGCGATGTCTATCTGGCGCTGGCCGCCAATCCGTTCGGCAAGGGCCCGAACACGGCGCGCACCTGGAAGGATGTGAACCCGGCACTGCCCGCCATCAAGATCGAGGTGATCGGCCCGCCGCCGACATCGGGCACGCGTGACAGCTTCAACGAACTCTACATGCTCAAGGGCTGCAACAGCGAACCGGCGATGCAGGCCTTGAAGAAGAGCGACGAGGCCGCCCACAAGAAGATCTGCGAGCAGGTGCGTGAAGATGGTGCCTTTGTCGAAGGCGGCGAGAACGACAATCTGATCGTGCAGAAGATCGCCGCCAACCCGCAGGCGCTGGGCGTGTTCGGCTTTTCCTTCGTGGAAGAAAATGGCGACCGGGTGAAGGATGTGCCGCTGTCCGGCGTCACCGCCAGCTATGCCAATATCGCCAGCGGCCAGTTCCCGGCCAGCCGCCCGCTGTTCCTTTATGTGAAGGTGCAGCACGTGCCGGCGGTGCGCGGCATGCGCGAGTTCCTGGCCGAATATGCCCGCGAATCGACCTGGGGTCGCAGCGGTTACCTGTCCCGCAAGGGGCTGGTCGCAGCGCCGGAGCCTGTCCGCCGCGCCGGCGAGGCGATTGCGCGCAATCTCACCCTGCTTGATGAAAGCACGATCAAATGAGGATGCTGATCGCCTTTGCACTGGTGATCGGGTTGGCGGGGCTGGCCTATCTGACCGGTCGTGCCCGGGCGACGCGGCTGGTGGCAGCCTCTGGCGGCGGCATCGGTGCCGTTCATTCCCGCCCGGTCTATCACGGTGCCTATGTGGCGGTGCTGGCGCTGGCGCCGGCGCTGCTGGTGCTGGGTGTGTGGGGCCTGATCGGCGAGCGTGTGATCGAAGGCCAGGTGCTGGGCAGCGTGGCAGCGGCCGAGCAGCCGGCATCGGCCAATGATGCGCAGGCGCTGATGAACGAGGTGCGCGGCCTGGTGCGGGGGGATCTGCCGCAGGCCTTCAACCCGCTCGCACCGCGGCTGGCACCGGTTTATGCGGCGGCCTCCGCCAATGGGGATATGCTGGCCGGTGCACTGGCCGTGGCGCTGCTGGCGATGGGGGCATCGTGGGGGCTGACCCGGCTGCGCCCGGATTTTCGGGCCCGCAACCGGGTGGAAACCCAGGTCCGCATCCTGCTGCTGCTGGCCTCGGCCGTGGCCATTCTCACCACCTTCGGCATCGTGCTGTCGCTGATCTTCGAATCGGTGCGCTTCTTTGAAATCGTGTCACCGGTTGAATTCCTCACCGGCCTGAAGTGGAGCCCGCAGACCGCAATCCGCGCCGATCAGGTCGGCTCCACCGGCGCGTTCGGGGCGGTGCCGCTGTTCTGGGGCACAATCTTCATCGGCGCCATCATCGCCATGGCTGTCGCCATCCCGCTTGGCCTGATGTCGGCCATCTATCTCACCCAATATGCCGATCAGCGCCTGCGCCGCTGGCTGAAGCCGATCCTGGAACTGCTCGCCGGGGTGCCCACTGTCGTCTATGGCTTCTTCGCCGCGCTCACCGTCGCGCCGCTGGTGCGCCAGTTGGCCGTGCTGCTGGGCATGAGCGATCCGTCGTCCGACAGCGCGCTGGCCGCTGGTCTGGTGATGGGGGTGATGATCATCCCCTTCGTTTCCTCCATGGCCGATGATGCGCTGGCGGCGGTGCCGCGGGCGATGCGCGATGGCAGCTTGGCCATGGGTGCCACCCTGTCGGAAACGGTGAAGAAGGTGCTGGTGCCGGCCGCGCTGCCCGGCATCATCGGCGGCGTGCTGCTGGCCGTCTCCCGCGCCATCGGCGAGACGATGATCGTGGTGATGGCGGCCGGCCTGGCCGCCAATCTCACCGCCAATCCCTTCTCCAGCGTCACCACCGTCACCACCCAGATCGTAGCGCTGCTAACAGGCGACCAGGAGTTTGACAGCGCCAAGACGCTCTCCGCCTTCGCGCTGGGCCTGGTGCTGTTCGTGATGACTCTGGTGCTGAACATCTACGCGCTTGCCGTCGTGAAGCGTTACCGGGAGGCTTATGAGTGATGGCGACTCTGTCCGCCCCTGAGCCGCGCAGCGCGCCGATTGCCGAGCGCCAGCCGACCGACTGGACGACCGGCGCCATGCAGGGCCGCATCGCCGCCCGCTACCGGGCCGAGCGCAATTTCCGCCGGCTGGGCGTGCTGGCGCTGGTGATTGCCGCCAGTTTCCTGGCCTTCCTGCTGTTCACCATCGTGCGTGATGGCGCCAGCGGCTTCCTGCGCACCGAAGTGCGGCTGGATGTGACCTTCGATGCCGGCACGCTGGGCGTTGATCCCGCCGCCGTGGCCGGGCCAAACGGCCAGACCGTGCTTGCCCGCGCCGATTATACCGCGCTGATGCTCAAGGCCTCCGAACAGCTCGGGCCGGCCAACGACATGCTGTCGGATGCGGCCTGGCTGGAACTGCGGGATGCACTGCAGGCCGATCCGGCGCTGCTCGGCAAGCGCGCCCGCCTGTGGGTGCCGGTGCGATCGCAGATCGATCTGCTGGCCAAGGGCAAATATGATCTGTCCGCCCCGGCCGACAGCCGCGGCGTTTCCGACCGTGAGGTGGCGGATTGGAAATGGCTCGACAGCCGCAATCTGCTGCGCACCGGTTTCAACAGCGCCTTCATCACCGGTGCCGATTCCACTGAACCGGAACTGGCCGGCATCGGCGGTGCTGCGATCGGCTCGCTGCTCACCGTGCTGGTGACAATCGCCATCGCCTTCCCGCTTGGCGTGCTGTCAGCCGTGTGGCTGGAAGAGTTCGCGCCGCGCGGGCGCATGGCCGACATCATCGAACTGTCGATCAACAATCTCGCCGCCGTGCCGTCGATCATCTTCGGCCTGCTCGGCCTGGCCTTCTTCCTCAACTTTGCCGGCATGCCGCGATCGGCGCCGCTGGTGGGCGGCATCACCCTGGCCCTGATGATCATGCCGGTGATCGTGATTGCGTCGCGCGTTGCCATCAAGGCGGTGCCGCCGTCGATCCGTGATGCGGCGCTCGGGATCGGCGCCTCGCCGATCCAGGTGGTGTTCCACCATGTGCTGCCGCTGTCGCTGCCCGGCATCATGACCGGCACCATCATCGGCATCGCCCGCGCGCTGGGAGAGACCGCGCCGCTGCTGCTGATCGGCATGCGCGCCTTCGTCACCGATGTGCCGCAGGGGTTCACCGCGCCGGCCACCGTGCTGCCGATGCAGGTGTTCCTGTGGTCTGACGATGTGCAGCGCGGCTTTGTCGAGAAAACCTCGGCGGCCATAATCGTGCTGCTGCTGGTGCTGATCACCATGAACAGCCTGGCCATCTATCTTCGCAACCGTTTCGAGAGGCGCTGGTGAACCACACTCCTGCCATCGGCCACAGCGTGGTCCCCAAGATGACGGCGCGGAACGTCAATGTCTTTTATGGCCAGAAACAGGCCATCAAGGACGTGTCGATCGACGTCAGCCGCGAAAATGTCACGGCCTTCATCGGCCCGTCGGGCTGCGGCAAGTCCACTTTCCTG
Organism: Sphingomonadales bacterium; assembly: GCA_037131365.1. Classification (GTDB taxonomy): domain Bacteria; phylum Pseudomonadota; class Alphaproteobacteria; order Sphingomonadales; family Sphingomonadaceae; genus Sandarakinorhabdus. The sequence goes on from JBAXRE010000004.1 coordinate 137,356, forward strand.
CGCTGCCTCAACCGCATGAACGACACGGTTGACGGCGCCCGCGTCGAAGGCCGCATCGATCTTGATGGCGCCGACATCTATGCCAGCGGCATGGACGTGGTGCAGCTGCGTGCCCGGGTCGGCATGGTGTTCCAGAAGCCCAACCCGTTCCCCAAATCGATCTATGAGAATGTCGCCTATGGCCCGCGCCTGCATGGCCTGGCCCGCAGCCGCGCCGACATGGATGACATCGTGGAAAGCGCCCTGCGCCGCGCTGGCCTGTGGGACGAGGTGAAGGATCGCCTCAGCGAAAGCGGCACCGCCATGTCGGGCGGCCAGCAGCAGCGCCTGTGCATCGCGCGGGCCATCGCCGTAGATCCGGAAGTCATCCTGATGGACGAGCCCTGCTCGGCGCTCGATCCCATCGCCACCGCGCGCATCGAGGAGCTGATCGACGAATTGCGCGGCCGTTACGCCATTGTCATCGTCACCCACAACATGCAGCAGGCCGCCCGCGTCAGCCAGAAGACGGCTTTTTTCCACCTCGGCACGCTGGTGGAGTATGATGACACGTCGGCGATCTTCACCAACCCGCAACAGACACGGACCAAAGATTATATCACCGGACGTTACGGCTGATCCCCCATCAGCCGCCCCCAGTTGAAAGGTTTGCGTCATGGCTGAGAATGCCGCCCACACCGTCAAGAGTTTCGACGAGGACATTGCCCAGCTGCGCGCCGTGATCACCCGCATGGGCGGTCTGTGCGAAACCCAGATCGCCGAGGCGGTCGAGGCGCTGGTCGCGCGCAATGTCGAGGCGGCCACCACAGTCGTCGAGCAGGACAAGCGCATGGACGCGCTGGAGGCCGAGGCCGAGGTGCTGGCCCTGCGCATCATCGCCCTGCGTGCGCCGCTGGCCGACGATCTGCGCGAAGTGGTCGCGGCGCTGAAGATCGGCAGCGTGATGGAACGCATCGGCGATTATGCCAAGAACATCGCCAAGCGCACCGCTGTCGTTGCCCAGTCGCAGCCGGTCGGCCCGGCGGTGATCATCCCGGAAATGGCCCGCGCGGTGATCGAGATCATCCGTGACACGCTGGACGCGTTCGTGGACCGCGACGCCGAAAAGGCCCTGGCCATCCTGCAGCGCGACCAGCAGGTGGACGAGTTCTACAACTCGCTGTTCCGCTCGCTGCTCACCTTCATGATGGAAAATCCGCACTATATCACGCCATCGACGCACCTGTTGTTCGTAGCCAAGAACCTGGAACGCATCGGTGATCACGCCACGTCGGTGGCAGAGATGGTCTATTTCACCGTCACCGGCCAGCGCCCTGCCGAACGGCCCAAGACCGATTCCACCGCCAGCGTCTACGCGCTCGATTGATCCACACGGGAGACTGACCAATGCGTGCCAAGATCCTGCTTGTCGAAGACGATGCCAGCCTGATCGAGCTGGTCACCTACAATCTCGAAAAGGAAGGCTTTGACGTCGTGCGCACTGGCGACGGCGAGGAAGCGCTGACCCTGGCCGAGGAGGAAAAGCCCGATCTGGTCGTGCTCGACTGGATGATCGCCAACCTGTCGGGCATCGAAGTGTGCCGCCGCCTGCGCCGCGCGCCGACCACGGCCAATCTGCCGATCGTCATGCTCACCGCCCGCGGTGACGAGGCCGACCGCATCCGCGGCCTGGAAACCGGCGCCGACGATTATATGACCAAGCCGTTCAGCCCGCGGGAGCTGATCGCCCGCATCCGCGCCGTGCTGCGCCGCCTGCGGCCGGCGCTGCAGGGCGGCCAGCTGGAATTTGCCGGCATCACCATGGACACGACCGCCCACCGCGTCACCCGCGATGGCCGCAACGTGCAGCTGGGGCCGACGGAGTTCCGCCTGCTGCGCCATTTCCTGGAGCATCCGGGCCGCGTGTTCAGCCGCGAACAGCTGCTGGATGCGGTGTGGGGCCGCGATGTCTATGTTGAACAGCGCACCGTTGATGTGCACATCCGCCGCCTGCGCAAGGCGGTGAATGCTGCGCCCGATGGCAGCGAACTGCCCGATCTGATCCGCACCGTGCGCTCCGCCGGCTATTCGCTGGATGCCACGCCGGCGATGCAGGCAGCCTGACATCTGTAAAAGCTTTCCACGCCCCGCCGGCTTGGCTAAACCGCCCCCCAAGTGATTCCACGCTTTGAGGGGTGACAGACAGATGACCATTTCGTTTGAAGGCCGCGTTGCGATCGTCACCGGCGCCGGCGGCGGCCTGGGCCGTGCTTATGCGCTCGATCTGGCGCGGCGCGGGGCCAAGGTGGTGGTCAACGATCTTGGCGGTGCCCGCGATGGGTCCGGCTCGTCTCTCTCGGCGGCGCAGGCGGTGGTCGATGAAATCGCGGCCTTTGGCGGTGAGGCGATGGCCAACGGTGCCAGCGTCACCGACATGGCGGCCGTGGAAAAGATGGTCGCCAACGTGAAGGAGCGCTGGGGCCGCATCGACATCCTGATCAACAACGCCGGCATCCTGCGCGACAAGACTTTCGCCAAGATGACGCTGGACGATTTCCGCACCGTGATCGACGTGCACCTGATGGGCAGCGTCAACTGCACCAAGGCGGTGTGGGATCTGATGCGCGAACAGGCCTATGGCCGCATCCTGATGACCACCAGCTCGACCGGCCTCTACGGCAATTTCGGCCAGGCCAATTATGGTGCCGCCAAGCTGGCGTTGGTCGGCCTGATGAAGACGCTGGCGCTGGAAGGCGCCAAGTACAACGTCAACGTCAACACCATCGCGCCGCTGGCCGCGACCCGCATGACCGAGGATCTGATGCCGCCGGCCCTGCTGGAGAAGATGGGCCCGGAAACCGTGGTGCCGGCTTCGGTGTTCCTGGTGTCGGAACAGGCGCCGACCAATGTCATCCTCAACGCCGGTGCCGGCGGCATCGAGCGTGCCTATGTGACCCTCACCCGCGGCGTCCATCTGTCGGCCGAGGAGCTGACCGCCGAGAGCGTCGCGGCCCGTTTCGACGAGATCAGCGACCGCACGGGCGAGCTGACGCCCGACAATGGCGGCGCGCAGGCGCAAGTGGCGCTGGGCGCGGCGCGGTAAGAGGCAATCGCGAACTCATGAATGAAGGCGGCCTTTCGGGGCCGCCTTTTTTCCGTCTGTCGAACAGCCAAAATCCGCTCATGCCGAGCTTGTCGAGGCACGCACGGGCTGTCACGCGTGCCTCGACAAGCTCGGCATGAGCGGACATGTGCTGGCTGGCAGAAGTGGGGAAGGGGCCTTACCCCTCCACCGCCTTCACCAACCTGCGTTCCAGCACCGCCAGCACGCCGGGCAGTTCATGGCCGCGCTTCAGCACGACGCCGCCTTCGCCATACAGCACCCATTCGCCCTGGCGTGACCGCAGCGCCGGATCCTTCACCAGCCGCACTTCGGGGTTTTCGGCAGAGCGGCGGAAGGCGGAAAAGCTCGCCACCTTGGCGCCAAGTTCCAGCGCATAATCGCGCCACAGGCCGGCAGCGACCATGCGGCCATAAAGCGACATGATCCGGTCAAGCTCGATACGGGTGAAGGCGACCTGACGGGTGCCGGTGGCCTGGGTCAGCGGGATGACAATGCTCACCGTGCAGATGTGACCCGCGCCTGCGGGCAGGTCAACCGGTCTTGCGGCGCTGATCGTCGCGGGTCAGTTCGTCGAGGCGGCTCTTCAGCACCTCGATCTCGCAGCGCAGCAGTTCCAGCTTCTGGGTTTCCGGATCGAATTTCTGCGCGCACGGCGTGCCATAGGGCAGGAACGGCTTCACATAATCATCGGCGGCCATGACGACCGGCTTGGCCGGAATGCCGACCATGGTGGCGCCTTCGGCCACATCGCGCGTCACCACCGCGTTGGCGCCGATGCGGGCACCGGCCCCCACGGTGATCGGGCCGAGCACCTGCGCGCCCGAACCAACAATGGCGCCATCGAGAATGGTCGGGTGGCGCTTGCCGCCCTTGCCGCCGGCAGGATCGGTGCCGCCCAGCGTCACGCACTGGTAGATGGTGACATCATCGCCGATTTCGGCGGTTTCGCCGATCACCACGAAGCCGTGATCGATGAAGAAATTGCGGCCGATGCGGGCGCCGGGGTGGATGTCGATGGCGGTGAGCATGCGGCTGACATGGTTCACCAGCCGCGCGAACAGGAAGAAGCGCGCCGAAAACAGCGCGTGCGCGATGCGGTGGAAGCCCAGCGCCCACACGCCCGGATAGGTGAGGATTTCCCAGCGCGAGCGCGGCGCCGGATCGCGGCGCTTGATGCTGTCGAGATAGGTGATCAGGCCCATGTCTTGTCTCCGGCAAGCCAGCGGCGGGCTACCGATTTTGAGTGAGACTTAACATGCGAAATGCAAAAAGGCCAGCCACCCCGGCGGGATGACCGACCTTTCATGCGGCGCTTCTGCAGCGCTTACAGGGCCTGGAGCGTGCGGGCCACGGCGTGGACGACGGCGGCGATGCGCACGGCGGCCTGGATCTTGTCGGCCGCGACACCATGCTGGGCCAGCACCTTGTCGTGCGCGTCGATGCACATGCCGCAGCCGTTGATGGCCGAAACCGCCAGGCTGTACAGTTCGAAATCGGCCTTTTCGATGCCCGGCGCGCCGATGACGTTCATGCGCAGCTTGGCCGGCATCGTCTTGTAGTCCGGCCGCGACGCCATGTAGGTGAAGCGGTAATAGATGTTGTTCATCGCCATGATGCTGGCCGCCGCCTTGGCGGCGGTCATCGCCTCGGGTGACAGCTTGGTGGCGGCTTCGGCTTCCACCGCGTCGATCAGCGGCTTGTGGGCGCAGGCATGCGCCACGGCGACGATGGTGCCCCACTTCTGCTGATCGGTCAGCAGTTGCTCGGTGAGCAGGCTGGAGACATTCAGGCGCAGATCCTTGGCGTAATCCGGCAGGGTCTTGGCGAGTTCAGAAAAGATCATGGGTCTACCTTTCCCCTCTCCCCTTGCGGGAGAGGGCGAGAGACGCGCGAGGCGCTGCCTGGGGTGAGGGGTAGGGAAGGGGCGTGGCAAGAGCCGCGGCAAAGCCGCGTCCTGACGTCGAACGGGTTCGGCAGGCGCTTGGGAAGGCTTGGAAATCCAAGCCGTCCCAAGCTGGCCCGCCGCCCCGCCTTTGACGAGCCGGGGGATAGCGCCGAGGCGCTATCCCCTCGCCGTCAGGCGGCAGGCTTCAGCGTCTCTTCACCGCCCTGCCAGTTGCACGGGCACAGCTCGTCGGTCTGCAGCGCGTCGAGGATGCGCAGGGTTTCGGCCGGGTTGCGGCCAACGTTCAGGCCGTTCACCGTGATGTGCTGGATCACGTTTTCCGGATCGATGATGAAGGTGGCGCGCAGCGGCACGCCGGCACCCGGAACGATGATGCCCAGGGCATCGGCCAGCAGCTTGCTGTTGTCGGCCAGCCACGGGAAATCGCAGGCGGCCAGGCGCTCGTCCGACTTGCGCCAGGCGAAGTGCACGAAATCGGTGTCGGTCGACGCGCCGATCAGCACGGCGTCACGATCAGCGAAATCGCTCTTGAGGTCGCCATAGCCGATGATTTCGGTCGGGCAGACGAAGGTGAAATCCTTCGGCCAGTAGAACAAAATCTTCCACTTGCCCGGGAAGGCCGTGGTGATGTCCAGGGTTTCGCCGTTCGGCAGCGCGGCAACGCCCTGCTGAACCGGCAGATCGAACGACGGAACGGTATCGCCAACGGTAAGAGCCATGGGATGATCCTTTGAAATCGGGGGGTTGAAACCTGTGCAGGCGGGAAAATCCCGCCCGGCCCTTGTCCAATGCGCTGTCACGATATAGAAATCCAATCGATAATATCGGTGTGACAAATCGCTTTTCTCGATGGCGGCATTCCTCCCCACGCTGAAGCAGCTGCAGTATCTGACAGCGCTGCACATCCACGGCCATTTCGGCCGCGCGGCAGAGGCCTGCTTCGTCACCCAGTCCACCCTGTCGGCCGGTCTGGCCGAGCTGGAATCGCTGCTGGGCGTGCGGCTGGTGGAGCGCAACCGCCGTGTCGTGCGCTTCAGCCCGATGGGGGAGCGGGTGGTTGCCAAGGCCTATGACGTGCTCCGCGAAGCCGATGAGCTGGCCGGGCTGACAGTGGGCGGCGACAAGCCGCTTGCCGGCCCGCTGCGCATGGGCGTGATCCCCACCATCGCACCCTATCTGCTGCCGCGCACCCTGCCGCAGGTGCGGCAGCGCTGGCCTGATCTCAAGCTCTACCTGCGCGAGGACATGAGCGCGCCGGCAACCGAGGCGCTGGCGCGCGGCATGTTGGATGTGGTGCTGCTGGCGCTGCCGTGGGACACGCAGGGCCTCACCGCGCTGCCGCTGTTCGATGATCCCTTCTTCCTGGTCTTTCGCCCGGGTGATCTGCCCGATCCGCCGCCGGCGGTCGCGCCCGATTCCATCGATCCGCATTCCCTGCTGCTGCTGGAAGACGGGCATTGCCTGAAGGACCAGGCGCTTTCTGCCTGCGGCCGGCCGGAACTGCGTGCCGATCCCGGCCATCGCGGCACCAGCCTGATCACGCTGGTGCAGATGGTGGCAGGCGGGCTGGGGCAAACCCTGGTGCCGAAACTTGCCCTTGATGCCGGCATCATTGATGGCAGCAACCTGATCGCGCGGCCCGTCGGCGGCAACCCGGCCCGCACCATTGCCCTGGTGTGGCGCCACAACTCGCCGCGTGAGGCCGAGTTCCGGCTGCTGGGCGAGGCACTATTGTCAGGATTGGCCGCGCCGTAACCGGCGGCTATGCTGGCCCGGAATTCGCATTTGGGGAGAGCGTGACATGAAGGCCGTGCTGTGCGTGGAACACGGTCCACCGGAAAAGCTGGTGGTGCAGGATATCGAAACGCCGCAGCCGGGGCGGGGCCAGGTGCGCATCAGCGTGAAGGCAGTGGGCGTGAACTTCCCCGACACGCTGATCATCCAGAATCTCTATCAGTTCAAACCGGCGCTGCCGTTCAGCCCGGGCGGCGAATGCGCCGGCGTGGTAAGCGCGGTGGGCGAAGGCGTGACCGACATCGCCGTGGGTGACGAGGTGATCGCCATGACCGGCCATGGCGCCATGGCCGAGGAGGTGATCGCCAGCCGCGCCCAGGTGGTGCGGATGCTGCCGGGCATGCCGTTCGATGTCGCCGCCGGCTTCACGATGACCTATGGCACCAGCCACCACGCCCTGAAGCAGCGCGGCGCGCTGAAGCCGGGCGAGACCTTGCTGGTGCTGGGCGCGGCCGGCGGGGTGGGCCTGACGGCGGTCGAGCTGGGCAAGGTGATGGGCGCGCGCGTGATCGCTGCCGCATCGTCGGATGAAAAACTGGCGCTGTGCCGCGAAATGGGCGCAGACGAGGTGATCAACTACACCACCGAAGACCTGAAGGACCGGGTGAAGCAGCTGACCGGCGGCAAGGGTGCCGACGTGATCTATGATCCGGTGGGTGACCGTTTTGCCGAGCCGGCCTTCCGCAGCATCGCCTGGAACGGCCGCTATCTCGTCATCGGCTTTGCTGCCGGTTCGATCCCGGCGCTGCCGCTGAACCTGCCGCTGATCAAGGGCGCCAGCATTGTCGGCGTGTTCTGGGGCGCCTTCACCCAGGCCGAACCCGCCGTGCACCGCGACAATATGGAAGAGCTGCTGCGCTGGTACGGCGAAGGCAAGCTGAAGCCGCATGTTTCCCAGCATTTCAGCCTGGATCAGGGCGGCGAAGCCATCCGCTGGATGATGGACCGCAAGGCGCTGGGCAAGATCATCCTCACCGTCTGACGAAAGGCGAAGGCCATGGCCCTGCGCGACCAATATCCGCTCTATGTCGCCAACCGGGCCGAACAGCCCAATGCCGACCTGGTGGTGACCGACAAGTTCACCGGAAAGCCGGCGACCCGGGTGGCGCTGGCCGATGCGGCAACCATCGATCGCGCCATTGCCGCGGCGGTGCAGGCCGCGCCGGCGATGGCGGCGATGGCCAGTTACGAGCGCCAGGCCGTGCTCGCCCACTGCGTGACACGCTTCACCGAGCGTGCCGAGGAACTGGCCGACGCGCTGTGCATCGAGGCCGGCAAGCCCATCCGCGATTCGCGCGGCGAGGTCGGCCGGCTGATCGACACGTTCCGCATCGCAGCGGAAGAAAGCGTGCGGATGACCGGCGAAGTGCAGCCGCTCGACATCTCGGCGCGCGCCAAGGGCTATCAGGGCATGTGGAAGCGGGTGCCGATCGGTCCGTGCAGCTTCATCAGCCCGTTCAACTTCCCGCTGAACCTGGCCGCCCACAAGATCGCGCCGGCCATCGCGGTGGGCTGCCCGTTCGTGATGAAGCCGGCCAGCCGCACGCCGCTGGGCGCCATCATCATCGGCGAGGTGCTGGCCGAAACCAACTTGCCGGAAGGCGCCTTTTCCATCCTGCCCGCCCACCGCGAAGGCGCCGACCTGTTCACCACCGATGACCGGCTGAAATTGCTCAGCTTCACCGGCTCGCCGGATGTCGGCTGGGATCTGAAGGCGCGCGCCGGCAAGAAGAAGGTGGTTCTGGAACTGGGCGGCAACGCGGCGGTGGTGATCATGCCCGATGCCGATCTCGATGACGCCGCGGCGCGCACTGTGTTCGGCGCTTTCTACCAGTCCGGCCAGTCGTGCATTGGGGTGCAGCGCATCCTGGTCCACGATGCGGTGTATGATGCGTTCAAGGCCAAGCTGGTCGATCTCACGTCGCGCCTCATCGCCGGCGACCCGCGCGCGGAAACGACGTTCATCGGCCCGATGATCGACGTGAAGGAGGCGGAACGGCTCGACCGCTGGATCGGCGAAGCCGTGGACGCTGGTGCGAAACTGCTCTGCGGCGGCCAGCGCGACGGTGCCATGCTGGCGGCGACGCTGCTGGAAGGCGTGCCGCACGGGGCAAAGCTCAACACCGAGGAAGCCTTCGGCCCGGTTGCCTTCTTCCAGCGTTTCTCCACGTTCGAGGAGGCGCTGGAAATCGTCAACGACAGCAAGTTCGGCCTGCAGGCCGGCATCTTCACCCGCGACCTGTTCCAGGCGCTGAAGGCCTGGGATCATCTGGATGTTGGCGGTGTCGTCATCAACGACGTGCCGAGCTACCGGGTCGACAACATGCCCTATGGCGGCGTGAAGGACAGCGGCCTCGGCCGCGAGGGCATCCGCTTTGCCATGGAGGACATGACCGAGATCCGCAATCTCGTCATCCGCCGGCGTCCGCACGACATGTAAGCCCCGCAGCTGTGCGGGGCGCACTTTCCCCGCTGCCCCCATCCTGCTAGGAACGCCGTCATGCCCCGTTTCTCGCGCTCTCTCATCCTGTCCCTTGTGGCGCTGTCCGTGCTGTCCGGCTGCAGCGGTGGCCGCAAGGCGCGCAAGGATCAGTCCTATGTCGCGCAGGATGTCGAAACGCTGTACAGCGCCGCGCAGGCGACGCTGGGCCGGCGCCAGTATCGCCTGGCCGCCATGCAGTTCGACGAGGTGGAGCGCCAGCACCCCTACAGCGTCTGGGCCCGCCGTGCGCAGCTGATGTCGGCCTTTTCCTATTTTGTGGCCGGCGAGTATCAGGAAACCATTGGCGCCGCGCAGCGCTTCCTGTCTCTGCATCCCGGCAGCCGCGAGGCGGCCTATGCCTATTACATGGTGGCACTGGCGCACTACAACCAGATCATGCCGGTCACCAAGGACCAGAAGACGACCCAGCAGGCGCTCGATTCGCTGGGGGAACTGATCCGCCGTTACCCCAACACCGATTATGCCGCCGATGCGCGCCTGAAGATCGATCTGGCGCGCGACCATCTGGCCGGCAAGGAAATGGAGGTCGGCCGCTTCTATCAGAACCAGGGCCTGTATCTCGCCGCCATCATCCGCTTCCGCACCGTGGTCGACAAGTTCGACACCACCAGCCACGCGCCGGAAGCGCTGCACCGGCTGGTGGAATCCTACCTCGCGCTCGGCCTGCCCGAAGAGGCGACCAAGGCTGCCGCCGTGCTGGGCAACAACTACCCGGAATCGAAATGGTATGAGCGCAGCTACAAGCTGATCAGCCGCTGGGTGCCCAATGCGCCCCGCAAGGCCGCGTCGGCGGGCAATTGATGCTGATTCCGGCGACGCTGATCACTGCCGGCCTGCTTGGCCTGGTCTTCATGGCGCTGACGTTCCGTGTGGTCGGCCGCCGCATGTCGGGCAAGATCATGATCGGTGATGGCGGCGACACGCAGATGCTGGAACGCATCCGCGCCCACGCCAATTTCACCGAACATGTACCGTTCACTCTGGTGCTGATGGCAGGGATCGAACTGGCCACTGGCCATGGTTCGTTGTGGCTGTGGCTGGCCGGTGCGCTGCTGGTGCTGGCCCGCGTCATGCACGCCATCGGCATGGGCCGGCCATCACCCAATCTGTTCCGCGGCGGCGGCGCGCTGATCAACTGGCTGCTGATCCTGGCCTTGTCGCTGTGGGCGCTGTGGCTGGGCCTGGTGCCGCCGCAGATGCCGGCGGATTTCGTTTAACCCAGCATCCGATCGGCCACGAACGCGTTGGCCTGCCGCTCGCGGCCGAATGTGCTCATCGGGCCGTGGCCGGGCACGAAGGCGGTGTCATTGCCCAGCGGCCACAATTTGCCGGTGATGGCCGCCACCAGATCATTGTAATTGCCGCGCGGAAAATCCGTCCGTCCGATGCTGCCCTGAAACAGCACGTCGCCAACGATGGCGAGCTTTGACGGCGCGTGGTGGAACACGACATGGCCCGGCGTGTGGCCGGGGCAATGATACACATCCAGCACCAGCTCACCCACCGTCACCTGGTCGCCATCCTCCAGCCAGCGGTCAGGCGTGAAGGCTTCCGCTCCCGCCACGCCATAGGCGGCACCCTGGGCCGGGTTCATGTCGATCCAGAACTTGTCTTCCCGGTGTGGGCCTTCGATCGGCACGCCCAGATCACGCGCCAGCACCGCCGCCAGCCCGCAATGATCGATGTGGCCGTGGGTGACGAGCAGCTTCTCGATGGTCACGCCATTGTCGGCCGCCACTTTCTTCAGCCGGTCGAGATCGCCGCCGGGATCGGTGAAGGCGCCGCGCATCGTCTTCGTGCACCAGATCAGCGTGCAGTTCTGCTGCAGCGGCGTGACCGGCACGATGATGGCCTTCAGGGGAGATGTGTCCTGCATGGCCCTTCACTGACGAATCCGCAGCCGCCGCGCAAGCAAAAGGGCCGCCGGGTGCGCCCCGACGGCCCTCCTGGTCATGAGAGCGTCGCTTACTTGGCGGCAATCACCGTCAGCTCCACCAGGAAGCCTGGGCCGGCCAGCGCGGCAACCTGCATGGTGGTGCGGGTGGTGGTGGTGGGGTTTTCGGCGTTATTGAAGAACTCCGCGAACCCGGCGTTGAAGCCGGCGAAGTCCATCTTGCCGTCCATGCCGGGTGCGGCGACCAGATAGGCATCCATGCGCACGATGTCCTTCATGGTCATGCCGTGGGTGGCCAGCAGATCCTTGACCTTCTTCAGCACGCTGATCGTCTGGGTCTTGGTGTCACCAAACTCGGTCGGCTTGGTCGGATCGATCGGGCTGGCGAGGTTGCCCGACAGATAGACGGTGGTGGCGCCGGCCTTCACCTTGGCGGCGGTGAGGATGCGGCCACCGGCCGGGCCCACCTTTTCGACATTCTGGGCGGCAACAGGCGCGGCAAAGGCGACGGCCAAGCTGGCGGCGGCAAGAGCGAGCAGTTTCATCATTCATCCCCTTCCAGTTGCAAAACGAAACGGGCGGCAGGATTGCCCTGCCGCCCGTTGTTGGCAAGCCTTATCGGCTGCCCATGCCTCAGAACTTGGCGGAAGCGCGCAGGTACCAGAAGCCACCCATGTAGCTGAGCGGCGAGGCATCGTTGTAGATGCGGCCGTTCGACAGGGCGCCGGTGTTGGTGAAGATGTTGCGGAGTTCCCGCTGCGGATAGCGGTTGAACAGGTTTTCCGCACCCACCGACACGCGATACTTCTCGGCGAAGGTCGCGCCCACTTCGATGTCGAAGCTCACGTCCGGCCGGAAACGCTGCGTGCCCGGATCGGTCAGGCTGGCGCTCTGGTTGTTGTAGGACGTGATCGACCCGAAATAGTTCAGACGGGCCGTTGCATCGAAAATGCCCTTCGACCAGCTTTCGGCCAGCACACCGCGGAACTTCGGCGTCAGGCCTTCGATGTTGGCGGCCCGGCGGACGTCGATGGCGGCCAGGATGGTCCGTTCCGTCACCTTCGTCTTGTTGTAGTTGATCGCCAGGCTGGTGCTGAACGAGCCCAGATCGGTGTTGGCCCGGTGCGAGGCCACGAAGTCCACGCCCTCGGTGCGGGTGCGGAAGCCGTTGGTGAAGTAGTTCACCTGGCCCAGGTCGAGCGCGTTGCTCACGCCCAGAGCAGCAAGCGCAAGCTGCTGCGCCGGGGTGACGTTGAACGACGAGGTGATGGCAATACGGTCACGCACGCGGATGTTGTAGTAATCCAGCGTGACGTTGAAGCCACCGCCCGGCGTCAGCACGATGCCGCCCGAGTAGCTGGTCGATTTTTCCGGCTTCAGCGGCTGCGACCCGAAGTAGAGACCGGTGACGCTGCCCGGGGTGACCGTGGCGACGGCGACCGGGATGACGCTGCCGTTCGGGAAGGCCGTCTGCACGTTGGCCGTGGACGACTGGCCCGGGGTCGGGGCGCGGAAGCCGGTGCTGGCCGCGCCGCGCAGGGCAACGGCCGGGGTGATCGCCCAGCGGGCGCTGACCTTGCCGTTCCACGTCGAGCCGAAATCGCTGAAGTGGTCATAGCGACCGGCAACGCCGACATCGAGCGTCTTCAAGACCGACGTTTCGAGATCGAGGTAGGCCGAGTAGCTGTTGCGCGAGGTGTTGGTGGCCGCCGACGGGTCATAGCCCGGGAAGCCGTTCGCACCGATCGGGGCGGTGTTGGAGAAGGTGGTGCCATCGGTACGGCGCACCGTCTGCTGGGCATAAGGCCCGATCTGGTACGACGCCTGCTCGCCGATGCCGACGACATAGGTTTCGCGGCGGAATTCGGTGCCGGCCGCGATGTTCAGCGGCGAGGCGAAGCCGACTTCGAGCGGATAGGAGACGTCGAAGTTCAGGTTGGTTTCGCGCTGCTGCAGATAGCCCAGATAGAATTGCCGGGGCGACGCCGGACCCAGCGACGGGTTGAGCGTGTTCTCCAGGCGATAGCTGATCTTGTTCATGCCGCCCGACGCGCTGAGGTCGAACTTCATGCCGAACGAGGTTTCACCGCGGTAGCCGATGGCGGCCGAGTAATCCTCGTTGGTGCTCTTGAACAGCGGGGTGAAACCATCCGGATAGAACTGGCTGGCTTCGAAGGTGCGGCCGTTGGCATCATAAATCGGCTTGCCGGACGCGGTGAGCGCACCCGGGATCGCATCGAGATAGACGGTCGGGATCGACTTGCCGAACGACTGGGTGCTCAGCGCCGCACCCGGGATGGTCTGGAAAGTCTGCGAGGCTGCCGCGAACGGACGGCGATAGTTGAAATCGACTTCCTGCTTGGCGAGGCCATAGTTGCCGAAGAAGTAGATCTCGTACTTGTCACCGACCGGGATCGCCGAGTTGACGACGAAGCGATAGGCTTGGCTCTTGGGCTGGCCATAACGGGTCGGCGGGCTCGGCACCTTGATGCCCAGCGAGCGCAACTGCGCCGAATCGGGGCGGTCGAGCGCGCGGTTGAAGGCACCCTGGTCGGTGAATTCGCCCGAGATGTTCAGATAGCCTTCGCCCAGCTTGAAGCCGGCGTTGCCGCTGAGCTGCCAGTCTTCACCGTCGCCGCGATAGGTCTTGCCGTAACGGCTGTTCAACTCGATACCGCTGTCGTTGGTGCGCAGGCCCAGGTTGATGACGCCGGCGATGGCATCCGAACCGTACTGGGCGGCAGCGCCGTCACGCAGCACTTCGATGCGGCCCAGCGCGATCGACGGGATCTGCGACAGGTCGGGACCCTGCGAACCGGCCGACAGCGAGTCGCCAGCGACCTGCACGAGGGCGGAACGGTGCATGCGCTTGCCGTTGATGAGGACGAGGATCTGATCGGGCGGCAGGCCGCGCAGCGTCGGCGGGCGCACGAACGACGAACCGTCGGCACCGGCGTTGCGCTGCTGGTTGAAGGACGGGACGAGGTTCTTCAGAACAGTCTGCAGGCTGGAACTGGCCTGCACCTTCAGATCCTGCGTGGTGAAGACATCGATCGGAACTGCGGATTCAGCCACCGTGCGGTCGGTACGGCGGGTGCCGGTCACGACGATGGTGGAATCTTCCTTGTCGCCGGCGGCGGCAGTGGCCTGATCGGCGGCAGCGGCGGCTTCGGCATCGGCAGCAAGCGCCGGCGCGGCCATGCCGGCCAGCATCAGCGCCACAACCGACGTGGCCAGCTTCAGATCGCCCGGTCGGGCACGGTGGTGAATGCGCATTCTGTTATTCCCCTGATTATCTGAGACATTTTACCCATCGCATGCCGGCGCGGCCCCCAAACCTGCATCGACAGCCAAAGAAGGCCCTTCACACCGAACCGGAACATGTTGCACGCGAGCCGGTCCGGCGCTGTCATGACAATGACAACGCTGCACAAAATGGTCGACAAAGCCAAAGTTTCAGGCCTGCAACCAGATCGGCAGCCGTGTTCAACCCCGAAGTTGGAGGCGGCGACATACGCTATTCAGGCACAGGGGGCATTGTTCGGGCACATGTGGCCGCGCGGTGACACCCGCGTCCGAGCCATTGCCTGCGACAACTTGACGAAATTTTGCAGTTCAGTCGCGCAGCAGCGTCTTGATCATCGGTACGAAGCGCACCGGGATGCCGCCGCAATCCTGGTGGATGGCAGGCAGCGGCTGATAGCCGTAGGCGGCATAGAACGGCTCGCCGGGCAGGGTGGCCATCAGCTCGGTGCGGGTGAAGCCGGCGGCCATCGCTGCGTCCTCGCAGGCCTTGAGCAGTGCGGCCCCCACCCCGCGGCGCGCGGCGTGGGGGGCCACGAAGAAGGCCCGGATCTTGGCGGCATCCCGCGCCGGATCGAGCAGGCCAGAGGCGCGTCCGGCGAAATTGTCGCCGCCGAACAGGGTGGCGCGCCTGCTCCAGCCGCCGCAGCCGAGGATGCCGCGCGCATCTTCGACCACCAGATAGGTGCCGTCGGCCACCAGTTCGCTGTCCACGCCGAACACGTGCGCGATCGCTGCCTCGGTCTCTTGGGGCGTGTAAAATCCCGGGCTCAGCTGACGCGCCGATGCGGTGATCAGCATCGCCAGTTCCGGAATCTCGGCAGCTTTGGCCGGGCGAATGCTGATCTGCAACATGGCCGGTCCGCCCCTTCCCAACAATCACTGTGCGTGCGGACGCAACAAAGCATGGGCGGCGCTGCCAGTGCAAGCCTTGGCGAGGATTGCCCGTGACCAATATTTAACCAAACGTAAAGCGATATGTAAAAAATGCTTTTGAACTGTGGATATTGATGTTATTTCCTAACTGTGGCAACACTTAGCTTCAACGGGTCAGTGGAAAATAATGGTTAACGGATTGCAGGCAGTGCGGGCTTACCGTCACCTGATGCGTGACCGCACCGGGGCGAGCGCGTTCGAATTCGCGCTCGTACTGCCCGTGTTTCTGGTGATGATGCTTGGCACCATGCAATATGGTGTGCTGTTCTATACTTGGAACATGGCACTGTACGGGGCGCGCAACGCCGCGCGGGCGGTGGCCGTCAGCAGCACCAACGTCAGCGGCGGCCAGACCATGATGGTCAACGCGATGCCGCCGTGGGTGACCAGCCGGGCGGGGACGGGCGATGTGGTCGCCAGCATCACCGATGCCGCGGTGGGGGGCGATGTGGTTGCCACCCTGAAAGTGCCAGCGAAATGGGCGACCGTGCTGAACATCGCGCCCATGCCCACGACATTGTCGGTAACAGTCCGCATGGTGAAGGAGGCTTGATGCGCGTCCAACTCTCTCGTCTTCTGCAGATCAGGCGTGCCGGTGCCATGGCGCCGATGTTTGCCCTTGCCTTGCCGATGCTTGCGGCGTCCGTCGGTTTCACCATCGATGGCGCTCGCATGTTTTCGGCCAAGACCCAGCTGCAGGTGGCGGCCGATGCTGCCGCCGCTGCCGCCATCCGCAAGATTTCCAGCGGTGCCAGTACGGAGGCGGTGCGCGTCGCCGGTCTGAACCTGCCGGCGGCGCAGAACGGCACCGTGCTGGCCAGCAAAGATGTCGTCACCGGCACCTGGAATGTCACCAGCCGCAGCTTCACCGCCTGGGCCAGCAATCCCAACGCCGTGATGGTCACCACGCGGTTTGCCGCTGCCAACGGCAATGCCTTCAAGCCGGCCTTTGCGTCTGTTCTGGGCATCAAGAGCCTCGACATCAGCGCCACGGCCACGGCGCTGTGCCCAAACAATCCCAGCCTGTCCTCGATCAGCAACACGATCCCGAGCAGGACGGCCGTGGTGACGATGGGACAGGCGTGCCTGCCGCAATCAGGCCTGACGGGCACCTGTTATTGGTCCACGAGTTCGGGCGCACCCATCATCCGGGTGGACAATTGGAACAGTGGCCAGACCACCGTGGGCGTGCGCATCGTTTCGCCGTCCAACTGGGCCAAGGTGTTTTACTTCACGGCGCCCGATGCCGGGCAATATTGGGTGGTGGTGCCGGGCATCACCATGACCAACGCCGGCCAGAGCGGCGCAACCACCAATATCGTTTTCCGTATGGAAAGCAGCAGCCCCGCCGTGCCGGCCAGCCGACTGAACACGGGCGGCACCGCCACCTACAACAACCGCTTCAACGCCACCTCCACCCTGCCGGGCTCTCCACTGTGCGCGTCGTCCAACCAGTCGGGCGCGTCGCGGCTGGTGAGCTGACCGGGGCCAGGGCGTATCACGCCCGATAACGGGCCTCGCCGTCCACCACGGTTTCGATTATGGCGATATCCTTGATCCTGTCGGCCGCAATGGCGGTTGGATCATCGGCCAGCACGACATAATCGGCCAGCTTCCCGGCGGTCAGGCTGCCCTTGATCGCCTCTTCGTGGGCGGCCCAGGCGCCGTGCAGCGTGTTGATGCGGATCGCTTCCATGGCGGTGACGCGCTGGTTGGTGCCCCAGGTCTCGCCATTCCAGCCGGTGCGGGTCACCATGCCCTGGATGCCCATCAGCGGCGCGAACGGGCCCGGGAAGAAATCGCTGCCGGCGCACACCTTGATGCCGCGATCGAGGAAATCGCGGAAGGCCATGGCGTGGGCCATGCGGTCTGCGCCGTAAAAGCCGAACTTGTCGCTGTTGTAATAGGCATAGGATGTGAAGGGTGCGGGAATGGCCCCCAGCGCCGCGATGCGCTTCAGCAGGCTGTCATTGACCAGCGTGCAGTGGGTGATCTTGGGCCGCAGATCGCGCACCTGCAGCTTGGCCTGGGCGCGTTCGAAGGCGGTGAGCGCCATGTCGATGGCGACATCGCCGTTGGCGTGGATATTGGGCTGGATGCCCCCGCGCACCACCTTTTCCACCCAGGCGTCGAGCACGTCCTGCGGCTCGGTGACGTTGCCGTAATAGGCGGGCGTGCGGCCGGCATAGGGTGTGGACAGCGCCATGGTGCGTTCCGAAAAACTGCCGTCGGCGGTGTGTTCGGCGGTGGCGCCGATGCGGATCCAGTCATCGCCAAAGCCGGTTTTCAGCCCGGCCTCCAGGAAGCGATCGACCATCGCGCCCTGCACCTCATAGCTGACACGGTGCTTGAGGCCGCCGGCGGCGCGCACATCCTGAATGGCGGCCAGATCGCCGCCCTGATGATGGACAGTGGTCAGCCCATAGCTGCTGAAGGCACCGCTGATGTGCGCGATGCCAGCCCGCATGCGGCGCGCCTTTTCGGCGGCGTCGTAAGCGGCGCGCTGGCCCTTGTCCGCCACGATTGCGATGGCGTTGTCGGTGATGCGCCCGCTCAGGCGCCCGTCGGGCAGCCGATCAAAGGTGCCACCGGGCGGGTTTGGCGTTGCCGTGGTGATGCCGGCCAGCGCCAGGGCGGCGTGGTTGACGAACACGGTGTGCCCGCCGCGGTGGTGCACCATCACCGGGTGCTGGGTGCTGACCTTGTCGAGATCGTCGGCGGTGAGCTGGCGGCCATCCTTCAGCTTGGTGTCATCGTGGAAATAGCCTTCCACCCAAGTGCCGGGCGGTGTGGTGGCGGCCCTGGCCTTCAGCTTGTCGATGATCGACTGGATGGTGACGAATTCCACCTCGTAAGGGTTGCCGACCAGCACTTCATACAGCAGCACGTCGCCGATCGGGTGATTGTGGCAATCGATGAAGCCGGGCACCACGCAGGCGCCCTTCAGATCGACCATGCGGGTGCGCGGGCCGCCCAGGCTGCGCACCTCCTCGCCGCCCACGGCCATGATCCGGTTGCCCTTGATCGCCATGGCGGCGGCACGCGGCCGGGCATCGTCCATGGTGATCAGCCGGCCATTGATCAGGATGGTATCGGCATCCTCGCCATGGGCCATGGCGCGCGCGGCCCAGCCGGCCCACAGCGGCGCGGCCATGGCGGCACCCAGAAGATGGCGGCGGTTGGCGATCATGGTCATGGCGTCTGTCCCCCTTGGCCGCATGGTTGCGCCATGGACGTCGGCGCGCAAGGGGGCTTTTGTGCGACGGCAGAGCCAGCCGGAGCTGGGCAGGCCAAGCGCTGGATCAGGCAGGATCAGGCAGCCCGGGCCGGCTTGCGGCGGCGGGCCATTGCGCCCACCAGGCCAAAGCCCAGCATCATCGACATCCAGCTGGCCGGTTCCGGCACCGGATCGAACACGCTGGCCAGCACGTTCAGGGTGAGGGTGTAGTTGCGGCCACCCGGCGTGCCCGGCGCATTGTCGCGCAGCAGGAAGGTGTAGACGCCGTTGGCCACTCCCAGGTTGACCGGGTTCAGCGTTACCATGAAGCTGTTGCTGCTGCCGCCGGCCAGGTTGAGGAACGGCGACACATCCGAGGAAAACAGCGCGTTGTTCGGCCCGTTGACCTGATAGAGCTCAAGACCGGCGCTGTTCAGATCGCCGATGTTGAACAGCGAAAAGGCGCGCGAGGTGGTGCCGCCGCGCGACGAGACATTGCCAAAGTCCAGCGTCTTGGTGGTCAGCACCGTGCTGCCATCGAACGAGGGATTGGCGTGGTTGATCACCTTGGCCGTGGTGTTCAGCGTCAACTGGTACGTGCTGCCGCTGCCGGTGATGCCGCCGGTGGGCGACACGTCGGACATGTTGATGACGAACTGGCCGCTCTGCTGGCCGGCGGTCAGCGCGTTCAGCGTCGCGGTGTAGCTGCTGCTGGTGCTGCCGGCGGACAGGTTGCTCAGCGTCGTCAGATCCGTGCCGAAGCCGTTGGCGCCCGCGCTGTTGACGCTGGTGACGGCGGCGGAAACCCGGTTGGTGCCCAGATCGGCGAGGTTGGTAAGCGCATAGCTGGCCGAAGCGGTCGAGCCGGCAAACACCGTGCCCAGATCCAGCGTCCGGGTGGTGCCATTGCTGCCCCCGGCAAACTGGGCGTTCGAATAATCCCACACCGTCGCGCTGGTGTTGACCTTCAGGTTGTAGTTGTTGGCAACAGCGCCGTTCATTCCGGTCGTCACATCGCTCAGCGCCACCACCACGACGCCGGTGTTGGCACCGCTGGCACCGGTGGCGGCAAATGTGGTGGTGAAGCTGGTGCTGCTGCCCGGGTTGATCTGGGTGCCGCTCAGCAGCGAGTTGGTGACGCCGCCAGCGTTGGCGGTGCCGGTGACGACAGCGGCAACCGCCGGGGCGTTGGCGATGTTGTAAACGCTGATTGGGCCGCTGGTGACCGTGGCGCCGCGATAGACGTTGCCCAGATCGATGCTGGTGGTGGCAACCTGCGTCGATGCGCTGAGCGACGGCGCGGCGCGGTTCACGACATTGGCCTGGCCCTGCAGCGTGAGCTGATAGCTGGCGCCGGTGCCGGTGATGCCGCCCACGGGGGCGACATCGGCCACGTTGATCCTGATGTTGCCCGGGCCGGTGCCGGCGGCGCCGGCCGTGTAGGAGGCGCTGTAATTGCCGGTGGTGGTGCCGGCACCCAGGCTGGACAGGGTGGTCAGCGAGGTCGCAAGGCCGGCCGCCGCCGCCGTGTTGACGCCGGTGACACTGGCGGAAACGCGGTTGGTGCCGACATCCGCCAGGTTGGTCAGCGCAAAGGCATTGCTCACCGTGGTGGTGGAGCCGGCGAACACGGTGCCGAAATCAACCGTCCTGGTCGCAGCGGGCGTCACGCCGGCGAACTGGGCGTTCGAAACGTCCCACACATTGGCAGTTGTGTTTACCGTCAGCGTGTAAGGGTTGGCGGTTGTGCCGGCGGCCATGCCCGTGGTGACGTCGGCCAGCGAGATCAGAACGCTGCCGGTGCGGGCACCGCTGGCGCCGGTGGCAACGAACGATGAGGTGAAGCCCGTGCTGCTGCCCGGATTGATCTGGGTGCTGTTGGCCAGCGTGTTGGTGAAGCCGCCGCTGTTCGCTGTGCCGGTGACGATCGCCGGGACCGACGGGGCAGTGGCGATATTGTAGACGTTGATGGTGCCGCTGGTGGCGGTGGCGCCGCGATAGACGTTGCCAAGATCGACATTGGACGTCGTCTGCACCGAAGAACCGTTCAGCGACGGGGCGGCGCGGTTGACGACATTGGCCTGCGCATTCAGCGTCAGTTGGTAGGTCTGGTTGGCACCGGCAATGGTGCCGGGTGCCACGTCGGTAAGCGTGTATTTGACATTGCCCGTGGCGGCACCGGCGGCGCCGGCGGTGTAGGACGCCGAATAGGGACCGCTGGTGCTCCCCATGCCAAGGTTGGAGAGTGAGGTCAGCGTGGTGGTCAGGCCGTTGGCACCCGTGATGTCAGCGCTCACCAGGCTGGTGGCGACGCGGTTGGTGGCGCTGCCCGTCACGTTGCTGATCGAAAAGGCGTTGGCGGCAGTGACCGTGGAGCCGGCGAACACGGTGCCGAAGTTGACGGTCTGCGCCGCCGCCTGCGTGCCGGTGAACAGCGGGTTGGCGCGGTCCCACACGGTGGCACTGGTGTTGATCGCGAGGTTGTAGCTGTTGGCGGTGGCGCTGATGTTCATGCCGGTCAGCGAATCCTTTAGGGACAGCAGGATCGTGCCGGTGCGGGCGCCACTGGCCGCCGCGCCCGGATCAAACGTGGCATTGAAGGCCAGCGGACTGCCATTGGCGATGTTGATGTTGGCCACCAGGGTGCTGCCAAAGCCGGTTGATGGCGTCACGCTGTTGAGCACGGCCGCAGCCGAGTTGGCGGCCGTATTGGTCAGCGTCTGGGCGCTGCTCTGCACCCCGGCGTCGCGATAGACGTTGCCGAAGTTGATCGACGTGCTGCTCAGGCTGGGCGCGGCGCGGTTGACGCCGGTGGCACTGGTGTTCAGCGTCAGCACATAGTTGTTGTTGGTGCCGTTGATGCCGCCGCTGGGTGTGACATCCGAAAGCGCAATCAGCACGGTGCCGCTGCGCGCGCCGGCGCTGGTGGCATTCACCGATGCAAGGTAAAGGCCAAAGCCGCCAGCAGCGATATTGGCGCCCACCGGCACGCTGTTGGTGAAGTTGGCGCTGCCCGATGCCGTGACGCCGGTGATCCCGGCCGCAACCTGAAAGCTGCCGCCGCCCACGTTGGTCACGTTGAAGCCCCGGCTGACGGGCTGGCCAACGAACACATTGCCGAAACTGATCGTCTGGGTGGTGCCGCTGCCCGCGCCCAGGCCGAACTGCGGGTTGGCACGATCCCACACGGTGGCGCTGGTGTTGAGCGTCAGGGTCGAGACATTGCCAACGGTGCCGGCGGCCATGCCGGCGATATTGTCAGCCGACGACAATGTCACCACGCCGGTGCGGGCGCCAGTGGTCAGGCCGTTGGTGTTGAGGGTGGCACGGATCGACTGCGGCGTGCCTTCCACCACCGTGGCCGTGCCATTCAGGTTGGTGGAAAAGCCGTTGGTGCCACTGGCATTGCTGACCAGAGCCGCGACATTCGCGCCTGTGCCGATGTTGGCCAGCGGGATCAGGGCGCCCACCTGGGTGCCGGAATTGCGATAGACGTTGCCCAGTTCGACCTTGCTGAGGCTGGTGACGACAGCGCTTGTGCTCAACGACGCGGCCGAACGGTCCACCACGGTGCCGGACACGGCATAGCTGAGGTTTGTCGAGCGCATGCCGGCGGCATTGGTGACGGCGACACCGCCAACATAGGGGTCGTCGGTCATCTTGAACACGACGGTGCCCGATTTGGTGCCGGTGGTCGAAGTGTCGATGCCGATGCTGTAGGGGCCGCTCGTCGTCCCGGCCTGCAGATTGCTGAGCGATGTGAGCGAGGTGACAAGGCCGCTGCCGGCGACCGGATTGCCGTTCACGGTGGGCGCGCCATCAAGCTTCACCGGCGAGGTGTTGGCCGCCCCGCCGCCGTTCGCGGTGTTGGCCAGGTTGCTGATGGTGAAGCTGGCCGTGTTGTTGGTGGCGTTGCGGAACACCGTGCCGATGTTGGCCGCGGCGGTGAGAAGCTGGGCCGAGCCGGCAGCGAAGGACGGGCGCGAGAAGTTCAGATAGTCGTAGGACAGGTTGAAACTGCTGCCGCTGGTCACAACTTCCGTGCGCGCTGTCATCGATGTTGCCGGCTTGGACCCGTCACTGCTGAGCGTCGTGTTGGTGGCATTCACCGAGGTCAGGAAGGTGAAGGACGACGGGCTGGCCGAGGTGAATCCGGCCAGGCTGCCCGGAGCGACTGCGGTGCCGGCGAATTTCACATTCTGGTTGTTGTTCTTCTGAACCGGCCCATAGACGATATTGTTGTTGAAGCCGTTCTGGCAATTGCCCCCGGCGCACAGCACGCTGAGGCTGTTGCTGCTGGTGGAAATGATGCCGCCGTTGAACGACAGCGACATGCCGACATCGGATGCCGCGTTCACCTTGATCCCACCGGCACCGGCACCCTGCACGGCAAGCGACGTGTAATAGTTGATGTCAACCGCCAGCTTCGAACCGACCAGAATTCCAGCGTTTGAATCGAAGGCCGTGAAGCTGTTGGCGGCAACTGTCGTCGTGTTCGACACCGTCGTGGCGCCGCTGAAAGTGGTGGTGGCGTTGGAATTGACCGTCTGGAGCTGGGTGACGGTCTGCCCGGCCGGGATGGCAGTGATGGACTGCGAGGACGTGGTCAGCGCTGTCTGCGCGTCAAGTGCGCCGGCGAAACCGGTGGCGGCAGTGAGGAGCAGAACGGACTTGGCAATTTTGCGCACGTAACCCTCGGGAAAATATCGCAGGTGATTTGGGATCGGATTGGTAACTTGCAAGAATCGTGCCGAATGATATTTCGCCCTTAAGTGTCTGATTTCTCAAAAGCTGACAAAATTATTACCAAAGCGTTTGTAAGCCCAGCCGACAGAATTTTCCCGATTTAACAATAATTTGCTCAGCTTGTGCCGGTAGTGCCGGCCTTCCCCAATCCACCAGTTATGTCCGCGCAGGCCAGCCGCCACACTCCCCTTCATCGGGAGGATTTTTGCCATGGATTTTGCGCTGCCGGCCGACCTGCAAGCCTATCTTGCCGAGCTTGACGCGTTCATCGCCGCCGAGATCACGCCGCTTGAACAGCAGGACGACAATATCCGCTTTTTCGACCATCGCCGCGAATGGGCGCGCACCGATTTCGAACATGGCGGCCTGCCGCGGCGGGAGTGGGAGCTGCTGCTGCGCGAAGCGACGATCCGCGCCGACAAGGCCGGGCACTGGCGCTTTTCGGCACCGAAAAAATATGGCGGCAAGGATGGCAGCAATCTTTGGATGGCGGTGATCCGCGACCGCTTTGCCGCCAAGGGCCTGGGCCTGCACAATGATCTGCAGAACGAACACAGCATCGTCGGCAATTTCCCTTTTGTCGCCATGTTCGAGACCTTTGGAACCGAGGCGCAGAAACAGGAGTTCGTCCTGGGCGGCTTTGCGCGCGAACGCATCACCGCCTTCGGCCTGACCGAGCCACATCACGGCAGCGACGCCACCTTCATGGAAACCCGCGCCGTGCCGGAAACCCGCGACGGCGTTGTCGGCTGGCGCATCAATGGCGAGAAGATGTGGACGACGGGCATGCACGTGGCGACCCACTGCGCCACCTTCGCCCGCACCTCGGGCAGTGATGGCGCGGCGCGCGGCATCAGCTGTTTCCTGGTGCCGACGGACACGCCGGGCCTGAAGGTGGAGGAGTATCTGTGGACGTTCAACATGCCCACCGATCACCCGCGGGTGAGCTTCACCGACGTGTGGGTGCCGGACAGCGCGCTGCTCGGGCCGCTGGATGGCGGGCTGGCGCTGGCGCAGAGCTTCGTCCACCAGAACCGCATCCGGCAGGCGGCCTCCTCACTGGGCGCCGCGACCTTCTGCGTTGAAGAATCCGTGCGTTACGCGCGTACGCGCAAGCCGTTCGGGGAGCCGCTGTCGAAGAATCAGGCCATCCAGTTCCCGCTGGTGGAACTGGCCACCCAGTGCGAGATGCTGCGCCTGCTGATCTACAAGACGGCGTGGGACATGGACCAGATGCCGCACGAGGCGATCGAGAGCCAGCTTTCGGACAAGATCTCCATGTGCAATTACTGGGCCAACCGGCTGGTGTGCGAGGCCGCCGACCGAGCGATGCAGGTGCATGGCGGCATCGGCTACAGCCGGCACAAGCCGTTCGAACATATCTTCCGCCACCACCGCCGTTATCGCATCACCGAAGGATCGGAAGAGATCCAGATGCGCAAGGTGGCGGCCTATTTGTTCGGCTATCTGGGGCCAAGAAAGCAGTTGTTTGCCGGACTGTGATGGGGGATGCCTTGGCCCATGAAGCTGGGCGTCTGCTGGTATCCCGAACAATGGCCAGAGCATCTCTGGGCGAGCGACGTCGCGCGCATGGCGGGCCTGGGCCTGTCGTTCGTGCGCATCGGCGAGTTTGCGTGGAGCCGGATCGAGCCTGAACCGGGCCGTTTCGATTGGGACTGGCTCGATCGCGTCGTTGATCTGGCGCACGGGGCCGGGCTGGAGGTGGTGATGGGCACGCCCACCGCCACGCCGCCGAGATGGCTGGTGGACGCGCATCCCGAAATCTTGGCGAAGGGCCGCGACGGGCAGGTGCGCGGCTTTGGCTCGCGCCGGCATTATTGTTTTTCGTCAGATACCTACCTGGAGCTGGCGCGGCGCATCACGCGGGCGATGGCACAGCGTTACGGCCAGCATCCTGGCATCATCGCCTGGCAGACCGACAATGAATATGGCTGCCACGACACGGTGGTGAGCACGTCTGACGCGGCCAAGGCCGGGTTCCGCCGCTGGCTGGCGGCGCAATATGGCGATGTCGCCACGCTCAATGCGGCCTGGGGCCTCAGCTTCTGGGCGCAGGAATATCGCAGCTTTGACGAGGTTGATGCGCCGTTTGGCACGGTGACGGAAAGCCATCCCGCACACCGGCTGGCCTGGCAGCGCTATAGCTCGGCGATGGTTGAACGCTTCAACGCGGCGCAAGTGGCGATCCTGCGCGAAGAGTCGCCGGGCCGCGATATTCTTCACAATTTCATGGGCTTGTTCACCGAATTTGATCATTTTGCCGTCAGCCGCCAGCTCGATGTGGCGACGTGGGACAGCTATCCCATCGGCTTTCTGGGGCAGGGGCCGTTCACGGCGGCCGACAAGGCGCGTTATCTGCGCACCGGCCACCCCGATCTCACCGCCTTTCATCACAGCCTCTACCGCAGCTGCGGCAATGGCCGCTGGTGGGTGATCGAACAGCAGCCCGGCCCGGTGAACTGGGCAGCGTGGAACCCGGCGCCGGCCAGGGGCGCGGTGGAATTGTGGGGGTGGGAGGCCGTTGCCCATGGTGCCGAGCGGATGAGCTGGTTCCGCTGGCGGCAGGCACCGACCGGGCAGGAGGCCATGCACGCCGGCCTGAACCGGCCTGACAATGTGCCGGCCGCCGCCTGGCCGGAGGTCGAGGCGCTGGACAGCGGCCTGGCCGTGCTGGGGGAATTGCCGGCACGGGCGCAGGCCGATGTGGCGCTGCTGTTCGATTATGACAGCCTGTGGGCGGTGCAGAGCCAGCCGCAGGGCCGTGATCAGGATGCGCTCGCCACTGCCATGGCCTGGCACACGGCGGCGCGGCGGCTGGGCCTGTCGGTCGATGTGGTGTCACCCGATGCCGATCTGGCCGGCTATCGGCTTGTTCTGGCCCCGATGCAGGTGTTTTTCGGCGCGGATCTGGCGCGCCAGGTGCAGGCCGGCGGCGCCCGATTGCTGGCCGGCCCGCGCACCGGCGCCAAGACCCGCGATCTGGCCATTCCGGCCACGCTGCCGCCGGGTGGGCTGCAGGCGCTGATCGATATCAGGGTGGCGCGGGTGGAAAGCCTGCCGCCCGGCATCCGCATCACCGCCGGCAACGCCGGGCACGTCTCCAGCTGGATGGAGGATGTCGAGGCCGGCGCTGACGTCACCACCCGGCTGGCCACCGACGACGGCCGCGGCCTGTGGCTGGCGCAGGGCCGCGCCCATTATCTTGCCGGCCAGGTTGATGACGATCTGCTGCGCCGCATCATCGCCGATGTGGCGGCGGCGGCCGGCCTTTGCCCGCGCGATCTGGGCCCCGATGTGCGGCTGGAACGGCGCGGCGACCTGATGTTCCTGTTCAACTATGGCCCTGATCCCGTGCCCGTGGATCAGCCGCTCCTGATCGGGCAGAACCCGGTGCCGCCGGCCGGCGTCGCCATCTGGAAGGACAGCCGCCCATGACCATCCTTGCCGCCCGCATCGGCGCGCTGGCCGACACTGTGGCGTTGCCCGATCCCGGCCCGCTCGCCGAAGGGCAGGCGCGCTTTGCCATCGAACATTTCGCGCTGACCGCCAACAATGTCACCTATGCCGTGCACGGGGAAGATTTCGCCTACTGGCGGTTTTTCCCGGCACCGGAAGGGTTTGGCATCGTGCCGGTGTGGGGTTTCGCGCGCGTCACCGAAAGCCGGGCAGCGGGCGTGGCGGTGGGTGACCGCGTGTTCGGCTATTGGCCGATGGGCGCCCAGGCGGTGCTGACGCCGGTGCACGTGTCGCCTCACGGCTTCACCGATGGCGCCGCGCACCGGGCCGGGCTGCCGCCTTTCTACAACCGCTACACGCCGGCCAGCCCCGATTGGGGGGATGAGGCGCTGCAATGCCTGTTCCGCCCGCTCTATGCCACCAGCTTCCTGATCGACGCCATGATCGCGGCCCGCCCGGTTGACACGTTGCTGCTGTCCTCGGCTTCCTCGAAGACGGCGCTGGGCGTGGCGCAGGCGGCGAGGGGCCGGCAGCGGGTGGTGGGGCTCACCGCGCCGGCCAACCGGGCGTTCTGCGCAGCCACCGGCCTGTATGACCAGGTTCTGAGCTATGACGACATCGCCGCTGTCAGTGGCACGTCCATCGCCTTCATCGATTTTTCCGGCCACGGCCCGGTGCGTGAGGCGGTTCACACGCTGCTGGGCGATCGGCTGGCGGAAAGCCATGTTGTCGGCGACACCCATTGGCAGGCGCCCAAGCTGGGCAGCCTTCCGGGCCCGGCACCGCAGATGTTCTTCGCGCCGACCGTGGCGCAGGCGCGGGTGGCCGAATGGGGCCCGGCCGGGTTTGATCAGCGGCTGGCGGCCGCGTGGGGCCGCTTTGCCGCAACGCTGGGCTGGCTGCAGATCCGGCGCGTCACCGGCGCTGCCGATGTGGCGGCGGCCTGGGCCGATCTGGTGGCGGGGCGCATCGATCCGGCGGCCGGGATCATCGCCAGCCTGTGAACCCGTTCAGCCTGCCGCAAGCCACTGGCGGCTAAAGCCCCCGGTCAAGGTGGGGTCTGGACAACAAGTCGCAAGTTCCCGTCTTGAGTGGTGGCCTGCGCGGGTCTAAGAGCGCCGCCAAGCGATCCGGCGGCATCCGACTCCGGGCGTGCATCAAATCGGTCGGTGGCTCTTCACCGGCCAATGGAGGAAGACTGATGAAGATTCTCGGCTTTGTCGCTGCTGCCCTGGTGATCGCTGCTCCGGCCGCCGCCAAGGAAATCACCGTCAAGATGCTCAACAAGGGTGCTGAAGGCGCCATGGTGTTCGAACCGGGCTTCATCAAGGCCGCCCCGGGCGACACCGTGAAGTTCGTCGCCGCCAACCCGGGCCACAACGCCCAGACCATCCCGGGCTTCCTGCCGGCCGGTGAAGCCGAGCAGAAGGGCACGATGGGCAAGGATTTCGTGCTGAAGGTCGGCAAGCCGGGCCTGTATGGCATCAAGTGCCTGCCGCACTTCTCGATGGGTATGGTTGCCCTGGTGCAGGTCGGCAACGGCCCGTCGTCGAACCTGGCTGCTGCCAAGGCCGTGAAGCTGTCGCCGCTGGCGACCAAGCGCATGGCGAACTACCTGGCCCAGGCCAAGTAATCGCGTCTTTCGCGAACCGAAACGGCCGGGGTGGCGACGCCCCGGCCGTTTTCGTTGGTGTTGCAACTGTGTTCGAAGTCACCCCGTGCTTGACACGGGGTGCAGCTGCCCCTGTCGGGCCGCCGCCGACCTCCGCCGAAAGCAGCGGGAGCCCGGGGCGACGGGTGAGTATGGCAGAAGCCCGGCTTACAGGCCCGCCGCGGCCAGCATCGCGCACGCGCCCGCTTCCGCGTCATCGCTGTGATCCCGGAACAGGGTGAACAGCTCGCGGCCCGTGCCGGCCGTCTGCACCCCGATCACCGCCGGTTCGCGCGCCGCGAACGCCGCCACATCCCCCACCACATCCAGCGTGCCGGAATGGCCGCACAGCCGCACCATATCGCCATCGCGCACGCGGGCGATCGGTCCGCCGGCCATGGCTTCCGGGCAGAGGTGGATGGCCGCCGGGATCTTGCCTGACGCGCCCGACATGCGCCCGTCCGTCACCAGCGCCACCTTGTGCCCGCGATCCTGCAACACGCCCAGCGCCGGGGTCAGCTTGTGCAGTTCCGGCATGCCGTTCGCGCGCGGGCCCTGGCCGCGGACGACCACCACCACGTCGCGGAACAGCTCGCCGGCCTTGAAGGCGGTCAGCACCGCATCCTGGCTGTCGAACACGCGGGCCGGAGCCTCGATCGTCCAGCGCTCGGAGTCCACTGCGCTGGTCTTGAAGATGGCGCGGCCCAGATTGCCCTTTACAAGCCGCATGCCGCCATCGGGGCGGAACGGGTTGTCGGTGGAACGCAGGATGGTCTCGTCGCGGCTGGCGTTGATGTCCTGCCAGGAAAGGCCGTCGTCACTCATCACCGGGTCGCGGGCGTAATCGGCAAGGCTGTCGCCGCCGGCGGTGAGGATATCGCCGTGCAGCAGCCCGGCATCCAGCAGGGTGCGGATGGTGAACGCCATGCCGCCGGCGGCATGGAACTGGTTCACGTCGGCCGCGCCGCCGGGATAGACGCGGGCGATCAGCGGCACGGCTGACGAAAGCTCGTCGAAATCCTGCCAATCGATCCGGATGCCGGCGGCGCGCGCGATGGCGGGCAGGTGGATGGCGTGGTTGGTGGAGCCGCCGGTGGCGAGCAGGCCGACAATGGCGTTGACGATGGCACGTTCGTCCACACAATGCCCCAGCGCGCGTTCCTGCGGCTGTTTCAGCGCGATCTGCGCCAGCCGGTGCATGGCGGCGCGGTTCATGGCGTTGCGCAGGCCGGTGCCGGGGTTGACGAAGGCGGCGCCGGGAATGTGCAGGCCCATCACCTCCATCATCATCTGGTTGGAATTGGCGGTGCCATAGAAGGTGCAGGTGCCGGGGCTGTGGTAGGAGGCGCTTTCCGCCTCCAGCAGCTCGGCCCGGCTGGCCTTGCCTTCGGCGGCGAGCTGGCGGATGCGCTGCTTTTCCTTGTTGGGCAGGCCCGATGGCATCGGCCCGGCCGGCACGAACAGCATCGGCAGATGGCCGAAGCGCAGCGCACCGATGAGGAGCCCGGGCACGATCTTGTCGCAGATCCCCAGCAGGGCTGCAGCTTCGAACATGCCGTGGGACAGGGCGACAGCAGTGGCCAGCGCGATCGCATCCCGGCTGAACAGCGATAATTCCATGCCCACTGTGCCCTGGGTGACGCCATCGCACATCGCCGGCACGCCGCCGGCCACCTGCGCCGTGGCGCCGGCTTCGCGCGCGAACAATTTCAGCTGCGGCGGATAGGCACCATAGGGCTGGTGGGCGGAGAGCATGTCGTTGAAGGCGGTGACGATGCCGATATTGGTGCGGGTGCCGGCCTTGATCGTCGCCTGGTCCTCCAGCGCGCCGGCAAAGCCATGGGCAAGGTTGGAGCAGGACAACATGGTGCGGTTCATGCCGGCATCGCGTTCGCGCGCGATCAGATCGAGATAGCGGGCGCGCCCCGATCGGCTGCGTTCGATGATGCGGTCGGTGACGCGGGTGATGGTGGGGTGCAGAGTCGCCATGGCCGCAGCATAGGCGCTGGCCGGCGCTGGCAACACCCCGTCTGCGCCAACCGGAGACCACACATTGACGAACGCGCGCCCGGCGGGCAGCACGAGGCAATGGGGGACACATGAGCGATAGCAAAAAGCAACTCGGCCTGGGCGCCGCACTGGCGCTGGTGGTTGGCACCATGGTCGGTTCGGGCGTGTTCCTGCTGCCGGCGACGCTGGCGCCCTATGGCTGGTCGGCAATGGGCGGCTGGATGATCGCGCTGGCCGGCACGCTGGCGCTGGCCGGCTGCTATGCCATGCTGTCGCGCCAGATGCCCGGCCAGTGCGGCCCGCATGCCTATGTGGAAACGGCCTTCGGGGCCAAGGCCAGCTTTGTTGCGGCGTGGAGTTACTGGATTGGCGTGTGGGTGGGCAATGCCGCGCTGGCGGTGGCGGTCGTCTCCAACCTCACCGTGGTGCTGCCCGGCCTTGCCACCGATCCGTTGCTCAGCGCAGGCGCGTCGGTGGCGATACTGGTGCTGGTGACGGCCATCAACCTCGCCGGCGCGCCGGCGGCCAGCGTGGTGCAGCAGATCACCACCGTGCTGAAGCTGATGCCGCTGGTGGCGGTGCTGGGTATTGCGGCCTGGCTGCTGCTGACGAAGGGCAGCGCCGCCATCGTCAATCCGCCGTCGGCCATGCACGCCGATGGCGTCATCACCTCAGTCACGCTCACCATGTGGGCGTTCCTGGCGTTTGAAAGCGCCACCGTGCCGGCGGACAAGATCAGGCGACCGGAAATCACCGTGCCGCTGGCCACGGTGCTGGGGCCGCTGCTGGCCGGCGCGCTCTACATGGCGATTTCGGCGGCGATGATCGCGCTGGTGCCGGCGCAGGCGCTGGCCCACAGCAACGCGCCCTTCGCCGATTTTGCCGCGCCGTTCATCGGCAGCGGGGCCGCCACCCTCATCGGCCTGTTTGCCGCCATCTCGGCGCTGGGTGCTGTCAACGGGCTCACCTTGGCCGTGGCCGAACTGCCGCGCGCGCTGGCGCTGGCCGGGCAATTCCCGCCGCGCTATGCCGGGCTGAACAAGGCGGGCGCCCCGGCCGCCGGCCTGCTGCTGTCAGGCGGGCTGGCGGCGCTGCTGGTGCTGCTCAACACCGATCGCAGCCTTGCCGGCCTGTTCCAGTTCACCATCCTGGTGGCGACCTCGGCAATGCTGGTGGGCTATTTCGCGGTGGCGTTGGCGGCGGTGAAATTGCTCAAAGGTGGCTGGCGCGTGGTGGGGATTGCCGGGCTGCTCTATTCGCTGTTCGCGCTCTATGCGGCGGGGCTGGAGCCCAATCTCTGGTGCCTGGGCCTGGTCGCCGCCGGATGGCCGGTGCTGATCTACAGCCGCAAGCGATTGTAAACGCGTCTGTCCGCCAGTATCTCGCGCGCGGCATTGTGACCGGGCGCGCCGGTGACACCGCCGCCGGGGTGGGCGCCGCTGCCGCACAGGTAAAGGCCCTTGATCGGCATGCGGTGGTCGCCGTGGCCCAGCACCGGCCGCGCGGCCCACAATTGATCAAGGCTGATGCGGCCGTGGAAAATGTCTCCACCGATCAGGCCGAACTTGCGTTCGAGATCCAATGGCGAGTGGATCTGGCGGGCGAGGATGCTGGCCTTGAAATTCGGGGCATGGGCGGTGACCGTGTTGATGATCAGATCGGCGACGGTCTCGCGGTGGTCGTCCCAGCTGTGGCCGTTCGGCAAGGTGGGTGCGAATTGCTGGCAGAACAGGCTGGCGACATGTTGGCCGGGCGGCGCGAGCGTGTCGTCCAGCGTGGAGGGGATCAGCATCTCGACGATGGGCTCGCGTGACCAGCCGTGGGCCTTGGCGTCGGTGAAGGCGCGGTCCATGTAGTCGAGGGATGGCGCGATGACGATGCCGGCGCCGTGGTGCGCGCCCGGGCCGGGCAACACGCTGAAATCCGGCAGTTCCGACAGTGCGACGTTCATGCGGAAGGTGCCGGAGCCGGCGGCATAGCCATCGATGGCGCGGGCGAAATCGGCCGGCAGATCGGCGCGGTCCACGAGGCTACGGAAGAGCAGGGCGGGGCCGGCGTTGCTGGCGATGATCGGCGCGTCCAGCGTGCGGCCGTCGGCCAGGGTGACGCCGCTGGCCTTGCCGTTCACGACGTTGAGCTTCGCGACCCGTTCCTCCAGCCCGATGGAAACGCCGGCCGCGGTGCAGGCCTTCGCCATGGCCTGGGTGATGGCGCCCATGCCGCCGATGGCGTGGCCCCAGGCCCCCTTCACGCCGTTCACCTGCCCGAAGACATGGTGGAGGAGGACGTAGGCCGAACCCGGCGTGTCCGGGCTGGCGAAGTGGCCGACGATGGAATCAAAGCCAAGGATGGCCTTGATCGGCGTGCTTTCGAACCAGCCATCCAGAAACTCGCGCGCGGAGCGGGTGAACAGGGCGAGGAGGTCGCGTTGTTCGGCCGCCTCCAGCCCCAGCAGCGGCCAGCCCTGCGCGGCCAGCGCCGCGATGCCCGCCAGCCCGCGCCCCGGCGGCGTCTTCAGCGCGAGGCGGCGCATCTGGTCGGCCAGCACTTCCAGCCGCGCGTCATAGGCGGGCAGGGCGGCGGCGTCCCTTTGGGAAAAGCGCGCCACCTCCGCCTGCGTCTGGCCGGCGCCGACCTTCAGATAATCGCCCTCCAGCGGCAGGAAATTGTTCAGCGGCCTGAGCACGATGCGCAGGCCATGATCGGCGAGGCCCATGTCGGCCATCACCTTTTCCTGCAGCAGAGAGACGGTGTAGCTGGCGGTGGAATTGCGGAAACCGGGGGCGAATTCCTCGGTGACGCAAGCCCCGCCCACGATGTCGCGCGCTTCGCAGACATGCACCTTCAGCCCGGCTCTCGCCAGATAGAAGGCCGTCACCAGACCGTTGTGGCCGCCGCCGATGATGATCGCATCGTATCGCATCGGCTATCGTCTGCCCGGCTGCGGCGGACCGGTCAATTCGCACCCGTTGCAACGCGCGCTGCATCCGCTATGCGGGTTGACCAAGGAACAGGCGGGGAGGCCGGTTTTGAACGTTGCAGGTGAGGCGGTCGACGTGATCGACCCGAAGCGTGATCGGCTGGTGATCGTGGCGAGCAGCCTTGGCACCGTGTTCGAATGGTATGATTTTTTCCTCTACGGCATCCTCGCCAGCCTGCTCGGCAAATTGTTCTTCGCCACCGGCAACCCAACCACCGAATTGCTGTTCAGCCTGTTCGCCTTTGCCATCGGTTTCTTCTTCCGGCCGCTGGGCGCGCTGGTGTTCGGCTGGTTCGGTGATCGTGTTGGGCGCAAATACACCTTCCTCGTCACCATCGCGATGATGGGCGGGGCGACGGCGGCGATCGGCCTGTTGCCCACCTTCGGCCAGGCCGGCATCGCGGCGCCGATCCTGCTGCTGGTGCTGCGCACCCTGCAAGGCTTGGCGCTGGGCGGCGAATATGGCGGCGCGGCGATTTACGTGGCGGAGCACGCCCCGCCCGGCAAGCGCGGCGCCTATACCAGCTGGATCCAGGTCGCGGCCGCAGCCGGCTTCATGCTCACGCTGGCGGTCGTGCTCACCACGAAGGCGCTGATCCCGGAAGACCAGTTCAACGCCTGGGGCTGGCGCGTGCCCTTCCTGGTGTCGCTGCTGCTGCTCGGCATCTCGCTGTGGGTGCGGCTGAAACTGTCGGAAAGCCCGGTGTTCCAGAAGATGAAATCGGCTGGCACCACGTCGAAGAACCCGTTCAAGGATGCGCTCTCCGCGCCTGGTAACAAGGGCCGGCTGCTTGTCGGCCTGGCCGTCTCGGCCGGTTTCACGGTGATTTTCTACACCAGCCAGTTCGGCACGCTTTATTTCCTGCAGAACACGGCGCGGCTGCCGGAAACCCAGGCCTTGCTCTATCTGGCGGTCGGCATTGCGGTGTCGGCCCCGGCCTATATCTATTTTGGCGCGCTGTCTGATCGCTTCGGCCGCAAGCAGGTGCTGTCCGCCGGCTTTGCGCTCACGCTGGTGCTGCTGTTCCCGATTTTCCAGTTGATGGCGAAGGGTGCCAACCCGGCGCTTTCCGAAGCCATCCGCACCGCGCCTGTCACGGTCGAATTGCCGGAATGCGAATATAATATCTTCCTCAAGCAGGAATATGAATGCGGCAAGGCGCTGGAATGGCTGACGAAACGCGGCGTTTCCTATGCCAAGGTCGATGCGCCGGTGCTGGCCATGAACGTCGCCGGCGCCCGGCTGGAAGGCTTTGACAAGGACAAGTGGGGCGCGGCCCTCAACGCTGCCGGTTGGCCGGAAAAGGCCGATCCACAGCGCATCGTCGTCTGGCAGCTGCTGCTGGCGGTGATGGCGATCGGGCTGCTGTCGGGCTGGACCTATGCCCCGATCGCTGCGGTGCTGGTGGAGATGTTCCCGGCGCGGGTGCGCTACACCTCCATGTCGGTGCCCTATCATATCGGCACGGGCTATTTTGGCGGGTTTCTCCCCGTCATTTCCCAGTACATTGTGGTGAAGACCGGCGATGTGTTTGCCGGCCTGTGGTACACGATTGTGGTGGTGGCCGTGGGGCTGGTGATCATGCTGCTGTTCCTGAAGGACAATCGCCACATCAACATCAACGACTGACACGAAGGGGGCGATTGTGGCCGGACCGCTGGCGGGCATCCGCATCCTTGATCTGTCGCAGATCGTCTCAGGCCCGATGGCCTGCCAGTTGCTGGCCGATCAGGGTGCCGAGGTCATCAAGATCGAAAGCCCCGGCGGCGATCCGGTGCGCACGCTGGGGCCGCGCAAGGCCGATCTGTCGTCGATGTTCATCGCGGTCAACCGCGGCAAGCAGGGCCTGTGCCTCGATCTGAAAGCCGCCGAAGGCATTGCCGTGCTGGAACGGCTGGTGACGACTGCCGACGTGCTGGTGGAAAATTTCCGCCCCGGCGTGCTGGCCCGGCTGGGGCTGGACTGGAACCGGATGCAGGCGCTCAACCCGCGCCTCATCTATTGCAGCATCACCGGCTTTGGCCCCGATGGGCCCTACCAGAATATCCGCGTCTATGATCCGGTGATCCAGGCCGTTTCCGGCATCGCCGCCTCTCAGGTGGACAAGGAAGGCACGCCCGGCCTCGTCCGCCATCTCGTGGCCGACAAGGTGACGGCGCTGACGGCGGCGCAGGCGATCACCGCCGCCCTGCTGCGCCGCGCGCTGGCCGGGCCGCAGGCGCCGGGCGAGAAGATCGAACTGGCGATGCTCGATGCCGCCGTCGCCTTCAACTGGCCGGAAGGCATGTACAATTACAGCTTCCGCGACGATGCGCCCGAAGCCTGGCCCGAATATGGCGCGCAGATGCGGCTGTGGAAGGCGGCTGATGGCCAGGTGGCGATCGGTGCGCTGCAGACGGCCGAGTTCACGGCCCTCACCCGCAGCCTGGGCCGCGATGATCTTGCAGAAGACCCGCGCTTCCAGACCTCGGCCGGCCGCATCAGGCACCAGCGCGAATGGGCGCCGCAGGTGTCCGCCGAAATCGCCCGCCGCACGCGCGCCGAACTGATGGCCGGCTTTGTTGCCCACGGCGCCGTGGGCGGCCCGGTGGTGTCGCTGCCCGATGTGCCCGACGATGCCCAGGTGCAGCACAATGGCATCTGCATCGAGGTGGCGCATGGCGAGGGCGTGGGCCGGGTTCGGCAGGCGCGGGCAGCAGCGCGATTTGGCCAGGCGCTCGATCCCCCCGGCCCGGCGCCGCACCTGGGCCAGCACGGCCGGCAGATCCTTGCCGCTGCCGGCTATGATGATGCCGCGATTGCCGGGCTGGTGGCGCAGGGCGTGGTGAAGGCCTGATCGCTTTCCCCGCCATGGGGGCGGAATTGTCCACCAAAACCGTATCAGCTGCCTCTATCCGGGCCGGCACGGCTCTTGCATCATTTGCCGCGTCCCTGCGCTGATTCTGCCATTGCGCCTGCCACAGGCACTACCCATATCAGGCGGGACGAGGCGTCGGCTCAGTGCCGGCCCGATGGAGATGTGATGACCAACCAGACCCTGCCCGTGTTGCCCCTGCGCGATATCGTGGTGTTCCCGCAGATGATCGTGCCGCTGTTTGTCGGCCGCGAAAAGTCGGTGGCGGCGCTGGAAGCGGCGATGGCCGATGGCCGCACCGTGTTCCTGCTCAGCCAGAAGAACCCCGGTGACGAGGATCCCGGTGCTGACGAGCTTTATGACGTCGGCACGCTGGCCAATGTCCTGCAGTTGCTGAAACTGCCGGATGGCACGGTGAAGGTGCTGGTCGAAGGCCAGAGCCGCGCCACGCTGATCAGCCTGGATGCCAGCGGCGCGCACCTTGTCGCCGAAGTGGCCGAGCGGCCCGAGGTGACCCGCAGCGAGACCGAGGTGGCGGCGCTGCTGCGTTCGGCCCAGACCCAGTTCGAGCAGTTCGTGAAGCTGAACCGCAAGGTTGCGCCGGAAATCGCCAGCCAGATCAGCGCGGTGGAAGAACCGGGCCGCTTTGCCGATACGGTCGCCGCCAATCTGGGGCTGAAGATCGCCGACAAGCAGGCGCTGCTGGCCGAGCCTGACGTGGCGGCGCGGCTGGAGAAGATCTTCGCCTTCATGGAAGGCGAGATGGGCGTGCTGCAGGTGGAAAAGAAGATCCGCAACCGCGTGAAGCGGCAGATGGAGAAGACCCAACGCGAATACTATCTGAACGAACAGATGAAGGCGATCCAGCGCGAGTTGGGCGAAAGTGACGAGGACAAGGACGAAGCCGCCGAGTTCGAGGCGCGCATCGCCAAGACCAAGCTGTCGAAGGAAGCGCGCGAGAAGGCCATGGCCGAACTGAAGAAGTTCAAGGCGATGGCGCCGCAGTCGGCGGAAGCCACCGTGGTCAGAAACTATCTCGATACGCTGCTGGGCCTGCCGTGGAGCAAGAAGTCCAAGATCAAGAAGGATATCGTGGCGGCGCAGGCCGTTCTTGATGCCGATCATTATGGCTTGGAAAAGGTGAAGGACCGGATTGTCGAATATCTGGCCGTGCAGGCGCGCACCAACAAGCTGAAGGGGCCGATCCTGTGCCTCGTTGGCCCGCCGGGCGTCGGCAAGACGTCGCTGGGCCGCAGCATCGCCAAGGCGACGGGCCGCGAGTTCATCCGCCACAGCCTGGGCGGCGTGCGCGATGAGGCCGAGATCCGTGGCCACCGCCGCACCTATATCGGTTCGATGCCCGGCAAGGTGATCCAGAATCTGAAAAAGGCCGGCACATCCAACCCGCTGTTCCTGCTCGATGAAATTGACAAGCTGGGCCAGGATTTCCGCGGCGATCCGGCCTCGGCGCTGCTGGAAGTGCTGGATCCGGAGCAGAACAAGGCGTTCAACGACCATTATCTGGAGGTCGATTACGACCTGTCGGACGTGATGTTCGTGACTACGGCCAACAGCTACAACATGCCCCAGCCGCTGCTGGACCGCATGGAGATCATCAGCCTGTCGGGCTACACCGAGGACGAGAAGGTGGAGATTGCCCGTCGCCACCTGATCGAGAAGCAGTATGAGGCGCACGGCCTGAAGAAGGACGAGTTTGCCGTCACCGACGAGGCCATCCGCGACCTCATCCGCTATTACACCCGTGAAGCCGGCGTGCGGAAACTGGAGCGCGAGATCGCCAAGCTGGCGCGCAAGGCCCTGCGCCGCATCCTGGAAGGCAAGGATACCAGCGTCACCGTTGGCTCCGACAACCTCGCCGATTTCGCCGGGGTGCGGAAGTTCCGTTACGGCCTGGCTGACAGCGAGGACCAGATCGGCGCCGTGACCGGCCTGGCCTGGACCGAAGTGGGCGGTGACCTGCTCACCATCGAAGCCGTCACCAGCCCTGGCAAGGGCAATATCAAAACCACCGGCAAGCTGGGCAGCGTGATGACCGAATCGATCTCGGCAGCGCTGAGCTTCGTCCGCGCGCGGGCGGTGCATTATGGCATCAAGCCCAGCGTGTTCGAGAAGAAGGACATCCACGTGCACGTGCCGGAAGGCGCAACGCCCAAGGATGGCCCGTCGGCCGGTATCGCGATGGTGACGGCGATCATTTCGACCTTGACCGGCGTGGCGGTGCGCCGCGACGTGGCCATGACCGGCGAAGTGACGCTGCGCGGCCGTGTGCTGCCGATCGGCGGCCTGAAGGAAAAGCTGCTGGCGGCATTGCGCGGCGGCATCACCACCGTGCTGATCCCGGCCGAGAACGAGAAGGATCTGGCCGAAATCCCCGACAACGTGAAGCAGGGCCTGACCATCGTGCCCGTCTCCCACGTTGACGAGGTGCTGGCCCTGGCCCTGATCCGCCCGCTGGAACCGATCGAGTGGACCGAAGCCGACGAGAAGGCCGCGAGCCCGCCGGCCGCGGTGGCGATCGAGCCGGCGGTGCGGCACTGAAAATTGTGCGGATAGCGGGTGGGCGGGGCTTTACAGCGCCGCCCATCTCGCCTAATTCCGCGCCTCCCAAGAGTGGGCGCGTAGCTCAGCGGTAGAGCACTGCTTTCACACGGCAGGGGTCACAGGTTCAATCCCTGTCGCGCCCACCACTCTTTCCCCATCAGTCCCGAAACACCGCCCTGGCCGCTGCCGTGCGCTGCGCGACCGTGATCAGGCACAGGCCGGCATAGCCATAGGCGATGGCCGCGAAATGCTGCGGCCACAGGCAGATGGCGATGAAGACGGCGATGGTCTCCGTGCCCTCTGCGAGCCCGGTGTTGTAGAAAAAGCTCTTCTTCCCATGCGCCGTGGTTTCCAGCCCGCGCTTGGCGGCCAGCGTTGCGAAGGCGAGGAAGCTGATGCCGGTCAACCCGAAGCAGAACAGCAGGGCGAGCGCCGGCCGGAGATTGGCCGGATCGGCCAGCCCGAATCCCATCGGCACGGCGAGATAGAACAGGAAATCGCCGACGATATCGAGATAGCCGCCAAAATCGCTCATCCGCGTGGCGCGGGCGACAGCACCATCGAGGCCATCGAGCAGCCGGTTGGCGACCACCAGCGCCAGACCCAAAGTGTAATGGCCCTGCGCCAGCACGACGCCCGCCGCCACGGCCAGCACGATGCCGGCCAAGGTGACGATGTTGGCGGTGATGCCCAGCCGCGCCAGGCCGCGCCCCACCGCGTTCAGCGGCGGATCGATCAGCGGGCGGAGGCGGGCGTCAAACAAGCGGGGTCACCAGGCCGATCACGGCGCCGCCCATGGCCGAGGCGAGGTTGCCGCCGATCCAGCTTTTCATGCCCAGCGCCACGGCATCCTTGCGGCGCGCGGGCGCCAGCGTGGATATGGTGGAGACCAAGAGGCCAACACTGGCCAGATTGGCGACATTGCACAGCGCATAGGTGACGATCAGCTTGCTGCGCACCGACAGCGCCGCATCGGGCAGGGCGGCGAACTGCATATAGGCGACATATTCATTCAATATGGCCTTGGTGCCCATCAGGGCGCCGGCGGTGCCGGCCTGATCCCACGGCACGCCCAGTGCCCACATGAACGGCGCGAACAGCCAGCCAAAGCCGCGCTTCACGGTGATGGCCTCGCCGGCGAGGGGCGGCAAATTGGCCAGGATCTGATCGGCCAGGTTCACCAGCGCGAAGATGACGATGATGATGCCGATCACCGCCAGCACCAGCTGCACGCCTTCCATGGTGCCGCGGATGATCGCGTCCATGCTGCTTTCATAGGCGACCTCGGCTTCCGGTTCGCCGGCGTCGGCGCTGGCATCGCCGGGCACCATCAGCCGCGCCACCAGGATCGCCGCCGGCAGCGACAGGAAGGAGGCGACGATCATGTGCCCCACCGCGTCGGGCAGCTGTTTCGCCAGCGTCGTGGCATAGAGCACCAGCAGGGCGCCGGAAATATTGGCCATCGACAGCACCATCACCGCGAACATGTCGGCCCGGCTCATGCGCGCGAACCACGACCGCACGATCAGCGGCGCTTCCACCACGCCCAGGAAGATGTTGGCGCCGGCGTTGAGGCCGACGACGCCTGACACGCCCAGCGAGCGGCGCAGCGCCCACGACAGGCCGTTCACCACCAGCCGCAGCACCCCCCAATGCCACAGCAGCGCGGTGAGGGCCGAGAACACGATGATCAGCGGCAGGATCTGGAAGGCGATCACCATCGGCTGCGGCGCGCCGGGCTGCAGCACGAATGGGATCGGAGCGCCGCCGAGGTAGCCGAACATGTAGCTGGAGCCGGCCAGCGTCGCGGTCTCGATCGCGGCGATGGCCGTGTTGATCACGCCCACCGCCTGCCACACCGCCGGTACCCGCACCACCACCAACGCCAGGCCGATCTGCATGGCGATGGCACCGGCCACCCAGCGCCAGCCGGGGCGCTGGCGGCGATCCTCCGAAAACGCCCACGCCAGCGCCAGGATGAGCACCAGCCCGATGAGGCCCTGAAACTGCGCCATCAGAATTTCACCGCCGCGCCGAACTGGAACTGCCGCGGCGGGCCGGCGTTTCGCTGCACGAACGGCGCGCCGCCGCCGAACTGCACCTGGTTCGATGTGGTCGCCGCATTGGCAAAGCCGGAGCGGTTGTTGGTGTTCAGCACATTGAACACGTCGGCCGACAGCTCCACCCGCTTCCACAGCAGATAGCGGATGCCCAGATCAACGGTGGCCGACCACGGCAGCCGCGCCGAATTGCGCGAAGCACCGGGGTAACGGTCGCTGTTGCCGACGTAGTTTTCCCCGAAGGAAGCGCCGTCGCCGTTCAGATCCTGCGTGCCGAAAATCCGCGCGTCGGGCACCAGATTGACCGGTTGGCCCGACTGGAACAGGCCGGCGACCGTCAACGTCAGGCCCTCCAGCGGGTAGAGATAGCCCACAGCCGAGATGACGTGCCGGCGATCATTGGCCGACGGGCCATATTCGGTGCTGAAATCGTTGGAATTGGCGGCGCGGAAATTGATGTCGTCGGTGTCGTTCTTCAGGCGCGACAGGGTGTAGCTCAGGCGGAAGGCATAATCGTCGGCCCCGCGCGCCTTCACCGCCTGAAGGATGAGCGCCATATATTCGGAGCGGCCGGCGGTTTCGGTGACGGTGATCTGCCGCGCGCCGCCGGGCACAAGCGCCACCGGCCGGCTGGCATCGGCGGCGGCGACACTGCGGACGAGGCCCAGGCTCTGCGCCAGCGCGGCGCGCGCCGCATTGTCGGGCGCGGCCTGCAGCAGGGCGATGTTGGCCGGCGTCAACGCCGCCAGATTGGGCGTGAACGGCGCCGGCGCATTCAGGTCACGCAGGCGCGCCAGATTGTGCGTGCGGCTGTAGATGGCATCGACCGACAGGGTGAGATTGCTGGTCGCCTGAACCTGATAGCCGGTGCTCAGTTGCAGGCTCTGCGGGCTGCGATAGCCGGTGGGGGACAGGATGCGGGCCTCCCCCAGCGTCTGGCTTGCCCGCAGCGCCTGCACCTGTGCCGGGGTGGGGCAGCTGGCGACATTGGTGCAGGCCGGCGAGACGGTGAGATTGCCGTCGAACGTCAGGCTGGCCGGATCGACACCGGCCGGGATGATCCCGCGCGCCTGCAACGCCCGCAGTTGGCTGACGAACGCCGGCGCCGTGGTGTTGCGCTGGAGGGCGTCCGAAATCACCGCATAGGAAAGCTTGCCGGTGAACAGCCCCGCCCCGAAGCGCACCACCGAGCGCGCATCCGGCCGCCAGTTCAGCGCCAGGCGCGGCGCGACGTTATCAAGGTCACCCTTGCCGGTGCCTTTGGCCGTCAGGCTGTCATAATCCCAGCGCAGGCCCAGCGTTGCGGTCAGCTTCGGGCCGATCTGCCATTCGTCCTCAACATAGGCCGCCAGCAGCGTCTGGTCGGTGCCGAAGCTCTGCGGGCGCAGTTCGACGCTGTAATTGGCCACCGCCGGGTTCAGCGCCAGCACGTCGCCGGCCGTCAGCGCCAGCCCCTTGCCGCGCAGGCTCGCCAACTGGGCGTTCGTCAGATCGACGACATAATTGCCGTTGGGGTTGCCTCCGCCCAGCAGGCTGAAGTGCGAAGTGATGACGTCCAGCCCCAGCCGCAGATGATGGTCTCCGATGCGGCGGCCGAGGCGGTGGGTGGTCTGCCAGGTCGCCTCTCTGCTGTCGAAGACATAGCCGGGGTTGCCGACGATGCCGGCGGTCAGCCCGGAGGGATCGCGGATCACCACCTGCGGCCCCGGCGCAGCGGCGGCGGCGGCATAGTTCCAGCGAAAGGCGCTGTACTGCACGGCGCCGTCATAGCTCCAGTCGTCACCGGCATAAGCGGCGCTGGCGGCGATCAGCGTTGAATTGCGCTGCTGGGTCGAGCCGGCGGACGGCAGGGTGGCGTTGCCGCCGCCCAGTCCGCCGCCCGGCCGGTCGATGGAGACGCGGCCGACGTTGGCGCGCAAGGACAGCGTCCAGTCGTCGGTCAGCCGGTGATCGAGGCGGAGCGAGCCGAGGTGGAAGCGGTTGTTGCCGAGCACGGTGTCGGCGATGCCCAGGAGCGGCGCATCGACCAGCTGGCGGTTGCGATCGGCGGTGAACTCGTAATTGATGGCAAAGAAGGTCCTGTCCTTCACCAGCGGGCCACTGAGCGCAAAGCCGGCCTGCGCGCGGCTGAAACTATCGCCCACCGGATTGCCGCTGAGGTCGCGCCGCGGATAGGGCGAGCGCGCGTCCAGCGGCCGGCCGGGGCGCACCAGCGTGTAGATCTCCCCGTGCAGATCATTGCCACCCGATGGCGTCGTGTAGTTCACGATCCCATTGGCAGTGCGGCCGTAGGCGACGGAGTAGCTGTTGGCCAGCACCGTCACACTGCGGGTGAAGCCCAGCGGCACCGGAAACTTGATGCCGCCGAGGAAATTCTCGTTGTTGTCGAGGCCGTCGATCAAATAGTTGGAATCAAGGCCGTTCGAGCCGTTGATGGAGATCGACGGCGCTTCCGGGAAGAAGCCGGTGCTGGCCACCACGTTTGGCAGCCGGATCAGCGATCCGATCACGTCGCGGCCTTCGATCGGCAGCGCCACCAGCTGGTCGCGGCTCAAAGAGGCGGAGACTTCGGCGTTGACCGTGTTCAGGCCGGTGACGCCGCGCACGCCCGTCACCGTTATGGTCTGACCGACGGGTGCCAGCCGCAGCGTGATGCTGCTGGCGAAATTGGCGCGCAGATCAACCGTTTCCGCCGCCGCACCGTCGTGATCGGCACTGGCGGCAGCGGAGACCTGCAATCGCCCCGTGGTCAGCGCGTCGAGGCGCACCTGGCCTGAAGCGTTGCTGGTGGCGACGCGGGACATGCCGGTGGCCGGGTTGGCGATGGTGACGGCGATGCCCGGCAGCGGTGCGCCGGTGGCGGCATCGACGACGATCACCCGGATGCCGGCCTGCTGGGCGGCGGCGGGCGCGGCGCTGCACAAGGCGGCCGTCGCCAGCAGCACGGCACTGCGCGAAATGGTCATTCTGATTCGCAAGCCGTTACCCACGCCGCCAGTCATGATAGCGGCCGACCCATTTCAGCAAGCCCTGCGGCGCATGGGCACGCTTCCAGGCACCGGCGGCAAACTTGTTGGCCTCCGCCATGGTGGGATAGACGTGGATGGTGCCGAGGATCTTGTTGAGGCCCAGGCCATGCTTCATTGCCAGCACATATTCAGCGATCAGCTCGCCGGCATGATCGGCGACGATGGTGACGCCCAGCACCGTGTCCTTGCCGGGCGGGGTCAGCACTTTCACGAAGCCGGTGGTGGCGGAATCGGCGACGGCGCGATCGAGTTCGTGCAGCTGATAGGTCGTCACCTCGTGCGCGATGCCCTTGGCCTTCGCCTCGTCCTCCGACAGGCCGACGCGGGCGATTTCGGGATCGAGGAAGGTGGTCCACGGGATGACGCGATAATCAGCCTTGAAGCGGCGGAACTGCCCGAACAGCGCGTTCACCGCGGCATACCAGGCCTGGTGCGAGGCGACATGCGTGAACTGGTAAGGCCCGGCGACATCGCCGCAGGCGTAGATATTGGGGTGGAGCGTGGCGAGATAATCGTCGGTCACCACCACCTTGTTGGTCTCGATCCCCAGTTCCTCCAGGCCATAGCCGGTGAGGCGCGGCTTGCGGCCGACGGCGACGATGAGGGCGTCATGGGGCAGGGGGCGCTCGGCGCCGGCGTGGGAGACGATCAGCGCGCCATCCTCCACACGCAGCGCGGCGGTGTCGGTCAGCACCTCCACCCCCGACGCGGTGAGCGAGGCGTGGGCGATGGCCGCCACATCCGCATCCTCGCGCGGCAGCAGGCGCGGGCCCTGCTCCACCTGTTGCACCTGCGCGCCGAGCCGGGCCAGCGCCTGGGACAGTTCGCAACCGATGGGGCCGCCGCCCAGCACGATGATGCGCTTCGGCATGGTGTCGAGCGCCGAGAAGGCATCCCACAGCGTGTCGCTGGTCAGGTGGTTGTCGGGCGTCAGGCCG
The DNA here is from genome assembly GCA_037131365.1 of Sphingomonadales bacterium. Taxonomy (GTDB): domain Bacteria; phylum Pseudomonadota; class Alphaproteobacteria; order Sphingomonadales; family Sphingomonadaceae; genus Sandarakinorhabdus. The sequence goes on from JBAXRE010000004.1 coordinate 182,320, forward strand.
GGCAGCGGCGGCACCAGCGGCGCGGCGCCGGCGGCGATGACGATAGAGCGCGTGGTCAGGCGCTGGGTGGTGCCGTCGTGACGGGTGATCTCCACCGTCCACGGATCGATGATGCGGGCGTGGCCGAGGGCCATGTCCACGCCAAGGCCGGTGTAGCGCTCCACACTGTCGTTCGGTTCGATGGTGGCAATTACATCGCGGATGCGGGCCATCACGGCCTTGAAATCGAACTGCGGCTGGATGGGCGTCAGGCCCCAGGCGTCGGCATGGCGCATCTGGTGGGCGATGCGGGCGGACTTGATCAGCGCCTTCGACGGCACACAGCCATAATTCAGGCAATCGCCGCCCAGCTTGTGGCTTTCGACCAACGTCACCTTCGCCTTCACCGTGGCGGCGATAAAGGCTGAAACCAGCCCGGCCGCCCCGCCGCCGATGACCACCATGTTGCGGTCAAAACGTTTCGGCCGCTGCCAGCGCGACTGCACGCGGCGGCGCTTGATGCCGTCCATAACGGCGCGGCCGATCCACGGCAGCAGGCCCAACGCGACGAAGCTGGCAATCAGCGCCGGGGAGGCGACGCCGGACAGCGAATTGATGCCGGCCAGCTGCGTGCCGGCGTTCACATAGACGATGGTGCCGAGCAGCATGCCGACCTGGCTGACCCAGAAATAGGTGAGCGTGGGGATGGGGGTGAGGCCCATGACCAAGTTGACGGCGAAGAAGGGGAACACCGGCACGAGGCGCAGCGAGAAGAGATAGAAGGCGCCATCCTTGGCCACCCCGGCGTTGATAGCGGCCAGCCGGTCGCCGAAGCGGCCCTGCACCCAGTCGCGCAGCAAGTGGCGGGAGACCAGGAAGGCCAGCGTGGCGCCGATTGTGGAGGCGAAGGAGACGATGATCGTGCCCAGCGCCACCCCGAAAAGCGCGCCGGCCGCCAGCGTGAGGATGGCGGCACCGGGGAAGGACAGGGCGGTGAGGGCCACGTAAGCCGCGAAATAGCTGCCGATCACCAGCAGCGGATCGCTGGCATAGAGCGCGGCGAACTCGGCTTGCCGCGATTTCAGCGCAGCAAGGGTGAGATACTGGCCGAGGTCCAGCGTCACCCACGCCGCCACGGCAGCGATGAGGACGGCAATGATGGCAAGACGTTTCATGGCAGAACAAGGTGGCCGGAAATTGCTGCGGTGCAAAGCGGTTCTTCGCAGCCGCGGCCCTCAGGGTTGCTGGCGGCGCATGAAGCCGCTGTCGATGGCGTGTTTCAGCCACCATAGCGGCGGGCCGGCGAGGCCCACGCGGCCCCACGACAGGATGGCGCTGCGATCGGCGGTGGAGAGGAGATAGAGGGTGCGCGCCGGCGGCTGATATTCGGCCAGCGCCCCGCCATCGAGCCGCGCGGCGATGTTGGCGGCCAGCACCGGCCCGGCCTTGACGGCGTGGACGCCGGAGCGGGCCAGCGGCCGGTCGGTGCGCTGGATGATGTCTCCGGCGGCGAAGACGTGGGGGTTGGACGTGGAGAGCGTCGCATCGACGGCAAGATGGCCGGCGGGCGTGACGGCAAGGCCGGATTGCGTCAGCCAGGGCGGCGGGAGACTGCCGGTGGCAAGGATGATGGCGGCGGCCGGGATCACGCGGCCGTCGGACAGCGCGACACCATCGGGGTGGCCGGTGGCGGTGCTTTCAATCAGGGTGATGGCACGCACCGCCAGCGCCGCACGGGCGCGGGCGATGACGGCGGGGGCATGGCCGGCGAGGAAACTGCCGGGGGCAGTAATCAGCGTGACGGGGCCGGTCAGCACGGCGCGGGCGGCGCAGGCCAGCTCGAATCCGCCGGCCCCGCCGCCGATGATGACAAGCGGGCCGGGCGCGGCGCGGAAGGCCTGCCAGCCGGCCATGAAGGCAGCGACCGGGCGCACGGGGAGCAGGCGGGCGCCGCTGCCAGCAAAAGCGCTGGTGTCAATGATGCCGCCGATGGCCAGCGAGGCGATGGCGAAGGGCTGGCCCGTTTTGCCGATGTGGAGGCCGTTCGCGTCCAGCCCGGTGACGTCGGCCAGCACCATCTCCGTGCCTGCTGCCTCGGCCAGTGGGGCGAGGTCGATCAATATGTCCCGCTGTTCATACAAACCGGCCATCCAGCCTGGCAGCATCCCCGAATAAGCGGTGTGGCGGGCGCTGGTGACCAACGTGCGCCGCGTGTCCGGCGGCGCGCGGCGCGCCCATGCGGCAAGCACGCCCAGGTGGGCATGGCCACCGCCGGCCAGGATGATGCTGCGCTCCATGGGCCCGTTGTGGCACGGGCCGCCACGGTTTGCCTATGGGCCGCCTTGCGCTATGGCCCGCAGCCATGACCGTCGTTGTTGCCTTTCCTCCCGCTGCCGATTGGCAGGCGCAAGCGCGCGCCGCGCGAATGACGACGGCGCAGCTGCTGGCCCATGTCGGCCTGTCGGCGGCTGATTTTCCCGCCGGCGTGATCGCCGATCCGGCCTTCCCGGTCTCCGTGCCGCCGCATTTTCTGGCGCAGATCAGGGCCGGTGATCCGGACGATCCGCTGCTATGCCAAGTGCTGGCGCGCGGGGAGGAGGCGTGGCCGCAGCCCGGCCGGCTGAGCGATCCGCTGCAGGAGGCCGATTACCGCGCCGCGCCGGGGGTACTGCGCAAATATCGCAGCCGCGCGCTGCTGATCGCGTCGGGGGCGTGCGCTGTCCACTGCCGCTATTGTTTCCGCCGCCACACGGATTATGGCGCGGCCATGCTCACACGCTCCGGCGAGGCCGAGGCGATGGCGCTGATTGCCGGCGATCCGGCCATCGAGGAGGTGATCCTGTCCGGCGGCGACCCGCTCAGCCTCTCAGATGCGCGGCTGGCCGCACTGGTGAGCGCGGTCGAAGCCATCCCCCACGTCACGACGCTGCGCCTGCACAGCCGCACTTCTGTCGCCATCCCCGATCGGGTGACGCCGGCCCTCATCGCCCTGCTGGCGGGCACGCGCCTGAAGGTCGTGATCGTCATCCACAGCAACCACATGAACGAAATTTCCGGTGACGTTGCCGCCGCCCTGGCCCGCCTGCGCACGGCCGGCGTGACGCTGCTGAACCAGTCGGTGCTGCTGGCCGGCGTCAATGATGATGCCGAAACCCTGGCCGCTCACAGCCGCCGCCTGTTTGCCGCCGGCGTGCTGCCTTATTATCTGCATCTCACCGATCCCGTTGATGGTGCGGCGCATTTTGATGTCAGCGAAGCGCGCGCCCGCGCCATTGAAGCCGAACTGCGCGGCCTGCTGCCCGGCTATCTTGTGCCGCGCATCGTGCGCGAAGTTCCCGGCCAGTCGAGCAAGACGCCATTGTGGGCGCTCGACTGATGGCCCGGCCATTGTGAACAGGCGATAACAAGTCCGTTCAGCCATTTCACATGGCATTTGTGCGAATCAGGTCTCCTCAACAGGAGACCGACCGATGACCACCAAGTTCAGCCTCGCCGTCGCCGCCAGCCTGGCCCTGGCCGCCCCCGCCGCCGCGCAGTGGCACGAGCCCGTGCAGCCGGCCGGCTGGAACGGTGGTTACCAGGGTGGCCAATATGGCGGCTATAACAGCGGCTATTATGACAATGGCCAATATGGCGGCTATAACAATAACGCTGGCTATTATAATACCAGCTCTTATAATGGCGGCAACGGATACCGCGGCGATTATTATGGTAATCAATATTGCCGGCGCAGCGATGGCACCACTGGCACTTTGGTAGGCGCAGTTGCAGGCGGCGTTCTGGGCAATGTCATTGCCGGACGTCACGATCGCGGCGTTGGCACAATATTGGGTGCAATTGCCGGTGGCCTGATCGGCCGCAGTGCCGATCGTGGCAAGGCGGTCTGCCGCTGACGTTCAACCTGTGGGAGACGCGCGATGAGTATCCTCAAAACCCGAATTGGCGCCGCCCTGATGGTCCTTTCCGTTGCCACCCCGGTGCTGGCGCATGATGGCTGGCGGGATCACCGCTTTGTCAGCCCGCGCGAGGTGGCGCATGACTGGCGCAATGTGCGCGCCGAGCGCCGCGACGTGGCCGAGGCCCGCCGCGACGGCGATTGGCGCGATGTGCGCGCCGAGCGCGGCGAATTGCGGGATGCGCGCCGCGAGTTCCGCGCCGACCGGGCCGATCTTTATCGCGCCGGCTGGGACGGTGATCGCGACTGGGACGATCGCGGCCGCGGCCATCATGGCCGGGGCTGGGGCCCCGGAGGCCGTCCGGGCAATGATTGGGCCTGGCATCGCGATGGCTGGCGCCAACCCGGCTGGCATGCCGAACAATATTATGTGCCCGGCCCGCGTTACCGCACCCGCTATCTTGGCCCCAACGACCCGATCTGGCGCGGTTACGACAACCGCTATTACTGCCGCCGCAGCGACGGCACCACCGGCCTGATCATCGGCGGCCTTGCCGGCGGCACGCTGGGCAATGTGATCGCACCGGGCGGTTCCAAGCTGCTGGGCAGCGTCATCGGCGGTTCGCTGGGCGCCATCCTGGGCAACAGCATCGAACGCGGCCAGATCGTCTGCCATTAACGTCCATCGAAACAGGCGATGGCGTCCATCGGAAGAACCCGGTGGACGCCATTCCTGCGTTCGCCTTACAATCGGCACAACGACGGAGGCAGATCATGGCCAAGAAGAAAGCCAAGGACAGCAGCGGCGATACCGACCCCAGCAGCATCGATCTGGGCATGGGCGAAGAACAGCGCCGCCGCATTGCCGATGGCCTGTCGCGCCTGCTGGCCGATACCTACACCCTGTATCTGAAGACCCACAATTTCCACTGGAACGTCACCGGACCGCAGTTCAATTCGCTGCACCTTATGTTCGAAGGCCAGTATACGGAACTGGCGCTGGCCGTGGACCTGATTGCCGAGCGCATCCGTGCGCTGGGCGAACCGGCGCCCGGCAGCTATTCGGCTTTTGCAAAATTGTCCTCGATCCGCGAGGCGGACGGCGTGCCGGATGCCAACGAGATGGTGCGCATCCTTGCCGCCGATCAGCTCGCCGTGGTGCGCACGGCGCGGCGCATTTTCCCGCTGGCCGACGACGCTCACGACGAGCCCACCTGCGACCTGCTCACCCAGCGCATGCAGGTGCATGAAAAGACCGCCTGGATGCTGCGGGCGAACCTTGCCTAAGCCAGCGCGCTTGCCACCAGGCTGACGGTGACGGCGATCACCGCGATGTTGAAACCGAAGGCCAGCAGCCCGTGCGCCAGCGCCAGCCGGCGCACGGGCCGCGTCGTGATCACCACGTCTGACACCTGGAAGGTCATGCCGATGGTGAAGGCAAAATAGAGGAAATCGCCGAAATCCGGGTGGGCATCGTCGCCCGGAAATTCCAGCCCGGCGGCGATATCCTTGCCGGCTGGCTGGTAGTACAGGTGCATATAGTGCAGCGAAAACAGGCTGTTGGCGAACAGCCATGCCATGGAAAGCGATCCCGCCGCCAGCAGCAGCCGCTGCGGATCATGGGCGCCGCCCTTCATTTCCGTGGCCAGCCCGAACAGCACCACCGCCATCACCAGCAGCGCCATGCTGCGCAGCACGGCATGGCCCGGCTCGGCCGCGCCGGCGCGCAACTGGACCGGGCTGCGGCCGCGCATGCGCCAGGCCAGCGCCGCCAGAAAGGCGATCACGCCGCCATCGAAGGCCAGCAGCAGCGCCGCCTCCCGCAGGCCCAGCCCCGGCAGCGCGGCCAGCAAGGCCAGCATCACGCCGGCAAAGGCGGCATAATGCGGAAAGCGCTTCAGCCAGTTCATCGTGTGGGACTCCTGGGGCTGAGGACGGCGAGGCCGGCAAGGGCCGAAATCAGGCTGCCGCCGATGATGCCCAGCTTGGCGGCGGCCTCGCGATCCGTGCCGCTGCCGAAGGCCAGCGCGGCGATGAACAGGCTCATGGTGAAGCCGATCCCGCACAGCAGCGACAGGCCCCACAGCTGGCGTGTCGTCGCGCCGGCCGGCATGTCGGCGATGCCGCTTTTCACCGCTGCCATCACCGCGCCAAAGATGCCGGCCTGCTTGCCCAGCACCAGCCCGCCGGCAATGCCAAGGACGAGCGGATCGAATGCCGCTGCCAGCGTCAGCCCGCGCAGATCAACGCCGGCGTTGGCAAAACCGAAGACCGGCACGATGGCGAAGGCGACGACCGGCGCCAGCGTGTGCTCGGCCCGCAGCAGCGGGCTGTCCCGGTCCTCCGGCATTCCCGGCATGGTGCGGATCGGCAAGGCCAGCGCCGTGATCACACCGGCGATGGTGGCATGGATACCGCTGGCATGGACGGCGACCCACAACAGGCTGCCGACAATCACATAAGGCCATAGCGCCTGCACGCGGCGGCGGTTGAGCAGCACCAGAACGGCGGTCAACCCGGCGGCCGCACCCAGCGCGGCCACGTTGACGCCCTTGGTGTAGGCCGCCGCGATGATGATGATCGCGCCCAGATCATCGATGACGGCGATGGCGGTGAGCAGCAGTTTCATGCTGCCCGGCACGCGCGGACCGAGCAGGGCCATCACGCCCAGCGCGAAGGCGATGTCCGTCGCGGCCGGCACCGCCCAGCCGCCGGCATTGCCGGGCCGCTGCGCATTGATGGCCAGATAGACCAGCGCCGGGACCGCCATGCCGGCGGCTGCGGCCACGCCGGGCAGGATGCGGCGCGGCCACGTCGCCATCTCGCCATCGACGAACTCGCGCTTGATCTCGCAGCCGACGAGCAGGAAGAAGACCGCCATCAGCGCGTCGTTGATCCAGTGCATCAGGCTGAGCGGGCCGACATGGGATTCAAGCGCGGCGAAGTAACCGGCGGACAGCGACGAATTGGCGATGATCATGGCCAGCGCGGCCGCCAGCATCAGCACATAACCGCCCGCCGCCTGGCTGGAGAGCAGCCGGCGGATGATGCTGAAACGCAGGCGGAGGCGTGGCGCGGCCATGGCTCTGGATAGCAAGGCCGCTGACAGTGCGAAACCGAAACCGGATCAGCGCGTGTAGTTGGTGGCCACCCAGTCGCGATAGCTGCCGTCCATCACGGCGCGCCACCAGCCTTCGTTGGCCAGATACCAGGCCAGGGTCTGGGCAAAGCCCTCGTCGAAGCTGCGGGCCGGGGCATAGCCCAGCTCGGCCCGCGCCTTGGTCTCGTCGATGGCATAACGGCGGTCGTGGCCGGGGCGATCGGTGACGGTCTGCTTCAGGCTGGCGGTGGGCTGGCCCTTGGCGGCCGGCGCATCGGGGAAGCGGGCGGCCAGACTGGGATCGGCAGCAAAAGCCGCATCAACCGCCGCACACAGCGTGTCGATCACCGCCATGTTGGGCAATTCGGCGCCGCCGCCGATATTGTAGGTCTCGCCGACGCGGCCCCGGCTCAGGCACGCCTCGATGCCCCGGCAATGATCCTCCACATGCAGCCAGTCGCGAACCTGCATGCCGTCGCCATAGATCGGCAGCGGCCGGCCGTGCAGCGCGTTGATCAGGAACAGCGGGATCAGCTTTTCGGGGAATTGGAAGGGGCCATAATTGTTGGAGCAATTGCTGGTGACCGTGTGCAGCCCATAAGTGTGGTGCCAGGCGCGCACGAGATGATCGCTGGCCGCCTTGCTGGCCGAATAAGGGCTGTTGGGGGCATAGGCCGTCGTCTCGCTGAACGCCGGGTCGCTGGGGCCGAGGCTTCCGTAGACTTCGTCGGTGGAGACATGGTGGAAGCGGTGGGAGCGGCCACTGCCGTCCAGCCACACGGCGCGTGCGGCGGTGAGCAGGGAGAGGGTGCCGATGATATTGGTGTCCACGAAGGCGGCCGGGCCGTGGATGGAGCGGTCGACATGGCTTTCGGCCGCGAAATGCACGATCGTGTCGATGCTGCGGTCGCGCAGCAGGCCTTCCACCAGCGCGGTGTCGCGGATGTCGCCGTGGACGAATTCGATACCGTCCACCCCCTCCAGATTGGCGCGGTTGCCGGCGTAGGTGAGGGCATCGAGTACCGTCACCGCGTCTTCCGGGTGCTGGCGCTGCCAGTAATGCACGAAATTGGCGCCGATGAAGCCGGCGCCGCCGGTGACGAGCAGGTGGGTCATGCCATCGCTTTCAGGCAATCGATGAGTTCGTGGCGCCAGTGGCGGGCGGGGCCGGTGATGGCCCAGCTCGATCCCTTGTCGAGCACGCTCCACGCCGGGCGCCGGGCCGGGGTGGGATAATCGATGGTGGTGATGGGGATGATCGGCACGGCGCGCGGCAGCAGGCCCAGCGCCAGCGCCTCGTCCTGGATGGCGACGGCGAAATCATACCAGCTGGCGGTGCCGGCATCCGTCCAGTGGAAGATGCCGCTGTGGCTTTGGAGGGCCCAGATGGCGCGGGCAAGGCTGGCGGCGTGGGTGGGGGTGCCGATCTGGTCCGCCACCACGTTCACCTCGTCGCGGGACGCCATCAGCCGCAGCATGGTGCGCACGAAATTGCTGCCCTCAGCCGCATAGACCCAGGCGGTGCGCAGGATCAGCGGCGCCGGGTGGTGGGCCGCCGCTGCCAGTTCGCCGGCCAGCTTGGTGCGGCCATAGGCGCTGGCCGGGTTCGGCGGCGTGTCCGGCCGATAGGGGTGGCAGGCTTCGCCGTCGAAAACATAATCGGTGGAGACCTGCACGAAGCGCGCGCCGGCATCGGCGGCAGCCTGGGCGAGATAGGTGACGGCGACGGCGTTGACCTGCAGGGCGGCAGCCTCCTCGGCCTCGGCCTTGTCAACGGCGGTCCAGGCGGCGGCGTTGATCACCAGATCAGGCCGGGCGGCGGCAACGACGGCGGCGACGGTGCTCTCGTTGCAGATGTCGAATTCCGCTTCCGGCGGGGCGATCAGCGTGCTGCCTTCGGGCACGGACGCTGCCAGCGCCCGGCCCAGTTGCCCGCCGCTGCCGGCAACCAGCACCCTCATGCGAACAGCTCCGCATCAGCGAGGCCCGGCGCGGCGGCATCCTTGGCCGAAAGCTGCGGCGGGCCGATATCGGGCCATGCGATGCCGATGTCGGGGTCGTTCCAGGCCAGGCTGCGGTCGCTCGGCGGATGGTAGAGTGTGGTGCACTTGTAGAGGAAATCGGCACTCTCGCTCAGCACCACAAAGCCATGGGCAAAGCCGGGCGGGATCCACAGCATGCGGTGATTGTCAGCGCTCAGCTCCACGCCCACCCACTTGCCGAAGTGCGGGGAGGAACGGCGAATATCCACCGCCACGTCGAACACCGCGCCCTCGGTGACGCGCACCAGTTTCCCTTGCGGATGTTCCAGCTGGTAATGCAGCCCGCGCAGCACGCCGCGCGCGGAGCGGCTGTGATTGTCCTGCACGAAGGCCATGTCCAGCCCGGCCGCGGCAAAGCTGGCGGCGTTCCAGCTTTCGAGGAAGAAGCCGCGCGCGTCCCCGAACACCCGGGGTTCGATGATCAGCACGCCGGGCAGCGCGGTTTCGATGATGTTCATCGTCCCTGCCTCAGCTGGGTGAGCAGATATTCGCCATAGCCGGATTTGCGCAGCGGGGCGGCAATGCGCTCCAGCTGGGCATCGTCGATCAGGCCGGTGCGCCAGGCGATTTCTTCCGGGCAGGCGATCTTCAGGCCCTGCCGCTCCTCGACGATGCGGACATAGTTGGCAGCATCAATCAGCGAGGCGTGGGTGCCGGTGTCGAGCCAGGCAAAGCCGCGGCCCATCAGTTCGACATGCAGCTTGCCGGCCTCCAGGTAGCAGCGGTTGAGATCGGTGATCTCCAACTCGCCGCGCGGGGAGGGCTTGAGGTCGCGCGCCAGCGCCGCCGCGTCGCCATCATAGAAATAGAGGCCGGTCACCGCGAAATTGCTGCGCGGGGCAGCGGGCTTTTCCTCGATCGTCTCGGCGCGGCCAGCAGCATCGAAGGAAACCACGCCATAGGCTGCGGGATCCTTCACATAATAGCCGAACACGGTGGCGCCGCTGTCGCGGGCGGCGGCGCTGGCCAGCAGTTCGGGCAGGCCATGGCCGTGGAAGATATTGTCCCCCAGAATCAGCACCGAAGGGTCGTTGCCAACGAAATCCGCGCCGATGTGATAGGCTTGCGCCAACCCTTCCGGGCGCGGCTGCTGGGCATAGGAAAGCGAGATGCCCCACTGGCTGCCGTCCCCCAGCAGGCCGTGGAAGGCCGGCGCATCGGCCGGTGTCGTGATGATCAATATGTCGCGCACGCCGGCCAGCATCAGCACCGACAGCGGATAATAAATCATCGGCTTGTCATAGACCGGCATCAGCTGCTTGGAGACTGGAACGGTGAGCGGATAGAGCCGCGTCCCCGATCCGCCGGCCAGAATGATGCCACGGCGCATGACTGTCCCCTGATCGACGCGGGTTCCGGACCGGCGATACGCCGGTCCGGACACAGATACGCTTTACTTGGCTGCCGGAGCCGCCGCCGGTGCGGCCTTCGCGGCCGGTGCCGGTGTCGGTGCTGCTTTCTGCAGTTCGGCCTGCACCTTCTCGGGCGTCTCATAGCCCTTGGCATAAGTGATCTTCGGTTTGGCGGCTTCGCGCACGCGGGTCAGTTCCGCCTGCAGGCGCTTGCTGATTTCCTGGCGCTGCAGCACCTGCTGGGCATAGGCGATCGCCTTTTCGCCCAGGAACGGCAACGCCTTCATGTCGGACACAACGTTGATATAGACCACCGGTGCCGGCGCGCCCTGCGGCTGGTCGGTATAAAGGAACGGCTCCCCATTCGGGCCGCGCGCCATCTTCAGGAATTCCTGGCTCAGGCGCGGATCCAGCACCAGCGTGTCGATCTGCTGCGGGGCACGGCGATATTCGATATTTGCCGAAATCAGGATCCGTTCCACTTCCTGCATGGTCTTCGCGTCCTTCAGGGGAAGGCTGGCGAACACCGGCGTCTGCAGGAACTGGATCTGGTCCAGCGTCATGATGCGGCGTTCGCCGAACATGATCGGATTGTCGCTGATGAACTTCTGCGCGGCTTCGCGCGGGGTCTGCGGCACCTTGCTGGCGACATCGGCCTGCAGCGCCTGCACCAGCAGATTCTCGTCGGTGCGCTGCTTGGCCAGCACGAACTGCGGCGACTGGTCGAGCTTCTTGTTGCGGGCTTCATCGGCCAGCATCTTGCGTTCGATCACGCGGGCCAGCGCCACCGCTTCCACCAGCTTGCGGGGCGCAGCCTGCGCCTGCGCGCCCATGCCCTGCAGTTCGGCGTTGACCTCGTGGATGGTCACATCCTTGCCGTCAACCGTGGCCACGACCTGGCCTTCCGGGCCCTTGTCGCCCTTGCCGCAGCTGGCGAGGGCAAGGCTGGCAACGGTCAGGAGAAGCAGGCTGGACGTGCGCATTTTCATCGGTCTCTCCTTTTGTGCCCCTTGGATCAGCGGGCACAATATATCCGGTTCCGGTTCCTCTTGCCGCTGCCTCGCGCGGCGGTCAATGGGGACGGGTCACAGCTTTCGCCCCAACGCCGCGCGCACCACGGCGGCTGCATTGCGCGGCCGGCCGCGCAGCAGGCGCCGCAGCGCCTGGCCCCAGCTGAGCAGCCAGTGCAGCGGCCACAGCAGGCGATGATGGCGCCAGGTGAATTTCAGCCGCGACCGGGTGAGCCAGTAATCGGAAAAGGCACTGCGCTGCGAAATGGCACTGGTTGAACCGATGGCGCGACCGGTCTTGTGGAACACCGCAGCACCGTGGGCAAAGGCGGTTTCAAAGGCGCGTTCGCCGCGGCGGCGGTTGCGTGTCGCCCAGTCGATTTCCTCGAAATAGAGGAAATAGCCTTCATCCATCAGTCCGACGTCGTTCAGGAAGGCGCGGCTGACTGCGAGGCTGGCACCGACGACAAAATCCGTGGCATCGGCCACATCCTGCGGGCTGTACCGCACGGTTGCCGGCAGCTCGCCGCCCAGCGAGCGGCTGCTCCCGGTATATTTGTTGTAGGTGGATCCGTTCAGCGCCTGCACCCGGTCAGGGTGCCAGTAATGGCGCACCACCGTGCCGCACATGCCGACGCGCGGTGTTGCCAGCATTCGCGACAGCAGCGCCATCGCCGCATCGGGCGCCACCACGGTGTCGTTGTTGAGCAGCCAGAAATGGCTGAGCTGGCGATCGGCAAGCAGATGGCGCAGGCCAAGATTGTTGCCGCCGGCAAAGCCCAGATTGTCCGGGCTGATGATCAGGGTGAAATTGGGCACCAGCGCGGCCCCCTGGCAACCGGCGCCGACATCGGCCGCCGCCACTTCGGCCATCGGGACCGGCTTTGGCAGCGGCGGGGTGGAAAATACCGCCATTTCCGATTGTTCGATGGCCGGTACCTCGCGGCCCTGTGCCCAGGCACGCAGCCGTTCGACCGAATCGTCGCCCGAGCCGTTTTCGACAACCACCACCTTCATCGGCAAGGTCGAACGCAGCAGGCTTTCCAGGCACTCGATGGTGTCGGCAGCGCCCCGGAAATTGACGAGAACAACGCCGAGCAGGGGCGGCACCGGTGCCGCCGCCAGCGCACCGGGGGTGAAGCCACTGCCGCGGCCGGCGGCCGTGTTGTTGTTTGCTGCGGCCGTCATGCGGCCCCGCCATGCCAATGGGTGGCGGCATTCTCGCCATGCGCACTGATCACGCGCAGCATCTCGGCACCGCGCAGCAGCCGCACCCGCGCCAGCACCGCGATGCCGCGCACACGGTTGGGAAGCCCGGCCAGCCGCGGCGACATCAGCAGCCGCACCGCATCAACCACCACTGAAACCGGCATGGCCAGCGCCTTGGCCACCCAGGCCAGCAGCGGCTTTCCGGCCGCGCGATGCTCGGCCCAGTCGTGCGCCACATGGCGCTGCCACTTGATTTTCAGACTGGCCAGATCAGGCCGGGCCGGATGATAGATGCGCATAGCCGGCACATAGACCGGGCGATAGCCGGCGGCCGTGGCCCGGCGGCCCCAATCACGGTCTTCGGCAACGCCGATCCCGGCAAACGGCCCGACAGCGGCGTGGACGTCGCGGTGCATGGCCAGGTTGCCGGTGCCGGAAAAGCCCTGGCGTTCGATGTACAGGCGCTGGCGATAGGCAAACACCGCCTCATAGGCTTCCACCGGAGTCAGATGCGCGGGATCGGCAAAATCGATGCAGACATCGCCGCCAACCACGCCGCGCGTGCCGGCCGCTTCCACCGCGCTGACGGCGGCGTGCAGCCAGCCATCACCGGCGCGGCAATCGGCATCGATGAAGGCCAGAACGGGTGCGCGGGCGGCGGCCACGCCGGTGTTGCGGGCCGGGCCAGGGCCGGGGGTGGGATCAACCAGGTACCGCACCTGCGGATACCGTGCGAGCACGGCTTCCGGCGTGATGCGTGAGCCATTGTCGACGACGATGATCTCCACGCCGCCATCGAAGGCCTGGGCCGCGACCGACGCCAGACAGCGCGCCAGCGCATCCGGCATGTTGAAATGCGGGATGATCACCGACACGCGCGGAGGCTCCAGTGATGGCGCCGGCGCGCTGGTCATGACTGCCGATCCCGTCGATCAGGCCGCCAGCCGGGCCATGGCGGCCGACATCATCAACAGCGATGCCACGCCGGGATAGCCGAAGCGGAAGTGCGGATCGCCCGGCCCCTCGCGCCGTTCCAGCAGGTCGACGGTGTTGACGAACAGCTTCAGATCACGCTCGATGGCGAGCGGCGACTGCGCGCCGCCCATTTCGGCATAGACGTCGTCCACGGTGAACCAGCCATCGGCCGAACTGCCGGCGCGGGCGGCGGCAACCAGCAGCCCCCAGTGGACGCGGGCCTCGTCACGCGCGAGATTGGCCTGGACCCGGCGCGGCAGGCTGGCCTGCCAGTCGGCGATCACCCGCTCCACGGCCGTGCGTGCGTCGGCATCGGCCACCAAGGCGCGGTTTTCGTTCATGGCCAGGATGCCGGCCTGGTGGCCGAGCAGGCGCACCAGATAGGGTGATCCGCCGGCTATCTGGGTGATCATCGTCACCGCCGCGTTGTCATAACGGATGTCCGCCGCGCGCTCCCCCTGGCGCAGCAGTTCGCGCACCTCGCTGGCATTCATCGGGCGCATGGGCAGGCCGGTGATGTTGCGGCGGATCGACGGGGCATAGCCGATGAGCTCGTCAAGGTTGAGCGCGACACCGGTGATGATCAGCTGGACGCGGGCCGCCCGGTCGGACAGATTCTTGATCAGTTCAGCGACTTCGCGGCGGAAGTTGACATCCACGACACGGTCATATTCGTCGAGGATGACAAGGACGCGCGTGCCGACGACACCGGCCATGACATCGGCCAGTTCGCGGGCGCCGAACGTGCCTTCCGGCAGCATCATGTCGAAATTGTCGCCCTTTTCGGCCTCGGCCGAGTTGGGCAGCACCGAGGTGTGATAGATTCGCGGGATGCGTGCGCACACCGAACGGAACATGTCGGAGAAATTGGCTGCGGTGCCGCAACTGCCGTAGATAACGAGATAGCGCGCCTCGCGCGCGGTTTCGGCAAACACGTGGGCAAGGCTGGTCTTGCCGATGCCGCGTTCGCCATAGATCACGACATGGACGCGCTGTTCCTCGACGGCGTTGATCAGGGCCGCCATCGATTCGCGGCGGCCGGCAAAGGATTCGCGGGCGATCACCGGCTGGGAGGCACCCAGCGCGTCGCGCAGGGCCAGGCGGCGGCGCGCCATTTCGTTGGCAAGGTCAGTCTCGACGTCGTCAGAGGCGCTGGCCATGAAGCGCGGCAGCATCGGCCCCGGCTCCTGCGGGGCACGGCGCCACAACTCGCCCGACGGCCGGGCAAAACTGGGATCGACGAGCGAGACCGCGGGATCGGCCGGTGCCGGGAATGGCGCCGGCTGGGCCTGCGGGGCTGGCGGCGTGTCGGCCAGGCCGTCCTCGGCCGGGACGGTCGCATCATCACGAACCTTGCGTTTCCAGATCATCACGTCCCCAGACTGGCAAACTGCGCCAAGCAATCCTGCGCCAAACAACCGCAACGCAAACCCAGGCCACGCCAACGCTGCCAAGGCTGCGCCGGGATGCTGCGGAAGGGTCCGCAGCGATAACGGCTGCTGCACGGCATTGCTTGGCGGCCCTCTGCCATGAAGCGCCTCAGGATGCGAGTGACAATTGTTACCTGCTCGCCCACTATCGCGAAAAAATGTGCAGAATGAAAGCGGAAGGTTGCCGCAACTCTACCCAGCGTGTAGCAAAACGATATCGGTGATTTCCGTGTGCTGCCGGCGTTTGGTCGCGCTGGTAGGAGGCGGAGGCCAATGGGTGTGGCAGCTGACGAGTTGGGGGGAGTGGCGCTTGAACGGGCCAGACAATGCAAACGGATGGGCGGGCGGCGGCGCGGCATGGCGCGCAGCTGGCGGCTTTGTGCTGGCCGCGGCGCTGCTTGCCGTTTCGGCCGCGCCGGCCGCAGCCCAGATCAATCCCTACAAGCAGACGCAGTTGACCGGCCCTGATGATCTTGATGAAGACGCCGCGCGCGGGCCATCGGCGGTGCCTGGTCTGCTGGGCTACAGCCGTGGCCTGGAATTGGCGGCAACGGTCTCCTCGCGCTACGAAGACAATCTGGGCCGGCAGCGGATCAAGGACGACGGCGTTCGGGTGCGGCCGCAGGCATTGGCAACCTATGGTCTTGGGCTGGGCCGCGGCGGCCTGTTCGTGCAGTCGAGCTATGGCCGCGATTTCATCTATGGCACCAGCCGCCTGCTGACCACCGACCGGCTGATGCTGGGCGGCGGTGTCGATGTCAAACTGGCGCGCTGCACGGGCGAACTGGGCGGATCGTGGCGGCGCGGCCTCAGCTTTGCATCGGATGCTGCGCTGTTCGGCGGCTTTTCCCAGGAAATCGCCAACGCGGGTGTGGCGGGCGAATGCCGGATCGGCGGCGCGCTCAGTGTCAATGGTTCGGTGCTGCGGTCCGACATCAAGACTGTGCGCGACAGCCTGGGTGGCCAGCCCAGCCGCGCCTTCGACATGCGGCGCTGGTCCTATTCGGGCGGTGTCGGCTTTGGCACGGCGGCACTCGGGCAGTTTTCGCTTTCGGGCTCGATCAACGACAGCATCATGCCCGGGCGGCTGGTGCCGACGCCGACGGGCTTTGTCGAAGAAGGTCTCAAGCAGCGCAGCGCGCGCTTTGGCTATGCCCGGCAGTTCGGCAGCAAGCTCCAGCTTTCGGGCGGAATTTCCTATCTCGATACGCGGCCCAGCTCGTCATCAACCCTCATCATCATCGGCGGCGTGCCGCAGATCGTCGAGCGCACCGGCTATCGCGGCATCGGCTATGATGCCGCGCTGGATCTGATCCTGTCGCCGCGATTGTCGATCAATGCCACGGCCGGCCGCAACACCTTTGCCAACGGGCTGGTGGGCGCAGCCTTCACCGTGGCCGATTACCGGGCGCTGGTGGTCCAGTACCAGCTGGGCTCGCGCTACACGGTCGGTCTGGGGGTCAATCAGCGCCACAACCAGTTCCGCGGTGCCTTCCTGTCACCGCTGGAGCCGCTGCGCCGCATCTCAGACGATTTCACCCGCATCTATGGCCAGTTCGGCGGCCGGCTTGGCCGGCGGCTGCGCTTTTCGGTCGATGTGACCCACACGATCCGCGCTTCAAACCCTTCGGCCCTGAGTTACAATTCCACCGGGGTCGGGCTCACTCTTGGTTACAGGTTGGGAAGAGAGCAATGATGAACCTGCTTGTCCGCGTTGCCGCGATCGCCATCGCCGCTGCCGGGGCTGGCGCGGCCACGGCCCAGACGGCGGCACCTGCTGCCGAATACAAGGGCTATGTGCTGGGCCCCGACGATACCGTTCAGGTGATCGTCTATGGCCAGACCGAATTCAACGTCACCACCCGCATCAAGGCCGATGGCACCATCGTCATGCCGTTGATCGGCATCGTGCAGGCCGGCGGCCAGACCAACATCACGCTGGCCAAGGAGATCACCGACAAGCTGGTCGCCAGCGGTTTCCTGAAACAGCCGCTGGTCAACGTCGAGGTCGGGGCCTACATCTCGCGCTCGGTCAACATTGCCGGCAATGTCGGCGCGCCCGGCATCGTCCCGCTCGACCGGCCCTATCACGCGCTGGAAGCGCTGCTGCGCGCCGGCTGGGTGCGCGCTGATGGTGCCAATTATGTCTATCTGCGCCGGCAGGGCCAGCCCGAGCGCCGGCTTGAGGTGGAACAGCTGGTGCGCGGTGACGCCGCCAACGATCCGGTGCTGCAACCGGGCGACACGCTGTTCGTGCCGCCGGCCGAAACCTTCTACATTTATGGCCAGATCAACGGGCCGGGCATGAAGGCGATCCTGCCGGGGATGACGATCCGCCAGGCGATCGGCCTGGCCGGGGGTGTGACGGCATCGGGCAAGTCCGACAAGGTTGGGCTGGTGCGCGGCAATGGCAAGGAAATCGACGCCGATCCGTCCATGAAGGTGCAGAACGGCGACGTTCTCATCATCAAGGAGCGGCTGTTCTGAACGGGAACGCCGTTCGGACGTTAGGTGCAGGTGGGTTCGGCCCGCAGGGGCCGGCTGTTGGGAAAGGGGCCAGTCGAACTGGCATGACACAATGAGCATCATTCAGCTTTTGCGCATCCTGATGGCCCGGCGCTGGGTCGTTTTCGGCTGCACGATCCTTTCCCTTGTCGTCGCCGGTGCGGTCGGCCTGATCCTGCCGCCGCGCTACCCGGCGACGGCGCGTGTCCTCATGGACAATTTCAAGCCCGATCCGGTGACCGGCACGATGATGAACGCGGCCGGCCTGCGCAGCTTCACGCGCACCCAGATCGAGCTGATCAAGGACTATCGCATCGCCGGCGAAGCCGTTGACCTGCTGGGCCTTGCCAACAATGCCCAGCTGCTGGCGCAGTGGCAGTCCGACACGGGCGGCTATGGCGACTTCCGCCGCTGGATCGCTGACCAGATCATCGAGGCGACCCGGGTCGACCTTGTCGAAAATTCCAACATCATGGCCATTTCCTATGAGGCGAACAGCCCGGAAACCGCGCGCCGCACCGTCAATGCGCTGCGCGAGGCCTATATCAACAACAGCCTGAAGTTCCGTACCGACAGCGCCGGACGCACCGCCGAATGGTATCGCGAACAGGCTGCCCGCGCGCTCACCACACTGCAGGCCGCCGAAGCCGAGAAGACCAAGTTCGAACAGGAAAACGGGATCGTGATGACGGCGGCGGGCGAGGCCGAGACGGTCAAGCTGGCAAGCCTGCAGGCGGCGCTGACCGCAGCGCGCAGCAACGAGAGCGTGCAGCAGTTCGAAGCCATGCGCCAGGCGACCAATTCCAGCGTGGTTGACCAGCTGAAGGTGCAGCTCGCCACGCTGAACGACCAGATCGAGACCGCTTCCGAGCGGCTGGGCACCAAGCATCCGACCTATATCGCGATGATGTCCCGCCGCCAGCAGCTGGAACGCCAGCTTGGTCGCGAGGAGGCCGCCGCCCGCCAGGCCGGCGCCGCCCAGCTTGGCGCGTCGCGCGGCAGCCTGGCCAGCATCGAAGCCGCCTATGAAACGCAGCGCGCCAAGGTGTTCGCGATGAAGGACAAGCTCGACAAGCTGAACCAGCTGATGAGCGAAGTCGCCCTGCGCCGCGGCCAGTATGAGCAGGCGGCCAAGCGCACCGCCGACCTGCAGCTCGAATCGAACGTGGCCGATGCCGGCCTGATCGTGCTGGGCGATGCCACCGTGTCGGGCACGCCGTCGTTCCCCAACTGGCCGCTGATCATCGGTCTTGGCGCCGGTGCCGGGCTGGCACTGGGTATCGTGATGGGCCTGTTCGTGGAACTGGTGAACCGCCGGGTGCGCGGTGCCGAAGACCTCAGCTTCGCCGCCCGCGTGCCGGTGTTCGCCATCATCGCCGAACGCCGCCGACCGGCCTGGCACCAGTTCGTCAAACGCCTTGTCAGCCGCACGGAAACCACCCCGTCCGGCATGCAGCCCGCACAATGAGTGACCCGGCCATGGACAATATCGAAACCGAAATCGGCTCTGACGCGGCAGAGCGGGACCCCATGATCAGCGATGTCAGCGGTGTGAGCGACGCCAATGACCGCTTTGATGCTCCGATCCGCGACGTCCTGACCCGGCTGGGCTATCTCACCCCGGATCAGGTCGCGCATGTGCAGGGCCATGCCAATGATCGTGGCCTGGATTTCGATCAGGCGGCGCTGGAACTCGGCTATATCACCACCGAGGATCTGGACCGCGCCCGCGAACAGTTGATCAACAGCCTGGCGCTGCAGAACATCGCCCGCCGTCCGGTGTCAGATGAGCTGGTGGTGCTGTCGGACCCGGGATCGGTGCGCGCCGAATCCATCCGCATGCTGCGCACCCAGATCATTGCCCAGCATATCAAGAACGGCCGCCGTGGCCTGGCGGTGGTGGCCACCGCGGATGGCCACGGCTGTTCATGGGTGGCGGCGAACCTTGCCGTCGCGCTGAGCCAGGTTGGCTTCAAGATCCTGCTGGTCGATGCCAACATGCGCTCACCCAGGCAGGACCAGATTTTCGGCCTGGATCCCAACGCGCCCGGCCTTTCCAGCTTCCTGTCGCTGCAGGTCGCCCGCCCGGAACGCGTCGTCAACGCCAACGTGCTGCCCGGCCTGGCGCTGATCACCGCCGGCCCGCCGACCAGCCGTCCGCAGGAACTGCTGTCGGGCAACCGCTTTCGCGACGGTGTCAACACGCTGCTGCGCGAATATGATCTTGTGATCTTCGACACGCCGGCCGCCAATACCAGCGCCGATGCGCTGAACGTCGGGGCAGGGGCGGCCTATGCTCTGGTCGTTGGCCGTGTGGATCATAGTTATTACAAGGACATCAACACGTTGACGGAACAACTGCAGGCCGCGCGCTGCGCGGTCGTCGGTGCCGTCCTCAACGAGTTTTGATGCCGGATCCCGCTCCGATCACGCCGGCGACGGCGACCGTCGCCGCCGATTGGCGGCGGCTGCTGGTGAACCATTGGCCATTGTGGCTGGGGGTGGCGGCGATGGCGCTGCCCACGCTCATCGCCCTGGCGCGCGGGCCATGGCAGGAGGAATCCGGCGTTCACGGCATCATCGTGCTGGTCACCGGCCTGTGGCTGATCTGGCGCCGTCACGACGACATCATGGCGACGCGCAGCGACGGCAACCCGTGGCTGACGTCGGCGGCGCTGGCGGTGGCATTGCCGTTGTACATGGCCGGCCGCGCGTTCGAGTTCATCAGCATCGAAGCCGCCGCCCTGCTGCTGGCGCTGGTTGCGGTCGGCTATCAGTATCTTGGCGGCAAGGTCATGAAGATGCTGTGGTTTCCGATCTTCTACCTGGGCTTTGTGGTGCCGCTGCCGGGGTGGTTCCTGGATGCCATCACCCTGCCGCTGAAGGAGCTGGTCTCCGAAATCGTGACGGGCGGGCTGGCGGCGGTCGGTTATCCGGTCGGGCGCATGGGGGTGACGCTCTATATCGGCCAATATCAGTTGCTGGTCGAAGATGCCTGCTCGGGGCTGAATTCGCTGGTCAGCCTCACGGCCATCGGCCTGTTCTATGTCTATCTGATCCGCGGTTCCAACCTGCTCTATTCGGCGCTGCTGCTGGCCATGGTCATCCCCATCGCCATTGCCGCCAATTGCGTGCGGGTCGCGGCGCTGGTGCTGATCACCTATCATTTCGGCAATGCCATGGCGCAGGGCTATCTCCACAATTTTGCCGGCATGGTCACCTTCGTGTCGGCCCTGCTGCTCATTTTCGGCCTCGATTGGGCGCTGACGCCGCTGCGGCGCCGGCTGGAACAGGTGCAGGCATGAGCGGGATCAGTCGTCGCGACATGCTGATGGGCGCCGCCCTGGCCGGCGGTGCCGCGGGCGCCGCCGCGTTGGTGCCGCGTGGCCGGCTGGTGCTGATGCCGCCGGGTCAGCAATTGGAAAAGCTGGTGCCGGAACGGCTGGGCGGCTGGCAATATGTGCCAACGCCCGGCATCGTGCTGCCGCGCACCGAAGGCTCGCTGTCGGCCAAGCTCTATGGCCAGGTGCTCAGCCGCGTCTATTTTTCGGAAACCCAGCTGCCGGTGATCCTGGTGATCGCCTATGGCCCGATCCAGAACGACCTGCTGCAGTTGCACCGGCCCGAGGTCTGCTACACCGCTGTCGGCTTTGAAGTGTCGGGCACCACGCCGGCCAAGCTGTCGCTGCGCCCGGGTGTGGATCTGCCGATCCGCGAACTGGTGGCCCGGTCTGACCGCCGGGTCGAAACCATCACCTACTGGACGCGGATCGGCGATGATCTGCCGACAAATGGCACTGAACAGCGCATGGCCAAGCTGCGCCAGCAATGGGATGGCTATATCGCCGATGGCATATTGGTGCGGATGAGCTGCGCGGTGCCGCCGGAGCCGGCGGTGCGCGAGCAACTGGCCAGCTTCGCCCGTGAACTGGTGAAAGGCGTTTCGCCGCGGGATCTGCCGGCGCTGGTGGGGCGGCCGATCGCCGCCGAAATGGCATGATGGCAGGGTTTGCCCGCCCGGCCTCAGCCGCGGTCGAACGGCCGCAGCACGCGCCAGATGAAGCCCATGGTGCCGGCAAACAGCACAATGGCGCCCGCGTGCATCACCATCTCGCCGGATTTCACGGCTTCATTGCCAACATAATTGGTCACCGCGCATCCCACCGCCGCCACCAGATATTGCCAGAGATGGTCGCGCGGTTCGCCCTGGCTGCGCTGCAGGAACAGCACAATCAGACCGGCGAACGTCATCACCGTCAACCAGTCGTAAGGCGTTTCCATTCCAGCGTCTCCCTTGCCGCGGCATCTATAGCAACTCGGCAATGGCTTGCCATGAAATTTACGCTTCGGGCTGTTATCGCACCCATCCGGAAACCGGAGGCGGTGCTATGAACAACCAGGCGCCGATCGTGCCAGACCGGAATTCGGATCCGGTGCCGGCTGCGGTGCGCGGGGGGCCGGGCATCCCGCTTGATATCGCCATCATCCTGGTCCGGCTGCTGGAGTTTGCGGCGGTCGGCGGGGCAGGCTTGTGGCTGATCGCGGCCATCCCCACCGAATTGGGCGACGAGCAATTCTACACCCGCATCACCCTGATCGCGAGCCTGGCCTTCGCCGTGCTGGCCGAAAGCCTGGGCAGTTACGACATCGAAGCGCAATTCTCGCTGCGGCTGGGCTGGCGGCGTGTGCTGGGTGCGTGGGCGATGGCGGCGATGCTGCTGATCGCCATGGGCTTCCTGCTCAAGGTCAGCCAGGAAGTGTCGCGCGGCTGGGCCATCGCCTGGTTCGGGGCGGGCGGCGGCGCCCTGCTGGTCACCCGCATCGCCACCACCATGTGGGTGCGCCGCCTGAAGCAGCGCGGCACCTTCAACGAACGCGTCGCCATCTTCGGCGCCGGGCCGCAGGGCGTGCGCTTTGCCGAATATGTGCAGTCGCACGACCGTCTGACGATCACGCTGGTCGGCATTTTTGATGATCGCCGCGCCGATCGGCTGCCGGCGGAGGCGGCAGGCGTGCCGGTGCTGGGCAATCTGACCACCCTGATCGGCATGATCCGCGACGGCCTGATCGATCAGGTCGTCGTCGCGCTGCCGTGGGCGGCCGAACGCCGGCTGCAGGATGTGATGAGCCGGCTGGTGCTCACCCCGGTCAAGGTGCGGCTGGCGCCTGATCTTGTCAGCTTCACCTTCGCGCGGCGGCCGGTGGTGATCCTGGGCGACGTGCCGGTGATGACGCTGTTCGAACGGCCGATCTCAGGCATGTCGGCGATTGCCAAGACGATCGAGGACAAGATGCTGACCGTGCTGTTCCTGATCCTGGCGTCGCCGCTGATGCTGCTGGCGGCCATCGCAATCAAGCTGGATTCGCCGGGCCCGGTGCTGTTCCGCCAGCCGCGTGAGGGCTTCAACAACAGCACATTCCACTGCTTCAAGTTCCGCACGATGTATCACGGCCGGCTGGAGTACAAGAACATCACCCAGGCCAGCCGCGACGACCCGCGGGTGACGCGCGTGGGGCGCATCCTGCGGCGCACCAGCATCGACGAACTGCCGCAGCTGTTCAATGTGCTGCTGGGCGACATGTCACTCGTCGGTCCGCGCCCGCATGCCGCCTCCACGCGGGCCGGCGGACGCCTGTTCTCCGATGTCGTGCAAAGCTATGCCGCGCGCCACAAGGTGAAGCCGGGCATCACCGGCTGGGCCCAGGTGTGCGGCTGGCGCGGTGAGACCGATACCGAAGAGAAGCTCATCAAGCGCTTCGAGCATGATCTCTACTATATCGAAAATTGGTCGATCTGGCTGGATTTCTACATCCTGCTGCGCACCGTGGGCGCGGTTCTGCTGCCGCGGAACGCCTTCTAGAAGGGCGCGTTCAGGCCCGGGGGCACCGGCCGCCGGGGCCGGCATTGCCCCGGCCCGGCCCACATGCTGACATTATGTCGCACTTGTACAAAAATTGCGGTTTATATCTTGGCGCGGACATAATCTTTCCCTAACCGCTGCCTCCATCAAAGTTTCCTGTCTGTTGGGCTGTATGTGTCGGTCCCGCAGCCAACGAAGTGGACGACAAGACGATGTACGATCCAGCCGCTGCCTCGGGCGCCTTTCTGCCAGTGCCGGGCGTGAACCCGGTGAAGACCCGGGCCGATTGGGATGCGATGCGCGCGGCCGTGCTGGCCGATCCTGGCGCCTTCCACGGCGACATCGCCGCGCGCAACTTGCACTGGCTGGTGGAACTGGATGGCCGCAAGGCATGGCTGAGCCGTGGTGAGGATGGGCGCTGGACCGGCTGGGATGCCGAGACTGCAGCACCGGTGAGCGCCGATCTGCCGGCTGACTTCGCGCCGTGGACGCGCGCCTTCAACGCCGATGATGCGCCCAACTTCCGCTGGTTCGAAGGCGGCCGCACCAACGCCGCCTTCAACGAGCTCGATCGCCACGTGCTGGCCGGGCACGGCACTGAGACCGCGTTCATCTTCGAAGGCGATCGCTGGGATCTGGCCGCCAACGATGGTCGCGGTGCGCCGGTGGACTGCGTCTCCGTCTCCCGCCGCCAATTGCTGCTGGAAGCCGCCAAGTGCGCGGTGGCGCTGACCAAGCTGGGCCTGAAGGCGGGCGACCGCATCGCGCTCAACATGCCGAACGTGCCGGCTCAGCTCTATTGGACCGAAGGCGCCAAGCGCATCGGCGTCATCTACACGCCAGTGTTCGGCGGCTTTTCCGACAAGACGCTGTCTGACCGTATCCACGACGCCGGCGCGCGCCTGGTGATCACCGCCGACGGCGGCTATCGCAACGCCCAGATCGTGCCGTTCAAGACGGCCTACACCGATCCGGCGCTGGACAATTATGTGCCCGTCGCCGTCGCGCTGCGCCTGCTGGAAGAGCGGCTGGCGGGGGATGACCTGGGCCTTGCCGCTGACACCCGCACCGCCATGGCCGGCATCGTCGCCACCGCGCTGAAGGGCGAAGTGACGGTCGAGCGCGGCGACGTCATGCGCGGCCTTGGCCGGGCGCTGGCGGAGCTGGGCAAGGAAGGCCTGGTAGACGCGGCGCAATCGGCCCGCATCCGCATCGCCATCGCCGAAGCGCTGGTCAGCACCCCGCCGCGCGTCGATGCGGTGATTGTCGCCAACCACACCCATGTGCCCGATCTCGTCTGGCGCGACCGTGACGTGTGGAGCCATGATCTGACGGGCGCCGCGCTGGCCGATATCCTCGCCGCTGCCGGCCTGCCCGACGAGGCGGCGCTGCACGCGCTCGACGATCAGGCCTTCGTGGCCGCGCTCTGGAAAGCGTCGAAGCCGCTGCCGGTGGACGCCGAATATCCGTTGTTCTTCATCTACACCTCCGGCTCGACCGGCAAGCCGAAGGGCGTCGTCCACGTCCACGGCGGTTACGCCAGCGGCATCATGGAAACGATGAAGGTGGCGTTCGACGCCCGCGCCGGGGACGTGCTGTTCGTGGTCGCCGATCCGGGCTGGATCACCGGCCAGAGCTATATGATCGCCGCCGCACTGCTCAGCCGCGTCACGACGGTGCTCGCCGAAGGCTCCCCCGTCTTCCCGCACGCCGGTCGCTTCGCCGCGATGATCGAGCAGCACGGGGTGACCATCTTCAAGGCCGGCGTCACCTTCCTGAAGGCGGTGATGACCGATCCGCAGAACCTGAAGGACATCCAGGCCTACGACCTGTCGAAGCTGCGCGTCGCCACCTTCTGCGCCGAGCCCTGCTCGCCGCCGGTGCAGGCCTTCGGCATGCAACATGTCACCCAGCAATATATCAACAGCTATTGGGCGACCGAGCATGGCGGCATCGCCTGGACGCACTTCTATGGCAACGGCGATTTCCCGCTGGCCTCCGATGCCCGCACTTTCCCGTTGCCGTGGATCGTCGGCGATGTGTGGCTGGAGGACGAAACCGGCGACCGCAGCGCCACCGTGCTGCTGAACCGCGACGGCGGGGACGGCGTCACCTGGCGCCGCGCCGCCGAGGGCGAAAAGGGCGAAATCATCATCGCCGCGCCCTATCCCTATCTCGCCCGCACCGTGTGGGGCGATAGCGAGAATTTCCTAGTCGAAGATGGCGTGGTCGCCAAGGGCTGGGCCGGCGACGCCGCGCGCTGGCGCGATGGCTATTGGGGCCGCTGGCAGGGCGTCTGGGCCTATACCCAGGGCGATTTTGCGGTGCGCGGCAGCGATGACGGCTTCTCGCTGCACGGCCGCTCGGATGACGTGATCAACGTCTCCGGCCACCGCATGGGCACCGAGGAGATCGAAGGCGCCATCCTACGCGACAAGGCACTGCACCCGGAAAGCCCGGTCGGCAACGTGCTGGTGGTGGGCGCGCCGCACCGCGAGAAGGGGTTGACCCCGATCGCCTTCATCACGCCGTCGCCGGGCCAGATCATCACCCGCGATGACGAGCGCCGCCTGGCCGATCTCGTTCGCAACGAAAAAGGCATTGTGGCGGTGCCCAGCGATTTCATCGTGGTCAGCCAGTTCCCGGAAACCCGCAGCGGCAAATATATGCGCCGCATGGTGCGGGCGCTGGTGGAAGGTACGCCGATCGGCGACGTGACGACGCTGAAGAACCCGGAAAGCCTGGACGAACTGAGGCGCGTCATCACCGCGTGGGAGCGCAAGCAGCGCCTGTCCGAAGATCAGGATATCTTCGATCGCTATCGCTATTTCCGCATCCAGTACAACACGGTTGCGCCGGGCAAGAAGGTGGCGACGGTGTTCATCACCAACCCGCCGGTCAATGCGCTGAACGAGCGCGCCATCGACGAACTGGTGATCGTCGTCGAGCATCTCTCCCGCCGCGATGATGTGGCGGCGGTGGTGTTCACCGGTGACGGCACGGCGAGCTTTGTTGCCGGTGCCGACATCCGCCAGTTCCTCGACGAAATCCATACCGTGGAAGAGGCGCGCGTGCTGCCGGCCAACGCCCAGCTGGCGTTCGGCAAGATCGAACAGATGGGCAAGCCCTGCGTCGCGGCCATCCAGGGTGTCGCGCTGGGCGGCGGCATGGAGTTTGCGCTCGCCTGCCATTACCGGGTCGCCGAAAGCCACGCCCGCTTCGGCCAGCCGGAAATCCGCCTGCGCCTGCTCCCCGGTTATGGCGGCACCCAGCGCCTGCCGCGCCTGCTGACGGACCGGCGCGGGCCGGAGGGCATGCTCGACGCGCTTGATCTGATCCTGGGCGGCCGCAGTGTTGAAGCGTCGGCTGCGCTGGAAATGGGCGCCATCGATGCGATTGCCGAAGGCGCAACCGACGCGCTGAGCCTCGCCCACGCCGCCGTGCGCGAGTTCGTGCGGCTGGGGGACACCAGCCATCTGGGCCGCGCCTGGGCCGAACGCCGCAAGGCCGCCAAGAGCGCCTGGCAGCATGAAGGCCATGTCGATCTCGATCACGCGCTGGCCGACAGTCACGTGCAGCGCATCCTGAGCCAGCTCGATTGGGCCGGCCGCGGCAAGGCGGGCGAGCGCGCCATCGACGCCATCCGCACTGGCTGGACGCAAGGCATGGCCGCCGGCCTCGCCCGCGAAGCCGAACTGTTCAGCGAAGCCGTGGTCGATCCCGATGGCGGCAAGACCGGCATCCGCCTGTTCATGGACAAGAAGGCCCCGCCGCTGCCCGTCCGCCGCGACGGCGTGCATATCGAAGCCGAGTTCGACGCCAAGGCCGAGCGGCTGGAAACGGCGGGCGACCTGCTGCCGGTCGGAGCGCCCTTCTTCCCCGGCGTTACCCCGATCCCCGGCCACCAGTACGGTTTCGGCATCGCCCGCAGCCCGGATACGGGCGCGCCGCAGTTTGGCCCGCCGGCCAGCCACGAAAAGCAGCTGATTGTGCCGACCCCGCAGCCGGAGCCTAACGAGGCGCTGGTCTACATGCTCAGCAGCGAAGTGAACTTCAACGATATCTGGGCCTTGACCGGAATCCCCGTCTCCCCGTTCGACAATCACGAGGAGGATGTGCAGCTCACTGGCTCGGGCGGTCTCGCGCTGGTCGCGGCACTGGGCAGCGAAGTGCGCGGGCAGGGCCGCCTGAAGGTGGGGGACATGGTGGCGGTCTATTCCGGCACTTCCGATCTGCTCTCACCCCAGGCCGGCCGCGATCCAATGTATGCCGATTTCGCCATTCAGGGTTATGAGACCAAGTCGGGCAGCCACGCGCAGTTCCTCACCGTGCAGGCGCCGCAGCTCCACCCGGTGCCGGGCGATCTGACGCTGGAACAGGCTGGTTCCTACATCCTCAACCTGGGCACCATCTGGCGCTGCCTCTACACCACGCTGGAGATCATCGGCGGCAAGACCATCTTCATCGAAGGCTCCGCCACCGGCACCGGCCTTGATGCGGTGAAGTCGGCCAAGGCCAGCGGCCTCGCCGTCACCGGCCTTGTTTCCAGCCCGGCCCGCGCCGAATTCGTGAAGTCGAAGGGCGCCGTCGGCGCGCTCGATCGCACCGATCCGCGCTTCAAGTCGCTCTTCACCTCGGTGCCCGATGGCACCAAGGCCAATTGGGCGGCGTGGGAACAGGCCGGCGAGGTGCTGGTGAGCGAATACAAGGCGCTGAACGGTGGCAAGCTGGCCGATTATGCCGTCAGCCACGCCGGTGAAACCGCCTTCCCGCGCAGCTTCCAGCTGCTGGGCGATGGCGGCGTGCTCGCCTTCTATGGTGCCTCGTCGGGCTATCACCTCAGCTTCATGGGCAAGAAGGGTGGCTCTGACCCCGTCACCATGCTGGCCCGTGCCGGCGCACGTGGCGGTGAGGCGGTGTTGATCTTCTATGGCCCCGGCTCCACCCAGTTGGCCGACGAGACCGGCCTCGAAATGATCGAGGCGGCGCGGGGGCTGGGCTGCCGCATCGTCGTCGTCACCAACACCGATGGCCAGCGCGAGTTCATCCTGAGCCTCGGCTTCGAGGATGCGGTGGCCGGCGTCGTGTCCCTTGAAGGCATCAAGCGGCGGGAGGGCGGCAATTTCGAATGGCCCGACACCATGCCGCGCCTGCCGGTGGCGCGCGAAGATATCGAGACCTTCCGCGAGGCCGTGCGCCAGTTCCAGGACAAGACTCTGAAGCCCTTCGGCAACGCGGTGGGCAAACTGCTGCGTTCCCCCGACAATCCGCGCGGCAACCCCGATATCGTGCTGGAACGCGCGGGCCAGGACACGCTGGGTGTGACCACCGCGATGGTGAAGCCGTTCACGGGGCGCGTCGTCTATTGCGAGGACATGGCCGGCCAGCGGTATAACTTCTACGCCCCGCAGGTGTGGACGCGCCAGCGCCGCATCGTGATGCCGATGGCGGAGATCCGCGGCACCCACCTGTGCAACGCGTATGAAGTCACCCGCATGAACGACATGATCGCCGCCGGCATCCTGGACGTGACCGAGCCGACGGTGGTGCCGTGGGAAGACCTGCCGGAAGCGCACCAATCGATGTGGGACAACCGTCACACGGGGGCGACCTACATTGTCAACCACGCGCTGCCGGCCATGGGCCTGCGCGGCAAGGATGAACTCTACGAGGCGTGGGCGTCGCTCAGCGCGAACAAGGGGCAAGGCGAATGAACGCGATGGACAAGGCCGCCGTGCAGGCCGCGCAGCCCGGCCGTCTGGCCGGCAAGGTGGCGCTGATCACCGGTGCCGCCGGCAATCTGGGTGGCAGCATCGTGCGGCGTTACCTCGCCGAAGGCGCGATTGTCGTGATGTCCGGCCGGGATGCGGCACGCACGCAGGCGGCGCTGGATCTCGCCGTGGCTGACGTTGGCGGTACCGCCAGCATCGTCACCATGGACGGTTCGGACATTGAATCCGTCCGCGCCGGCATTGCCGAGGTGGTGGCCCGCCATGGCCGCATCGATGTGCTGGTCAACAATGCCGGTTCGGCCGGGCCGAAGCAGGTGCTGGGTGACCTGCCGCTGCTGCGTGACGAGCTGGAAGGCACGCCCGACAGCGAGACGGTGGGCGATGCGGCTCGCAACATCATGGTGGTGGCCTGGAACCTGGTGCGCGCCGCCGCCCCGGCGATGGGGGAAGGCGGCAGCATCATCAACGTCTCCACCATCTTCAGCCGCACCGATTATTTCGGCCGCGCCGCCTACACCGTGCCCAAGGCCGCGCTCAACATATTGTCCAAGGGGCTGGCGCGCGAGCTGGGCATGCGCGGCATCCGGGTGAACCAGCTCTACCCCGGCCCGATCGCTTCGGAACGCATCCGCACCGTGTTTGCGGCGATGGACAAGTTGAAGGGCGACGAAGCCGGCAGCACTGCCAACCATTTCTTCGACCTGATGGCGCTGGAACGCAGTGTTGACGGTGCGCCGAAGGCCAAGACCTTCCCGACGCCCGCCGATATCGCGGGGGCCTGCGTGTTCCTGGGCAGTGACGAGAGCGCGGCCTTCGCGGCGCATGATTTCGAAGTCACCCACGGCATGGATGTGCCGCTGGAATCGCGCACCGAACTGCTGCACCGGCCGGACATGCGGGCGGTCGATGGCGATGGCCATGGCATTCTGATTTCGGCCGGGAACCAGCTTGACGACGCGCTGGCCATGGCCGGCCTGTTCGCGGCGCAAGGGGCCAAGGTGCTGCTCGGCTTCCACGCCCAGGCGGCGCTTGATGACGCCGCCGATCGCGTGCCGGCCGGCGTGAAAGCGGTGCGCTTCCAGCGCCACGATCATCTCGCCATGGATGCCGAACTGGCGCGCTTCACCGCACACGTGGCGCCGATCAATGGCGCGGTGATCCTGCCGACCCGCGGCCCGGGCTATTTCACCGGCGACCTCGGCCAGGCCAGCGACGCGCATGTGGAGCGCTTTGTCGATGACGAGCTGGAAGGCGCCATCGCAGTCGCCCGAACGCTCGACCGTTACTGGCAGCAGGCGCACGACCTGCCGTGTGATCCGCGCGTGCTGTTCGTCACCAACCCGGATGACGGTGCCGGCAACCAATGGGCCGACGTGCACCGCGCTGCCATCGAGGAACTGCTGCGCGTGTGGCGGGACGAATCCCGCGTTGCCGCCGCGCAAGGCAAGGCCCCGCGGCCGCTGTGGGGCAACCAGATCGTCCGCTTCGGCAACACCGAGCCCGAGAACCGCGATTTTGCCGCCGGCCATGCCGCGCGCCTGCTGCTCGGCGCGCGCCAGGTCCACCCGATCAACCTCTACATCCCGGCCAGCATCGTGGCCGCGACCGGCGCGCGCCGCGCCCTGGTCGGCACGGCGGAGAACATCACCGGGCTGCACCTGGGCAAGGTGGCGCTGATCACCGGCGGTTCCGCCGGCATCGGCGGCGCGCTGGCGCGGCTGCTGGCGCTGGCCGGCGCCAAGGTGATGATGGTCGCCCGCCGCGAGAGCGAGTTGGCCGCCGCGCGTGAGCGGATCGTGGGCGAATTGCAGGATATCGGCTTTGCCGGGGTCGAGCGCCGGGTGCGCACGCTGGCCGGCATCGACGTGGCCGACATGGCCTCCCTGAAACACGCCGTTGACGAGACGGTGCGCGCCTTTGGCCGCATCGATTATCTGATCAATAACGCCGGCGTGTCAGGCGCGGAGGAGATGGCGGTGGACATGGGGGTGGACGCCTTCCGCCACACCCAGTTCGCCAACCTGATTTCCAACTATGCGCTGATGCACATGGTGGTGCCGATGATGCGTCGCCAGGGCAGTGGCTATATCCTCAATGTTTCCAGCTACTTCGGTGGGGAGAAGTTCCTCGCCGTCTCCTACCCCAACCGCACCGATTATGCCGTGTCCAAATCCGGCCAGCGCGCGATGGTGGAAACGATGGCGCGTCACCTTGGCCCGGAAATCCAGATCAACGCGATTGCGCCCGGCCCGGTGGATGGGGACCGCCTGGCCGGCCTTGGCGGCAAGCCCGGCCTGTTCGAACGGCGCGGCCGGCTGATCCTGGAGAACAAGCGGCTGAACGCCGTCCATGCCGCCGTGATCAAGGCGGTGCGTGGCGGCGCGCCGGTGGCGCAACTGCTGTCGCGCCTGTCGCGCAATGATTCGGTGCAACTCTCCCACGACAAGTCCAACGCCCAGGCGATCCGTGATCTGGCGCTGGCCTGCGCGCGTGAGGGCGACGAAAGCTGCTGCTGGGATCGCTACATCCTCACCCCGCCGCTGGCGGCCAAGCTGCTGAAGCGGCTGCGGCTGGGCGGCTGGCTGATCGGCACCGATTGGCAGACGCGGGACGAGAATGACTGGCTGCTGCGTGTGCCGCCGGATGACACGCCGTGGCTGCCGGTCGCCCAGATCGGGCGGGAAGCGGCCAAGGTGCGCAATGGCGTGCTCAGCCAGCTGCATCTCGGCAAGATGCCGACGGAAACCGAAGTGGCGCAGGCCACCGTGTTCTTCCTCGCCGATCGCGCCGTCTCGGGCGAGACGTTCATGCCGTCGGGCGGCCTCAACGTCGAACGCTCCCACACCGAACGCGAATTGTTCGGCAGCCCCAAGGCCGAACGGCTGGCGCAGATGGGCGGCAAGACCGTGTGGCTGGTCGGTGAGCATCTTGCCGACTATCTCGGCGCGGCCGCC
This sequence comes from Sphingomonadales bacterium, assembly GCA_037131365.1. Taxonomy (GTDB): domain Bacteria; phylum Pseudomonadota; class Alphaproteobacteria; order Sphingomonadales; family Sphingomonadaceae; genus Sandarakinorhabdus. Next base: position 214,364 of record JBAXRE010000004.1, read on the forward strand.
CAGGGCTTCCTGGAATGCGACGTGGCGCGCGTGGTGCTGATCACTGCCAGCGCAGCCGGCGCGGCCGCGATCAAGGGCCATGTCCGCCAGGGTGGTGACCGGATCGAGACGGTGGTGATCGATGGCGAGATCGAAGCGGCGATGGACGCGGCGCTGGCCCAGTGGGGCCACCCGACCAGCATCGTCTCAACCCCGCTGAAGGCCTTGCCCGATCAGCTGTTCGGCGCGGAAAACGCGCTGGATGGTGACGGCTTCGCCGAGGTGGTGGAAACCAACCTGACGCACCATTTCCGCATCGCCCGCAAGGTGTCGCTGTTTGATGGCTGCCAGCTGGTGCTGGTCTCGCCCGATGTGCCGATGGGGGAGGGCGCCAACGGTGCCTTCGCGCTGGCCAATTTCGTCAAGACGACGCTGCACGCCTTCACCGCCACCATCGCGGTCGAAAACGAGCGGCTGGTCCACGAAGTTGCGGTCAACCAGATCAACCTCACCCGCCGCGTGCGATCGGAAGAGCCGCGCAACAGCGCCGAGCATGAGGAGGAGGTGCGCCGCTTCGCCCGGGCCGTGCTGCTGGCCGGCGCGCCGCTGCCGGATGCCGAGGACAGCCGTTACCGCAGCCGCATCTATCGCGGGATGTCGCTGACGGTCTAACCGACGAGGCGGCGCTCGATCGCGGCCCACAGGCCGGCGAGCGCCGCTGTTGCCGCGCTGTTGCCAACCGGCGCGGGTGTGCGGGTTGTCGCCATCGACTCGATCGCGGCCGCTGCCGGGATCACCGGCCAGTCCGGGTGTTCGGCCATCGCCGCCAGGTGCACGCGCTTGCGGCGGTCGGCCATGGAGAAGGCCGGCAGCAGCGGCGGCGGCGCCTTCATCTCGTCGGCCAGATGGTCCTGCAATTGCGCCAGCGCCCGGCCGGACAGCGGGGAGGGGATCACCGGCACGACGATCAGATCAGCGGCCCGGAAAATCTGGTCGGCCAGTTCGGTCAGGCCGGGCGGGCAATCAAGGATGATGCGGTCATAGCGCGCCTCCAGCGCTTTCAGCGCCTTGCGCAGACGTTTTTCGCCTTCGCCGGCCAGATCGACCTCAAGCCGGCGCAGCGAGCGGTCGGCAGCCAGCACATCCAGATTGGGCCAGGCCGAAGGCTGGATCAGATCTGCAAGCTCACCCTGCTGAAGCCCCTTGCGCGCCCGTGCGCCGGCCAGCGGTTCCAGTCCCAGCAGCCAGGTGGCGGCGCCCTGGGCGTCCAGATCCCACAGCAGGGTGCGCCGGCCGGATCGGGTGGCGGCGGCATGCGCCAGGCTGACGGAGAGCGCGGTCTTGCCGACCCCGCCCTTCACGCTGAACAAGGCAATGCAGCGCACGCCGGTCAGGCCGCCAGGGCGGCGGCCAGGCGGTTGCGGATGGCGATCAGCAACGTCCGGTCGATGGCTGGAGCAGCGGCCGCCGGCACCGGCAGCGGGGCCGGCGGCGGCGCGATTTCGGCGGCGGCATTCTTGCCGGCCAGCGCCAGCTGGGCGCCGCGGATGGTCATGCCGCCATCATGGAGCAAGCCCTTGATCTGGCGCAGCAATGCCATGTCGGCCGGGCGATAGTAACGGCGGCCGCCAGCGCGTTTCAGCGGCTGCAACTGGGGAAAACGGGTTTCCCAGAAACGCAGGACATGCGCCTGCACGCCGATCTCGTCGGCCGCTTCGGAAATGGTGCGGAACGCGGTGTCGGATTTGTCGGTCACGCGTCCGCTCCCGGATTACTTGTTGATGGCTTCGCGCAGCAGCTGGCTCGGCCGGAAGGTCAGCACAGTGCGCGGTTCGATCGGCACTTCCACACCGGTCTTGGGATTGCGGCCAACCCGCAGGCCCTTGTCGCGCAGCACGAAGCTGCCGAAACTGGAAATTTTCACGTTGCTGCCCGCAACAAGGGCTTCGCTGATCTGGTCCAGAACCTGTTCGACCAGCTGTGCCGATTCGGTCCGCGACAGGCCGATTTCGCGATGCACCGCATCGGCCAGATCGGCGCGGGTCACGCTGCCTGCCGTAGTTTCCGTTGCCATATTCGCTCCCCCAAGTGCCGCGCGCCCCGCGACAGTTCGACCCCACACGGGCGACGCGTGGCGCACGACTCCCGTTATCGCGTGATTTTAAGCAGTATTTTCCGATTCGCCAGTCACTATTGCGGCATGCCGCCGCAGCCCCTGCGCCGCCTACCAGCGGACGGCCGCAGCGCCCCAGGTAAAGCCGCCACCCATGGCTTCCAGCAGCAGCAGGTCGCCGCGCTGCACGCGGCCGTCGCGCACCGCCACGTCCAGCGCCAGCGGCACCGAAGCGGCCGACGTGTTGGCGTGGCTGTCCACCGTCACGATCACGCTGTTTGGCGGCAGGTTCAGCTTTTTTGCCGTCGCTTCCAGAATGCGCAGATTGGCCTGGTGCGGCACCACCCACGCGACATCGGCCGGGGTGAGGGATGCTGCTTCCAGCACCTCGCCCATTACCGCCGCCAGGTTGGTGACGGCGTGGCGGAACACCTCCTTGCCCTTCATGCGCAGCTTGCCGGTTGTGGCGGTGGAACCCGGGCCGCCATCGACATAGAGGAGATCATTGTAGCGACCGTCGCTGTGCAGCCGGCAGGCGAGCACACCGCGATCATGGGCGGTGTCCCCGGCCTGCATCTGGCCTTCGATCACCACCGCACCGGCGCCATCGCCGAACAGCACCGCCGTCGCGCGGTCTTCCCAGTCGAGCAGGCGCGAGAAGGTTTCGGCCCCGATCACCAGCGCGCGTTTGTGGGCACCGCCGGCCACCAGCGAATCCGCCACGGTGAGCGCATAGAGGAAGCCCGAGCACACCGCTGCCACGTCGAAGGCGACCCCGTGGGTCATGCCCAGCTTGTGCTGGATTACCGTGGCGACGGCCGGGAAGGTCTGGTCGGGCGTGGCGGTGGCCACCACGATCAGATCGATGTCGTCCGGCGTCATGCCGGCCGCGGCCAGCGCGTTGCGGGCGGCGGCGACCCCAAGATCAGAGGTGAATTCGCCCTCAGCCGCAATGTGGCGGCGACGGATGCCAGTGCGTTCCTGGATCCACGCGTCAGACGTGTCCATGCGCGCGGCCAGATCGGCGTTGGAAACGACCTTGGCTGGCAGATAGCTGCCGGTGCCGATGATGACAGAACGGCGCTTGGTCATGCTGCGTCCGGTTCGACGGCGGCGGAGGCCATGTTGATGCCGGCCATGTCGTCGCGGATGCGGCGGCCGACATCATCGACAACAAGATCGTGGGCCACCCCGATGGCGTTGGCCAGCCCGCGTGCATTGGCGCTGCCATGGCTTTTGACGACAATGCCGTTCAGGCCCAGGAACACCGCGCCATTGTGGGCATTGGGATCAAGGTGATCGCGCAGGGATTGCAGCGCCGTGCGGGCGATGAAATAGCCGAGCTTGCCCCAGAGCGAGGAGCGGAACGCCTGCCCGAGCAGGCCGGTGACCAGCCGGCTGGTGCCTTCAGCCGTCTTCAGCGCGATATTGCCGGAGAAGCCGTCGGTCACCACCACATCGATGTCGCCGGTGCCGATCTTGTCACCTTCCACAAAGCCGGTGAACTGCATCGGCAGCTGGGCGGCTTTCAGAACGGCGGCGGCGGCGCGGATTTCGTCCGTGCCCTTCAGCTCTTCCTCGCCGATGTTGAGCAGGCCGACGCGCGGCCGCTCCAGCCCCAGCACGGTGCGCGCAAACGCCGCGCCCATCACGGCGAACTGCACCAGGTTGGTGGCATCACATTCGGTATTGGCGCCCAGATCGAGCATCACCGATTCGGATTTCAGCGTCGGCAGGATGGCCGCCAGCGCCGGCCGGTCGATCCCCGGCATGGTGCGCAGGCCGAACAGCGCCATCGCCATCAGGGCGCCGGTGTTGCCGGCCGAAACCGCCGCATGGGCCTCGCCCTGCTTCACGGCATCGATCGCCATGCCCATCGATGTGGTTTTCGACCGCCGCAGCGCCTGGCTGGGCTTGTCGCTCATCGACACGATGTCGGCGGAATGCACGATGCGGGCGCGGGCGGCCAGGCGCGGCCAGCGCGCCAGCTCATGCGACAGCGCCTCCTGCTGACCGAACAGCAGGAAGCGCATTTTCGGATAACGTTCTGCCGCAATATCCGCTGCGGCAATGGCTTCGGCCACACCGGATTCGCCGCTCATCACGTCGAGCGCGATGACCGGTCCCCCGTTTGGCGTGCTTGGGTCCGGTGTTGTCATGAAAACCGGGCCAGCCCGCGGGGCACCAGGTGTCAGGCTTCGACGGCGACGACTTCGCGGCCGTTGTAGAACCCGCAGGCCCCGCACAGGTTGTGCGGCAGCTTGAGTTCACCGCAGTTCGGGCATTCTTGGAACTGGGTCGCGGTCAGCGCGTGGTGGCTGCGGCGCATGTTGCGGCGGGAAGGCGAGGTCTTGCGCTTGGGAACGGCCATGAGGCACCTGTATCCATATCAACAAAAAGGCGGTCGTTTGACCTGTCACCCGTTGCGGCTTGGCCCCTCGAGGTTCGACCATCGCCCGGCGTCAGCCACGACAAACGGCCGGCCCGACGCGCCGGACTGACAGAGAAGCACGCGGCTATATTCGATTTTCGCCGTCATGCAAGCGTGAATGGCGCGGCCACGGCCACCGCAACCAGAAAATGCCTCTCGCGCGAGCGGGCGGCAATGGGCTAACAGTCGCGGGTGCTGACCGCCCTTGCCATCCAGAATGTCGTGCTGATCGAGGCGCTGGCCATCGAGTTCGCCCCTGGTCCCGATTGTCCGGGCCTGGTTGTGCTGACAGGGGAGACGGGCGCTGGCAAGTCGATCCTGCTCGACGCGCTGGGGCTGGTGCTGGGCAACCGCGCCGATGCCGGCCTGGTGCGCGCCGGCACCGATACCGCGCGGGTGGTGGCCGAATTCGATGTGGGCGCCGATCATCCGGCCCGGGCGCTGCTGGCCGGCAACGATCTGCCCGGCGATGGCCCGATCATCCTGCGCCGCCAGCTGAAGGCCGACGGTGGCAGCCGGGCCTTTGTCAACGACCAGCCGGTTTCGGCCGCGCTGCTGCGCGAGCTGGGCGGCCTGCTGGTGGAAATCCACGGCCAGCACGACGAGCGCGGCCTGCTGAGCCCGAAAGGCCACCGGGCGTTGCTCGACTCTTTTGGCGGCCTTGCCGCGCCGCTTGCCGACACCCGCCGTTGCTGGGAGACGGCGCGTGCCGCCCGGACCGCCGCCGCCGAGGCGCGCGAGCGGCTGGCGGCCGACCAGCGCGACCGCGAATGGCTGGATCATGCGGTGGCGGAGCTCGACACGCTGAATGCCAAGCCCGGTGAGGAGGCGGAATTGGCCCTTGCCCGCGCCGCCATGCAGAAGGGCGCGCGGCTGACCGACGATCTGTCGACCATATCCGATCTGATGGGGCAGGGCAGCGCGGCGCTGGCCCAGGCGGCGCGGCGGCTGGACCGGATTTCCGGCGAGCACCCGTTGCTCGCCGCTGCGCTGGAGGCGCTGGACCGGGCGCTCGTGGAAGCCGGCGAGGCGGAAACCCGGCTGGCCGAGGCAGTTACGGCGCTGGATGCCGATCCGGCGCGGCTGGAGGAGGTTGAAGCGCGGCTGTTCGATCTGCGCGGTGTGGCGCGCAAGCACAAGGTGGAGGCCGATGCGTTGCCGGCGCTGGCCGAGACATTGCGGGCCCGGGCGGCGGCACTGGTGGCCGGCGAGGAAGGGCTGGCGGCGCTGGATGCGGCCGTCGTGAAGGCCGAGGCTGCTTATGTGGCGGCGGCGAAGGCACTGTCGGCGGCGCGGGTGGCAGCAGCGCAGCGGCTTGATGCAGCGGTGGCCGGCGAACTGAAGCCCTTGAAGCTGGACGCCGCCCGCTTCCGCACCCGCATCGCGCCCTTGCCGCCGGCGGAATGGGGCCCGGACGGGCAGGAACGTGTCGAGTTCGAAATCGCCACCAATCCCGGCGCCGATTTCGCCCCGCTGATCAAGATCGCCTCGGGCGGGGAGCTGTCGCGCTTCATCCTGGCCCTTAAGGTGGCGCTGGCCAGCGCCGGCAGTGCCGGCACCATGATCTTCGACGAGATTGATCGCGGCGTCGGCGGTGCCGTTGCCTCGGCCATCGGTGACCGGCTGGCCCGGCTGGCAGGGGAGGCGCAGGTGCTGGTTGTCACCCACAGCCCGCAAGTGGCGGCGCGCGGCCACAGCCAGTGGCGCATCGCCAAGGCCAATGCCGATGGTGCCACCCGTACCAGCCTGGTGCTGCTGGCGCCGGACGAGCGCCAGGAAGAGATCGCCCGCATGTTGTCGGGCGCCGATGTGACCCCCGAAGCCCGTGCGCAGGCCCTGCGCCTGTTGGAAGGACCCTGACATGATGATGTTCGATCGCCGCCAGATGCTTGCCGCCGTTGCCGCCGCTGCTGCCGGCCCTGCCTTGGCGCGCAGCCCCGTCGCCCGCGGGCCGCTCAATCACGATGCCGCGCAGGCGCTGGTTGATCGCTATGTGAAGCAGGGCAGCGTCCCCGGCGCCGTTGTCGCGCTGGTGGAGCCGGGTGATGCCCGGCCGGTGTTCGTGTCGGCCGGGGTGACGGCCTTTGGCGGCAGCCAGCCCGTCACGCCCGACACGCTGTGGCGCATCTATTCGATGTCGAAATGCATCACGGCGATGGCGGTGATGCAGCGGGTGGCCACGGGTGAACTTGATCTTGATCTGCCGATCGGCACCATCCTTCCCGATTTTGCTGCCATGAAGGTGGCGGTGGAGCCGGGCAAGGCGCTCGAATCGCGGCCCGCAGCGCGCCAGATCACCGTGCGCCACCTGCTCACCCACACCGCCGGCCTTGCCTATGCCATCAACGGCAATGGCCCCATCGAGAAGGAATATCGCCGCCTGGGCATCCAGCCGGGCAGCGTGCCGGCGTTCCTGCAACCGGGAGAGGGTGCCTTGCCCGATCTGCAGGTGATGGCCGCCTCGCTCGCCGCGCTGCCGTTGCTGTCGGATCCCGGCACGACCTGGCATTATTCGGTCGGCCTCGATGTCGCCGGCGCGCTGCTGGAAAAGGTGGCGGGGATGACGCTGGACAAGGTGATCGAACAGCAGATCACCGGGCCGCTGGGCATGGCCGACACCGGCTTCTGGGCGAAGGACAAGACGCGGCTGGCCGCCAATTATCTGTGGACCCCGCCGGGCGGCACCAAGGTGCTGGACAAGCCGATCCCGATCTCGGTCCTCGAACGGGATGGCTTCACCACGCGGCCGACCTTGCTGTCAGGCGGCGGCGGCATGGTGGGTTCGGCGCGCGATTATGCGAAATTCGGGCAGATGCTGCTGAATCTGGGCGAATTTGGCGGCAAGACGGTCATGCCGCGCGGCATCGCCCGCCTGGCGATGAGCAATCTGTTGCCGCCGGGCGTGTTCTTCGAAGGCAACAATGGCTTTGGCGCCGGCGGCCGGCTGACCCTGTTCGATACCCGCGCCGGCAATGGCAGCGCCAGCGGCCCGGGCAGTCCGGCCGATTGCTATGGCTGGGGCGGCGCGGCCGGCACGCTGTTCATGGTCGATCATGTCCGCCAGTTTGCCGTGGTGCTGATGCTGCAGACCATGGCTGACAGCCGGCTGAAGCGCGATGTCGATCTGGCCGGCGCCCTGGCCATCGACGCTGCCGGGCGGTGAACGGGGAGACGCAAGCCCGCCGCATCGCGCGGCTGGTGCTGGCCATCGCCTATTTCGCGGTCGGCATCGTCCATCTGAACAGCCCGGAAGGCTTCCTGCCCATCGTGCCCGATTGGGTGCCGTGGCCGCGCGCGGTGGTGCTGGCCACCGGCGTCGCCGAAATCGCCGGTGCCATCGGCCTGATGATCCCGCGGCTGCGGCGGGCGGCGGCGTGGGGGCTGGCCGCCTATGCGGTGTGCGTATTCCCGGCCAACATCAAGCATGCCGTTGATGGGGTTGTGGTTGCCGGCGTGGCACTGGGCTGGGCCTATCATGGGCCGCGGCTGCTGGCGCAGCCGGTGATCGTCTGGTGGGCGTTGTGGGCCGGCGGCATCACCGATTGGCCTTTCCGCCGCCGCTGATGCGGTGCCGGCTGCCGCAGCGCGTCTTTGGGGGGAAGCGCTGCGGCCCGGCGGCGGTACTTTTTGGGTGGGCAGACCGCCGCCGGTGCCGGCTGAGACAGAATATAATTACCAACATGTAATGTTCAACCCGCCTCCGCACAAAAGAGTTGCTGGCTGGCAAGCGCTGGCATTGCGGTTATCATCATAACCGCCGGCCCGGCCGGCCAATGCGGGGAATCGCCATGTTCGCAGGCCATTGGGCCGCTTCTGTTGCCGCCAAGGCCGCGCGGCCGGCGCTGCCCTTCTGGGCCTGTGTGGGCGCGGCACAGCTGCTTGATATCGGCTGGGGCAGTTTGGTGATCGCCGGTGTCGAGAAATTGCGGCTCGATCCGGCGCTGCCCGGCTCGCCGCTCGATCTCTATTTCATGCCTTATACCCACAGCCTGCCGATGGCGCTGCTGTGGTCGGGGCTGGCTGGGATGGTGGCGGCGCGGCTGTGGGGCAGGGCGGGCTGGTGGATCGGTGCCGTCGTCTTATCCCACTGGCTGGGCGATCTGCTGGTGCACCGCCCCGATCTGCCGCTGGGCCTGTACGCGCCCAAGGTCGGCCTTGGCCTGTGGAACCTGCCGGTGCTGGAGATGATCGTGGAGCTGGGGCTGCTCGGGCTGGCCATGTGCCTGTGGGTGGCGCAGCGCAAACAGGCGCGGCTGGCGGCGCGGCCGGCGACCGGCTGGTTCGTGGCAGTGCTGGCCCTGGCTGTTGCCAACGCCGTGCCGGGTGAGCCGCCTTCGCCCGCCGGCATGGGCCTGCTGGCGCTGTTCGGCTATGCCGTGGCGATGGCCGTGGCGCTGCTGGTTGACCGGGCCGACCGCCGGGCCTTTTGAGAGCAAGTCATGCCTGCTAACGCATCCGCCATGACCGCCGCCTTGCCCCTGACCGACACCGAAGCCGCTGCCGAGTTGGCCCGGCTGGCCGAAATCATCGCCCATCACAGCGAGGCCTATTACAGCCACGATGCGCCGCACATTTCCGATGCGGACTATGATGCGCTCGTCCAGCGCAACGCGGCGATCGAGGCGGCTTTTCCGCACCTGGTGCGCAGCGATTCCCCCAGTTTCCGCGTCGGCGCCAAACCGGCCGCCGGCTTTGCCAAGATCACCCACAGCCGGCCGATGCTCAGCCTGGACAATGTGTTCAGCGCGGAGGAGGCGCGCGAATTCGTGGCGCGGGTGCGGCGCTTCCTGGGGCTGGCCGCTGATGCCGATGTGCGCCTGCGGGCCGAGGCCAAGATCGACGGCCTCTCCTGCGCACTGCGGTTTGAAAATGGCCGGCTGGTGCACGGTGCCACCCGCGGCGATGGCGCGGTGGGGGAGGATGTGACCGCCAATCTCGCCGCCGTCACCGGCCTCGTCCACCGCCTGCCGGCTGGTGCCCCCGCGGTTACCGAGGTGCGCGGCGAGGTGTACATGACCAAGGCCGGCTTTGCCGCGCTGAACGAACGACAGGCGGAAGCAGGCGCCAAGATCTTCGCCAACCCGCGCAACGCCGCCGCCGGATCCTTGCGCCAGCTTGATCCGAAAATATCCGCCAGCCGGCCGCTGGCCTTCCTTGTCCATGGCTGGGGGGAGATGAGCGCACTGCCCGGCGCCACCCAGAGCGAGGTGACGCAGGCCATCGCCGCCTGGGGCTTCGATATCGGCACGCTGGCCGTGGGTAATGCCAGCATTGACGACTGCCTGGCCTTCACCGCCGATCTGCAGCGCCGCCGCGCCGATCTGCCGTTCGATATCGATGGCGTCGTCTACAAGGTGGAGCGGCTCGACTGGCAGGAGCGGCTGGGCCAGGTGGCACGCTCCCCGCGCTGGGCGACCGCGCACAAATTCCCGGCGGAAAAGGCCGAAACGACGCTGGAAGCCATCGATATCCAGGTCGGCCGCACCGGCGCGCTGACACCGGTGGCGCGGCTGGCACCGGTGACGGTGGGCGGTGTCGTCGTCACCAATGCCACCCTTCACAACGAGGACGAGATCGCCCGCCTCGACGTGCGCCCCGGCGACCGGGTGCAGGTGCAGCGCGCCGGCGACGTGATCCCGCAGGTGCTGGGGGTGGTGCCGACTGATGCGCCGCGCGGGCCGGCCTATGTATTTCCCGATCATTGCCCGGCCTGCGGATCGACCGCAGTGCGCGAGGAGGGTGAGGCGGTGCGGCGCTGCACCGGCGGGCTGACCTGTCCGGCCCAGCGCCACGAGCGGCTGCGCCATTTCGTGTCGCGGAGTGCGCTCGACATTGAAGGCCTGGGCACGGAGCGGCTGGAGCTGTTCGCCGGCGAAGGCCTGATTGGCGCGCCGGGGGACATTTTCCGCCTGCACCAGCGCCGCGACACGCTGCTGGCGCTGCCGGGCTTCAAGGAAAAGTCGGTGGACAAGCTGCTCGCCGCCATCGACGAGCGCCGGCAGGTGGGGCTGGATCGTTTCCTGTTCGCACTCGGCATCCGCCATGTCGGCGAGGTGACGGCGCGGGATCTGGCGCGCGCGTTTGGTTCGGCCGAAGCGGTGCAGGCCGCTGCCATGGCCGGAGATGGCATCAACAAGCTGATTGCAGTCAACGGCATCGGCGCCATCGTCGCAGAGGCGCTGATCGATTTCTTCGCCGAACCGCACAATCGCGATACGCTGACCGATCTGCTGCGCGAGATCACGCCCGAACCGCTGCCGGAAATCAGGCAGACCGGCCTGTCGGGCAAGACAGTGGTGTTCACCGGATCACTGGAGAAATTCACCCGCGAGGAAGCCGAAAACCAGGCGCAACTGCTGGGCGCCAAGACGTCGGGCAGCGTCTCGGCCAAGACCAGCATCCTGGTGGCCGGGCCGGGGGCAGGATCGAAACTGGCCAAGGCGCAGGCCCTGGGGGTGACGGTGCTGGACGAGGACGGCTGGCTGGCCCTGGTGGCAGCGGCGCAGGCCGAATCCTGATCCCATGTAATCCATGCATGAAATGCATGGCTGCTGCCGATATTGCTGCACTGCACAAACGCGTGTGATGTGACTATTACAGCTCCTGTCAGCCGGGAATGGTCCCGCTGACCAAGAACAGGAGCGAACCCATGAAGGTCGTCACCACCGAATTTGAACCGCAGATCCGCGCCATTCCGGCCAGCGAAGTCACCGCCCCGGTGCGTCCGCTGCCGCTGCGCAAGCGTCGCATCATGCTGACCCCGGCTGTGGTCGAAGCCCGCCTGTTCCACGCGCTGTAAGGCGCGGGAACGGGGGGAACCTCTTTCAAATCAACGCGATTTTCGCGTGAGAACCAGGCAGGGCCATTCCGCCCTGCGGTCAACGGCCGCCACCGGCACCAATCCGTGCCGGCGGTAGGCATTGGCCACGGCACGCTGCTGGTGATGGAGCAGCCCCGCCATCACCAGCACGCCGCCGGGTGCGATCACGGCTGACAGATCCCGCGCCAGCGCGATCAGCGGCGCCGCCAATATATTGGCCAGCACCAGATCATAAGGCGCGCGATCGTGCAGCGCCGGTGCCGAAAGCCCGGACGCCACCGCCAGAGCAATGCGCCCTGCACATGAGCCGGCGGCAAAAGCGTTCAGCGCCAGATTCTCCGCCGCCACATCGATGGCGATGGGATCGATGTCGCTGGCGATTACCCGCGCGCGCCGGTTGGCCAGGGCCGCCGCCATTGCCAGCACGCCGGTGCCAGTGCCGATATCGGCGATGTTGGCAAAGCGCCGGGCCTTGCCCAACCGCACCAGTGCCGCCAGGCAGCCGTGGGTGGTGGCGTGCTGGCCGGTGCCAAAGGCCAGACCGGCCTCGATCCGCAGGCCCCAGTCGTTGCTGCGCACCGCGCCGGCATGATCCGCCGTGTGAACCACGAAGCGACCGGCGCGCACTGGCTTCAGATCGCGCTGGGACAAGGTCGTCCAGTCTTCCTCCGCCAGTTCAGCCACGGCGGCGCCGCGCGCCGACGGGAACAGGCCGGTGATCAGTGCGACCATGGCTTCATTGGGCTGATCGCCGAAATAGGCGGTCAGCAGCCATTCGTCAGGCCGGGCCGGATCCGGCTCTTCGACATTCAGGGTGGGCGGATCGTCAATCAGATCGAACAGGTCGGGCAGATTTTCGGCATCGGCGCGGTTGACCGCAAAGCGCAATGTCCAGCTCATGCCGCGCGCACCGCGCCATCGGCCCAGACATGGCTGTGGGCCGGAACCAGATCATCATCCAGTGCCGCCACGGTGATCCAGCCATCACGGCGCAAGCCGGCGCCCACGCTCGCCGGGGTACCCGGCGGCAGCAGCACCCGCGGCCGGCTTTCGGCGCCAAGCCCCAGATCCACCAGGCCATCGACATAGAGCGAGAAGCCGACTGCGGCCTCGCTGCGGCCGTCGCCATGCGCCACCCGGTAGGCACCGCCGCGCCCGACTTCGGCCATCAGCCCGGCGCCGAACAGCGAAAAGCCGATCCACGTCTGATATTCAAAGCCATGGCGTTCGGTGGGGTCCAGCGTGACGCTCACCCCCTCAAGCCCGGCCGCCAGCCCGGCAATGGCATCTAGGCGGGCCAGCACCGCATCGGGCAATTCCAGCTGCTTCAGCGCCGCCAGCGCCGCCGGCACCGGCCCGGCGGCCGCGATCAGCGGCACGAACGCGTCTGCCCCGGCCGCGCGCAGGGCGCCAACATCCTTGCCGTCCAGCCAGGCCTGCACATCAGCCAGCGACGCGCGCCCCAGCGACCAGCCGGCTGCGGCCAGATCGACCACCAGGGTTGGCATGGTCAGATCCACCGACAGGTCGGTCAGCCCGGCAGCGCCCAGCGCTTCCACCGCCACCGCCAGCACTTCGGCGGCGGCACCGGCGCTGTCGCTGCCGATCAATTCGGCGCCGGCCTGGGTGCGCTCCCGCTCGGGCGAGAGCTGGTCGCCGCGCACGCGCGCCACCTGCCCGGCATACATCAGGCGCAGCGGGCGCGGCTGGCTGGCGAGGCGGGTGACGGCGATGCGGCCTACCTGGCCGGTGATATCGGATCGCAGCGCCAGCGTCATCTGGCTGACCGGATCGGTGAAGCGCAGCCGTTCCCGGCTGCTGCCGCTGGCCAGGCTCGCCTCATATTCGATCAGCGGCGGTGCCACGCGCTCATAGCCGTGCAGCGCGCACACGTCGGTGAGGGTGCGCACCAGACTGGCCAGCGCCTGCGCTTGCGGCGGCAGGCGATCTCGCAGTCCTTCGGGAAGCAGGCCGAACATCGTCATGGCCAGCCGGTTAGCCGGTTGGGGAGGGGGGAGCAAGCCTCGCCCCTCCCGCCCGTGGATCAGATGAAGCGCAGCGTCTTGGCCTGCTTCACGCCCGGCAGCGCCCGGATGGTGGCCAGCAGGGTTTCGGGGATGGCATTGTCCACCGACAGCAGCAGCACCGCCTCGCCGCCGGCATCGCGGCGGCCGAGGTGGAAGGTGCCGATGTTGACGCTCTCGCCGCCCAGGGTCGAGCCGAGGCGACCGATGAAGCCCGGCTTGTCCTCGTTGACGATGTACAGCATGTCGCCGGCGAGATCGGCTTCCACCGTGATGCCGAAAATCTCGGTCAGGCGCGGCTTGCCGTTGCCGAACAACGTGCCGGCCACCGTGCGCGGGCCCGACGCGGTGGTGACGGTGACGCGCAGCAGCGTGTGGTAATCGGTTTCGCGGTCGTGGCGCACCTCGGCAATGTCGATCTCGCGCTCGCGCGCCAGATAGGGCGCATTGACCATGTTCACCGTATCGCTGTGCGTGCGCATCAGCCCGGCCAGCACGGCGGCGGTGATCGGCTTCAGGTTGAGCTGCGCGGCCGCGCCTTCCACCTCGACACGGACGGACTTGATGCCTTCGTTGTCGAGCTGGCCGACCAGGCTGCCCAGCCGTTCGGCCAGCGCCATGTAGGGGCGCAGGCGCGGGGCTTCTTCGGCACTGAGCGACGGCATGTTGAGCGCGTTGGTGACACCGCCGGTCAGCAGGAAGTCCGAAAGCTGTTCTGCCACCTGGATGGCGACATTGACCTGGGCTTCGTCGGTGGAGGCGCCAAGGTGCGGCGTCGAGACGAAGTTGGGCGTGCCGAACAGCGGGGAGGCCTTGGCGGGTTCTTCCGCGAACACGTCGAGCGCCGCGCCGGCGATGTGGCCGCTGTCGAGCAGCTCCTTCAGCGCGACTTCATCGATCAGGCCGCCGCGCGCGCAGTTGACGATGCGGATGCCCGGCTTGCACTTCAGCAGGTTCTCGCGGCTGAGGATGTTGCGGGTGCTGTCCGTCAGCGGCGTGTGCAGGCTGATGAAATCGGCCTGGGCCAGCAATTCGTCCAGCGTCACCTTGGTGATACCGATATGCTCGGCGCGTTCGGGGGTGAGGAAGGGATCATAGGCGATTACCTTCATCTTCAGGCCGAGCGCGCGATCGGCAACGATGCTGCCGATGTTGCCGGCACCGATCAGGCCGAGCGTCTTGGCCGTGACCTCGACGCCCATGAAGCGGTTCTTCTCCCACTTGCCGGCCTGGGTGGAGGCATCGGCCTCCGGAATCTGGCGGGCGAGCGCGAACATCAGCGCGATGGCGTGTTCGGCAGTGGTGATCGAGTTGCCGAACGGCGTGTTCATCACGACGACGCCCTGTGCCGAGGCGGCCGGGATATCGACGTTATCGACGCCGATGCCGGCGCGGCCGACGACCTTCAGGTTGGTCGCGGCGGCGAGGATTTCCTTGGTGACCTTCGTCGAGGAGCGGATGGCGAGGCCGTCATACTGGCCGATGATCTTGATCAGCTCGTCCTTCGACAGGCCGGTGATTTCGTCGACATGGATGCCGCGCGCCCGGAAGATTTCGGCGGCCTTGGGGGACATCTGGTCGGAAATGAGGACTTTGGGCATGGGAGCACCTTTTCTTCTACCCTCCCTGCAAGGGAGGGGTCGGGGATGGTTCTCCCCGCAAGGGTGGTCGTTGGTCGGAAGGCGCGGCTCGCTTGCGCTCGCACCCTCCCCCGGCCCCTCCCTTGCAGGGAGGGGAGTTAAGCGGCCGTGACTTCGCTGTAGGCCCAGTCGAGCCAGCCAGTCAGCGCCACGATGTCGGCGCTGTCGACGGTGGCGCCGCACCAGATGCGCAGGCCGGGAGGGGCATCGCGATAGGCACCGATGTCATAGGCGGCCTTTTCCTTCTCCAGCAGCGACACGATCGCCTTGACCTTGTCCTCGGCGAGGCCGGGCAGTTCGAGGCAGACCGACGTGTTGGAGCGCGTGGCGGCGTCCTTGGCCAGATGCGCGACCCACGGCCGGCTCTGCACCCAGGCGTCGAGCGCGGCGGCATTGGCATCGGCCCGCGCCTTCAGCGCGTCCAGCCCGCCCAGGCCATCGGCCCATTCCAGCGCGTCGATATAGTCTTCCACGGCGAGCATGGAGGGCGTGTTGATCGTCTCGCCGACGAAGATGCCTTCGGTCAGCTTGCCCTTGGAAACCAGGCGGAAGATCTTCGGCAGCGGCCAGGCCGGGGTGTAGCTCTCCAGCCGTTCGACGGCGCGCGGGCCGAGGATCAGGATGCCGTGGCCGCCTTCGCCGCCCAGCACCTTCTGCCACGAATAGGTGAGCACATCGACCTTGGCCCAATCGACATCCTGCGCGAACACCGCCGACGTGGCGTCGGCGAAGGTCAGGCCTTCGCGATTGTCGGGGATCCAGTTGTAATCGGGGATGCGCACGCCCGAGGTGGTGCCATTGGCGGTGAACAGCACGTCGCCCGCAAAGTCCACGGCAGCCAGATCGGGCAGCTGCCCATAGGGCGCGGTGATGACGGTGGGATTGAGCTTGAGCTGCTTGACGGCATCCGTCACCCAGCCTTCGCCAAAGCTTTCCCAGGCCAGCGCGGTGACCGGCTTTGCACCCAGCATCGTCCACATCGCCATCTCATAGGCACCGGTGTCACTGGCCGGCACGATGCCGATGCGGTGCGTGTCGGGCACGCCGAGCAGCTTGCGGGTCAGATCGATGGCGTGCTTCAGGCGCGCCTTGCCCAGCTTGGACCGGTGCGAGCGGCCAAGGCTGTCGATGCTGAGGCTGGCGGGATCCCATCCAGGGCGCTTGGCGCAGGGGCCGGATGAGAAATAAGGGCGCGCCGGAAGCGCGGTCGGTTTGGCAGTCATGTTCTCTCCTCTCAGAGAGCTCGCGCCGCGTTGGGGCGGCGTGGCCCGGTGCCGGCGATAGGGATTTGCGCAGCCCGGTCAAGCGGTTTCGGATTTACCGTGGGCCCGCCGGCAGCGTTCAGGCCAGCGACTCGACAATGGCCCGGCCCAGCAGCGGGAAATGCCGGCTGCGTTCGGCCAGGCTGGATCGGGCAGCGAACAGAAAGGCCGCGACATAGACCGGGCGGCGACCCGGTGGGGTGATCACCGAAACGATGTTGCGGGCATGCCATTCGCCGCCGCCGGTCTTGTTGGCTTCGTGCCAGCCGGCGGGCAGGGCGGGCCGGAACATGGCGTTGGCCGTTTGGCTGGCGGCCATCCAGGCGGCGAGCTGGGCGCGGCCGGCGACAGCCAGTGGCCCGGCGGTGAGCAGGCGATGGCACGTGGCCAGCATCGCCGCCGGCGTGGTGGTGTCGCGCGGGTCACCGGGCGTTTCGTTGTTCATTTCGGGCTCGCCGCGATCAAGCCGGGTGACGCGGTCGCCCATTGTCCGCAGCCAGGCCGTCATGGCCGCCGGCCCGCCGACCCTGGCGAGCCCGAGGTTGGCGGCACCATTGTCCGACACTGTCACCATGGCTTCGGCAAGCTCGGTCAGGCTGGCGCTGCCGCCCACTCTGGTGCCGGTGAAGGGGGAGGGGCTGTACAGGTCGCTCGCCGCCACCGGCACAAGGTCGTCCATCCGCCACGCGCCCGATTGCGCCCCGTGCAGCAGCCGGGCGGCAAGCAGCAGCTTGAAGGTGGAGCACAGCGGGAAACGCTGGTCGCCGCGGTGGGCAAAGCGGGCGCCGCTGTGGCTGTCGAACAGGGCCAGGCCCAGCGGGCCGCCGGCGTCATGCTCGATGTGCGGGATCAGGCGGCGCAGCGGGGCGAAACGGTCGGTCGCGGCCAGGGCGGGGCCGGCGGCCAGCAGTGGCAGCGTGGCCAACAGGCGGCGGCGATCGATCATGCGTGTCAGTTCCCCAATGCCTCAGGCGCGGCCCATCCGTGGCACTGCCGCGCCGGTGCCGTCAATCGCCGGCGGGGTGACAGCGCGCCGGCAATGCCGTATCGCACGCCCCCCGTTTGCAAAGAGTCGCGTGATGACCAGTTCGCCCACCCCTGCCGTGCCCCCGCGCATTTTCCCGACGGCCGAGGAGGATGCCCGACTTGGCAACGCACCGACGGCGGTGCCGCAAACCGAACATCCCGCCTATCGCCTGGCCTTCCAGGATCCCGATTTCCTGCTGCGCGATGATCTGCGCCCGGTGCGTTTCCAGCTGGAGCTGCTGAAGCCGGAAGTGCTGCTGGCCGAAGCCGGCATAAGCTCCACCTTCGTTTTCTATGGTTCGGCGCGCATCCCGTCCCCGGAACAGGCCGAAGCGGTGCTCGCCGCCGCTGCCACGCCCGAACAGCGCGCCGTGGCCCAGCGGCTGGCCGACAAGGCGAAATATTATGAGGTCGCGCGCCAGCTGGCCGCCACTGTCTCGACCTTCCACAAGGATGACGAACGCTGCTTCACCGTGTGCTCAGGCGGCGGCCCGTCGATCATGGAAGCCGCCAACCGCGGCGCCTGGGAACAAGGTGCGCCCTCGCTCGGCCTCAACATCATCCTGCCGCACGAGCAGGTGCCCAACCCCTATGTGACGCCGGGCCTGTCGTTCCAGTTCCACTATTTCGCGCTCAGGAAAATGCACTTCCTGATGCGCGCCAAGGCGGTGGCGGTGTTCCCCGGCGGCTTTGGCACCTTCGATGAGCTTTTCGAGCTGCTCACCCTGGTGCAGACCGGCAAGGTCGCGCCGCTGCCGATCCTGCTCTATGGCCGCGATTTCTGGAACCGGGTGATCAATTTCGAGGCGCTGGCTGAAGAGGGCGTGATCGCGCGCGATGACCTGAGGCTGTTCCACTTTGTCGAAACGGCGGCAGAAGGCTGGGCCATCGTAAAGGCGCACTACGCGCTGTAAGGGCTGGTGCCCGGATGGCGGCGTGATAGCATTTCCCTGTTCAACGGGGGAAATCACCATGGCCACAGCCGCCGCTGCCGTCGTCGCCCGGGCCCAGCGCGAGATCCAGCATCATTTCTTTGCCGCCGACGCCGTGCGGCCCGATCGTGCCGTGGCCTTCGCACCGCACAGCCCGCCGCAACGGCGCATGTTTGAACGCTGGCGCGCGCGCGGCATCATCCGGCAATGCGACGACGGCCGCTATTGGCTCGACATCGTCGCCTATGACGAGGATCTCCAGCGCCGGCACCGCCGGACGCGGCTGGTCATTCTGGTTCTGGCCGTGGTGATGGCCATCGAACTGCTGCTGGTCTGGGGGCTGCGCGGCTGACGGCAGACAAAAAAGGGGGCGGTGGCCAATGGCCGCCGCCCCCTGATCCCTTGCGTTCCGGGCGCTTACTTGGCGGCGGGCGCGGCTTCGGCCGGTGCGGCGGCGTCCGCAACCGGGGCTTCTTCCGCCGGGGCGGCGGGCAGCGGCAGCGGGCTGGCGCTCTGGGTGTTCAGATAGGCGATCACGGCAGCGCGCTCTTCCGGCTTGCTGATGCCGGCAAAACTCATCTTGTTGCCGGGCATGAAGTTCTTCGGGCTCTTCAGCCAGGCGAACAGATGATCCCAATCCCACGCCTTGCCCTTCATGCTCGACAGCGCGTCGGAATAGCTGAAGCCAGCGTGGCTGGCGATCGGGCGGCCGACAACGCCATACAGGCCGGGGCCGGTGCCGTTGGTGCCGGCGGGATCGGCATTGTGGCAGGCCTGGCACTTCTTGAACGTGGCCTCACCCTTGGCGACATCGGCCGAGGCGAGATAGAAAGCGGCTGGCTTTTCGGCTTCGGCTGCCGGGGCGCCACCTGCCGGGGCTTCCTCGACAGCGGCGATCTCATAGCCCGGCTTTTCAGGCACTTGACGCTTGAACAGCATGTCGCTGGCGATTGACACGCCCAGCACGGCCACGAGGCCGGCAAGCGCGCCACCAAAAATCTTGTTCCACTCGAAACTGTCCACGTCGAAGCTCCAACGACGGCGCTGGGACGGCATCGGGCCGAGAGCCCGTCAGCGCCTTTTCCTAGCGGCAAGCGATAGGCAATTGCGCCCGCAGCCGCAAGCATTTGCTTGTTGCAGCGCACTATCTTAAGCCAGAGGGATGACGAGCAGCTATCCGCCCCTGGCCCAGAAACTGGTCGATACCATGGTCGTCGCCGCCAGTGCGGAACCGGCCCGCGCCGTGGCGTTCCAGGGCGCCCCCGGCGCCTACAGCCACCAGGCGGTGCGCGAGGCGTTTCCGGATCGCTTGCCGCTGCCGTGCCCCGGATTCGAGGATGCGATCGAGGCGGTGCAATCGGGCCGGGCCGGCGTGGCGATGATCCCCATCGAGAACAGCCTGCACGGCCGCGTTGCCGATATTCATTTCCTGCTGCCGGAATCCGGCCTGTCGATCGTTGGCGAACATTTCGTGCGGGTGCGCCACTGTCTGCTGGGGCTGGGCGACAAGGCCGCCCTGCGTGAGGTGCAGAGCCACCCGCAGGCGCTGGGCCAGGTGCGCCATTTCCTGCGGGCGCTGGGCATCGCACCGGTGCAGTATTTCGACACCGCCGCCGCCGCCGCCGCCGTGGCGGGGGATGGAGATGCCAGTGTCGGCGCCATCGCCAGCCGGCTGGCGGGCGAGCTTTACGGTCTCAACATCCTTGGCGAAGGCGTGGAGGATGCTGATCACAACACCACCCGCTTCGTCGTGCTGTCGAAAGCGGCGCAAGCGGTGCCGCCCGGCGTGCCGGCGATGACCAGCTTCAATTTCGAGGTGCGTTCGGTGCCGGCGGCGCTGTTCAAGGCGCTGGGCGGCTTTGCCACCAACGGCGTCAACATGACGAAGCTGGAATCCTACCTGCGCGACGGCAAATTCTCCCAGGCCGAATTCTATGCCGAGATTGAGGGTTCGCCGACCGAACTGCCGGTGCAGCGGGCGATGGAGGAACTGGCCTTCTTCACCAACTGGGTGACGGTGATCGGCACTTATCCGCGGGCCCGCGACCGCGCGGAATAAGGCCTCAGGGCGCGCGCAGCAGCCTGACGAGCGCCTTGCCGAAGCGCCGCTCGACCAGAATTTCCCAGCTGCTGGCCAACGGATCGCTGGCCGCGGTCTCGATGCTGATGATGGCCCCGGGCGCGATCCAGCCTTGGGCAAGGAGATGATCAAGCGCCGGATCGGCCAGGCCCTGGCCATAGGGCGGATCGAGGAATACGAGGTGATGCGCGCGCGGCGCCGGGCCCAGGCTGGTGACCGGGCTGGTGCGCACGTCGCCGCTGGCACCCAGCGCGGCCAGATTGGCCCGGATCGCCTTCACGGCCGCGCCGTCATTGTCGATGAAACAGGCGCTCGCCGCGCCGCGCGACAAGGCCTCGATGCCCAGTGCGCCGGTGCCGGCAAACACATCGAGCACGGCCAGATCCGCAAAGCTGCCGAGCCGGCTGGCCAGCATCGAGAAGATCGCCTCCCGCGCACGGTCGCTGGTCGGGCGGGTGGCCTGGCCGGCGGGGGCAGCGATGGCCCGGCCGCGCCAACGCCCCGAAATCACGCGCATCAAGGGCGGCCCTGGGCGCTGTCTGCCTTGGCGGCCTTCAGCATCTGCTTCAGCAGCGCCACATCGGAATCGGGAATTTCGTCGGCCATGCGCGGCGGCAGATCATCCAGCCCGATCGGGCCATAGGCGATGCGGATCAGCCGGTTCACCTGCAGTCCGACATATTCCAGCACGCGACGCACCTCGCGGTTCTTGCCTTCGCGAATGGTGACGATCAGCCAGAGATTGTGGCCGGTGCGGCGTTCGATGTCGGCGATGATCGGGCCATAATGCACGCCGTCGATGGTGCAGCCATCGGCCAGCGCCTCCAGCGCCGCCTGCGAAATCTCGCCGAAGGCCCGCACACGATAGACGCGCGGCACGCCCGATGCCGGCAGTTCCAGTGCGCGCTTCAGTTCGCCATCTGTCGTCAGCAGCAGCAGGCCTTCGGTGTTCATGTCGAGCCGGCCGACAGGCACGACGCGCGGCAGGCCGGGAGGCAGGATGTCCATGATCGTCGGACGCCCGGCCGGATCGCGGGCGGCGGTGAGGAAGCCGGCGGGCTTGTGAAAACGGTAGAGCTTGGCCGGCGCAATGCCGGCAACCGGCTGGCCATCAACCGTGACGCCCTTCAGCGACGTAATGTTCAGCGCCGGCGAGGTGAGGGCGACGCCATCGATGGCGATGCGGCCTTCGGCGATCATCCGTTCGATATCGCGGCGCGAGGCGACACCGGCGCGGGCCAGCGCCTTGGCGATGCGCTGCGGCTCCACCTCGGTCTGGCGCACCGGCGGGGGGACGCGCTTCACCCGCGGGGCCGTTTCCGCGCGCGCCGGCTTGCCCGGGCCGGCAGCGGTGCGGGCCGGCCGCTCGCCACGGGGGCGCTGGTCGCTGCGGCCGGGTTGTTCCTGATTTTGTGCCCGCTTCTGCCCGCGTGGCTGGCC
>JBAXRE010000005.1:0-213454 GCA_037131365.1 Sphingomonadales bacterium
CCCGTCACCCTCGCCACTGGCCCGCCGCCCGATCCGGCCTTCGTGCTTGCCGATCAGGCCTATGCCGCCCTGCGCAGCGGGGGGCGGCGGGAGGCTGCGCGCCTGTTCGATGCCGCGCTGATCCTGAAGCCGGACAATATGGGCTGGCGGCATGAGCGCGATGCCCTCGGCCGGCGGCTGCAGGTCTCGGCCTGGGCCCTGCTGCGCGACAGCCCGCTGCCGCAATATAACGCGCCGGGCCGCGGCCTCGCCAATTTCACCGCCAGCCCGGTGCTGGGCGGCGGCCAGATGGGGGCGTCGCTGGCGCTGCTCGCCAACCCGCTCTCCAGCCGGCCGCTGGCGCTGGTGGCGCGGGCCAATGTCGCCGCCGGCATAAGCGGGATCCAGCGCGACACCGCCCAGGCCGCCATTGGCCTGCGCAAGACGCTGCTGCCCGGTATCACCATCTCGGCCGAGCGGCTGGTTGCGATCGGGGCGAACGCCGGCAACGATTGGACCGTGCGTCTGGCCGCCGGCGGCCGCAGCGGGCGGATAGAGGCCTATGGGGAGGCCGGTGTGCTGGCGCGCGGCACGCTTTATGGCGGCGGCCAGGCCCAGGCCCGGCTGCTGCGCATCGGGCCTGTGGATATCGGGGCCGGGGCGTGGGGCAGTGTCCAGACCGAACGCACACCGGGTTTCCCGCCGGTGTGGCGCGTCGATGCCGGCCCGGCGGCGCGGGCGGCGTGGCGCGGGCTCCAGCTGGAGGCGCAGTGGCGTCAGCGCGTCGCCGGCAATGCTTCACCCGGCAGCGGCCCGGTGGTGACGGTGGCCGCGCGCTTTTAGGGCGCGGCGGCGAAGCGGTCGAACAGCGCCTGGATGGCGGCGGCATCGCGCGTCTGCTGCAGCGCCAGCATCAGCAGGATTCGCGCCTTGGCCGGAGTCAGTTCGCGGCCGGCGATGGTGCGGGGGCCGTCGCTGTCGTCGCCGCCATCGGATGGCCAGATGTCACCGCTGCCCTGGCGCGGCGTGCGCACCACCGTCATGCCGCTGCGCACCAGGTCGCGCACGGCGTCGCGGGCGCTGCGCGAGAAACCGCCGGCACCCACCCCGGCAATCACCAGCCCCTGCGCGCCGGCAGCGACGCGGCGCACATCGTCGGCGGTGAAACCGGCATAGGCATAGGCGATGGCCACTTTCGGCAGCGGCGCATCGCCCAGCGCCAGCGTGGCCCGCGGCGGCAGCGGCGGCGCGAGATAGCGCGGGGTCAGTTGCAGCACATGGCCGATGGGGCCGTGGCCGGGGGCAGCAAAGGCACCCACATGGCGCACGTCAACCTTGGTGACGCTGGCGGGATCGAAGATGCTGTCGTCCATCACCACCATCACGCCGCGCGCCGCGCTGCCCGGGGCGGTGGCCACGCGCACGGCATCCAGCAGATTTTCCGGCCCGTCGGCCGACAGGGCGGTCGATGGCCGCATCGATCCGGCCACCACCACCGGCTTGGCGGCCGGCACGGTGAGGCTCAGGAAGAAGGCGGTTTCCTCCAGCGTGTCGGTGCCGTGGGTGATGACGACGCCGGCCACCGCCGGATCGGCCAGAGCGGCGGTCACACGCGCATGCAGCCGGCGCCAGATCGCCTCGTCGATGTCGCCGCTCGGCACATTGGCGATCTGCTCGCCGCTCAAGGATGCGATCCTGGCGGCACCGGGCACGGCGGCGATCAGATCGGCCACCGTCACCTGGCCGGATTTGTAATCGGTGCCGGCGGCATTGCCCACACCGGCGATGGTGCCGCCGGTGGCAAGGATGCGCACACCGGGCAGGCCCTGCGCGCCGGCCGCGCCGGCCAGCAGCGCCAGTGCCGCGATGATCGCCCTAGCCATTGTCATTCGCCGTCCTCCGCCGTTCGGCCAGCTTCTTCAGCAGGGCGCGGGTGCGCAGCTGGCCCAGCAGTTCGTTGATCACCGATATGCCCTGTTCGGCCATCTCGATCGCCTTGGCCTCCCCCACATGGCCGGCGGTATGCTCCAGAAAGTGGCGCAGTTCCTGCGCCGTCAACCAGTCGATCAGCACGGAATAGAGCCGCATCTGGCCGCCGTCGAAGCCCAGTTCGGCGGTGAAGCCGATATCGTCCAGCCGCTGCACGGTGCGCAGGATGGCGGCATCGCGGGCCGAAACGGTGCCATCGTCCGCCACCACCACCATCAGATCATCAAGATGCTCCCGGCTGTGTTCGGCCAGGCCCAGATCGGCCACCGCCACGCGCGCCGGGCCGGCCTCCTCCAGCCGCTGCGCCAGCATGGCATCCAGGGTGGGAAAGGCCTCCGGCAGCAGCCAGCGCTCGCCATCCTCGGCCTCCAGCAGGGTGCGGATCACCGCCAGCGGCAGGAAACGTTCCTCCTGCAGGCGCTTGATCGCCCGCAGCCGCGCCACATGCACGTCGGAATAGCGCGCGCTGTTCGGGCTGGTCTTGTCAGGTTCGGGCAGCAGGCCTTCGCGGATGTAGAAACGGATGGTTTCCCGCCCGACACCGCTTGCCTTTTCCAGATCACGCATCCGCATATCGCGTGCCTTAGCGCAACTCGCCCGGCCATGCTAACCCTTGGCGTGAGCCCATGGAATCCTTCGCCCGCCTGCTTGATGCGCTGCTGTACACGCGCTCCCGCAATGCCAAGTTGCGGCTGATCGCGGATTATCTGCGCGCCGCGCCCGATCCGGCGCGCGGCTGGGCGCTGGCGGCGCTCACCGGCACGCTGGATCTGAAGGCGGTGCAGCCCAGCCTGCTGCGGGCGCTGGTGGCCGAGCGGGTTGATCCGACACTGTTTGCGCTCAGCCATGATTTCGTCGGCGACATGGCTGAGACGATCTCGCTGCTGTGGCCCGAGCCGCCGGGGGCAAAGCCGCCGCCGCCGGGCCTTGATGATGTGGTGGCGCAGCTTGCCGGCCTGACGCGCGCCGAAGCCCCGGCGGCGATGGCCGCGCTGCTCGATCGGCTGGATGTGCAGGGCCGCTATGCGCTGATCAAGCTGGCCACCGGCGCCCTGCGCATCGGCGTGTCGGCCCGGCTGGCCAAGACCGGCCTGGCCCAGGCCTTCGGGCTGGATGTGGAGGCGGTGGAGGAGGTGTGGCACGGCCTGTCGCCGCCGTTCGCGCCGCTGTTCGCCTGGGCCACCGGCACCGCCCCGGCGCCAGCAGCGGGCGACGTGCCGGTGTTCCGCCCGTTCATGCTGGCCAGCCCGCTGGAGGATGGCGAGACGCTCGATCTGGCCGACCATGTGGCCGAATGGAAGTGGGACGGCATCCGCGTGCAGATCGTCCACGCCGGCGGGGTGACGCGGCTGTTCAGCCGGACGGGCGACGACATCTCCGCCAGCTTCCCCGATGTGGCGCAGGCGCTGCGCCAGCCGCTGGCGCTGGACGGCGAACTGCTGGTGCGCGGGCAGGGGCAGGCTGACGGCGTGGCCGCCGCCGGCAGTTTCAATGCGCTGCAGCAGCGGCTGGGGCGCAAGACGCCGGCGGCGAAACTGCTGGCGGAGCGGCCGGCCTTCGTGCGCGCCTATGATCTGCTGTCAGTGGCCGGCGAGGATCTGCGCGCACAGCCTTGGGCTGCCCGGCGGGCGCGGCTGGAGGCGCTGATCCCGGCGCTCGATCCGGAGCGGTTCGAACTGTCCCCGGTGATTGCGGCGGCCAGTTGGGAGCAATTGTCGCGGCTTCGCGACGGGGCCCGCGATGCGGCCATCGAAGGCCTGATGCTGAAACGCCGGGATGCGCCCTATGTGGCCGGGCGGAAGATCGGCCTGTGGTACAAGTGGAAACGCGCGCCCCACACCGCCGATTGCGTGCTGATGTATGCCCAGCGCGGCCATGGCAGACGATCCAGCCTGTACAGCGATTTCACCTTCGGCTGTTGGACGGACGATGGCCAGCTGCTGCCGGTTGGCAAGGCCTATTTCGGCTTCACCGATGCGGAGCTGGCCATGCTCGACAAATGGGTGAGGGGCCACACCACCGCCCGCTTCGGCCCGGTGCGGGAGGTGGAAAAATCGCTGGTGCTGGAAGTGGCGTTCGATTCCATCCACGCCTCCACCCGCCACAAGTCCGGCCTGGCCATGCGCTTCCCGCGCATATCCCGCATCCGCACCGACAAGCCGGCGGCCGAGGCCGACACGGTGGCGGCGCTGTTGAAGCTGGCGACGTGAGGGCGTAAGCCTGCTGCCATGCTGATCGCCACCTTCAATATCAACGGCACCAACGCCCGCCTGCCGCGCCTGCTGGAATGGCTGGAGGCGGTGAAGCCCGATGTCGCCTGCCTGCAGGAAATCAAGACGGTGAGCGAGAATTTCCCCGTCGATGTGCTGAAGGACGCCGGCTACCATTGCCTCGTCCACGGCCAGAAGGGCTTCAACGGGGTTGCCATCCTGTCCCGCGAACCCGCCGTGGAGACGCAGCGCGGCCTGCCGGGGGACGCGGGCGACGAGCAGGCGCGCTATCTGGAAGCCGATGTGATGGGCGTGCGCGTCGCCTCCCTCTACCTGCCCAACGGCAATCCGCAGCCCGGCCCCAAATTTGATTACAAGCTGGCCTGGATGCAGCGCCTGCAGGCCCACGCGCAGACCCTGTTTGCCACCGGCCTGCCGGTGGTGCTGGCCGGCGATTACAATGTCATCCCCAATGATGATGATATCTGGGATGCCGGGGCGATGCGCGATGATGCGCTGCGCCAGCCCGAATCGATCGCCGCCTATCGGCAATTGCTGTGGCAGGGTTGGACCGATGCGGTGCGCCAGCTTCACCCGGTTGGCGGCGTGTGGAGCTTCTGGGACTATCAGGCCGGCGCGTGGCAGCGTGACCATGGCTTTCGCATCGATCATCTGCTGCTGTCACCCCTCGCCGCCGATCGGCTGCAGGATGCCGGCGTGATGAAGGATGTGCGCGGCCAGGAAAAGGCCAGCGATCACGCGCCGGCCTTCTGCGTGCTGCGTTAACCGGTCGGGGGCTTTGGCTTGGGCTGCGGGGCCTGCTGGGGCGGTTCGTCCAGCGCCTTGTCGAGCCAGGTCTGATCAAGCCGCGGTGCCGCCGGATCGGCTTCGGGTGTCTCGGCGGCCGGCGGCTGGCCGTCCTCACTGGTCAGGCCATAGGATTGCGCGTCCGGCTCCGGCCCCAGGCCGTCCTGGGTGACGTCGGTCACCAGCGGTTCGGGCGGGGTGCCGCCCACGGCACGCGCCATGAACTGGGCAAAGGCGCGTGCCGGCGCGCGGCCGCCGGCCAGGCCGCGCACCGCCTTGGCATCATCGCGGCCCATCCACACGCCGGTGGTGATGCCGCTGGAAAAGCCGATGAACCAGCCATCCTTGTTGCTGGTGGTGGTGCCGGTCTTGCCCGCCAGCGGCCGGCCGATCTGCGCCGCCCGCGCCGTGCCCTGTTCCACCGCCGCCTGCATCAGCTGCGTCATCTGCGCGGCGATCACCGGTGCCACCACCTGGCGGGTTTCCGGCTCGTCGCGGTTGTACAGCACCCGGCCCGTGCCGGTGGTGATGCGGCTGACGGCGAAAGGCGCATGTTCCTGGCCGCCGCCGGCCACCGTGGCAAAGGCGTTGGTCATTTCGAACAGCGTCACTTCCGATGAGCCCAGTGCCATGGCCGGCTGCCGGCTGATCTGGGTGGTGATGCCGAACCGCCGGGCCATTTCCGCCACCGTGTCAAAGCCGACCTGCTGCGCCAATTGCACGGCCACCGTGTTGACCGATCGCGCGAAGGCGTCCTTCACGCTGATCGGGCCGACGAACTGGCCATTGTCGTTCTTGGGCGTCCAGTTGCCGATGGTGACCGGCTTGTCCTCGTAAATGTCGTCGGGCGTCACGCCGGATTCCAGCGCGGCGGCATAGACGAAGAATTTGAACGCCGAACCCGGCTGGCGCCGCGCCGTCATCGCGCGGTTGTAGTTGGAACGCACATAATCGGTGCCGCCCACCATCGCCTTCACCGCGCCGTCGCGGCCCAGCGCCACCAGCGCGCCCTGCGCCCCGGCCGGCGCTTCGGCACGGATCGCGGCTTCGGCATTGCGCTGCATCTCGGCCGACAGGGTGGTTTCCACCAGCAGCGGCTCGGTTGCCTCGTCGGTGAGATTTTCCACCTCGGCCAGCACCCAATCGGTGAAATAGCGCACGCCGGCCGGGCGCGCCTGCGGGGCAAAGCGCACCTGGCGCGGATCGGCGGCGGTGGCCTCATCCGGGGTGATGGTGCCGGCGTCGACCATGGTGCCGATCACGGTTGCGGCGCGCTGGCGGGCGGCCTCGGCATCGGCAGACGGCGCAAAGCGCGACGGCGCCTTCACCAGCCCGGCGATGATCGCGGCTTCCTCCAGGCTCATGCGCCGGGCGCTGTGGCCATAGAATTTGCGCGACGCGGCATCGATGCCATAGGCACCGCCGCCGAAATAGACGCGGTTCAGATACAGCTCCAGGATATCTTCCTTGGAGAATTTGCGCTCGATCGCCAGCGCCAGCACCACTTCGCGCAGCTTGCGGGTATAATCCTTGGAGGCGGTGAGGAACAGGTTGCGCGCCAGCTGCTGGGTGATGGTGGAGGCGCCCTGCGCCCGGTTGCCGCGCACGGCGTTCACCGCGATCGAGCGCGCGATGCCGATCGGATCGACGCCGGGGTGGTACCAGAAACGCCGGTCCTCCACCGCGATCATGGCATTCTTCATCGTCGCCGGGATTTCGGCATAGGGCAGCCATTCGCCATAGCTGGGGCCGAAGCTGGCCAGCACCGTGCCGTCATCGCCGCGGATTTCCACCGGCTGGCCGTTCGGGCTTTTCTGCATCTTCGCGAAATCGGGCAGATCGTTGAAAGCCAGCGCCACCGCGACCGCGAGGGCGATGACACCGGCCAGCCCCGCCACCAGCCCCCATTTCAGGAGGGTGACGAACCAGTTGGAACGGGGACGGGTCTGGGGGGAGCGGGCCACGTGGGTGTATTATCCATCAAATACGGCAGCACTGCGGCGGCAGACGGGGCAGGCCGGATCCTTGGGCAGCGCGATGCCGCGCCAGCGCGCCGAGCGGCCATCGAACAGGGTGATGCGCCCGGCGGTGGAGGGCGCAAAGCCCGAAAGCTCGCGGATCGCCTCCAGCGCCATCAGGCTGCCGACAATGCCGGTGAGCGCGCCGATGACGCCGGTGGCAGCGCAGTTGCGATCGGGATGGTCCGCCGGCGCGCCCACGAAACAGCGATAGCAGGGCAGGGCGGGATCATGGCCCTTGAAGACGGCGATCTGCCCGTCAAACGGCCCGACAGCGCCTGACAGCAGCGGGATGCGCAGCGCCACGGCGGTATCCGACACCAGCAGCCGCGTCGCGAAACTGTCGCAGCCGTCGATGATGAGGTCGTGCCCGGCGAGCAGGGCATCGGCATTTTCGGCCGTCAGCCGCAGCGGCACCGCCACGGTTTCGACATGGGGGTTCAGCGCACGCAGGTGGCTTGCCGCGCGCTCCGCCTTCATCTGGCCGGCATCTGCGGTCGCAAACAGCACTTGCCGCTGCAGGTTCGACAGGGCGACCGCATCATCATCGATGATGGTCAGCCGGCCGACCCCGGCGGCGGCGAGGTAGAGCAGGCACGGGCTGCCCAGCCCGCCGGCACCGACGACCGCCACCCGCGCCGCCGCCAGCGCCGCCTGGCCGCGCCCGCCGAATTCGGGCAGCACCAGATGGCGGGCATAACGCTCCAGCTCGTCGTCGGAAAAATTCACGTGTGGACGCCGGTGGAGCCGAAGCCGCCTTCGCCCCGGCTGGTTTCATCAAGGCTTTCGACGATTTCGAGCCCGGCCCGGGTGACGGCGGCCGGCACCAGCTGGCAGATGCGCATGCCGCGTTCGATGAGGAAGGGTTCGGCACCCAGGTTGATCAGCAGCGCCTTCACCTCGCCGCGATAATCGCTGTCGATGGTGCCGGGGCTGTTGGGCACGGTGATGCCATGCTTCAGCGCCAGGCCCGACCGCGGGCGCACCTGCACTTCAAAGCCGGCGGGAATCGCCATGCACAGGCCCAGCGGCACCGGGAACCGCTCGCCCGGGGCCAGCACCACCGGTTCGGTCACGGCGGCCACCGCGTCCATCCCGGCCGCTCCCGGTGTCGCATAGGCCGGCAGCGGCAGGCCCTGCCCGTGCGGCAGGATGGTGATGGGGATGGCGATCATGCGTGGCCCTTGAAATGGTCGGCGATGCGGGCGGCGAGGGTGGCGGCAACGTCGTCCTTGGCCTGTGCGCCCCAATCCTCGATCCCGGTGGCGGTGACGAGGTGAACATGGGTTGAATCGCTGCCGAACACGCCGTCCGTCACATCATTGGCCACGATCCAGTCCGCACCCTTCTTCACCCGCTTGGCGGCGGCGTGATCAAGCATGGCCCCAGAGTCCCTTGGCGTCTCGGCGGCGAAGCCCACCACCAGCGCGGGCCGCCGTGCGTGATGGCCGATGCCGGCAAGAATGTCCGGGTTCTCGGTCAGCGCCAGCGCCGGCGGGCCGCTGCCGTCCTTCTTCAGCTTGTGGTTTGCCGCTTCGGCGCGCCAATCGGCCACGGCGGCGACCATCACCGCGATGTCGGCCGGCAGTGCCGCCGCGCAGGCGGCCTGCATCTGCAGCGCGGTTTCGACATCGATGCGCGTCACCCCGGCCGGGGTGGGCAGCTGCACCGGGCCGGCGACCAGCGTCACCCGCGCGCCGGCCCTGGCGAGCGCGGCGGCGATGGCAAAGCCCTGCTTGCCCGACGAGCGGTTGCCGATGAATCGCACCGGATCGATCGGCTCGTGCGTCGGCCCGGCCGTCACCAACGCGTGGCGGCCGGCCAGCGGTTTCGCTCCGCCTTGCGCGGCGATGGCGGCCATGATCGCCGGCACCTCCGGCAAGCGGCCGGGGCCATACTCGCCGCAGGCCATCTCGCCATCATCGGGCGTCATCACCGTCACGCCATCTCCGCGCAGCGTCGCGACATTGCGCTGCGTGGCGGGGTGCAGCCACATGCGCACATTCATCGCCGGCACCATCAGCACCGGCGTGTCGGTGGCCAGCAGCAGGGTGGACGCCAGATCACCCGCCTGGCCGGCGGCGGCCCGCGCCAGCAGATCGGCGGTGGCGGGGCAGACGACGATCAGATCGGCAGCGCGGGACAGCTGGATATGGCCCATCGCCGCCTCATCCTCCAGATCCCACAGGCTGGAGCGCACCGTCTCGCCGGCCAGTGCAGACAGGGAAAGCGGCGTGACGAAACGCGCGCCATTTTCGGTGAGCACCGGCAGCACGCGCGCGCCGGCCCGGCGCAGTTCGCGCACCAGTTCCAGCGCCTTGAACGCAGCGATGCCGCCGCCGACGATGAGGAGGATGGTCTTGCCGTTCACAGCCGCCGCATAGCGCAGGCCGAGGGTTCAGGCGAGTATCTTGCAGTAATAGGTTGTGGGGGCCATCGCGCCATCGGGCAGCAGCGCATAGGCCGGAATGTCGCCCACTTTGCGCCAGCCGCAGCGCTCATACAGGCGCGCCGCTGCCGAACCGCTGATCGTGTCGAGCACCAGCGTGGTGCGGCCGTGCGCCAGCGCCAACGCCTCCACCGCCGCCAGCAGCGCTGCGCCAACGCCGTGCCGCCGCGCGCGCTGCGCCACCATCATCTTGGCGACATCGGCGCGGTGCGGCTGGTTGGGCTCGGTCGCCGGCACCAGGCTCACGGTGCCGGCAACGCCCGCGCCGTCGCTGGCGATCAGGATCATCAGGCTGCCGGCGGCGGCAGCGTCGCTGCGCGCCTGCCACCAGGCCAGCGATTCCGGCTGCGAAAAGCCGGCCATGAAGCTGATCGAGGCACCGCCGGCCACGGCCTCCACCATCATCGCGGCCAGGCCGGGCAGCAGGCCCGCATCGCCGGCGGGATCGAACAGGCGGATCATCATCGCCGCGCCATGCCCCGGCCCGGTGCCGGCGGCCATGCGCCAGTTGACGGGGTTTGGCCGCGCCGCCACTGTGGCGGGCGGGGAGATGTCGATGCTGTCAGGTCCGTTGCGCTGGGCGATCATCCTGATCGGGGCGGCGATTGCACTCAACTATATCGATCGCGGCGCGGTGTCGGTGGCGGCGCCGCTGATCAAGGACGAGTTCGGCCTGTCGAACGAGCGTTACGGCGTCATCGTCTCCAGCTTCTACTGGACCTATGTGCCCGCCCTCGCGCTCGCCGGCTGGCTGGCCGACCGGATGAGCGTGCGGCTGCTGATGGCGCTGGGCGTCGCCACCTGGGCGCTGGCCACCATCGGCATGGGCTTTGTCGCCGCCGGCGCGGTTTCCAGCCTGCTGATGCTGCGGCTGGTGATGGGGCTGGGGGAGGGGGTGGCCTTCCCCTGTGGGTCCAAGCTGATCGCGCGTGTGCCGGAAGGCGCGCGCGGGCTGGCCAACATCTCGCTGTCGGGCGGCCTCGCGCTCGGCCCGCTGATCGGCACGCTGATGGGCGGTGCCATCATGCACCTGTGGGGCTGGCGCGAGATGTTCATCATCTTCGGCGCCGTCACCCTCGTCTGGCTGGTGCCATGGTGGCTGGCGCGCAAGGGCATCGAGGAGGGGGAGGGGCGCTCCGAACCCGCCGCCGCCGCGCCGCTGGCGCAGGTGATGCGCCAGCGGAAATTCTGGGCGATCACGCTGCTGCATCTGGCCGGCACCTATCCGCTCTATTTCATCGTCGGCTGGCTGCCTTTGTGGCTGGTCAAGGCGCGCGGCTATTCGATCGTGGACATGAGCCTGCTCACCTCGGTGTTCTACGTGGCGCAGATCCTCGGCGGCACCATCGGCGCCTGGGCGATTGATCGCGCCATCCGCGCCGGCGGCGACGGCTCGGCATGGCGGCGGCGGATGCTGTTCGGGGCGGTGGCCACCTGCGTTGGCGGCCTGCTGCTGCTGCCGGGCATCCAGGGCTGGCCGCTGCTGGTCACGGTGATCGCGCTCACCGGCTTTGGCTATGGCCCGGTGCCCAACCTGCTGTTCGTGATGGGCCAGACCATGGCCGGCCCGGCATCAGCCGGGCGCTGGGTGGGCGTGCAGACCAGCCTAGGCAATCTTTCGGGCATCATCGGCCCGGTGCTGACCGGCGTGATCGTCGATGCCGCCGGCTATCGCCCGGCCTTCCTGGTCACCGCCGGGGTGGTGGCGGTGGGGACGATTGTGTTCGGCCTGGTGGTGCGGCGGGTGGAACCGGTGAAATGGGCCTGAGGCAGGGCATGCCCACTGCGGCTCAATCCGCCGGCTTGTCCTTGCCGCGCGCCTTGCGGTGCTCTTCCAGATCGAGCACGGCCGGTTCATCCTCGGTCAGCAGGCCAAGGCGGCGGGCGACTTCCTGATAGGCCTCCACCTCGCCGCCGAGATCGCGGCGGAAGCGGTCCTTGTCCATCTTGTCGCCGGTCTTCATGTCCCACAGGCGGCAGCCGTCGGGGCTGATCTCGTCAGCCAGGATCACGCGGCTGTAATCGCCGTCGAACAGGCGGCCGAACTCCAGCTTGAAGTCCACCAGCCGGATGCCAACCCCGGCGAACATGCCAGCCATGAAATCATTCACGCGGATCGCCATGTCGGCGATGTCGTGCATCTCTTCCTGGCTGGCCCAGCCGAAGGCGGCGATATGCTCGTCCGTCACCAGCGGATCGCCCAGCGAATCGTCCTTGTAATAATATTCAATGATGGTGCGCGGCAGCATCGTGCCTTCCTCGATGCCGAAGCGCTTGGCGATGCTGCCGGCCGCCACGTTGCGCACGACCACTTCGATCGGGATGATCTCCACCTGGCGCACCAGCTGCTCGCGCATGTTCAGGCGGCGGATGAAATGGGTGGGAATGCCGATCGTGCCCAGCAGGGTGAACACATGCTCTGAAATCCGGTTGTTCAGCACGCCCTTGCCGCTGATCGTGCCCTTCTTCTGGGCGTTGAACGCGGTGGCATCATCCTTGAAATACTGGATGATGGTGCCCGGTTCCGGGCCTTCATACAGGATCTTGGCCTTGCCTTCGTAGATCTGGCGGCGGCGGGTCATGGCAGTCTCCGGCGGCGGCCACAGGCTCCGTTTCCAAAGCCGGGGGCCGCAAAAGCAAAAATCGCGCCACGGCGGGCTGAAATCGCCGCCCGGCGCGGGGCAAAGTCGCCATAACCGGTCTCGCCACCTGTTACAATGATTGAACCAACGGCCCGGCTTGCCTATCTGGAAGCCATCTGCACCTGCGGAGACCGGCCGTGACCAGCTTTGACGAACGCGAACAAGCCTTCGAATCCAAATTCGCCCATGATGAGGAGCTGCGCTTCCGCATCCTTGCCCGCCGCGGCAAGCTGATCGGGCTGTGGGCCGCCGAAAAGCTGGGCAAGGACGGCGCCGATGCCGAGGCCTATGCCAAATCCGTGCTGCTGTCCGATCTGGAAGTGCCGGGCGATGCGGACATCATCGCCAAGCTGCACGCCGATCTGGCCGGGCTGGGCGTCGGCGTGGCCGACATCAAGGCGATGCTGGCGGAAAAGCTGGTGCAGGCCGAAGTCCAGGTGATGGGAGACTCCTGATGCCGATGGCCGCCGCCGATATCGAATCAGCCATCATTGCCGCCCTGCCGGGTGCGGTGGTGGAAATCACCGATCTGGCCGGGGATGGCGATCATTACGCCGCCGTCGTCACCGCGCCGCAGTTCGCCGGGCTGACCAGGGTTGCACAGCAACGGCTGGTGTATAATGCTCTGGGCGGGCGCATGGGGGGCGTCCTGCACGCTCTCAAACTCACCACGAAGCCGGCCTGACCGGCCTTGTTTGCGAAGGAATTCCCCCGATGACCAACCCCGTCCACGCCCGCATTGCCGACATCGTGACGTCCAACGATGTGGTGCTGTTCATGAAGGGCACGCCCTTCTTCCCGCAGTGCGGCTTCTCCTCCACCGCCGTCGCCATTCTGGAACGGCTGAACGTGCCGTTCGAAGGTGTCGATGTGCTGGCCGATCCGGAAATCCGCCAGGGCGTGAAGGAATACAGTGATTGGCCGACGGTGCCGCAGCTTTATGTGAAGGGCGAATTTGTCGGCGGCAGCGACATCATGATGGAAATGTTCCAGGCCGGCGAGCTGCAGGCGCTCGTCGCCGAGGCCGGCATCACGCCCGCCGCCTGATGCAGCGCCTCACCGCCGCCCGCATCTGGGATGGCATGTCGTCGGCCATGCTGGCCGATCTGGCGCGGCTGTTCTTCCTGGTCGCGCCGTTCACCCTGCTGCCGGCGGTGGCTGTCGAGCTGTTCGGCCCGCCGGTGCCGGCAACGCTGGCGGCGATCACCCCGTCGCAGATGGTCTTCCGGCTGGCGCTGCCCAGCCTGATCGGCGCCATTGGCCAGCTGGCCGCCGCCGGGCTGGTGCTGCGCGTCGATGCCGCGCCGCGTGATGCTCTGCGGACGGCCTTTGCCATGTGGCCCGCCTTCGTGGTGGCGCAGCTGCTTGGTTCATTCCCCGTCGGCATCGCCGGCCTGTTGCTGGTGTTGCCGGGGGTGTGGCTGTTCGGCCGGCTGCTGTTTGTCAGCGGCGCGCTGGCGATGGCCGAAGGCGGCACGCCGTTCCAGCTGCTGCGCCGCAACTGGGCGCTCACCGAAAACGCCGGCCTGCAGATTTTCCTGTTTCTGCTGCTCGGCCTGCTGGGTCTGCTCGGCATCGAGATCCTGGCCGAAGGCGCAGGTGCGGCGCTGCAGGTCGTCGCCGGCACCATCGGGCTGGGCGGTGTCGGCCATTTCCTGCGGGCGCTGGTGCCGGGGATTGCCAACGGCCTTGTCACCATCGCCATCGCCGTGGCGGGTGTCGTCGCCTATCGCCAGCTGGCGGACTAGAGCAGCGCCACGCCCGGCGCGGTGTCGGCCGGATAGAGGCCGATCGCGCGCGGATCATCGAAAATCTCGACCAGCCGCTGATACGGGCGAAAGCCGTGGCGCTGGTAGAAGGCCAGCGCCGCCGGGGAATCGAGATCGCAGCTGTGCAGCCACACACGGGAAACGCCCGCCCGCCACGCCTGCCGCAGGCCATGGCCCATCAGCCAGCTGCCATGGCCGCGGCCGATCATGCCCGGCACCAGCCCGAAATAGGCGATCTCGCATTCGCCGGCCTGCGCGAAGTCCAGCTCCACCAGCCCCTGCGGCGTGCCATCGCGGCGGCAGGCGACATGGATTTCCAGGCTCGGCGCGTTCAGCGTCGCGGCCAGCGCAGCATCGTCCATCACCAGCCGCCCGCGCCACAGCCAGGGCGCACCGATGGCACGGAACAGGTCGCGATAGCGGGCGAGATCGACCGGCGCCGTCCAGCGTTCGATCTTCAGGGCCGATCTGGCGGGCAGGGCCGGGGCCGGTCGCGCCGTCATCTCCAGGCAGGTCACGATGGTGGCGATCTGGCCCTTCGGCACCGCGATCACCTGCGATGCCACCATCGTGCCCTGGTTCATCGTCATTCCCAGATGGCGAGCGGCGGCAGGCTCATCAGGATGGCATCGGTGTTGCCGCCGGTCTTCAGGCCGAAGGTGGTGCCGCGGTCATAGACCAGATTGAACTCGGCATAGAGGCCGCGATATTTCAGCTGGGCGATGCGTTCTTCCTCGGTGAAGGGCATGTGCATCTTGGCGCGGACGAGCTTCGGATAGGTCTCCAGGAAGCAGCGGCCGACATCCTGCGTGTAGGCAAAGTCCGCCGCCCAGTCGCCGCTGTCGAGATGGTCATAGAAGATGCCGCCGACACCGCGATGGCGATTGCGGTGAGGCACCCAGAAATACTCCTCCGCCCACTTGGAATGCTTGGGATAATAATCCGGGTGGTGGCGGTCGCAGGTGTCCTTCACCGCGGCGTGGAAGGCAGCGGTTTCGGCCGCGTCGGGCAGGGCGGGGTTGAGGTCGACCCCGCCGCCGAACCAGCGCTTGGTCGTCACCAGCATGCGCGTGTTCATGTGGACGGCCGGCACCAGCGGGTTGGCGGGGTGGATGACCAGGCTGATGCCCGTGGCAAAGAAGCGCGGGTCTTCGGCGGCGCCGTTGATCTGCTTGGCGAAATCCGGGTTGAACTGGCCATGGACGGTGGAGATGTTCACCCCGGCCTTTTCAAACAGCCGGCCCTTCATCACGCCCATCTCGCCGCCGCCGCCGTCGCCGCCGCCATGATCGGTGCGGTTCCACAGCTGCTTTTCGAAGCGGCCGGCCTCACCGGGCAGGGTGGATTCATCCTCGAGGCGCTCCAGCATCGCCCAGATGCTGTCGCGGAGGGACCGGAACCAGGCCTGCGCGGCCTGCTGCTTCTCATCGAGTGCGATCATGGGCCTTGGCTTTAAAGCGGCTTTTGATCCCGCGAAACCCCGTAAAACACCACAAGCGCGGGAAAGCTTACCGCTTTGTCATCGCTGCTGCAAAATGTCCGGGAGGGAGTGGCTTTTTGTCCGTTGCGTTGCGGCATGGGCTTGTCTAAGCCGGCGCACCATGCGGGCAGACCCCTGTCGGGTTTGCGCCGCGTCCAGCATCCAACTTCCTGGAAGGGGCGAGATGGCGAGCGAAGTGCGGCAGACGTCTGCCGATGAACTGAGTGAGGGTGGCGAACGCCGCCGCGATTTCCTGTATGTCGCAACCGCGGCTTTTGCGGGCGCTGGCGTGGTGCCGGTGGCGTGGTCTCTGGTCAACCAGATGAACCCGTCGGCCGACGTGCTGGCGCTGGCGTCGATCGATCTCGATCTGTCGTCGGTTCAGCCCGGCCAGGCCATCAAGGCCAGCTGGCGCGGCAAGCCGATCTTTGCCCGGCAGCTGACGCCGGACGAGATTGCGGCGGCCAAGAAGGTCGACATTGCCACCCTGCGCGATCCGCAGAAGCTGGAAGACCGCACCAAGCCGGGCAGCGAGCAGTGGCTGATCACGCTGGGCGTGTGCACCCACCTCGGCTGCGTGCCGCTGGGCGCTGCCGAAGGCGAAAGCCGCGGCGATTTCGGCGGCTATTTCTGCCCGTGCCACGGTTCGCACTATGATACGGCGGCGCGCGTTCGCAAGGGCCCGGCCCCGAAGAACCTGGAAGTGCCGCCCTACACCTTCAAGTCGCCGACTTCGGTGACGATCGGCTGAGGACGAGGAACATGAGCTTTCCCTGGGCCAAGCAATATCAGCCGACCTCGGCCGTCGGCAAATGGATGGACGAGCGCCTGCCGCTCACCCGCTTTGTTTATGGCGCTCTTGGGCCGGGTTATCCCACCCCCAAGAACCTGAACGCCTTCTACAATTTCGGCGTGCTCGCCGGCGTTGCGCTGGTGATCCAGATCATCACCGGTGTCGTGCTGGCCATGCATTATGCCGCCAACACCGGCGTCGCCTTTGACTCGGTCGAGCATATCATGCGCGACGTCAACGGCGGCTGGATGATCCGCTACATGCACGCTGTCGGCGCCAGCTTCTTCTTCGGCGTCGTCTACATCCACATCTTCCGTGGTCTCTACTACGGATCCTACAAGCCGCCGCGCGAAGTGCTGTGGATGCTGGGCCTGGTCATTTTCCTGCTGATGATGGCCACCGCGTTCATGGGCTATGTGCTGGTGTGGGGCCAGATGAGCTTCTGGGGCGCGCAGGTCATCACCGGCCTGTTCTCGGCGCTGCCGGTTGTCGGCACCACCATCCAGACCTGGCTGCTGGGCGGCTTCTCGCCCGACAACGCCACGCTGAACCGCTTCTTCTCGCTGCACTATCTGCTGCCGTTCGTGACGTTCGGGGTGATCATCCTGCACGTGTGGGCGCTGCACATCCCGGGTTCGAACAACCCGACCGGTGTGGACGTGAAGTCGGAAGCCGATACCGTGCCGTTCCACCCCTATTACACGGCGAAGGATTTCGTTGGCCTGGGCATCTATCTGATCCTCTTCTCGGCCTTCGTGTTCTTCATGCCGAACAGCCTGGGTGAGCCGGACAATTATATCCCGGCCAACCCGCTTTCGACGCCGCCGCACATCGTGCCGGAATGGTATTTCTGGCCGTTCTACGCCATCCTGCGCGCCTTCACGTCCGACTTCCTGGGCGTGCCGGCCAAGCTGTGGGGCGTGCTGGCGATGTTCTCGTCGATCCTGCTGCTGTTCCTGCTGCCGTGGCTCGACACGTCGCCGGTGCGTTCGAACAACTATCGTCCGCTCAACCGCATCCTGTTCTGGGTGTTCGTTGTGGTGGCGCTGGTGCTCGGCGTGTGCGGCGGCAAGCCGGCCGAAGAACCGTGGGTGCGCCTGAGCCAGGTGCTCACTGCCTACTACTTCGCCCACTTCCTGATCATCCTGCCGCTCGTCTCCAAGCTGGAGAAGACCAAGCCGCTGCCGAGCTCGATCTCGGAAGCCGTGCTGGCCAAGTACGGCAAGGTTGGCGGTGCCCCCGTGGCCCAGCCGGCCGAATAAGGAGACCGAAATCATGATCCGTCTCGGCGCTCTTGCCGTCGGCCTGCTCTTCGTCATCAACGTCCTGTGGGGGGCCATCGCCCCCCGCGAAAAGGCCGCTGAAGACATGGCCAAGAAGCTGCACAAGCACCCGCACGAGATTGCCTGGACCCACAATGGTCCCGGCAACCTCGGTGTCCTCGGCACCTTCGATCGCGCCCAGCTGCAGCGCGGCTTCCAAGTGTACAAGGAAGTCTGCTCGGCGTGCCATTCGATCCACCGCATCGCCTTCCGCGACCTCGCCGCCATTGGCTACAGCGACGGCCAGATCAAGGCGATCGCGGCGGAATATGAAATGCCGGCGCTCGACAACAATGGCGAGCCGACCACCCGCAAGGGCACCCCGGCTGACAAGTTCCCGCTGATCTACCCGAACGAGCAGGCCGCCCGTGCGGCGCAGAACGGCGCGCTGCCGCCGGATCTGTCGCTGATCATCAAGGCGCGCGAAGGCGGTGCGGACTATGTCCACTCGCTGCTCACCGGCTATTCGGACAATATCCCGAAGGGTTGGACCAAGCCGGACACGCTCTATTACAACCCCTACTTCCGCAGCGTGAACATCGCCATGCCGCCGCCGCTTTCGGCTGACGGCCAGGTGACCTACAGCGACGGCACGCCGGCGACTGTCGACAACTATGCCAAGGATGTTGCCGTGTTCCTGACCTGGGCCGCCGAGCCCAAGCTGGAAAACCGCAAGGAAACCGGCGTGGCGGCGATCGCCTTCCTGATCATCATGACCTTCCTCGGCTATCTGTCGTACCGCAAGGTCTGGGCCGATATCAAAAAGGCCTGATCGTCATGATCTGACCGAACAGGGGGCGGCCATCCGGAAGGGTGGCCGCCCTTTTCGTGTCTGGGGCTCCGGCCCCCGCCGGCAGCGCCGCGCACACAGAAAAACGGCGCCGGGACCGTCCCGACGCCGTTTGAAAACCCAAAAAACGTGAAGCGTCAGCGCACGCGCTGTTTGCGCGCCGCGTAACGCGCATCGCGCGCCGCCTTCTGGGCGGCTTCGCGCGAGATGGCTTCCAGCCGCTGCTGTTCGGCCTGCTTTTCGCGCTGGGCGTCCTTGGCGGCACGCTCTTCCGCCATTTTGCGGGCGCGTTCGGCGCGGGCGGCCTTGGCTTCGGCCTCCTTCTGGGCGCGCTTTTCGGCGCGGGCCTTGGCGGCGGCGATGGCCTCCTCGCTGGGAGCGGCGGCCTTGAACTTTTCGAGCTTGGCCTTGCGGGCCTCCGCCGCCGTCTTGGCGCGGTCGTTGTGATCGGGAAGTTTGAACATAGGCCGCAGCCTTTACCCTGCCGCCGCCGATGCCGCAACTGCGAAGCCGCTGCTGATTTCGATGGGCGTGCCCACCAGCGCCGCCGTGCCCGACAGCGCATCGATGCGGGAACGCAGTGTCAGATCGTTGTGGCTGGCCCCCGGCCGTGCGCCGGCAACGCGCAGGCGCACGCCGGGCCGGCCATGGCCAAAGCCGTGCGGCACCGAAACGACACCCGACATGAT
The DNA here is from genome assembly GCA_037131365.1 of Sphingomonadales bacterium. Classification (GTDB taxonomy): domain Bacteria; phylum Pseudomonadota; class Alphaproteobacteria; order Sphingomonadales; family Sphingomonadaceae; genus Sandarakinorhabdus. Next base: position 18,938 of record JBAXRE010000005.1, read on the forward strand.
CTCATCCGTCACTTGGCACCGCACGGTGATGGCGCCCGCCGCGCTGCGGATCGTCATGTCGGCACCGTCGGCGATGCCATGGGCCGCCGCGTCCTCCGGGTGAATGAGCGCCACGCATTTTTCCGGTCCCTTGGCCAGGCGCGGCGCATTGCCCAGCCAGCTGTTGTTGCTGCGCAGATGGCGGCGGCCGATCAGCACCAGGGGCGGGGGCGGGGCGGCCAACCATGCCGTGAAGCGGCCGGCAAGATCGGCCATCAGCGGCGCCGGCGCACAGCGGATGCGCTGGTCAGGCGTGAACAGCCGGTCGGGCAGACGGGGCACATGCGGCCCAAGATCAAGCCCGTGCGGATGATCGGCCAGCGCCGCCAGGCTGAGGCCGGACTTGCCGAGCATCCGGTCGAGCTGCGCGCGCGGATCCATGGCCGGGGGCAGGGTGATGCCTTGCGCCGCCGCGATGGCGCGGGCCAGTTCGGCGACAATCTCCCAATCGCGTTTCTGGCCCGGCAGCGGCTCCCACAGCGCGGGCGAGAACTTGGCAAAGTTGCGGAACGCGATCGGCGCCAGCAGCAGCGGATAATGATCCTTGGCCAGCGGCGCGCACGGCGGCAGCACATAATCGGCACGGGCTGACGTGGCGGTGAGCATCGGATCGATGCTGACCATCAGCGGCAGGCCGGCAATCGCCGCATCCAGCGCGCCGCCATCGGGGACGGAGAGCACCGGGTTGCCGGCGACAACGAACAGCGCCTGCACCTGGCCCTCACCCGGCGTGGCAATCTCCTCGGCCAGGCTCACTGCCGGAAACTCGCCCATCACCTCAGGATGGCCGCTCACCCGGCTGTGGAAGCGGCCGTGGCTGCCGGGGCCGGAGCCGCCGGCCACATCAACGGCCGGGGTTGAGAACATCACCCCGCCTTCACGGTCGAGATTGCCGGTCGCGATGTTGAGCAGGTTGATCAGCCAGTGCGCCAGCGTGCCGAATTCGGCGGTGGAAACACCGATGCGGCCATAGATGGCGGTGGGCGCGCCGTTGCCGATCTCGGCCGCCAGCGCCTCTATGGCTGCCACCTCCCACCCGCAGGCGCGGGCAAGCGCCGCCATGTCGAAGCGGCGCAGTGCCGCCCACAGATCGTCCCAGCCGTCCAGCAGCGGCAGCAGCCGGCCGGGATTGACGAGGCCCGCCGCATCCAGCGCCAGCAGCAGGGCGATCAGCAGCGCCGGATCGCTGCCCGGGCGGATGAAATGATGCGCTTGCGCCATGCCCGCCGTCTCGCTGCGGCGCGGATCGATCACCGTCAGCCGGCCGCCGCGATGTTGCATTTCGGCAATGCGGCGCTTCACGTCGGGCACGGTCCACACGCTGCCATTGCTGGCCAGCGGATTGCCGCCCAGGATCACCAGATGCTGCGTGCGTTCGATATCCGGGATCGGAAACAGCGCGTTGTGGCCATAAAGCCAATATTGCGCCAGCTGGTGCGGCATCTGATCGACAGTGGAGGCCGAATAGACTCCGCGCACGCCCAGCGCCTTCTTCAGCGCGCCGGTCTGCATGCCCAGGGCAAAATCATGGGCGGTGGGGTTGCCGACATAAAGCGCCGCCGCGCCGCCGGCCGCGCGGATGGCAGCCAGGCGCGCGCCGATTTCGGCAAAGGCGGTGTCCCAGTCGATCGCCACCCACTCATCGCCCACCCGCTTCATCGGGCCGGTCAGCCGGTCAGGATCGGTTTCCAGATCGGCGATGGCGCTGCCCTTGGGGCAGATATGGCCGCGGCTGATCGGATCATCGGCATCGCCGCGGATGCTGACAACGCGGCGGCCTGCGGTTTCGATCAGCAGGCCGCAATTGGCTTCGCAGATGTGGCAGGTGCGGGTGTGGATGGCCATGCCCCCAAGCCTAGCCGGCCCCACCTGAATGGCAACAGGCTTTGCGGCAGCGCCGGGCTGGGCTAGCAAGGCCCACATGGAAGATTGGATATCTGCCCGGGCGCGGATCGGCGCGGCTGCCACGGCAATGCTGGCGGGTTCGGCGCTGTTTTGGCAGTTCGCGCTCAATGTCAGCGAACATGGCACGGCGCCGCTCGATGAATTCGCCCGGCTTTATGGCTTTTTCACCATCTGGGCCAATTCGGCGGTGGCGCTGATTGCCGGCTATGCCGGGCTGATCGGCCGTTCGCGCGGGCTGGCGCAGCCGGCCCTGCTCACCGCGTCGATGGTGTGGATCGTGGTGGTGGGCCTGGTTTACAATCTGCTGCTGGCCGGCCTCAATCACCCGCCCACGCCGCTGCGCGCGCTGATCGATCATGTGTTCCATGTCGTCACGCCGCTGGTCTGGCCGCTGTGGTGGCTGGTGCTGCGCCCTGTTGGCCAGTTGGCCTGGCGGCATTTCTGGGCGGTGCTGCCGGTGCCGCTGGCCTATTGCGCGGTGGCGCTGTGGCAGGGCCAAGCATCGGGCCATTACGCCTATTTCTTCATCGATGTCGGCAAATATGGCTGGGGCCAGGTGGTGATCAACATCGCCGGCCTGGCCATGCTGTATGTCGTCCTGATGTTGGCGGCGATCGCCTGGGATCGCCGGCCCCAGATTTCCCTGTCGCGAGGCTAAGATGCATCCCTTTCACCACGCCGCCAATCAGCCCGACACGCCGGCGATCGTCATGGCCGGCAGCGGCGAGACGCTCAGCTATGCCGAACTGGAGGCGCGGTCGAACCGCATCGCGCATCTGCTGCGCGGCCTTGGCCTGCAGCGCGGCGATACCATTGCCATCCTGATGCTGAACGAGATGGATTTCCTGCCGATCTGCTGGGCGGCACAGCGGGCGGGCCTGGTATTCGTCGCAATGTCCACCAAGCTGACGGCTGATGAGGCCGGCTACATCGCGCAGGATGCGCAGGCGCGGGCGATCTTCTGCTCCCCGGCGCTGGCCGAGGTGGCGGTGGCGGCCACGCCCGGCCTCGCCCCGTCGGCGCGGCTGTGCAGCGGGGCCGGGGCGGCCGGCTGCACCCCGCTTGCCACCGCCATCGCGGCCATGCCCGCCACGCGCATCGCCGACGAAAGCACCGGGCGGGACATGCTCTATTCCAGCGGCACCACCGGCCGGCCCAAGGGCGTGAAGGGCCCGCTGCCGGAAGGGCCGATCGATCAGGCCGATGCGCTGACCGGCCTTGTCGCCATGCTCTACCAGTTCGGGCCGGGCATGATGTATCTGTCGCCGGCACCGCTCTATCACGCCGCGCCGCTGCGTTACTGCATGGCCGTGCACAAGTTCGGCGGCACCGTGGTGGTGATGGAGAAGTTCGATCCCGAAACCTATCTGGCGCTGGTCGAAAAACACCGCATCACCCACAGCCAGCTGGTGCCCACCATGTTCGTGCGGATGCTGAAACTGCCCGACGACGTGCGCGCGCGGTATGATCTGTCCAGCCTGAAAGTCGCCATCCACGCCGCCGCGCCCTGCCCGGTGGATGTGAAGCACGCCATGATCTTATGGTGGGGGCCGGTGATCTATGAATATTACAGCGCCACCGAAGGCGCCGGCTTCACCGCCATTTCCCCGCAGGAATGGCTGGCGCGGCCGGGCAGTGTCGGCAAGGCGATCCTGGGCCAGATCCGCGTGCTGGATGATGATGGCACGCTGCTCGGCCCCAATCAGACCGGGCGCATCTTCTTCCACGGCGGCGGCAATTTCAGTTACCACAATGATCCGGAAAAGACCGCCAGCGTGATCGGCGAACATGGTGCCACCTTTGGCGACATCGGCCATGTCGATGAAGATGGCTATCTGTTCCTGACCGACCGGCAGGCGTTCATGATCATTTCGGGCGGTGTGAACATCTATCCGCAAGAGGCTGAGAACACGCTGATTTCTCACCCCGAAGTGGCGGATGTTGCGGTGTTCGGCATCCCCGACGACGTGATGGGGGAGGCGGTGCATGCCGTTGTCCAGCCGCGCGACATGGGCCGCGCCGGGCCGGCGCTGGAGGCCGAGCTTCTGGCCTATGTCCGTGAGCGGCTGAGCCACGTCAAATGCCCGAAGCGCATCGATTTCCGCGCCGAACTGCCGCGCCACGACACCGGCAAACTCTACAAGCGGTTGCTGAAGGACGAATATTGGGCCAAGGCGGGTTGAGGTGCGCGCTGAGGATGGGCATTCAACAGGCTGTTTTGAAACAATAATGTGCGTTTCACTAGTTCTGATGTGACGATGCGCGCCCCATGCCGGCGCCGCCCCTTTTTCAATGTGCCGCCGGCTGCTATCCCTGCCTCCATGATGCTGCGCCGTCTGTTGCTTGCCCTGGCCCTGCTGCTGCTCGCGCCGGCCCTGGCCGTGCCGGCGCTGGCGGTGCCGGCGATGTGGCAGGTGGGCGAAGGTGCGTCGCAGATCACCATCTTCGGCACGGTGCACGCGCTGCCCAAGGGGCAGGACTGGCTGACCCCGGCAGCGCGCGCCGCGTTCGACCGTGCCGACACGCTGGTGGTGGAAATGGTGCCGCCCGATGATCCGGCCGCGATGCGCGGGCTGTTCATGGATCTGGGCCTGCTGAAGGCGCCGGTGCCGCTGGCCAGCCGCCTGCCGGCCGATTTGCAGCCGCGCGCCGCAGCGGCGGTGCAGGCGAGCGGCCTGCCGCCGGCCATGTTCGATGGCATGAAAAGCTGGCTGGCCGCGCTCACCCTGCTGCAGGTGGATCTGGCCCGGGCCGGGCTTGATCCCGCCGCCGGCGTTGATGTGACGCTGGTGGCGAGCGCCCGGGCGGCGGGCAAGGCGCTGACCGGCCTGGAAACCGCGGCCGGCCAGCTCGCCCTGTTCGACAGCCTGCCGGAGGCTGACCAGCGGCTGCTGCTCGCTTCGGCCATCGCGGACAGCGGCAAGGCCGCCGAACAATTGCAGCAGCTGGTGGCGGCGTGGAGCGCCGGCGACGTGGCCCGCATCCTGAAGGAATTCGACGATTCCAGCCTGTCGCCGGTGCTGGAGGAGCGGCTGTTCCGCGCCCGCAACAGCGCCTGGGCCGATTGGGCGCAGGCGGCGCTGAAAACCCCCGGCCGCCGCTTCATGGCGGTGGGCGCTGCCCATATGGCCGGGCCGCAAGGCCTGGTGGCGATGCTGGAGCGGCGCGGGATCACCGTGCGGCGGGTGCAGTGAAGGCGTGGCTGGCCCCGGCCGCAATGGCGCTGGCGCTGGCGGCCTGCGCCGGGCCGGACGTGGCGGCCAGCGATGCGGCCATCGCCCGCTTCCATGCCGCCATCGATGCCGATGATATTGCTGCTATCGATGCCATGCTCACCCGTTCGACACGGGCGCTGCGGCCGGGCAATGCCACCGCCCGCGCCTTCCGCAACCTCCCGCGCCGCCACGGCCGCTACCTTGGTGGCAGCGCCGCCAGCATCACGCAGGACGGGCCGCGCACCCGCATCATCTGGCACGCCCGCTACGCGAAAGGGCCGGTGACCGAACTGTACGTGCTGGCGCAGGAGGATGGCGTGCTGAAGCTGGACAGCTACAGCGACGATTGGCGGGGCTGATCTGTCCTACAGCGGGCCGGCCTGATAGGATGCAGGAAATGGTGGCACTGGCTGTCCCCGCGCAGGCGCGCACGTGAAGGCCAAGCGTAAGCTTTGTAACCTACAGGCCGGGCGAAACGCGGCACCTGCCCGCGCTTGCCTTTTGCCTGCATTTCCCCTATGCGCGCCGCTTCGTTGTGCCGCCGCCCATTTTCGCATCCCTGGAGGCGGGGGCGGCACTGCGAAATCTCAATCAGGAGCGAGCAATGAGTGAAACGTTCAAGCTCGCGGCCGAAATCCGCGCCAAGGCAGGCAAGGGAGCCTCCCGCGCGATCCGCCGCGAAGGCCGTGTCCCGGCCGTGATCTATGGTGCCGGCGCCGCCGCGACCACCATCCATGTCGAGGAAAAGATCCTCGTCCGCCAGCTGCACACTGGCCACTTCATGAATGCCATCGTCGAACTGGAGCTGGATGGCACGATCATCCGCACGCTGCCGCGCGATGTGGCTTTCCACCCGGTCAGCGACCGCCCGATCCATGTCGATTTCTTGCGCCTCACCGGCAACGAAGTCGTCACCGTGACGGTGCCGGTGCATTTCGTCGATCAGGAACAGTCGGCCATCAAGCACGGCGCGATGCTGAACATCGTCGCCCACGAGCTGAAGCTGGATTGCGCGCCGGATGCCATTCCGGATGACGTGACCGTCAGCCTCGCCGGCCTCGCCATCGGCGCGTCGATCCACATCGCCGACGTGAAGCTGCCCGCCGGCGTCACGCCGCACGGCCGCGAAACCGGCCTGACCATCGCCACCATCGTTGCCCCCAAGGGCATGAAGAGCGACGAAGGCGACGCCGAAGCCGCTGCCTGATTTGAGGGCGTTTCGGTTGCAATCAAGGCGGGGCAGGGGAGCGATCCCTTGCCCCGCTTCGCGTTCGCGGACAGGGAGGGGCGATGCAGATTCTGGTCGGTCTCGGCAATCCCGGCGGGCAATATGCGCTGCACCGCCACAATGTCGGCTTCATGGCCATCGATGCCATCGCCGCGCGCTGGAACATCGGGCCGTTCCGCCCGCGCTTCCAGGGGCTGGCAGCGGAAGGGCGCATCGGCACGGCGAAGCTGCTGCTGCTGAAACCCGCCACCTTCATGAACGACAGCGGCCGCAGCGTGGCCGAGGCAGTGCGCTTCTTCAAGCTCGATCCGGCGGCAGGCTTGAGCGTGTTCTACGACGAGCTCGACATCGCGCCGATGAAACTGAAGATCAAGCATGGCGGCGGCGCGGCAGGGCACAATGGCATCCGCTCCATCGATGTGCATCTGGGCCCGGATTGGCGGCGGGTGCGCATCGGCATCGGCCATCCCGGCCACAAGGACCGGGTGACCGGCCATGTGCTCGGCAACTTCGCCAAAGCCGAGATGGACCCGCTGGCCGATCTGCTGGGCGGACTCGCGGACGAACTGCCGACCCTGCTGGCCGGCGACGAGCCGCGTTACCTGTCGGACATCGCGCTGCGGTTGCAGCCCTGAGCCTGCCGCCCTAAGAGCCGCGCAAACATCTTACCGGGAAACCCACCAATGCCCATCCGTGTCGGTATCGTCGGCCTGCCCAATGTCGGCAAATCCACCCTGTTCAACGCGCTGACCCAGACGGCGGCGGCGCAGGCGGCCAATTATCCGTTCTGCACCATCGAACCCAATGTCGGCAACGTGGCGGTGCCTGATCCGCGCATCGATCGGCTGGCCGCCATCGCCAAAAGCCAGAAGATCATCGAGACGCAGTTGGGCTTCACCGATATCGCCGGGCTGGTGAAGGGCGCATCGAAGGGCGAAGGGCTGGGCAACCAGTTCCTCGCCAACATCCGCGAGACCGACGCCATCGCCCATGTGCTGCGCTGCTTCATCGATGATGATGTCACCCACGTCGCCGGCCGGGTCGATCCGGTCGAGGATGCCGAAACGGTTGAGACCGAGCTGATGCTGGCCGATCTGGAAAGCCTGGAAAAGCGCGTGCCGCAGCTGGCCAAGAAGGCCGCCCAGGGCGACAAGGAGGCCAAGGTGCAGGCGGCGGTGCTGGGCCAGGCGTTGGAGTTGCTGAAGGCCGGCAAGCCGGCCCGCCTGACCGAGCCGAAGGACGAGGACGAGGCCCGCGCCCTGAAGAACGCCCAGCTGCTCACCACCAAGCCGGTGCTCTATGTCTGCAATGTCGAAGAGGCCAGCGCCGCCACCGGCAACGCGCTGAGCGAGGCGGTGGCGAAGATGGCCGCCAGCATCGGGGCGCGATCGGTGGTGGTTTCGGCGGCCATCGAGGCCGAGATTGCCACCATGGAGCCGGCCGACCGCCAGGAATATCTGGAAAGCCTGGGCCTGCACGAAACCGGCCTCGCCCGCGTCGTGCGCGCCGCTTACGAACTGCTCGGCCTGATCACCTTCTTCACCGTCGGCCCCAAGGAAGCCCGCGCCTGGACGGTGAAGAAAGGCGCCCGCGCGCCCCAGGCCGCCGGTGAGATCCACGGCGATTTCGAGAAGAAGTTCATCCGCGCCGAGACGATTTCATACGACGATTATGTCACGCTGGGCGGCGAGACGGCGGCCAAGGATGCCGGCCGGCTGCGGGCGGAAGGCAAGGAATATGTGGTGCAGGATGGGGATGTCATGCATATTCTGCACGGCGCGTAGCGCGGCCAGCGCGCGGGCCGCGCGCGGACTCGCGCAAGCACGGCCGGGCTGGCGTCTGGCCTCGCGCCAGACGAACAGCTTCGACGGCGCGGCTTTGCCGCGCTCTCCTTCTTCTTCCTTCCCTGCACGTTCAGCGGACCCGGCGGCTTTGCCGCCGGCCGCGCGTGACATGGAAGTTCGGCCCGGTTAAACCATCCCCATGCTCACCCGCCGCACCCTGATCGCTTCTGCCCTTGCCGCGCCGGCGGCGGCGCAGGTTGATCTGGGCTTTGCCGACAATGGCATGCGCAGCCTGACACGGGCCTATCCGCAGAAGGGGGCGATGATCCTGCAGCGGTCCATGCCGCCGCTGCTGGAAACGCCGCTTTCGGTGTTCGACGCGCATGATTTCACGCCCAATGATCGCTTCTTCGTGCGCTGGCATTTTCCGTTTCCGACCTCTGTCGATCCGGCGAAGCATCGTTTGAAGATCGCCGGCCATGTGACGAAGCCGCTCAGCCTCAGCCTCGCCGATCTGGCGAAACTGCCGCGCGTTGCCATCGCCGCCGTCAACCAATGTGCAGGCAACGGCCGCGGCCTGTTCAGCCCGCGCGTGGTGGGGGCGCAGTGGGCCAATGGCGCCATGGGCAATGCGTTGTGGGAAGGCGTGCGGCTGAAGGATGTGCTGGCCCTGGCCGGCATCAAGGGCGGCGCGGTGGCCGTGCGCTGTGGCGGGCTCGACACGCCGGTGGTGGAGACCGCGCCGGATTTCCAGAAATCGCTGCCGATTGACCATGCCCTGTCCGACGATGTGCTGATCGCCTGGGCGATGAACGGCCAACCGCTGCCGCTGCTCAACGGCTTCCCGCTGCGGCTGGTGGTGCCGGGCTGGTACAGCACCTATTGGGTGAAGATGCTGGACAGTATCACCGTGCTCGACAAGGCCGACGATGGGTACTGGATGGCCAAGGCCTATCTGCAGCCCGCCAACCCGCTGGCCGACACCAAGCCCGGTGCCCCCGCCGGCCCCAACGCACCCAAACGCGTGCCGGTGAGCGTGATGCGGCCGCGCGCCGTCGTCACCAACATCGCCGATGGGGCAAAACTGCCCGGCCGTCCGTTCACCCCGGTGCAGGGCTTGGCCTTTGGCGGCGACAATGGCATCGCCACGGTGGAACTCTCCGCCGACGGCGGCGCCAGCTGGGTGCCGGCGCAGCTGGGCCCCGATCATGGCCGCTACAGCTTCCGCCGCTTCCGGGGCGCCCTGGCGCTGGCACCGGGCAAGCATGTCATCCTGGCGCGGGCGACCAATGCCGCCGGTGTCACCCAGCCGCTCATCCAGAACTGGAACTCCTCCGGCTACAACCGTGCCGGTGTCGATCCGGTCCGCGTGGAGATTGCCTGATGCGCGTCATGCTTGCTCTTGCCGCCCTCGCGCTGGTGGCCGCCGCGCCGCCGACGAAGCGCCTGTCGGTCACGCTGCCGGAAGGGGAGGGCTTTGTGCCCGATCGTTATGGCGTGTCGGCCGAAGCCGTGAACGGCAACTGCCTGTCGTGCCACAGCGCCGCGATGATCACCGCCCAGCCGCGCCTCACCCGCATGCAGTGGGGGGAGACCGTCGCCAAGATGCGGGGTGTCTATGGCGCGCCGATCGATCCGGCCGACGACAAGGCCATCCTCGATTGGCTTGTCGCTGATTGACCTTTCGGGCTTGCGCCCGCTAGAGCGCACGGCGTGAGCAAGCCCCTGTCCTTCCAGTCGATGATCCTTGCGCTCCAGCAATACTGGGGCGCGCAAGGCTGCGTGATCCTGCAGCCCTATGATCTTGAGGTTGGCGCCGGCACCTTCCACCCCGCCACCACGCTGCGCAGCCTGGGGCCGCAGCACTGGAACGCCTGCTATGTGCAGCCCAGCCGCCGGCCTTCGGATGGCCGCTATGGTGAGAACCCCAACCGCCTGCAGCATTATTACCAGTTTCAGGTGATCCTGAAGCCGAGCCCGCCCGATCTGATCGGCCTCTATCTCGGCAGCCTTGATGCCATCGGCATCGACCGGGCGAAGCACGACGTGCGCTTTGTGGAGGATGACTGGGAAAGCCCGACGCTGGGCGCCTGGGGGCTGGGCTGGGAAGTGTGGTGCGACGGCATGGAGGTGAGCCAGTTCACCTATTTCCAGCAGGTTGCCGGCCATGATTGTGCGCCGGTGGCGGGCGAGCTCACCTATGGGCTGGAGCGGCTGGCCATGTATATCCAGGGCGTCGAGAGCATCTATGATCTGGCCTACAACGATGCCGGGGTCAGCTATGGCGACGTGTTCCTGAAGAACGAGCAGCAGTTCAGCGCCTATAATTTCGAAGCCGCCAACACCGACAATCTGTTCCAGCATTTCAAGGACGTTTCGGAAGAGTGCCGGGCGCTGGTGGCGCGCGGCCTGCCGCTGCCGGCCTATGATCAGGCGATCAAGGCCAGCCATCTGTTCAACCTTCTGAACGCCCGCGGTGTCATCTCCGTGGCCGAGCGCCAGGCCTATATCGGCCGGGTGCGCGACCTTGTGAAGGCGGTGGCGGATATCTGGGTGGAGCAGGTGAAGTGAAGTTCCTCCTCGAACTCCAATCCGAAGAAATCCCGGCCCGCATGCAGGCGGCCGCCGCCGATCAGCTGCGCACCCGTTTCGTTGACGCGCTGAAGGCCGCCGGCCTTGGCCACGGCAGCGTGACCGCCGACGCCACCCCGCGCCGGCTGTGGCTGATCGCCGACGATGTGGCCGCGGCCAGCGCAGGCAGCGCTGAAGAAGTGAAAGGCCCGGCCGCCAGCGCGCCGGCCCAGGCCATTGAAGGCTTCCTGAAAAAGACCGGCCTGAGCCGCGAGCAGCTGGAAGAACGCGAGACGCCCAAGGGCGCTGTGCTGTTCGCCGTGCTGCGCCGGGAAGGGCGCAGCGCATCCGATATTCTGGCCGAAGTGATCCCGCAGATCGTGCGCGATTTCGCCTGGCCCAAATCGATGCGCTGGGGGGAGCCCAGCCAGTCCACCGCCGCCCCGCGCTGGGTGCGGCCGCTTACCGGCATCGTCGCCCTGCTGGGCGAAGACGTGGTGCCGTGCGAAGCGCATGGCCTGACCGCCGGCCGCGAGACGCGCGGCCACCGCGTGCATGCGCCGGGGGTGCTGAGCATCACCAGCGCCGCCAGCTACGCCGATCAGCTGCGTGCCGCCAAGGTGCTGGTCTCCTCGGCCGAGCGGCGGCAGATCATCGCTGCCCGCGCCGCCGAACTGGCGGCCGCAGCCGGCCTGTCGCTGATTCCGGATGCGGGGCTGGTGGCCGAGAATGCCGGCCTCACCGAATGGCCGGTGCCGCTGCTGGGGCGGTTTGATCCCGATTTCCTGTCGGTGCCGCGCGAGGTGATCGTGCTGACCATGCGCACCACCCAGAAATATTTCGCGCTGGCCGATCAGGCGGGCGCGCTGGCCCCGGTCTTCATCTGCGTCGCCAATCTGGAGGCGACGGACGGCGGTGCTGCCATCACCCACGGCAACCAGCGCGTGCTCTCCGCCCGGCTGTCTGATGCCCGCTTCTTCTGGGAGCAGGATCTGGCCACCGTCCGCAAGGGCGGGCTGGAGGCGTTCCTGCCAAAGTTGAACGACATCGTCTTCCACGAGAAGCTGGGCACGCTGGCCGATAAGGTGGAGCGCGTCGCAGTGCTGGCGAAATCGCTGTGCCAATATATCCCCTCTCCCCTTGCGGGAGAGGGTCGACTCGCCGCAGGCGAGCGGGGAGAGGGGTGGCTGGCGGCTGACACCCCCTCTCCCGGCTCGCTGCGCTCGCCACCCTCTCCCACAAGGGGAGAGGGAGATCTGGCCGCGCTCGCCGAGCAGGCAGCGCGGCTGGCCAAGGCCGATCTCGTCTCCGCCACCGTGGGCGAGTTTCCGGAAGTGCAGGGCCTGATCGGGCGTTACCTTGCGCTGGAGATCGGCATCGATCCCGCCGTCGCCGACGCATTGCGTGATCATTACAAGCCGGCCGGGCAGGGGGACGATGTGCCCACCGCGCCGGTGAGCGTGGCCGTCGCGCTGGCCGACAAGCTCGACACACTTCTGGGCTTCTTCCGTGAAGGCATGCCGCCGACCGGCTCCAAGGACCCGTTCGCGCTCCGCCGGCAGGCGCTGGGCGTACTGTCGATCCTGCAGGCAGCCGGCATCCGCCTGCCGCTGCGCACGCTGTTCGGCACCGATGCCACTGGCGACCAGCTGATGGAGTTTTTCGCTGACCGCCTGAAGGTGCAGCAGCGCGAAGCCGGCGTGCGCCATGATCTGATTGATGCGGTGTTCGCGCTGGGCGGGGAGGATGATCTCGTCCGTCTGCTCGCCCGCGTGAAGGCGTTGCAGGCGTTCGTGGAGACCGAGGACGGCACCAACCTGCTCGCCGGCTACAAGCGCGCCGCCAATATTCTGAAGGCGGCCGAGAAGGAGCCGGTGACGGCCGATCCGGCGCCGGGCGCGGGCGAGGGGGCGGAGGCCGCGCTGGCCGCCGCGCTTGGCACTGCGCTGCCGGCTGCTCAGACCGCGGTGGCCGAGGAGCGTTTCACCGATGCGATGGCGGCGCTGGCCGCGTTGCGCGGGCCGGTGGATGAATTTTTCACCGATGTGATGGTCAACGATCCCGATCCCGCCATCCGGGCGCGGCGATTGGCCCTGCTGGCGCGGTTCCGCGATGCCGTGCACGGGGTGGCGGATTTCGCGCGGATCGAGGGCTAGGCAGTTTCCACCGCTTGGCCGCCAGCGGCTGACGCGTGAGCTTTGGAGTGTGGGCGCAATGAAATCAGTCTATCGTTTCGGTGGCGGCACGGCCGAGGGTGATGCCCGCCAGAAGGAACTGCTGGGCGGCAAGGGTGCCAACCTCGCGGAAATGGCCGGCATCGGCCTTGCGGTGCCGCCGGGCCTCACCATCGCCACCCATGTCTGCGCCGCCTATTACGACGCCGGCGGCCGCCTGCCCGACGATGTGCAGGCCCAGGTGCTGGACAGCCTGGCCTTCGTCGAAGGCGTGACGGGCAAGAATTTCGGCGATCCGGCCAATCCGCTGCTGGTGTCCGTCCGCTCTGGCGCGCGCGTCTCCATGCCGGGCATGATGGACACGGTGCTCAACCTCGGCCTCAACGATCTGACGGTTGAAGGCCTGGCCGCCGCGTCGGGCAATGCGCGCTTCGCGTGGGACAGCTATCGCCGCTTCATCCAGATGTATGGCGATGTCGTGCTGGAACTGGATCATTATCTGTTCGAGGATGCGCTGGAAATCGCCAAGGAAGACAAGGGCGTCACCCAGGATACCGGCCTTGATGCCGATGATCTGAAGGCGCTCGTCCGCCGCTACATGGCGATTGTCGAGCAGAACCTCGGCCGGCCGTTCCCGCAGGATCCGCATGAGCAATTGTGGGGCGCGATAGGCGCGGTCTTCGGATCGTGGCGCAGCGACCGGGCCCGCACCTATCGCCGGCTGAACGACATCCCGGAAAGCTGGGGCACCGCTGTCAACGTGCAGGCGATGGTGTTCGGCAATCTGGGCGACACCTCGGCCACCGGTGTGGCCTTCACCCGCGATCCCTCCACCGGGGAGCGCGCCTGGTACGGTGAATATCTGATCAACGCCCAGGGTGAGGATGTCGTCGCCGGCATCCGCACCCCCCAGTATCTGACGACCGCCGCCCGCGTGAAGGCCGGCGCGCGCGCGGCAGCGATGGAAGAGGCGATGCCCACCGTGTTCGCCGAGCTGGGCCGCACCTTCGACCTGCTGGAACGCCATTATCGCGACATGCAGGACATCGAATTCACCGTGGAGGACAACCGCCTCTATATCCTGCAGACGCGCAGCGGCAAGCGCACCGCCAAGGCGGCGCTGAAGATCGCCGTGGACATGGTGCACGAAGGCCTGATCAGCGAGGCCGAAGCGGTGAAGCGTGTGGACGCTGCCGCGATGGACCAGCTGCTGCACCCGACGCTTGATCCCAAGGCCCCGCGCGACATCATCGCGCGCGGTCTGCCGGCCAGCCCCGGTGCCGCCAGCGGCGCCGTGGTGTTTGACAGCGACACCGCCGAACAGCGCGCCCGGGCCGGCGATGCCGTGATTTTGGTGCGCACCGAAACCAGCCCGGAAGATATTCACGGCATGCACGCCGCCCGCGGCATCCTCACCGCGCGCGGCGGCATGACCAGCCACGCCGCCGTGGTGGCGCGCGGCATGGGCCGGCCTTGCGTTTCCGGTGCCGGCGGCATCAGCATCGACATGGCGGCGCGCACGCTCAACACCGGCGGGCGGGTGATTGCGGAAGGCGATCGTATCACCATCGATGGCGCCACCGGCGACGTGATGTTGGGCGATGTGCCGACGGTGGAGCCCGACCTGTCGGGCGATTTCGGCATCCTGATGGAATGGGCCGACAAGCACCGCCGCCTGAAGGTGCGCACCAACGCCGAAACCCCGGCCGATTGCCGTGTCGCCCGCCAGTTCGGTGCCGAAGGCATCGGCCTGTGCCGCACCGAGCATATGTTCTTCGAACCCAGCCGCATCACCGCCGTGCGCCGCATGATCCTGGCCGAGGATACCGCCGGCCGCGAGGCGGCGCTGGCCGAGCTGCTGCCCGAACAGCGCGCCGATTTTGCCGAAATCTTCCGGGTGATGGCCGGCCTGCCGGTGACCATCCGCCTGCTGGATCCGCCGCTGCACGAATTCCTGCCGCACGATGATGTCGGCTTTGCCGAAGTTGCCGCCGCGACCGGTCTTGCCGAGACGCTGGTGCGCCGCCGCATCGGCGAACTGCATGAATTCAACCCGATGCTGGGCCATCGTGGCTGCCGCCTCGGCATCACCTACCCGGAAATCTATGCCATGCAGGCCCGCGCCATCTTCGAAGCCGCCGTGCTGGTGCGCCAGGAGACCGGCGAGGCCGTGGTGCCGGAAGTGATGGTGCCGCTTGTCGCGACGGCGCGGGAGCTGGAGTTGACCAAGGCCGCCATCGACGCCGAGGCCAAGGCGGTGTTTGCCGCCACCGGCACGACCCTCGACTATCTCGTCGGCACCATGATCGAATTGCCGCGTGCCGCGCTGCGGGCCGGTGAGATTGCCGCCCACGCGCAATTCTTCAGCTTTGGCACCAACGACCTGACGCAGACGACCCTTGGTATCAGCCGCGACGACGCCGCGCGCTTCCTGGGGCCCTATGTGGAAAAGGGCATCTATCCCAAGGACCCGTTCGTCTCCATCGACGAGGAGGGTGTGGGCGAACTGGTTGCGATGGCCGCCGAGCGCGGCCGGGCCGTGAAGCCGGAGCTCAAGCTGGGCATCTGCGGTGAGCATGGCGGTGATCCGGCCAGCATCCTGTTCTGCGAAGGGCTGGGGCTGGATTATGTGTCATGCTCACCGTACCGGGTGCCGATCGCCCGGCTGGCGGCGGCACAGGCAGCGCTGAAGCGCGGCTAGACCGCAGCGCTCGCGCTGCGGTCAGACTCGCGCGAAGCCGGCCGGCGGGTTCGGGCAAGCCGTTGCGGCGGCTTTGCCGGCGCAAAAGGCTTGCCGGAAGCCCGTTCGACGTCGCGTGAGGCTCGGGTTTCGTCCTCCGCCCTTGCCGCTTGATCCTCCCCCTCTGGGGGAGGTGCTGAGCGCAGCGAAGCGGAGGGGGCTGGCGCAGAGCGGCACGTGTGCGCCCCCTCCGTCGCCCTGCGGGCGCCACCTCCCCCAGAGGGGGAGGATATTGGTGGGCGCCCTCAGCGCGTCAGCGCTTCCACATCCACCAGCCGACCGCCAGCCCGACGGCAAAGCCCACCAGCACCCAGGCCCAGATTTCGCCGAACAGCCAGATCATCGCGCCGCCCACACGGCATCGGCAATGCCGGGATGGCGTTTCAGCTCGGCGAGCACGGCGGCGCGGGTGGCCGGATCAGCCGTGCCCGACAGGCGGGCGACGCGTGACACCAGCCCGCTGTCACTGCGGAAGCGCACGCTGCCATCGCTGATGCCGTGATGGCGCATGGCGCTGGCGGCGGCCGTGCCCAGATCGGCCATCAGCTCTTGCCCGCATTGCAGTGCGGCACCGCGCGCCACCAGCACGGTGGCGGCAAGGCCGGTCAGCAGTTTCAGGGCGTCGTGCATGGGTTTTGCCTCTATGCCCACTGTCTGGGCGCTGGCAAGCCGCGCCAATTCCCTTTATCGCTGGCGGTGATGACCCACATCCCCGAGACTGAGCTGTATTTCCGCCGCCGCCGTCTCCCTGCCGGGGCCGAACGCCTGTTTGTGCCGCTCAGCGATGGTTGGCCGGTGCGTGTTGACCACTGGCAGCGCCGGGATGAGGCGCGGCCCCATGTGCTGATGGCCACGGGCCGTGCCGATTTCGTGGAGAAATATGCCGAAACGCTGCACGATCTCGTGGATGCCGGCTTTGGCGTGACGGCGTTCGATTGGCGCGGGCAGGGCCTGTCGCGCCGGGTTGGCAAGACGCCGATGCACGGCGCCAGCCCGGGTTTTGACATGTGGCTGGACGATCTGGTGCAGATCATCGACTGGACGGCGGCGCGCGCCGCTGGCCCGCTGGTGGCCGTGGCCCATTCGATGGGCGCGCATCTGGTGCTGCGCCATCTGGCCGCCGGCAAGCCCGGCCTCGACCGTGCCGCCGTGCTGGCGCCGATGACCGGGCTGGCGGCGGCCCCCTTTGGCCCCACCATCGCGCGCTGGCTGGCCAGGCTGATGGTGAAGCGCGGCCACGGCAGCGATTATGTGCTGGGTGGCGGCCCGTGGGAACCGGGGCTGCCCGGCAGTGCCCGCCAGACATTGCTGACCAGCGATGCCGAACGCTATGCCGATGAAAGCTGGTGGATCGGCCAATATCCGGCGCTGGCGCTGGGCAGTGTCACCTGGGGCTGGCTTGATGATGCCTTTGCCAGCATCGCTGTGCTCAGTGCCCGCGGCGTGCCCGAAGCGATCCGCGTGCCCGTGCTGGCGCTGATCCCCGAAAAGGATGGGCTGGTGGACAGCCAGGCGACGCGTCGGCTGATCGGTCGCATGCCGAACGGCGCGCTGACGGCGTATCCCGATGCCGGCCATGAACTGCTGCGCGAACGCGACGGGATTCGCGCCGCCGTGATGGAGCGACTGCTGGCGTTTCTGGGTTGAAGGCAGATGACCACCGATTTCGACATTGCCATCATTGGTGCCGGCATTGCCGGGGCCAGCACCGCATGGGCCCTGCTGGACGCCGCGCCCGGCCTGAAGGTCGCGCTGATCGAGATGGAGGAGCGGCCGGGCTATCACACCACCGGGCGATCAGCGGCGATCTGGGTGGAAAGCTATGGCGGCCCGGGCGTCGTGCCGCTGTCAAAGGCCAGCCGGGACTTTTTCGGCGCGCCGCCGGAAGGTTTTGGCGCGCTGCTCGAACACCGCCCCGATCTGTACATCGAAGGGCCTGATGATCCCGGCGGGCTGGACCGTCTGGCGGCCGAACTCGATCAGGGCGGCGTTGCCTATCACTGGCTGGATGCCGATCAGATGGCCGCACTGCCGACAGGCCCGATGCTGCGCCCGGAATGGCGCCAGCGCGGCCTTGTCGAGCCCGATTGCCACGATATCGAGGTGGCGCGCCTGCACCAGGGCTTTCTGCGCGGCACCAAGGGCGCCCGGCCCACGCTGATCTGCAATGCCGAAGTTTCGGCACTGGATCGCAGTGGCGGCGTGTGGCGCATCACGACGAAGGCCGGCGCATTCACGGCGCCGATCGCGGTCAACGCGGCCGGTGCCTGGGCCGATGGGCTGGCCGGGCTTGCCGGTGTGCGCCCGCGCGGGCTGATGCCGCTCCGGCGCACCATGGCCGTGCTTGGCATCGATCCGCCGCCGGCACCCGACATGATGACGGTGATGGATGTGGCCGGCCATTTCTATTTCAAGCCCGACGGCAGCCGGCTGTGGCTGTCACCCCACGACGAGATTCCCGACGTGCCGCACGATGTCCGCCCCGACGAGATGGATCTGGCGGTGGTGATCGACCGTTTCGAGCAGGCAACGACGGTGCGGGTGAAGCGGCTGGAATCAAGCTGGGCCGGCCTGCGCACCTTCGCGCCCGATCGCCTGCCGATCTATGGGTTCGACGGCGGTAGGGAGGGCTTTTTCTGGTGCGCCGGGCAGGGCGGTTTCGGCATCCAGACAGCGCCGGCGGCCGGCCGGCTGTGCGCGGCGCTGCTGCTCGGCAACGCGCCGCCGCTTGATCCCACGCCCTATGCCGCGACGCGGATGTGATCAGCCCTTGCGCTGGTAGCGGGCCAGGAAGCGGGCGGCGAAATCGCTGAGCTGCCCGGCGGCGATGGCCGCGCGCAAGGCCGCCATCAGTTGCTGGTAAAAGCCGATATTGTGCTGGGTCATCAGCATCGCGCCCAGCATCTCGCCGGCCTTGATCAGATGGTGGAGATAGGCGCGGCTGACCGCCTGCTCACCATGGCACACCGGGCAGCGGCAATCGGCGTCGAGCGGGCGCAGATCCTCGGCATGGACGGCGTTGCGGATGTTCAGCGGGCCATCATGGGTGAAGGCCTGGCCGTTGCGGCCCGAACGCGTTGGCAGCACGCAATCGAACATGTCCACACCGCGCACCACCGCGCCCACGATGTCATCAGGCTTGCCAACGCCCATCAGATAGCGCGGCGCGTCAGCTGGCAGTTGCTCAGTCGCGTAATCGAGCACGCCGAACATCGCGGGCTGGCCTTCGCCCACCGCGAGCCCGCCGATGGCATAGCCATCAAAGCCGATGGCCCTGAGCGCCGCCGCACTTTCGGCGCGCAGCCGCTCGTCCAGCCCGCCCTGCTGGATGCCGAACAGGGCCGCACCGGCGGCATGATCACCGCCGGCATCGAAGGCCGCCCGGCTGCGCGCCGCCCAGCGCATCGAACGCTCCATGGCGGCCTGCACGGCTTCGCGCGGGGCGGGCAGGGCGACCAGCTCGTCGAACGCCATCACGATGTCGCTGCCCAGCAGGCGCTGGATTTCCATCGATCGTTCCGGGCTCATCAGGTGCCGGCTGCCGTCGAGATGGCTGGCGAAGGTGACGCCTTCTTCCGTGCGCTTGGTCAGCGCCGACAGGCTCATCACCTGATAGCCGCCGCTGTCGGTGAGGATCGGGCGGTGCCAGCCCATGAACGCGTGCAGCCCGCCAAGACGCGCGATGCGCTCGGCAGTGGGGCGCAGCATCAGGTGATAGGTGTTGCCCAGGATGATGTCCGCCCCCGCGCTGCGCACCTCGGCGGGCCGCATCGCCTTCACCGTGGCGGCGGTGCCCACCGGCATGAACGCCGGCGTGCGGATCTCGCCGCGCCGCATCCGGATCGTGCCGGTGCGGGCCTTGCCGTCGCGGGCGTGAATGTCGAACTGGAAGCGCGGGGCCGTCATGGAGGCGGCGCTTAGCCGGCTTTGCCGCCGGGCGCAAAGGCAGCGATGATCCAGCGGGTGACGGCGCGGATGGCGGGCAGGCGCTGCACGTCGCGGTGGACGGCCAGCCACGGCGTGCGCAGCGGGGCCGGGGTGGGCGTGGGGATTTCCACCAGCCCGGCGGCCGCAGCGGCGCGGCGGGTGATCAGGCCGATACCGGCGCCGGCCAGCGTTGCCGTCAGCAGCGCGCGGGTGGAGCCGGTGGCCATGCGCACCGCGCCCGACAGACCAAGGCCGGCCAGCCAGGCCATTTCGGGGATGCGGCCGAAACTGTCGTCATAGGCCAATATGGGCTCGGCGGCGGCATCGATGGCGGCCGGATCGCGGTCCTGCAGCCAGGCCGGACTGGCGAACAGCGCCACCTGTTCGGCCGGCAGCGCACGCACGATCAGGGCGTTGCCGTCCGGCCGGCTCATGCGCACCGCCACATCCGCCTCCCGGCTGGCAAGGCTGACGATGGCGCCTTGGCTTTGCAGGGTGACGGCGATGTGCGGATGCGTGGCCCACAGCAGGGGCAAGGCGGGGGCCAGGCGTTCGGCGATGATGGTTTCGGTGGCGGTGACGCGCACGCTG
The DNA here is from genome assembly GCA_037131365.1 of Sphingomonadales bacterium. Taxonomy (GTDB): domain Bacteria; phylum Pseudomonadota; class Alphaproteobacteria; order Sphingomonadales; family Sphingomonadaceae; genus Sandarakinorhabdus. Next base: position 39,112 of record JBAXRE010000005.1, read on the forward strand.
GCCGGCCCGCCACTGCGCATGGCGGCGGCCGCGCGGGCGATGCTGGCCATTTGCGCTTCCAGCGGCTCCGCCAGGCTGGCCAATGTTTGCCCTTCTGCGGTCAGCCGCGCGCCATCGGCCCGGCGGTCCACCAGCCGCAGGGACAGCGCGCGCTCCAGCCCGTCCAGCCGGCGCGCGGCGGTGGAAATGGCGATGCCGCGCGCCCGCGCCGCCGCACTGATCGAACCCAGCCGCGCCACGCTGGCCAGCAGCGCCATATCCTCCAGTTCCATCGTCGGCCTTTCCATTTTTGCAACGCTGGTTGGCGCAGTCTTGCATGGCCGGCCGGCGCTGCCAATGGCAGCATCTGCCCATCATCCCGTGATGATGAGGAGACCAAACATGTTGCCAAAACTGATCCCTGCCGTGGCGCTGGCCACGGGCCTGTTGCTTGCCGGTGCCGCCCAGGCGCGCCCGGTGGCCGTGCTGGTGGCGGTGCCGATCCCTGCCGGCCTGCCCAAGGACAAGCTGGAAGGCCTGTTTGCCGCCAGTGTCGGCGATTATCAGGGCCGCGCCGGCCTCACCCGCAAATATTTCACCATCGGCGATGATGGCCGCGTCGGCGGCATCTATCTGTGGGAAAGCCGCGCGGCGGCCGAAGCCTGGTTCAACGATGCCTGGAAGGCCAATGTGCTGAAGCGCTGGGGTGCCCCGGCCAGCGTCAGCTATTTCGACGTGCCCCTGGTTGTCGACAACGCGGCCAAGTGACGATGCCGGCCCTGCATTATCTGGCACCCGGCCAGTTTGAATGGCGGGAACAGCCGGTGCCGGCATTGGCGGCGGACAGCGATGCCATCGTGCGTCCGCTGGCCGTCGCCCGCTGCGACCTCGATCTCTACATCGCCACCGGCGTGGTGCCGTTCCGCGGGCCGTTCGCCTTTGGCCATGAATGCGTTGCCGAAGTGATCGACGCCGGCCCCCGTGCCGGCGTCGTGCCCGGCCAACGCGTGATCGTGCCGTTCCAGCTGAGCTGTGGCCGCTGCGACAGCTGCCGGCGCGGCTTCACCGGCAGCTGCGAGGCGTTTCCGCCACTGGCCGCCTTCGGCCTGGCCGGCGCGCCGCGCCGCGATTATGGCGGTGCGCTGGCCGGCAGCATGACGGTGCCGTTCGCCGATCACATGCTGGTGCCGGTGCCGGAAGGCCTCGATCCCGTCGCCATCGCCAGCGCCTGTGACAATATCGTCGATGGCTGGCGCGGCGTCGGGCCGCAACTGGCGGCGCGGCCGGGTGCCAGCGTGCTGGTGGTGGGCGGGCGGGCGCAGAGCGTCGGCCTTTATGCCGCCGGCTGCGCGGTGGCGGCCGGCGCCGGGCGCGTGCTCTATCTGGATGACGACGCCGACCGCCGCAGCCGCGCCGCCGCGCTGGGGGCCGAGGTGGCGCCACTGGCACTGGCGGAAGGCCGCCAGCCCACCGAGCTGTTCGACATCGTGGTGGAAGCCGCCGGCGACGCAGCGGCGCTGGCCTTCGCCGTCCGTTCGGCCGGGCGCAATGCGGTGCTGACCAGTGTTGCCATCCATCTGCAGCCGGCAACACCGGTGCCGCTGACCGAGGCCTATTATCGCGGCCTCACCTTTGTCACTGCCCGCGCCGATTCCCGCGCCCATCTGCCGGCAGTGGTCGATTGCCTGGCCTGCGGGTGGCTGCATCCCGAACATGTCACCCACCGCGTCGCGCGCTTTGCTGACGCGGCCGAGGCGATGACCGATCCGGGCCCCAAGCTGGTGTTCGTGCCCTGAACCGCCGGCCAGTTGCCAAGGCCGCCCCGCGCCTTACACTGGCCGGCATCAGGATCAGGGAGGCCAGGGATGACCATAACAGCACGCCAGTTCGCCACTGGCACCGCCATTGCCTTTGCTGCGTTCGGTGCCGGGCTGGCGGTGGCGCAGGGGGCAGCGCCCAGCACCATGCGCACGCCGCAGTTCGCCAACGACGAGGTGAAGGTGTGGAAAAGCCTGATCATGCCGGGCAATCCGCTGCCGCTGCACCGCCATGATCATCCGCGCGTGATCATCGCGCTGAAGGGCGGCACCATGCATATCCGCGAGGAAACCGGCCCGGCGGCTGACAAGAGCGACATTGCGGTGTGGGAGGCCGGCAAGGCCTATTGGCTGCCGGCCAACCCCAAGACCCAGCATCAGGACATCAACATCGGCAAGGAACCGATCGAGGTGATGGTGGTGGAGCTGCAGAAGGCGTGGTGACACCGGGGAAAATCCGCATCGACCAGTTGCTGGTGGAGCGCGGGCTGGCCGAATCCCGTACTCGCGCGCAGGCGCTGGTGATGGCGGGCCTGGTGTTTGCCGGTGACCGCAAGATCGCCAAGTCTGGCGACACGGTGCCCGGCGATGCCGCCATCGAGGTGAAGGGCCGCGATCATCCCTGGGTGTCGCGCGGCGGCATCAAGCTGGACCATGGCCTGACACATTTCGGCTGGGACGTGGCCGGCGCGGTGGCGATCGATGTCGGCTCCTCCACCGGCGGCTTCACCGACGTGCTGCTCAGCCGCGGCGCGGTGCGCGTCTATGCGGTGGACAGTGGCACCAACCAGCTGGCGTGGAAGCTGCGGCAGGATGCGCGGGTGGTGGTGCTGGAACAATTGTCGGCGCGGCTGCTGACGCCTGAGCATATTCCGGAGCCGGTGGACATCATCGTCTGCGATGCCAGCTTCATTTCCCTGGCGAAGGTGCTGCCGGTGCCGATGGGCTTTGCCAAACCCGGCGCGCGGCTGCTGGCGCTGATCAAGCCGCAGTTCGAAGCCGGCCGTGCCGAGATCGGCAAGGGCGGCGTGGTGCGCGATCCCGCCGTGCACGAACGCGTGTGCGCCGAGGTGGCGGCCTGGCTGGCAGGGGAGGGCTGGACCGTCGCGGGCCTGACCACCAGCCCGATCACCGGGCCGGAAGGCAATGTGGAGTTTCTGATCGGGGCGCGGCGGGGTTAGGGTGCGCCTTCCCAACCCCCACTCGTCATCCTGAACTTGTTTCAGGATCCATGGGAGCATGTCCCGCAATGCGCGCTGGTGGAGTCGCACTCCCATGGATGCTGAAACAAGTTCAGCATGACGAACGCTTCAGAATGAGCTCGTCCACCCGTGCCGCCTCCCCTCCGTCAGCCTGCGGCTGCCACCTCCCCTTGCAGGGGAGGAAGCTGATTGATCCTCCCCCTCTGGGGGAGGTGGCGCCCCGCAGGGGCGACGGAGGGGGCGGCGCGCGCAACCACTGCGTCACTCTCCCCCACGCGGCCCAGTGGCAATTGCGCCCCCAACCCGCTACATCTGCCCCCATGTCCAGCGCCGAATCTCTTGCCGACGACGCGCCGCAGCCGTGGTTTGCCACCGGCAGCTTCGCGCGGGCCGGGGTGGTGGCGGTGCCGGCGATCCTGCTGCTGGGCGGGCTGGTGGCGCGGATCGCCGGTTCGACGGAGGAAAACGCCTGGTATCAGTCGCTGGTGCTGCCGGCCATCCAGCCGCCGGGGCCGCTGTTCGGCATTGCCTGGTCCATCCTTTACACGCTGATCGCCCTGGCGCTGGCCGTGGTGTGGGCGACGCGCAACGTCGGCGGCAAGCGGCTGGCCATCGCGCTGTTCGCGATCGGTTTCCTGATCAATCTCACCTGGTCGCCGGTGTTCTTCCGCTTCCACATGATTGCGGCCGCGCTGGGCATCATCGCCGTCATGCTGGTGATGGCCGTGGCCACCGCCTGGGCGTTCTGGCGCATCAACCGGCTGGCGGGCTGGCTGATGCTGCCCTATTGCGCCTGGCTGATCTTTGCCGCCACGCTGAACACCATGATCCTGATGCTCAACCCGATGGCCGATGCCATGCAAATGGGGATTTGAACGATGCAGAACGACAACAAATTGTTTGAAGACCTGTCGAAGGTCGCCACCGCCGCCGTGGGCACCATCGCCGGCGCCGGCCGCGAATTGTCGGGCGTGGCGCGTGAGCGCATGAAGGATTTCGTTGGCGCTGCCGAGATCAGCCGCGACGAATTCGATGCCGTGAAGGCGATGGCCGCCACCGCCCGCACCGAGATCGAGGCGCTGAAGGCCGAGATCGCGGCGCTGAAGGCCAGCCTGGCCGGCGGCAACTGATATCCACAACTATCATACCCGCTGCCCTTGCCGAATCGGCGAGGGTTGGACAGCCTGCAGGCTCCTCGGTATGAAAGGCGGGCGATGAGCTTTTCCGAAACCGACCTTGGCCTGGGTGAACCGGCCCCGATCGACCTTCTCGAACAATTGTTCGATGCCAACGGCTGGGCATCGGAACGTGTGGGTGACGAGGAAATCATCACCACGGTGAAGGGCGGCTGGTGCACCTATCAGCTGCGGGCGCTGTGGCGGCTGGACGACCGGGTGCTGCAGATCATCGCGCAGGCCGATCTGACGGTGCCCGACGATCGCAAGCTGGCCATTTACGAGACCATCGGCCTGATCAACGAGCAATTGTGGATGGGGCATTTCGAGCTGTGGTCTGCCGATGGCATGATCCTGTTCCGCCACGCCACGCTGCTGGCCGATGATGATGCCGAAGACGGCGGTGACCTGTCGCCGGCGCAGGCCGAAATCCTGACCGACGCTGCGGTCGAGGAGTTCGAGCGTTATTATCCGGTGTTCCAGCTGGTGCTGCTGGCTGGCCAGTCGCCGGCCGAGGCGCTGGCCGGCGCACTGCTCGAAACCGCCGGCGAAGCATAAGCGGCGCAAGTCCGGGGGGGCGTCATGACGGGCAACTCGCCGATCTGGCTGATCGGCTGCGGCAACATGGGCGGCGCCTTGCTGCGGCGCTGGCTGGCCGAAGAACTGGGCCCGGTGACGGTTATCGATCCCGCCGCCCGCAATCTGCCGCCGGGGGTGGAGGCGCTGCCGCGTCCGCCGGCGGAAGGCAAACCCGATATCGTCGTCCTCGCCGTCAAGCCGCAGGCCTGGCATCAGGCCGTGCTGCCGCTTGCCGGCCGGCTGGGGCCGCTCACACTGGTGATTTCGGTGATGGCGGGCGTTTCGACCGCCGATCTCGCCCGCCTTTTCCCCGGTGCCGGCATCGTGCGTGCCATGCCCAACACGCCGGCTGCCGTTGGCCACGGCGCCACCGCCCTGTTCACCCGCGATGGCGATATTGTGCAGGGCGCGGCCGAAGCGCTGTTCCAGCCGGTGGGCCAGACGATCTGGCTGTCTGACGAAGCCCAGTTTGATGCGGTGACCGGCGTTTCCGGCTCCGGCCCGGCCTATGTGTTCCATTTCATCGAGGCGCTGGCGGCGGCGGGCGAGGCGGCCGGGCTGGATCCGGCGATGGCGATGCGGCTGGCCCGGCAGACGGTGATCGGCGCGGCCGCGCTGGCTGCGACCGATGGCACAACCCCGGCGGCGACGCTGCGGGAACGCGTGACCTCGCCGGGCGGGACGACGGCGGCGGGGCTTGCGCTGCTGATGCCGGGGCTGACGCCATTGCTCACCGATGTTGTTGCGGCCGCTGCCGCGCGGTCGCGGGAACTGGGCTGACCCGAACATTCCTCCCCCAGAGGGGGAGGATCACGTCAGCCTTGCAGCGCTTCCACCTGCGGCCGCGACTCCGGCGGCACCAGGCCCATCAGCACGGCCCAGAAGCCCGTCACCGCGTGCTGGCCGGCCTCGCCATAGGCCCGCGCCATCGATCGTTCCAGTTCGGCGAACAGCCGGGCCTCCAGTGCCGCACCAGATGCCGTGAGGCGGAGCAGACGCTGGCGGCGGTCGCTGGTGCCTATCGCCTGTTCCACCAGCCCGCGCGTGTTGAGATCGGTGAGCACCCGGCCCAGCGATTGCTTGGTGATGCCCAGCAGGCCGATCAGTTCCCCCACCGTCAGCCCCGGCCGGCGCGCAACGAAATACAGGGCGCGGTGGTGGGCGCGGCCAAGGCCCTGCGCTTCCAATATGGCGTCGGCACCGCGGATCATCGCTGTATAGCCGAAATAGAGCAATTCGATGCCGCGCCTGATCTCGTCCTCGCGCAGGAACAGCGGCGAGGCAGGGGCCAGTTTCAGCGGTGACACCTGGGGCGAGACCGGGGATGGCGCGGAATTAAGGACAGTCATGTTGACTTATCTGCCACAAAGGCTATGCCGGCACAAGCAGTCCGCGCAATTCCCGGCAAGGCAACGGCGATTTTGACGTTCGTTTGTTGCTTTCATGATGGGAAGGCCGCAACAAACCGGGGATCACGGCATGACCGACGCCACCTTCGACGATCGCAACGGCTTCATCTGGATGGACGGCGAACTGAAGCCGTGGCGCGAGGCGAATGTTCATATCCTCACCCACGGCCTGCATTATGCCAGTTCGGTGTTCGAAGGCGCGCGCGCCTATGACGGGCATATCTATGCGCTGTCGCAGCATTCGCAGCGGCTGATCGATTCGGCCGCCATCATGGGCTTCCCGCTGCCGTGGAGCGTGGAGGAGATCAACGCGGCCTGCCGGCAGACGCTGGCGGCGAACAATTTCACCAACGCCTATGTGCGTCCCGTCGCCTGGCGCGGCAGCGAGCAGATGGGCGTTTCGGCGCAGAAGACCAAGGCGCATCTGGCGGTCGCGGCCTGGGAATGGGGCGCCTATTTCGGCCCGGAAGCGCTGAAGAAGGGCCTGCGCCTCAACATCGCGCCGTGGCGACGTCCGGCGCCCTATACGGCGCCGGTGCGCGCCAAGGCCGCCGGCCTCTACATGATCTGCACCATGTCGAAGCACGCCGCCGAAAACGCCGGCTACAATGATGCGATGATGCTGGATTGGCGCGGCCAGGTGGCCGAAGCGACCGGCGCCAACATCTTCTTCTTCCAGAATGGCGAACTGCACACGCCAACGCCGGACTGCTTCCTGGATGGCATCACCCGCCGCAGCGTGATGGCGCTGGCGCAGCGCCGCGGCATCAAGGTGGTGGAACGCGCCATCTGGCCGGAGGAACTGGCCAATTTCCAGGAGGCGTTCCTCACCGGCTCCGCCGCCGAAGTGACCCCGCTGGCCGAAATCGGGCCGTGGAACTTCCAGGTGGGCGCGGCGACGCTGCAACTGGCGCAGGATTACAGCGATCTGGTCCACGGCCGCATCACCGGCGTGGAGCCGCTGCCTTCCACTCAGAAGGCCTGAGCCCGGCGAGAAACGCGTCCACCCCGCGAGAACTGCGTGCCTCGATCCGGTGCGATCCGCCCCGCGAATTCCCAACGCCGCCATCGCCCGGTTCGAAGGCCGGCCGCCGCTGCCGGATTGATCAGGCCGGATCCTCGTACAGCAAGGTCAGGCTGATGCGGCGATTGCGCGGGTCGTTGGGCTGGGCCTTGATATAGGGATCGGTGTCGGCCACGCCTTCGATGCGGCGGAACCGGTCACCGGGGATGCCGGCACCCATCAGCAGCCGCCGTGTCGCATCGGCGCGGGCGCTCGACAGGCTCCAGTTGCTGCTGCTGCCGCGCTTGAAGCCCAGCGCATCGGTGTGACCGCGCACGGTGAGGTGGTTGGGCATGTCGGCAATGGCGGCGGCGACCGTGCGCACCAGTGTGCCGGCACTGGCCGTTGGCGCCGCCGTGCCCAGCGTGAACATCGCGAAATCGGCGCGTTCGACCATGTCGATGCGCAGGCCGTCGCGGGTCTTCACGAAACTGATTTGGCCTTTCAGCCCCTTCAGCGTGGGATCGGCTTCCAGCCGCGTCTTGATGCGGTCCATGGCCTTGGCGAAGGCGGCATCGTCGCGGGCGCGGGCCGTGTCGGCGGCATGCAGCCGCGCCTTGCCAAGCGGGCCGCTGGCCGGCGTGTTGCCCTCACCGCTGCCGGGCCGCTGGCTCACGACATCGCTGCCTGCTGCCGTCACCGGGCGCTTGCCGGTGGTTTCCGGCCGCACCGAACTGCCATCGGGCGCGGTGACGGCACGGCCGCCGAACAGCCCGTTGGAGCCGCCGCTGTTCTGCAGCTGGATCACGGTGGGGGTGAAATAATCGGCGATGCCCTTGCGCTGCTGTTCGTTGGTGGCGCCCAGGATCCACAGCAGCATGAAGAAGGCCATCATCGCGGTGACGAAATCGGCATAGGCGATCTTCCAGGCGCCGCCGTGGTGGGCGTGGCCGTGGCCCTTCACCTTCCTGATGATGATTTCCGGTTCGATATGGCCTTCCGGTTTCATCGGACGGGCCTCATTTGGCGGTCCTCATCCCGTCGAAGATCTCGCTGAAGCTGGGCTGGTGGGTGGGGCTGATGGCGGTGCGCGCCGCCTCGATCACCAGCGGTTGCGGCTGGCCCTTCAGCGTGGCGACGATGACACGCCGCACCACCAGATAAATCTCGCTGTCCTCGTCGATCACCGCCTTCAGCCGCGCCGAAAGCGGGCCCACGATGCCATAGCTCAGCAGCACGCCCAGGAAGGTGCCGACCAGCGCGGAGCCGACCATGGCGCCCAGGATGGCAGGCGGCTTGTCGATGCTGCCCATGGTCTTGATCACGCCCAGAACGGCGGCAACAATGCCCAGCGCCGGCAGCGCATCCGACATGGTCTGCAACCGTTCGACCGGCTTCAGCGCGGCGTGGTGGTGGGTTTCGATATGGGTGTCGATCACCACCTCCACCGCGTGGGGAGACAGCGTGCCGGTCGAAACCACCATCAGACGGATGGAATCGGTGACCAGGTTCACGAAGAAATGATCGCCGGCAAATTGCGGATATTCGGCAAAGATGCTCGATGATTTCGGATCCTCGATATGGGGTTCGACTGCGGTGGGGCCTTCGGTGCGGAACAGGCGCATCAGCCGGGCGGTGAGGAAGATCGCCGCGCCATAATCGGCCTTCTTGTATTTCGGGCCCTTGATCACGCGGCCAAGGCCGCTGCCCATGTCCTTGATGCCGCGCAGATCGGTCGCGACCAGGGTGGCACCGGCCGCAGCCCCGCCGATGATCAGAAATTCGTGGGGCAGGGCGTGGAGCACGGGGCCAAGGCTGCCACCGGTGATGGCAAAGCCGCCAAACACCATGACGACGAGCACGACGAGGCCGATGATTGACAGCATGGACGGGCAGCCGGCTCCGGGGGGACTGGGGTTCCCCCGAGGTTACGGCGTGGCCAATGCGGACTTAACTTGATCCACCGTGGAGTATGCTTAACGCATTTCATCCCACAGGCTCAGGCGGGAGACGCGGGCAAAACTGGCCTGCGCCGCCTTCAGGATGGTGGACAGCCGGTCGAGCCGGGCGATGGCGTCGGTCATGTCGGTGTCTTCCAGGCGTGACAGATCGGTCTTGATGGCAAGCTGGCTGGCATCGAGCCGGCTCGTCTCGGCCTCCAGCCGGGCGGCGCGGGCACCAAGCCGGGCCTGGGCGGTGGCCAGACGGTCGATATGCCCGTCCATCGCCGATATGGCATCGTCCATGCCCGCATCGAAAATGGCCGGGCGCGGTTCCTCCAGACTGGCGGCGAGATGGGCAAGACTGTCGAACAAATTGCGTTCCCGTGGCGGCGGCGGGGGTGCCGCCGCGCCGGGATCGGCATTGGGATCGGCGGGCGGCAGCGGCGCGGTCTCGCCGAACACCTCGGGCCCGGTCAGGCCGGTTGCCATGCGGCGGCCGGCGATGGCGATTTCGGGCGGGCCGCCCAGCCCGGCCCAGGCCACCAGCCCATCGGCAGCGTCGCCATAGCTTGGCGCGGCGGCGGCCCCGGCAAACAGCGCCTGGCCATCGGCGTCGCGGGCTTCGGCAAGGCCGCGTGCACTGGCCAGCAGCTCACGCACCTCCGCCGCCATGGCCGCACGGTCGCTGCTGTTCAGCGCGGCGTTGCGGCCGGCCAGGGCCAGTTCCTTGGCGCGCACGGCGATATCGGCAATGGCCTTGATCGCGCTTTCGCTGGCGGAAAGGCGGGTCGCGGCGGCATCGATGGTGCGGCGCTGCACTTCGCCGCCGCCCAGTGCCCGGTGCAGCGTGGCGGCGCGGGCGAAGGCCACCGGGTCATCGCCGGGCCGCGCCAGCGTCTTGCCGGTGCTGATGGCTTCCTGCACCTCGGCGGTCTGGCTGGTCAGGCTCTGCAGCCGGCGCACCGCCGCATCATGGCCCGCCCGGGTCGAAAGTGGCGGGATCATCGCACGAGACCCAGGATCTGATCGAACAGGTCGCGGGCCACGCCGATCACCTGGGCATTGGCACGATAGGCGGCTTGCAGGCGGGTGAGCTCCGCTGCTTCGGTTTCCAGATCGACAGCGGAAACGGCGTCGTTGGCGCGGGCGGCATCCTCCTTCAACCGGGCGGCGCTGGCCTCCAGCCGCTTGGCATCGCCAACGCCGGCACCGATGGCGGCCAGATCGGCGTCCAGCGCCGCCTCGATGGTGCCGTCCGCACCTATCTGCTGCTGGCGGTTGGGGATGGCCTTGTTGCGCAGGTGCCGGCGCTGCTGCTGTCGATCGCGGCGGCCATGGTGGTGACGCGGGTGGGCAAGGACAATGATCTTGCCGGCCAAGTCGGGCTGCAGCTGGGGGAGGGGGCGCCGTGGCTGCCGGTGGCGGTCATCCTCGGCCTGCTGGGCCTGCTGCCCGGCATGCCGCTGCTGATCATCGCGCCGGCGGCCGGCTTTGCGGGCTGGCTGGCGCTGAAAAAGCGCGCGCCGGTGGCCGCTGCCAGCGATCCGGCTGCACCATCGGCCGCCAGCGCCGACGATGCCCGCATCGACTGGGCCGACATTGCCGACAGCGCACCGGCCAGTATCGAGATCGGCTTCGGCCTTGTCCCGCTGGTCGACGATGCGCGCGCCGCGCCGCTGATGGCGCGCATCACCGCCGTGCGCCGGCAATTGTCCAAGCAGCTCGGCTTCGTGCTGCCGCAGGTGCGGGTGCGCGATGATCTGGCGCTGCCGCCCTTCCGCTACCGCATCACGCTGGCCGGTGTCGTGGTGGGGGAGGATGACGCCTATCCCGACGATGTGCTGGCGATCGAGGCCGGGCCGATCAGCACGCCCCTTCCCGGCCGCGAGGCCAAGGATCCCGCGTTCGGCATTCCGGCGCGCTGGATCGATCCCGCCGAAACCGATCTGGCGGAAGCGGCCGGCTACACCGTGGTCGATCCCGCCGCTGTGATCGGCACCCATCTCAACCAGCAGCTGATCGCCCACGCCCACCGCCTGCTGGGGCAGGACGAGGTGCAGGCCCTGCTCGACACGCTGGCCGAAACCGCGCCTGCCCTTGCCGGCGCGCTGACACCCAAGCTGCTCAGTGTCGCCATCGTCACCCAGGTGCTGCAGCGCCTGGTGGAGGAAGGCATAGCAGTGCGCGACATGCGCTCCATCGCCGGCGCGCTGGTTGCGGCCGCTGCCCGCACGCAGGAACCGGCGGACCTGGCCGAAACCATCCGCCCGGCGCTGGGCGCGGCGCTTGTGCATGAACTGGCCGGCGTGAAGGGCGCGCTGGCCGCTGTCGCCCTCGATCCGGGCCTTGAAAGCCTGCTGGTCCAGGCCGTGCGCGCCAATCCGGGCGCCGCCCACCCGTTCGATCCGGCGCTGGTCACCCGCGTTGCCGAGGCGGCTGCCACCGCCACACGCGCCCTGCTGGCCGAAGGCCGCCGCTTTGCCATCGTCACCGTGCCCCAGGTGCGGCGCGCGCTGTGGCAGCTGCTGCGGGTGCGCCTGCCGCAGGTGCCGGTGCTGGCCTTCCCCGACATTCCCGACACCCGCGACGTGGAAGTGGTGGCCGTGATCGGTGCCGCCGCCGCCGCAAATCCCGCCTCTGAAGGAGACGCCTGATGGATGCCCGCCTTGGCCTTGACCCCGCGCTCTATGCCCCGGCCCGGCTGGCCCAGGCGGATCCGGAACGGCTGATCTCCAGCCATCTTGCGCTGGTGCGGCGCATTGCCTGGCACGTCCACGCCCGTGTGTCGTCGGCCATTGATATCGAAGATCTGGTGCAGATCGGCATGATCGCCCTGATCGAGGCGGCGCGCGGCTTTGAAGATCGCGGCCATGCCGCCTTCGCCACCTATGCCAGCGTGCGGGTGCGCGGCGCCATGATCGATCAACTGCGCAAGGGCGCCACGCTGGTGCGATCGGCCATGCGCCGCAAGCGCGAATGGGGCCAGGTGCGCGCCCGCCTGGAAGGCCAGCTGGGCCGTACCGCCACCGATGCCGAGATGGCCGCGGCGCTCGACATTCCCATCGCTGAATATCGCGCGGCGGCGGCGCAGACCCATGCCGTCCAGTCCGACAGCCTTGATGATGTCTATTCCGATCACAGCCAGTGGTTCGCCAGCGACGATCCTGACGCCCACGAATGCCTGGAGCAGGACCGCCGCCGCCGCGCCATTGCCGCAGCCATCGCCACGCTGCCGGAACGCGAGGCGCAGGTGCTGCAGCTCTATTTCGTCGAGGAGCTGAATCTGGAGGAGATCGGCCAGGTGCTCGGCGTCGGCGCCGCCCGCATCTGCCAGATCAAGAAAACCGCGCTCACCAAGCTGCGCGGCCAGCTGACGGGCTGGGCTGACGATTAGAGCCGGTTGATCGCCGGCCGCCGGGCTGGCAGCGTCGCACCATGGACATGACCCGCCTGCGCTCGCTGCTTTACCTTCCTGCCAATCGCGCCAGCGCGGTCGCCAAGGCGCGCACCCTGCCGGCCGATGCGGTGATCCTTGATCTGGAAGACGCCGTGCAGCCCGATGCCAAGCCGGAGGCGCGGGCCGCGGCCGTAGCGGCGGCGCGGGCAGGCGATTGGGGCGGCAGACTGCTGTTCCTGCGCGTGAACGGCATCGGCACGGCCTGGCACAATGGCGACGTGGCGGCAGCCGGCGATTTTGCCGGCATCGTGGTGCCCAAGGTGGACACTGCGGCCGAGGCTGCCGCCGTGGTGGCAAGGGCCGGTGGCCGCCCGGTGCTGGCGATGATTGAAACGCCAGCCGGGGTGATCAATGCGCCGGCCATCGCGGCGACGCCAGGCATTGCCGGGTTGGTCGCCGGCATGGCCGATCTGGCCAAGGCGCTGAACTGCGGCAGCGATGCGGCGCGCACGCCCTTGCTGTACAGCCTGTCGGCCATCGTGCTGGCCGCGCGCGCTGCCGGCATCGCCTGCTTTGATGGCGTCTGCACCGAATTTCGCAATGAAGCCGCCTTCCGGGCCGAAGCCGCGCACGGCAAGCTGCTGGGCTTTGACGGCAAGACGCTGATCCACCCCAGCCAGGTCGATCCCTGCAACGCGGTGTTTTCCCCGTCGGCCGACGAGATCACCCGTGCCCACGCCATGATCGCCGCCTATGACAATGCGCTGGCGGCGGGCAGGGGGGTGGCAACGCTGGATGGCCAGATGATCGAGATCTTGCACGTCGAGCAGGCGCGGCGGCTGCTGGCGCGGGCCACGCACCCGTCCTGACCCGTCACCATCGCCGCGCAACTGGTGGCCGCAGGAGGCAAAGCGGCGCTGGCGCGCGGCGCGATTTGTCAATTCGCCGCTGCCGCGCAATCAGGGCTTGGCAAAGCGGCTGCGATTGCCTAACCGACCGCTCCGGCTGTTGGGGCGTCGCCAAGCGGTAAGGCAGCGGTTTTTGGTACCGCCATTCCCAGGTTCGAATCCTGGCGCCCCAGCCAATTCCCTCCGTTTCAACGCAGTTTGAGAGCGGCCTTGATCGCTGCCCAGCTCACCAGCTTGAAATTCTGTGCGGGCTGGTTGCTGCCGTCCTGCGCCACCATCAGGCCATCGGGGTAGGCCGGGCCGAAACTGCCGGTGGCAATGGCGATGCCGTCGGTTTCCTCGGTGGCACCGAAAGTGCCGGCGGTGATGCGGAAGCGGCCCACATAAGCCTCGTCGGCAAGGCGCCACACGGCGTAGCTGCTGTCGCCCTGGCTGGAGGCGACGAGCCAGCCGCCATTGCCGGTGCCGTCCGCCGCGATGGCCAGGCCTTCGGCATCGGCGAACAGGCGGGCGCTGTCGACCCCGGCGACCTTGACCGACACCGTGCTGCCGGCGGCACGGGCGTCGAAGCGCCAGATGCCGGCGTCTTCCTCTGCCACATAGAGCCGGGCGGTGCGCGGATCGACGACACAGCCTTCCGACTGGGTGGCGAGCTTCATCGTGCGCACGATGCGGCCCGTCGCGGCGGCAGGATCAAGGGCGATCTGCCGGATCGTGCCATCCTTCACCACCAGGAAGGCGGTGAGCGCTTCCGGCGCGGCCCACAGGCACAGGCCATAGGCCTCCCCGCTGCCGGCCGGCACCCGGCCCAGCGCTGTCAGCTTCGCCGTCACCGGATCAAGCCGGAACAGCGCGACATGGGCATTGGCGCTGTCGCTGCGGTCGCTGGCCACGACAATGATGCCGGCCGGCGTTTCGGCGAGATCGACATTGTTCACCCGCCCGGCATCCAGGAAATCGCGCACCTTGCCGTCGAGGCCATAGACATACAGGCCCGCCTGCTTGTCGGTGCCGACGATCAGGCTGGCCTGCGGATTGGCGGCATTGCGCCAGATGGCCGGATCATCAGCGGCATCATCGCCGCTTTTCACCGCCACCGTCTCCCCCGACGCGGTGACGCTGGCGGTGGTGACGCTGGCGGTGGAGACGCCGGGATCGGTGGCCGGGGCTGAACAGGCCGACAGCAGCAGCAAAGCCGACAGGGCTGGAAGGGCAGGGCGCATCGTCATCATTTCACCTTCAGGAAAATGGGGCTGGCATGGAAGCACAGGTCGCGCCGCGGGTCGTCCCCTTTGGGATCGACTGCCGGCTCCATCTCGTCCGTGCTGGTGCGCCGCTCGCGCAAATGGAGCGGCCAGGCCGGTTCCAATTCAGCTTACTTTGGTTGGGGGTGGACAGCAGGATAGCGGCTCCAGCGGCTGACAGGATCAGGCGCATGGAGCCGCTCCGTGCAGAAGGTCCGCCGCAACCCGCAGGTTGCGGCGGACGCAGAAGGGATCAGTAGGTCAGGCGCACGCCGGCGGTGAAGCGGCGGCCCTGTTTTTCCCATTCGATGGTGCGGGCGCTGACGCCCGAGAAGCGGCGGCCCGGCCCGTTGCCGAGGTTGGCGCCATCCACATAGACTTCGAAATTCTTGTTGATGGCGACACGGATCGACGCGTCGAGTTCATCTTCGGTCGCCCAGTAATTGTCGCCCGCCGTGTCCGGCCCACCCAGGCTGTCGATCCAGGTGCTGCGATAATTGTAGCTGATGCGGGCGGAAACGCCGTATTTTTCGAAATAGGGGCCAACATTGACCACCCAGCGCGAGGTGCCGGGGAAAGCGACCCGGCGACCATCGGGGGTCGTCGCCTTGGATTCGTTCCAGGTGGCGTTGGCGAGGAGGCCGAAGCCGCCCCAGAAGCTGTTGCCCTTCAGGAACGGATCAAGCTGCATCTGGAACGCGGCTTCGACACCATAGATTTCCCCGCTGCCGCCAT
Organism: Sphingomonadales bacterium; assembly: GCA_037131365.1. Classification (GTDB taxonomy): domain Bacteria; phylum Pseudomonadota; class Alphaproteobacteria; order Sphingomonadales; family Sphingomonadaceae; genus Sandarakinorhabdus. The sequence continues at coordinate 54,503 of JBAXRE010000005.1, forward strand.
TGTCCAGCGTGGTGAAGCGGTAGCCCGAACGATCCTTGTCAGCCGTATTGACCACGTTGCTGCCGAAGATGCGGGTGGTGTTGAACAACACGCTCGTCGCCTTCTTGTAGAAGGCGCCAACCGAGATGAAACCGCCGTTCTTCAGATACCATTCCCAATAAAGATCAACGCCCTTGGCGCGTTCAGGGCGGGCGAACGGGTTGCCGCCGGAGATGATCTCGTTGGCATCGTTGATGGTGAAGCTGGGGCGCAGCACGTCATAATCCGGGCGCGCGGCACCGGTGTTGAACGACAGGCGCAGCTTCATGTCGTCGCGCGGGTTCCAGTTGATGTGGGCGCTGGGGAACACCATCGTCTGGCTGGAACCGGCCGTGACCAGCGTCTGGCCGAGGCCCGGGATCGTGGTGTAGGCCCGGCCGGTGTTGCGCACATGTTCGATGCGGGCACCATAGACGATGTTGCCCCAATCGAACTTGGTGGTGCCCATGGCAAAGCCGGACCACACTTCTTCGCCAACCTTGTAATAATTGCCCAGCACCGGCTGGAACGTCGCCAGGTTGCGGGCGATGCCCAGCACGGTATCCACCTTCACCGGATCATAGACGGTGAAGTTGTAGCCATCGTTCAGCTGGCCGCGATACGGCGCGCTGCGCTGCACGCCGGCCAGGCTGGTCATCGCGCCCAGACCGGCATTGTTCAGCGCGGTGATCAGGCCGGCGCCGCTGGCAGTCAGCTGGTTTTCCACCGCTTCCTTGGTGCGCTTGTCAAACTGGCCGCCAAAGCGGAACACGGTGCTGCCGAACAGATCGGTGTCGATGGCCAGTTCCAGCTTGCCGGTATAGGCCTCGGTGGTGTCCTTGGCGTCCAGGATGAAGGCCTGGGTGATCGGCGCTTGGAAATCGGCAAAGCTGGCCACCGGCGCGCCCTTCGACAGCACGCCATTGGCATCGCGCAGGGTGCGGTACAGGCGGATCTGGCGGTCGAGCGGGTTGGTGAAATCATAGTCATAGGTGACACGGTTCACCGCGCCGACGCCGTTGGTGCCGAAGCTGGGGCTCTGATAGGCGAGGTTGCGCGGCGCCGAACGGTCGTCCACCGATTTGGTGTAGTTGCCGCGCCACTTCAGCTGCACGCGGTCAAAGCGGTGGTCACCGCCCAGGGTGTTGGTGAACACCGATTGCGCGAAGGTGCGGCCGGTGATGCGATAATCGAAATCGACGCCGTAAATCGTGCCCTTGTAAGGCGTGTTGCCGATGCAGATGTCGGCATAGCCGGTGGTGCCGGCGGGCAGGGCCGTGCCGGCGGCGGAGCAGGGACGGGCGAGGGCGGCCACCGTGGCGGCACTGGTCTGCTGGTCATCAGCATCGATGCGGTAATTGTCGCGCTGTTCATTGTCGGTGAAGGCGCTGTAGATCGAGCTGAAGAACAGATAATTGTCGGCATCCGGGCGCCATTCCAGCTTGCCCGAGGCGCTGTAGTTCTTGCGGGTCAGCTCATAGAATTTGTTCTCGTCCTCACGCGCCCAGCCACGCCTGGCCGTCTCGCCGGCGCCCAGCGGACGCAGATCCTGATCGACCTCTTCCCAGTCGATCTCGAAATTGTCGGTGACCATGTTGCGCTGGTAATAGCTGGCCGACGCGACGATACCGATGTCGCCGATGCCGGTTTCCCAGCGGTTCGACACCACCAGCGAGCCTTCATATTCCTGGCGCTTGCCAAGCTGCACATAGCCGGTGCCGAGCTTGGCCTGGATCTGCGGCCCCTTGTAATCGAAGGCCGAGCGGGTGACGATGTTGACGTTGCCGGCGATGGTTTCGCCGTTCAGATCGGGCGTCACCGCTTTCTGCACGATCACCTGGCTGGCCAGCGCCGACGGGATCGAGTCATAGCGCGCGTCGCGGCCTTCCGGCGAGATCACGTAAATGCCGTCGAAGCTGAGCGTCGTCCAGTTGAGCGGCGCACCGCGCAGATTGATGTAACGGGCCTGGCCCTGGTCACGCTGCACCGACACGCCGGGCAGGCGGCTGACGGCCTGGGCGATATTCTGGTCGGGCAGGCGGCCGATGGCGTCGGCGGCCAGCACGCTGACCAGGCTGTCGCTGGCCTTCTGCGTGGCCAGCGCAGCGGCCAGCGATTCAGCGATCGGACGGCTGCCGACAACGACGAGTTCGCCGTTTTCGGTTTCGGTGTCGCCGGCCTGGGCCTTGGTCGGCTGCGGTGCCTGTTCGGCCGCCGCGGCATTGGCGTCGGCAGCGGCGATGGTCTGGGCGAAGGCCGGCGTGCCCGCCAGGCTGGCGAGAAGGGCAAGGCGGGTGGTGGCGCGGCGGCGCGGCGTGACAGAGATCATGAGCAAATACCCCGTTGGCACCGGGCGGAACGACCCGGTGAGCGAAGCGGCCGCTACAGGGTTTCCGTGACTCTGACATTTCTGTAATGTTGCATTATCGTGACATAATACGAGATGTTTCGAGCGCGAACTTCCGTCAAGACACATATACGCACGTTCAGAAGACCCATTGGAACCCTAAAGCTAAGAGCTTCCATCTATAGAAAGAGATAGAGACTCGATATCCTATGAGCGATATGAACGAAATACAGACCTCCGCTCTGCTTTATCGTGATCCTCAAGATCGAAATAGGCAAATTATCGGCATCCTTGACCGGTCTGTAACCCACGAAAATTCCAAACCAAAACATGTCCGAACTGTCATGATCTGATGCAGAAGAAGCGGCGCCGCAGTCTGGCGCGTGTCCGCCGGACGTGGGCGTCGGCCGAATGAAAAAATGTCGGAAGCCAGTGAGGCGCAGCGGCGCGGCAAAAACGGGATGGGGCGCCGGGCCTGTCCCGCCTGCAGGGTCAAGAACAGGCGAACTGGCAACGGGCCCCACCCCGTCTGGGTTCGGCGCCGCCCATCCCGGCAAGGGATGGTCTGCAACGTCCTGCCTTCCCCGCCAGCCGCCAGCTGCCGCCGCGGTCTTGGCCAGCAGGCGCTTGCAGACCCGCCGCAACGGGCCGCACGCCTGGTGCCAACTGCCTGAAAACCGGGTGTGGGTCGTCACCGGATCTGCGGGCAGCGGCACCGTTCGAACGGCCAGGGCGCGGGCACGCGCGACCAGCCGTCCTGCAGGAAAAGCCTCGCGCCTCCTCCTGCAATCGCAAAGCTATGGCGAAGGCGCTCTCGCACAATCGCATTTTCGTGAATTCACCGTGAAAACGACGTGATAATGTTGCGAAGCCGGAACATTTCCGTTCCAAGCCCACTTCGTTTCCGCCCGCCGCGTTGGCAGGTTGCGCAACACGGCACTTGTGTCGTACCGGGCGCCATTGCCACATCGCGCCGGGGCGGCCGCTCAGCGTGACGTTGGACGATGTGCGCCGCATCCGCGTGCCGGCGACCGCGCTGGCCGGGGCCGATGACACGCCGTGGCGGCGGGCGGTGGTTGCGGCTTTGGGCGGCTGCGGCCTCGCCACCGGCCTGATCCCCGGCGGCGGCCATCTGGCGCCGCTGGATGCGGCAGCGGCGACGAACGCGGCACTTTTGACAGCCCTGGCCTGACTTGTTCGGCCGCCACCCGCCTGCCATGGTGGCGGGCATGACAGGCAAGCTCCACGGTATCAGGGTCATTGATCTCAGCCAGTTTCTGCCCGGCCCGATGCTGACGCTGATGATGGCCGAGCAGGGGGCCGAGGTGATCAAGGTGGAGCCGGCGGCCGGCGATCCGGCGCGCGGGCAAGGCCCGTTCGTGGATGGTGACAGCCTGTGGTTCGCCAACCTCAACCGCGGCAAGAAAAGCGTTGCGCTTGACCTGAAGGCAGAGGCCGGCAAGGCGGCGCTGGCCGATCTGCTGCGCGGTGCGGATGTGTTGGTGGAGGGGTTCCGGCCCGGCGTGATGGCGCGGCTTGGCTTTGGCTGGGAGGCCGTGCAGGCGATCAATCCGCGCATCGTCTATTGTTCGATCTCGGCCTTCGGGCAGACGGGGGCGCTGGCCAGCCACCCGGCGCACGACATGGCGGTGCAGGCGATGGCTGGCTTCCTCAGCGTGAATGGCAGCCCGCCGGTGGTGCCGGGCGTGGCCAGCGCCGATGTGGCAGCGGGGTTGACCGCACTGTCGGGCATCTTGATGGCCTTGCTGGGCCGGGAACGGACGGGGCAGGGCGACTATCTGGATATCGCCATGTTCGACAGTCTGCTGCCGTGGTGCGCCCACACCGCCGGCAGCGCGCTGGCCGGCGGCCCGGCCCTGCGCCCTGACAATCAGCGCAGCCTGGGCGGCGCGGCCTTCTACAACGTCTATGAGACCAGGGATGGCCGCCACATCGTGCTGGGCGGGCGGGAGCTGAAATTTGCGCAGAGCCTGCTCACCGCGCTGGGGCGGCCCGATCTGATCCCGCTGGCAGCGGCCGACGCCGGCGCAGCGCAGGCGCCGCTGGTGGCCTTCCTGCGCGACAGCTTCCGCACCCGCACGCGTGAGGAGTGGGATAAGTTCATGCACGATATTGATGTCGCCTATGCCCCGGTATTGGATTTCGCCGAGGCGCTCAGTGCCCCGCACGTTGCTGAACGCGGCTTGCGCCAAGGCCATCATATCGCGCCGGCCATCCGCTTTGCCGGGGACGATTGGTCCCCCGGCCCGGTGCCGCCATTGGGAGGGATTGCATGATCAGACTGGCGCATGACGGCGCGGTGGCGCGGTTGGCGATCGACCGGGCCGACAAGCGGGGTGCGCTGACCCTGGCCATGTGGCAGGCGATCCCGCGCCTGTTGGCGCAGGCCGCCGCCCTGCCGGATGTGCGCGTGCTGGTGGTGCAGGCGGCCACGCCAGGCGGGGCCTTCTGCGCCGGCGCCGATCTGGCCGAAATGCTGGCCAACAAGGACGATGCGGATTGGCTGGCCGCCAACCAGGCTGCGATCAACGGCGCGCAGGACGCGCTGCGTGATTTTCCCTTGCCCAGCATCGCCTTTGTGGAGGGTGATGCCATCGGCGGCGGCTGCGGCGTCAGCATGGCCTGCGATATCCGCGTCGCCACGCCGGCGGCGCGCTTCGGCATCACGCCGGCCAAGCTCGGCCTCGTCTATCCGCTGCCGGATGTGAAATTGCTCGTCGATCTAGTCGGGCCGGGGCAGGCCAAGCGGCTGCTGTTCACCGGCGGGCTGATCACAGCTGCCGAAGCGCACAGCATCGGCCTGGTGCAGGCAATTGCCGACAGCCCGGATGCGCTGATCGCCGGCATCTGCGCCGCCTCCCGCCACTCGACGCGGGCGCTCAAGGGCTTTGTGCGGCGCGTCACCCAGGGCCAGCATGCCGACGACGCCGAAACCAGCGCCATCTTTGCCGCCGCGTTCGAAGGCCCGGATTTTGCCGAGGGCGCCGCCGCCTTTGCCGCCCGCCGGCCCCCCGAATTCAAGGCCTGATCCCGATGCGCGCGCTGGTCTGCTCCGCCCTCTCGCCCGATCTGTCGGGGCTCGCGCTCCATGATGATTGGCCGGAACCGCCGCCGCCCGGCCCCGGCGAGGTGACGGTCGCCACCGCCTGCGCCGCGCTCAACTTCCCCGATTATCTGATGTTGCAGGGCGGCTATCAGTTCAAACCCGAACTGCCGTTCATCCCGGGCACGGAGGGCAGCGGCACCGTGATCGCCGCCGGGCCGGGGGCGGAGGGCCTGCTGGGGCAACAGGTGATGATCGGCGCCCGCAGCGGCCTGATGGCCGAGCGCATCACCCTGCCGGCGCGCAGCCTGCGCCCGCTGCCGGACGGCCTGTCGCTGGCCGAAGCCGCCGCCTTCACCGTTGGCGCGCTCACCGCCTGGGTGGGCCTTGCCGAGCGCGGGCGGCTGGAGCCCGGTGAGCGCGTGCTGGTGACGGGCGCGGGCGGCGGCATGGGCTATGCCGCGGTGCAGCTGGCGGCGCATCTGGGGGCGCAGGTGATTGCTGTCGCCTCCACCCCGGCCCGGCTTGATCTGGCCCGCACTGCCGGCGCGCACGAGACAGTGCTGATCGACCGCGCCAATCCGCAGATCCCGCTGAAGGACATTGATCTGGTGTTTGATCCCGTCGCCGGCCCGCTGGTGACGCCCTTGCTGCGCTGCCTGCGGCGCGGTGGCCGCTATGCCATCATCGGCTTCGTCGGCGGGCGCGGCGATGCGGTGCCGCTCAATCGCCTGCTGCTGAAGGAGATTTCGCTGATCGGCGTACGCGCCGGGGAGCAGGGCCGGCAGGACCCGGCCGCCGGCGCGCGCCATCTGCGCGAGATTGATGCGCGGGCGGCGCACATGCGGCCGCACATCGGGTTGGAGCTGCCGCTGGCGCAGGCGCATGCCGCCTTTGCGGCGATGGGGGAAGGGCGGATCGAGGGGAAGTGCGTGATCCGGGTGTGACGGCCGGCCCCCTCCGTCGTCCCTGCGGGACGCCACCTCCCCCAAAGGGGGAGGAGTTTACGATCCTCCCCCTTTGGGGGAGGTGGCGTGCGAAGCGCGACGGAGGGGGCCGGGCCTACCCCCCGAACGCCGCCCGCGTCGCCGCATCTGCCGGAAACAGCAGCTCCAGCCGCAGGTCGCGCACCGTCACGTCCTCGCTGGTGCCGCACTGGGCCACCACCGACAGGAAGCTCATCAACCCCGCCGGCCCGTGATAGGACAGCGGCAGCACCGGCGAGCGGGTGCGCGTGCGCCACGGGTGGCGGGCGGCAGCAGCGCGGGTGACGGCGATCAGTTCGGCCAGCACCGGATCATCGCCGGCCAGGCTCTGCTCCAGCGCCAGCCGTTCCAGGCTTTCGTGCAGCACCTGGCCCAGATTGGCGATCAGCGCCGGTGCCTGCGGGTGGCAGGCGGTCAACCGGAAGATGTTGGGCGGGCCGTGCCAACCGTCCAGCAGCGGGGCCAGCATGGCGGCGGCCGACGGGCTGGCTTCCAGCACATTCCAGTGGCGATCGCACAGCAGCGCCGGGAAGGGCGCGTGATTGGCCATCATCTGCTGCAGGATCTGCCGGAACGGCGCAATCGCTTCGGATGACAGCGGCGAGGCCGGCCAGGCGCTGGCAAAGCCGGCCGCGTTCAGCAGCTGGTTGCGCTGGCTGAGCGGCAGCGCCATCGCTTCGGCCAGGCTGATCACCATCTCGCGGCTTGGGCTGGCCCGGCCGGATTCCAGAAAGCTCAGGTGCCGCGCGCTCACCCCGGCGTCCAGCGACAGCGCCAGCTGGCTCAGCCGTTTGCCGGTGCGCGCCGCCTTCAGCGCCGCGCCGAACGGGCCGGGATCGGAAAGGTCGGGTCGGGTCGCCATGCCCGCATCCTGCCACAGGCGCGCAGCCGCGCAATGATGTGGGAGGTAAGCGCGGCGATGATGTGGCCGCCGGTCAGGCCCCCGCGTCGGCCGGCGAGATGGCCCGCGGCTTGCGATCGGCATCGATGGCGACAAAGACGAAGCGCGCGTGGGTCACCTGCGTGCGCTCATGATCGGTGCGGTCACGCCGCCAGGCCTCCACCTCGATGGTCATGGAGGTGCGGCCGGTGTGGACCAGATCGGCATAGACCGACACTTCGTCGCCGATGCGCACCGGCTGCAGGAAGGTCATCGCCTCCACCGCCACGGTGGCGGTGCGGCCCCGTGAGCGCCGGGCCGCGACGATGCCGGCCGCCATGTCCATATGCGCCATCAGCCAGCCGCCAAAAATGTCCCCGGCCGGATTGGCATCGGCCGGCATGGCGGTGATGCGGATCGCCGGTTCGCGGAATGTGGAAATGTTGTTCAAGCTCTGTCCCCCCCCTTGGGCGTGCCGGCCCCCACCGGCCCTTGATCCAAAGCGGGCAGCAGCCGGCATGGCAATGGCGCGGATGCGCGCAGGGGCGGGCAGCATCAGCCCGGCAGACCTACCCGGCCGGTAATTGCCGTGCCGCCCGGATGCGCGCAGCCTGTGGACAGCAACCGTGGGAGACGCATGATGAACCGCACGCTTTGGGAAAATTGCCTGCACGCCTGGATCTGGCTGGTGATCGGCTTTGCCGCGCTGTTTGCCGCCGCCGGAGTGCCGGGGCTCGATGCCGGGGCGGGGCTGTTCTACTGGATCGTCAGCGGCGGCACGGTGGATACCAGCGGCTTCGATGCGCCGGGGATGCGGATTTCGGTGAGCCTGGTGGGCGCAGTGATGCTGGGCTGGGGCTGCGCCATGCTGGGCGTGTGGCAGGCGCGGCGGGCAGACCCGGCGCTGTGGCGCGGGCTCACCCGCGCGCTGCTGGTCTGGTATGGGGTGGACAGCACGCTGTCGGTGCTGACCGGCTTTCCGCTGAACGCGCTGTCGAACACGCTGTTCGTGGGCCTGTTTGTGCTGCCGGCGGTGAAGCTGGGCTTTTTCGGGAACCGGTTGCGGTCTCAAGCTTAGTGGTTCCAGCGGGCGCGATCATGGGGATCGCGCCGTTGGAGGACTTCGACCATGAAAGCTCTTGTTGCCCTGGTGTTGATGGCCAGCACCGCATTGCCCGCCAGTGCGGCGGTGGTCTGGACCGATTGGACCCAGGCCACGGCCAACACGGCGGTGGGAACGCTGAACGGCATTGCCGTCAATGTTGCCAGTTCCACCAACTTCAATTTCACCCAGACAAATGGCGGCACCGATTACTGGACGCCGTGGTTCGATCCGGCGTTGCGGCCGACCGGCACCGACATCATCTCGCTGGCCGCGGCCGGCACGCGCACGATCAGCTTTTCCGCGCCGGTTTCCGGCCTGCTGCTGGCGGTGAACAGCTGGAATGTGAATGGCACGACGACGTTCAACGCACCGTTCAGCGTGGTCGGCCAGGGCCAGGGTTACTGGGGCAACGGCACGTTCCAGAACGTGACGGCGACAAGTTTCTTTTCGGGCCCCAGCAATGAAATCCACGGCATCCTGCGCTTTGACGGGCCGATTTCCAGCCTGACCTTCACCGATCCGTTCGAAAACTGGCACGGCTTCACGCTGGGCGTGGAAGGCGAAACCACAGCCGGCGGCGTGCCGGAACCATCAAGCTGGGCGATGCTGATCAGCGGCTTTGGTCTGGTGGGTGGGGCGCTGCGTCGCCGCCGCAGCGTGGTTGCGGCCTGACCTGCAAAGCCGGCGCAGCGCTGTCTGCGCCGGTTCAGGCCGGAAACGGTGTCCAGATCACCTGCGAAATGTCGGTGCCGCCCAGCGCCAGCAGGGCCAGCCGTTCAAAGCCCAGGGCGACGCCGCTGGCCGGCGGCATGTGGGCAAGGGCGGCGATGAAATCCTCGTCGATCGGGTAGCGGCGGCCATAGAGGCGCTGCTTCTCGTCCATGTCGGCCGCGAACCGGCGGCGCTGCTCGGCCGCATCGGTGAGCTCGCCAAAGCCGTTGGCCAGTTCCACCCCGCAGGCATAGGCTTCGAACCGCTCGGCCCAGCGCGGATCATCGGGGCAGGGGCGGGCGAGCGCGGCTTCGCACACCGGATAATGGGTGAGCAGGGTGAGGCGGCCTTCGCCCAATTTGGGCTCGATGGTGACGATCACCCGGCTGAACAGGTCGCTCCACGTGTCGTCGTCGCGCACGGCAAGGCCGATGCGGCGCACCTCTGCGGCCAGCGCATCGCGGTCGTCAAGGCAGGCGGCCAGATCGATGCCGGCGTGGATCTGGAACGCCTCGGCGCAGCTGACACGTTCGGGTTCGGCATGGGCATCGCAGCGGCGGCCGCGCCAGCTCAGCGCGCCGTGCCCGCCTGCATCCTGCGCGGTGCGGGCCAGCGCAACCGTGTCGGCGATGACCTCAGCCCAGTCGGCATGGGCGCGGTACCATTCGATCATGGTGAATTCCGGCGCGTGCAGCGGGCCTTGCTCGCCATTGCGCCACACGCGGGCGAAATCGACGATGCGGGTTTCGCCGGCGCTCAGCAGCTTCTTGGCTGCAAATTCCGGGCTGGTGTGCAGATAGCGCGTCGCCTCCGCGCCGCCATCGGGCCGCCACAGCACGGCAAAGCCATGCAGATGGGTTTCGTTGCCGGGGCTGATCTGCACGGCGCCGCATTCCACCTCCAGAAAATCCCGGGCGGCAAACCAGCCGCGCAAGGCGGCGGTGATGCGGGCGCGGCCCAGCAGGAAGGGGCGGCGATCGGCGTGGATGTCGGCATGCCAGAAGGGGCGGGGCAAATGCTTTTTCCTTGAACAACCGGGGGGCGATGCCCTAACGCCAGCGCAACATTGTTGCAGCGCCAATGCGCACAGGGGATATCATGGTCAAGGAAATCGCCAGCAATTTTCGCAAGGGCCAGGTGATCGAGCACGAAGACGGCCAGCTTTATGTCGTCCTGAAGGCCGAAACCTTCCGCCCCGGCAAGGGCACGCCGACGACCACGATCGACATGCGCCGCATTTCCGATGGCGTGAAGACGGTGATCACGGTGAAGACCACCGACGCGCTGGAAAAGGCGTTCGTGGAAGAAGTGTCGCACAATTATCTCTACAAGGATGGCGACGAATATATCTTCATCAACAACGAGACCTATGACCAGATCAGCCTGAAGGAAGACATGATCGGCGATGGCATCGTGTTCCTGCAGGAAAATGCCGAGTGCAAGATCCTGATGTTCGACAGCAAGGCGATCACCATCAGCCTGCCCACCCGCGTGACGATGGCAATCATCGCCACCGAACCGGTGGTGAAGGGGCAGACCGCCTCGTCGAGCTACAAGCCGGCCACGGTGGAATCCGGCGCCCGCGTGATGGTGCCGCCGCACATCGATGTCGGCACGCGCATTGTGATCAACACCGAAGATTCCAGCTATGTCGAGCGCGCCAAGGACTGATCGGGCTTGCCATCACGGGTTCACGCAGGGGCTGGCCGCCGGGCCGGCCCCTTTTTTGTTGCGCCGCCCAGACTTAGCGAATTTTTCGATGAAAGCGACGACCACAATCAATTTCCTTAATCGGTGAATAGGCTCTACCTGATGCAACGCCATTCCACAGGGAGAGCATCATGAACCGCAGTCTCGTTTCCGCCGTCGCGCTGGCCATCGCCGGCCTCGCCGCCCCCGCCGCCGCCCAGAATGCCAACAGTTCGCCGCAATTCTGGTGGCCAGAGCTGGTCGATCTGTCGCCGCTGCGCGCGCAGGCGCCGGCGTCCAACCCCTATGGCGCCGATTTCGATTACGCCAAGGCGTTCAGCGCCCTCGATCTGAAGGCGGTGAAGGCCGATATCGCCAAGGTGCTGACCACCAGCCAACCGTGGTGGCCGGCCGATTATGGCAATTATGGCCCGTTCTTCATCCGCATGGCTTGGCATTCGGCCGGCACCTATCGCATCGCCGATGGGCGCGGCGGCGCTGCCGGCGGCCAGCAGCGGTTTGAACCGCTCAATTCCTGGCCCGACAACGCCAATCTCGACAAGGCCCGCCGCCTGTTGTGGCCGGTGAAGCAGAAGTACGGCCGCGCGATCAGCTGGGCCGATCTGATGGTGCTGGCCGGCAACGTGAGCCTGGAGACGATGGGTTTCAAGACCTTCGGTTTCGCCGGCGGCCGCCAGGATGATTGGGAGGCCGACAAGGTCTATTGGGGCCCGGAAAACAAGATGCTGGACGACAAGCGCTATGCCGAGGGCCGCAAGCTGGCCAGCCCGCTGGGCGCCGTGCAGATGGGCCTGATCTATGTGAACCCGGAAGGCCCGAACGGCGTGCCCGATCCGCTGCTGGCCGCCAAGGACATCCGCGAAACCTTCGGCCGCATGGCGATGAACGACGAGGAAACCGCCGCGCTGATTGCCGGTGGCCACACGTTCGGCAAGGCCCACGGCGCTGCGCCGGCCAGCAATGTCGGCAAGGAACCGGCGGCCGAAGCGCTGGAAAAGCAGGGCTTTGGCTGGGAAAACAAGCACGGCACCGGCAAGGGGGCTGATACCATCACCTCGGGCCTGGAAGGCGCGTGGAGCGCCAATCCCACCCAGTGGACGATGCAGTATCTGGAAAATCTCTATGGCAACGAATGGGTGCAGACGAAGAGCCCGGCCGGTGCCATCCAGTGGGTGCCCAAGGATGCGGCCAACAAGCAGTTCGTGCCCGATGCCCACCGCGAGGGCGTCTATCACGCGCCGATCATGTTCACGACCGATCTCGCCCTGCGCATGGACCCGGCCTACAACAAGATCACCAAGGCGTGGCTGAAGAACCCCAAGGCGTTCGAGGATGCCTTTGCCCGCGCCTGGTTCAAGCTGACCCACCGCGACATGGGCCCGCGCGCCCGCTATATTGGCGCTGAAGTGCCCAAGCAGGTGCTGAGCTGGCAGGATCCGCTGCCGGCGGTGGATCATCCGTTGGTGATCGAAGCCGATGTCGCCACCCTGAAGCAGACGGTTCTGGCCAGTGGCCTGACCGTGCCCGAACTGGTGCGCACCGCCTGGAGCGCCGCCGCCAGCTATCGCGCCACCGATATGCGCGGCGGTGCCAATGGCGCGCGGCTGCGGTTGGCCCCGCAGAAGGACTGGGCGGTGAACACGCCGGCCGAACTGGCCCGGGTGCTGCCCGTGCTGGCCCGCGTGCAGGCCGATTTCAACGCCGCCGCGCCCGGTGGCCGCAAGATCAGCATGGCCGATCTGATCGTGCTGGCCGGCAATGCCGCGGTGGAAAAGGCCGCAGCCGCTGCCGGCGTGCCGATCAGCCTGGCGTTCCAGCCCGGCCGCACCGATGCCAGCGAAGCGCAGACCGACGCGGCCAGCTTTGCCGCGCTGGAACCCAAGGCCGATGGCTTCCGCAACTATTGGAGCCCGCAAAGCCCCTACAACCCCACCCAGGCCCTGATCGACCGCGCCAGCCTGCTGGGCCTCACCGTGCCGGAAATGACCGCGCTGATCGGCGGGCTGCGCGTGCTGGATGCCAATGCCGGCGCCAGCAAGGCCGGCGTGTTCACCGCGCGGCCGGGCGTGCTGTCGAACGACTGGTTCGTCAACCTGCTCGGCATGGAGACGAAGTGGCAGAAATCCACCGCCGAAGGCCTGTACGAAGGTATTGACCGCAGCACCGGCGCCGTGAAGTGGACGGCCACCCCGGTTGACCTGCTGTTCGGCAGCCACAGCGAACTGCGCGCGGTTGCCGAAGTCTATGGCGCTGCCGACGGCCAGCGCCAGCTGGTCACCGATTTCGCCAAGGCCTGGACCAAGGTGATGGACAACGGTCGCTTCGGCCGCTGATCACCTCTGCAGCCAGAAACGGAAAAGGGGCGGCGCTTGTTTTCGGGCAGGCGCCGCCTTTTCGTTCCGGGCGTGCGGCGCGCCCGCCACAGGTCTGGCCGATGGCACCACGGCAAGGGGAACGACGCGGGGGCGTCCGCTGGCGGCACGCGCTGGCGGACAGAGTGGGATTCGAACCCACGGTGAGGTTTCCCCCACGGCGGTTTTCAAGACCGCTGCCTTAAACCACTCGGCCATCTGTCCAAGGCTGGGCCTAGTGGCAGCAGGGGGCGCTGGTCAAGTCAACATGTGTGGCGGGCGGGCTGGTTCAGATGCGCGTCATCGCCAGCGCCACCGGGCTGCCATAGCGCGCGCCGGCGGTGGCGGGCAGGGCGGTGTCGAGCGCGCTGATGTCGGCGGCGGTGAGGGTGAGGGCGGCGGCGCCGGCGGTATCCACCAGCGTGGCGCGGCGTTTGCAGCCGGGGATGGGCACGACATCATCGCCTTTGGCCAGCAGCCAGGCGATGGCGACCTGCGCCGGTGACGCAGCGTGGGCGGCGGCGATTGCCTTCACCACGGCGACGGCGGCCATGTTGGCATCATAGTTCGCACCCTGATAGCGCGGATCATTGCGGCGATAATCGCTCTGGGCCAGGTCTTCCGCCCGGGGCACGGCACCGGTGAGAAAGCCGCGGCCGAGCGGCGAGAAGGGCACGAACGTCACCCCCAGTTCGCGGGCGGTGGGTGCGATTTCGGCCTCCACATCGCGTTCCCACAGGCTCCATTCGCTTTGCAGCGCGGCGATGGGCGCGACGGCGCAGGCGCGGCGCAGGGTGGCGGCGGAACATTCCGACAGGCCGATGGCGCGGATCTTCCCTTCGGCCACCAGATCGGCCAGCGTGCCCACCACATCCTCGATCGGCACGGCGGGATCGACACGGTGCTGATAGAACAGATCGATCACGTCGGTCTGCAGCCGTTGCAGCGAAGCCTCGCACACGGCGCGGATATGATCGGGCCGGCTGTTGACGCCGACCATGCGGCCATTTTCGATGGCAAACCCGAACTTGGTGGCGATCACGCACCTGTGCCGGCGGCCGGCCAGCGCTTCGGCCAGCAGTTCCTCGTTGGCGAAGGGGCCATAGATTTCGGCGGTATCAAAGAAGGTGACCCCGATATCGAGCGCATGGTGGATGGTGGCGATGGCCTCCGCCCGGTCCACCGGGCCATACATGGCGGCCTGGCCCGCAGTGCCGGCCATGCCCATGCAGCCGAGGCCGATGGCGGAAACACTGAGCGGGCCGATCCGGCGGGTGGGCATAAAGGCCATGGTACGCATCCTTTCAAAGCTGCGTGCGACAGGCTAGAGAATGCGGCCATGAGCAGCAAGAACGCCCGCCGTTATTTCGGCACCGATGGCATCAGGGGCCTGACCAACGTGGCCCCGATGACCGCCGCCATCGCCATGAAGGTGGGCCAGGCCGCCGGCCGGCATTTCCTGCGCGGAAGCCACAAGCACCGCGTGGTGATCGGCAAGGACACACGGCTTTCGGGCTATATGATGGAATCGGCGCTCACCGCCGGTTTCACCAGCGTGGGGATGGACGTGACCTTGCTCGGCCCGCTGCCCACCCCGGCGGTGGCGATGCTCACCCGTTCGATGCGGGCCGATCTGGGGGTGATGATCTCCGCCAGCCACAACCCGTTCCACGACAATGGCATCAAGCTGTTCGGCCCCGATGGCTACAAGATGTCGGACGATGACGAGGCGGCGATCGAGGCGATGCTGGACGAGGAAATCGCCCTGGCCGATGCCCGCGCCATCGGCCGGGCCCGGCGCATCGACGACGCGCAGGGGCGCTATATCCACTTTGCCAAGGCGACCTTTCCGGACACGCTGCGCCTGGATGGGCTGAAGATCGTCATCGATTGCGCGCATGGCGCGGCCTACCGCGTGGCGCCGGCGGCGCTGTGGGAACTGGGGGCGGAGGTGACGGCGATCGGCGTGTCGCCCGATGGCTTCAACGTGAACGACAAGGTGGGCTCCACCCACCCCAAGGCGCTGCAATTGAAGGTGCTGGAAACCGGCGCCGATATTGGTATCGCGCTGGACGGCGATGCCGACCGGCTGATCGTGGTGGATGAACGCGGCCAGGTGGTGGATGGGGACCAGCTGATGGCGCTGATCGCCAGCCGTGCGGCCGCGGCCGGCACGCTGAAAGGCGGCGCGCTGGTGGCCACCGTGATGTCGAACCTGGGGCTGGAACGCTTCCTCGCCGGCCGGGGCATTGCCCTGCACCGCGCCGCCGTGGGCGACCGCCATGTGCTGGAAATGATGCGCGAGCGCGGCTGCAACGTGGGCGGCGAGCAATCGGGCCATATCATCCTGTCTGATCACGCCACCACCGGCGATGGGCTGGTGGCGGCCTTGCAGGTGCTGGCGGCGATGGTGGCGGCGCAGCGCCCGGCGAGCGAATTGCTGCACCTGTTCGATCCGCTGCCGCAATTGCTGAAGAATGTGCGCTTCAAGGGCGGCGCGCCGCTGGAAGCGCAGACCGTGCAGGACGCGATTGCTGCGGCCGAGGCGCAGCTGGCCGGCAAGGGCCGGCTGCTGATCCGCAAGAGCGGCACCGAACCGCTGATCCGGGTGATGGCCGAAGGCGAGGACAAGGCGCTGGTGGCACAGGTGGTGGACGATATCTGCGCGGCGGTGGCAGCGGCCAGCTGATGCCGGAAGTGTTCCGCCGCGATGGCTGGCGCTATTTCTTTTATGCCAATGAAGGCAGCCCGCGCGAGCCGGCGCACATCCACGTTCGCCGGGGTCGCGACGAAGCGAAGTTTTGGCTGCGCCCGTTTGTGCGATTGGCCTATAATGATGGCCTTACCCAGCGGCAGCTGCGCGACACGCTGCAGGTGGTGATGGCGGAGCGGGATCGGATCGAAAGGGCGTGGGATGAGTTTTTCGCCTGAAAGCGTGCGTTTCGACGCGGATGCCATGTGGGTGGTGATCAGCGACGGCCGCACCATCGGCGTGCCGCTGGCCTGGTTTCCGCGCCTGTTGCACGCCACCCCGGCCCAGCGTGAGGCGTTTGAACTGAGCCGCCGCGGCATCCACTGGCCGGATCTGGACGAGGATATCTCGGTCGCGGGCCTGCTGGCCGGGCTGGGCGATCAGACCAGTGCGGTGCGCGGCGCCGCATGACCGCGCGTATTCTGGCCATCGCCGGGTCTGACAGTGGCGGCGGTGCCGGCATTCAGGCCGATATCAAGACGATCACCTGCCTGGGCGGCTTTGCGATGACGGCGGTGACGGCGATCACCGTGCAGAACACGCTGGGCGTGAGCGCGGTGCACCCTGTGCCGCCGGAGATCGTGGCGGCGCAGATCCGCGCCTGCATCGATGATATCGGCGTGGATGCCATCAAGATCGGCATGCTGGGCAGCGAAGCGGTGGTGGAGGCGGTGGCCGCAGCGCTGGACGGTGTTGCCGTGCCGATCGTGCTGGATCCGGTGATGATCGCCAAGGGCGGCGCGCCGCTGATCGCGGAGGATGCGGTGTGGGCGCTGATGCAGCGCCTGGTGCCGCGCGCGGCGGTGATCACGCCGAATGTGCCCGAACTGATCGCGCTGACCGAGACCGAGGTGGAAGACGCCGCCGACATGCTGCTGGCGGCGCAGGAATTGCTGAACGCCGGCCCGCGCGCCGTGCTGGCCAAGGGCGGCCATCTTGATGGTGACGCGCTGACCGACTGGCTGGTGACGCGTCACGGCCATCAGGCCTTCACCGACACGCGCATCGCCACGACCAGCAGCCACGGCACCGGCTGCACGCTGTCGGCCGCGCTGGCCTGCGGGCTGGGGCAGGGGCTGGGCCTGGCCGACGCGGTGGCCCGGGCGCGGGCCTTCGTGCGGCAGGGGCTGGAGCGCGCGCCGGGGCTGGGCGGCGGGCATGGGCCGCTGAGGTTCCAGCCCTTGCCATGATCATCGCCGGGGTTGACGAGGCGGGCAGGGGGCCGTGGGCGGGGCCGGTGGTGGCAGCGGCGGTGATCCTGCAAGGCCGCGTGCCGACGGGGCTGGATGACAGCAAGAAACTCTCCGCCAAGCGCCGCGAATATCTGTTTGAAGCGCTGCAGGCCAGCGACTGCGTGATCGGCATCGGCCTAGCCAGCGTGGCGGAGATTGATGCCCACAACATCCTGCAGGCGACATATATGGCGATGACGCGCGCCGTTGCGGCGCTGGCCGTGCCGCCGGGCCATGTGCTGGTGGACGGCAACCGCCTGCCGGATTGGCGCTGGCCGGCCACCGCCATCGTGGGCGGCGACGGGCGCGAGCCGGCGATCGCGGCCGCCTCCATCATCGCCAAGGTGACGCGCGACCGCATCATGGCCGATCTGGATGCGCGGCACCCCGGCTATGGCTGGGCGGCGAACCAGGGTTATGGCACCGCCGCCCATGCCGCCGCGCTGGCCGCGCTGGGCCCCAGCCCGCATCACCGCCGCAGCTTTGCCCCGATCCGGGCGCTGCTGGCGGGCCAGACGGAAAAGCTTGCGGGGTGAGTCTTTTGAGTCACACCACTAGGGGTTGAGTCCCGCCGGGCGGTGCGGACTCAAGATATGGGATCGTTCCCGTTTTGATTCAGCCCTTGGGCGAATCGCGGAATCCTGTTGATTCCAAATGATTCTTGACCGGCGAATCGGCATGGCTCATCACGTGTTGCACGAAGCCAGTTCGTGGAGTGCGCGTGATGAAGAATTTCCGGTCTGCCGGCTATCGCGATGCCGAAACCTTGCCTGCCCATGGCAATGTGGCCGGCGCAGCCCGCGCCCCCGAACTGAAGGCCAACCGCATCCTGGTGGGCGACTGCATCGAAATGATGAACAGCCTGCCGGCCGGCAGTGTTGATCTGATCTTCGCCGATCCGCCCTACAATCTGCAGCTGGGCGGCGATCTCGCCCGGCCGGATGGCAGCCATGTCGATGCCGTCACCGATGATTGGGACAAATTCTCCAGCTTTGAAACCTATGACCGCTTCACCCGCGCCTGGCTGAAGGCGGCGCACCGCCTGCTGAAGCCGGATGGCGCGATCTGGACGATCGGCAGCTATCACAACATCTTCCGGGTTGGCGCCGCGCTGCAGGATGAAGGCTTCTGGCTGCTGAACGATATCGTGTGGCGCAAGGCCAATCCGATGCCCAATTTCAAGGGCACGCGCTTCACCAACGCCCATGAAACCCTGATCTGGGCAGCAAAATCGGAAAGCAGCCGTTACTGTTTCAACTATCACGCCATGAAGGCGATGAACGATGATTTGCAGATGCGTTCCGATTGGTTGATCCCGATCTGCACCGGCGGCGAACGGCTGAAGGATGGCAGCGCCAAGGCGCATCCCACCCAGAAGCCGGAAGCGCTGCTGTATCGCATCCTTGTCGCCTGCACCCGCCCCGGCGACGTGGTGCTCGATCCCTTCTTCGGCACCGGCACCACCGGCGCTGTCGCCAAATTGCTCGGCCGCCGCTGGATCGGGATCGAGCGTGAGGCCAAATATGTGAAGGTCGCCCAGGCGCGCATCGACGCGCTGCTGCCGCTGGACGGCGGCGACATCAAGTTCAGCGAGGGCAAGCGCGCCGAAGCCCGCATCCCCTTTGGCAGCCTGGTGGAGAGCGGCCTTGTCCGCCCCGGCACGCGGCTGTGGGGGCCGGGCCGGCGCGTGGGGGCCAGCGTGCGTGCAGATGGCAGCCTGGACATGGCCGGGCGCACCGGTTCCATCCACCAGATGGGAGCGGCGGCGCAGGGCCTGCCCAGCTGCAACGGTTGGACCTTCTGGCACATCGAGGACGACGATGGCCGGTTGGTGCCTTTGGATGCCAGGCGGCAGGCGTTCCGCCTTTCCACTGCGGGCGACGCCTGACGTCTGGCATTCAACACAGGTTTCCGCGGCGTCTTGCAGCGGCGTGACATTTTTTTCATGGGCCGCCCGGCGGGGCGCTTGCCGATGGCGTATGGATCATCTAACACACCTCCCGTTTGTTCTGGGAGACGATGATGCGCCACATGATGTTCACTGCCAGCCTGCTGGCGCTGGTTGCCGCGCCGGCCCTGGCGGCGCCGGCCAAGCCGGAAATCGGCAGTTTCGGCTTTGATACCGCCGGCATGGACCGCGCCATCAAGCCGGGCAATGATTTCGTCGGCTATGCCAGCGGCACCTATCTGAAGGCGCTGGAAATTCCGGCGGCGCGGTCCAGCTATGGCATGTTCACCAAGCTGTATGAACTGAGCCAGCAGCGCACCCGCAGCATCATCGAAGATGCGGCCAAGGTGCCGGCCGCGCCCGGCAGCAATGCCCAGAAGGTGGGCGATTTCTATGCCAGCTTCATGGACGAGGCCGGCATCGAGGCCAAGGGCCTGGCCCCGCTGAAGCCCGATCTGGAGGCGATCGCCGCCGTGGCCGACAAGGCGCAGCTCGTCCGCCTGATCGGCACGATGGCGCGCCAGGGCGTCACCAGCCCGATCAATGCCGACGTGCAGCAGGATCTGAAAACCCCGGGCATCATGGCGGTGTATGTCGGCCAGGGCGGCCTGGGCCTGCCCGACCGTGACTATTATCTGGATGAGAAGAACCCGCGCTTTGCCGCGGCGCGCACCAAGTACAAGGCCTATATCGCCCAGCTGCTGACACTGGCCGGCTATGACAATGCCGATGCCCGCGCCGCTGCCATCTATGATCTGGAAGTGAAGATTGCCCGCACCCACTGGACGCAGGTGGAACAGCGCCAGGTGGACAAGATCTACAACCCGGTGGCCAAGGCCGATGTCGCCGCCCAATATCCCGGCTTTGACTGGACGGCCTATCTGGATGCCACCGGCCTTGGCGGCCAGAGCCAGCTGATCGTGGCCCAGCCGTCGGCGCTGAAGGGGGCCGCGGCCCTGTTCGACAGTGAGCCGCTGGCGGTGTGGAAGGATTATCTGATCTTCCACACGCTGCGCGGGGCGGCACCGCTGCTGCCCAAGGCGTTCGTGGATGCCCGCTTCGGCATGACCCAGGTGCTTTCAGGCCAGCCGCAACTGCAGCCGCGCTGGGAACGCGCGGTCGATCTCACCTCGGCGGTGCTGGGCGAAGCGGTCGGCGCGCTTTATGTGCAGCAATATTTCCCGCCGGCGGCCAAGGCCAAGGCCGACATGATGGTGAAGAACATCATCGCGGCGATGGACGCGCGCCTGGCCAATCTGGCGTGGATGGATCCCAAGACCAAGCTGGCGGCCCGCGCCAAGCTGGCGGCCTTCACGCCCAAGATCGGCTATCCCGACAAGTGGAAGGATTATTCCAGCCTCGAAATCATCAAGGGCGATGCGCTGGGCAATGCCCGCCGCGCCGCGCGGTTCGAATATGGCCGCCAGATCGCCAAGATCGGCAAGCCCATCGACAAGAGCGAATGGCAGATGACGCCGATGACGGTGAACGCCTATGCCAACCCGCTGTGGAACGAGATCGTGTTCCCCGCCGCCATCCTGCAGGCGCCGTTCTTCGATCCGAACGCCGATGATGCGGTGAATTATGGCGGCATCGGCGCGGTGATCGGCCACGAGATCACCCATCATTTCGATGATCAGGGCCGCAAGTTCGACAAGGATGGCAAATTGTCTGACTGGTGGACCAGCGAGGATGTGACCCGCTTCAAGGCGCTGACCGACAAGGTGGTGGCGCAATATGGCGCCTATGAACCGCTGCCGGGCAAGAAGATCAATGGCGAGCTGACGCTGGGCGAGAACATGGCCGATCTGGCCGGCATCAACATCGCCCACGACGCCTGGCAGCGCAGCCTGAACGGCAAGACGCCGCCGGTGATCGACGGCTTCACCGGCGAACAGCGCTTCTTCCTGGGCTGGGCGCAGGTGTGGCGTGACAAGATGCGCGAGCCGCTGCTGAACCAGCTGCTCACCGTCGATCCGCATTCGCCGGCGGCCTTCCGCCCCTATGTCGTGCGCAATCTGGATGCCTGGTACGGCGCGTTCGGCGTGAAGCCGGGCGAGACCTATTATCTGGCGCCGGCGGATCGGCTGCGGGTCTGGTAAGCCGGCTGGCAGTGCCAGCCGCCGTGATTGGGGCGGGCCGGGGCCTTTGCCGTGCCGCCGGCCCGCCTGTTGTTGGGCAAAGGGAGAGTGATTTGCCATGATGTTGCGCAATCTGTTGCTGGCCGCGAGCGTTGCGGCCCTTGCGGTTTCCGCCCAGGCGGCCGGCGTGAAGCCGCAGATCGGCAGTTTCGGGTTCGATACCGCCGGCATGAACAGCAAGGTGAAGCCGGGTGACGATTTCGTCGCCTTCGCCAACGGCACCTATTTCGCCAAGCTGGAAATCCCGGCCGACAAGACCAGCTTTGGCATGTCGAGCGGGCTGCGCGACCTGTCGCAGGAACGCACGCGCACCATCATCGAGAAGGCGGCCGCCAGCAAGGCCGCGCCGGGCAGCGAGGCCCAGAAGGTCGGCGATTTCTTCGCCAGCTACATGGACGAGGCCGCCATCGAGGCCAAGGGCATCACCCCGATCAAGCCCGATCTGGATGCCATCGCCGCCATTTCCGACAAGGCGGCGCTGGCCGAAGCCATGGGCCGCGGCATCCGCCTGAGCGTCGGCGGCCCGATCAGCCTGGGCATCGGCCCGGATCGCAAGAACCCCGATCGTTTCGTCGTGCAGGGCGGCCAGGGCGGCCTCGGCCTGCCCGACCGCGACTATTATCTCGACGAGAAGAACCCGGCCTTTGCCGCGGCCCGCACCAAGTACAAGGCCTATATCGCCCAGCTGTTCACGCTGGCCGGCTATGACAATGGCGCCGCCCGCGCCGAAGCGATCTTCGCGCTGGAAACCGCCATCGCCAAGGTGCAATGGAGCCGTGTCGAGCGCCGTCAGGCCGAAAAGACCTACAACCCGGTGCCGGCGGCCGAACTGGCCACCCGCTTCCCCGGCATCGACTGGAGCCGCTTCATCACCGGCACCACCATCCCGGTGCAGGGTGACGTGATCATCTCCACCCCCAGTGCGGTGGCCGGCATTTCGAAGATCATCGCCGACACCGATCTGGCGGTGCTGAAGGATTATCTCACCTTCCTCACCCTGCGCGACGCTGCCCCGGCGCTGCCCAAGGCCTTCGTGGACGCCAATTTCGAGATGTACGCCAAGACGCTGGGCGGCCAGCCGGTGGAAGCGCCGCGCTGGAAGCGGGGTGTTGACCTGACCTCGGGCGTGCTGGGGGAAGCGATCGGCAAGCTTTATGTCGCCGATTATTTCCCGCCGGCGGCCAAGGCCAAGATCGACGAGCTGGTGAAGAACATCATCGCCGCGCTCGATGCCCGCCTCGCCAATCTGGCCTGGATGGACCCGCAGACCCGCGTGGCCGCCCGCGCCAAGCTGGCCGCCTTCACGCCCAAGATCGGCTATCCCGACAAGTGGAAGGATTATTCGGCGCTCAGCATCGATCGCGGTGACCTGATGGGCAATCTGAAGCGTGTCGCCGCCTTCGAATTTGATCGCACCGTGGCCAAGCTGGGCAAGCCGGTGGACCGCAGCGAATGGTTCATGACGCCGATGACGGTGAACGCCTATGCCAACCCGACGTGGAACGAGATCGTGTTCCCGGCCGCCATCCTGCAGGCCCCGTTCTTTGACCCGCAAGCCGATGATGCCGTGAACTATGGTGCCATCGGCGCGGTGATCGGCCACGAGATCACCCACCATTTCGACGATCAGGGCCGCAAATATGACAAGACCGGCCGCCTTGCCGAATGGTGGACGGCCGATGATGTGAAGCGCTTCAAGGAAGGCACCGACAAGGTGGTCGCCCAGTACGGCGCCTATGAACCGCTGCCGGGCAGACACGTGAACGGCGAGCTGACCCTGGGTGAGAACATGGCCGATCTGGCCGGCATCACCATCGCCTATGACGCCTATCAGCGCAGCCTGAAGGGCAAACAGGCCAAGGTGATCGATGGCTACACCGGCGATCAGCGCTTCTTCCTGGCCTGGGCCCAATCGTGGCGCACCAAATATCGGGATGCGGCCTTGCAGCAGCAGTTGATCACCGATCCGCACACGGCCAGCCATTTCCGGCCCTATGTCGTGCGCAATCTGGATGTGTGGTACAAGGCGTTCGATGTGAAGCCGGGCGACAAGCTGTACCTGCCGCCGGAACAGCGGATCAAGGTGTGGTAAGACGTTATTACCGTCCGATCCTGAGTGAGGGGGAGGGGTTGCCGCTGGCCGGCGGCCCCTTTTCCTTTGCGCGCGCCGAGGTGCTGACGCGCCGCGGCAGCGAAGGCCTGATCGCGGCCGATGATGTGCCGGCAGAGTGGCGGGAGAGGCTGACCGCGCCGCGCCCGCTGCTGGCGCGCTTTGCGGCCTCCACCCCGCTGGTGATGGGCATCTTGAACATCACGCCCGACAGTTTTTCCGATGGCGGCCGCCATGAGGCGCCGGATGCGGCGGTGGCCGCCGCCCATGCCATGCATGCCGCCGGTGCCGCCATCATCGATGTCGGGGCCGAATCCACCCGGCCGGGCGCGCCGGAACTGCCGCTGGCGGACGAGCTGGCCCGGCTGGCACCGCTGTGGGCGGGTCTCGCCGGCCTGCCGGTCTCCATCGACTCCCGCAAGAGCGGGGTGATGGCCGCCGCGCTCGATGCCGGGGCGATGATTGTCAATGATGTCAGCGCGCTGGGCCATGATCCGCAGGCGCTGACGCTGGTGGCGCAGCGCGGCTGCCCGGTCGTGCTGATGCACCATCAGGGCACGCCCGAAACCATGCAACTGGCCCCGCAGTATGACGATGCGCTGCTCGACGTGTTCGACTGGCTGGAGGGACGGATTGCCGCAGCCACCGCCGCCGGCATCGCGCCGGATGCCATCATTGCCGATCCCGGCATCGGCTTCGGCAAGGGGCTGGCGCACAATCTGGCGCTGCTGAAAGGCTTGGCGCTGTTCCACGGCCTGGGCGTGCCGATCCTGCTGGGGGCCAGCCGCAAGTCGCTGATTTCCAAGGTGGCGGGCGATATTGCGGTGGAACGGCGGCTGCCCGGCAGCCTGGCGCTGGCGCTGGCCGGGGCCAATGCCGGCTGCCAGATCCTGCGCGTGCATGATGTGGCCGAAACGGCACAGGCGCTCAGCCTGTGGCGCGCCTGCCATCCGATGCTGGCCTGATGAAATTTGCGCCTTCACAGGCGTCCCCACTCTGCTAACAGGCACCTTCGCGCGTTGTGGGAGCAGCGCGTGCAACATCTTCAGCCAAGGGTTCCGCCTGTCATGGCCAGCAACGAACAGCACAACGGCCCGCACCGTTCGACCTATGAAAGCTTCACCAGCTTCACCAAGTGGGGAACGATCTTCGTGGTGACGGTGCTCATCGCGCTGTTTGTGTTCCTGGTTCACTGATCGCCGTTTTGAGGGGGCGCACCATGAAGATTGCGGTTCTGAAGGAAACCGCTGCCACCGAAGCGCGCGTGGCAGCCACTCCGGAAACGGTGAAGAAGCTGATCGGCCTGGGGGCCGAGGTGGCGGTGGAAGCCGGTGCCGGTGCCGGGGCGCGCATCAGCGACGCCGATTACCAGGCCGCCGGTGCCAGCGTGGCCAGCCGGGCCGAGGTGATCGGCGGGGCCGACATGGTGCTGGGCGTGCAGGGGCCGCAGGTGGCCGATCTGGCCGGCATGAAGCCGGGCGCGATCCTCGCCGCTATCCTGTCGCCGTTCAACGACCGCGCCAAGATCGAAGCCTATGCCGCCGCCGGCATCAATGCCTATGCGATGGAATTCATGCCGCGCACGACGCGCGCGCAATCGATGGACGTGCTGTCCTCGCAATCGAACCTTGCCGGCTACAAGGCGGTGATCGATGCCGGTGAAGCCTATGGCCGCGCCTTCCCGATGATGATGACGGCGGCCGGCACCATTTCGGCGGCGCGCGTGTTCATCATGGGCGTGGGCGTTGCCGGCCTGCAGGCCATTGCCACCGCCCGCCGCCTCGGCGCGCTGGTCTCGGCCACCGACGTGCGGTCGGCCACCAAGGAACAGATTGAATCGCTGGGTGCCAAGGCCATCTTCGTCGACAAGGTGAAGGGCATCGAGGGCGAGGGCGCCGGTGGTTACGCCACCGAAATGAGCGACGAGTACAAGGCGGCGCAGGCCGATCTGGTCTCCAGCCACATCGCCAAGCAGGATATCGTCATCACCACCGCGCTGATCCCGGGTCGCCCGGCGCCGCGGCTGATCACCGATGCGCAGCTGGCCAGCATGCGGCCGGGCAGCGTGGTTGTCGATCTTGCGGTGGATGCGGGCGGCAACGTCGAAGGCGCGGTGGCCGGCCAGGTGGTGGAGCGCCACGGCGTGAAGATCATCGGCCATTCCAACCCGGCCAGCCGCATGGCGCCGGATGCCAGCGCGCTGTACAGCCGCAACCTGTTCAACATGATCAACGCCTTCTGGGACAGGGAGGCCAAGGCCGCCGTGTGGCCCGCCGATGATGATATCGTGAAGGGCATCAAGCTGACCGAGGGCGGCAAAATCGTCCACGAACGGCTGCTGGGCTGAGGGGGACTGAAGATGGATTTCCTGTCGATCCTGTCGATCTTCGTGCTGGCGGTGTTCGTCGGCTATTATGTCGTGTGGTCGGTCACGCCGGCGCTGCACACGCCGCTGATGGCGGTGACCAACGCCATCTCCTCGGTCATCATCGTCGGCGCGCTGATTGCGGCGGCGGCGGGTGCGATCACGACCGGCGGCGGCCTCAGCCAGGGCCTCGGCCTGGCGGGCGTCGTTCTGGCCAGCATCAACATCTTCGGCGGCTTTGCCGTCACGCGCCGGATGCTCGCCATGTACAAGAAAAAAGACAAGAAGCCGGCGGCTTCGAAATAAGGCTGGGGGCAAAGCACCATGGAACATGCAGTCGCTGCCACGCCGGCCTGGGCCGTTCTGGCCTATCTCGTCGCCGGGGTTCTCTTCATTCTCTCGCTGCGCGGCCTGTCGTCGCCGGAATCCAGCCAGGCGGGCAACCGCAATGGCATGATCGGCATGGCTGTGGCGATCGGCACCACGCTGATCCTGCACCCGACCGGCCTGCCGCTGATCATCGGCGCCATCGCCATCGGCGGCGGCATTGGCTGGGTGATCGCCCAGCGCATCCAGATGACGGCGATGCCGGAACTGGTTGCCGGCTTCCACAGCCTGGTCGGCATGGCCGCCGTGCTGGTCGGCTGCGCCGCCTATCTCAACCCGGCCGCTTTCGGCATTGTTGACAGTGCCGGCGCGATCCTCACGGTCAGCCGCGTCGAAATGGGCCTGGGTATCGCCATCGGGGCCATCACCTTCTCCGGATCGATCATCGCCTTCCTCAAGCTGTCGGGCCGCATGTCGGGCGCGCCCATCCTGCTGCCGGCGCGCCATGTGCTGAACCTGGGCACGCTGGTCGGTATCTTGGTGCTCACCGGTGTGTTTGCCATGGATGGCGCTGCCGCGATGAGC
Source organism: Sphingomonadales bacterium (assembly GCA_037131365.1). Classification (GTDB taxonomy): domain Bacteria; phylum Pseudomonadota; class Alphaproteobacteria; order Sphingomonadales; family Sphingomonadaceae; genus Sandarakinorhabdus. Next base: position 81,135 of record JBAXRE010000005.1, read on the forward strand.
CAGGGCCCGCTGCTGTGGATCATCCTGGGCCTCAGCTTCCTGATCGGTGTCACCCTGATCATCCCGATCGGCGGGGCGGACATGCCGGTCGTCATCTCGATGCTGAACAGCTATTCGGGCTGGGCTGCCGCCGCCATGGGCTTCACGCTGCAGAACACCGCGATGATCATCACCGGTGCGCTGGTCGGCTCGTCGGGCGCGATCCTGTCCTACATCATGTGCCGCGCCATGAACCGCAGCTTCATCAGCGTCATCGCTGGCGGCTTCGGTGCCGATGCCGGCCCGGCCGGAGACAAGGGCGCCGCCATCCAGAAGAGCTACAAGGCCGGTTCGGCTGACGATGCCGCCTTCATCATGAAGAACGCCGAAAGCGTGATCATCGTGCCGGGTTACGGCATGGCGGTGTCGCAGGCCCAGCATGCGCTGCGCGAAATGGGCGATCTGTTGAAGAAGGAAGGCGTCAGCGTCAAATACGCCATCCACCCGGTCGCGGGCCGCATGCCCGGCCACATGAACGTGCTGCTGGCCGAAGCCAATGTCTCCTACGACGAGGTGTTCGAGCTGGAAGACATCAACAGCGAGTTTGGCCAGTGCGATGTCGCCTTCGTGATCGGCGCCAACGACGTGACCAACCCGCTGGCCAAGACCGACAAGAGCTCGCCGATCTATGGCATGCCGGTGCTGGACGTGGAAAAGGCCAAGACCGTGCTGTTCGTGAAGCGCTCGATGGGCGGTGTGGGCTATGCCGGTGTCGACAACCCGGTGTTCTATATGGACAACACCATGATGCTGCTGGCCGATGCCAAGAAGATGGTGGAAAATATCGTGAAGGGTCTGAACGGCGGCGGGCACTGATCGCAGCCGGGCGCGCAAATAGCGCAAGCTATTTGCCGACTCCGGCAAGATCGGCCAGCGACCAACAAAAGGGCGGCTCTCTAGCCGCCCTTTTTTGTGTCGTCTGACGGCGTGGCTCCGCCACGCTCTTTCTTATGTTCCCTTGGCACTCCCAGCGGACTCGGCGGCTCCGCCGCCGGCCGCGATGCACATGGTCTCACTGCAAATTGGCGGGGTGCCTCGACAAGCTCGCCATGAGCGGGGTTCGTCATCCACCCCGAAGTCCACCCCCGAACTACGCCGCCGGCGTCTCACGCCACAGCTGCGGGAACAGCCGCTTGAACCCTTCCACCTTGGGGATGTCGTTGTAGACGATATAGGGCTGCGTCGTGTGCCCGCGCAGATAATTCTGGTGATAGGCCTCGGCCGGGTAGAAGATCTTGCCCGGCTCGAACGTCGTCACGATCTTCGGCTTCCAGGTGCCGGCCTGTTCCAGCTGCGCCACATAGGCCTTGGCAATCCGCTCCTGCTCGGCCGAGCGGATGAACAGCGCGCTGCGATACTGGCTGCCGGTGTCCGGCCCCTGGCGGTTCAGCTGGGTGGGATCATGCGCGACCGAGAAGAAGATGCGCAGCAGCGTGCCGTAGGAGACTTGCCCCGGATCATAGGTCACCTCCACCGATTCGGCGTGGCCGGTCAGGCCGGACCCGGTCAGCTCATAGACCGCGGTGGCCTTGGCGCCGCCGGCATAGCCCGACACGACCGAGGTCACGCCCTTCACCCGTTCGAACACGCCTTCCATGCCCCAGAAACAGCCGCCGGCGAACACGGCTTTCTGTAACGGCCCCTTGGCCAGCGGCGCATCAAGGGCGGGGGCAGGGGCCAGAACCATGCGCTCGGCGGCGCAGGCGGGGGTGGCAAGGGCAAGGGCGATCATGGGGGCAATCAACACAGCGCGCATCAGGCGACCTTTCCGGGAATGAAGTTCAGCGCCAGCCCGTTGATGCAGTAACGCAGCCCCGTCGGCTTCGGCCCATCATCGAACACATGGCCCTGGTGGCCGCCGCAGCGGCTGCAATGGACTTCGGTGCGGACCATGAAATAGCTCTTGTCCACAGTGGTGCCGATCGCCGTCTTGTTGATCGGCTGCCAGAAGCTGGGCCAGCCGGTGCCGCTGTCAAACTTGTGGGCGGAGGAGAACAGCGGCAGCGCGCAGCCCTTGCACACGAAGGTGCCGGCGCGGTGCTCGCTGTTCAGCGGGGAGGTGAACGGCCGTTCCGTCGCCTCCTCGCGCAGCACGGCATAGGATTCCTTGCCCAGCCGGCGCTCCCATTCGGCCGGCGTGAAGGAAACGGTGAACTTGCCCGTGGCAGCAAAGGCCGGGGCGGCGAAGGGCAGGGCGGCAAGCGCGCCCAGCAGGGTACGGCGTGTGGTCATGCGCGTATATACGCACGGCCAAGCTGAACGGTTACTTTCCGTGTTGCCGCAGCCACGCCGCGCCCTGCGCCTTCGCAAGGTCAACCAGATCTTCCATCACCACCTGCATGTCGATCAGGTGCAGGCCCCAGGCTTCGATGATCTGGCCGCCCACCACCACGTCGCCGTTGATCGTGTCGGTGCGCGGATCAGCGGGATCGGCGTCGATGCCGATGGACAGCACATGGGCATTGTCGCGCGCCATGCATTCGGCCGTGAGCAGGCCGGGCAGGGCGACGAACGGCGTGTAGATGTTGCGGCCCTTGGCCCATTTCGGTGCCGGCGCGCCATTGTCGACAATGCCGTTGCGGTTGACCATCAGCGGCCGCACCGGGGCGCGGCCGCCGCCCAGCGCCGCCGGGTTGGTGCAGGCCACCGCCATGCCGGGGGGTGATCCCAGCGGCGGGCGGCCGAACAGGCTGGCCGGCGGCACTGCCATCGTGTCGCGGAAGCTGACCCAGGTGACGATGCAGCCGGTCTGGCTGGCGTCATGGCACAGCGGCATGGATTTGAGATCGCCGCCGACATCCTTGCCGTCCGGCACCAGCAGATTGTGGCCGGCCAGATAGGCGGCGATGATCTGGCGCTGCGCCGGCTTGCCCTCGATCGCGTTCTGCAGCAGCGCCTTCAGCACGCCGCTGCCCTGGCTGTGGCCGATCAGGATGACGCCGCGGCCCTTGTTGTCGTGCGCCAGATAGTCGGCAAAGGCCGCCGCCACGTCGCCATAGGCGAGTTTCGGATCGGCCTGCATCGGCTTGCCGGCAAGCCGGTCGCGCAGGGCGCTCAGCGTGACCTGGCGATAGAGCGGCGCGAACACGCGGCAGGCTTGTCGGAAAGGCGCGGCCTGGGCCTGGGCGACGTTGGTTTCGGCCGGATCGGCGGTCATGTCGCTGTTCGGCGTCGGATCGGTGGAAACGGTGGGATAGACGTAGAAACAGTCGATCTTCGGCGCCTTGGCCGGCGGCAGCAGATCGAGCGTCACCTTCGCATCGGTGGGCACGCGGCTGACGCTGGCATCGCCGCTGCACACATCGGCCCGGCCGGGCCGGCAGAGCCAGTTCGCCGGGTTGCGATAATCAATGGCGTCGGCGGCGAGGGCCGGGGCAGCGACGGCACCAAGCAGGGCGAGGAGGGGGAGGGTGAATTTCATACGGTCATCTCCATGTCTCGTGACGTCGAACGCGCCTGCGGTTCGCCGGCCGGGCTTGCCGGAGCCGGCCCGCAATGCGGCGCATTGCGGTCGCGGCCGGCGGCGCCTTACTTCCATCCATCCTTCAGCAGCGGCGAAACCTCCTCGCCCATTGTCTCCAGCATCGCGACAATCCGCTCCCGGCCCACATCATTCTGCGCCCAGAACATCGGGCCGCCGCGATAGACCGGCCAGCCATAGCCGTTGATCCACACGATATCGATGTCGCTGGCGCGCTGGGCCTTGCCTTCGGCCAGGATGCGCGCGCCTTCGTTCACCATCGGGAACAGGCAGCGCTCCAAAATCTCCTGATCGTCGATGCTGCGGCGGTTGATGCCCTTTTCGGCGGCATAGGCATCGATGATGGCCAGCGCGTCCGGGTTGGGCGTGCGGTTGCGGTTCTCGTCATAGACATAGAAGCCCTTGCCGTTCTTCTGGCCGCGCAGGCCCGCTTCGCACAGCCGGTCGCGCACCGTCTCGCCCTTCGACGTTTCGGCATTCCAGCCGATATCAAGACCGGCAAGATCGCTCATCTGGAACGGGCCCATCGGGAAACCGAACTGGGTGAGCACCCGGTCGATATCGGCCGGGGCCGCGCCTTCCAGCATCAGCAGATTGGCCTGTTGCTGGCGGCGGGCCAGCATGCGGTTGCCGATGAAGCCGTGGCAGACACCGGCGACCACGGCGATCTTGCCGGTCTGCTTGCCGATGGCCATGGCGGTGGCCAGCACCTGAGGATCCGTCTTCGCGCCGCGCACCACTTCCAGCAGGCGCATGACATTGGCCGGCGAGAAATAATGCATGCCCAGCACATATTCCGGCCGCGAGGTGGCCGAAGCGATCTCGTCCACATCGAGGTAGCTGGTGTTGCTGGCCAGGATCGCGCCGGGCTTGGCAATCTGGTCAAGCGTCCCGAAAATCTCCTTCTTGATCGCCATGTTCTCGAACACGGCCTCGATGATCAGGTCGCAATCGGCGAGGTCTTCCATGGCCAGCGTCGGGGTGAGGCGGCCCATGCGGGCTTCGACCTCTTCCATCGGGAAGCGGCCCTTCTTGGCGCTGTTCTCGTAATTCTTGCGGATGATGCCGACGCCGCGGTCCAGCGCCTCCTGCTTCATTTCGACGATGGTGACGGGAATGCCGACCGACAGGAAGTTCATCGAAATGCCGCCGCCCATGGTGCCGGCGCCGATCACGCCAACCTTCTTGACGGGGAGCGGCTGCACATCGGCAGGCAGGCCATCGATCTTGGCGGCAGCGCGTTCGGCGAAGAAGACATGGCGCTGGGCCGCCGATTGCAGCCCGGTCATCAGCGCCATGAATTCGCGGCGTTCCACCTTCAGCCCGTCCTCGAACGGCAGGGCGACGGCGGCTTCGATGCACTTGATATTGGCTTCCGGCGCGTCAAAGCCGGCGAAGGCCTTGGCGTTCCTGGCGCGGAATTCGGCGAAGAAGGGCGCGAGGCTCTCGGCATCGCCGCCCAGCTTGCTGGCATCATCGCGCACCTTCTTCAGCGGGCGGCCTTCTGCCACGACGCGGCGGGCGAAGGCGATGGCGCCGGCGGTGAGGTCTCCTTCCACCACCTCGTCCACCAGGCCGGTGGCGAGCGCGTCACGCGCGTTCATCTGGGCACCGCTGGTCACCATTTCGGTGGCCTTTTTCGCGCCGACGATGCGCGGCAGGCGCTGGGTGCCGCCGGCACCGGGCAGCAGGCCCAGCTTCACTTCCGGCAGGCCGAACTTGGCCTTGGCATCGCTCACCCGGTAATGCGCGCACAGCGCCACTTCCAGGCCGCCGCCCAGTGCGGTGCCGTGGATGGCGGCAACGACGGGGACGGGCGCGCTTTCCATCGCATCCTGCACGGCGGGCAGGGCGGCACCCTTCGGCGGCTTGCCGAATTCGGAAATATCGGCCCCGGCGATGAAGGTGCGGCCGGCGCACACCAGCACGGCGGCCTTCACATTGCTGTCAGCCGCGATGGCGGCAAAGGCCCCGGCCAGCCCGTCGCGCACATCGGCCGACAGGGCGTTGACCGGCGGCGAATTGACCGTGACGACGGCGATATCGCCATCCTTCGACAGATCGACAACAGAGTTGATGGCGGCCATGCGAGCGTCTCCCCAGAGCGTTTTTGCAGTCTGTCCCCGATCTACCACCGCTTCTGAATTATTGCAGCCTTGTGGATAGGCCAGTGTTTGCGTAGATTTGACAAATGGCCGTGAAGCTGACCTTGCAAGAGCTGCTGATGCGCTCCGCCCTGCCGGCGGTGTGCGTGGCAGTGGGCGGCTATTTCGCCTGGCACGCGGTGTCGGGCCCGACCGGCTATGTCGCCTGGCGCGACTATCAGGGCCAGCGCGCCAAGCTGCAGCTGGCAGTGCAGACCAGCGAGGAACAGCAGGCGGCGTTGCAGCGCCGGCTCGTGCTGCTCGATCCGCGCCATGTCGATCCCGATCTGGCCGACGAGCTGGTCCGCCGCAACCTCGATCTGGTCAAGCCCGACGAAGTGATCGTGCCGCTGCCGGAGACCGGCACACCCTGACGACTGAGCGGGTTGGCGCGACAGCCACCGCATCCGCCTTTGCATTTGCACGGCACCTTCCCTGCCGGGGGCGGTAGCCTGCTCCCCGCAATTCCCCGGCTAGTAACCACATCGGCACGCCGCCCCGGATAAGCCCTTGTCCTGCCCGCCTGCGACATTTTATACCGATTGGCACGTGTTTGAGAAAGGTCACTGAAGTGGCGAGAACATCGGGCCGCAAGGCCGCCTCCGCCCCGCCCGCCGGCAACTGGCCGCGCCCTGACGAACCGGAACGGTTCGCGGCGACACGGGAAGACTATCTTGCCATGTACCGCGACATGGTGCTGATCCGCCGCTTTGAGGAGCGTGCCGGCCAGCTTTACGGCATGGGGCAGATCGGCGGTTTCTGTCACCTCTACATCGGCCAGGAAGCCGTGGTGGTGGGCATGCAGGGCGAACTCAAGCGCGGCGATTCAATCATCACCGGCTATCGCGACCATGGCCATATGCTGGCCTGCGGGATCGACGCCAAGGCGGTGATGGCCGAACTGACCGGTCGCGCCGCCGGTATCAGCGCCGGCAAGGGCGGATCGATGCACATGTTCAGTGTGGAGCATGGCTTTTTCGGCGGCCACGGCATCGTGGGCGCGCAGGTGCCGCTGGGTGCCGGCCTCGGCTTTGCCCACAAGTACAAGAATGATGGCCATATCGCCGTGACCTATTTTGGCGACGGCGCGGCCAACCAGGGCCAGGTCTATGAAAGCTTCAACATGGCCGAGCTGTGGAAGCTGCCGGTGATCTTTGTGATCGAGAACAACCAATATGCCATGGGCACGTCGGTGAACCGCGCCAGCGCTGAGGACCAGCTGTATCGCCGCGGCGAAAGCTTCCGGGTGCCGGGCCTGCAGGTGGACGGCATGGACGTGCTGGCGGTGCGCGGTGCGGCGAAGATGGCGGTGGAATGGGTGCGCGGCGGCAACGGGCCGGTGCTGCTGGAGATGAAGACCTATCGCTATCGCGGCCATTCGATGAGCGATCCCGCCAAGTACCGCAGCCGCGAGGAAGTGCAGGCCATGCGCGAGAAAAGCGATCCCATCGAAGGCCTGAAGAAGGAAATCCTTGATGCCGGCCATGCCGACGAGGCCGCGCTGAAGGCCATCGACCGCGAGGTGCGCGACATCGTTGCCGAAGCCGCCGATTTCGCCCTGGAAGCCCCTGAACCCGCGCCCGAGGCGCTGTTCACCGACGTGTTGCTGGGAACTTACTGATGCCGCAGATCCTGCTCCCCGCCATGTCGCCCACGATGGAGGATGGCACGCTGGCCAAATGGCTGGTGGCCGTGGGCGACGTGGTGAAACCCGGCGACGTGATTGCCGAGATCGAAACCGACAAGGCGACGATGGAACTGGAGGCCGACGATGGCGGCACGGTCACGGCGCTGCTGGTGCCGGCCGGTGCCGAAGGCGTGAAGGTGGGCACGCCGATCATCGCGATTGCGGGCGAGGATGAGGCGGAAGCGCCGGCCGCACAGCCTGCGGGTGCCTCGACGTCGCTCGGCATGAGCGAGGAAGCGCAGGTCCGATTGGCGGAGCCGCCCAAGCCCGTTCATGCCGAGCCTGCCCCGGCACGCGCTGCCCCGGCCAGCGCCCCTGAAGCCCCAACCGGCCCGACCCGCCGCCAGACCGTCCGCGAGGCGCTGCGCGATGCCATGGCCGAGGAAATGCGAACCGACGACAGCGTGTTCGTGATGGGGGAGGAGGTCGCCGAATATCAGGGCGCCTACAAGGTGACGCAGGGCCTGCTGGAGGAGTTCGGCGCCCGCCGCGTGATCGACACGCCGATCACCGAAATCGGCTTTGCCGGCCTTGGCACCGGCGCGGCGATGGGCGGGCTGAAGCCCATTGTCGAGTTCATGACCTTCAATTTCGCCATGCAGGCGATTGATCATGTGATCAACTCGGCAGCGAAAACCCTCTACATGTCGGGCGGCCAGATGCGCTGCCCCATCGTGTTCCGTGGGCCGAACGGTGCCGCCAGCCGCGTTGCCGCCCAGCACAGCCAGAATTATGGCCCCTGGTATGCCAGCGTGCCCGGCCTGGTGGTGATCGCGCCTTACAGCGCCGATGATGCCAAGGGCCTGCTGAAGGCCGCCATCCGCTCGCCCGATCCGGTGGTGTTCCTCGAAAACGAGCTGCTCTATGGCCAGAGCTTCGACGTGCCGGAGGGTGATCATGTCGTCCCCATCGGCAAGGCGCGCATCGTGCGGGCCGGCCGGGATGTGACCTTGGTCAGCTACTCCATCGGCGTGGGCCTGGCGCTGCAGGCGGCCGAAACCCTGGCCGGGCAGGGCATTGATGCCGAGGTGATCGATCTGCGCACGCTGCGCCCGATGGACACCGCCACCGTGCTGGCCAGCGTGAGGAAAACCAACCGCCTGGTGGTGGTGGAGGAAGGCTGGCCGACCTGCTCCATCGCGTCGGAAATCAGCGCGGTGGTGATGGAACAGGGCTTTGATGATCTGGATGCGCCGGTGCTGCGGGTCACCAACGCCGATGTGCCGCTGCCTTATGCCGCCAATCTGGAAAAGCTGGCGATCGTGAAGGCCGATGATGTCGTCGCCGCCGCGCGCCGCGTCTGTTACCGGTGAGGCGGCGATGAAAGCCCCCGGCCAGACCCGCGTCGCCGTGATGATCGACGGCAGCTATTTCAACCGCATCTCCAACTTCTACAAGTTCGAGCATCCGGTGGGCCGGCGCGTGTCGCTTTCGGGCTTGCTGGAGTTCATCCGCATCGCCGCCGCCGACATGGAGGATGTGTCGCGCCACCGCTGCCGGGTGGTGGAATCGCATTATTTCCGCGGCCGCTACACGCTGCGCGATCTGGAAGACCGGGCGCGCTCCGCCAATTTCGTGGAGGAGAGCCTGCGCAACGACCGGGTGTTCGATCAGATATTGGCAGCCAGCAACATCACGCCGCACTTCACCCGCATCGACACCAACAGCGAACCGCCCAAGGAACAGGGCATCGACGTGTGGCTGGCGCTGGAAGCCTTTGACCTTGCGGTGAGCGACCGCTGCGACGTGGTGGCGCTGGTGGCCGGCGACGGCGATTTCGTGCCGCTGGTGAAGAAGATCAATGCCATCGGCAAGCGCGCGCTGGTGGCGGGGTGGAGCATGAAATCGGATCAGGGGGCCGAGGTGCGCTATTCCGGGCCACTGGCCGGGGCCGCCGCCTATTTTCTCGACATGGCCGACCTGATTGACAACCCCGACGATGACGAACAACGCGCGCTCGTCGACCAGCTTTTTGTGGACAATTGATCATGGCGATTGACGTGACCATGCCCGCCCTGTCGCCGACGATGGAGGTGGGCACCCTGGCCAAATGGCATGTGGCCATCGGCCAGACGGTGAAATCCGGCGACATCATCGCCGAGATCGAAACCGACAAGGCGACGATGGAAGTGGAAGCCGTGGACGAAGGCACGGTGACCGAACTGCTGGTCGCCGAAGGCACCGAGGAGGTGAAGGTCGGCACGGTGATCCTGCGCCTGGCGGGGGAGGACGCTGCTCCGGCTCCGAAGGCGTCCGCCACGAAGGCCCAGCCGGCACCCGCTCCGGCACCCGCTCCGGCACCGACGCCGGCAGCAATGCCCGCACCTGCTCCGGCCGCGCCTGCGCCTGCCGCGCCGATGGGCGACCGCATCATCGCCAGCCCGCTCGCCCGCCGCATCGCCGAGCTGAAGGGCATTGATCTGGCCAGCATCACCGGCAGCGGCCCGCGCGGCCGCATCGTGCGGGCCGATGTTGAGGCCGTGGGTGACACGCCGGTGGCAGCAGCGCCGTCCGCTCCCGCCGCGCCAGCGCCCAAACCCGCCCCGGCTGCGCCTGTCGAGGCGCGCGCGCCGGCAGCGCAGGCCCCCGTCACCAGCGACATTCCGCACACAGTGGAAAAGCTCGGCAATGTCCGCAAGGTCATCGCCCGCCGGCTGACCGAAGCCAAGCAGGCCATCCCGCACATCTATCTGACGCTGGATGTCGAGCTCGACGCGCTGCTGAAACTGCGTGGGCAGCTGAATACGGCGCTGGAACCGCGCGGCATCAAGGTGAGTGTCAACGATCTCGTCATCAAGGCGCTGGCGGTGGCGCTGCGGCAGGTGCCGAAGTGCAACGTGTCCTTCGCCGGCGACAATCTGCTGGTTTATGAGCGTGCCGATATTTCGGTGGCGGTCGCCGCGCCGTCGGGCCTGATCACGCCGATCATCACCGGGGCGGACACAAAGTCGGTCAGCCAGATTGCGGCCGAGATGAAGGCGCTCGCCGAAAAGGCCCGCGCCGGCAAGCTGCAGCCGCACGAATATCAGGGCGGCACCGCGTCGCTCTCCAATCTCGGCATGCATGGCATCAAGCAGTTCGAAGCGGTGATCAACCCGCCGCAGGCGATGATCCTGGCGGTGGGCGCCGGCGAAAAGCGCGCCGTGGTGAAGGGCGACGCGCTGGCCATTGCCACGGTGATGACCATCACCGGCAGCTTCGACCACCGCGCCATCGATGGCGCGGATGGTGCGGCGCTGATGGGCGCGGTGAAGGCGCTGATCGAAGCGCCGCTGGGGCTGGTGGCTTGAACAACCCCTCTCCCGGCTCGCCTTCGGCTCGCCACCCTCTCCCGCAAGGGGAGAGGGAAGGGGGCGACTACCCCTCTCCCCTTGTGGGAGAGGGAGGGGCCCGCGCCGCAGGCGTGGGAGGGAGAGGGGTTGTGGATGCCACTGAACGCAAACGCCGCCAACGCGCCCACGCAAAAGACATGCGCCGTGCGATGACCGATGCCGAAAAGGCGCTGTGGCGGATGCTGCGCGCCAAGCGGCTTGAGGCGTACAAGTTTCGCCGCCAGCTTCCGATTGGGCCTTATATCGTTGATTTTGCGTGTGCGTCGCACAGGTTGATTGTCGAGGCTGATGGCGGGCAGCATGCGGAAAGCGCGCACGACGCACGGCGGGATGGCTGGCTTGCTGCCCAAGGGTGGCGGGTGCTGCGGTTCTGGAACAACGAGATTTTGACCAACTCTGAGGGGGTCTGGCGGGCCATAGCGGCGGCGCTGGCAACCCCTCTCCCTCCCACCGCTGCGCGGTGGGCCCCTCCCTCTCCCGCAAGGGGAGAGGGGAAGGATAAGGTACATGGCTGACGAATTTGATCTTGTGATCCTTGGCTCCGGCCCCGGCGGTTATGTCGCCGCCATCCGTGCGGCGCAGCTTGGCCTGTCGGTCGCCATTGTCGAACGCGAGCGCCTGGGCGGCATCTGCCTGAACTGGGGCTGCATCCCCACCAAGGCGCTGCTGCGCACGTCGGAAATCTATCATTATATCACCCACGCCGATGTCTATGGCCTGTCGGTGGAAAAGCCGTCGTTTGATCTGAAGAAGGTGACGGAGCGCAGCCGCAAGGTGGCGGCGCAGCTGAACAGCGGCGTCAAGTCGCTGATGAAGAAGAACAGGATCACCGTTGTCGAAGGGCAGGGGCGGCTGACCGAGGCGACGACACTCTCCGTCTCTACCGGCACTGGCGAGCGCGTGCTGACGGGCAAGAACATCATCGTCGCCACCGGCGCGCGCGCCCGCGAATTGCCGGGCGTGGCGGCAGACGGCGACCGGGTGTGGACCTATCGCCATGCCATGGTGCCGCCCGCCATGCCGACGAAATTGCTGGTGATCGGATCGGGCGCCATCGGCATCGAATTTGCCAGCTTCTACCGCGACATGGGCGCGGCGGTGACGGTGGTGGAGATGCTGGAGCGCATCCTGCCGGTGGAGGACGAGGAGGTTTCGGCCTTCATGCAGAAGACGCTGGCGAAGCAGGGCATGAGCATCGTGACCGGTGCGAAAGTGTCAGACGTCACGCCCGGCCCGGATGGCGTCGCCGCCACCATCACCACGGCCGACGGCACGGCGCTGACCGACCGCTGGAGCCATGTCATCGTTGCCATCGGCATCGTGCCGAATACCGAAAATATCGGGCTGGAGGCGCTGGGTGTGGAGACCAACCGCGGCCATATCGTCACCGATCCGATGTGCCGCACCAATGTGCCCGGGCTGTATGCCATCGGCGATGTCACCGGCCCGCCCTGGCTGGCGCACAAGGCCAGCCACGAAGGCATCATGGCGGTCGAGCATATCGCCGGCGGCCATCCGCATGCCATGGATGTGAGCCGCATTCCGGGCTGCACCTATTCGCGCCCGCAGGTGGCCAGCATCGGGCTGACCGAGGCGAAGGCCAGGGCCGCCGGCCACGCGGTACGCGTCGGCAAATTCCCGTTTATCGGCAATGGCAAGGCCATCGCGCTGGGTGAGGCGGAAGGCTTTGTGAAGACGGTGTTCGATGCCGCCACCGGGCAATTGCTGGGCGCGCATATGGTGGGGGCGGAGGTGACAGAGCTGATCCAGGGCTATACAATCGCCATGGGGCTGGAGACGACCGAGGCCGAGCTGATGCACACCATCTTCCCGCACCCGACCTTGAGCGAGATGATGCATGAAAGCGTGCTCGATGCCTATGGGCGGGCCCTGCACTATTGATGCTGGCGGCTGCCCTCCTGCTCGCCGTGGCGGCGCCGGAGGGGACGGCGGCGCTGATGCCGCCGGGCTGGAGCACGCTGTGCCCGCCCAAGACCAGGCCTGACGAGATCGTCGTCTGCGCCGATCGCGAGCCGAAGCTTTCGCCCTACCGGGCGCCGCTGCCGGTGCTGCGCAGCTTTGGGGAGCGCGGCACCGCCAGCGTTTCGGCCGAGCGCAACAAATTGCTGGGGCCGGATGTGGGCACCATCGGCACCTGCTCCACCTGGGGGCCGGGCGGCCTGTACGGCTGCAGTTTCCAGAGCTTCAAGAACAATGTGAACCAGGCGGCCGGATCGAAGGATCCGCGCGGCCGGGTGTACAGCCCGCAGCCCTGAGCGGGGTTCAGAACAGAATATGCCCCGGCCTGCCGTGGGGATCAGACGGCAGGCCGGGGCCGGCAGGCTGGCGGCTTATTTGGTCGCCGGCCTGACAGCGGTGCTGGGCCGCGCCGGCGCTTCCTTGGCCGGGGCCCGGTGCATGTGGCGGGCGTGCGGCGCGGCGAAGGCGGCACCCGAGCCGGCGAGGGTGAGCGCGGCGGTGAGCAGGACAATCTTCTTCACGGCATTGTCTCCTCTGATCAGTGCGCCGGGCCTGAAGGGGGAGGGGCCCGGCGTCGCCCGGACGGCCGGGCGATGAGGAGAGAGTGCGCCGGCCAGGCTTTCGCGTTTCCGAACCGACGATGTCTTATTGTTCATGCCGCCGACAGATGGCGGACAGTTTTGCCGAGGGGGCGCGGGCGTCGGTGCGTCAGCCTGCCGCAGCCGAACATGAACTGACGGCAATGTTTCGGCCTTGAAAATCAGACCGATTCTCTCTTATATCGATCGCAACGGTGCGGCCAATGTGGCAACTGCCCTTGTCACGGCCTCACTGCTGCGGGCGTATCCGGCACTCCCCCCTGTTTGTGCCGGATACGCCCGTTTCATGCCCGCGCCGGGCCGGCGCTGCTGGCCGTGTCAGTCCATTCCACCGTCACCGGTTCGAACTTGCCGGTATCGTGGTTCAGCACGCGCAGCACGCCTTCGGCGATATCGAACAGCGCGCCTTGCAGGTTGAGCGTGCCGGCCGCGACCGCATCCTGGATGAAGGGGAAGGTGCGCAGATTGTCGATCGACAGGCGGATGGCGGCGAGTTCGAGCGCACTGCACGCATCAATGTCGGGCGACAACAAGGCGGCGGCGCGGATGGTATCGCGGGCCGGGGCGATCAGGCTCATCCAGCGGCCGATGAAGCCGCCTTCGCCCATCGGCGCATCATCGAACGTGCCTTCCAGGCTGGCCTTGATGCCGCCGCAGCGGGCGTGGCCCAGCACCACGACATGATGCACTTTCAGCACGGTGACGGCATATTCGATCGCCGCCGACGTGGAATGCTGGCTGGAATCGCGGCTGTAGGGCGGCACCAGATTGGCGACATTGCGCACCACGAACATCTGGCCGGGTTCGGTGTCGAACACGCGGGTGGGATCGACCCGGCTGTCGGAACAGGCGATCACCAGCACGCCGGGCGCCTGGCCCTTGTCGGCCAGCGCGTCATAACGGCGGCGCTGTTCCTGGTAGGCGCCGGTGCGGAAGCGGCGATAACCGTCCAGCAAGGCCTTGAAAGCGGGCATGAACATCCCTTTTGCGGCAGGTTGGGGCCGCGCTTTTAGCACAGGCCCGCTATCTTGCCAGCGCAGCAACAACCACGCGGCGGCGCAAATGGCCGCGCCCGGCCGCGGCGGTGAAAGCATGGTTGTTTGGCGGCAGCGAGGGGTCTATCTGACGGGGCATGAGTGATCCCGTCCTCTCCGTTCCCGCCGCCCCCGCCCTGCTGCGCAAGCCGGACTGGATAAGGGTGCGGGCGCCGACCAGCCGTGCCCATGCCGAAACCCGCGCCCTGATGCGCGAATTGAAGCTGAACACGGTGTGCGAGGAGGCCGCCTGCCCGAACATCGGGGAGTGCTGGAGCCAGAAGCACGCCACGGTGATGATCCTGGGCGACACCTGCACGCGGGCCTGCGCCTTCTGCAACGTGAAGACCGGGATGCCGCGCGCCGTTGACGCCAGCGAGCCCGGCCATGTGGCGGAGGCTGCCGCCAAGCTGGGGCTGGAGCACATCGTCATCACCTCGGTGGACCGTGATGACCTGCCGGACGGCGGCGCCAGCCAGTTCGTCAAGGTGATCCAGGAACTGCGCCGACAGACGCCGACGACGACGATCGAGATCCTCACCCCCGATTTCCGCAACAAGATGGACCGCGCGGTCGAGATGATCGTCGAGGCCGGGCCGGACGTGTACAACCACAATCTCGAAACCGTGCCGCGCCTCTATCCCACCATCCGCCCCGGCGCGCGCTACTTCCACTCGCTGCGCCTGCTCGACAAGGTGAAGGCGATGAGTCCGACGGTCTTCACCAAATCCGGGCTCATGGTTGGTCTCGGCGAAACAGCACTCGAGATGCACCAGGTGTTCGACGACATGCGCTCCGCCGGGGTCGATTTCCTCACCGTCGGCCAGTATCTGCAGCCGACCCCGCGCCACGCCAAGGTGATGGAATTCGTGCCGCCGGCCACCTTCAACACCTATGCCGCCGTGGCCCGTTCCAAGGGCTTCCTGCTGGTCGCGGCCTCGCCGCTGACCCGCTCAAGCTATCACGCCGGGCGCGACTTTGCCGAAATGCAGGCGCGGCGGCGGGCGGCCGTGAAGGCCTGATGCCCAGGCATCGCGAAGTGCGCCGGCTGCCGTGGTCGGCCGCCGAAATGTTCGATCTGGTGGCCGATATCGGCCGCTATCCGGAATTCCTGCCCTGGGTGCAGGGCATGCGGGTGGGGCCGGAGACCGGCGGCGTGGTGGTGGCCGACATGATCGTCGGCTTCCGCATGATCCGCGAGAAATTCACCAGCCGGGTGACGCTGCAGCGGGTCACTGCAGAGGGCGTTGGCCATGTCCATGTCGATTATCTCGACGGGCCGATGAAGCATCTGTTCAACGACTGGCAGTTCCGCGACCTGCCGGACGGCGGCTGCGAGATTGATTTCGCCGTGGATTTCGAATTCCGCAACAAGGCGTTCGAAAAGCTCGCCGGCCTGTTCTTCACCCAGGCGTTCGAAAAGATGGTGGCCGCCTTCGTGGCGCGGGCGCAGGCGCTGTACGGGCCGCGCTGAACCGGCTTACGGCCGCAGCAATTCCAGCGCGACCAGTGCCGCCTGCCGCCGCACCGCGGCCCGGCCGAGATCGCCGAACTGGCGGGTGTCGGCCACCACCTGTTCCGGATCCTGGCCGCGCACCGCCCGGGCGAACACCACCATGCCCACCGGCTTGCCCTTGGTGGCACCGCCCGGCCCGGCGATGCCGGTGATGGCCACCGCCACATCGGCCGTGCTGTTGGCCAGTGCGCCCTGCGCCATCGCCCAGGCGGTGGCGACGGAGACGGCGCCAAAGGTGGCGATCACGTCTTCCGATACGCCCAGCATCTCCTGCTTGGCCGCGTTCGAATAGGTGATGAAGCCGCGATCGAACACGTCGGACGAGCCGGCGATTTCGGTCAGCGCCGCCGACACCAGCCCGCCGGTGCAGCTTTCGGCCACCGCCACGCAGCGGCCGGCGGCACGGTTTTCGGCCAGCACGATCTCGGCCAGCGCCAGCAGTTCGGGGGTCATTCCGGCACCCGCACGCTGGCCATCGCCTGCGCGGCAATGCCTTCCTGGCGGCCGGTGAAGCCCAGCCGTTCGGTGGTGGTGGCCTTCACGCTCACCCGGTCAAGGCCAAGGCCCAGAATGGCGGCGATGCGTTGGCGCATGGCCTCGCGGTGCGGGCCGACTTTCGGCCGCTCGCAGATCAGCGTGACATCGACATGATCGATTATGCCGCCGCGCTCCCGCACCAGGCTGGCGGCATGGGCGAGGAATTGGTCAGACGCCGCACCGCGCCAGCGTTCGTCGCTGGGCGGGAAATGATCGCCGATATCGCCGGCGGCGATGGTGCCGAGCAGCGCATCGGTGAGCGCGTGCAGGCCGGCATCGGCATCGCTGTGGCCGATCAGGCCGTGATCGTGCGGCACTTTCACCCCGCACAGCCAGACATGATCACCCGGCCCGAACTTGTGGACATCAAAACCGGACGCGGCGCGGGGGCTGTATGTCGTCATGCCTTGTGCCTTGGCAAAATCGGCGGGCTCCGTCACCTTGAAAGCGCGTTCATCGCCGGCAGTGATCGCCACTGCGAGCCCGGCGGCGAGCGCGATGGCGACCTCGTCGGTCTGCCCCGGGGCGGCGGCGCGGTGGGCGGCGAGCAGGGCGGGGTAGCGGAAGGCCTGCGGGGTCTGCACCCGCCACAGGCCGTCGCGATCGACACTGGCCGAAAAGCGGCCGTCCGCGCCCCGGCGCAGGCTGTCAACCTGTGGCAGGGCGGGGCAGGCACCGTCCACATCCCCGGCAAAGGCCGCCAGCAGCGCATCGATCACGGCGTGCGGCACGAAGGCGCGGGCGGCATCGTGGACCAGCACGAGATCGGGCGCGTCCCCCGCCAGCGCCTCCAGCCCGGCCCGCACGCTGTCCTGCCGGGTCGCCCCGCCGGGGATGGGTTCGGGCAGGTCCAGCCCGGCGACCGCGCCGTCATACAGCGCCCGGCAGTCCGGGTTGATCACCACGGTGACGCCGGTGATGGCAGGGTGGCCGTGCAGCCGTTCGACGGCGTGGCGCAGCAGCGGTTTGCCGGCGACGGCGCGATATTGCTTGGGCACGCCGCCACCGGCGCGGATGCCGCTGCCGGCGGCGACAATCAGGGCGTGGATGCGCATGGCCAGGGCATAGGGCGGGGCTTGCTTGTCGGGAAGGGGCATTTTGCGATAAGGGGCCGGGCGATGAGCCGTCTTTCCCCCATCAGCATCGGGCCGAACCGCATCGATGTGCCGGTGATCCTGGCACCGATGACCGGCGTGACCGAAATGCCGTTCCGCACGCTGGTCAAGCGCTTCGGGGCGGGGTTGACGGTGACGGAGATGATCGCATCCGAAGCGATGATCCGCGAGACGCGGCAGAGCCTCCAGAAAGCCGCCTGGCATCCGAGTGAGGAGCCGGTTTCGATGCAGCTTGCCGGCTGCGAGCCGGAGCGCATGGCGGAAGCGGCCAAGCTGAACGAGCAGAAGGGCGCTGCCATCATCGACATCAACATGGGCTGCCCGGTGAAGAAGGTGGTCAATGGCAACGCCGGCTCCAGCCTGATGCGCGACCTGCCGCTGGCGACGCAGCTGATCCGGGCGACCGTGAAGGCGGTGAAACTGCCCGTCACGCTGAAGATGCGCATGGGCTGGGATCACAACAGCCTGAACGCGCCGGAACTGGCCCGCATCGCCGAAGGGGAGGGCATCCAGCTCATCACCGTCCACGGCCGCACCCGCTGCCAGCTCTATTCCGGCACGGCGGACTGGGCGTTCGTGAAGCGCGTGAAGGAGGCGGTGAACCTGCCGGTGATCGTCAACGGCGACATCTGCTCTATCGCGGATGCTGAGACCGCGCTGGCGCAGAGCGGTGCGGACGGGGTGATGATTGGGCGCGGCGCCTATGGCAAGCCGTGGCTGATCGGCCAGGTAATGGCGGCGCTGACCGGCCATGACGCGCCGGCCGATCCGGCGCTGGCCGCGCAGCACGCCATCGTGCGCGAACATTATCTGATGATGCTGGAACTGTATGGCGAACTGAACGGCGTCAACCTCGCCCGCAAGCATCTGGGTTGGTATACCAAGGGCCTGTACGACAGCGCCACTTTCCGCAACGCCGTGAACCAGGTGACCGACAGCGCCACCGTGCTGGCGATGATCGACCGTTTCTATGATCAGCGCCTCGCTGCGCCGGAGCCGGCACTGGCGGCCTGATCTGTCGCAACCCTGCAACGGTGGGGTGTGTTCCAAAAGCAACATTTGCGGTTATAGTCGGCGCTCGTGATGGCCGAATCGCATCCCCACACCGCCGGTCACCCACGGCGTCACCGCGCCCTGGGGGCGACGCTGGCGCTGCGCTGGCGGCGGCTCACCCGCTCGGGCAGCTTCTACGCCCGGCTGGAGGTGCTGGCCGCCATCGCCACCATCGTGCTGGGCTGGTCCAGCTATGCCTTCCTCACCGGGCGCGGCCTGCCGGCCAATGGCGCGTCGCAGCCGCTGGTGGCGCTGCTGCTGGTGGCCAACCTTGCCCCGGCCATGCTGCTGGTGGTGCTGATCGGCCGCCGTGTGGCGATCCTGATCACCAACCGCCGCAAGGGGCTGGCCGGTGCCCATCTCCACCTGCGGCTGGTGGCGCTGTTCGCCGCCATCGCCGCCGTGCCGACCTTGCTGGTTGTCGCCTTTGCCTCGCTGCTGTTCCAGTTCGGCGTGCAATTCTGGTTTTCCGACCGGGTGCAGACCATCCTCTATGGCTCCAACCAGGTCGCGCAGGCCTATGTGGAGGAAAACCGCCAGCGCATCGGTGATGACATCATCGTCATGGCCGCCGACGTGGCCAGTTACGCCCGCGATTTCGGGGAGGGCACGCCGCTTTACCGCCGCGGCCTTGATTTCCAGGTCGCCGGCCGCACCCTCACCGAAGCGGCCGTGCTGCGCCGCACGCAGGCCGGCGTTGTCGTGGTGGCGGCCAGCGGCGTCACCCCGGCGCTGGCGCGCTTCCATGCCGCCAATGTCGATCTGGTGCGGGCCGGCAACCGCCCGGTCACCGTGATCGGCACCGGGGAGGACCGGGTGGAAGCCGCCGTTGCCGTGCCGGGCATGCCGGGCACCTTCCTCTATGTCAGCCGCAAGGTCGATCCAGCGGTCATCGCCCGTGCCAGCCAGGCGGCCAGCGCGCTGGGCGAATATCGCGCCCTGATCGAACGCAGCCGGGTGATGCAACTGCGCTTCAACCTGATCCTGATGGCGGTGTCGCTGCTGACGCTGATTGTCGCCATCTGGTACGCGCTGTGGCTGGCCAACCGGCTGGTGGAACCGATCGCCCGGCTTGCCGATGCGGCCGAGCGGGTGGGCGCCGGTGATCTGGATGCCCGCGTGCCGGTGCGCGGTCAGGCCGACGAGATCGGCGTGCTGGAACGCGCCTTCAACCGCATGACCAGCCAGCTGCGCGCCCAGCAGCGCGCTCTGCTTTCGGCCAACGACGAGCTCGACACCCGCCGCCGCTTCACCGAAGCCGTGCTGGCCGGCGTGTCGGCCGGAGTGATGTCGATCACGCCGGAAGGCATCATCCGCGTTGCCAACGCGTCGGCCGCTGCGCTGCTGGCGCTGCCGCACCGGGTGCTGCGCGGGCAGTTGCTGGGCGATGTTGCGCCGGAACTGGCTGATCTGCTGGAACAGGCGCGGCAGACCGGCGATGCCGCCGGGCAGGTGAGCCTGCAGCGCGGGGATGAAACCCAGACCCTGGCGGTGCGCTTCGGTGCCGCCGAAGCCGCCAGCGACGGCGGCGAGGCGGGCCGCGCCGGCTTCGTGCTGACCTTCGACGATATCACCGCCCAGCTGGCCGACCAGCGCCGCGCCGCCTGGGCCGATGTCGCCCGCCGCATCGCGCACGAGATCAAGAACCCGCTCACGCCCATCCAGCTTGCCGCCGAACGGCTGCAGCGCAAGTTCGGCCGCCAGATCGATGAGGATGCCGACACGTTCGCGACGTTGACCGGCACCATCGTGCGCCAGGTGGGGGATCTGCGCCGCATGGTCGATGAATTCAGCGAATTCGCTCGGCTGCCGCGCCCGATGTTCGCCAGCGAAACGCTGGACCGGCTGCTGCGCCAGGCGCTGGTGTTGCAGGAAGTGGCCTTCCCCGGCATCAGCTACGCCATGGCCGGTGCTGCCGATCTGGCGCTGGTGTGCGACCGCCAGCAGCTGGGCCGCGCCCTCACCAATCTGATCAAGAACGCCTCAGAAAGCGTGATGGCGCGCATCGAACGCGATGGGGAGGGGGCCGCACCCGGCCTGATTTCCATCACGGTCGCCGCCGATGAGCACCGGGTGCGCATCAGCATCGCCGACAACGGCCTTGGCTTCCCGGCCGAAGACCGGATGCGGCTGCTGGAGCCCTATGTCACCACCCGCGCGCGCGGCACCGGGCTGGGCCTCGCCATCTGCGCCAAGATCATCGAGGATCATGGCGGCACGCTGGAGTTGACCGACAATCCGGCCCCGCCGCCCGCCGGCCCCGGCGCGATGGTGGTGGCCCATCTCAGCCGCGATCTGGTGCCCGAAACCCAGCCGGGCCTGCCACTCGCCACTTCCGCCACCGCCTGACGAAGGACAGCATCGCGCCATGGCCCTTGATATCCTGATTGTCGACGATGAAGCCGATATCCGCGACCTGGTGGCAGGCGTGCTGAGCGATGAGGGCTTTGAACCGCGCGTCGCCGCCAATGCGCAGGGCGCGCTGGCGGCGCTGGCCGAACGCCGGCCCAGCCTTGTCATCCTTGATGTCTGGCTGCAGGGCTCGTCGATGGACGGCATCGAGCTGCTGGACGCGATGAAGGCCCGCGATCCCACCCTGCCGGTGGTGGTGATTTCCGGCCATGGCAATCTGGACACCGCCGTCGCCGCCATCAAGCGCGGTGCCTATGACTATATCGAAAAGCCGTTCCAGGCCGAACAATTGCTGCTGGTGGTGCGGCGCGCGACCGAGACCGAGCGCCTGCGCCGCGAATATGAGGCGCTGAAAGAGCGGGTCGGCTTTGATATCGAGCTGACCGGCACCTCGCCCCAGATCAATCTGGTGCGCGCCACGCTGAAGCGGGTTTCGGCCACCGGCAGCCGGGTGCTGATCAGCGGCCCGGCCGGTTCCGGCAAGGAAGTGGCGGCCCGCCTGCTGCACCAGTGGAGCCCGCGCGCCGCGGCGCCGTTCGTGGTGGTCTCCGCCGCGCGCATGACGCCGGAACGGGTGGAAGAAGCGCTGTTCGGCATCGAGGACGGGGCGGAAAATGTCCGCGCCGGCCTTTTGGAACAGGCGCATGGCGGCACGCTGTTCCTAGATGATGTGGCCGACATGCCGATGACCACCCAGGCCAAGATCCTGCGCGTGCTCACCGAACAGGTGTTCCAGCGGGTGGGCGGCGCGCGCTGGGTGCGGGTGGATGTGCGGGTGATTTCCGCCACCAGCCGCGATCTGGCCGCCGAAATCGCCGCCGGCCGCTTCCGCGAGGATCTTTATTACCGGCTGAACGTCGTGCCGGTGCGTCTGCCGCCGCTTTCGGAACGGCGCGAGGATGTGGGTGAGCTCACCCGCTATTTCCTCGCCCGCTATGCCGCCGAACGCGGCATGCCGACGCCCGACCTGTCCGACGATGCGCTGGCGGCGCTGCAGACCTATGACTGGCCGGGCAATGTCCGCCAGCTGCGCAATGTTGTCGAACGCACCATGATCATGGCGCCGACCAGCAGCATGAACCGGCTCGACATCGACATGCTGCCGGCCGAGATCACCGCCGAGCCGGCGCGTCTGGTGCCGGGGCAGGCCGTCCGCTCCATCATGGGCACGCCGCTGCGGGAGGCGCGCGAGGCGTTCGAACGCGAATATCTGCGCGCCCAGATCCGCCGCTTTTCCGGCAACATCAGCCGCACCGCCGCCTTCATCGGCATGGAACGCAGCGCCCTGCACCGCAAGCTGAAGGCGCTGGGCCTGTCGGACGAGCCGGAGGGAGAGGGCGGCGAGGAGCCCTGATCCCGCCCCTCCGGCGAAGCGCCTGTGACGAAAGGGTGATTTGAAAACCGCCACAAGCGGCCCTATGTTGATGGTGGCAGCGGCATCGGGCCGGCCCAAGAACAACAAGGATACGCCCGATGGCGGACAAGTCCAACAGCCTGCAGGACATGTTTCTCAACACCGTCCGCAAGACGCGCACCCCGGTCACCATGTTCCTGGTCAATGGCGTGAAGCTGCAGGGCGTGATCACCTGGTTCGACAATTTTTCCGTGCTGCTGCGCCGCGATGGCCACAGCCAGCTGGTCTACAAGCACGCGATCTCGACGGTGATGCCGGCGACGCCGCTGCAGCTGTTCGAGGCCGAAACCGAAGAGTGAGAGTGATTTGGGTTTTGTACCACCACAAGCCGGCGAACTGACGATCGGCGGCTTTGACGAGGCGCTTGGCATCCGCACCGGCGCCCGTGCCATGGTGATCCTGCCGCAGCTGGGCAATGGCACCGCGCTGCGCTCCCCCGAAGCCAAGCTGGCCGAAGCCGTGGGGCTGACACGCGCCATCGCCCTGAATGTCGTGCATTCGGAAGTGGTGAAGCTGCGCAGCGCGCAGGTGTCGCGCCTGCTCGGCACCGGGCAGATCGAGCGTCTGGCCGGGCTGGCGGCGGCGATGGATGTGGAGGTTGTTGTCATCGATGGCCCGGTCACGCCGGTGCAGCAGCGCAATCTGGAAAAGTTGCTGAAGGCCAAGGTGATCGACCGGACGGGCCTGATCCTCGAAATCTTCGGGGAGCGCGCCAGCACGTCGGAAGGCACGTTGCAGGTGGAGCTTGCCCATCTGCAATATCAGGCCAGCCGCCTGGTGCGCAGCTGGACCCACCTTGAACGCCAGCGCGGCGGCTTCGGCTTCCTTGGCGGCCCCGGCGAATCGCAGATCGAAACCGACCGCCGCCTGATCCGCGACCGCATCGCCCGGCTGCGCCGCGAGCTTGAGGAGGTGCGCCGCACGCGCGGGCTGCACCGCCGCAACCGCCAGAAGGCACCGTGGCCGGTGGTGGCGCTGGTCGGCTATACCAATGCCGGCAAATCCACCCTGTTCAACCGGCTGACCGGCGCCGAGGTGCGGGCCGAGGATCTGCTGTTCGCCACGCTGGATCCCACCATGCGCGCCATCCGCCTGCCCGGCCACGACAAGGTGGTGCTGTCGGATACGGTGGGCTTTGTCTCCGATCTGCCGACGCAGCTGGTCGCGGCCTTCCGCGCCACGCTGGAGGAGGTGCTGGAGGCCGATCTGATCGTCCATGTCCGCGATATCAGCCATCCCGACAGCGACGCGCAGGCGCAGGACGTGATCGACGTGCTGACCAGCCTGGGCCTGGCACCGGGCCAGCGCGAAACGCCGATGCTGACGGTTTTCAACAAGATCGACGCGATTGTTGGCGAAGAGCGTGAACTGGCGCTGGCCGAGGCCGGCAATGATGCCATCCCGGTTTCGGCGCTGACCGGGGAGGGGATCGACCGGCTGCAGGCGGCGATGGACCTTGCCCTGCGCGCCGGTGCCCGTGTTCACAAGCTGGTGCTGCCGCTGCACGATGGCCGCCGCATCGCCTGGCTGCACAGCCACGGCGAAGTGGTGGCGCAGGCCAGCGACGACGAGACGTTGACGATCGACGTGCGCCTGTCGGACACGGACAAGGCCCGCTTTGACGCGCTGATGTGAGCGCGGGCGGGGGTTGGGTCCTGACCCGGACCGATTGCCCCCTTTGCACGTGGGGAACGCTTTGGCATGAGGGGCCATGCGTTTCCCCCGCGCCCTTCCGCTGATCGCGCTTGCGCTTGCCGCCGCGCCGCTGCGTGCCGACGAGACGCCGAAAGCTTCGGCTGCCGAACAGGCGGCCTTTGCCGATTGGCTGAACCTCTACCGGGCCGAGGCGATGGCGCGCGGGCTGAAGCCCGAATGGCTCGACGCCGCGCTGACCGACATTCACCTTGCCCCGCACGTGATCGGTGCCGATCGCAGCCAGCCCGGCAGCGCGGCGCGGCCGCTGCGTTTCCCCGACTATCTGGCCGCCAAGTTTCGCGGTGACCGCATCCCCTATGGCCAGCGCCAGTTCACCGCCAACCACGACGCGCTGGCCAGGGCCGAGGCTGACAGCGGCGTGCCGGCGGCGGTGATCGCGGCGATATGGGGGATCGAAACCAGCTATGGCCGGGTGCTCGGCCGCCATGATCTGCCGTCGGCATTGGCAACATTGGCGTTTGAAGGCCGCCGCCGCGACCTGTTCACCCGCGAGCTGGATGCGGCGGTGCGCATGGTGGGCGAAGGCCATGCCACCCGCGATCAGATGAAGGGCAGCTGGGCCGGCGCGTTCGGCCAGACCCAGTTCCTGCCGTCGAGCTATCTCACCTATGGCCGCGATGGCGACGGCGATGGCAAGGTCGATCTGTGGAACAGCACCGCCGACGTGTTCGCCTCCATCGGCCATTATCTGTCGGCCAGTGGCTGGCAGCGCGGCGAAAGCTGGGGCTTCCGCACCATCGTGCCCGACGGATTTGATCGCAGCAGCGTCGCCGCCGCCGCGCCGCCGGAACGCTGTGTCGGTCCGCTGTCGCGCCACAGCGGGCTGAAACCGGCGCGGGACTGGCGGGCGTTGGGCTTTGTGCCGGTGAACGGCAGTTGGCCGGCCGATGATGTGCCGATGAGCCTGATCGAACCGGATGGGGAGGGGCAGGGCGCCTATCTCGTCTCGCGCTCCTACCGCGCCATCCTGCAATATAACTGCTCCAACCTCTATGCGCTGTCGGTCACGCTGCTGGCCGATGCCATCAGCCAGGTGCCGGCCACACCGGACCCTCTGGTCGCGCCGTGAGGCCGTTTGCGCCGATCCTGATGGGCAGCCTGATGCTGGCGGCCTGTGCCGGCAAACCGCCGCCGCGCCCCGTCGCCGCCGCGCCGCCATCGCCGCCGCCGGCCCGCCATCACCGCAGCCTCGACGTGGCCGAAGACACCAGCGCCGTGGCGCGCGACGCGGCCAGGCTGGGCAACTGGCCGGTGAAGATTGGCAAGCCCTATCAGGTTGCCGGCATCACCTATGTGCCGGCCGATGACCGCACCTACACCGAAGTGGGCGTGGCCAGCTGGTATGGGCCGGGATTCCACGCCGGCAGCACCGCCAATGGCGAGACTTATGACCAGGATGATCTGACCGCCGCGCACCGCACGCTGCCGATGCCGAGCTGGGTGGAGGTGGAAAATCTCGACAATGGCCGCAAGCTGACGGTGCGCATCAACGATCGCGGGCCGTTCGCGCGTGACCGCATCATCGATCTGTCGCGCAAATCGGCGCAGCTGCTGGGCGTCACCCGCGCCGGCACTGCCCGGGTACGGCTGCGGCGCGTGTATCCTGATGGCGCGCCGCCGCTGCCGCCCGTGGTGGTGGCCAGTGCGCCCGCCGCCGCGCCGGTGGTGGCGGTGGCCAGCGTGGCATTGCCGCCGTCGCCGCAGCCGGCAACCGCTGGCGGTTGGCTGGTGCAGGTGGCCGCGCTGGCCGATGGCGGCCGCGTCGCCTGGCTGAAGGGCTTCTTGTCGAGCTTCGGCCCGGTGCTCATGGAAAACGCGCCCGGCGGGCTGACGCGCGTGCGCCTTGGCCCGTTCGGATCGGAAACCACGGCCACCGCGGCGCTGGCGCAGGTGCGCGCTGCCGGCTATGCCGATGCGAGGATGATTCCGCCTGTTCCCAACACCCAAGTGCAAGCCCGCTGATCCGGGCCCGAAGGACCTGAAATGACACGCCTTGTTGCCTCTGCCGCGCTGATCAGCCTGGCTGCCACCGTTATTGCCGCGCCGGCCCTGGCGCAGGCCGCCGCCTATGACACGCAGGCCCCGATTGCGTTCCTGAAAGATCTGCAGACGGGGCGCATCCTCTTCTCCAAGGATGCCGACAAGCGCATGCCGCCGGCCTCCATGGGCAAGATGATGAGCGTCTATGTGGCGTTCAAGCTGATCAAGTCGGGCGAGGCGAATTTGAACCAGATGGTGCTGGTGCGCCCCGAAACCTGGACCAAGTGGAACAACCAGGGCAGCACCATGTTCCTGGAGGTAAACAGCCAGGTGAGCGTGGAAAATCTGCTGCACGGCATCGTCACCCTGTCGGGCAATGATGCCTGTGTGGTGCTGGCCGAAGGCCTGGGCGGCACGGAGGCCAATTATGTTGCGCTGATGAACCGCGAGGCGCAGCGCCTGGGCCTGAAGGGCAGCCATTTCGCCAACACCAATGGCTGGCCTGATCCCAACGAATATGTGACCGCCCGCGATCTGGCCATGATCGCCGAGGCGACATTGCGCGATTTCCCTGATCTCTATGCCAAATTCTACCCGGTGCAGGGCTTCACCTGGGGCAAGACGATGGGCAGCGGGCAGGATATCACCCAGGCCAACCGCAATCCGATCCTCGGCCGGGTGCCGGGGGCTGACGGGCTGAAGACCGGCCACACCGATGAGGCCGGCTATGGCTTTACCGGCTCGGCCGTGCAGAACGGCCGCCGGCTGGTCATGGTGGTGGCCGGCCTGCCCAGCTTTGGCGAACGCGTGTCGGCCAGCGTCGATTTCATGAACTGGGGCTTTGCCGCCTGGCAGAATATCCCGCTCGGCAAGAAGGGCCAGGTGATGGGCAAGGTGGCCATCGCCGGGGCTGCCGCTCCGCAGATTGATGCGGTGGCCGGCAAGGATCTGTTCGTCACCCTGCCGCGCGGTTTCGGCATGGAGCGCAAGACCAAGGTGGAGGCGCTGCCCGTGCTGAAAGCGCCGCTGAAGGCCGGCAGCCAAGTGGGCTGGCTCACCGTCACCATGCCCGGCCAGGCCCCGGCCCGCGCCCCGCTGGTCACGCCGGTGGCGATCGAGGAGGCCGGCATGATCCGCCGCGCCTGGAACTGGCTGATGGGCCTGTTCGGCTGACATGCGCGCACGCTTCATCACGCTGGAGGGCGGGGAGGGGAGCGGCAAGTCCACGCAGGGCCGCCTGCTGGCGCAGCGGCTGCGCAGCCAGGGCCACGAGGTGGTGTTGACCCGCGAACCCGGCGGCACCGATGGCGCGGAGGCGATCCGCAGCCTGTTGGTGACCGGCGATCCCGACCGCTGGAGCCCGTGGAGCGAGGCGCTGCTGATGACGGCGGCGCGGGTGGACCACACGCAGCGCACCATCCGCCCGGCGCTTGCCCGCGGCGCCATCGTGATCTGCGACCGTTATATCGATTCCACCCGCGCCTATCAGGGCGCCGGGCGCGGCCTTCCCGATGCGGCGTTGACCGGGCTGCACGATCAGGCGGTGGGGCTGTGGCCCGATATCACGCTGGTGATGCAGCTTGATGCCGGGGAAGGCCTGGCGCGGGCGGCGGCGCGCGGCGATGCGGAAGCCCGGTTCGAAGCCATGGGCGGCGCTTTCCACGCCCGGGTGAAAGCCTTCTTTGCCGGCCTGCCCGCCGCCGAACCGGCGCGCTGCCGCGCCATCGATGCCGGCGGCAGCATTGCTGCGGTGGCGGCAAGGATCGAGGCGGCGCTGTGCTGATCGGCCACCAGGCCCAGATCGCGGCCTTCACGGCCGCCTTCACCGGCGGGCGGCCGCACCATGCCTGGCTGCTGGTCGGCCAGCAGGGGCTGGGCAAGGCCAGCTTTGCCCGCGCCGCCGCCACCTGGCTGCTGGCCGGGGCGCCGCCCGGCGGCAGTTTCGACGTGGCGCAAACCGGCGATGCCGCGCGGCTGATGGCGGCAGGATCGCATCTTGATTACCGGGTGATCGAACGCACGCCGGGCAAATCCGGCAAGCTGCGCGCCGAGATCGTGATCGGCCAGATCGTGCGCCGGCCCGACAGCGAAGGCCAGCCGCTGCGCGAATTTCTGTCGGGCACGCCGATGCTGGGCGATCGGCGCGTCGTGGTGATCGATGCGGCCGACGACATGAACCGCAACACCGCCAACGCGCTGCTGAAGAATCTGGAGGAGCCGTCGCCGGACACGGTGTTCCTGCTTGTCAGCCACACGCCCGGCCGCCTGCTGCCCACCATCCGCTCACGCTGCCGCACGCTGCGCTTTTCGCGCCTCAGCGATGGCGAGGTGGCGCGCGTGCTGGCCAGCGCCGATCTTGATGGGGAGGATGAGGAGCTGCTCGTCCGCCTTGCCGAAGGCTGCCCGGGCCGGGCGCTGGCGCTGGCGCAGGCCGGCATCACCGCGCTGGAACAGGATCTGGCCGCGCTCGCCGGCCTGCCCATCGCCCAGGCCAATCCGGCGGCGCTGATGCTGGCACGCGGGATCGGCGCGAAAGGGCGGGAGGCGCGCTATGCCGCCTTGCTTGACCGGGTGCCGGCGCTGATCGCGGCGCGGGCACAGCGGCTGAGCGGCGCGGCGCGGGGCGCTGCCATCGCCGAGTGGGAGGCCGCCAGCAAGCTGGCGCGCGAAGCCGTGCCGCTGCAGCTGGAGCCGGGGCAGGTGGCGCACGCCCTTGCCCTGCATCTGGCCGCCGTGCCGGCTTGAACTTGCGCGGCGATTGCCGCATTGCGCCTAGCCATGTCCAAGCCCCGTTTTTATATCACCACCGCCATCGCCTATCCCAATGGCCGCCCCCACATGGGCCATGCCTATGAGGCGATTGCCACCGATGTCATCGCCCGCTTCAAGCGGCTTGATGGCTGTGACGTGCGCTTCCTCACCGGCACCGACGAGCATGGTCTGAAGATCGACCAGGCGGCGCGCGCCGCCGGCAAGCCGCCCAAGGCCTATGTTGACGAAATGGTGGCGCCGTTCCAGACGCTGGACGCCGCGCTGGGCATCAGTTTCGACCGGTTCATCCGTACCACCGATGCCGATCACAAGGCGCTGTGCCAGGCGCTGTGGCAGCGCATGGCGGCCAATGGTGATCTCTATCTCGGCCGCTATGAAGGCTGGTACGCGGTGCGGGACGAGGCCTATTATGACGAGGCCGAACTGACCACCGGGGAGGACGGGGTGAAACTCTCCCCGCAGGGCACGCCGGTGGAATGGACGGTGGAGGAAAGCTGGTTCTTCCGGCTTTCCGCCTATCAGGACAGGTTGCTGGCGCTGTACGAGGCGCAGCCCGAATTCATCCAGCCGACCAGCCGTTTCAACGAGATGCGCGCCTTTGTTGCCGGCGGTCTTTCGGATCTTTCGGTCAGCCGCACCAGCTTCACCTGGGGCATTCCGGTGCCGGGGGATGATCGCCACGTGATGTATGTGTGGCTGGACGCGCTGGCCAATTATCTCACCGGTGCGGGCGGGATGGACGGCGAATGGTGGCCGGCGGATCTGCACGTCGTTGGCAAGGATGTGGTGCGCTTCCACACCGTCTATTGGCCGGCCTTCCTGATGTCGGCCGGGATTGCCTTGCCGAAAACGGTGTTCGGCCACGGCTTTTTGCTCAACCGCGGCGAGAAAATGTCGAAATCGCTGGGCAATGTCGTCGATCCGGCCGAGATGGTGACGCGCTTTGGCGTTGATCGGCTGCGCTGGTTCCTGTGCCGCGAGGTCGCCTTCGGGGAAGACGGCAGCTACAGCGATGAAGCCATCGTGGAGCGCACCAACGCCGATCTGGCCAATGGCATCGGCAATCTGGCCCAGCGCAGCCTGTCGATGGTGGCGAAGAATCTGGGCGGCGTGATGCCGGTTCGGGGGCAGGCCGGAGAGAGCGAACTGCGCCTGAAGGACGCCTTCCACACCGGTGCCGAGGCCTATTTCGCTGCCATGAACGCGCTGGCCCTGCACAAGGGGCTGGACGCGCTGATGGCCATGGTTGCCGCCGCCAATGGCTATTTCGCCGAAAATGCGCCGTGGACGCTGGCCAAGACCGACGTGGCGCGCATGGCCGAGGTGCTGGCCGCCACGCTGGATGCCACCCGCCGCATCGTGCTGCTGGCCCAGCCCTTCATTCCGGACAGTGCGGCCCGCCTGCTCGATCAGCTTGGCGTGGCAGCGGACGCCCGTGATTTCAGCGGCTTCAACACACCGGTTGAAGCGGGCACGCAGCTGCCGGCACCGGCCGGCGTGTTCCCGCGCATCACCCTGGAAGGCTGATCCGGCGTGTTGATCGACAGCCATTGCCACCTGAACTACGCCGGCCTGGGTGATGATGTGCCCGGCGTGCTGGCGCGGGCGCGGGCCGCCGGTGTCGGCGGTTTCCTGGCCATTTCCTGCCGCCAGAGCGAGTGGGACGGGGTGATCGCCATCGCCGACGGCCATGACAAGGTGTGGGCGACCGTGGGCATCCACCCGCACGAGGCTGACGAGCATCCCGATACCGATGCCGCCACGCTGGTCGCCGCCGCCGCGCACCCGCGGGTGATCGGCATCGGGGAGACCGGGCTCGACTATTACTACGACAAGAGCGACCGTGAGCGGCAGAAGACCAGCTTCCGCAGCCATATCCAGGCCGCGCGCCAATCCGGCCTGCCGCTGATCGTCCACACCCGCGATGCGGAGGCCGACACGCTGGCGCTGCTGAAGGAAGGCGGGGAGGAGCCGTTGACCGGTGTCATCCACTGCTTCACCGCCAGCCAGGCCTTTGCGGATGAAGCACTTACGCTGGGTTTCTACATCTCGCTGTCAGGCATCGTCACCTTCAAGAATGCCCGCGACTTGCAGGCCACGGCGAAGACGATCCCGGCTGACCGGCTGCTGGTGGAAACGGATTCGCCCTATCTCGCGCCGGTGCCGATGCGCGGCAAGACCTGTGAGCCGGCGTTCGTGGCCCACACAGCGCGTTTCCTCAGCGAACTGCGCGGGGTGAGCGAGGCGGATCTCGCCGCCAGCACCACCGCCAATTTTCACGCGCTGTTCACGAAAGCGCGATGAAGGTCACGATCCTGGGCAGCGGCACCTCCAGCGGCGTGCCGCGCATCGGCGGGGCCGATGGTGCCGGGAACTGGGGCCTGTGTGATCCCGCCAATCCGAAGAACCGCCGCCGCCGCGTCTCCGTGCTGGTGCAGGCGGCCGGCAAGACCGTGTTGATCGACTGTGGGCCGGATTGCCGTGAACAATTGCTGTCGGCGCGCGTCGCCCATCTTGATGCCGTCATCATCACCCATGATCATGCCGATCATGCCCACGGCATCGATGATCTGCGCCAGATCTTCCACGCCATGCGCCGGCCGGTGGACGTGTGGATGAGCCCGGCCACCTTCGCCGTGATGGGCAAACGCTTCGATTATGTGTTCGCGGGCGCGGCCGGCTATCCCGCCACCTGCACCGCCCATGATTTTTCGGCCCCGGTGGACCTGGGCGGCCTGATCATGTCGCCGTTTCCGCAGCTGCACAGCGATATTGAATCAACCGGCGTCCGCTTTGATCATGAAGGGAAGGCCTTCGCCTATTCCACTGATGTTGTTGGCTTTGATACCCGCGCTGATGCGGCGCTGGCCGGGCTTGATCTGTGGGTGGTGGATGCGCTGCGCCGCGAACCGCACCCGACGCACAGCCATCTGGAGCAGACGCTGGGCTGGATCGCGCAGCGCCAGCCGGGCAGGGCGGTGCTTACCCACATGGACCAATCGATGGATTATGAGACGCTGCGCCGCGAACTGCCGGCGGGCGTGGAGCCCGGCTTTGATGGCCAGTTGATCGCGCTATAGCGCCAGCAGCGCAAAGGCCAGCGCGGCCGACAGGCTGGTCAGGCTGGCGACGATGCCGACCAGCAGCGGCTTTGGCCCGGCTTTCAAAATCTCGCCCAAAGGCGAACGGATGGCGGTGGCAGCGACGGAGACCGCCAGCATCCAGCTCGACACATCGGCGGCAAACTTGGCCGCCGGCACCGGGATGATACCGGTGGAATTGACGCCGGCGACCAGGAAAAAGCCGACAACAAACCACGGCAGCAACGGGGCGGCGCGCTTGCCGCCGCTGATCTTCAGGGCTTGCGGAAAGGCCATCAGCACCAGCGCCAGCACCGGGGCCAGCAGGGCCACGCGGGCCAGCTTGACGATGGTGGCGGTTTCCCCGGCCGACGGGGAGAAGGCATAGCCGGCACCCAGCGTCTGCGCGACATCGTGGATGGAGGCGCCGAGCACGAAACCGGCCTGCAAGTCGCTGAGTTTGAACAATTCGCAGATTGCCGGGTAGAGGATCAGCGCGGCGCTGCTCATGGTTGAGGTGCCGACCAGCACGAGGGTGAGTTCGGCCTGGCGGATGCGGCGTTCGCCCAATGTGGCCGACAGTGCCATGGCCGCCGAAGCGCCGCAGATGGCCACCGCGCCGCCCGACAATGTGCCGAAGGCGCTGGAAAAGCCCAGCGCGCGCGCCGTCAGCACGCCCGCGCCGATGGTGATGGCCACAATTGCGACAACGGCGATCAGCGAGATCGGGCCGAGCGCGATGATCTGTTCCAGCGTGATGCGCGCGCCGACCAGCACGATGGCCCAGCGCAGCAGCTCGCGGCTCGCCAGCGTCAGGCCCGGGGTCAGCCGCCGGTCGGCCGACAGGAAGTTCAAGGCCAGCCCGATGAGCAGCGCCAGCAAGGTGAGCGGCGCGCCGTAGCGATCGGCCAGCGACGCGGCGGCCAGCGTTGCCAGCACGGCGACCAGCAGCCCCGGCGCATAATCGCGCCAGCCCACGGCCGGCGTGCGTTCGATATCGCCATAAAGATCGGCAGCCTGGGGCAGCGGTGACGGGGCCTTGTCCATGGCGCAGCGTTAGGCGGTGGGCGGCTTTTCGCCAAGGGGGGCGTTTTTGGGCTTGTGTGAAGTAAACATAATATATATTATCAGGCTAGAATTCCCACCATGGAGGAGTGTGAGCAGACCCCATCCCCTCTGTCACAGCCAACATCCTTGGCCAACCCCGCAATGCCCATCGCCATTGCCCGCAAATCCGCCTAATCATTGTCACCATGTTCTGGAACCATCGTCACGCGTTGATGGCGCGCCGTGCCGCCACCGGCCTTGGTCTGGCCGCGCTGGCGCTTATCGGCCGTCCGCTCGCCGCCCAGCCAGCAGGTGCTGCCGCGCCCGAACCGCCGGCGTTCCGGCAGTGCGTGGCGGCGGTGCCGCCGGACCACAAACGCTGGTCAAAGCGGCGGATTGCTCGGGAGGCACACGCCTTTATCCAATGCCGATTTCTGGCCCAATCGGAAGCGGCCGTCGCCTATCTGAACGTGCGCGCCCAATATAATGTCATGCTGACAAACCGCTTTCCCTTTGCGCCAACCAACCACCCCGATCTTGATCCCGACGTTGTGCGGGCGTTTTTCGCCATCCACGGCCCACTGCTGGAACCGCTGCGAAACCAGCTGCAGGCGCTGAACCTGAACCCGGACGCAGTGGCGTTTCTCACCCAATTGCTGCCGGCCCGGACCGCGATGACAGCGGGCGCGCCGGTGCCGCCGGCCTACACCGTCACCGTCCAATTCCGCACCGATCCGCTCCGTGCCGTCGGCCAGGATCAGGTGGTTGAGGCCCGGATCGGCACGCCGACATCGGTGGCAGCCATGCCGGGCGGGCCGGCGCGCTTCACCTGGCGGCCGGGCGAACCGATCACCCTCAGGCTGCGCTGGGCCGATACGGCGCCGTCCGTGCCAGCCGCCGTAGCCGCAGACGTAACCGGTCCGTGCCAGCCCGCACCCGGCGGCCCGTGGGCGCAGACGGAATTTGGTGGCGATTGGGCCTTGCTGCGCCTGCTGCGCAGCCAGGCCGAGGCGGCCGACAATCCGGATACCGCCACCGCCGCCGACGGCTACAATGTGGCGTTCGATGTGGACCTCTGCCCCAATCCTGTCCGGCCGGCTGATGGCCCGCCGCCGGCCAGCCGCGCCCGCATCCTGTTGCGCTTGCAGATCAGCCCGGCGACCGCGGGGGACGGCGAGCCGGCACGTTTCATCGCCCTGCCCGCCTTCTCGCCCCTGCAGATGCCGGATCTGTGGAAACAGCTGCAACCCTGATGGTCATGCAGCGGGGGCGGTGGCCGCAAAGGCGGCGTCCACGCTGATATGACGGATCTTGCGCATCGCCACCGTCACCCGGCGATGATACGGACCCGTAACGAGATGCGAACAATATTTGCGCGCGACAGCGGCGATTGAAAGCGCCTCGCCCATCGGGCAGGGAGAGACCATGACCAGCCCTGCCCTTTCGCTCGACCGTCTTGCCAGCATCATGGCGCGTTTGCGTGATCCCGAAGGCGGCTGCCCGTGGGATCTGGCGCAGGATTTCGACACGATCGCGCCCTACACGATCGAGGAGGCCTATGAAGTGGCCGAGGCGATTGCCGTGCGCGACATGGCGGAGTTGAAGAAGGAACTGGGCGACCTGCTGTTCCAGGTCGTCTTCCACAGCCGCATGGCGGAAGAGGCCGGCCATTTCGCGCTTGGCGAAGTGGTCGATGGGCTGTGCGAGAAGATGGAACGCCGCCACCCGCATATTTTCGGGGCTGGCACCCGCGCCGCCGATGCCGATGCGCAAAAGGCCGAGTGGGAGCGGATCAAGGCCGAGGAACGCGCGGCCGCCGGCCGGGCAGACACGCCGGTTTCAGCGCTGGACGGGGTGGCGGCCGCCCTGCCCGCCCTGATGCGCACCGAAAAATTGCAGGCGCGCGCCGCCCGGGTCGGCTTTGAATGGCCCGACATTGCGGGCGTGCGCGCCAAGCTGGACGAGGAACTGGCCGAATTCGACGCCGCCAGCGACGACGCCCACCGCGCCGAGGAGCTGGGCGACGTGCTGTTCGTGCTCGCCAATCTGGCGCGCCGCCACGGCATTGATCCGGAAGCGGCGCTGCGGGCCGGCAACGCCAAGTTCGAACGCCGCTTCAAGGCGATGGAGGCGCTGGCCGGGCCGGCGTTCGCGTCGCTGCCGCTCGCGGCCCAGGAGCGCCTGTGGCAGCAGGTGAAGGCCACTGAACGGCGTTGACGTGCCCTGCCCCACGCCGGCAGACTGCACCGCATCAGGATCATCCGGGGGAATTGCCATGCCGATCAATCGCCGTCTGTTTCTGGCCGGGGCAGCCGGGGCCTCGCTGGCAGGTGCAGCAACGGCCCGGGTGATCGCCCCCGGCGCCAGCGCTGCCGAAGCGGGCGCGCTGGAGGCCATCGCCGCCTATCTTGAGGCGCACCGCCGGCATTTCGGCCTGCCGGCGATGGGGATGGTGGTGGTGGCGGGCGGGCGGCCGTTCACCATCCTGTCGGGCACGCGCGACTATCGCGAGACGCAGCCGCTGACCGGCGATGAGCTTTGGCAGATCGGCAGCATTTCCAAGAGCTTCATCGCCCTGTGCTGCCTGCAGCTGGCGGCCGAGGGCAAGATTTCGCTGGACGACGAATTGCGCCAGCATCTGCCCGAGGCGCAGCTGCCGGGCATCACATCAGGCGGGCCGTTCACCATCCGCGGGCTGCTGGACCACACCACCGGCCTGCCGGATTTCGCCCCGGCGCTGGGCGAAAAACTGTGGCGCGGGTTCAGCGCCGGCAAGGGCTGGAGCTACAGCAATACCGGTTATGATCTTGTCGGCCAGGCGCTGGCCCGGATCGAAGCCAAGCCGGTGAAGGCGATCATCGAAGCGCGCGTGTGCCGGCCGCTGGGCATGGTTCACACGCGCGGTGCCATCCAGTGGCGCGACCGCGACCAGTTTGCCGCCAGCTATCATCCGCTGCGGCCCGATCGGCCGGTGCTGCCGGCGATGGCGCTGGCACCGGCACCGTGGGTGGATGCCAATCTGGCGGCAGGTTCGGTGGCAGCGCCGCTGGCGGACATGGCGCGTTACCTGAATTTCCTGATCGCCGTGGGCCAGGGTCGCGGCGCGCCGCTGCTGGGCGACGGGGCGGCAAAGGCCTGGCTGGAACGGCCGGTGTTGGAAGATGCGGCCAATCCCGACGAAAGCTATGGCCTGGGGCTGATGCACCGCAGCGATGACGGCCGGGCGCTGCTCCATCACACTGGCGGCATGGTGAGTTTTTCCTCGTCATTCCATGTCGATGCGGCGGCCGGGCTGGGCGCCTTTGCCAGCTGCGCCGTGGGCGGCATCAACTATCGCCCGCGCGCCCTCACGCTCTATGCCCTGCGCGCGCTGCGGGCGGCAGCGGCGGGCAGCGCCATTCCGGCACCGCCGGCGCTGGGCGGTCTGCCCGCCGATGCCGGCGATTATGTCGGCAGCTACAGCGACGGCCAGCGCATGCTCACCATCCTGCCCGGCCTGATCGCCGAACTGGACGGTGCCCGCGTGCCGTTGCACGCCGAACGCAGCGGCGTGTTCGTGACAGCGCACCCCGGCCTGGTGGATTGGCCGCTAGTGGCGGTGCGGCGCGAGACGTCGGTGATCGCCATCGATCATGGCGAACGGCGCTTCCTGCGCTCTGGCGTGAACGCCGCTTTGCCCGAAACCACGCCGGAAATCGCCGCCTTTGCCGGCCATTATCAAAGCGATGATCCGTGGATCGGCGGCCTTGCCATCGCGGCGCGCGGCGACATGCTCTATCTGGGCGGGTTGGTGCCGCTGCGCCCCACCAGCAAATATGAATGGGTGCCGGCCGAACCGGCCAACAGCCCGGAACGGCTGCGCTTTGATGGCCTGGTGAACGGTGTGCCGCAGGTGCTGATCGCGTCAGCCCGCCGGCTTGAGCGGCGGGACGTGTAGCGCCACACAGCGGTCCCGCCCGGCCAGATCCGGATGCAGGCTGGTGGTGAAGCCCCGCGCCCGGGCGAGCGCGGTGACAGCCTCGCCCTGGCGGTGGCCGATTTCCAGCACGGCGAGCCCGCCGGGTGACAGGAGGCCGTGCAGCTGCGGGATGATGCGACGATAATCGGCAAGGCCATCGGCACCAGCGAACAGCGCGCTGGCTGGCTCGTGCACGCGCACTTCATCCGAAAGTGTTTCAGTTTCAGCGATATAGGGCGGGTTGCTGAGGATCAAGTCGAACCGCTCATCCACCCCCTCCCCCCAGTTGCCGAGGCGGAATTGGGCGCGGGCGGCCAGCCCGGTGGTGGCGGCATTTTCCTGCGCCACCGCCAGTGCCTCCATGCTGTCATCGATGCCAAGGCCGCTGGCGTTGGGCCATTCTGTGAGGCAGGCGAGCAGCAGCGCGCCGGAGCCGGTGCCGAGATCAAGGATGCGCGCCGGCGGGCGGCGGCAGAACTTGAGCGCGACCTCGACCAACGTCTCGGTATCGGGGCGCGGGATCAGCGTGGCCGGCGTCACTTTCAGCGCCAGCGACCAGAATTCGCGGCTGCCGGTGATGTGGGCGACAGGCTCGCCGGCGGCGCGGCGGGCGGCAAGCAATTCAAAGCCTTGTGGATCGACATTGCGATCCGGATTCAGCAGCAGATCGCCGCGGCTGCAGCCCAGATGGTGGGCCAGCAGCACCTCCGCATCCAGGCGCGGCGTGTCACCGCCGATGCGGGCGGCGGCGGCGCGGAGGAGGTCGGCAGTTCGCACCATGAATACCTCGTCATGCTGAACTTGTTTCAGCATCCATGGGAGTGCGCCTCACAATGCGCGCCTTTCGGGGCATATTCCCATGGATGCTGAAACAAGTTCAGCATGACGAATATGTTGGAACGAACGCTCACCCCAGGCTCGCCAGCCGCGCGGCTTCATCCTCGGCGATCAGCGCGCTCACCAGTTCGTCAAGGCCGCCGCCATCCAGGATTTCGGGCAGGCGGTGCAGGGTCAGGTTGATGCGATGGTCGGTCACCCGGCCTTGCGGGAAGTTATAGGTGCGGATGCGTTCGGAACGGTCGCCGCTGCCCACCATCGCCTTG
The DNA here is from genome assembly GCA_037131365.1 of Sphingomonadales bacterium. Lineage (GTDB taxonomy): Bacteria > Pseudomonadota > Alphaproteobacteria > Sphingomonadales > Sphingomonadaceae > Sandarakinorhabdus. The sequence goes on from JBAXRE010000005.1 coordinate 119,134, forward strand.
CGATCGGCGCTGCGCGTGCTGGCCAGGCGTTCGCGTTCGGCATCGAACAGGCGGGTGCGCAGCAATTTCAATGCCTTGGCCTTGTTCTTGTGCTGGCTGCGCTCATCCTGCACCGCCACCACGATGCCGCTGGGCAGGTGGGTGATGCGCACCGCGCTGTCGGTGGTGTTGACATGCTGGCCGCCGGCGCCAGAGGCGCGGAACACGTCGATACGCAGATCCTTCTCGTCGATGGCGATATCGACATCCTCGGCCTCCGGAAGCACGGCGACGGTGGCGGCGCTGGTGTGGATGCGGCCGCCCGCCTCCGTCGCCGGCACGCGCTGGACGCGGTGGACGCCGCTTTCGAACTTCAGCCGGGCAAACACACCGGCACCCGACACGCTGGCAATCAGTTCCTTGAAGCCGCCCAGATCGGATTCGTTGGTGGAGAGGATTTCCCAGCGCCAGCCGTGGGTTGCAGCATAACGTTCAAACATCCGGGCAAGATCGCCGGCGAACAGCGCCGCCTCGTCACCGCCGGTGCCGGCGCGGATTTCCAGCACGGCCGAACGGTCATCGGCGGCATCGCGCGGCAGCAGTTGCAGGGCGAGCGCGCGTTCGGCGGCGGGCAGGCGCTGGGCGATGCCGGCAATTTCCTCCTGCGCCAGTTCGTGCATCTCGTCACCCGGCGGGATGGCTTGCAGCGCGTCGCGTTCGGCCAGCAGCGCCCGCCACGCCTTGGCCGCCTCCACCAGCGGCGACAATTCGGCATAATCCTTAGACAGCGCCACGAACTGTTCGGGCGACAGCGCCGGGTTGTTCATGTCGTGGGCCAGGCTGGCGTGACGCCGCTCGATCTGGGCGATGCGCTCGAGGGGCAGCGTCATCCCGGCTGGTCACCCGCATTGAAGCCATAATGGCCGGCCAGCGCGGCGGCGGCGCGATCGGCGACCGCCCGGTCAGCACCCGGCAGGCGCGCCTGCACGATCACCGCGCCATCGCCTGCCCGCTTCACGAAGAAGATGCCGGCATTGCCACGCTTTTTCGACAATTCGATCTGGCGCTTGGCCTTGGCGGCAAAATGGCGTTCCACCGGCAGACCGGCCTTGCGCAGCAGCGCCGCCACCACCAGCGCCTCATCCTCCAGCTCCGGCGCATCGGCGATCACCGTGAACACCGCGTCGGCCGCCGGCTCCGCCACCAGCATCGCCAGCCGCTCGATCCCCGCCGCCCAGCCCACGGCCGGGGTTTCCGGCCCGCCCATATGGCCAATGAGGCCGTCATAACGGCCGCCGCCGAGCACGGTGCCCTGTGCGCCCAGGCTTTGGGTGATGAATTCGAACACGCTGTGGCGATAATAGTCGAGGCCCCGCACCAACCGGGCGTTGCGCGTCCAGGCGATGCCGCTGGCCTGCAGACCGGCCTGCAATTTTTCGAAGAAGGCGCCGGCCTCTGCCGTGAAAAAGGCGTCGATCTGCGGCGCGTCCGCCACCAGCGCCTGATCGGCGGCATCCTTGCTGTCCAGAATGCGCAGCGGGTTGGTGTCGAGCCGGCGCTGGCTGTCTTCGCTCAGCGCGCCGCGATGGGCCTGGAAATGGGCGGCCACCGCCGCGCTCCACGCCGCGCGGGTGTCGGGATCGCCCATGGAGTTCAATGTCAGCTCCACCTCGCCGGCAACGCCCAGTTCGTCCAGCAGATGCTGGCCGAGCGCTATCACCTCGACATCGGCGGCGGCTTCGGCCGCGCCCAGGATTTCGGCGTCGAGCTGGTGGAACTGGCGGAAGCGGCCCTTTTGCGGGCGTTCATAGCGGAACAGCGGCCCCCACGCCGCCAGCTTCAGCGGGCTGAGCTGCTGCCAGCCATTTTCGATATAGGCGCGGGCGATGCCGGCGGTGAATTCCGGCCGCAGCACCAGGCCATCACCGCCGCGATCGGTGAATTCATACATTTCCTTCGACACCACGTCGGTCGTCTCACCCAGGGAACGGGCGAACACGGCGGTGGCTTCGAACACCGGCACCTCCACCCGGCCGAAACCGTGCAGCTTGCGGACGCGGTTGAACGTCTCGATCACATGGTCGAAGCGGGCCGCAGCCTCGCCGATCATGTCCTGCGTGCCGCGTGGTTTCTGGGGGGCCCCAAGCTTCTTTGTGCTCATGCCGCGCTGCATACCCACCCCCAACCCCGCCCGCAAGCGTGTGGGGTGCCCCCTTCCCTGCCGCGCTGTCCTTCGCTAAGCGGCGGGCATGCGCAACTTGCTCCTCATCACCGCCGCCCTGATCGCTGCCCCGGCCCTGGCCGAACGTTCGCTGCCGCAGCCGCTGCCGATCATCGATACCATCCCGGCCGCGAAGGATCTGCCCTTCCCCGGCACGATGCTGCTGCATGTCGATGCGACCGACACGCGGCGCGGCCTGTTCAAGGTGGAGCAGACGATCCCGGTGCCCGCCGATCATGCCGGCAAGAAAATGGCGCTGCTGTTTCCCAAATTCCTGCCCGGCAAGCACGCGCCGCGCGGCGAGATCGAGAAGCTGGCCGGGCTGGAAATCCGCGCCGGCGGCAAGCTGCTGACGTGGAAGCGTGATCCGGTTGACGTGTTCGCCTTCGTGGTGGATGTGCCGGCCGGTGCCAGGGCGCTGGACGTGCGCTTTGATTTCCTGTCGGCCACCGATGGTCCGCAGGGGCGCATCGTCGTCACCAGCGACATGATGAATGTGCAGCCGAACAGCGTCTCGCTCTATCCGGCCGGCTGGTTCACCCGCCGGATCCCGGTGGCGCTGTCGGTCACCTGGCCGGCGGGCTGGCAGGCGGCCAGCGCCATGCGCGAGGCGAGCCGGGCCGGCGACCGTGTCACCTACCAGACGGTGGATTATGAAACGCTGGTGGACAGCCCGTTCTTTGCCGGGCGCAATTTTGCCAAATGGGATCTGGGCCGCAATGTCACGCTGAACGTGGTGGCCGACGATGCCCGCTTCCTGAAGGCGACGCCGGAGCAGATCGACAAGCACAAGGCGCTGGTTGAGCAGGCGGTGAAGCTGTTCGGCACCCGCCAGTTCGATCATTATGACCTGCTGCTGAGCTTGACCGAGAAGATGGGCGGCATTGGCCTCGAACATCACCGCTCCTCCGAAAACGGGGTGGATACCGGTTACTTCACCGATTGGGACAAGGGCCCCGGCCGGCGCAACCTGCTGCCGCACGAATTCACCCACAGCTGGAACGGCAAGCACCGCCGCGGCGCCGATCTGGTGACACCGGATTTCCGCACGCCGATGCGCAATTCGCTGCTGTGGGTGTATGAAGGCCAGACGCAGTTCTGGGGCTATGTGCTGCAGACACGGTCGGGCCTGGTGACGATGCAGGACACGCTGGACCAGCTCGCCAATATCGCCGCCACGCTGGACAATCGCCCGGCGCGCAGCTGGCGCAGCCTGGACGATACCACCAACGACCCGGTGATCACGCCGCGCGCGCCCAAGGGCTGGGTGAGCTTCCAGCGCAGCGAGGATTATTACAACGAAGGCCTGCTGGTGTGGCTGGAGGCCGATGCGATCATCCGGCGCGAGAGCAAGGGCACGAAAAGCCTTGATGATTTCGCCCGCCGCTTCTTTGGCACCGGCGATGGCGATTGGGGGGTGAAGCCCTATGATTTCAACAGCCTGGTCGCCAATCTGAATGCGGTTCAGCCCTATGACTGGGCCGGCCACCTCACCCGCCGCTTGACGGAGAAGGCGCAAGGCGCTCCGCTGGCCGGGCTGGAATTGTCAGGTTTCAAGTTGGTCTACACCGACAAACCCACCGCCGCCTTCACCGATGCGACGCGGCGCACGCTGAACCTGGCCTTTTCCGGCGGGCTGGTGGTTGGCAGTGCCGGCCGGGTTGAGCAGGTGATCTGGGACAGCGCCGCCTTTGCAGCCGGGCTGACCAGCGGTGACACGATCCTGGCGGTGAACGAACTGCCCTACAGCGACGATGCGCTGAAGGCGGCCGTGGCGGCCGCGAAGGACGACGGCAAGCCGATCCGGCTGACGGTGAAGACCGACGACCGGGTGCGCAGTGTCGATTGGGCCTGGACCGGCGGCCTGCGCTTCCCGCGCTTGGCTCGCGTGGGCGATGCGGCACCCAATGGGCTGGAAAAGCTGCTGACCGCGAAACCCTGACCGGCCCCCGGCGCGCGACCGGGATGAATTGTCCCGTGGACATTGGCGGCGTTGCCCCCTAACCCGCCACCGACACGAAAACACGAGGAGTCTTTGTTCCCATGCGTATCGACGCGATCCCGATCGGCGTGAACCCGCCCCACGATGTCAACGTGATCATCGAATGCCCGATGGGCGGCGAACCGGTGAAGTATGAGCTGGACAAGGACAGCGGCGCGCTCTTCATCGATCGCATCCTGCACACGCCGATGCGCTATCCGTGCAACTATGGCTTCATCCCGCACACGCTGGCCGACGATGGCGATCCGATCGACGCGCTGATCGTGGCGCGCACGCCGTTCATGCCCGGCTCCATCGCCCGCGTGCGCCCGGTGGGTGTGCTGATGATGGAAGATGATGGCGGCGGCGATGCCAAGCTGCTGTGCGTCAGCGTCAACAAGGTTTATCCTTATTATTCCGACGTGCAGGAATATACCGATCTGCCGAAGATCGTGCTCGATCAGATCGAGCATTTCTTCAGCCATTACAAGGATCTGGAGCCGGGCAAGTGGGTGAAATGCTCGGGCTGGGAAAGCCGCGCGACGGCCGAGCGGCTGATCCTGGAATCGATCGAGCGCTACAATGCCGAAAAGGCGGGGAAGTTGGCGATCGAGCACAAAGAACACCCGGGCGCACCGCGGTAATGCGGCTTGTCGTTATCGCCATGCGATAACGACAGACTCCCATCCGCGCGGCCAGCGAGCGAAAAGGGCGGCCTCAACAGGCCGCCCTTTTTGTCTCGTCTGACGGCGTGGCTTTGCCACGCCGCTCTCCTAGACCTCCTCTCCCCTTGCGGGAGAGGGGTCAGGCCTTGGCCAGCGCCGTCAGCGCCTCGCCATCCACCCGCATCACCGTCCACTCATCCATCGGCTTCGCGCCCAGCGCCTTGTAAAATCCGATGGCCGGCGTGTTCCAATCGAGCACGCTCCATTCAAAACGGCCATAGCCGCGCGCCACGGCGATGCCGGCCAGATGCACCAGCAGCGCCTTGCCCAGCCCGGCCCCGCGCGCTGAGGGCATGACGAACAGATCCTCAAGATAGAGGCCGGGCTTGCCGGTCCAGGTCGAGAAATTGGTGAAGAACAGGGCGAGGCCCACCGGCAGCCCATCCTGCTCGGCCAGCACGCATTCGGCGGTGGGGCGCGGGCCGAACAGCGCGGCCTGCAGATCCGCGTGAGTGGCCTTCACCGCGTCCGGCTCTTTTTCATAGATCGCCAGTTCGACGATCAGGCGGTGGATGGCGGGAATATCGGCTTGGGTGGCGGCGCGGATCATGGGCGCCGCAATGGCCGCAGATCAGGCGCGGCGCAAGGCCCTGAGCCAGAGCGCCGCCGCAGCCAAACCCCACGCCGCCACCAGCGCCAGCAGCGCGCGGCGCCAGTCGCCAGCGATGAACAGCGCCAGCGCCGCCATCTTGGCCAGACCAACCCCCAGCCACAGCAAGGCTGCGGCCGCCCGCGTCACAGCATGCGCCCCATGGCGCGGAACATCCACATCACGGAAAAAAAGGCGAGGCTGACGGACGGCACCGCGAACAGCCAGTAGCGCGAACCCCTGTCCACCCGGTCGGGCATCCACAGCCGGCGCAGCAGCCAAGCCAGCCCGGCCGGGCCGGTGAGCGCGGCGATCCAGGTGATCCGGTCGGCATCAAAGCCAAGCGCGATGGCCTCCAGCAGCACGGCGCCGGCACCCAGCCCGAAACACCAGTAGGCCACGGCATAGCCATAGGCCACCGCCTGCTGGCGCACGGGTTCTTCCACCCGGCGCGGGCGGGGCGGGCCGCCGTGCACCGGATCAGGCCGCCGCAGCGGCAGCCGCAGCCGCGTTCACCGCGTCAATCTCGGCCGCCTTGGCCTCGACCAGCGTGACGATATGTTCCAGCATGGCCTCGCTGTCGATCACATGATCGGAAATGCCGGAGAGGAACACGGCGTGACGGCCGTTGCCGCCGCCGGTGAGGCCAATGTCAGTCTCCCGCGCTTCGCCGGGGCCGTTGACGACACAGCCGAGCACCGACAGCGACAACGGCGTGGTGATATGGGCCAGTCGCTTTTCCAGCGCTTCCACGGTGCGCACCACGTCAAAACCCTGGCGGGCGCACGACGGGCACGACACGATCTTCACCCCGCGCGCCCGGATGCCGAGCGATTTCAGGATATGATAGCCAACCTTCACCTCCTCGACCGGATCGGCCGAGAGCGAGACGCGGATGGTGTCACCAATGCCGGCCCACAGCAGCATGCCCAGGCCGATGGACGATTTCACCGTGCCGCCGATCAGGCCGCCGGCCTCCGTGATGCCCAGATGCAGCGGGTAATCGCAGACTTCGGCCAGGCCGTTGTAGGCGGCGACGGCCAGGAACACGTCGCTGGCCTTCACGCTGATCTTGAACTCGTGGAAATCCTCGTCCTGCAGATATTTCATATGCTCCAGCGCGCTTTCCACCAGCGCTTCCGGGCAGGGTTCGCCATATTTTTCCAGCAGATGCTTTTCCAGGCTGCCGGCGTTGACGCCGATGCGGATGGCGCAGCCATTGGCCTTGGCGGCGTTCACCACTTCGCGGATGCGGGTGCGGCTGCCGATGTTGCCCGGATTGATGCGCAGGCAGGCGGCGCCGGCATCGGCGGCTTCCAGCGCGCGCTTGTAGTGGAAATGGATGTCGGCCACCACCGGCACCTTGGCGGCGCGGGTGATCTGGCGGAAGGCGGCGGTGGCTTCCGGCGTCGGGCAGGAGACGCGGATGATGTCCACGCCCACCTCTTCGCAGGCGCGGATCTGGTCGATCGTCGCGGCGGCGTCTTCGGTGGGGGTGTTGGTCATCGTCTGCACGGCGATCGGCGCATCGCCGCCCACCGGCACCTTGCCCACCATGATCTGCCGGCTCTTGCGGCGGGTGATGTCACGCCACGGACGCACGCTCATGCCAATCGGCTCCCTTGTCGAAGAGGCGCCCTGCCCGGCGGCCCTGGAATTGCCCTGCCCGATAGCACAGGGATGCAGCCATGCAAGACGCGGCCTATCATCGCCCCATGACCGAAGCGCAAAAACCCGTCGCCATTCCGGCCGCCACCGTGATCCTGGCCCGCCCCGGCCCGGGCGATGTGCCGGAATATCTGCTGGTGCAGCGCGGCGAAAATCTGGCCTTTGCCGGCGGTGCGCTGGTGTTCCCCGGTGGGCGGGTGGATCGGGGCGACGTGGGAATCGCCCGCGATCCGGCGCTGGCGCTGGGCTTTGCCGGGCTTGACGATGCCGATGCCGCCGCCCGCGTCACCTGTGCGCGTGAGGCGCTGGAGGAAACCGGCGTGCTGCTCACCGATGGCCCGCACCCTGATGAAGCGGCGCTGGCCACGGCGCGCGCCGCGCTGGCCAGCGGGCCGGATGCGGCGGAATCGGCCGGCTTTGCCGCCATGCTGGCCGCCATGGGCCACAAGGTGGACGCCGCCCGCTTCATCCCGTTCGCGCGCTGGGAGCCGCCGGCCGCGGCCGCCATCGTCCGCCGTTTCGACACGCGCTTCTATCTGGCCGATGCCGGCCGTTCGGCCAGCGCGGTGATCACGCCAGACGGGTTCGAGGCCCAGGCCCTGCGCTGGACCACGGCCGCCGATGCGCTTTCCGATTATGAGGCTGGCCGCGCCGCCATGGTGTTCCCGACCTGGTGCAACATGCACCGGCTGGCGCAATATCACAGCCATGCCGCCCTGTTCGCCGGCGCCGCCGCCCTGCCCGCCCCCTATGTGCAGCCGGCGTTCGAAACCATCGACGGCGAACCCTGGCTGACCATCCCCGAAGGCATCGATTATCCGGTGACGCGCGACCGCGTGAACAATATCCGCCGGGAGTGACGGGGGATGCGAGGCTTTCGATCCGTTGCTGGATCTGGACCACCCAAGGAGACCCACATGCGCCTGCTGCTTCTGTCGCTGCTGATCGCCGCCCCCGCGCTGGCCCAGACCCCGCCCCCCGCCGATGCCCCCGCCGGCATGGGCGGTGCCCGCGAGCGCCTGCTGGCCGCCGATGCCAACAAGGATGGCAAGTGGAGCAAGGAAGAGTGGCTTGCCGCCGGTCGCCGCGAAATGGGCTTCAACCTGCTCGATGCCGACAAGGATGGTTTCGTGACCCAGGCCGAGCTGATGGAAGGCATGAAGCGCATGCGCGCCATGGGCATGGCCCCGCCGCCGCAAGAGTGAAGCTGCGCTGGCGTTATCGCGCGGCGATAACGCCAGACTCGGCGCAACGCTCGGCCGGGCTGGCGGCCGGCCCCCTGCCGGCCGAACAGCTTCGACGGCGTGGCTTTGCCACGCCGTTTCTGTTGGTTGTCATGCACGAAAGGCGTCACCTCCCCTTGCTGGAGAGGAACCGGAAACGCACCCTACGGCCTGAGCCCCCGGCCCTTCTTCCCCACCGTCAGCGCCCGCTGCGCCATGTTGGCAAAGCGGCACAGTTCGGCGCGCGTCTCGCGCGGATCGATGATGGCTTCCACGCCGAATTTCTCCGCCGTGCGCAGCGGTGATCGCACCTGGTCCAGCCGGGCCTTGATCTCGGCCAACCGCGCTGCCGGATCCTCTGCGGCCTCCAGTTCGGCGCGGTAGGCCGCCTCCAGCCCGCCGGCGATGGGCAACGACCCCCAGTCCCCCGACGGCCAGGCCATGCGCCAGCGGAAACGGTCAGCGGGCGCGTGGCCACTGCCAGCCATGCCATAGGCCTTGCGCATCACCACGCAGGCCCACGGCACCGAGGCCTGATAAATGGCGGCCAGCGCGCGGGAGCCCCAGCGGATGGTCGCCTCCTCCTCGGCCCGGCGGCCGATCAGGAAACCGGGATTGTCCACCAGCTGGACGATGGGCAGGTGGAAGGTGTCGGCCAGATCGACCAAGCGTTCGACCTTGCGGGCGGTCGCCGCCGTCCACAGCCCGCCCAGGCTTTCCGGGTTGGAGGCGACAATGGCCACCGGCCAGCCATCCAGCCGGGCCAGGCCGGTGACAACGCCGGTGCCCCATTCGCGGCCGATCTCGAACCATGTGCCCTTGTCCACCACCGCGTCCACGATGGGGCGCACCGGGTAGAGCCGGCGCGGATCGCGCGGTACGGCGCCGATCAGCCACTCTTCGGCCCGGGTGACAGGATCATGGCAGGCGGCGCGCGCCGGCCGCTCGTTCACCGACGACGGCAGGTAGGACAGGAACCAGCGCGTGCGCAGAAAGGCTTCTTCCTCGCTTGCCACCCGGTCGTCCACCGCGCCATTGGCGGCGTGGATGGCCGCGCCGCCCAGTTCCTCCTTGGTGCGATGTTCTCCGGCGGCGGCAACCACCGGCGGCCCGGCGACGAACATCTGGGCGAGCCCGTCCACCAACAGCGAATAATGCGCCATCACCATGCGGCCGGCACCAAGCCCGGCGACCGGGCCAAGGCCAAGCGCCACCACCGGCACCTGGGCGAGATTCGCGGTCATCAGCTCCCAGCCGGGGATTTCGGGGATATAGGTGTGGCCGGCGGTTTCCAGCGTGCGCACGCTGCCGCCGCCGCCGGTGCCTTCGATCATGCGGATCAGCGGCAGGCCATATTCGCTGGCCAGCTGTTCGGCGGCGATCAGCTTGCGGTGCAGGCTGGCATCGGCAGCGCCGCCGCGCACGGTGAAATCATCGGCGGTGGCCACCACCGGCCGGCCGGCGATGCTGGCATGGCCGAACAGGAAATTGGCCGGCTGGAACCCGGTCATCTGCCCGGCATCATCATAGCGGGCAAAGCCCGACAGCGCGCCGATCTCGTGGAAGCTGCCGGCATCGACCAACGCCGCCAGCCGTTCGCGCACGTTGAGCTTGCCCTGCGCGCGCTGGCGGGCGAGCTTTTCCGGCCCGCCCATGGCCTGCGCCGCCGCCAGCCGGGTGTGAAGCTCGTCAATCTCGCGCTGCCAGCTCATGAGTCGCTCCCCCAGGCAGCGGTATCCGCCACCTCAACCATTGATATGCCTTCATGGTGGCAGGCGGCGGCGGCAGCGAAAAGCCCGCCAAAGCAGCGGGGCCGATTCGCTGCCGGCCGGCGTGCGAAGGGCCGGAACAGGGCTTGGTTAAGCATCTGCTAACAAGGTTTCTGCGATGTAACATTGTGCATCAAACCCATGCCAATTGGGGTATTTGTTCACCCCGTTCATTATGGTTAAAGCTTGAATCGACCGTCAATTGCGGGGATAAGGTCTGTGGATAACCAGCCTCGCAGGGGCCGCGGCATGTTGAACGGCACGTCATTGAAAAAAACCGGCACCATCGGCGCGGCGGCGCTTGACTTTGGGGCGTTTGCCGCAATGTGTCCCATCGTGACGACACCGGATCCTGCCGACAGCCCGCGCAACCCGCGTGTGACGCTGCTGACCGAAGCGGAGCGTGAGTGCCTGCGCCTTGTCTATCAGCACATGACGTCTAAAGACATCGCGCGCCAGCTCGGGGTGTCGCCGCACACGGTTGACATGCGGCTGCGCCAGGCCATCCGCAAGCTTGAGGTGACCAACCGGGTTGAAGCCGCGCGCGCGCTGCTGATCGAAGAGCTCACCCAGGGCCTGAGCGAGGAGGCTGCAGCCGAAGCGGCCGCCCGCGGCGGTTACCAGCCCTTGATATACCAAGCTCCGGAGATTGTGGACGGGCCCGGATCGGCGATTGTGGAGACACCGGCTTCTCTGATGCCCGGTGCAGCTTCCGCCCGTTCCAGCGACCCCAATCCCTTGGAACATGGATCCCTCGCCAGGACGCTGCATCAGGAACCAGACAGGCCGGTTGCTGGTCCACAAGGCGGCTCCCTCGCCCAGTCTCGTGCACCATCGGGCAATGTTGCACCCGCAACGCTTGCAACGGACTGGCCGGGCATTGCAGCCCCCGACCCTGGCATTGATGCCCGGCCATTCCTCGCAACCCGTCCGTGGGGTTCGCGCAACACGCTGGGCATCGGCCAGCGCCTGGGCTGGATCATGGCGATCGCCATGGCCTCGGCGCTGAGCTTCGGCGGCATTCTTGCCGCGCTGGCGGCCCTGAAAACCCTGCTGTAAACCGTTCCGGTAACCAGTTGGCTGGCGTCCGGAACGGACCGTCCAGACCAACTGGCGTGCGTACCCTCATTGCATGTCAGTTGCCTCCCTTCCATACAAGGAGACTGTCATGCTCAAGGAACGTCGCCTCGCCGCCAACAAGATCGCCGAACAGCTGTTCGCCGCTGAAGCCGCCATCAATGCCGCCGTGTCGGCCGTGGCCCAGCTCACCGCCGTCATGCCGATGGCCGCCCAGGAAGCCAATCTTGCTGCCTGCATCGGCCAGGATGCGCTGATGAACGCCATGTCCACCTGCCAGCAGCTGATCGAAGCCCGCAGCCGCATCATCGCCACCCACGCTGCGCTGCGCAGTGCGCAGACCCAGATCGGCCTGGATGCCGTGAACTTCATGGGCAACTGCCCGCCGGAAGTCGCCAGCCTGGACAACAGCGCCGCGCCGCGCCGTCACCTCACGGTTGCGGCCTGATCCGTGCCTGACCGCCGGCCGATCCATACCCGGCCCGGCCGCTGTCCGTTGTTTCTCCCATGGCTGGAGATGAAACATGTTGCTTGAGATTCTTGGTGTCAGCACCGTAGTGATCGCCGCGTTCCTGGCCTTTGGCTGTGGCGGCCGCGATGAACAGCTGGCTGCGATTGGCTTTCTGGCGGCCACGCTCGCCACGCGCATGATCCAGGCCAATTACACCCATATCGAAATGAGCGTGCTGGCGGTCGATTTCGGCCTGCTGCTCGGCCTGATGGCGTTGGCGCTCACCAGCGACCGCTTCTGGCCGATGTATGCCACCGCCTTCCAGCTGCTGGCGCTGCTGGTCCATGTCGGCAGCCTGACCGAGCATGGCAATTTCGCCTGGGCCTATGCAGTCGCGCTGATCTTCTGGTCCTATGCCGTGATTGCGGCCCTGCTCGCCGGCACATGGCTGGAAGGCCGCAACCGCCGCCTCGCGGGCCTGTAAGCGACAACAGATCGGCCCGGCAGGTTCCGGCCGGGCCAGCATGACAGGGCCATCCCCGCCGGCGCGGGGGTGGCCGGTCGTGTGCGGCAGTGCTGCGCTTGCCGATCCGGCGCTGCGCCCGTAACGCGGGGGCAGCTGGGTTCGCGCGCCGCTTGCCTGCCGCGAACAAATATGGAACATGGGACAATGCTCAATCAGATCCAGGTGCGCGGCGCGCGCGAGCACAATCTGAAGGGGGTCGATGTCGACCTGCCGAAGAACGCGCTCACCGTGATCACCGGCCTGTCGGGTTCGGGCAAATCCTCCCTCGCCTTCGATACCATCTATGCCGAAGGCCAGCGCCGCTATGTCGAATCGCTGTCGGCCTATGCCCGCCAGTTCCTGGAGATGATGTCCAAGCCGGATGTGGACCATATCGAGGGCCTGTCCCCGGCCATTTCCATCGAGCAGAAGACGACCAGCAAGAACCCGCGCTCCACCGTCGCCACCGTCACCGAGATCTATGATTACATGCGCCTGCTGTGGGCGCGCGTCGGCATTCCCTACAGCCCCACCACCGGCCTGCCGATCACGGCGCAGACGGTCAGCCAGATGGTTGACCGGGTCATGGCGCTGCCGGACGCCACCCGCCTCTATCTGCTGGCCCCCATCGTGCGCGGCCGCAAGGGCGAGTATCGCAAGGAACTGGCGCAGCTGCAGAAGGACGGCTTCACCCGCGTGAAGATCGACGGCGAATTTTACGCCATCGAGGAAGCGCCGGCGCTCGACAAGAAATACAAGCACGATATCGACGTGGTGGTGGACCGGCTGGCGGTGAAGGAGGGGCTGGAATCCCGCCTCGCCGAAAGCTTCGAAACCGCGCTGAAACTGGCCGAGGGCATCGCCTTCGTCGAACTGGCCGATGCCCCCGCCGATGCGCCGGAAGCCGAACGCCGCATCCTCTTCTCCGAAAAATTCGCCTGCCCGGTCTCCGGCTTCACCATTTCGGAGATTGAGCCGCGGCTGTTCTCCTTCAACGCGCCGCAGGGGGCCTGCCCGGCCTGCGACGGCCTGGGCGAGAAGCAGCATTTCGATCCCGATCTGATCGTGCCCAACCATGCGCTCACGCTGGAAAAGGGCGCGGTGGCGCCGTGGGCCAAGTCCAACCCGCCCTCGCCTTATTATCTGCAGGTGCTGGCCAGCGTCGGCCGCGCCTATGGCTTCACGCTGAAGGCGAAGTGGGCCGATCTGAGCGAGGAGCAGCGCCGCGCCGTCCTGCACGGCACCGGCACCAAGGCCATTCCGCTGCGCTTTGAGGATGGGCGGAAGGCCTATGAGGTGGTGAAGACGTTCGAAGGCGTCATCCGCAACCTCGAAAAGCGGCTGAACACCGAAAGCGCCTGGATGCGTGAGGAGCTGGAGCGTTACCAGTCCCCCTCCCCCTGCGAGGTCTGCCACGGCGACCGGCTGCGGCCCGAAGCGCTGTCGGTGAAAGTGGCGGGTGAGACCATCGCGACAGCCGTGCGCCGCCCGGTGGGCCAGGCGCTGGCCTGGGCGCGCGGCGTTGCCGACCATCTCACGCCGAAGCAACGCGCCATCGGGGACCGGATCCTGAAGGAGATCGTCGAACGGCTCGGCTTCCTCGACAATGTCGGCCTCGATTATCTCAATCTCGATCGCAAGTCCGGCACGCTGTCGGGCGGGGAATCGCAGCGCATCCGCCTCGCCTCGCAGATCGGTTCCGGCCTGTCGGGCGTGCTTTACGTGCTGGATGAACCGTCGATCGGCCTGCACCAGCGCGACAATGACCGGCTGCTGACCACGCTGAAGCGGCTGCGCGATCTGGGCAACACCGTGCTGGTGGTGGAGCATGACGAGGATGCCATCCGCCTGGCCGACCATATCATCGACATGGGGCCGGGTGCCGGCGTGCATGGCGGGGAGGTTGTCGCCTCGGGCAGCCTGCAGGATATTCTCGACACGCCGGGCAGCATCACCGGCGCCTATCTGTCGGGCCGCCAGTCTGTCCCCCTGCCCGACGTGCGGCGCAAGGGATCGGGCAAGAGCCTCACCGTCAGGAACGCGCGCGGCAACAATCTGCGCGGCGTCACTGCCGCCATCCCGCTCGGCACCTTCACCTGCATCACCGGCGTGTCGGGCAGCGGCAAGTCCACCTTCACCATCGACACGCTGTTCAACGCCGCCGCGCGCGAGCTGAACGGTGCGCGCGTGCTGGCGGCACCGCATGACGGCGTTGATGGCCTGAAGCATCTCGACAAGGTGATCGATATCGATCAGTCGCCGATCGGCCGCACCCCGCGCTCCAACCCGGCCACCTACACCGGCTGCTTCACCCATATCCGCGACTGGTTCGCCGGCCTGCCGGAAAGCCAAGCGCGCGGTTACAAGCCCGGACGCTTCAGCTTCAACATCAAGGGCGGCCGCTGCGAGGCCTGCCAGGGCGACGGCGTCATCAAGATCGAGATGCACTTCCTGCCCGATGTCTATGTGACGTGCGATGTCTGCCACGGCCAGCGCTACAACCGCGAGACGCTGGAGGTGAAGTTCAAGGGCAAGTCCATCGCCGATGTGCTCGACATGACGATCGAGGACGGGGTGGAGTTCTTCAAGGCCGTGCCGCCGATCCGCGAGCGTCTGGCCATGCTGAAGGAAGTGGGCCTGGGCTATATCAAGGTCGGCCAGCAGGCGACGACGCTTTCGGGCGGCGAAGCGCAGCGGGTGAAACTGGCGAAGGAACTCAGCCGCCGCGCCACCGGCAACACGCTCTACATCCTTGATGAGCCGACCACCGGCCTGCATTTCGAGGATGTGCGCAAGCTGCTGGAAGTGCTGCACGCGCTGGTGGAACAGGGCAACAGCGTGGTGGTGATCGAGCATAATCTTGACGTGATCAAGACCGCCGATTTCATCATCGATCTCGGCCCCGATGGCGGGGACAAGGGCGGCCAGGTGGTGGTGACCGGCACGCCGGAACAGGTGGCCGCCTGCGAGGCGAGCTGGACCGGGCGGTATCTGGCACCGCTTCTGGCCGGCCGCGCCGCCCCGGCCGAGCCTGCCGCCCCCGCCAAACGCGCCCGGCGCACCGCCAAGGCCTGATCGCGCCGCAGCCGCGCGGCCAGTTACGCGTTTGCCACGATGGGCGGCGGCCCGTGTTGCGCCCACACTGGCGGCACGCAACCACGGAAGGGCCGACGCTGATGGACATCACTGCAATCGCCGCAACGCTGCGCGACCGTCTCGCCAGCGTGCAGGCCGAAGTGGCGCGACTGGAACAGGCCACCATTCAGCCGCTCAGCCCCAAGTTCGCCGAACAGGCCGGCAATCTGGAGGAACTGGCCACCAATGAGGGGCTGGAGGTGCAGAACATCCACGAGGCCGAGCAGATCAAGGCCGCGCTGGCCCGCATCGACAGCGGCGATTATGGCGTGTGCAGCGTGTGCGGCGGGGCCATCGCGCCGGCCCGGCTGGCCGCCCTGCCCACCGCCACGCGCTGCATCGCCTGCGCGGCCTGAGCGGCGACCTTATGGCAGGTGACAGGCCGCGCTGCGGCGGCTAACCCGCTGGCCATGACTTTTCTGCCCCACGCCGCCCCCTTCACCCGCTTTGCCGAATGGCTGGCCGCGGCCGAAGCCAGCGAGCCCAATGATCCCAATGCCATGGCGGTGGCCACGGCAACGCCGGATGCCGCGCCGTCCCTGCGGGTGGTGCTGCTGAAGGCGTGGGATCAGCGCGGCTTCGTGTTCTACACCAATCTCGACAGCCAGAAGGGCAGCGAGCTCGCCGCCAATCCGCAGACCCATCTGAACTTCCATTGGAAATCGCTGCAGCGCCAGGTGCGCATCGGCGGCCGCGCCGAACTGGTGAGCGACGTGGAGGCCGACGCCTATTTTGCCACCCGCCCGCGTGACAGCCAGCTGGGCGCCTGGGCCAGCCTGCAAAGCCGCCCCCTGCCCGACCGCGCCGCGTTCGAAGCCCGCATCGCCGAAATGGCGGCGCGCTTCCCGGCCGAAGTGCCGCGCCCGCCGCGCTGGAGCGGCTGGCGGGTGGTGCCCGAGCGTATCGAGTTCTGGCAGGCCCGCGATGGCCGCTGGCACGAGCGCGAGGTGTTCTGGCGCGCGAGGCATGAAAACGGGGCCGATGGCTGGCGCTTTGGCCTGGTGTATCCGTGATGCACCTGCCCTTCACCCAGGTTGATGCCTTTGCGTCTGGCGCGTTCACCGGCAATCCGGCCGCCGTGATGTTCCTGGAACGCTGGCTGCCCGATGCCGTGCTGCAGGGCATCGCGGCTGACAATAATCTTTCCGAAACCGCCTTTCTGGTGCCGCATGCCGGACCGGAGGCTGACTTTGAACTGCGCTGGTTCACGCCGCTGCTGGAGGTGCCGCTGTGTGGCCACGCCACGCTGGCCAGCGGCCATGTCGTGCTTGAAGCGTTGCCCGCGCTGGCCGAAGTCCGTTTCCGCACCCGCCAGGCCGGCCTGCTGACGGTGGCGCGCGGCGATGGCGGGCTGGTGATGCGCCTGCCCGCCTGGGGGCCAGACCGGCAACTGAGTGGCAGTGACGCCGCCGCCGTCGCCGCCGCGCTGGGGGCAGCGCCGGCGGAGCTGTGGGCGCGCGGCACGGATTATCTGATCGCCCTGTTCGATTCGCCCGACGAGGTGCGCGCGCTCACCCCCGATTTTGCCGCGATCCTGGCGCTGGCACCGGGCGTTGACCTGATGCTGGTCGCCACCGCACCGGGGGAGGACAGCGACGTGCTGTCCCGCGTGTTCGTGCCGGCCTGCGGGGTGGATGAAGATCCCGTCACCGGCAGCGCCCATGCCGTGATCACGCCGTTGTGGGCGCAGCGTTTTGGCCGCACCGCCTTCACCGCCGTGCAGGCCAGTGTGCGCGGCGGCCGGCTGCACTGCCGGCTGGACGGCGGCCATGTCATCCTCACCGGGGCGGCGCGCACCGTCATCCGCGGCGAGTATGACTTGCCGGATGCGGCCATCACCGGCTAACGCCGCTGCCATGGCGCTGCGGCAGTTCATCAAGATGCACGGTCTGGGGAATGATTTCCTGGTGCTCGACGCGCGCGCCGAACCGGTGGTGCTGGGCGAAACGCAGGTGCGCCGCCTGGCCAACCGCCACACCGGCATCGGCTTTGACCAGCTGATCCTGATCGAACCCAGCGCCATTGCCGATGTGCGGCTGCGCTTCTGGAACAGCGATGGCGGCGAAGTGGCAGCCTGCGGCAACGGCAGCCGGGCGGCGGCGACGCTGCTGGGCGGCCATCACCGTATCGAGACGGCGGGCGGCCTGCTCGATGGCCAAGCCACGGCCGGCGGTGCCGAGGTGGACATGGGGCCGCCGCATTGGGATTGGGACGCTGTCCCCCTCGCCTACCCGCTGGACACGGCCTCGCTGCCGCTGGCCTGGGGCGATCTGGAGCATCCCGCCGCGCTGTCGGTCGGCAATCCGCATGTGGTGTTCTTTGTGGCGGATGCCGATGCCGTGCCGCTGGAAACGGTCGGCCCCACCATCGAGCATGATCCGGTATTCCCCCAGCGCGTCAATGTCGGGATCGCCCAGATGATCGGCCGCGACGCCATGCGCCTGCGGGTGTGGGAACGCGGCGCCGGCGCGACGCTGGCCTGCGGCACCGGCGCGGTGGCGGCGGTGGCGGCGGCACAGCGGCGCGGGCTGGCGGATGCGCGCGTGCGCGTCTCCCTGCCCGGCGGCGAGCTGACCGTCAACCGCCGCGCCGATGGCCATCTGCTGCTGGCCGGGCCGGCGGTGATCGCCTTCACCGGCCAGGTCGATCTGGAGCAATATCAATGAGCTGGCTGGGACGGTTGACACAGGGCCTGGCGAAATCGACCAAGCGCCTGAGCGACAATATCACCGGCCTCGCCACCGGCACGCTGCCGCTCGACGACGACCGGCTCGATGCGATCGAGGAGGCGTTGATCGCCGCCGATCTGGGGCCGGCGGTGGCAGGCCGCATCCGCACGCGGCTTGGCGACCAGAAATTCGCCAAGGGCATTGATGACGCCGGCATCCGCCGCGTGGTGGCCGAGGAGGTGGAGGCGGTGCTCGCCCCCGTGGCGCGGCCGCTGGAAATCACGCGGCGGCCGCAGGTGGTGCTGGTGGTCGGTGTCAATGGCAGCGGCAAGACGACGACCATCGCCAAGCTGGCCAATCTGTTCAAATCCGACGGCAAATCGGTGATGCTCGCCGCCGGGGACACGTTCCGCGCCGCCGCCATCGCCCAACTGACGATCTGGGCCGAGCGGGTGGGCGTGCCGATCGTGGCCGGCGAACAGGGCGGCGATGCCGCCAGCCTGGCCTTTGATGCCATCCGCCGGGCGACCGAAGCCGGTGTGGACGTGCTGATCATCGATACCGCAGGCCGCTTGCAGAACAAGGCCGGGCTGATGGACGAGCTGGCCAAGATGAAGCGGGTGATCGGCAAGGTCGATCCCAGCGCACCGCATGATGTGCTGCTGGTGCTGGATGCCACCACCGGCCAGAACGCGCTCAGCCAGATCGAGGTGTTTGGCCAGGTGGCGGGCGTGACCGGGCTGGTGATGACCAAGCTCGACGGGTCGGCACGCGGCGGCATGCTGGTGGCCGCGGCCGACAAATATCGCCTGCCCATCCACGCCATCGGTGTTGGCGAGGGCATGGACGATCTGCGGCCCTTCGATGCCGCCGAATTCGCGGCAGCGCTGGTCGGCGACGCCGATTAGCTTGCCGCGCGCAGCAGGCCGGCGGCGGCGGCCCGTTCGGCCTGGGCGATGGCTTCGGGAAGATCGGCTTCGGCCACCGGCGCGGCCAGCGCAAAACCCTGCACGCGGTGGATGCCGGCGGCGCGGGCCAGATCCAGCTCGGCGCGGGTTTCGACGCCTTCCGCCACCAGCATCAGACCCAGCGAATGGCCCAGATCGGCGGCGATGCGGAAGATGTCGGCAGCTGCCGCATTGCCCGGTGCGCCCGACAGCAAGGATTGCGAAATCTTCAGCGCGTTGATCGGCAGGCGGCGCAGCCGGTCGAGCGAGGAAAAGCCCGAGCCGAAATCATCCATGGCCACGCCCACACCCAGCGCCACCAGCCGGGCCAGATTGGCCAGGCAAGCGCGTTCATCGGCCATCAGCGAGGTTTCGGTGATTTCCAGCGCCAGCCGCTGCGGCGCCAACCCGGCGCGGGCGAGATCGGCCAGGATTTCGTCCACCATCCCCGGTTCGCGCAGATCGGCGACCGAGGCGCTGATCCACAGGTTCATATCCGGGTCCAGCCGCACCGCCAGCGGCACCGCCCGGTCCATCACCAGCCGCCGCAGCGTGCCAACGAGGCCGCGCGCTTCGGCCACCCTGACGAATTCGCCCGGCGCGATCGGATCAAACCCGTCGCCGCCCTGCCAGCGCGCCAGCGCCTCGATGGCGACCGCCCGCCCGGAGGCAAGATCGATCAGCGGCTGATAGGCGACATCGATGCGGCCATCGCGCAGGCCGCGCCGCACCCGCACATCAACGCTGGCCGCCCGCGCCGCCTGCGCCTGCAATTGCGGCAGGAAGCGGCAGATATGGCTGCCCGGCTGCGCCTTGGCGGCCAGCAGCGCCAGATCTGCGGCGCGCAGCAGCGCTTCGGCATCACGGCCATCCTCCGGGGCGATCGCCACCCCGATGCCAGCGCCGATCTGCACCTCCGCCTCCCCGAACAGGGCGGTCTGTTCCAGCGTGTCGAGCATCCGCCCGGCCAGCGCCAGAGCCGCATCGGCGTTGGCAGCGGGCAGCAGCACGGCAAATTCGTCACTGCCCAGGCGGGCGGTGAACAGGCCGGGCTCCACCGTGCGCAGCCGGAAACCGATGCGGGTGATCAGCCGGTCGCCCAGGGCATGGCCATGGCGATCATTGATCTGCTTGAAGCCATCCAGATCGATGACCAGCAGGGCCAGGCTGTCGCCGGCCGCCAGCCGGCGTTCCAGCTCCTCCATCACCGCCCGGCGGTTGGGCAGGCCGGTGACCGGGCAGCGCCGCATCTCGCGGTTCAGTTCGGCGATGGCGTTGCGCTCCCCGGTGCTGTCGCGCAGGGTGATCACCCAGCCGGCATCGGGCATCGGCTGGCAATCCAGATCGATGATGCGATCATCATCCCGGCGCATCACCGCATTGAACGGCTGCCGCGCCGCCACCAGCAGGCGGGCGTTGTCAAAGAAGCGCTCGCGATCGATGGCCGAGGTGCGGAATGCCGGCGCCATCGCCAGCAGATCGGAAAACAGCGGCGGATCGGCGGTGTTGATGGCATCAATGCCCAGCAGGCCCAGCGCCGTGCGGTTGATCACCACCACGTTCAGCCCGTTGTCGAGCACGGCCACCGCCTGCCCCAGATTCTGCACCGCACTGTCAAGCCGCGCCCGCTCGGCCGCCTGCGCCTCGCGGCCGGCCAGCAATTCCATGCGGATGGCAAAGGACCGCTGCGCCATCAGCACGCACAGGGCGCTGAACGCCAGCAGGCCCACCCCGGCCGCCACGCCCCACGGCTGCGGCCAGCACAGGATCAGCGCCACGCCCACCGGCCAGGCGATCACGAACAATTGCACGCGCGCCACCTGCGGCCGGCCGGGGCCGCTGCCGTTGGCGATGGCCAGCACGCCCAGCGTCACCATCATCACCACCGCCTGTGCGATCAGCAGGCTGGATTGCACCAGGATCGCCGTCGTGATGCCGCCCAGCCCGGCCGACACCAGCACGCTGCCGGCGACAAAGCGGGTTTCCAGCCGGGGCAGCGACGGGCTGTCGGCGCGGGCACGGCCGTGGTTCTGGCGGGCAACATCGCGGCAGGCGCGGACCACAAGCGCCAGGCCCAGCAGGGCAATGCCGGCAAAGGCCAGCGCCACGGCACTGCGCGCCGCGATGGCCGCGGCAATCGCGATCAAGGCCGAAAACGGGCCGACGGCGGCAAAGGCGCTGTAATAATTGCCGATATCCCGGGTGAGCTCGGCCTGCAGCGCCGACGGCAGATCGGCCAGCTCGCCGCGCACGATCGCATCCCGCAACCCGGCGGCCCGCTGCTTCAAGAGATCCACCATGCGCATTGGTCAGCCCTGCAAGCTTTGATAACAACCTTACACCGGAATAGATAGCATACAGTAACCTTCGCTACACCGGCAGGCACCGCCGGCCAGCCGGCTTGACCCGTCCTGCCACTGCGCCTATGGAGGCACCGGGCTCCGTTCAGAGCCCATGCGTCCGAGGATGCACGCCGGCCAGCGAGTTTTCGCCCGCCGGCGCGTTTCCATTTGGAGGCAACAGGGTTTGAAGACGCAGTATCGCGAAAGGGCCGCAGGGCTTGTTTGACAGTCTTTCCGAACGCCTTGGCGGCATTTTCGAGCGGTTGCGCGGCCGTGGCGCGCTGACCGAAATCGATGTGCGTGCCGCGATGCGCGAAGTGCGCGTGGCGCTGCTGGAAGCCGACGTCGCCCTGCCGGTCGTGAAGGATTTCATCGAGAACGCGACGCAGCGCGCCATCGGGGCGGAAGTCATCAAGTCGGTCACGCCTGGCCAGCAGGTCGTCAAGATCGTCAATGATTGCCTGGTGGAGCTGCTGGGCGGCGACGCCGAGCCCACCGCGCTGAAGATCGCCGTCACCCCGCCTGCCGTCATCATGATGGTCGGCCTGCAAGGTTCGGGCAAGACCACGAGCAGCGCCAAGCTGGCCGGCTGGCTGACGACGCGAGAGCGCAAGAAGGTGATGCTGGCCAGCCTCGACGTGGCGCGGCCGGCCGCGCAGGAGCAGCTGCGCGTGCTGGGTGAACAGCTCAGCATCGCCACCCTGCCGATCATCGCCGGCCAGACCCCGGTGCAGATTGCCGAGCGCGCCCGCCAGTCCGCCCGCCTGCAAGGTTTTGACGTGGTGGTGCTCGATACCGCCGGCCGCCTGGGTGTGGACGAGGCGCTGATGGCCGAGATGGCGTCGATTGCCACCGCCACCACGCCGGATGAGATCCTGCTCGTCGTCGACAGCCTGACCGGGCAGGACGCGGTGAATGTCGCCAGCGCCTTCAAGGAACGCGTGGCGCTGACCGGCGTGATCCTGACCCGCATGGACGGCGATGCGCGCGGCGGTGCGGCGCTGTCCATGCGGCAGGTGACCGGCGCGCCGATCCGCTTCGCCGGTGTTGGCGAAAAGCTCGATGCGCTGGAATTGTTCGATGCCCGCCGTGTGGCCGGCCGCATCCTGGGCATGGGCGACATTGTCGGCCTGGTGGAAAAGGCCGCTGCCAATTTCGAAGCCGAACAGGCCGAGAAGATGGCGGAGAAGCTGGCCAAGGGCCAGTTCGACATGGACGATCTGCGCCAGCAGCTGGGCCAGATGAAGAAGATGGGCGGGCTTTCGGGCCTGGCCGCGATGATGCCCGGCATGGGCGCTGCCAAGAAGGCGATGGATTCGGGCGCGATCAATCCCAAGCTGCTCGACCGGATGGAAGCCATCATCCTGTCGATGACGCCCAAGGAACGCGCCAAGCCGGAAATTCTCACCGCCAAGCGCAAGATCCGCGTTGCCAACGGTTCCGGCACCACGGTGCAGGATGTCAACAAGGTGCTGAAGATGCACCAGGAAATGGCAAATGCCATGAAGCGCCTGAAGAAGATGGGCGGCATCAAGGGCATGATGAAGATGCTTTCGGGCCAAGGTGGCATGCTGGGTGGCATGCCCGGCGCGGACGGCGGCGCCGAAGGCCCCGAAGGCCAGGGCGGCGCGATCGATTTGGGGGCGGTTGGCCGCATGTTCGGCCGTCCCGGGTTGGGCAACCTGCCGCCCGGCTTCAACAAGTTCGGCAGAAAATAATCACAATTCGTTGAAATCACTGGAAGGAAAATTCAATGGCCATTGCAATTCGTCTCGCCCGCGGCGGCATGAAGAAGCGTCCGTTCTACCGCATCGTCGTGTCGGACAGCCGCGCCCCGCGTGACGGCAAGTTCCTGGAAAAGCTGGGCACCTACAACCCGCTGCTGCCCAAGGATTCGCCGGAGCGCATCACGCTCGACACCGAGCGCGCCGCTTACTGGCTGGGCGTTGGCGCGCAGCCGACCGACCGCGTCGCCCGCTTCCTGGATGCCGCCGGCCTGCGCACCCGCGCCGCCAAGAGCAACCCGCAGAAGGGTGAACCGGGCGCCAAGGCCAAGGAGCGCCTGGAACTCGCCGCCCAGAAGGCTGCTGAAGCCGCCGAAGCCGCCGCTGCCGCCGAAGCCGAAGCGGCCGAAGCCGCTGCTGCTGCCGCCGCTGCTGCCGCCGAGGCCGCTGCTGCCCCGGCCGAAGAAGCTCCGGCCGAAGAAGCCGTGGTTGAGGAAGCCCCGGCTGAAGCCCCGGCCGAAGTGGCGGCCGACGACGCCCCGGCCGCCGAAGCTGGCGAATAAGGACATCGCGCGATGGCGGCCGATACGATCGTGCTGGCCGCCATCGCCGGCGCCCATGGCATCCGTGGTGAGGTGCGGCTGAAGCTGTTCACCGACGATGCCGACAGTCTGGCCCGCCACGCCCGCTTCACCGCCGGCGGGCGGGCCTTGCTGTTGGCGGCGATCCGGCCCGACAAGCCCGGCACCGCCATCGCCCGCTTCGAAGGCGTGACCGATCGCAATGTCGCCGAGACGTTGCGCGGCCTCACCCTCTCCGTCCCGCGCCAGGCGCTGCCACCGCTTGACGACGGCGAATATTATGTCGCCGATTATCTCGGCCGCGTGGTGGTGGACGAAACCGGTGCCGAGGTCGGCATTGTGAAGGCGATCGAGAATTTCGGTGCCTCCGATATCCTTGATATCACATTGGCAAGCGGCGGCAGCGTGATGGTGCCATTCATCGCCAGCGTGGTGACCGAAGAGGCCGACCGGCTGATCGTTGACCGCGCCTGGCTCGCCTAGTATATACGCTGCGTATACACAGGCGATCCCCAATGGCCCGCACCAAGATCTTCAAATCCGGCAACAGCGCCGCCGTGCGCCTGCCCGCCCGCTTCGCCCCGCCGCCGGGCACGCTGGTGGAGGTGCGGGAAGAAGCCGGCCGCTGGGTGATCGAGGCAGTGCCGGCCGAGGTGCCGCTGATCAATCTGGACGGCATCTGGGGCAGTTGCCCCGGCATCAAACCGATTGCCAGCGAAGATCGGGTGTTCGACGAGCGGCCATCGACGATCCTGGCGCGCGAACAGGCCGCCTGGGAAAAGGCAGAGCGCGAGCGTGGCGACTGAGCTGCGCTACCTGCTCGATACCAATATCTGCATCTATATCCTCGATGCGGCGCGCCCGTCGTTGCGCGTCAAACTCGAACAGCAACCGCGCGGCAGCCTCGCCACGTCCACCATCGTGCTGGCCGAGATTCTGCGCGGGATGGACCTTGCCGACCGCGAAGCCATGGCCCGCCTCGATGCGCTGCTGGCTGTCGTGCCTGCCCTGCCCTTCGATGCGGCCGCCGCCCAGGCCTACGCCCGCCTGCCCTTCCGCCGCGGACGTTTCGATCGCCTGATCGCCGCGCACGCGCTCGCCCTGGGCCTCACCATCGTCACCGCCAACCCCATCGATTTCGCCGATGTGCCCGGCCTTGCCGTTGAAGACTGGATGCAGCCATGAGCTGGCGCGCGACGATCCTCACCCTCTATCCGGAGATGTTTCCCGGCCATCTTGGCACCAGCCTCGCCGGGCGGGCGCTGGCAGACGGCACCTGGGCGGTGAACGCCGTCAACATCCGCGATTTCGCGGCGGACAGGCATCGCACCGTGGACGACACGCCCGCCGGTGGCGGCCCCGGCATGGTGCTGAAGGCCGATGTGCTGGCCGCCGCGATTGACAGCGTTGCCGATGGCCGCCCCGTACTGGCGATGACACCGCGCGGACGCCCCCTCACCCAGGCCCGCGTGCGCCAGCTTGCGGCAGGCCCCGGCGCCATCATCCTGTGCGGGCGTTTCGAGGGCTTTGACGAGCGCATCTTCCAGCGCCGCGCCATCGAGGAGGTGTCGATCGGCGATTATGTGCTGTCGGGCGGCGAGGTGGCGGCGCTGGTGGTGATGGATGCTTGCGTGCGGCTGCTGCCCGGTGTAATGGGCGCGCCTTCCAGCGGTATTGAGGAGAGCCACGAAAGCGGCCTGCTTGAACATCCGCATTTTACCAGGCCCCCCGAATGGGAAGGCCTTTCGATCCCCGAAGTGTTGCGATCGGGGGATCATGCACGCATCGCCAGCTGGCGGCGCGCGCAGTCCGAAACGGACACACGGTCACGGCGGCCGGATCTGTGGGACCATCATGGGGATGGTCGGATCCATTCGCCCTCTGGCGCGCGACGACAGAAGAAAGAGGAATGAGATGAATCTCATCCAGCAGATCGAAGCCGAGCAGATTGCCAAGCTCACCGAAAAGCGCAGCATCCCCAACTTCCGCGCCGGCGACACGCTGCGCGTGGGCGTGAAGGTGGTGGAAGGCGAACGCACCCGCGTGCAGAATTATGAAGGCGTGTGCATCGCCCGCTCCAACCGCGGCATCAACTCGTCGTTCACCGTGCGCAAGATCTCGTTCGGCGAAGGCGTGGAGCGCGTGTTCCCGCTGTACAGCCCGTCGATCGAAGCCATCGAAGTCGTGCGCCGTGGTGTCGTGCGCCGCGCCAAGCTCTATTATCTGCGTGGCCGCAGCGGCAAGAGCGCCCGCATCGTCGAAAAGCGCGATGCGCGCCCGGCTGCCGAATAATCCCCATCCCATTTGCCGAAAGGGCGCCGGTGGCACTGCCGCTGGCGCCCTTTTTCGTTGCGCTGGCTTTCCCCTGCCCTCTATTTGACAATCATGGTCCCCCAGCCCCCTTCCGGCACGATCGACGGCGGCATCCACCGCCTCGCCCAGCGCGTCTATTTCGAGGACACGGACACGGCCGCGATCATGTACCATGCCAAATATCTGCATTTCCTGGAACGCGGCCGCACCGAATTCCTGCGCATGGCCGGCATTGATCATGGCGCGGCAGTGAAGGCCGGCGACGGCGCCTATGCCGTGACCGAAATGGCGATCCGCTGGCTGCGCCCGGCGCGGCTTGATGATGTGCTGACCATCGAAACCCGGCTGCTCTCCGTCCGCGCCGCCGCCTGCGGCATCGGCCAGCGCATCCGGCGCGGTGAGGATCTGCTGGTCGATGCCACGCTCACCGCCGCCTTCCTCGATCCCGCCGGCCGTCCGCGCCGGCAACCGCGTGACTGGGTTGCGCGCTTCCACCTTCTGTTGCCACAGGATGCCTGATGCAGACCGATATCGCCCTCAAGACCGCGGCCGACCTCTCGCCCTTCACCCTGTTCCTGCAGGCGGACATTGTCGTGAAGGCGGTAATGGCCGGCCTGCTGATCGCCTCCATCTTCAGCTGGGCCATCATCATCGAACGCTCCCGCAGGCTCGGCCGCATGAACGGTGAGGCGGCCCGGTTCGAGGACGGGTTCTGGAAAGCCGACAATCTCGACAGCCTGTATGAACCGGCCTCGCGCGCTGACCATCCGCACGCCCGCGCCTTCATCGCCGGCATGAACGAATGGCGCCGCAGCCTCACCGGCCGCGCCGGCCGCGCCATCGATCGCGAAGGCCTGCGCTCCCGCCTCGCCAGCGCCATCAGCGTCGCCATCGCCCGCGACATCGACGAATTGTCAGACCGGCTGAACGTGCTGGCCACCATCGGTTCGGTGGCGCCGTTCGTCGGCCTGTTCGGCACGGTGTGGGGCATCATGCGCAGCTTCACCGGCATCGCCGCCAGCCAGAACACATCGCTGGCCGTCGTCGCGCCCGGCATTGCCGAAGCGCTGTTCGCCACCGCCATCGGTCTGTTCGCCGCCATTCCGGCCGTGATCGGCTACAACCGCCTCCTGCACCGGGTGAACCGGCTGGAAGCCCGGCTGAACGGCTTTGCCGAGGAATATCTGGGTCTGCTGTCGCGCCAGCTTGACGGCATGGAGAGCAAATAATGGCGATGATGCTGCCCCGGCGTGGTGGCGGTCGTGGTGGCGGCCGCCGCCAGCCCATGGCGGAAATCAACGTCACCCCGCTGGTGGACGTGATGCTGGTGCTGCTGATCATCTTCATGGTGACGGCGCCGCTGCTGGTGGCCGGTGTGCCGGTCGATCTGCCCGACGCCAAGGCGCAGAGCCTGCCGCAGGACAACACGCCGATCCAGATCAGCCTGAACGGCGAGGGCGCGCTGTTCATCGATCAGCTGGCAGTGGCGCCCGCCGCCCTGCCCGCCAAGCTGGCCGCGCTGCGCAGCGCCCGCGGTGACGAGGCGCGTGTCTATGTCCGCGCCGATCGCGGTCTCGACTATGGCCGGGTCATGCAGTTGGTCGGTGAGGTCAACGCCGCCGGCTTCCACAAGGTGGCGCTGGTCACCGATGGCAGCGGCCCCAACCGCAAATGACCCGCGCCGAACGCCTCAGCATCGCTGGCGCGGCGGCGGCGCACATCGTGCTGCTGGCCGCGCTCAGCCTTGCCTGGCGCAGCAACGAACGCATGATCGCCGCGCCGACAGACGCGGTGCCGGTGGAAATCGTCGACATCGCCGCCGCGCCGCGCACGCCGGAACCGCCCAAACCCTCCATGGAAGCCGCGCCGCAGGAACCTGCCGCCGCGCCCGAACCCCAGCCCGAAGCCGCGCCCCAGCCCGAACCGGTGAAGGCCGACGCCGTGCCGCCGCCCGAACCCGCCAAGCCGGTGCCGCCCAAGCCGAAGGCCGCGACGCCCACCAAGGCGCCGCCCTCCCCGCTCGACACCTCGTCGCTGGCCAACCTGATCGACAAGTCGCTGCCCAAGGCGCGCAGCAAGCCGCTCGACACCTCGAAACTGGCCAAGGAGCTGACCGAAAGCACGTCGGCCCGCGCCACAATCGATCCGCGCGCCGCCGCCACCCTGGCCCAGGCCATCCGCGCCCAGGTCGCCCCCTGCTGGAACCCGCCCACCGGCGGCCGCGACGTGCGCCGCATGACCGTGACCGTGCGGGTGCAATATGGCCGCGACGGCCGGGTGATCGGCATCCCCGTGGCCGACACACCCACCGGCACCACCGCCGCCAACGCCGATTACGCCCGCGCCTTCGCCGAAACCGCCCGCCGCGCCGTGCTGCGCTGCCAGCCCCTGAAACTGCCGGCCGCGCTGTATGATCTGTGGGGGAATGTGGAGATCAATTTAAATCCGGACGAGATGACGTAAGAAATGCCTCCGGCGGGCAGGGACTCAGTCCCTGCACCCGTTCGTTTTCAGGCCGTGAATGCACAACGGGCCGCCGGCATGCGGGCAAGGGTCGGCAGCCTTTGGCACATCAGCGCGCTTCCCCCACCAACGCGCGCGAAATCGCACGGGTGCAGGGACTGAGTCCCTGCCCGCCGGAGGCAAAAGCCTATCGCCCCGCCTCCCACACAAACCGGCCTTCCTTCATCGTTCCCACCACCTTGATCGAGCGCATCTTTGCGACAGGTGTTGTCAGCGGGTTGGCGCTCAGGATGGTGAAGTCGGCCAGCTTGCCGGCTTCGATGCTGCCGCGCCGGCTTTCCTCGCGATAGGCCCAGGCCGGGTTGATGGTCAGCGCCTTCAGGCCGGCCCAGGCGTCGAGTCGCTCCGCCTGCCCCAGCACGAAGCCGCTGCGGGTGGTGCGGGCCATGCTCGACCACAGGATGAACATCGGATCGAGCGGGGTGACGATGAAATCGCTGTGGTTGCTGGCCTTCAGGCCGAGGGCCATGGCGCTGCGGATCGGCGAGATATGGGCGGCCCGCGCCTCCCCGAAGTTGCCGCGGTGGACGTCGCCCCAGAAATAGGTGTGATTGGTGAAGTAACTCGGCGTGATGCCGAGCGCGGCGTAGCGCGGCAGCTGATCGGGCCGCTGCACCTGGCTGTGGATGACGATGGTGCGGTGATCGGCCGGCAGTTTCAGCGTGTCGACCGCGTTGATCACATCGTCGATAGCGGCATCGCCATTGGCATGGACGAACAATTGCAGCCCGGCGCTGCTGGCGGCCCTGGCGGTGGCGAGGAAGGCCGGGAACGGCTGGATGCCCTGCGCGCGCCAGTCGCTCTGCCCGTTGGGGCCGCCGTGCACATAGGGCTGGCTCAAGTAGGCAGTGCGCGCCTGCGGGCTGCCATCCTGGGTGATCTTGATGCCTTGCAGCTTCAGATGGCCCTGCCATTGGCCGAAGCGGTACTGCGGCTTGCCGAGCCATTTCGGCATGTCCACGAAGCTGGGCAGCGCCACCACGTCGAGCCGCAGGCGGCCCTGTGCGGCGGCGGCTTGCAGCAGATCAAGATCGGCAAGGCTGGTGAAGCCATCATTGGCCAGCGTGTAGCCATTTTGCGCATAGAGGCGCTGCACGGCGGCGAGGTTGGTCAGCCGCTCCGCCCGGCCCGGCGGTTTCAGCGCCGGTGCCGCCAGCATCAGCGCGCTTTCCCACAGCTGGCCGTTCGGCGTGCGGCCATCGGCTTCGCGGTGGATCAGGCCGCCCGGCGGCGCCGCGCTGTCAGGCGTGACGCCGATCGCCGCCAGCCCGGCGGAATTGAGAACCGCGCCGTGGCCCGACACATGCATCACCAGCACCGGCCGGTCCGGAAAGCGCGCATCGAGATCGCGCCGGGTGAGCTCGCGCTGGTCGGCCAGCAGGCTGGCATCATAGCCCCAGCCCACCAGCCAGTCGCCGGCCCCCAGGTGCAGCCGGGGTTCCTGCGCTGCAAGTTTCGCCACCAGCCCGGCGATGCTGGCGACATCGCCGACCGGCGCGCCCGACACATTCACCCGGCGGGCAAGATCGACCGCCATCATCAGGTGGCTGTGGGCATCAACCAGGCCGGGCAGCAGCGTGCGGCCCTTGAGATCGAGCATCTGCGTGCCCGGCCCGGCGCGGCGGCGGGCTTCGGCCAGCGCACCGGCAAAGGCGATGCGGCCGCCATCCACCACCACGGCCGCGACATGGTTGGGCCGGTCACCCACCATGGTCAGGATCGGCCCGCCGCGGATCAGCAGGTCGGCCGCGCTGGCCGGGCTGGCCAGCAGCAGCACCGCGAGCAGCCGCTTCACTTGGCGGGCTTCAGCGTACGTTCGAACCAGTCGAGCGTGCGGCTGAGCGCATCAAGCTGGTTCTCCCGCTTCTGGAAGCCATGGCCTTCGGCCTTGTAGAAGATGGTTTCCACCGTGTTGCCCTTGGCCTTCAATATATCGGCAACTTCCTGCGCCTGGGAGCGCGGCACGCGGATGTCATTCTCCCCCTGCAAGGACAGCAGCGGGGCGGTGGCAGCGCGGATATAGGTGAGCGGCGAGACAGCCTCATAGACGCCCTTGTGCTCGTCAGGCGCGCCGATCAGGCCGCGCTGATAGGCCTGCAGGCGGGCGTCCTCGCTGCTCCACATCGTGCGCCAGTTGATGATGCCATATTGCTGCACGGCGGCGGCAAAGGCGGTGGGTGCCTTGCCGATGGCCATCAGCGTCATGAAGCCGCCATAGCTGCCGCCGGTGATGCCCACCCGCTTGCCATCGACAAAGCCGGTGGCGACCAGGAAATCCTTGGCGGCCAGCACATCCTTCAGATCACCGCCGCCCAGATCGTTGCGGTTGGCTTCCTGAAAGGCGCGGCCATAGCCGGTGGAGCCCCGGAAATTGGGCTGGATCACCAGATAGCCGCGGCTGGCGAACAGGGTGGCGGCGCGGCTGAAGCCGTCAACGCTCTGCCCGGTCGGGCCGCCGTGCGGGATGACGATGGCCGGCGCGCTGCCGTCGCGCTTCAGGTTGAACGGCATGGTGAGCACGGCGCTGACCAGCGAACCGTCAAAGCTCTTGAAGGTGACGATTTCGGATTTGGGCAGATTGGCCGGGGTCAGGCTGGCCATCGCCGTCTGGGTAAGCGGCAGGCTGCTGCCGCCGGCGATGTCGAACCGGAACAGGTCGCTGGCGGTGTCGGCGCCGGCATGGGCAAAGATCAGGCTCTTGCCGTCGGGCGCAAAGGCCGCGTCGGGGGCGCTGTTCAGGCCGGGCGGCAATGGCAGCGGCCGCACCGCCAGGCTGGCGGTATCGACCAGCGCGAGGGTGGAGCGGCCATCGGCGTTGGTGCGCACCAGCATGGTCCGGCCATCCGGGCTCATCGCGCCGGAGGCCTGTTCCCACGGCGTCGGCGGCAGCCAGCGCACCGTGCCGGTGGCGGCATCCAGCACGCCGGCATGATCCTGGCCGCTGCCTTCATCGCTGGTGATGGCGATGCTGCGGCCATCCGGGCTGGCGGCCGAAGCCGCGGCGGTGACGCCTTTCTTGCCGATCAGCAGCGTCGCCCGGGCCGTGGCGACATCGATGCGCCACACCTCGCCATCGGTGCCGCTGGTGCTGAGGCGGTTGGCGATCAGCGCCCGATCCCCGTCCACGAACGCCACCGCCTGCCAGCTCCATTGCGGATCGGCCTCATTGGTGATCAGGCGCGGCGCGCCATTGCCCAGGATCGCGATGTTGCTCTGCGCCTGGCCGCGCGGCTTGTGGCTGATGGCGATGGTGCCGCCGGCACCGATCAGCGGGCCATTCTCGTCGATGTCGGGCGTTTGCGTGATCGCTTCGGCGGCGCCGCCGGCGGCGGGCACGCGGTAGAGATCATGATATTCGTTGCCGCCGGCATCCTGGGTGAAATAGAGCCAGCGCCCATCCGGGGAGGCCGCCAGCGCGCCCTGCACATCGTCGGACTGGATCATCTGCACCGGCCAGCTGCCATTGGCATCCATGCGCCAGATATTGGCCCGGCCCGACAGGTTGCTGGTGAGGAAGATCGCCTTGCCATCGGCGCTCCACACCGGGCCGACGGCGGAGCGGGTGAAGACGAGATCGGCCACCGGCACCGGCTGGGCCGCCGGATTGGCCGGGGAGGATAGCGCCGCCGGATCGGTGACGGGGCGCGGCGGCGACGGCACGGCGGCAACGGCGGGCGCTGCCGCCAGCAACAGGGCCGCGCGCAGGATATGGTGGCCAGACATGGATGATCCCCTGATTGTCATCAAACGCCGGCATGGTGGCACGAAGGAAGTTGCCGGTGCAACCGTGCAGCAGTTCGCAATGATTTTGCAGTTTCACTCCCATTCATATTCGCCCGCTGATATCACTGGCTCATGCGACTGATTCTGTTCCCCGTGCTGCTGTTCGCCGCCCCGGCCCTGGCCCAGACGGCCGCGCCGCTGCGGGTGGACATCAACGCCGGCCTCACCCAGCCCATGCCGATCGCGGTGCCGGCCTTCGCGCCCGGCAATGGCGCCAGCACCGAAGCCGGCACCACCACCCAGCTTGGTGCCCGCGCGTCGGAGGTGATCGCCAATGATCTGAAATCCTCCGGCCTGTTCCGCCCGATCGATCCGGCCGCCTTCACCACGCAGGTGGGCATCGACGATGTGGTGAAGCCGGATTTCCCGGCCTGGCGCACGGTGGCGGCGCAGGCGCTCGTCACCGGCACGGTGAGCGCCAATCCCGACGGCGGCATCACTTTGGCCTGCTATGCCTATGACGTGTTTGCCGGCACCGAAATCGCCCGGCAAGGGTTTGTCACCACAGCTGCGGGCTGGCGGCGGGCGGCGCACAAATGCGCCGATCTGGTCTATTCGCGCCTCACTGGCGAAAGCGGCTATTTCGACAGCCGCATCGTCTATGTCTCCGAAACCGGCCCGCGCCTGAAGCGCATCAAGCGCCTGGCCATCATGGATCAGGATGGCGCCGGCCATCGTTTCCTCACGTCGGGCCAGAATCTGGTGCTCACCCCGCGGTTCGCGCCGGAGCAGCAGACGATCACCTACATGAGCTTCGAGAACAACCGTCCGCGCGTGTGGCTCTACACGCTGGGCAGCGGCCGGCAGGAAGCGGTGGGCGAATTCACCACCATGACCTTCGCGCCGCGCTTCTCGCCCGACGGGCAGAATCTGGTGTTCTCGATGTCGGTGGGCGGCAATACCGATATCTACCGCTTCAACCTTGCCACCCGCACCACCACCCGGCTGACCAGCGGGCCGGGCATCGACACCTCCCCCAGCTATTCGCCCGATGGCAGCAGAATCGTGTTTGAAAGCGATCGCGGCGGCAGCCAGCAGATCTATGTGATGAACGCCGATGGCAGCGGCCAGAGCCGCATCTCCTTCGGCGACGGCCGTTCGGCCAGCCCGGTGTGGAGCCCGCGCGGCGATTACATCGCCTTCACCCGCATCGGCGGCGGGCGCTTCGGCATCGGCGTGATGCGCCCGGATGGCGGCGGCGAACGGCTGCTGACCAACGGCTATCAGGATGAAAGCCCGGCCTGGTCCCCCAATGGCCGGGTGATCATCTTCGCGCGCAGTGACCGTTCCGGCCGCTCCGGCCTGTGGACGGTGGACATTTCCGGCCTGAACGAACGGCGGTTGACAACACCGCTCGACGCCTCTGACCCTGCCTGGTCCCCCTTGCTGCCCTGACATCACCCCCACACCACCCAAGACGCTGGAAAAGGAGCCAATCAATGACCCGCCAGATCCCCGCCCTCACCCTGCTCGCCGTCGCCGCCCTCAGCCTGTCGGCCTGCGGCAAGAAGAAGGTCGAACTGCAGGCGCCGCCCGTCACGGCGCGCCCGGAGGCACCGGCCCCGGCGCCGCAGCCGCCGGCCGCCGAGCCGACTGCGCCGGTGACCAGCACCACCATCCCCGGCAGCCAGCAGGATCTGAAGGAAAAGGCCGGCACCGATACGGTGCTGTTCGGCTATGACAGCTATGAGCTCGACGATCAGGCCAAAGGCATCCTCACCCGCCATGCCGGCTGGATGAAGGCCAACCCGCAGGTGCGCGTGACGCTGGAAGGCCATTGCGACGAGCGCGGCACCCGCGAATACAACCTGGCGCTGGGTGACCGCCGCGCCAATTCGGCGAAGAATTTCCTCGCCGCGCAGGGCATCGATGTCGCCCGCATCGCCACCATCTCCTACGGCAAGGAGCGCCCGGCGGTGGACGGCAGCGACGAAGCGGCCTGGGCCCAGAACCGCCGTGCCGTCACGGTGGTGATGGCGCGCTGAGCCCTTCCTGAATCACGCGTGACCCGATAACAGGCGTCCCCATGCGGATCATCCACATGGGAACGCCTGCGTTTGCGGTGCCGGCGCTGGACGCGCTGGTGGCGGCCGGGCACGAGATTGCGGCCGTGTACACGCGCGCGCCCAAGCCGGCCGGGCGCGGCAAGCAGTTGCAGATGAGCCCGGTGCACGCCCGGGCGGCGGCGCTGGGCATCCCGGTGTACACCCCGCGCAGCTTCCGCGATCCGCAGGCGGTGGCGGAATTTCAGCAGGTGGCCGCCGGGGCCGATGTGGCGGTGGTGGCCGCCTATGGCCTGATCCTGCCGCGCGCCGTGCTCGACGTGCCGCGCCTCGGCTGCCTCAACATCCATGGCTCCATCCTGCCGCGTTGGCGTGGGGCGGCACCGATCCAGCGGGCCGTGCTGGCCGGCGATGCGGTCACCGGCGTCACCATCATGGCGATGGAGGAAGGGCTCGACACCGGGCCGATGCTGGCGTTCGCCGAGACGCCGGTGGCCGGCAAGACCAGCGGTGACCTGTTTGCCGAGCTGGCCGAACTGGGGGCAGCCCTTCTGCTGGACGTGCTGGCCCATCCGCGCGCCGCCGTGCCGCAGCCGGAGGACGGGGTGATGATCGCCCCGCGCATCGACAAGGCCGAAGCCCATCTCGACACCAGCCAGCCCGCCGCCGCTCTGGAGCGCGCGGTGCGGGCCTTCAACCCGGCGCCGGGCGCCTGGCTGGAGATCGCCGGGGAGCGGGTGAAGATCCTGGCCGCCAGCGTGGAGCCCGGTGCGCCCGCGCCCGGCATCACGGTGGACGACCGGCTGGGCATCGGCACGGCCGATGGCATCCTGCGCCCCACGCTGGTGCAGCGCGCCGGCAAGCCGGCCATGCCAGCGGCGGCGCTGCTCAACGGCTGGCGCGTTCCGGCCGGCACCGCCATTTCGTGAACCGGTTCCGCTTCACCGTCGAATATGATGGCCGGCCTTTCATGGGCTGGCAGCGGCAGGCGCATGGGCCATCGGTGCAAGAGGCCATCGAAACCGCGATCCACAGCGTGACCGGGGAAACCGTTGAGGTGATCGCCTGCGGTCGTACCGATGCCGGCGTCCATGCCCGCGCCATGCCGGCCCATGCCGATATTGCCAAGGCGATGACGCCGTTCAAGCTGATGGAGGCGGTCAACGCGCGGCTGCGGCCGCACCCGGTGGCCATTTTGGACTGTGCCGAAGCGCCGGGCTGGCACGCGCGTTTCGATTGCACCGGGCGGCGCTATCTCTACCGCATCGCCAACCGCAGAGCCCCGCTCACCTTCGATGCCGGCCTGGCCTGGCGGGTGTCACACCCGCTGGATGTTGAGGCCATGCACGCCGCTGCCCAGCGCCTGCTGGGCCGGCATGATTTCACCACCTTCCGATCCGCCCAGTGCCAGGCCAATTCGCCGCTGCGCACGCTTGACCGGCTCGACGTGCGGCGGGTGGGCGAGGAAGTGCACGTGATCGCTGCGGCCCGGTCGTTCCTGCACCACCAGGTGCGATCGATGGTCGGCTGCCTGAAGCTGGTGGGCGACGGCAAGTGGAGCGGCGATGATCTGGCCGCCGCGCTTGCCGCCCGCGACCGGGATGCGCTGGGCCTCAATGCCCCGCCCGATGGCCTGGCTTTTGTCGGTGCCAGCTATGCCGATATGTCGGTGGGCTTTACACCCTGAGCAACCATCCGGCCGGAAAAGGCCATTGTTTCAGAGATATGACAATCTGGCATGTATCCTGCACGATGTTCGGGCAAGGAGACAAGGGTGCGAGATGTCAGGGCGAGGATCTTCCCAACCCACACCACCATCGCTGCTGTGGATCGGTGTGATGATCGGGTTGATCGGCGGATCGCTGGTCGGCTTTTGCCTGCTCGCCTGACCAGCGCCGCCGCGATCAACGCCAGCCCAGCGCTTCCACCATGATGTGGAAGATCAGATTCTGTTCCATCACGCCGCGCACCAGATCGGCGCGCGGACCTTCCGCGAACAGCGCCACATCCTCGCCGCCATGGCTTTCGCTGGCTGTGCCATAGGTCTTGTTGGCCAGATAATTGGGATCATTCGGCGGCAGGCCGCGCGACACGCCGCGCGCGACGAACGGCCCGTTGGCATAGGTGAGCGTCGTCATCGGCTGGCCACGGTCATCCAGCGCATAGCCTTCCGGGCTCAGCCCGCCATCGCCCTCACCGCCGGCGGCCGGCGGCTTGATATAGCCCAGGATATCGTTGCCGCGCGCCGGATAGCCGGCCATTGTGAGGGTGTGGCTGTGATCGGCGGTGACCAGCACCAGCGTCTCGTCGAGGTTCACGTTCTTCAGCACTTCGGCCACGGTGGCACTGAACATCTGCGCTTCCTTCAGCGCCCGATAGGGGTTGCTGGCGTGGTGGCCATGATCGATGCGGCCGCCTTCGATCATCAGATAATAGCCCTTGCCGCCGCGCGCCGCCTTGCCGGCTTCCAGCTTGGCCAGCGCAAAGCGCGCCATTTCCGGCAGGCCGGGTTCGGCATCATCCTTGCGGTCATGCTCGTAACTGATGTGATCGGGGTTGAAGAGGCCCAGCACCGGCCCGTTGCCCTTGCTGTTCAGGGCGCGCAGGCCCTTGGCATCGGCAACGAACTGGCCCTGCGGCCAGGCCTTCTGCCATTCCTCCACCAAATTGCGGCCATCATCGCGGATGCCGCCCTTGCCGGTGGGGAAGAAGCGGGCGCGGCCGCCGCCCAGCACCACGTCCATGCCGCCCTTGAAGCCCACCAGCTGGGTGGCCAGATCCTTGCAGCCCGAAGCGCGGGCTTCGGCCGGATAGGCGCGGTCGGCCCCTTCCCAGTCGCGGAACGGCACATGGCCGTACACCGCCGCCGGCGTCGCGTGGGTGATGCGGGTGGTGGTGACGACGCCGATGCCCATGCCCTGCGCGCGGGCGATTTCGGCCAGGGTGCGCGGCAATTTCTCGGGCGTCTTGCACGCTTCCACGCCTTGATCGGCGCCGAAGTTGATCACCCCGATGCGCGTCTTCACGCCGGTGTTGAAGCTTGATGCCGTGCCGGCGCTGTCAGGCACCTGGGCGTTGGTGTTGTAGGTCTTCACCAGCGCGGTGTTGGCCATGCGGTCCCAGGCGAGGCTGTTGTCCTCCCCCGGGCCGGGCTGGCGGCCGTCGATCGGGTGCTGGCCATCAAAGATGCGTGCGGCGGTGATGGTGGTGATGCCCATGCCGTCACCCACCAACAGGATAACATTCTTCGCCCTCTTCGGCCGGTTGACGACGGCCAGGCGCGCCTCCAGCGCGGCGCGGCCGCTCTGCCACCAACTGTCCTTCAGCGGCGTGTCGAGCACGGGCGCCGCGAGGGCGGGGGTTGCCAGCAGCACGGCCAGCAGCATTGCACGCTTGATCATCATGTCTTTCCCCTGCTCCGGCTTTGTTACAGCAGTTTGATATCGCGCAGCCGTTCCATCAGATAGTCGTGCGCGGTGATCGGCGGTTCCTCGCGCGGGCCGCCCGGCAGCGCGGTGATCAGATAATCCGGCCGGAAATGCAGGAAGAAAGGCGTTGAATAACGCGCCACGCCCATCCGCTCCGGCGCCGGGTTGACGACGCGGTGGGTGGTGGACGGCAGCCGGTGCCCGGTCAAGCGTTGCAGCATGTCGCCGATATTGCACACCAGGCTGCCGGCCGGCGCATCGATATAGCGCCATTCGCCATCCCGGCCGAGCAGTTGCAGCCCCTTCTCTTCCGCACCCAGCAGCAAGGTGATGACGTTGATATCCTCGTGCGCGCCGGCGCGGATCGCCCCGGCGGACTCGGCAAGCACCGGCGGGTAATGCAGCAGGCGCAGGATGGAATTGCCGTCGCGCACGGGCTCCGCGAAGAAATCGGCATCAAGGCCCAGGTGCACGGCGATGGCGCGCAGCAGCGTGGCGCCGGTACGATCCAGCGCATCGAACAGCGCGCCGACAGCGGCGTGGAAATCCGGCACTTCCGCCGGCCACAGATTGGGCGGCATCACCTCGGCATAAGGATGGCCGGCCGGCAACTCGCGGCCAACATGCCAGAATTCCTTCAGATCGGCCCGGGCCTGGCCCTTGGCGGCCTCCACCCCGAACGGGGTCAAGCCGCGCTGGCCGCCGCCGCCGGGCACGACATAGGCGCGCTTCACATCCTCCGGCAGGGCAAAGAAGGCCTTCATGGCGGCGTTGGCACGGTCGATCAGGCCCTGATCGATGCCATGGTCTGACACGACGGCAAAACCGGTGCGGGCAAAGGCATCGCCAAAAGCGGCGGCGGCAGCGGCAAGATCGGTTTCGACCAATGACAGCGGAATCGGGCTGATGTCGGCAGCTTGGGTCATGCCCTGTCCTTTGCCCCCAAATCGCGCCCCGTGCCAGCCCCTACTGCAAGCCTGTTGACCACCCCAAATGCCGCCACTATAGCAGCGCCTCCCCGATGTCTGTGGCAGCGTAGCTCAGTTGGTGAGAGCGCCGGATTCATAACCCGGAGGTCGGCAGTTCAAATCTGCCCGCTGCTACCATTCCCCTGCGATTGGGTGCCCATGCACACTGCGGATTGGTCTCTGGTCATCCACGGTGGCAGTGGGCAATTGTCCCCTGACACGCTGCCCGGCCCGGAAGGCGAATGCCGCGCTGGCCTCGCCGCTGCGCTGGCGGCCGGCAAGGCGATCCTTGCCGCCGGCGGCAGTGCTGTCGATGCCGTGGTCGCCGCCGTGAGCGTGCTGGAAGACCATCCGCTGTTCAACGCCGGCCGCGGCGCGGTGTTCACTGCCGAGGGCCGCACCGAACTGGATGCGGCGGTGATGGACGGCAGCAGCCGCAAGGCCGGCGCGGTGGCCGGCGTCACCCGCACGAAGAACCCGGTGCAACTCGCCCGCGCCGTGATGGCGCACAGCCCGCATGTGCTGCTGGCGCGGGACGGTGCCGACGTGTTCGCCATCGAACAGGGCCTCGAACAGGTGGAACCCGGCTGGTTCCGGGTTGAGGGCCGCTGGCAGGCACTGCAGCTGATGAAGGCGGCAGCCGCGCGCGGTGAGGCGATCTTCGATGCCGATCTGAAATATGGCACGGTCGGCGCCGTGGCGCGCGACGGCCAGGGCCATATCGCGGCCGCCACCTCCACCGGCGGGCTGAGCGGCAAGCGTTGGGGCCGCATTGGCGATTCGCCGCTGATCGGCGCCGGCACGCTGGCCGATGACCGCAGCGTCGGCGTGTCCTGCACCGGCACCGGGGAGGCATTCATCCGCGCCGGGGTCGGCCACGAGATGGGGGCGCTGGTGCGGCTGGCGGGGCTCAGCGCGGCGGAAGCGGCGGCGCGGGCGCTGGCCGATGTCGCCAGCTTCGGCGGCACCGGCGGCATCATCTTCATCGGCCGCGATGGCGTGCCGGGCTGGGCGTTCAACACGCCCGGCATGTTCCGCGCCCGTGCCGCAGCCTGCGGCGATGATCAGGTGGCAATCTGGGGCGACGAAGGCTAACACTCGGCCCTGTTTCACGAACGGGGAGAATATCATGGCCATTCCTGCTGCCTGGGCGAACCGCCTGTCGATCCCGGTGATCGGCTCACCGCTGTTCATCATCTCGGTGCCGGAGCTGGTCATCGCCCAGTGCAAGGCCGGCGTGATCGGCAGCTTCCCCAGCCTGAACGCGCGGCCGATCGAACAGTTCGAAGAATGGCTGCAGCGCCTGTCCACCGAACTCGGTCCCAACGACGCGCCTTATGCCGTCAACCTCATCGTCCACCGCTCCAACGACCGGCTGATGGCCGATCTGGAATTGTGCGTGAAATACAAGGTGCCGATGATCATCACCTCGCTGGGCGCGCGCGATGACGTGAACGCGGCGATCCACTCGTACGGCGGCATCGTCATGCACGATGTGATCAACGACAAATTCGCCCGCAAGGCGGTGGAAAAGGGCGCCGATGGCCTGATCGCGGTTGCCGCCGGTGCGGGCGGCCATGCCGGCACCACCAGCCCGTTCGCGCTGATCCAGGAAATCCGCGAATGGTTCGATGGCCCGCTGGCGCTGTCCGGCTCGATCGCCACGGGCGATGCGGTGCTCGCCGCGCAGGCGATGGGCGCCGATTTCGGCTATATCGGCAGCGCCTTCATCGCCACCGCCGAAGCCCGCGCCGCCGAAGGCTACAAGCAGATGATCACCCAGTCGGCCTCGTCAGACATCGTCTATTCCAACCTGTTCACCGGCGTGCACGGCAATTATCTGCGCCCTTCGATCGTGGCGGCCGGCATGGACCCTGACAATCTGCCGACCAGCGATCCTTCGGCGATGAACTTCGGCAGCGGCGGCAACACCGACGCCAAGGCCTGGAAGGATATCTGGGGCTGCGGCCAGGGCATCGGCGCGGTGAAGGATGTGCTGCCGGCGACCGATCTGGTCGCCCGCCTGGTGCGCGAATATCAGGCCGCCAAGGCCCGGATCGGCGTGGGGCCGGCGGCTGTCGCTGCTGCCTGAACCGGCGGGCGGGCGCGGCCCGCGACCTGCTGACAAAAAAAGGGCCGGCGTTCCCGTGGGGAGCGCCGGCCCTTTTGCTGTGCGCCGTCCACCTCAGCCGATGCGTTCGGCCCCCTTGGCGCGCCTGTCCTCCACCGGCGCGGCGCGCGGCTTGACGCCCAGGCTGATCAGCAGCGACGAGGACACGAAGATCGACGAATAGGTGCCGACAACGATGCCCAGCACCATCGCCGCGGTGAAGCCGAAGATCACTTCCGGGCCCAGCAGCAGCAGCGCCGTCAGCGCCGCCAGCAGGGTGAGCGAGGTCATCACCGTGCGCGGCAGGGTTTCGTTCACCGAAAGATCGATGATCTGCTTGATGTCCATCTGCCGGTATTTGCGCAGATTTTCGCGGATGCGGTCGTCGATCACCACCTTGTCGTTCAGCGAATAGCCGATGATCGTCAGCACGGCGGCCACGATGTTGAGATCGAATTCCAGCTGGGTGAGCGCGAAGAAGCCCATCGTCACCACCACGTCGTGGACCAGCGCGACGACGGTGGAGACCCCGAAATACCATTCGAAGCGGAACCAGGTGAACAAGGCGACGAACAGCATCGACAGGCCCACTGCCTTCAGGCCGTCACTGATCAGCTCGCCGCTGACCTTGCCTGACACGCTTTCAACGCGGGCGAACTTCACGCCCTGATAGTCTTTTTCCAGCGCCACGCGCACCTTGGCGACCACGCGCTGCACGGCGCCCTGATCAACCTCGGCATCCTTGGGCAGCGGCAGGCGGATCAGGATGGTGCGGTTGTTGCCGAATTCCTGCAGGGCGCTGTCCCCCACGCCCACCTTGTCGACCCGGGTGCGCAACGTGTCGAGCGCCGGGGCCTGCGCGAACTCCACCTGCATGGTGAGGCCGCCGACGAAATCGACGCCAAGGTTGAGGCCGCGCACGGCCAGCAGGCCGGCAGCGCCGATGGTGAGCAGCAAGGTCAGCGCGAAGGCGACGAAGCGGAGTTTGACGAACCCGATGTTGGTGTTGTCGGGAATGAGCTTCAAGGGCATGGGGCCTGTCCTTTCCCGATCAGATGCTGAGGGTCTGCGGCCGGGCCGAGGCCAGCCAGCGCGCCACCATCCAGCGCACGATCGTCACGGCGGTGAACACCGAGGTGGCGATGCCGATCGACAGCACGACGGCAAAGCCCTTGATCGGGCCGGAGCCGAACAGGAACATGATGATGGCCACGATGATGTTGAGGCTGTTGGCGTCCCAGATCGTCCGCGTCGCTTCCTTGAAGCCGGTTTCGACACTGGTGATGACACCCCTGCCCTTCCTCTGCTCCTCGCGGATGCGCTCGTTGATCAGCACGTTGGCGTCCACCGCGGCACCGATGGTCAGCACCATGCCGGCGATGCCCGGCAGGGTGAGGGTGAAGCCGGCGGCCGACATGATGCCGAGGATCATGATGACGTTGATCATCAGCGCCGCCACCGCGAACACGCCGAAGCGGCCATAGCTGAGGATCATCAGCAGCGACACCGCCGCCACCGCCACTGCCGACGCGATGGCGCCGGCCCGGATCGAATCCGCGCCCAGATCGGGGCCGACGGTGCGTTCCTCCACCACCTTCAGCTCGACGGGCAGCTTGCCGGAGCGCAGCAGGATGGCAAGTTCGTTGGCGGTCTGCACCGTGTAGCTGCCGCTGATGATGCCGTTGCCGCCCAGGATCGGCTCGTTGATGTTGGGGGCGGAAATCACCGTGCCATCAAGGATGATGGCAAAGGGCCGCCCGACATTTTCCGTCGTCGCCTGCGCAAAGCGGCGACCGCCGGTGGAATCGAAGCGGAAGGAGACGGCAGGCGCGCCATTCTGATCGGTGGAGACCTGCGAATCGACCAGCTGGTCACCGGTGATGATGGCGCGGCGCTTGACGACAACCACGCCGCCGGCCTGCGCCGGGAGGATCTGGCTGCCGGGAGGCGCCCGGCCCTGCTGCACCTCACCCGGATCGGCCGACACGTCGACCAGCTTGAATTCCAGCTTGGCGGTCTTGCCGAGCAGCTTTTTCAGGGCTTCCGGATCCTGCAGGCCGGGCACCTGCACGACGATGCGCGACTTGCCCTGGCGCACGATGGTCGGCTCGCGCGTGCCCAGCTCGTCGATGCGCTTGCGGATGACTTCCACCGCCTGCGCCATCGCGCCATCGATGGCATTGTCGATGCCGGCCTGGGTGGGGGTCAGCACGATCTGGCCGGGGATGTCGCCGCGCGAAATCTCCACCTCGCGCTGGGCGCTGACGCCCAGCGGCGCGGTCGCCTTGGTCAGCACGGCCACCGCCTGATCGGCGCGGGCGGGGTCGTTGATGTTCACGGTCAGGCGGGTGCCGGCGATCGACAGGTCGGAAAAGGCGATGCCGCCGCCTTCGGCGGCGCGCAGTTCGGCGCGCACCGTGTCTTCCAGCGATTCCAGCTTGGCCTTTTCCACGTCCTGCGCGGTCGCTTCCAGCATCAGGTGCGAGCCGCCGCGCAGATCGAGGCCCAGGCTGAGCTGGCTCTTGGGCAGGCCATCAGGCAGGGCGGCCAGCGTGGACGGCGGCAGCGCGTTGGGCAGCGCCAGCAGCGCGCACACGGCGACCACCAGCCAGATGGACCAGGTCTTCCACTTGGGAAAATCGAGCACGGCGCGGGTGATCCTCAGTTGCTGCTGTCGTTGGCCGCCGACGGCGCGCCGCGCGGCTTGACGTCGGCCAGGGTCGATTTCAGCACGCGGAAACGCATGTTGGGGCCGGCTTCAACCTCAACCTCGGTATCGGTCACCCGCACCGCCTTGGCGATGATGCCGCCACCGGTGACGACATCGTCACCCTTTTTCACGCCATCCACCAGCGCCCGGTGCTGCTTCACCCGGTTCTGCTGCGGCCGGATGATCAGGAAATAGAAGATCGCGAAGATGGCGAGATAGGGCAGGAAGCCGATCAGCGCGGCCATGCCGCCCGCCGCAGCAGCACCGCCCGCCGCCTGCGCATATGCCGGGGTTTCGAACATCGTTGGTTCCGTGTCTGTGGCTGCACAACCGCAGCACCGCGCCAGCCTCTAGCCGCTTGGC
This sequence comes from Sphingomonadales bacterium, assembly GCA_037131365.1. GTDB lineage: Bacteria > Pseudomonadota > Alphaproteobacteria > Sphingomonadales > Sphingomonadaceae > Sandarakinorhabdus. Next base: position 162,921 of record JBAXRE010000005.1, read on the forward strand.
CAGTTGCACGCAACCGAAGGTCGTTGGCCTTCGCCATCACAGCGGCTATCGCTGCCGCCATGGACACGACGCCCGCCCTGCTCACCCGCATTGCCGCCGCGCTGGAACGCCTGGCGCCGCCGCCGGCCGCGCCGGCCGATCCCGGCCATGGCCATTGGTTCGGCTGGGATGGCAGCGGCCTCATCGCGCTGCCGCCGGCGCGGGCGACGCCGCTGGGCCTCTATCGCGGGGTGGAGCCGCAGGCCGCCGCGCTGCGGGAAAATGCCCGCCGCCACGCCGCTGGCCTGCCGGCGCATGATGCCCTGCTGTGGGGCGCGCGCGGCATGGGCAAATCCAGCCTGGCGCGCAGTGTCGTGGCCGATCTGGCCGGCCATGGCCATGATATCGCGCTGGTGCAGGTGATGCTGCCGGCGCTGCCCACCCTGCCCGCCCTGTTCCGCGTGCTGGCAACGGCGCGGCGGCCGTTTCTGGTGTTTCTGGACGATGTCTCGCTCGGCGCCGATGCCGGGGAGGTGCATGCGCTGCGCTCCCTGCTGGATGGCGGCGTGCAGGCGCGGCCCGATCATGTGCGCCTGATCGTCACCAGCAACCGCCGCCACCTGGTGCCGCGCAGCCTGTCGGAAAATGATGGCGATGCCATCAATCCCCGCGATGCCGCCGATGATCATCTGGCGCTGGCCGACCGCTTTGGCCTCAGGCTGGGCTTCCACGCCTGCGATCAGGATACATATCTGGCCATCTGCGCCGCCTATGCCGGCGCGCATGGTCTGGCCTTTGATCCGGCCGCGGCCCTGGCCTGGGCAGCGGGGCGCGGCGCGCGGTCGGGCCGGGTGGCGTGGCAGTTCACGGTGGAACAGGCCGGCGCGCAGGGCATCAAACTCTAGCATTCAGCCCCCAGCAATCGCCGCTCCCGCACGATGCCCGCCAGCATCAGTGGAAGGAGATTGCATCATGGTGCGCACCTTGCTGTCATTTGTGGCTGCGGCATCCCTGATCGGCGCTGCGGCCGTCACCCTGCCGGCGGCACCGGCCGCAGCCCAGATGTGGGGCGGCGGCGGCGGCCTGAATGTCACCTGCGAAAGCTGGAACTGGCGCGATGCCGCCTGCCCGGTGCCCGGCGCGGCCCGGGTGCGGCTGGCCTATGTCTATGGCGGCGATTGCATCGAAGGCCGCACCTGGTTCCATGATGGCAGCGCCATCCGCGTGCGCGGCGGCTGCCGGGCCAGCTTCCATGTGGAAGGTGGCGGCGGCTGGGGCGGCTACGGTGGCGGATATGGCGGCGGCTATGGTGGCGGTTGGGGCTACGGCGGCTATGGCGTGACCAGTGTCGTGTGCGAAAGCTGGAACTGGCGTCCGGCCCAGTGCGGCGTTGGCGGCGGCCGCCAGATCCGGCTGGTGCGGGTCTATGGCGGCCGCTGCATCGAAGGCCGCAGCTGGGGCTGGGGCCGCGGCAGCATCTGGGTGCGCGAAGGCTGCCGCGCCCGCTTCGACATCTATTGAACGCGCCGCCCCCACCGCGGCGGGATGCGACGTGCCGGCTGGTTGCCGCCAGCCGGCCGTTGCTGCTATGTCCTGAAACGCAGGGTCCGCAACAAGGCGCAATCACTTGAAAACTCTTCAGCTCATCTGGCGCATTCTGGTCGGCATCAAGGATTTTCTGGTCCTGTGCCTGCTGGCCCTGTTCTTCATCGGCATTTCGGCGCTGCTGTCCTCGGCCAAGCCGGCGACTGTGCCCGACGGCGCGGCGCTGGTGCTGGCGCTGGATGGCGCGCTTGTTGATCAGGCCTCCGAAACCTCGCCGTTCCAGGCCGCATCGGGCGGCCGCACCGGCGAGGTGGAGGTGCGCGATATCGTGCGCGCCCTTGATCGCGCCGCCACCGACAAGCGCATCAAGGCCGTCGTGCTGCAGCTGGATGGCTTCATGGGCGGCGGCCAGGCCAATATCGCCACCGTCACCGAAGCGCTCACCCGCTTCCGCAAATCGGGCAAGCCGGTCCATGCCTGGGCCACCGCCTATACCGACGACAGCTGGTATCTGGCCGCTGCCGCCAACCAGGCCTGGCTCAGCCCGATGGGCGGCGTGGTCGTCACCGGCCCCGGCGGCTCGCGCCTCTATTTCGCCAAGGCGCTGGAAAAGCTGCAGGTGGATGTGAACGTGTTCCGCGTCGGCACCTACAAGTCGTTCGTGGAGCCGTTCACCCGCTCCGCCGCCTCGCCGGAAGCCAAGGCCGCCGATCAGGCGCTGGCCAGCAGCCTGTGGGCCAGCTACCTCGCCGATACCAAGCGCCTGCGCCCCAAGGCCGATGTCGCCGCCTTCATCGCCCAGCTGCCGCAGCGCCTGGGTGCCGCCGGGGGCGATGCCGCCAAGGCCGCGCTGGACGCCGGCCTGGTGGACAGGCTCGGCAGCCGCGAGGATTTCGATGCCGCCATGGTCAAGCTGGTCGGCGATGATGATGTGCACGACTGGGGCCATTTCACCGGCGTGACGCTGGGCAAATATCTTTCGGCCACCGGTGGCGGCGATGATGCCGGCAAGTCCGGCGATGCCGTGGGCGTTGTCTATGTGACGGGCAATATCGTCGATGGCGAAGCGCCGCGCGGCACCGCCGGCAGCACCACCATCCGCCGCGCGCTGGAAGATGCGCTGGACAATCACGACAATATCAAGGCGCTGGTGGTGCGCGTGGACAGCGGCGGCGGTTCGGTTTCGGCGTCGGAGGAAATCCGCGCCGCCCTGGTCGCGGCCAAGGCCGATGGTCTGCCGGTGGTGGCCAGCTTTGGCCCGGTGGCGGCCAGCGGCGGCTATTGGGTTGGCACTGCGGCCGATCAGATCTTTGCCCAGCCCTCCACCATCACCGGTTCGATCGGCGTGTTCGCCATCCTGCCCAGCTTCCCGCGCGCGCTGGGCGACATCGGCATCACCAGCGACGGCGTGAAGACCACGCCCTACAGCGGGGAGCCGGACGTGATCGCCGGCCTTTCCCCTCAGGTGCGCACGGTGCTGCAGATGGGCGTGGAGGATGTGTACCGCCGCTTCCTGGGCGTGGTGTCCGCCGCCCGCAAGATCCCGGCCGCCGATGTGGACAAGATCGCGCAGGGCCGGGTGTGGGCCGGCGCGCAGGCGCAACCCATCCATCTGGTTGACCGGTTCGGCGGGCTGGATGCCGCCATTGCCGCTGCTGCCGCCAAGGCTGGCATCAAGGGCGAGGTGCGGGTGATCGACATCGAAAAGCCGGTGCCGGCCTGGCAGACGGCGCTCAACGATATCGGTGCCGCCGAAAGCGATGAAGCGACCTCGGCCCGCGATCCGTGGGCGCGGCTGGTGCAGGCCTCCCGCCTGCGGCTGCTCACCATCGCGCATGATCTGGGCTGGCTGGCCGCCGGCAAGGGCGCGACGATGCAGGCGCTGTGCATCGAATGCACGATGGCGGGCTCCCCCCGCCCGGCGGTGGCGGCGCAGACCGAAGGCCTGGCCGCCCGCCTGCTTCAATCCTCGCGGTAACCAGGCAGCGCCAGGCCGGTGGCGATGGCAAGGCCGCGCAGGCCAAAGCCCGCCGCCGCCCCGGCCAGCGCCGCCGGCCACAAGGACAGGCCCAGCAAGGTGAGGCCGACATAGGTTCCCGCCCCCAGCGCCGCGGCCGAGACATAGATTTCGCGGCGCAGCAGGATGGACGGCTCGCCGGCCAGCAGGTCGCGCACGATGCCGCCAAAGCTGGCGGTGAGCACCCCCATGATCACCGACGGCAGCGCCGGCACGCCATATTCCAGCGCCTTGGCCGCGCCCAGCACCGAATAGGCGCCCAGCCCGATGGCATCGAACCACAGCAGCGCGTTCATCCGCCAGCGATCGGCCTTCAGGATCCACACCGCCGCCGCGCCGATCAGGCAGATGCCGAGATAATCCGACCGGCCAACCCAGAACACCGGCGCGCCGATCAACAGGTCGCGCAGCGTGCCGCCGCCGATGCCGGTGACGGCGGCGAAGAAGGCGAAGGTGACGATGGTCTGCTTGATCCGAGCGGCGGCGAGCGCGCCGGAGACGGCGAACACGGCAACACCAGCCATATCGAGCACGGCGAGCAGCGGCTCCAGCGGCGGGATGGGCAGTGCGGCCATCAGGCCCTCCTGAAATCGCGGACGGTTAGGATCGCGCCGGTGGCCGCGCCCAGCGGCGTGGCGTGTGTGTAGCGGCACCGGCGCGGCGCGTCACCCCTGCCCGTCTGCCGCCAGCACCGCCGCCAGTTGGTCAAGCTGTTCCGGCAGAGCCGCCGCACTGCCGTCCAGCGCCTCGGCCAGCGCTTCGGCGGTGGGATATTGCTCGTGGACGCGCACCAGCGTCTGCCCGTCGTGATCGTGGAAGGTCACCGTCGTCACCGCGCCGGCGGCATCTTCGTCGTTGGTCCACACCATGCGCTCACCGGGCACCACCTCCAGATAGCGGCCGTGGAAGGCCATCGTGGCGTCCCCGAAGGCGAACTCCAGGCGATACTGCCCGCCGGTGCGCACATCCATCTCGCAGCCGGCAAGCTGCATGCCCGGCACCGATGCCGGCACCCACCAGCGCCGGAACAGCGCCGCCTCGCTCCAGGCCCGATAGACCAGCGGGCGCGGGGCGGCGAACAGGCGGGTGATCGACAGTTCGCGTTCGCTCACCCGTTCCACTTTCGTCGTGTCGTCAGCCGCCATGTCCGGTCTCCTTTTGCAGGTCGCGCAGCACCGCATCCAGGGCGGCAAAGCGCGCTTCGAACAGCGCCCGGTGCGCTGCAATCCAATCAGCTATCACGGCCGCGTGCAACAGGCCGGTATTTGCAGGCCCGTGCCCTGCCGGCCACGCGCCCGGCGCGGCGGCGTCACATGTGGATCGGCTTGCCCGTCACCGCCATCGCCGCTTCCTTCAGCGCTTCCGAATGGGTCGGGTGGGCGTGGCAGGTCAGCGCGATATCTTCGGAAGAGGCACCGAATTCCATCGCCTGCGCGGCCTGGGCAATCATCGTGCCGGCCATGGCGCCGATGATGTGGACGCCCAGCACACGGTCGGTCCTGGCATCGGCCAGCACCTTCACGAAACCATCGGTGTCGCGGTTGGTCTTGGCGCGGCTGTTGGCGGCGAACAGGAACTTGCCGGCCTTGTAGGCGATGCCCGCAGCCTTCAGCTCTTCTTCCGTCTTGCCGACAGTGCCGACTTCCGGGTGGGTGTACACCACTGCCGGGATCACATCGTGGTTCACATAACCAGCCAGCCCGGCGATATTGTCGGCGCAGGCGAGGCCTTCGTCTTCGGCCTTGTGGGCGAGCATCGGGCCTTCGACCACGTCCCCAATGGCCCAGATTCCGGGCACGGCCGTGGCGAAATAATGGTCGATGGGGATGCGGCCCTTGGCATCGACAGCGAGGCCCGCCGCCGCCAGGTTCAGGCCATCGGTGTTGGGCCGCCGGCCGATGGAAAGCAGCACGACATCGGCTTCGATTGTCTCGGCAGCACCGCCGGCAGCGGGTTCGACAGTGACCACGGCCCCAACCCCCGTGCGCGCCACGCCCACCACCTTGGTGGCGACTTTCAGCACCATGCCCTGCTTCTTGAGGATGCGGGCGAAGGCGTCGGCCACTTCCACATCCATCGCCGGCACGATGCGCGGCGCATATTCCACCACGGTCACCTTCGCGCCGAGGCGGCGCCAGACGCTGCCCATTTCCAGCCCGATATAGCCGCCGCCGATCACCACCAGGTGGCCGGGAACCTTGGGCAGGGTCAGCGCCTCGGTGGAGGTGACGATCACCTCCCCATCCGGCACCATGCCGGGCAGCAGCGCCACTTCGGAACCGGTGGCGATGATGAAATTCTTCGCGGTGATCTGGCGGTCACCCACGGCGATGGTCTTGGCGTCCACGAAGCTGGCGGCACCCTTCACCCATTCGACCTTGTTCTTCTTGAACAGCATCTCGACGCCGCCGGTCAGTTCCTTGACCGCCTTGTCCTTCTCGGACAGCAGCGCGGAGAGATCGAAGGAGACATTGTCGGCCTTCACGCCGAACTTCGCCAGATGCCCGCCGGCCAGTTCCTCATAGAGATGGCTGCCATTGAGCAGCGCCTTGGACGGGATGCAGCCGACATTGAGGCAGGTGCCGCCCAAGGTGCCGCGCTTTTCCACGCAGGCCACCTTCAGGCCATGCTGGGCCGCACGGATGGCGGCGACATAGCCGCCGGGGCCGCCGCCGATGACGACGACATCAAATTCGGAACTGGCCATGGTCTGGCTCCTTACAGGTCGATCAGCAGGCGGGCCGGATCTTCAATCGCTTCCTTGACGCGCACCAGGAACGTCACGGCCTCGCGGCCATCGATCAGGCGGTGATCGTAGGACAGCGCCAGATACATCATCGGGCGCACCACGATCTGGCCGCTGCGCACCACCGGGCGATCCTCCACGCGGTGCAGGCCAAGCACGCCGGATTGCGGCGGGTTGAGGATCGGCGTCGACAGCAGCGAGCCGAACACGCCGCCGTTGGAGATGGTGAAATTGCCGCCCTGCAGCTCGTCGATCTTGAGCGTGCCCTTGCGCGCGCGGTCACCGAAATCGGCGATGGCCTGCTCGATCTGGGCGAAGCTCTTGGCCTGCGCATCCTTCAGGATCGGCACCACAAGGCCGCCCGGCGACGACACGGCGATGCCGAGATCGGCATAATCCTTGTAGATGATCTCGTCGCCTTCGATGGCAGCGCCCACCGACGGCACGTCCTTCAGCGCCAGCACCACGGCCTTGGCAAAGAAGGACATGAAGCCAAGGCGGATGCCGTGCTTCTTCTCAAACATGTCCTTGTATTTGGCGCGGGCTTCGATCACCGCGCTCATGTCGACGTCGTTGAACGTCGTCAGCATGGCGGCGCTGTTCTGGGCTTCCTTCAGCCGGCGCGCGATGGTCTGGCGCAGGCGGGTCATCTTCACCCGTTCTTCGCGGCGGGCGGTGGGCACGGCAGCGACGGACGTTGCGGCCGGGGCGGCGGCGGCCGGAGCCGATTTCACCCGGGCGGTGCCGGCTTCGATGGCGGCGAGCACGTCACCCTTGGTCAGGCGGCCATCCTTGCCGGTGCCGCTGATGCTGGCGGGATCGAGATTGTAGGTGTCGAGCAGGCCGCGCACGGCCGGCGCAATGGCGTCAAGGACGGCCGGCGACGCGGCCGGCGCCGGCGCTGCCACCGGGGCAGGTGCCACCGGGGCGGCAGCCGGAGGGGCAGCGGCAGCGGGGGCCGCAGCCGGGGCCGATGCCACAGCGCCTTCGGTGATGCGGGCGATCACCGCCCCCACCGTCACCGTGTCACCGGTCTGGAACAGATGCTCGCCCATCACGCCGGCCACCGGCGCCGGCACTTCCACCGCCACCTTGTCGGTTTCCAGCGCCACAATGGCCTCGTCGGCAGCCACGGCCTCACCCGGCTGTTTCAGCCACTGGCCAACGCTGGCTTCGGTGATGGATTCGCCCAGCACGGGCACGATGACATCGGTCATGGTTGTCTTCTTTCTTACTTCGTCTTGCGGCCGCCACGGGTGGCCGCCTTCACTTCGGTTCCGCGCGTGCCCAGGGCTTCTGCCACCAGCTTGGCCTGTTCGGCATTGTGGCGCTTGAGCAGGCCGGTCGCCGTGGCAGCAGCAGCAGCGCGGCCGGCATAGACCGGGCGCACATCCAGCGCCTGTTCAATCAGCGGGGCGACGAACGTCCAGGCGCCGCCGTTCTGCGGCTCTTCCTGCGCCCACACCACGCTTTCAAGGTTGGGGAAGCGCGCGGCATATTCGGCGATCACATCACCCGGGAATGGATAGAGCTGCTCGACGCGCAGCAGATAGACATCGTCGCGGCTTTCCTTCTCGCGCGCATCCAGCAGATCATAATAGACCTTGCCGGTGCACAGCACGAGCCGGCGGATCTTGGTCGGATCGCCCGACCACGCAGTGCCATTGGGTGCGATATCATCCAGGCAGCGGTGGAAGGTCGTCGCCGGGCCCATGTCGGCCAGACTGGACACCGCCCGCTTGTGGCGCAGCAGCGATTTCGGCGTGAACACCACCAACGGCTTGCGGAAATCGCGCAGCATCTGGCGGCGCAGCAGATGGAAGAAATTGGCCGGGGTCGTGCAGTTGGCGACCTGGATATTGTCTTCCGCGCACAGGCTGAGGAACCGCTCGACCCGGGCCGAGCTGTGTTCCGGGCCCTGCCCCTCATAGCCGTGCGGCAGTAGCATCACGAGGCCGTTGGCGCGCAGCCACTTGATCTCGCCCGACACGATGAACTGATCGATGATGGTCTGGGCGCCGTTGACGAAATCGCCGAACTGCGCCTCCCACAGGATCAGGCTTTTCGGATCGGCCAGCGCATAGCCATATTCAAAGCCGAGCACGCCGAATTCCGACAACGGGCTGTCGAGCACGGTGAAGCTGGGATCAACCGAGGTGAGCGGCACATAGCGGCTGCCGTCCTTCTGGTCGGTCCACACCGCGTGGCGCTGGCTGAAGGTGCCGCGGCCGCAATCCTGGCCGGAAAGCCGCACGCCATAGCCATCCTTCAGCAATGCGCCGAAGGCCAGTGCCTCCCCGGTGGCCCAATCGATGTTGGCACCGCTGGAGAACATTTCGGCCTTGGCATCGATGACGCGGGCCAATGTGCGGTGGATGTTGAAGCCATCGGGCACCGTTGTCAGCGCCTTGCCGATCTGGTGCAGTTCGGTGATCGAAACCCCGGTCATCGCGACGCGGCGGCTGTCAATCGCCTCCTTGGGGCGGCCAAGCCCGGCCCAGCGCCCGCCGAACCAATCCGCCACATTGGCCTTGAAACCGGCGGCGGCTTCGAAATCGGTTTCCAGCGTGTTCACATAGGCATCGATCATGCCCTTGAACTCGGCCGGCGACAGCACGCCTTCGCGGATCAGCCGTTCGGCATAGGTTTCGCTGACCGTCTTCTTCTTGCCGATCACCGCATACATCTGCGGCTGGGTGAAGCTCGGCTCGTCGCTTTCGTTGTGGCCAAACCGGCGATAGCACCACATGTCGATCACCACGTCGCGGCCGAAGCGCTGGCGGAATTCGGTGGCGACCTTGGTGGCGAAGGTGACGGCTTCCGGATCATCGCCGTTCACGTGGAAGATCGGCGCCTGCACGATCTTGGCGACGTCCGAAGGATAGGGCGAGGAGCGCGCGAACTGCGGCGAGGTGGTGAAGCCGACCTGGTTGTTGACGACGAAATGGATGGTGCCGCCGGTGCCATAGCCGGTGAGGCCGGAGAAACCGAAGCATTCCGCCACAATGCCCTGGCCGGCAAAGGCCGCATCGCCGTGGAGGAGGACGGGCATCACGCGCTTGCGTTCGGTGTCGCCCACCATGGTCTGGATGGCGCGCACCTTGCCGAGCACGACCGGATCGACGGCTTCCAGGTGCGACGGGTTGGGCACCAGGCTGAGGTGCACCGTGTTGCCATCAAATTCACGATCGGTGCTGGTGCCAAGGTGATATTTGACGTCGCCCGACCCGCCGACATCATCGGGGTTCGAAGATCCGCCGGCAAATTCGTGAAAAATGGTGCGGAACGGCTTTTGCAGCACATTGGCCAGCATGTTCAGGCGGCCACGGTGCGGCATGCCGAACACGATCTCGGAAATGCCGAGCTGGCCGCCGACCTTGATGATCGATTCCATCGCCGGGATCATGGCTTCGCCGCCATCAAGGCCGAAGCGCTTGGTGCCGACATATTTGCGGCCCAGGAATTTCTCGAACTGCTCGGCCTCGACCAGCTTGTTCAGGATGGCGCGCTTGCCGTTGGCGGTGAACTGGATGTCCTTGTCGCGGCCTTCGAATTTTTCCTGCAGGAAACGACGCTCTTCCACGTCGTTGATGTGCATATATTCCAGGCCGACATTGCCGCAATAATTGCGCTGCAAGATGCCGACCAGCTCGCGGATGGTGGCCGATTGCAGGCCAAGCGCGCCGCCGATGTGGACCGGGCGGTCGAGGTCTTCCGGGCCAAAGCCGTGCCAGGCCGGGGTCAGATCGGCCGGCAGGTCGCGCGTGGCCAGGCCCAGCGGATCGAGATTGGCGGCCAGGTGGCCGCGCACGCGGTAGGTGCGGATCAGCATCAGCGCGCTGATCGAATCCTGCGCGGCCCGGGCGATCTGTTCCGGGCTGGCACCCTGCGCGGCGGCGGCGGCAGCAGCGCGGCCGGCGGTCTTGGCGCTGCTTTCGGCAAACATGCCGGCGGCATCCAGACCGCGGGTCAGGTCGTCGCCGGGCAGGATGGGCCAGTTCGGCCGCGCCCAACTCGGCCCTTGCCGGTCTTCCGGTCCAGGCAACAGGGCTTCGCTATCCATCGTCACGTCCTTGTACGGGTGCGCTGCCGAACGGTAACGGCAGCCGACCCGGTTGTCATGACAAAGCCGCACATGGCAGCCATGCATGACGGTTAAGCGGGCTGGTTCAGCCCTTCAGCACCTCGACCAGCGTTTCACCGAGCAACGACGGCGACGGCGACACGCGGATGCCGGCCGCTTCCATCGCGGCGATCTTGCTTTCGGCGTCGCCCTTGCCGCCCGAAACGATGGCACCGGCATGGCCCATGCGCCGGCCGGGAGGGGCGGTGCGACCGGCAATGAAGCCGACCATCGGCTTCTTGCGGCCACGCTTGGCCTCGTCGATCAGGAACTGCGCCGCCTGCTCCTCGGCATCGCCGCCGATTTCGCCGATCATGATGATCGATTCCGTCGCGTCGTCCTTCAGGAACAGCTCCAGCACGTCGATGAAGTTGGTGCCGTTCACCGGATCGCCGCCGATGCCGACAGCCGTGGTCTGGCCCAGGCCCACGTTCGTCGTCTGGTGCACGGCTTCATAGGTGAGCGTGCCGGAGCGCGAGACGACGCCGACCGAACCCTTGCGGAAGATGTTGCCCGGCATGATGCCGATCTTGCACTCGCCGGGCGTCAGCACGCCGGGGCAGTTCGGCCCGATCAGGCGGGTCTTGGAACCCTGCAGCGCGCGCTTCACGCGCACCATATCCAGCACCGGGATGCCTTCGGTGATGCAGACGACCAGCGGGATTTCGGCGGCGATGGCTTCGCAGATGGCGTCAGCGGCGCCGGGCGGCGGCACGTAGATGACGCTCGCATCAGCGCCGGTCGCCTCCCGCGCCTGCGCGACGGTGTCGAACACCGGCAGGTTCAGGTGGGTGGAACCGCCCTTGCCCGGCGCAGTGCCGCCGACAATCTTGGTGCCATAGGCAATGGCCTGTTCCGAATGGAACGTGCCCTGCTTGCCGGTGAAGCCCTGCGTGATGACGCGGGTGTTTGCGTTGACGAGGATGGACATCAGGCGGCCTTCTTCACTTCGGCGACGATCTTGGCCGCCGCATCCCCCAGATTGTCGGCCGACACGATCGGCAGACCGCTGTTCGCAAGGATTTCCTTGCCCAGTTCGACATTGGTGCCTTCCAGGCGCACCACCAGCGGCACGGCCAGGCTGACCTCCTTCGCGGCGGCGATGATGCCTTCCGCGATGATGTCGCAGCGCATGATGCCGCCGAAGATGTTGACGAGAATACCCTTCACCGCCGGATCCTGCAGGATCAGCTTGAACGCCGCCGTCACCTTCTCCTTGGTGGCGCCGCCGCCGACATCGAGGAAGTTGGCCGGCTCGGCGCCGTTCAGCTTGATGATGTCCATGGTGGCCATGGCGAGGCCGGCACCGTTGACCAGGCAGCCGATGTCACCATCCAGCTTGATGAAGGCGAGATCGTATTTGGAGGCTTCCACTTCCGCAGGGTCTTCCTCGGTCAGGTCGCGCAGCTCCACCAGATCGGGGTGGCGATAGAGTGCGTTGCTGTCGAAGCCGACCTTGGCATCGAGCACCAGCAGCTTCCCGTCATCGGTGACGGCGAGCGGATTGATCTCCATCTGCGACGCATCGGTGCCGACAAAGGCGCTGTACAGCTTCAGCGTCACGTTCTCCGCCTGCTTGGCGAGATCGCCCGACAGGCCAAGCGCGGCGGCCACGGCGCGGCCGTGGTGCGGCATGACGCCGGTGGCCGGATCGATGGTGATGGTGTGGATCTTCTCGGGGTGGTGGTGGGCCACATCCTCGATATCCATGCCGCCTTCAGTGGAGGCGACGATGGCGATGCGGCCGGTCGCGCGGTCCACCAGCATGGCGAGATAGAATTCCTTGGCGATGTCCACACCGTCCGTCACATAGAGGCGGTTGACCTGCTTGCCGTGCGGGCCGGTCTGGATCGTCACCAGCGTGTTGCCCAGCATGTCGGTGGCGGCAGCGCGCACATCGTCAGCTGAACGGGCGAGACGGACGCCGCCCTTGGCCTCCGGCGGCAATTCGTTGAACTTGCCCTTGCCGCGGCCGCCGGCGTGGATCTGCGCCTTCACCACGTACAACGGGCCGGGCAGCCTGGCGCTGGCGGCCACCGCTTCGTCAACGCTCATCGCGGCAAAGCCGATGGGCACCGGAACGCCGAACTTGGCCAGCAATTCCTTGGCCTGATACTCGTGGATATTCATGTCCTACCTCTCGTTCGTCGCTGCGATGCCGTGGCGGTTCACGCCAGCGACGGATCGATGCCCCGGCACGCGGTGAGCAATTCCTTCACCGCATCCACGCTCACCTGGAAATTGGCCTTGGCGCTGTCAGACAGCGCGATTTCGACGATGCGCTCAACGCCGCCGGCACCCAGGATCACCGGCACGCCGACATAAAGATCGGAAACGCCATATTCGCCGTTCAGGTTCACCGCGCAGGGCAGCAGGCGCTTCTGATCGTAGAGATAGGCTTCGGCCATCTCGATGGCGCTGGTGGCCGGCGCGTAATAGGCGCTGCCGGTCTTCAGCAGGGCGACAATCTCGCCGCCGCCCGAACGGGTGCGCTGCACGATGGCATCGATACGCTCCTGCGTGGACCAGCCCATCTTGATCAGATCCGGCACCGGGATGCCGGCGACAGTGCTGTACTCGATCACCGGCACCATGGTGTCGCCGTGGCCGCCCAGCACGAAGGCGTTCACATCGCGCACCGAAACCTTGAACTCGTCGGCCAGGAAATGGCGGAAGCGGGCCGAATCCAGCACGCCGGCCATGCCGCAGACCATGTGGTGCGGCAGGCCAGAAAATTCGCGCAGCGCCCACACCATGGCATCGAGCGGGTTGGTGATGCAGATCACGAAGGCACCCGGCGCGTGGGTCTTGATCCCCTCACCCACCGCCTTCATCACCTTCAGGTTGATGCCGAGCAGGTCGTCGCGGCTCATGCCCGGCTTGCGGGCGATACCGGCGGTGACGATGATCACGTCGGCACCGGCGATATCGGCATAGTCGTTCGAACCCTTCAGGTTCACATCAAAGCCTTCGACCGGCGCGCATTGCGCCAGATCGAGCGCCTTGCCCTGCGGCACGCCTTCCACCACGTCGAACAGCACGATGTCGCCCAGTGCCTTCTGCGCGGCCAGGTGGGCCAGCGTGCCCCCGATGTTGCCGGCGCCGATAAGGGCGATCTTCTTGCGAGCCATGGATGGGGGCCTTTCCTGCACGAGTCTTGGTCAGAATGTCGCAGTCTGGATAGAGGCTGGCGGCCCAGTGTGCAACCGCAGCAAAGGCTTATCCTCAGCAATTTGGGGAGGACTGTAACCTCAATGGCCGTGGCCAAGCGCCAGATAATGATCCGATTGCATCTCGATCAGCCGGCTGGCGGTGCGGGCGAATTCGAAGCTGGAATCGCCGGCCACATACAGCGCATCCGGTTCGGCAGCGGCCGAGGCCAGCAATTTCACCCGCTGTTCGTAGAGCGCATCGATCAGGTGGATGAAGCGGATCGCCTCGTTGCGGCGCTCAGGCCCCATCACCGTTATGCCGACGATGAAGACGGTGTGATACTGGCGGGCGATGGCCAGATAATCGGCCGCGCCCAGCGCATCCCGGCACAGGCGGGCGAAACTGAACACGGCAACGCCCTTCAGTGATTTCGGCACATGCAGGAACCGCCCGCCCGGCAGCGCCAGTTCGGCCGAGGGCACATGCGCCCGGTCTGACGGCGGATAATCGGTCAGGCGGAAGAAGGCGGCTGACAGCGCCTCGGTCGCCGCCGCGCCGTTCGGTACGTGCCAGGTGGTGCTGCCGGCCAGGCGCTGCAGACGGTAATCGGTGGGGCCGTCAAGGGTCAGCACGTCAAGCCTGGCTTCGATCAGCGCGATGAACGGCAGGAACAGATGGCGGTTGAGGCCATCCTTGTAGAGATCGGCCGGCGGGCGGTTGCTGGTGGTGACGATGGTGACGCCGCGGTCCATCAGCGCGGTGAACAGGCGGGAGACGATGGCGGCGTCGGCAATGTCCTTCACCTGCATCTCGTCAAAGCAGAGCAGGCGCGCGCCGGCGGCAATGGCGTCGGCAACGCTGATCAGCGGATCGCCATCGCCGGCCTGACGGCGGACATGGATGGCGCCGTGCACTTCAGCCATGAATTCGTGGAAATGCACCCGGCGCTTGGGCGTGACCTGCGATGCGGCGAAGAACAGGTCCATCGCCATCGATTTGCCGCGCCCCACCCCGCCCCAGATATAGAGGCCCTTCGGGAGTGACGGTGCCTTGGCGAACAGGCGGGCGATCAGGCCGGCGGGCGGCGGCGCGGCCAGCGCGCCTTCCAGCGCCGCCAGCCGGGCGATCACCGCGGCCTGGGCCGGATCTGGTGTGAGCTCGCCCGCCGCGACAAGGGCGGCGTAGCGGCCGGCAACATCAGTCAACCTGGGTTTCCCCCGGCCGCGTGGCATGGCCTTCGCCGCTGGGGCGGGCGGTGCGCGGGATCTTGCGCATGGTGCCGGTGAAGCTGGCGAGGTTGACCCCGTCCTGCGTGACGAGGCCGCGCACGAACAGCATCTTGCCGGTTTCCTTCAATATCTCGCCATGCGCCTCGATCGGTTTGCCGACGATGCCGGCCGACAGGAAATCGGTGGCGCACGACAGGGTGACAGCGGCGGAATTTTCCAGCTGGCGGAAGATGAAGGCGAACATCGCCATGTCGATGAACGACATGATGAAGCCGCCGTGCAGATAGCCGAGGCCATTGGAATGCTTGCGCGCGGTTTCCATGCGGCATTCAACACCGCGCGGCCCTTCGCGGAAGAAGAAATCGCCCAGCATGGAGGCGAAGCGCCCATCCGGGTCACGGCGCCAGCAGGTCCAGCCCGCATTCGGGCCCTCGGTAAAGGTTTCGCGAGACATGGGGCAGCGGTTAGCGCCGCGCGGCGCGCAGGTAAAGCATCAGCGGCCGACAGCGGCCAGCGCCCATTGCGCGACGGCCCGCACGCTGAAGCGCTTGCGGTTCAGCACCGCGGCAAATTCGTCCCGCGCTTCGCCATGGCGGCCAAGGCTGCGCAGCTGCGATCCGATCACATAGCGGTGGTGGGCCAGCGCCTCGGGATGGGCGGCAAAGCCGGCCGCATGTTTTTCCAGGATGCGGCGGCGGCCGATGATGCCCTTTTCGACATTGCGGGTCAGGCTGTCGGCGCTGTCGTGGGCAATGGCCAGCGGCTGATCGGTGTAGCGGAAGCGGGCGCCGGACTGGGCGAGGCGCAGCACCAGATCCCAATCCTGAAAGCGCGGCATGTCGGGATCAAAGCCGCCGACGCGGTGGAACAGTGCCTTGGTCAGCGCCAGCGTCTGTGTCGAGATATGGCTGGTTTCCAGCAGCTGGGCATAAAGATCAGGGCCCAGCGCCCAGCCCGGCCGGGGGTAAAGCGTGCGCTGGTCGCCATAACGCTGGTCGAGCTGGCAGAAGCTGACATCGTAGCGTTTCAGGGCATGGACATGCGCGGCAAGCAGGCCGGGCAGCCATTCATCATCACTGTCCTGAAAGGCGATCAGCGGGGTGCGGGCCTTTTCCACACCGGCATTGCGGGCCGCCGGCGCGCCCCGGTTGCGATCGGACTGGAACAGGGCGATACGCGGATCGCCAAAGCCGTCCAGCAAGGCCAGCGTGTCGTCGGTGGAGCCATCATCGACGATGATCACCTCGAACCGGGTGAGGGTTTGCGCCAGGATCGAATCCAGCGCGCGCGAAATCACGCCGGCGCGGTTGTAACTGGGCATCACCACCGAAATCAGCGGATCCGGGACCAGGGCGGGGCGGATGCATTTCAAGGCCAATTTGCAGTGTCCTTCGGGAAATTCGGGTTAAGATTCATTCTGGTTTGATACTGCCATGCTATCACGGCGTCATGAAGAAAACCCGAATCATTGCCGGCGCAGTCGTGATGGCCAGTCTGGGCGCGCTGGTGGGCGGGTTTCAACTGCCGCCGGCGGTGCGGGCGGCGCCGGTGCCGGGCGGCGTGATCGATGTGGCCGATGGCGAGGCGCTGGCCAGCGCGGTGGCCACCGCACCGCCCGGCACGCTGATCCGGCTGGCCCCCGGCGATTATCCCCGCCTAGTGGTGAACCGCCAGATCGACGGTGAGCCGGTGCGCATCAGCGGACCGCGCACGGCCCGCATCAACCAATTGCTGTTCAACAAGGCGGCGGGCTGGCAGCTTGACGGCGTGACCGTGCTGGGCGGGCCCGGCCGGCTGATGCCGCTCGATATCGGCCTGTCGCGCGACATATTGGTTTCGGGCGTGCTCCTCACCGGCACCACCCCCGGCGACGGCCCGGGTGACGAGGATTCCAACGGCGTCACCATCCGCAATTGCGAGGGCGTGGTGCTGGCCGGGTCCGAGATCACCCATGTCAAGCAGATCGCCGGCGTGCGCGACAGTTTCGGCGTGGTGATCGAAGGCAACCGCTTCACCAACGCCCGCGAAGGCATCATGGTGCGCGCCACCCACGGCCTCGCCATCCGCCACAACAGCTTCCAGGGCTGGCAGCCGCGGTTCGACCTGTTCGAACATCCCGACATGATCCAGTTCATGACCCAGCAGGTGCCGACCGGATCGACGATGGTGACGATCGCAGGCAATTTCCTGATGGCCGGCCGCGACAGCGCCATCCAGGGCATCTTCATCCGCGCCGAAGCCTATGAGAACGGCAAGGAGCCGCTGGGCTACCACCGCGATTTCACCATCCGCAACAATGTCTATTATGGCTCGTCGCGGCACGGCATCTCGATGACGAACATCCGCGGCGTGGTGGCGGAAAACAACACGGTGATCGGATCGCCGCACGCCTATGTCGGCAATGTGCCGCGCGACCCGACCGGACGGAGCAGCACGGGCTTTCAACCGTCGATCATGGCGCAGGGCATCACCTGGGGCCGCATCGCCAACAATATCAGCGCGCTGATGGCAGTGCGGGCCGAGGCGTGGCGGACGAAGGACAGCAACAATTTCGTCTACAACCCGCGCATGCCCGGCGACGAGCGCAACCCCGGGCGCAGCTTCACCGCAGCCATCACCGCCGGAGATCTGCCGCTGTCGGCCTTTGCGATCCGGCCGGGATCAGACGCCGCCCGGCACGGGCGCGGTGCTGATATCACCCAGGTTGGCCCCGATGCCGCAAGCCGCGATCTGCCGGCGCTGCTGGCCGAAGCCCGGGCGCTGGCCGCCCGCGCCCACACCCAGGATCTGACCCAGGACCTGCCGCCACCGAACTGAGCCGGCCCCCGATCAGCGCCGTGCCAGCGCCGTCGCAGGCGATGGCAGCGCCTCCTTCGGAATGCGGCCGGCCGCTGCCAGCCGCAATTGCTGGTGCCGGTGCAGCGCCAGGATGCCGACGAGGAAGGTGAAGACCAGATAATTGTTGTCGGAATAGCTGATCACATAGGCGGCGATGACGAAGTTGATCACCGACAAGGCCAGCGCGCCGCCCCATTCCTCCAGCTCATCCTCCGCCCGCATGAAGGTCATCAGGCCCAGCCATGCCACCCGCAACATGCAGCCCATGAAGGCGATGAAGCCGATCGGGCCGACGCCAACCAGCAGGTTGATGTAGAAACTGTCGATCACGGCGATGCCGCGGCTGGACACGATCCCGACATCGGGCAGCTGCACCCCCATGCCGACGCCGATCGGGTTGCGCGCCACCGCCCGCAAGGCGTTTCGCCACTGCAGGTCGCGCACTTCGTTGCTGCCGACATGCTGCGAACCGCCGAACGTGTACATCTGCAGGCGGTGGCTGCTGGCAATGGCGCCGGCCAGGCCGACGATGGCCAGCAGGATCACCGCCACCAAGATGCCGGATTGCAGCCCGTCGCCGCGGCGGCGGAAGAAGATCTGGCGTGTCAGCACCAGCCCGCCATAGCCGAACAGCGACACGAACAGCGCCACGAAGGCGGTGCGGGCGTTGCAATACCACACGGTCTGCAAGATCAGCGGCAGCATCAGCACGGCCAGCGCCCGCCGCCAGCCCGGCATCCGCCACATCTGGTACAGCATCGGCGGCAGGATGATGCCCAGATACTGGCTGTAATAGAGCACGACCCCGAAGGTGGCGCGCACGCGGTAGCGATTGTCCCCCACCCGCGCCTGCGGCGACAGATAGGATTCGATCAATTCGCTGTCGATGCGGAACAGGCTGGGGATATAGCCCATCCACGGCGGCCGCTGCATCAGATTTTCGACGATGGTGACCAGCATGGTGACGATGGCACCCAGAACCAGGATGCGCATCAGTTTCGGCACGTTGCGGATATCGGCGAACAGCCAGGCCGCGACGATCATCGCCGACAGGTCGAGCACGCCCTGCATCACCTCATAGGACACCGCATCCAGCGGCGCCGGCGACAGCGGCAACACGATCACTTCCATGACCATGTAGACAAGATAGAGGCGGAAGGCCCAGACATCGTGGCCGACAACGGCCATCACCTTGCGCCGCGCCTCGGCCACCTGCGGGAAATGGGTGAGCATGATGATCAGCATCACCGCCAGCACCAGACGCGGCGGGGTCACCCACGGCAGGCCGGGAATGGCGATGGCAACATAGGTGGGCCACGCCACCATCATGAACATGTAGATGCTGAGCAGCTTCCAGAACGGCGGATTGTCGGGCTTGTCGACGTCCGGGAGCATCCACAGCGTCAACAGCGCCATCACGCCGATGGGAAAGCCGACAAAGCGCAGCGCCAGCGTGCCGCCAAGAGCGACCAGGAAACCAGTGTACACCACCAGCACCAGCGCCACCGCCGCGAAGACGATGGTGAGTGCCTTCCACCAGCGCTTGTGGGGCAGGCTGTTATATTGCGGCAGGATGCGCTCACCCTTGCGGCTGAGCGCGGCCTTGGTGGCGAGCACGGCGGCGGTCATGCGGACGCCCCTGCCGCCACCGGCTGGCGCCTTGCCACGAATGTCCTGCTGCTGTGCACGCTGCGCCCGCTCATGTTGCTGTCAACGGTCGTGATAACCGAACGTTGCGCGACGCTAACAAAGCCTGCCCTTGCCAGCAAGGGCGCAGCGGGCCGGAACCGGCGTTTGGTTCAGCCCTGGCGTTCCAGCATCATCAGCTTGATGTCGGCAATCGCCTTGGCCGGGTTCAGGCCCTTGGGGCAGACATTGGCACAGTTCATGATGGTGTGGCAGCGATAGAGGCGGAACGGATCCTCCAGCGCGTCGAGCCGCTCGCCGGTCATCTCGTCACGGCTGTCGGCCAGCCAGCGATAGGCCTGCAGCAGCACCGCCGGCCCCAGGAACTTGTCGCTGTTCCACCAGTAGGACGGGCAGGATGTGGAGCAGCAGGCGCACAGGATGCACTCATAGAGGCCATCGAGCTTCTCGCGCTGTTCCGGCGATTGCAGCCGCTCCTCGCCCGAAGGCGCCGGGGTGACGGTCTGCAGCCACGGCTTGATCGAGGCATATTGGGCGTAGAAGGTGCTGAAATCCGGCACCAGATCCTTGATCACCGCCATGTGCGGCAACGGCGTGATCACCACCTCGCCCTTCACGTCGGCGATCGGCTTGGTGCAGGCCAGCGTGTTGGTGCCATCGATGTTCATCGAACACGATCCGCAAATGCCTTCCCGGCACGAGCGGCGGAAGGTGAGCGTGGAATCGACCTCGTTCTTGATCTTGATCAGCGCATCCAGAACCATCGGCCCGGTGGCATCGAGATCGAGGCTGTAGGTGTCGAAACGCGGGTTCTGGCCATCGTCCGGGTTCCAGCGATAGATTTTGAACGCCTTCGTCCGCGCCGCCCCGGCCGGTGCCGCGTGCGTCTTGCCGGTGTCCTTGATGACACTGTTGGGGGGCAGGGAAAATTCAGCCATTTCCAGTTCCTTGAAGCCTCATGCCCGGTGCCGGGACGCCGTGATCAATACGTCCGCGCCTTGGGCTTGATATAGTCGATCTCGTCCGACAGCGTGTAGCTGTGGACCGGGCGCTGGGCGAGTTCCACCGCGCCGTCGCGGAACCAGCCGAGGCTGTGCACCATCCACGTGTCGTCGTCGCGGGCGGGGAAATCCTCGTGCATGTGGGCGCCGCGGCTTTCGTGGCGGCTTTGCGCCATGTGCATGGTCAGCACGGCCTGGCCGATCATGTTGTCGAGCTCCAGCGTCTCGATCAGATCGGTGTTGAAGACGAGGCTGCGGTCGCTGGTGCCGATGTCGGCCATGCGCTGATAGACGGCGTCGATCTTGCGCACGCCTTCATCGAGGATTTCGCTGGTGCGGAACACGCCGGCGTTGGCCTGCATCGTCTTCTGCATAGCCAGGCGCACTTCGGCGGTGGTGGAGCCGCCCTTGGCGTGGCGGAAGCCGTCAAGGCGGCCGAGGGCGAAATCGGCATTGTCCTTGGGCAGCGGGGCATGGGCGCCGCCGGCCTTCTGGATGGCGGCAACGCGGTGCGCGGTGGCGCGGCCGAAGACGACGAGATCGATCAGGCTGTTCGAGCCCAGGCGGTTGGCACCGTGGACGGAGACGCAGGCGGCTTCGCCCACCGCGAACAGACCGGGCACCACGCTGTCAGGATTGCCATCCTTCAGGGTGACGACCTCGCCGTGATAATTGGTCGGGATGCCGCCCATGTTGTAGTGCACGGTCGGCACCACCGGGATCGGCGCCTTGGTGACGTCCACCCCGGCGAACACCATCGCGGTTTCGGAAATGCCGGGCAGGCGCTGGTGCAGCACGGCCGGATCGATGTGGTTCAGGTGCAGGTGGATATGATCACCTTCCGCACCCACGCCGCGGCCTTCGCGGATTTCCATGGCCATCGAGCGGCTGACGACGTCGCGGCTGGCCAGATCCTTCGCCGACGGGGCATAGCGCTCCATGAAACGCTCCCCGGCCGAGTTGGTGAGATAGCCCCCTTCCCCGCGCGCGCCTTCGGTGATCAGCACGCCGGCGCCATAGATGCCGGTCGGGTGGAACTGCACGAACTCCATGTCCTGCATGGCAACGCCGGCGCGGATGGCCATGCCGCCGCCATCACCGGTGGAGGTGTGGGCCGAGGTGGCGGAGAAATAGCAGCGGCCATAGCCGCCGGTGGCCAGCACGGTCTGGTGGCTGCGGAAGCGGTGGATGCTGCCATCTTCCATGTTGATGGCAATGACGCCCTTGCACTCACCATTCACCATGATCAGATCGATGGCGAAATATTCGATGTAGAAGTCGGTCGAGTACTTCAGGCTCTGCTGGTAGAGCGCGTGCAGCATGGCGTGGCCGGTGCGGTCAGCCGCGGCGCAGGTGCGCTGCGCGGCCGGGCCGGCGCCCATGTTCTGCATCATGCCGCCGAACGGCCGCTGATAGATGCGGCCTTCCTCGGTGCGGCTGAACGGCACGCCAAAATGTTCCAGCTCGTACACGGCGGCCGGGGCTTCGCGGCACAGATATTCGATCGCATCTTGATCGCCCAGCCAGTCGCTGCCCTTCACCGTGTCGTACATGTGCCAGGTCCAGTGATCCGGGCCCATGTTGCCGAGTGCGGCGGCGATGCCGCCCTGCGCCGCGACCGTGTGGCTGCGGGTGGGGAAGACCTTGGTGATGCAGGCGGTTTTCAGGCCGGCTTCGGCAATGCCCATCGCCGCACGCAGGCCGGAGCCGCCGGCGCCGACGACAACGGCATCATAGACATGATCGATGATCTGGTAGGCTTGGGTCACGGTGATTTCCCGTCAGCAGGTCAGGCGGCAGCAAGGGCGATCTTGAGCACCGAAAACAGTGTCATCGCACCCAGAGCGAAGGTGTAGAAGTTGAGCAGCAGCAAGGCGATGACGCGCTTTGACCCATGCAGATAATCTTCCAGCATCACCTGCACCCCCAGGCGGAAATGCCAGAACACCGAAAGGATCAGCAGCATCAGCGGCACGGCCACCAGCGGCTGGCGCACCCACAGCACGGCGCTGGCATAATCCAGCGACGGCAGCCGGGCGAGGCTGAACAGGAACCACAGCACCAGCGCCAGGTTGGCGACGGCGGTGACCCGCTGCAACCACCAGTGATGGACGATGCCGCCGCCGGCGGCGCCAAGGCCGCGCACGCGCCCCAGAGGAGTGCCGTTGCCCATGATCAATACCCCCGGGACAGGATGGCGGCCCAGAAGGCCAGGGTGGCGATGGTCGAGGCGACGAACGTGCCCTGCGCCATGCGGCGCGAGACATGGATATCAAGGCCTTCGCCCGAATCCATGATCAGGTGGCGGATGCCGCTGGCCATGTGCTGGAACACCGTCCAGGTGAGGCCGACCCCGACGACAAGGCCCAGCGGCCCGAACACGATCGCCTGGAAGAAACGGTAATAGACCGGCCCGCTGGCCAGCGCCGCCAGCCACCAGGCAAAGATCAGCACGGCTCCGAAGGCCAGCGCGTGGCCCGTCACCCGGTGCATGATCGAAACCGCCATGTGCACCCGCCATTTCCAGATGGTGAGGTGCGGCGAAAGCGGGCGCGGCTGGCCGGCTCCCGGCGGCGGCGCGATCGGACGTGTGGCCATGTTGTTCCTCTTCACTCCCGCGGGAGCTGCCAATGTCCCGCCTTCATAACGTGCTGGCGCTGCGGTGCAACAGACGCTTCAACCAGTTTCAGCCGGCAGTTTCGTCAGGGCCGCACTGGATCAGCACCGTACGCTCCAGCCCGGCATAACGATGCACCAGCGCGTCGCGGTAGCTGTCGTCGGCCATCATGGCGAGGAAGTGCTGGCGCGTGGGATAGCGCACCAGCAGCAGCATGTCCCAATCCGCCGCCTCGCTGCCGGCCTGGCCGATGAAGACCTGCTCGCACGGACCATCATACAGCACCTCGGCCTGGGAAATGTCCCCCACCGCCACGGTGAAGGCGTGCTGATAGCGGGCATAGGCCTCGCGGCCGGTGCAGGGCGCCATGCCGGCTTCGGGCGGATAGGCCGCCGTTTCCCGGAACTTCAGCAGGTTCATCATCACCACCGGCCCATCGCGGCCATGGTCGCGCAGCGCCCGCACCTGATCGCGGGTGGGATCGATGCTGGCATCGTGATTGGTGTGGGACGGGATGGTCATCGGGGCAGGACTCGCTCTGGTTGCGGTTCCAGCGTAGCATCGCGGCGGCGACCGCCAAGAGGCGGCGTTTGCATGGGGAGGGACAGGATGGCGACAATGGCACGCTCCGGCCTTGATGTGCCGGTTTCCGCAATCGATGTGTCGGACGCGGCGCTTTATGCCGATGACAGTTGGCGGCCGGTGTTCGCCCGCCTGCGGGCCGAGGCCCCGGTGCATCACCAGCCGCACAGCCCGTTCGGGCCCTATTGGTCGGTCACCCGCCATGCCGACATCATGGCGGTGGAGGCCCGGCCCGACATCTTCTCCAGCAGCCACGAATTCGGCGGAATCACAGTGGTCGATCTGTTCGGCGAATATAATCTGCCGCAGTTCATCGCCATGGACCGGCCGCGCCACCGCGAGCAGCGCCGCGTGGTGGCCCCCGCGTTTGGCCCGTCCGAAATCGCCCGCATGGCCGTGGAGGTGCGCGCCCGCACCCGCGAATTGATCGATGGACTGCCGATCGGCGAAGAGTTCGACTGGGTGGACCGCGTCTCCATCGAGCTGACGACGGGGATGCTCGCCATCCTGTTCGACTATCCGTGGGACAAGCGCCGCGACCTCACCCTGTGGTCGGATTGGGGCGGCGACATCGAAGCGGCGCTGAACCCGGCCACCAAGGATATCCGCCAGCAGCACCTGATCGACATGACCCACGCGCTCGACGCGCTGATGGCCGAACGCAAGGCCAGGCCGCCATCCGGCGACCTGATCGGCGCCATGGCGCACAGCGATGCCATGGGCGGCATGCCGTTCCAGGAACGCACCGGCAATTACATCCTGCTGATCGTTGGCGGCAACGACACCACGCGCAATTCGATGTCGGGCCTGGTCGAAGCCTTCAACCGCCACGACGGCGAATGGGCCAAGCTTGAAGCCGATCACGGCCTGATCCCCAACGCCATTTCGGAAATCCTGCGCTGGCAGACGCCGCTGGCCCATATGCGCCGCACCGCGATCGCCGATGCCGACATTGCCGGCCACGCGGTGAAGCAGGGTGACAAGATCGTGCTGTGGTACATCAGTGGCAACCGCGACGAGAGCGTGTTCCCGGCCGCGGAAACATTCGATATCAGCCGCCCCAACGCCCGCCGCCACCTGTCGTTCGGCTTTGGTGTCCACCGCTGTGTCGGCGCTCGGCTGGCCGAACTGCAACTGGCGGTGCTGCTGGAAGAACTGCTCGCCCGCCGCATTTTCCCGCGCCAGGTCGGGCCGGCGGAATATGTGCCGCAATGTTTCGTGCATGGTTTCCGCAAGCTGCCGGTCGTCCTGGAACGGCGCTGATGCCGAAGATCGATCTGTCCGCCCTGCCCGTCCACGAAGGTTCCAACTATCTGCCGCCGTATGATGCGCAGATGGCGGGCCGGCGCTGGCAATCGCTCACGGAGGCAGGCGGCCTCAGCCAGTTCGGCGCCAATATCGTCATGCTCGAACCCGGGACCTGGTCCAGCCAGCGCCACTGGCACACGCATGAGGACGAGATGCTGGTGATGCTGTCGGGCGAGGCTGTGCTGGTGGAGGATGCGGGCGAAACCCTGCTCAAGCCCGGAGACATCGCCTGTTTCCCGGCCAATGCCAACGATGGCCACCATCTGCAGAACCGTTCGGCGCGGCCGTGCAGCTTCCTTGCCATCGGCACCAACGACCCGGCACAAGATGAGTGCCATTATCCGGATATCGACATGCACCTGGGACCTGACGGCTATCGCCGCAAGACTGACGTGGCGCAATGATGGCGCGGCGGGATCTGATCGCCGGCGCGGTTGCGGCGCTGCTGCCGGCGCGGCTGGCGGCGCAGACGCTGCGTCAGGGCGCCACCGCCCCCGGCATCCGCATCGCGCCGGATCGGGAGGCGATGGTGGCAGTGCCGGGCGGGCGCATCTATGTGCGCGTCAACGGCGCCATCACGGCAGACAGGCCGCCGATCCTGTTCATCCACGGCGGGCCGGGCAGCTCACACTGGAGCTGGCTGAACGCCACGGCGTTGGCGGATGAGCGCGCCGTCATCCTGTATGACCAGCTCGATTCCGGCCGTTCCGACCGGCCGGGTGACCCGGCAAACTGGCAGATCCCGCGCTTTCTGGACGAGATCGAAGCGATCCGAGCCCATTTCGGCATCACGCGCTGGCATGTGCTGGGCGGCAGCTGGGGCGGCACGCTGGCGCTGGAATATGGCGCGCGCCAGCCCGCGGCACTGGCCGGGCTGGTGCTGCAATCGCCGCTGGTTTCCACCGCGATCTGGCTGCAGGATGCGGCGCTGCTGAAGGCCGGGATGCCGGCCGAGGTGCGCGACCTGCTCGATCGCTGCGACACGCCGGGGGCCGCGCCGGCCGCCGCCTGCCAGGCCGCCACCGATGTCTTCTATGCCCGCCATGTCCGCCAGGTGATCCCGCCGCCGGCCATTGCCGCCTATCGCGATGCGCTGCCGGCGCCCTTTGCCGGCAATATTTACAATGCCATGTGGGGCCGCGCCGAATTCACCGCCACCGGCACGCTGAAGGATTATGATGGCCGGCCGCTGCTGACAAAGCTGGATGGCCGGCGCACCCTGTTCGTGGCCGGCAGCGATGACGAGGCGCGACCGGCAACAATTGCCGGCTTCGCCCGCACTGCGCACGCGCAATTTGCCGAGATTTCGGGGGCCGCGCACAGCATCATGCTCGACAATCCAGCGGCTTATCTCGCACTGCTCAGGACGTGGCTGAACGCCCGAGACGCTTGAGCGTGGCATAGCGCGGATTGTCCACCGCGCATTTGGCCGCCGCCACCTCAAGCAGCGCCGTCATCAGGCCCGGCGTCTCCAGCCCCATCGTGCCGGCGCGCAGCTGGGCGCAGAGTTCGGCGCGCAGCCGGTCGAGCGGGGCATCGCGGCCGAGCAGCGCTGCCAGCCGCGCCTGCTCAAGCGCCTGCGGGGCCTCAGCCAGTTCGCGCGCCACAATGCCGAGCGCGTTCGATGCCACCCGGGCGTGGAAGGCGCGGCGGCCAGACAGTTCGGGCAGCAATTCGTCCAGAAACAGCTGCACGGCCGCGATCAGGGTGGCGGCTTCGATCTGTTCGGCCATCACACGCTCCCGGTGCTGAACATGTGCATCAGGTCCAGCTCCACTTCCGACACGCGGCGGCCAATGGCGGCGCGTTCCACCGACCGCAGCCGGCCCGAAACATGGTCATCGCCCAGCTGCAGGCAGGCGATGCCCCATTTCAGCGTGCCCCACACTTCCCAGAACTGCGCGCGCTCCCGATCGACAGGCCCGCCGCCGGCCGCTTCATAGGCGGCGTAGAGGTCATCGCGCTGCCCAAAGCCACCGACCGGCCTGTCCCACACGCCAAAGCGCCACGAATTGCAGCACAGCCAGCCCAGATCCTCATGGCCGTCGCCCAGGTGCGCCAGTTCCCAATCCAGCACGGCGACCAACCCATCAGGCGCCACCAGCAGATTGCCGGAGCGGAAATCACCATGGACGATTGTCGTCGCCGGCCGGTCCACCACACGCGCCTTCAGCCAGGCGAAGGCCAGATCGAACACCGTTGAATCCACCCCGAACCGGCGGTAATTGGCAAACATCCGCGCCAGCGCTTCCGCCGTGGAGCCGGCGGGCAGCGCCAACCCGGCCGCCGCGCTGACCGGCAGGCGGTGCAGCCGGGCCAGCACTTCGGCGCATTGCCGCGTCAGCACCGCGCGGGCCGGCGCATAGTCCGGCGATTTCAGCCATTTCGGTGCCAGCGCCTCGCCGGGCAGGCGGGCCATCACGAACCCCTCCCCCAGCCCGTCATCGGGGCTGAGCACGCGCACCACTTCGGCCACCGGCAGGCCGGCGGCAAAGGCGATCTGCTGCAGCCGGGCCTGGTCAGCCCGCGGCAGGCCGCCTTCGGGCACGCTGCCGGTGGCGGCGCATTGCAGGATCAGCGGCCAGGCGCTGCCATCGGGCCGCTGCGCATCCACGGCATAGGTGGCCGAGGAGGCGCCGCCCGACAATTGTTCGACATGGGTGACGGCAGCGCCGATCAGCGCGCCGATACGGTCAGGCGTCGGTTCTGCCATCAGTCACCGGCAAGGCGGGCGTAGGACAGTTCGTCGAACCATTCATCGCCGTCGCGCCAGCTTTCGACAAAGCGGCCTTCCAACCGGAACCAGCAGCGTTCCAGCACGCGCTGGGCCGGCCGGTTGCGGGTGTCGGTCACGGCGACGACGCGGCGGCGGCCGTTGCGGAACAGCCGGCGCACCATCGCCTCCACCGCTTCGGCGGCCAGCCCCGATCCGTGCCGGCGCGGATCGAGCGCAAAGCCGATTTCGGCCGTGGCGTTCCACGGCGCAGAAAAGCGGATGCCCAGATCTCCCACCATCCCGCCATCATTGCCCAGCAGCGAGAATTGTTGCCACCCATCGGAATCGATGGCGGCGCGGCGCTGCATGGCGGCAATCAGCGCGATGGATTCCTCCAGCGCACGGGTAAGTGGATCAAAGGGCGCGGCGGCACGGATGCGGTGCCAATCGGCGGCGTCTTCCACCCGCATGGGCCGGATCAGCAGACGGTCGGTGGCGATTTCCCAGTCGGACATGGCGTCTTTGGTGGCATTTCTGTTGCCCGCCCGCAACTGTCCACAACCGCCGTCATGGCATCAGGCGGGGGTGGGGTTGAATTACTTATGGCCAACCGGTAACCCATTCGCAGCACCGGCTTTTGGTGACTGTCTGCCGCATGCGGAAAATCAGGCTGCGGCATTTACGGATGTGGGGAAGGAACGACATGTCGATCAACGAAACTGCAGGCAAGGTGGCCCTGCGCGCAGCGCTGATGCTGGGCGTCGCGATGCCGCTGGCCGCGCCGGCCCTGGCCCAGCAGGCCGCGCCGCAGACCGCGCAGAATGGCGCTGCCGAAGCGGACGACAACATCATCATCGTCACCGCCAGCAAGCAGGCCAAGACCCTGCAGGACACTGCGATCGCCGTTTCGGTTGCCGGCAAGGCCACAATCGAAACCGCTCAGATCCGCGACGCGCTTGACCTGCAGACGCTGGTCCCCTCGCTGCGCGTCAGCCAGCTGCAATCGTCGGCCAATACCAACTTCATCATCCGCGGCTTCGGCAACGGTGCCAACAACGCCGGTATCGAACCGTCGGTCGGCGTGTTCATCGACGGCGTCTATCGCAGCCGTTCGGCCGCCCAGATCGGCGACCTGCCCAGCCTGGAGCGCGTCGAAGTGCTGCGCGGTCCGCAGTCCACCCTGTTCGGCAAGAACGCCTCTGCCGGCATCATTTCAGTGGTTACCGCCGAACCCAAGTTCAACTGGGGCGGCGCCGCCGAGCTGAGCTATGGCAACTACAACGCGCTGGTGGCCAAGGCCGAAGTGACCGGCCCGCTGAGCGACACCGTCGCCTTCAGCATCGCCGGCAACTACAACCGCCGCGACGGCTATGTGCAGAACGTCTTCCTCAACCAGAAGGAAAACGAGCGCAACCGCGGCGGCGTGCGCGCCCAGCTGCTGTTCAAGCCCTCGGAAGATTTCAAGCTGCGCCTGATCGCCGATTATGACCGCATCGATGAAATCTGCTGCTCGGTCGTCAACATCGTCGATGGCCCGACCGGCAATGCCGTGCGCGCGCTCGGCGGGTCGGTCATCTCCAACCAGCCGCTGGCGCTGACCTCGGCGGTCAACTTCCCGTCGACCAACAAGATCGACAATTATGGCGTGTCGGCCCAGGCTGATTACAAGACCAGCAAGCTGGATTACACCTTCATCACCGCCTATCGCGGCGTGCGCCTGAACACCAACCAGGACAGCGATTTCACCAGCGCCGACATCATCGGTTCCAACATCGGCCGCAACGCCATCAACACCTTCACCGCCGAAGCGCGCGTGGCGACCAAGTTCGATGGCCCGGTGAACTTCCTGTTCGGCGGCTTCTACTTCAACGAAAAGATCGACGCCTCGGGCCAGCTGACCTTTGGCCGCGATTTCCGCAACTATGCCAACCTGCTGTCGGGCGGCAATTACGGCGGCCTGGAGCCGACGCTGCGCGCCCTGCTGCCGGGCACGCCGGCCGGGGCCTTCGGTGCCCAGGGCCAGGGCCGGTTCGAAAATTATGACTACAAGAACCGCGCCATTTCGGTGTTCGGCACGGCCGACTGGAACATCCTCGAAAAGCTCACCCTGACGGTCGGCGGCAACTTCACCCACGACACGAAGCAGGTGGCCACCAACAACACCACCACCGACGTGTTCTCCGGCCTGGATCTCGTCCTCGCCGGCGTGCGTGCCGGCGTGCCCGCCAGCGTGGCGACCACCTCGGCCAACCCGTTCCTGGGCCTGCGTCCGCTGCAGTTCATCCCGCCGTTCCTGAACTTCCCGAACGCCGTGGAAAACGGCCGCACCGCCGACAACAATTTCTCCTACACGGTGCGGCTGGCGTGGAAGGCCACTGACAATCTGAACTTCTATGCCACCCACGCCACCGGCTTCAAGGCAAGCTCGTGGAACCTGTCGATCGATTCGCGTCCGTTCGCGGCCGATTTCATCCCGGGTTCGCCGGCGCAATCGCCGGCTCCGGCTGCCTCGCCGATCCGCACCGCGCTGGGTGCGGCGCTGCCGACCAACCTCACCACCGGTTCGCGCTATGCCAACCCGGAATATGCCACGGTCGTTGAATTCGGCATCAAGGGCCAGTGGCAAGGCTTCGCCGCCAACCTCGCGGTGTTCCGTCAGGTGCTGACCGGCTTCCAGAGCAACGTGTTCTCGGGCACCGGCTTCATCCTTGCCAACGCCGACAAGCAGTCGGCCAACGGCGTCGAGCTGGACAGCAGCTATTCGCCGACCAAGGATCTGCGCTTCACCGCGAACTTCACCTATCTGGAAAGCAAGTTCGACAAGTTCACCGGCGGCGCCGCCCTGCTGACTGGCAGCTATGCGACCGTGCCGGTGGATCTGACCGGCCAGCGCGTGGCCGGCGTGCCGCGCTTCTCCATGTCGCTGGCGACGGACTATACGGCGCATCTGAACGACCGCGCCAAGCTGATGTTCCACGTTGACTATGCCTATGAAAGCGCGACCCAGATCGCGCAGGGCACCGTGCCGCTGGAACGCACTGTCCGTCTGCTCAACGCCTCGGCCACGCTGAACCTCAGCAACCGTTGGGACATCACGCTGTGGGGCCGCAACATCGGCAACTCGGCCTGGGTGACGACGATCTTCCCGGGTGTGGCACAGTCCGGCACGCTGTCGGGCTATCGCAACCAGCCCCGCACCTTCGGCGGCCTGGTGCGCTATCGCTTCTGATCACCACGTCTGACGAAAATCGGGGGGCGCGGCCATTGGCTGCGCCCCCCTTTTTCGTGGTGGGTTGCAGAATCATGACACGACGGGCTTAACGCGCGCGGTGAACCCGTGGGAACTTCTGGCGTCGGCCTTCGGGCTGGCCAATATCGTGCTGCTGTCGCGGCGATCGGTGTGGAATTTTCCGTGCGGCATGGCGATGGTGGCGATCCTGGCCGCCGTGTTCTGGCACAGCCGGCTCTATGCTGTGGCCGGCCTGCAGATCTTCTTCCTCGCCGCGCAGGTGCATGGCCTGTGGGCATGGACACGCGCCCCGGCCGCTGATGGCGGCGTCGCCGTGCGCCGCTTGCCGCGCGGGCGCTGGCCACTGGTGGCGATGGGCGGCATCGGCGCCAGTGCGGCGCTGGCCATGGTGCTGATGCACAGCGATGCCGCCGCCCCCCTCGCCGATGGCTCTGTGGCGGGCTGGAGCCTGGTCGCGCAACTGCTGACCAATATGCGCATGCTGGAAAGCTGGCCGCTGTGGGCGGCGATCAACATCGTGTCGATCGGTCTTTACGCCAGCCAGTCGCTGTGGATCACCGCCGGCCTTTATGTCGTGTTCCTGATCGCCGCGCTGTACAGCTGGCAGCAGTGGCGGCGCGCATGACCGGCCTGCACATCTGTTTCACCGGCGTCGAATCGACCGGCAAGACCCGGCTGGCCGAGCGGCTGGCCGGCCGGCTGGGCGCGGCGCTGATGCCCGAATATGGCCGCGAATATGCCGAAACCATCGGCACCGATTTCACGCCGGGCGCGCTGCGGCTGATTGCCCGCATCCACGCCGCGCGCCGGGCCCGGCTGCTGGCTGCCCGCCCCCATCTGCTGATCGAGGATACCGACGTGGTGATGACCGCGGCCTGGTTCACCATGCTGCACGGCCACCGCGATCCCGAACTGTCGGCGATGCCGGCCGTGGCCGATCTGCACCTGCTGTTCGCGCCTGATACGGCGTGGGTGGCCGATGGCACGCGCCAGTTCGTGGGCGCTGATCGGCTGCGTTTCCAGCAGGTGATCGCGGCCGAGATGGCGGCGCGCGCCATTGTGCCCGTGCTGATCGACGGCAATTGGCAGCAACGCGGCGAACAGGTGCTGGCGGCCATCACCCGCCGGCTGGACAGCCGGCTGGCCGCGTCATAGGGCAGCGCCATGGCTCATATCCTTCTTACCGGCGCGTCGCGCGGGATTGGCGCTGCGGCGCGTATTGCCCTTCAACAGGCCGGCCACACGGTGATCGGCCAATCGACCGCCGGCGGTGACGGGCTGATCGCGGCCGATTTCGCCCAGCCCGGCGCTGGCGATACGCTGTGGGAACAGGCGCTGGCGCGCGCCGGTGGCCGTATCGACGTGCTGGTCAACAATGCCGGCGTGTTCGAAGCCGCCGATATCGAAGATGCCGACGCCTTTGCCGGCAGCTGGGCACGCAGCATCGCCATCAACCTGCAAAGCGCCGCCGATCTGTCGCGCCATGCCGTGCTGCATTTCCAGCAGCATGGCGGCGGCCGCATCATCAATGTCGCCAGCAGAGCCGGCCATCGCGGCGATTCGCCGAAGCACTGGCATTATGCGGCGGCCAAGGGCGGCATGCTGGCGATGACCAAGACGATCGCGCGCGGCTATGCGGCGCAGAATATCCTGGCCTTCGCCATCACGCCCGGCTTCACCATGACCGGCATGGCCGAGGAATATCTGGCCAGCCGCGGCGGCGACAAATTGCTGGCCGACATTCCGCTGGGCCGGGTGGCCGGGGCCGAGGAAGTGGCCGAAGCCATCCGCTGGCTGGCCAGCGAAGCGCCGGCCTCGCTCACTGGCGCCACCATCGACATCAACGGCGCATCCTACGTCCGTTAAGGAATTCGCATCATGCCGAACGTGACCGTGGTGGGCGCCCAGTGGGGCGATGAGGGCAAGGGCAAGATTGTCGACTGGCTGTCGGCGCGCGCCGATGTGGTGGTGCGCTTCCAGGGCGGCCACAATGCCGGCCACACGCTGGTGGTGGGCAACAAGACCTACAAATTGTCGCTGCTGCCGTCGGGCATCGTGCGCGGCACGCTTTCGGTGATCGGCAATGGCGTGGTGTTCGATCCCTGGCATTTCCGCGACGAGGTCGCGCGCATCGCCGGCATGGGCGTGGCGATCACGCCGGAAAACCTGGCCGTGTCGGAAACCTGCCCGCTGATCCTGCCACTGCACCGCGATCTTGATGCGCTGCGAGAGGATGCGATGGGGGCCGGCAAGATCGGCACCACCCGCCGCGGCATCGGCCCGGCCTATGAGGACAAGGTGGGCCGCCGCGCCCTGCGCGTTGCCGATCTTGCCCATCTTGATGCCATCGATCCGCAGCTGGAGCGCCTGCTGGCCCACCACAATGCGCTGCGGGCCGGTTTCGGCGTGCCGGCGGTGGATGCGGACGAGCTGAAGGCGCAGCTGGCCGATGTCGCCGGCGCGGTGCTGCCCTATATCCAGCCCGTGTGGAAGCGGCTGAAGGACGCCCGTGCGCGGCGCGAGCGCATCCTGTTCGAAGGCGCGCAGGGCGTGCTGCTCGATGTCGATCACGGCACCTGGCCGTTCGTCACCTCCTCCAACGTCGTCGCCGGCCAGGCTGCCGCCGGATCGGGCATGGGCCCGGATGCGACCGGTTATGTGCTCGGCATCGTCAAGGCCTACACCACCCGTGTCGGCTCCGGCCCCTTCCCCACCGAGCAGGAAAATGACGTCGGCCAGCGGCTGGGCGAGCGCGGCCACGAGTTCGGCACGGTGACGGGCCGCAAGCGCCGCTGCGGCTGGTTCGATGCAGTGCTGGTGCGCCAGGCCATTGCCGTGGGCGGCATCACCGGCATGGCGCTGACCAAGCTCGACGTGCTCGACGGGTTTGAGACGATCATGATCTGCACCGGCTATCGGCTTGATGGCCGCGAGCTGGATTATCTGCCCGCCCACCCGTCGGAACAGGCGCGGGTCGAGCCGATCTATGAGGCTTTCGAAGGCTGGCAGGGCTCCACCGCCGGCGCGCGCAGCTGGGCCGAACTGCCGGCCCAGGCGATCAAATATATTCGCCGTATCGAGGAACTGACCGAATGCCCGGTGGCGCTGGTCTCCACCTCGCCAGAGCGCGATGACACGATCCTGGTGAAAGACCCGTTCCGCGATTGAGGCTGGCTGCGATCATGGCCGGGGCCGGCCCCAGCGCGGGCATTGACCGGAAACATCGGCTTGTTAACGCAAATATTGTTTTTCCTGCTTTTATCCTAAGACAAATTGCAGCTTCGCTAATCGTTTTTGCGCTGCGCCGCTTGCGGCCCGCCCTGCTCGCCGATAGGCTTTCAAGTCTTACGGGGGGAGTTATCACATGAAGTCCAAATATTTGCTGGCCGCCGCGGTGATCGCGGGCCTGGCCGGATCCGCTGCGCATGCCGCTGTCGGCACCGCAACCTTCACCGGCACGCTCGCATCGCTGAACGACACGGCCGGCCTGTTTCCCGGCGCGCAGGTGGGCAGCAGCTTCACTGCCGTGTGGGTGCTGGACACCGAACTGGGCGTCCACCGCGTGGCGCCCGGTCTGGTCCATGTCATCTATGGCGGCTCGCAATATCAGCCCGGGCACAGCGCCTATGATCCGGCCAATGTCGGGCCGGAAGGCTATACCACGCCGGTGCTGTCAGCAGCCCTGACCATCAATGGTGTCACCGTCAATTTCCTGGGGGACACCTACGGCAACGGCCAGTCCTATTTCGGCAGCATCGCCTTTGTTGCCAATTCCGACCACAAGGTCGCGCCATTTTCCGACAACAGCTATACCCAGCTGCTCAACTTCTTCGATAATGGCAGGAGTGATCTGCTGACCTCGTTCACGGTCACCAATCCCGTCGGCACTTATGGCAGCTTCGATATCTCGCGCCCGGGCACCGAATCCCACGGCATCTTCAACACGATGTCGATGAGCTGGCAGGTGCCGCCCATCGGCGGCACGGTGCCGGAACCCGCCAGCTGGGCGATGATGCTCTGCGGCTTCGGCCTCACCGGCGCTGCCCTGCGCCGCCAGCGCCGGCCGGTCACCGCCTGATCTTTGCCGAATGATCCCGATGCGCCGCCGTCTCATCCGGGGCGGCGGGGCTGCCGGATGCGGCCGCTTGGCGGTCCACCCGCACCGTTCTAGATCTGCGCCATGTTGTCATCATTCGCGGTGGTTGGCGCGGCGGCGCTGCTGCTGATCAACGCCGTCACCTGGCTGTTGTTCTGCATCGACAAGCGCCGTGCCCGCGATGGCCGCAGCCGCGAGCGGATTGCCGAGCGCAGCCTGCTGGGCTGGTCTGCCATCGGCGGCAGCCCTGCAGCCTGGCACGCGATGCGGGTGCTGCGCCACAAATCGGCCAAGCAGAGCTTCCAACAATGGCTGCTGCTGATTTCGGGGGTGCAGGCCGGCGCGCTGATCGGCGGGCTCTGGTGGTGGCTCAGCTTGTGATTGTCCGGCTCGTTCAGGGTGAACGGGCAAATTGATTGGCGCCCCTGCCCACCCTCGCCTATTGAGGCCGGCATGAGCCATGATTTCGACCTGTTGGTGATCGGTGCCGGTTCGGGCGGCGTGCGGGCCAGTCGCATCGCGGCCGGCCACGGCGCGCGCGTGGCGGTGGCCGAGGAATATCGCGTCGGCGGCACCTGCGTGATCCGCGGCTGCGTGCCCAAGAAGCTGCTGGTCTATGGTGCCCACTTCGCCGAGGATCTGGAGGACGCGAAGCAATTCGGCTGGCAGATCGACGGCAAGGCCTTCGATTGGGCGACGCTGCGCGACAATGTGGCCGGCGAAGTCGATCGCCTGAACGGCCTCTATCAGAACACGCTCGACAACAACAAGGTGACGACGCTGCTCGGCCACGCCACCATCACCGGGCCGAACACTCTGGATGTTGCCGGCACCAGTTACAGCGCCGGCACCATCCTGATCGCCAGCGGCGCGCGGCCGTTCGTGCCGGACGTGCCCGGCGCCGAACATGGCATCACCTCCAACGAGGTGTTCCATCTGCCGGAACTGCCGAAGCGGCTGGTGATTGCCGGGGCCGGCTATATCGGCACCGAATTTGCCGGCGTGTTCCACGCGCTGGGCAGCGATGTGACGATCATCAACCGCAGCGACACCATCTTGCGCGGCTGGGAACCGGCGCTGGCTGACCGGCTGCTGCAGATCAGCATGGCCAAGGGCATCAATTTCAAGCTCAACTGCCGCCTGGAGCGGGTCGAGAAGACCGCCGCCGGCCTGGTGCTGCACTTCGCCGACGGCAAGAGCATCGAAACCGACGTGCTGGTATGGGCGCTGGGCCGGGTGCCGAACACCGAAGGCCTGGGGCTGGAGACTGTCGGCGTCGCGCTGAACGCCGGCGGGGCCATCGCGGTGGACAGCAGCAACGCCACCAACGTGCCCGGCATCTATGCCGTGGGCGACGTGACCGACCGCGTGCAGCTGACGCCGGTGGCCATCCGTGAAGGCCATGCCTTTGCCGACAGCCGGTTCGGCGGCAAGCCGTGGACGGTGGATTACACCGCCATCCCGTCAGCCGTATTCTCCAACCCGCCGCTGGGCAGCGTCGGCATGACCGAGGCGCAGGCGCGCAACGCCTATGGCAGCGTGCGGGTCTACACGTCGGATTTCCGGCCGATGAAGAATGTGCTGGCCGGCCGCAACGAGCGCGCGCTGTACAAGCTGATCGTGGACGATGCCAGCGACACGGTGGTGGGCGCCCACATGATCGGGCCGGACGCGCCAGAAATCCTGCAGGCCGTGGCCATCGCCGTGAAGGCCAGGCTGACCAAGGCGCAGTTCGACAGCACGATGGCACTGCACCCGACGATGAGTGAAGAGCTCGTTCTTATGCGCTGAAGCGCGGCCAGCGCGCGCGCCGCGCGCGAAGCCGGCCGGCGGGATCGGGCAAGCCGGCGCCACGGCTTTGCCGGGGCAAAGGCTTGTCCGAGGCCCGTTCGACGTCACCCACGCTGCAATGCCCTTCCCCTTCGGCCTGAGCGGAGCCGTGACCTTGCACCCTCCCCCGATTTGCCGCAAAGCACAATGGTTATGACCACGATCTGGACCCCCGACAGCTGGCGCCGTGCCGAAGCCCGGCAGCTTCCCGTCTACCCTGACGCGGCCGCGCTGCAGGCGATCGAGACCGAGCTGCGATCCTATCCGCCGCTGGTGTTTGCCGGCGAGGCCCGCGATCTGACCGACCGGCTGGCCGATGCCGCCGCCGGCAATGCCTTCCTGCTGCAAGGCGGTGACTGCGCCGAAAGCTTTGCCGAATTCCATCCCAACACCATCCGCGACACGTTCCGGGTGCTGCTGCAGATGGCGGTGGTGATGACGTTCGCCAGCAAGATGCCGGTGGTGAAGGTGGGCCGCATGGCCGGCCAGTTCGCCAAGCCGCGCTCCGGCGATTTCGAGGAGATCGATGGCGTCTCGCTGCCCAGCTATCGCGGCGACAATGTCAACGATATCGCCTTCACGCCGGAAGCCCGCACGCCCGATCCGCAGCGCATGATCCGCGGCTATCTGCAATCGGCGGCCACGCTCAACCTGCTGCGCGCCTTCGCGTCGGGCGGCTATGCCAATCTTCACCAGGTGCACAAGTGGAACCTGGATTTTGCCGCGCGCAGCCCCTGGGCGGATCAATATGCCAGGCTGGCCGATCGCATCGGTGAGGCGCTGGATTTCATGGGCGCCATCGGCCTGACGCCGGAAACCGTGCCGCAGCTGAAAGGCACCAGCTTCTTCACCAGCCACGAGGCGCTGCTGCTGGGCTATGAGGAAGCGATGACCCGGCAGGACAGCCTGACCGGCGATTGGTACGACACCTCGGCTCATATGCTGTGGATCGGCGACCGCACCCGCTTCAAGGGCTCCGCCCATGTCGAATTCCTGCGCGGAGTCGGCAATCCGCTGGGCCTGAAGTGCGGGCCGTCGCTGGAACCGGACGATCTCATCCGCCTGCTCGATGAACTCAACCCCGGAAACATCCCCGGGCGGATCACTTTGATCACCCGATTTGGCCACGACAAGGTTGAACAGCACCTGCCGCGCCTGATTCGCGCGGTGATTCGCGAGGGTCGGAATGTACTCTGGTCGTGCGATCCGATGCACGGAAACACGATCAAGGCCTCTGGCAAGGCTGCCGGCGGTTTGAAAACGCGACCATTTGAGCGCATTCTGGCAGAGGTGAAAAGCGTGTTCGCCGTTCATCGTTCGGAATCTACGCATGCCGGCGGCATCCACCTGGAAATGACCGGGCAGGATGTCACGGAATGTACGGGGGGTGCGATCGCCATCTCCGACGACGGCCTGGCCTCGCGCTATCAGACCCAGTGTGATCCGCGCCTCAATGCCAGCCAAAGCCTTGAAATGGCGTTCCTAATCGCCGAAGCGCTGAAGGATGAGCGCGAAGCCGTGGCCCGCAGCGCCGCCGCCTGAACCATCGCACAGCACCAGGTTTCCAGCGCCCCGCCTGCCCCACCGGCCGGCGGGGCGCTGCGTTTCCGGCCGCCGGCAGCCACAAGTAAAATTGCTAAGAATATCTGAATAAACCGCCAAATTGGGCCTTCTTAGCCCGATTTGGTTGACGTCTGTTTACGACGAACCGAGTGACGCGTTAACACATTCGCTACCGATGCGGGCTAATCAGCCTCCATATCGGATCTGCCAGCGTATCGGTCGTCCCGGTAACCAGTCATTGCTGGAACTTGTCTTCGATACAAGCCTCTCTTGTGTTGCCTGTTGCTTTGCGTTTTGTTGTTTTGTCTTTCCGATTTGCGCCGCTTGTTCATCAAGTCTTTCGCGCCATCGGCATGAAAGGTCAGCCGAAATGTCTCTGGTTCACGACGAATTTGCGCGGGATACCCAGTGGGGTGACCGGACTGCCGATTTTGGTTTGGTCACCACCAGGCTGGCCACCAGCAGCACCCCCTATGCCGCCCTTGGCCACCCCGATGGCACGCCGGTGTCGCTGGCGCCTGCCGCCCCTGCCCCGCCGGTCGAACTTTTGATCCAGTTCCGCGCCGGCACCAGCGCGGCGGCGCAGGCGCTGGCCATCGATGCCGCTGGCGGCACCAACGCCAGCGTGGTGCGCAGTGCCGCCGATGGCGACCTGATGGCGATCACCCTGCCGCGCGGCACATCCGCCGATGCCGTGATCGGCGCGCTGTCGCACAACCCGCATGTCAGCTTTGCCGAAACCGCCGGCACCATCGGCGTGCAGGGCGTCAACGATCCCCGCTACACCAGCGGCAGCCTGTGGGGCATGTACGGCGACACCACCACGCCGACGAACATTTACGGCAGCCAGGCGGCAGAGGCCTGGGCCCGCGGCTACACCGGATCGATGAAGACGGTTGTCGGCGTGATCGACACTGGCATCGATTACACCCACCCCGATCTCTATCTCAACATCTGGCTGAACCCGGGCGAGGTGCCGAAGAACCTTGGCCTTGTCGATACCGATGGCGATGGGCTGATCACCTTCCGCGATCTCAACAATGTCCTCAACGCCGGCGCGGTGAGCGATCTCAACGGCAATGGCCGCATCGATGCCGGCGACCTGCTGAAGGATCCGCGCTGGGCCAATGGTGTGGACAATGATGGCAACGGCCGGGTTGACGATCTGATCGGCTGGAATTTCGTCACCAACACCAACGATCCCATGGATGGCAACGGCCATGGCACCCATGTGTCGGGCACCATCGGCGCCATCGGCAACAACGGGATCGGCGTCGCCGGCGTGAACAGCAATGTGCAGCTGATGGCGCTGAAATTCCTGCCCGATTCCGGCCAGGGCAGCAGTGCCGCCGCGGTCAGCGCGATCGATTATTACACCAACGCCGCCAAGGCCTATGAATCCGGGCCCGGCCATTATGTCGGCACCAACAACAGCTGGGGCGGGGCCGGTTATTCCCAGGCCATGCTGGATGCGATCACCCGCGCCGCCCAGCAGGATCTGCTGTTCGTCGCCGCCGCCGGCAATGGCGGGGCCGACAGTGTTGGCGACAACAACGACACCACACCCTATTGGCCCACCAACTATTCCACCCAGGCCACGGCGGGGTGGGACAATGTCATCTCCGTCGCCAGCATCACCTCGACAGGCGCACGATCGGGCTTTTCCAACTTTGGCCGGGCCAGTGTCGATCTGGCGGCGCCGGGTTCCAACATCGTCTCGACAACGCCGGGCGGCAATTATGCCGCCTATTCCGGCACGTCGATGGCGACACCGCATGTGACCGGCGCCCTGGCGCTGCTGAGCTCTGCCGACGAGAGCCTGACCGGCGCCCAGCTCAAGGCGGCGCTGTTGCAATCGGTCACGCAAACTGCCGCCATGGCCAATATCAGCGTGACCGGCGGCCGGCTTGACATCAACCAGCTGATGACCGTCGGCCTGGCCGGAACGGTAACCAACCCCATCCCGCCCACGGTGCCACCGGTCAGCGCGCTCTATGGCACCGCCGCCAGCGACACCATCATCGGCACCAGCGGTGATGACATCATCAGCGGCGTGCCCAAGGCCGGCACCAACCTGGGCGCCGGCACGCTTGATGTGCTGACCGGCGGCGGCGGCAACGATCTGTTCGTGCTGGGCGACGAACGCGGCCGCTTCTATGATGATGGCCGCCCCACCACCCAGGGCTATGGCGATTATGCCCGGATCACCGATTTTTCCGCCGGTGACCGTGTCCAGCTCGCCGCCGGGCGCTATTTCCTCAACCCCACTGCCGCCACCGCCGCCAACCAGGGCATGCGCATCTTCTTCGACAGCAACAACAACGGCCTGTTCGACAACACCGACGAGTATGTCGCGCTGGTGCAAGGCCCGAAAGCGCTGACGATGGCCGACATCATCTTCGTCGGCCCGGCTGCCGCATCGGTGGATGCCGCCGGATTTGCGCCGGCCAGCGCCCAGAGCGGCATCGATCCGGCCAGCGTGTTTGCCGCAGGCGGCGCTGATCATGGCAGCCTGGCATCGCTGTTCGCCGCCATGCCGGCCCAGGGCCTGCACCTGCCGGAACTGCACGAGGCGCGGGTGATGATCGCCTGACCGCCGGCCCACGGCCGCCGCCCCACGGCAGCCGCCATTGCCCCCTCTCGCTTGTGGCAATGGCGGCGGCCCGGCCCATCGGCACAATGGCCCTCCCCTTCGTGGATGGAGCGCTGCCCCGATGAACCTTCCCCTGCCCAACGCCAGCACCGATCTGTCGGGCCAGGTCGCCATCGTCACCGGGGCGTCTTCCGGCCTTGGCGCGCGCTTTGCCCGCGTGCTGGCCGCCAGCGGCGCCCATGTTGCCCTGTGCGCCCGCCGCACCGACCGGCTGGCGGCGCTGGTGGCCGAGATCACCACCGCCGGCGGCAGCGCCCGGGCCTTTGCCATCGATGTTGCCGATCAGGGCCAGTGCCTCGCCCTTGCCGATCAGGTGGAGGCGGCGCTGGGCCCCGTGTCCATCCTGATCAACAATGCCGGCATTCCCGATGCGGCGCGGGCCCACAAGGTCTCGCCCGATCTGTACAATCAGGTGATGGCGGTGAACGTGAACGCGCCGTGGCTGCTGTCCACCAGCCTTGCCGCCCGCCGCATCGCCGATGGCAAGCCGCTGCGCATCGTGAACATCGCCTCCATGGCGGCATTCGAATACAACGGCCACGGCGCGGCGCTGTACAGCATGACCAAGGCGGCGGTGGTGCGGATGACCGAGGTGCTGGCAGTGGAGTGGGCGCGCTTCCCGATCAACGTGAACGCCATCGCGCCCGGCGCCTTCGCCAGCGAGATGATGGACGGCATGATCGGCCGCATGGGCGACATCACCCAGCATTTCCGCCGCAAGCGTCTGGGCGATCCGGCGATGATGGATTCCACCCTGCTCTACCTCGTCAGCCCGGCCGGCGAGGCGGTGACGGGCACGATCATCAAGATCGACGACGGCCAATCCAACCGCTGAGGCGCGCCATGACCTACGAGACCATCAGCATCGACAGCCGCGGCCCGGTGGACTGGCTTACGCTCAACCGGCCCGAAGCGCTGAACAGCATCAACAACCAGATGGTGGCCGATCTGTCGGACTATTTCGGCCGCCTGTTCCACGCCCGCCACACCCGCATCGTGGTGATGAAGGGGGCCGGCCGCGCCTTTTGCGCCGGGCTCGACATCAAGGCGCAGGGTCGGGACGAAGCCCCCTTCGGTGCCGGCTTCGGCTTTCAGGGCTGGCTGGCCGATGTCTATGTGAAGATGCGGCGCTGCCCGCAGCCGATCATCTCCCTCGTCCACGGTGCCGCCTGCGGCGGCGGCTTTGCCTTCGCGCTGGCCAGCGACATCCGCATCGCCGGCCAGTCGGCCCGCATGAACGCCGCCTTCATCAAGCTGGGCCTGTCGAGCTGCGACATGGGCGTATCCTATTTCCTGCCGCGCCTGGTGGGTGCCAGCCTCGCCGCAGAGCTGATGATGACCGGCCGCTTCATCGACGCGCAGCGGTCATTGGCCACCGGTCTGGTCAGCCAGGTCGTGCCTGATGAGGCGCTGGAGGCAGCGGGCGAAGCGCTGGTGGCCGAGATGCTCGCCACCTCCCCCATCGGCCTGAGGATGACGAAGGAAGGCCTGGGCTTTGCCATCGACGCGCCCAGCCTGGAAGCCGCCATCGCGCT
This sequence comes from Sphingomonadales bacterium, assembly GCA_037131365.1. Taxonomy (GTDB): domain Bacteria; phylum Pseudomonadota; class Alphaproteobacteria; order Sphingomonadales; family Sphingomonadaceae; genus Sandarakinorhabdus. Next base: position 205,349 of record JBAXRE010000005.1, read on the forward strand.
GGAAAACCGCAACCAGCTGATGTGCGCGGCCAGCGACGAGTTCAAGGAAGGGCTGGCGGCGTTTCTGGAAAAGCGGCCGCCGAACTATTCGGCCTGATCGGCGATCCGCGCCGCAAGGCCGACGGGATCGACCTTGTTCAGCTGCTCCCAGCGCGCACGCGCCGTGTCGCTGCAATAGCGGCTTTCGCCAAGATCGAGCCGGTTGGCGCCCTGGCTGGCCGGCACGCCGGTGCGCACCGCTCCGTCCGCCAGCGTGACGACGACGCGCACCGGCCCGGCCGGGGTTTCGATGAGGCCGCACACCCCGATCCGCCCGCGGTCATCAAGGCCGGCAATCGGGGCCAGCAGGGTCGCGCCCGTGTGGCCGACCGCCCGCACCCGCGCCTCGGCCTTCACCGCAGCCACCTGTTCTGGCGGCAGATCCGGCGCACAGGCGGCAAGCGGCAGCAGCAGGAGCAAGGCGCGTTTCATGCCCGCCGCCATAGCAGGCCGGCGGTGACGAACGCCCGTTGACACGGCGTCGCGGGGGGCCGCTCAGGCCGGCTGGGCGGCGGCCTTTTGCAGCATCTCGCCCATCATCTGGTGCACCATCTGGATCGCCTTCAGCGGGCGCACCATCACCTTGAAATGGGTGATCTGGCCGGCGTCATTCCAGCTGATCATGTCGATACCGTTCACGCTGATACCGTTGATCACGTTGGCGAATTCCAGGATGGCGCTGTTGTCGCCCAGCCATTCGCCAAGATAGTGAAAGCCCGGCCCGCCCAGCACCTTGTCGGCACTGGCAAGATATTTGAACACGATCTCGCGGCCCTGTTGCTGCGTGTGCACCACCGGGCTTTCGAACACCGCATCGGGGTGCAGCATGTCCCACAAAATCTGGTGATCGGGCTTTTCAATATAGGCGTGCCAGCGGGCAAGATGTGCAGCGGCGGTCGTCATGGCGTCGTCCCTCCCTTTGGCACAGATTAGCCCTTCCGCCGCGCGCCCGCGCCTGCCATGTTTGGCAAGCCACGGGGGATAGGCAGCCGGCACGGCGTAGTCGTGACGGGATTGGGGGAAGACGACATGACGTATCGCACCAGCACCTCGCTGATTGCGCTGGCGCTCGCACTGGCTGGCTGCAGCGGTGGCAGCAACACCAACGCGACATCGGCCAGCATCGCCGCCGTGCCGGTCACCACCACCACAACCCCGCCGGCCACGGCGAGCCTGCCCGGCGCGTCGGCCCTCCTGACCATCGATTTCAACAACCTGGCCGAATATGGCGCACCGACGCTGCCGGTCTATTATGATGCCACCGTCACCGCGCTGGACAACACGCCCAACAACAATGCCATCAGCAACCGCATCGCCACGCTGGGCCGGGTGCTGTTCTGGGATCGCCAGCTCAGCGTCAACGCCGGCATTTCCTGCGCATCCTGCCACCGCCAGGCCTTCGGTTTCGATGATCCCAACCGCTTTTCCACCGGCTTCAGCGGCGCCCAGTTCACCACCGCCCATGCCATGCGGCTGGGCAATGTGCGATACTGGCGGCCGGGCACGATGTTCTGGGATCGCCGCGCCGCCAGTGTGGAGGCGCAGGCCAGCCAGCCCATCATCAACCCCATCGAATTGGGCTGGGATGCCGGTGCCGGCGGCATCAATGCGCTGGTCGCCCGCCTGCAGGCCCTGCCCTATTATCAGGAATTGTTCGCCTTTGCCTTTGGCTCGTCGGTGGTGAGCGAGGCCCGCATCACCCAGGCGCTGGCCCAGTTCGAACGCGCCATGATCAGCAGCAACAGCCGCTGGGACACCGCCTATGCCCAGGTGTTCAGCGCCACCGCGCAAAATCGCGCCCTCAATGTCACCCTGCCCGGCTTCACCGATCAGGAAAACCGGGGCCGGCAATTGTTCATGACCGGGCCGGCGGGCGGCGGCGCCGGCTGCTCGTCCTGCCACCAACCGCCCACCTTCGCCCTCGCCGCCAATTCGCAGAGCAACGGCCTTGATGCCGGCGAAACCCGCATCTTCAAGGCCCCCAGCCTGAAGAATGTCGGCCTTTCAAAGGCCTATATGCACGATGGCCGCTTTGCCACGCTGGACGAGGTGGTGGAATTCTACAACAGCGGCATCCAGCTCGGCCCGGCGCTCGACAACCGGCTGAAAGCGCCGGGCGGGGCCGCGCCGCTGCGCCTGAACCTGACGGCGGCTGACAAGGCGGCGCTGGTCGCCTTTCTGCAGACGCTGAACGATCCGGTGCTGGTGGGGGATCCGCGGTTCACGTCGCCGTTCAAGTAGGGCTTGTTCTATCCGGAAATCCGTGACGTCGAACGGGCTTCCGGCAAGCCTCTGCGCCGGCAAAGCCGCCGCGCCGGCCTGCCAGAACCCGCCGGCCGGTCTTGCGGGGTCGGTGAATTGTGCTGCGCGCAATTCACACGCCCCGCTGCGCCTTACTCCGCCGCCTCCGGCCGGAAGGCGGCTCCGCCCGGCAGTTCAGCAACCTCGGCCGCGCCCTGGCGGGTGCGATAGCGCGCCATCAGGCTTTCGATGCTCAGATAGACAACCGGCGTGATGAACAGGGTGAGCACCTGGCTGACGACCAGGCCGCCCAGCACGGCGATGCCCAGCGGCTGGCGCAGTTCGGCGCCGGCTCCGATGCCCAGTGCCAGCGGCGCGGCGCCGGCCATGGCGGCAAAGGTGGTCATCATGATCGGGCGGAAGCGCTTGGCCGCCGCCTCGCGGATGGCGTGCGCCGGGGTCCAGCCCTGCTCGCGCTGGCCGGCGATGGCAAAATCGATCAGCATGATGGCGTTTTTCTTGACGATGCCGATCAGCAGCACGACCCCGATGATGCCGATCACGTCCAACGGCATGTGGAACAGCCACAGGAAGGCCACCGCGCCAATGCCGGCCGCCGGCAGGCCCGACAGGATGGTGACCGGGTGGACGAAGCTTTCATACAGCACGCCCAGCACGATGTAGATGACGATGATCGCCGCCAGGAACAGGATCGGCATGGTCTTGGTGGAGGCTTCGAACTGCTGCGCATTGCCGCCAAGCGCGCCCGACACGCCGCTGGGCTGCCCCACTTCGGTCGCCGCCTTTTCGATCAGCGGCTTGACCTGGCCGAGCGCCACGCCCTTCGACAGGTTGAACGACAGGGTGACGGCCGGCAGCTGGCTCTGGTGCGAGATGCTGAGCGGCGCGCCTTCCACCCGCACGCGCGACACCGCCGACAGCGGGATCAGCTTGCCATTGGCACCGCGCACCGTCAGCACGCCGATCGCATCTGGGTTGAGCTGGTCCTTCGCGTCGATCTCCATAATCACCTGATAATCATCGGCATCAGTATAGATGCGGCTGATCTGCTGGTTGCCATAGGCGGCAAGCAACAACCGGCGCACCTGATCCACCGGCACGCCAAGGCGCGAGGCGGCATCGCGATCAACCTCGACATAGGCCTGGCGCGCCCCGCGCTGATAATCGCTGTTGACGTCCACGATGCCGGGGATGCCGCGCATCGCCTGTTCCAGCTTGGGCGCAAAGCCGTAGAGCGCAGCCTTGTCCACGGCCGAGATGGTGTATTGATAGTTGGTCGGGCTCGGCCGCCCGCCAAGGTTGAGGTTCTGCGGCACGTTAGGGAAGGCCGAGAAGCCGGGGATCACCGCCGCCGCCTTGCGCAGCCGGGCCTGCACCACTTCGATATTGTCACGCTCACCCGCCGGCTTCAGCGGTGCGAAGATGCGGCCGCGATTGCCATCGCCGCCCGAAATGACGTTGACCCGCGCCACCGCCGGATCGGCAAGCACGATGCGGGAAAGCTGGTCCTGCTTGGCCTGCATGACCTCGAACCCGGCATCGGGTGCGATTTCGGTGCCGAAGAAGATGTTGCCGGTGTCCTCCGTCGGGAAGAAGCCCTTGGGAACAACGGTGAAGCCCCACACCGCGACCAGCACCGATGCCACCGTCAGCCCGCCGATCACCTTGCGGTGCTGCAGCGTCCAGTCGAACGCCTTCAGATAATTTTCGGTCAGCCGGGCAAAGGCGGTGGTGGTGATGCGGGCGATGCGCCCGGGCTCCTGGTGGCCCGATTTCAGCAGCCGCGCCGCCACCATCGGGATCAGGGTGAGCGACAGCACGGCCGACACGCCGATCGCCACCGTCATGGTGACGGCGAATTCGAAGAACAGCCGGCCGATGATGCCGCCCATGAACAGCAGCGGGATGAACACCGCCACCAGGCTGACCGAGATCGACAGCACGGTGAAGGCGATCTCGTTGGCACCCTTCACGGCGGCAGCGCGCGGTTCCTCCCCATCCTCGGTATGGCGGACGATGTTTTCCAGCACGACGATGGCATCGTCCACCACGAAGCCGGTGGCCAGGGTGAGCGCCAGCAGGGAAAGATTGTCGAGGTTGAAGCCGAAGAAATACATGCCGGCAAAGGTGCCGATCGCCGCCACCGGCAGCACCACGGCCGGGATGAAGGTGGCGCGCGCATCACCCAGCACGAGGTAGATGACCAGAATGACGAGGAAGGCGGTGCCGACCAGCGTCACCTGCGCGTCGAACACGCTTTCGCGCACCGATTGCGACCGGTCGATCACTTCGCTGATGTCCACCGACGGCGGCAGCGCGGCGCGCACGCTGGGCATCACGGCGCGGATATTGTCGACCAGCTTGACGACGTTGGCGCCGGGCTGGCGGCTCACCGCCACCGTCAGCGCCTGCTCGCCGTTCAGCTTGGAGCCGCTGCGCAGCTGTTCATAGCTGCTGATCACCTTGGCGACATCGCCGACGCGCACCGGCAACCCGTTGCGGGTGGCGATGATGATGTTGGCAAACTGCGTCGGCGTCTTCAGATTGCCCGATGCGTCCAGCACATAGTTGCGCGGGCCGCCGGTGATGCTGCCCACCGCGATATTGCTGTTGGCGGCCGCCACGGCGGCGCGCAGATCATCGACAGTGAGGTTGCGCACCGCCAGCGCCGCCGGATCGAATTGGATGCGCATGGCAAAGCGGCGGGAGCCATAGGTCTGCACCTGGCCAGCGCCCGGCAAGGTTGACAGGCGCGGCACCATCAGCGTGTCCACCAGCGTCTGCAGCTCGTTCATCGGCCGCGTCTTGTCACGCACGGAAAGGATGAACACGGATTGATCGGCCGGGTTGATCTTGCGGAAGCTGGGCGGGCTCGGCATTTCCGGCGGCAGGCGGCGGGCAACGGCCGACAGCACCGACTGCACATCCAGCGCGGCGGAATCGATGTTGCGATCCAGCGCGAACTGCACCGTGATCTGGGTGCTGCCGGTGCCGCTGTTGGAAATCACCTGCTCGATGCCGGCGATGGTGGACAATTGCCGTTCGATCGGGGTGGCCACCGATGCCGCCATGGTGCCGGGGTTGGCACCGGGCAGGCTGGCTTCGATCTGGATGGTCGGCAGGTCGACTTCGGGCAGGGCCGAAACCGCCAGCTGGCGATAACCGAACAGGCCGCCGAACACGACCGCCAGCGTGAGCAGGATGGTCGCGACCGGCCGCTCGACGCAGAGGCGGACGAAGCTCATCAGCCGGCCCTCCGGCCCGATGCGGCGGCCATCTGCGGCTTGCCATCGGCCGGCGGCTTGCCGGGGCCCTTCACCCGCACCATGTCGCCATCGCGCAGGCGGGCCAGCGCATCGACGACGATCTTCTCGCCCGGCGTCACGCCGCTGGCCAGATAGACCTTGCCGCCAAGCCGGCCGGCGACGACGACGCTGCGCATCTCCACCTTGCCGCCGGCACCGCGGCCGGATTTGCCGCCGCCCGCACGGCCGCCGCCAGCGGCATCGGGGCCAGCAGACGCAGCGCCGCCCTTCGGCTTGCCGGCCGCCTTGATCGCCCACACGAACGGCGTGTCACGCCCGGTCTGCACCGCTGATTCCGGCAGCGCGATGTGCGGCGTGGCCGCGGCCAGCGGGAATTCCACGTCAACAATGCCGCCCGGCCACAGCATGTCGCCATCGTTGCGGAACTCGGCCCGCGCCGCGATGGCGCCGTTGCCGGGATCGATATTGTTGTCGAGGAACACCAGTCGCCCGGTGGCGATGATCTTGCCGGTCTCGCGCTCCTTGGCGACCACGCTGCCGCCGCCGCCGGCCAGCAGGCCGCGCGCCTGCTGCACATTTTCCGCCGGCACCAGGAAGCGCACGTGGATCGGGGAGAGCTGGTTGATCGTGACCAGCGCCGTGGCATCGGCGGCGCGCACATTGGCGCCGAGCCGATAGCCCAGCTCGCCGGTGCGGCCCGAAATCGGCGCCCTGACGGTGAGGAACGACAGCTGGGTTTCGGCGGCCTTCACGGCGCCGCGCGCATTTTCGATCTGCGCCCGGGCGGCATCGGCCGCGGCGCGGCGCTGATCGGCAACCGTGCCCGAAATGAACCCCTTGCCCACCAGCGCCTGGGCGCGGTTGAAATCGCCGCGCGCCTGGATTTCGGTGGCGGTGGCGCTGGCCAGCGCGGCGCGTGCCTGCTGCAGTGCGGCCTGCGCCGCCCGCGCATCCAGCTGGAACATCACCTGCCCGGCGCGCACACTGGCACCTTCGGCAAAGGCGATCCTGATGATCTCGCCATCGGCCCGCGGGCGCACGGCCACGCTCTGCGACGGGGTGACAGTGCCCAGCGCCACCAGCGTTGGCGCATAATTTTCGGTGGCGGCGATCTGCGCGGCGACCAGCTGCGGCGGCCGCTTCCGGCCACCAGGGCCACCCTCCTCATCGCGTGAGCAGGCGGACAGCGACAGGCCAAGCCCGGCCACAAGGGCCAGGCCTGCGCCGCGGCGCAACAGGGAAGCGGTGATGATCATCGTCGTGCAGTCCAAACTCTTACGCGCTGCCCTGGGGCGAACCCCCGCGCGAATTTGCGGTGCCAAAGGATTTGCAATTGGCGTTAGGGTTGTTTGCCCCTGCGCGCAATCACGTCGTTGACGCACTGGCGATAGAGGCAGTGCCACGGCCGCATCATGCCCGCAACTTCCAGCCCGATCGCACCACGCGGTAGCAGAAGAACCACAGCACCGCGTTGAACCCGGCCAGCACCAGCGCCGACACGCCCAGATCGCCATCGGCCACCCCGATGAAACCGGCGCGGAAGCCATCGATGATGTGGAAGAACGGGTTCAGATGGGCGACGCCCGCCACCGTTGGCCCAAGGCGTTCCACCACATAGAAAGTGCCCGACAGCAGGGTGAGCGGCTGGATGATGAAGTTGGTGACCGCCGAGGCATGATCAAACTTGTCTGACCAGATGCCGGTGAGGATGCCCAGCAGCGCCAGCAGCACCGCCCCCATCGTGCCGAAATAGAGAATCAGCAGCGGGCTGCGCAGCGGCACATCCACACCCGGCGCCACCGCCATCACCACCCAGATCGCCAGCGCCACCAGCCAGGCCCGGGTGAGCGCACCGCCCACCCACGCCAGCATCAGCTCCCCGGCCGAAAGCGGCGGCATCAGCACATCGATGATCGATCCCTGCACCTTGGCCACCAGGATGGAGGACGAGGTGTTGGCAAAACTGTTCTGCACCATGCCCATCACGATCAGGCCGGGGCCCAGGAAATTGGCGTAAGGCACGCCCAGCACCCGCACGTCGCCGCGGCCCAGCGCCACCGCAAAGATCACGAGGAACATCAGCGTGGTGATCGCCGGCGCCCAGATCGTCTGCAGCTGCACCTTGAAAAAGCGGCGCACCTCCTTCAGATAAAGGGTCTTCAACCCTTCACTGTTGATCCGTGCAATCACCGCCACACCCGGTTCGGGGTGAGCGGGCAGCTTGTTATCAGCGGTCATCATGGGTAGGGGCTTACGGGTGAATGCGCCGCCTGCCAAGTGGGTGGTGCCTGAGGAAGAGTGAGATGGCCTGGACCGAAGAACGCATCGCCAAGCTGAAGCAGGGCTGGGAAGGCGGGATGACCGCCACCCAGATCGCCGAGATGCTGGGCGAAGGGGTGACGCGCAACGCCGTGATCGGCAAGGCCCACCGCCTTGGCCTGGAAAGCCGCCCGTCGCCGGTGAAGGCCACCGATGCGGCCGCCCCGGTGCCGGCCCCGGCCCGTGCCGCCGCCCCCGCCCCGGCCACACCGCCACCGCC